>CAVXSI010000001.1:0-10932 GCA_963764365.1 uncultured Solirubrobacterales bacterium
AGGCGATGTTGAAGGGCCCCTTGCCGTTGTGCAGGGTGAGCGTCGCGGTGCCCGAGGTGGCGTCTTCGAAGCTGCCTTCGCCGCCCAGCGTCCCCGCTTCGCCTTCGCCGGTGCAGTTGACCGAGGTCGGGCCCTGCAGCGAGACTTTCCCTTCGCCGGCCAGGGGCGGAGGTCGGGAAGCCGTGCGCCGGGGGGTTCGAGGTGTGGGGCGGTCGATTTCTCGGTCGTCAGCGTTTCGTCTTCGCCGAAGACGGTTTCGGCGCCGATTCGTCGCGGCGATCCGGAAGTGATACGTGATGGTCGCGCCTCAGCCCGGTGAGCGGCTCGTTCACCGCGACGGGCGAAGTGTCCGGTTCGACGGATTCCGGCGAGGCCGGCACGTCTATCGCGTTTTCGTAGCCGTGTTCTTCGAAGTCGGTCTGATCGACGTATTCGAACTGGTAGGTGGTTTCGCTGCCCGCCGGGTTGATCCTCGCGTTGAGGGTCGCCGTTTGCCCTCCCCACGTCGGTGGCGGGGTCGGTGGCCGCAAAGGCGGTGGGGGTGCCGCAGCTCGGGTACTTGAACGAGCCTATCCTCGTATGCCAATTGCCGACAGATCCGTTGCTTGGCTGGTACTCGTTGACGTACCAGAACGTGCAGTCGTCGGATGGGTCGATTGTAATCTCCGTGTATTCGCCCCAGCGGGTCCCTGACGTCTGCGATCCGATCGGCGATTCTTCGTCCACCGGGTATAGAGTGCCCTCCTGCTGGGGCATCGTTCCCAGTTATCGCTGATCAGCCGGCCCGCGTAGCGGATCTCCGGGTGCAGCGAGCTGCTCGAGACGCTGTAGCCGAGCGCCATGTCGCCGGACTTGTCCATGGCGATCGACCCCATCCACCGATAGGTTTCGTCGGGCGCATAGGTTCCCTGCTGGTAGACGCTGAGCGAACCGCCGCTCGGCCGCAGCTCATACCAGCGCATGCCGACCGAGCTGCCGATTTCTACGGCATGTGTTACCACCATCGACTGGTGGTCGCCGAAGTTTCGATATGCGAGGCGGTACATAAGCTGTGATAACACCTCGATCTTGTTTTCCGTGTCGGCCTGCGGAATCAAGATTTTTCCGATGGCGCTGTAAGGCTTTCACGGGAAGGTTGGTCGGACCGGTGAGCGTGCTGTTCGCGGGGGTTTCCCAATGGATGTGCAGCTTCCAGTAGGCCAGCGCTTTCGATCCAGAGAGCGCTACGAACCACTCGGGCTCACCCGAAGGTGGTGACGTTGAGCCATCCAGCGACGCGGGCTCGAGCGAGCCTCCGTCGGTACGGAAGCACTGCGCACTTGCCGACCCGCCGGTGAGCATCGCCGCGCGGTCAAATGCGCACACCTCAACTTGGGGTGATCCGCCCGCATTCGTTGATAGATAGTAAGCGTCGGGCCAAACACCCATCTTCGAATAGTCTGCTCCTTCGAATTCAAAGCTATAGCGGTGCCAAGTTCCGGTTGCATCGCTGGAGGAGGAAACGGCGACGCAGATCAGGTCGGGGGTACCGGCAACCTGGTGTTGGATCACCCAGCGTTCCGCGAGCGTATCGAACACGACGGTTCCGTCATAGCCTTTTTCCGTTTCGCAAGTACCTCCAAAGCCCTGCCAGAGCGTATTGTTCGGTATGGGTTCTTCGAGCAACGGCGTCCCATCCTTGGAATAGACGTCGAGTTCCTCGTTGACGGCCTCCATGTACTGGTCCGGCCCAGCCGCTCCGGAGGGGTCCGGTGGAACTGCACCGCCTTCAGCTATTCCCTCGAAGTTTGCGGTGGTGGCAGGCATTAGAGGCGAAGAAGCCCGAGCTTCGCTCGCGTCCGTCGCGGTTTGCGGCGACCTGCTGGGACGGAAAGACAGGGAAGGATTGGGCACTTCGACCGTACCCCCTTCAACTGGGGCTGGCTTGACAGAGCGCAACGGCGGGGAGGTGTCGTGGTGGATAGCCGGTTTGGAAACCGGCGAGCGGCTCAACCTCGTGGGAACGTCACCAGCCAAGGCGCTCGCTGGGCCGGCGAGGAATGTCAGCACGACAGCCGTTATTAGCCCAATCTCGTTTCGTACCCGTGAACTGGACATCGACTCCCCCTCCGCTCGATTGGACGTCTGCTTTGAGTTGGCATGCCGATTTTCTCCACTTCGAAGGGCGTGCCGCTATGGCAATGTGCTCAGTTCACGGCCGGCGAGTTGAGCAATGTGCGAAGTCCCGGTCGGCGGAGAGCGCTCAGCGCCGCGCCACGGGACTCCAACGCAAGATCGGGCTCCTAGACCTTGCTCTTGTAGTACTCGGCGTTGACCTGGGCGTATTTCGCCCACTCGGACGGGAGCTGGTCCTCGGCGAAGCAGGCGTCCACCGGGCAGGCCTCGACGCAGGCGTCGCAGTCGATGCACTCGTCGGGGTCGATGTAGAGCATCTCGACCGAGTCGTAGTCGGGCTCGTCAGGCGTCGGGTGGATGCAGTCGACGGGACAGACCTCGACACACGAGTTGTCCTTCTGGCCTATGCACGGCTCGGCGATGACGTAGGTCATTCGGGGCTTATCTCCTGGGTCGTCTTTGCGGGTGCCGGGGGGAACTGGCCCCCGCCCGGCGCGAGCCGACATTTTAGGGATTCCGGCCCGCGGGGGATGACGCGGCGCCCGTTCGGGATGATGTGCCGATGCTGCTACTGACCGGGGCGACGGGAAGCATCGGGTCGCGGCTGCTGCCGCTGCTGCTCGAGCGCGGCGAGGAGGTGCGCTGCCTGGTGCGCGAGCCGCGGCGGCTCGGCGACCGCCGGGTCGACGTGCAGATCGCCCTCGGCGACCTCGGCGAGATGTCCGATCCCTACCTGGTCCGGCAGGCCCTGCGCGGGGTCGACACGGTGGTCCACCTGGCGGCGACGATCCGCGACCAGCCGCCGCGCCGGATCGAGGAGCTGAACGGGCTGGCGACGGTGCGCCTGCTGCGGGCGGCGGAGCGCAGCGGCGTGCGCCGCTTCGTCTTCTTCAGCGCGCTCGACGCGGCGAGCGCCCAGCGCACCCGCTTCTTCCGCGCCAAGTGGCTGGCCGAGCGCGCCGTCGCTTCCTCGCCGCTGGAGACGATCGTCTTCGCGCCGTCGATCGTCTACGACCGCAGCGACCCCTGGGTGACCCTGCTGCGACGCTTCTCCTTCCTGCCGGTGCTGCCGGTCTCCGGCAGCGGCCGGGCACGCTTCCAGCCGATCTGGGCCGCGGACGCCGCCCGCTGCACCCTCGCGGCGCTGGATCGCGACGGCCGCGACCGCTACGAGCTGGCCGGGCCGCAGACGCTCAGCTACGACGAGATGTCCGACCTGGTCAGCCGCGTCGCCGGCCGCCCCCGCCCGCTCGTCCACCTGCCGCTGCCGCTGGTCCGCGGCGGCCTGATCGCCCTCCGCAAGGTCTTCGGCGAGGCCGTCTTCGCCACCTGGGAGGAGGCCGAGCTGATGGAGGTCTCGATGACCAGCGAGCGCGGCACGGCCGACGCGCGGGACCTGGGCGTGGAGCCGCAACGGATGGAAGATGTCCTGAAAGGCAGTTGACGGCCGTCGCCGCGCTCGGCGCGGGTCCCCTGACGCCGGGGAATTCGTCTCGGCGACTCAGCGGGTGCGGCTGGCGAGCGCCGCGGCAAGCCGGGCAAGAACGCAAGAGGCCCGAATAGCAGCGCTATTCGGGCCTCTGAGGACGCCGCCCGGCGCCGCCCCGGCGCCGGGCGGCGTGCCCGGGGAGGCGTCGAGCCGAATTCCTCGGCGTGGTTACATCATCCCGCCCATGTCCGGCATCCCACCGCCGCCGGGCATGCCGCCGCCGGCGCCTTCCTTCTCGGGCGGCTCGGCGATGATCGCCTCGGTGACGAGGATGTTCTTGGCGATCGAGGCGGCGTTCTGCAGCGCCGACCGGGTCACCATCGTCGGGTCGATCACGCCGGCCTTGATCAGGTCGCCGTACTCGCCGTTGGCCGCGTTGAGGCCTTCGCCGGCCTTCAGGTCACGGACCTTGTTGACGACGACCGAGCCCTCGAGGCCGGAGTTCTCGGCGATCTGACGGACCGGCTCCTCCAGCGAGCGGTGCACGATCCGCGCGCCGGTCGCCTCGTCGGGGTCGTCGAGCTTTTCCGGATCGAGGTCGCTCTGCGCGTTCAGCAGCGCGACGCCGCCGCCCGGCACGACTCCCTCCTCGAGCGCCGCCCGGGTCGCCTGCAGGGCGTCCTCGACACGGTGCTTTTTCTCCTTCATCTCGGTCTCGGTGGCGGCGCCGACCTTGACCACTGCGACACCGCCGGCCAGCTTCGCGAGCCGCTCCTGGAGCTTCTCCCGATCGAAGTCGGAGTCGGTGTTCTCGATCTCCTGCTTGATCTGGTTGATCCGGCCTTTGATGTCCTCGGCGTCACCGGAGCCGTCGATGATCGTCGTCGTGTCCTTGGAGACGACGACGCGGCGCGCCTTGCCGAGCTGGGAGATCTGGGTGTTCTCCAGTTTCAGGCCCATCTCCTCGGTGATCACCTCGCCGCCGGTGAGGATGCCGATGTCCTCGAGCATCCGCTTGCGGCGGTCGCCGAAGCCCGGCGCTTTGACCGCGACGCCGGTGAAGGTGCCGCGGAGCTTGTTGACGACGAGCGTCGCGAGGCATTCGCCCTCGACGTCCTCGGCGACGATCAGCAGCGGCTTGCCGCCCTGCATGACCTGCTCCAGCACCGGCAGGATCTCCCGCACGTTGCCGATTTTCTGGTTGGCGATGAGGACGTAGGGGTCCTCCAGCACCGCCTCCATGCGGTCCTGGTCGGTGACCATGTACGGGGAGATGTAGCCCTTGTCGAACTGCATCCCCTCGGTGAACTCCAGCTCCATGCCGAAGGTCTGGCCCTCCTCGACGTTGACGACGCCGTCTTTGCCGACCTTCTCGATCGCGTCGGCGATCACGTTGCCGATCTCGTCGTCGGCGGCGGAGATTGCCGCCACGCGGGCGATCTGGTCCTTGCCGGCAACCTCTTTGGACTGCTTCCCGCGGAGGTTCTCGACGACCTCGTCGACCGCCTTCTCGATCCCCCGGCGCAGGGCCAGCGGGTTGGCGCCGGCGGCGACGTTCTTGAGCCCCTGGCGGACGATGATCTGCGCCAGCAGGGTCGCCGTCGTGGTGCCGTCGCCGGCCACGTCGTTGGTCGCCGTGGCGACCTCGCGGACCAGCTGGGCGCCCTGGTTCTCGAAGACGTCCTCGACCTCGATCTCCCGGGCGATGGTGACGCCGTCGTTGGTGATCGTCGGCGCGCCGAACTTTTTGTCGAGCACGACGTAGCGGCCCTTCGGCCCCAGCGTCACCTTGACCGCGTCGGCGACGGCGTCGACGCCGTCCTGCAGCGCCCCCCGTGCCTCCTCCTTGTACTTCAGCTCCTTGTGAGCCATCTGTTTTCAGTCCTCCTTGGTTCTCTAAGTCCTGGTGGCGAAGGTCAGCCGAGCTTGGCGAGGACGTCCGACTCGCGCAACACGAGCAGTTCGTCCCCCTCGACGGTGACCTCGGTGCCGCCGTATTTCGAGTAGAGCACCTCGTCGCCATCGCTCAGATCGAGCGGGCGGCGGCTGCCGTCCTCGTTGATCGCGCCGTCGCCGACGGCGACGACCTTGCCCTTCTGCGGCTTCTCTTTGGCCGTATCGGGGAGGACGATGCCGCTGGCGGTCGTCTCCTCCTCCTCGATCGGCTTGACGATCAGCCGGTCCCCGAGGGGCTTCAGCTTCATCCGTGGACCTCCGTTATCGGTCGATTACTGGTCATAAGGCCGAAAATCGCGCTGGGAAGCCGTTTGAGTTGCCTCCGGCGCTTGGCACTCTACAGACGAGAGTGCCAACACCCGGGAAAGATAGCGGAGACGACGATCGGACCGCAAGGGCCACGGCCCAACTCGGTGCCAGGCCGGCCGGCGATCAGTTGTGGCGCGGGGTCTCTCCGTTGCCGAAGTGGGCGCCGGGCGGCTCGACGATCTGCGAGAAGCGGATCACCGTGACGATGTCGTCGGGGCCGACCGTGCGGCCGTAGATCTGTTCGAGGAACTTGACCTCGTCCTCGAGCCGGCGGAACTCCGGGTTGTCGTGCTCGATGTCGCGCGGCGAGAGGTCGCCGACCTTCTTCACCTCGACGTCGTCGATCACCGCGGCGAAGATTTTCTCCCGCGGGCTGTGGCGGAAGCCGACCGTGATCCAGACCACCTGGCCGCGCTCGTACTTGGCCGTCTTGTCGCCCAGCCGGATGGTCGCCGTCTTGCGCCCGCGCTTCAGCTGGTCGACGAAGATCGTCGAGTAGAAGTTGAGCACGTAGATCCCGCCGCGCATCGCGCTGCGAGCGTATCTGACGAGCGTGCGGCGCGATTCCGGCCATCCGTCCCGGGGCGCGGCGCCGGCACGCCCGAATCCCGTCAGGCCGGCCCGTAGCCCTGCTCGCCGATCAGCGGCACGAAGCGGCAGGGCCCGATCTCCTCCGCGAGCAGATCCTCGCCGCGGCGGCGGAAGACGGTCAGCATGTCGGCGCGGTCGGCGGCGATCGGGACGACCAGGCGGCCGCCCTCGGCCAGCTGGGCGAGCAGGGCCTGCGGCGCCGCCGGCGCCGCGGCGTGGACGGCGATCGCCTCGAACGGCGCCCGCCCGGGGACGCCGCGACTGCCGTCGCCGACGATCAGCTCGACGTTGGCGATGCCGAGCGAGTCGAGCGCCCGGCGCGCCTCGGCCGCCAGCGAGGGGTGGCGCTCGACGCCGATCACCTCGGCCGCCAGGCGGCAGAGGACCGCGGCCGAATAGCCGGAGCCGCTGCCCACCTCCAGCACCCGCTCGCCCCCCGTCAGCTCCAGCGCCTGGCAGATCGCGGCGACGATCCAGGGCTGGGAGATCGTCTGCGACTCGCCGATCGGCAGAGCCGAGTCGGCGTAGGCGCGATCGCGGAAGCGCTCAGCGACGAACCGCTCGCGCGGAACCGCCGCCATCGCCGCCAGCACCCGCTCGTCGCCGATCCCACGGCGACGCAGCTGCCGCTCGACCATCTGCGCGCGGAGGCTGTCGAAGTCCGGGCTCAGAAGATGTAGTTGCGGAGCTTCGCCGGTTCGAGCACCGTGACCCGGCCGCGGCCCGGGCGGACGATGCCGGCGCGCTCGAGGTCGGCGAGGAAGCGGCTGACGCTCTCCCGCGAGGTGCCGGCGAGCTGCGCCAGGTCGGCCTGGTTCATGCGGATCGTCACCTCGCGCCCGTCGGCGCCGCGCGGCGTCTCTTCGGCGACCAGCTGGGAGAGGACGCCGGCGACCCGGCTGGGGACGGTCTGGAAGGACTGGCGCGAGATCCGCTCGTTGGCGGCGCGCAGGCGCCGCACCAGCGCGGCGACCAGCTTCACGGTGATCTCCGGGTGGCGGGAGAGCAGCGCCCGCACCTCGCCCGCCGGCAGCGCCAGCAGCTCGCCGTCGCTGAGCGCTTCGACGCTGGCCGAGCGCACCTCGCCGTCGAGCATCGCCAGCTCGCCGAAGATGTCGCCCGGGCTGAGCGTGGCGAGCGTGATCGCCCGCCCGTCGGAGTGCTCGCGGGTCACCCGGAAGCTGCCGGAGCGGACGATGTAGCAGGCGTCGGAACGATCGCCCTCGTGGAAGACCCGCGTCGCGGCGGGAAAGCTGCGCGGCACCGCGACCAGCGAGAAGCGCTCCAGCTCGCCCTGCTCGAGGTCGGCGAAGAGCGGCACGCTGCGCAGCAGCTCGACAGGCCCCAGGCTCTCCTCCGAATCAGCCATATGACGATTATCGCGCGGACGCGGTGAGCTTGCGGGGGCCGCGGCTGAAGCCGGCGCTGAGCAGGGCCTGCTCGTGGCCGGAGCCGATCGCCGGCTCGCCGTCGACCTTCTCCACTCCGAGCTTCGGCAGGCGGCCGGCGGAGACGGCGTCGGCGAGCGCCTGGGCGGCTTCGGCGAGCCGCGCCTCGTCGAGCTCGACGAGGCGGACGATGCTGCGGCCGCCGCGCTCGACGTAGACCAGCGGCTCGCCGTCGCGCAGGAGGACGTGGGCGCCGGGGGCGCGGCCGGGGCGGCGACCGGAGGGCGGCTTCGGCCAGGGCAGGGCGGCGCCGTAGGGGTTGGCGGGATCGCTCGCCGCGAGGACCTGGAACTCGCCTGCGGTCTCCGGCAGCGAGCGCAGCCGCTCGACCGCGCCCGGCAGCGCGAACTGGGCGCCGCCGAGGCCCTCGACGAAGTAGCCGCGGCGGGCGGTGCCGAGCAGCTCGAGGTTGCCGAGCTCCGCGTAGAGGGTCGCGAAGCCGCCGGGGACGCCCTCGGCGAGGACGGTCTCGCGGGTGACGATCCCGTAGCGCTCGAGCATCAGCTCGGCCTGGGCGCGCAGCCTCGGGCCGGCGCCCGGCGCGCCGGCGAACAGCGGCGCGGTCAGCGACCAGCGTCCCTGCACCGCGGCGCCGGCGGCGGAGCGGCGGCGGGCGAAGCGGCGGCCCCGGCGCTCGTGGGCCGGGACCGAGCGCAGGCGCGGAGCCCGCAGCGGCGCGAAGGCGTCGTTGGTCACCTCGCCCGACCAGGCGAGGTCCCAGAGCGCGTTGTGCAATTCCTCCGCCGGGAAGTCGAGGTCGGCGAGCAGGTCGAGCCAGAACGAGGGGCCGGCGGCGAGGCGCTCCCGGATCGCCTCCTGCGCCACCCCTTCGGGCGCGTCCAGCCTGGCGTTGGCCGGCGGCGGCCCGGCGAGGCGGACGTCTTCGCGGAAGTAGAGGGCGACGCGGCCGTCGCCGCGGCCGCGGGCGCCAGCGCCGATCCAGACCACCTCGCCGCTGGTGCAGAGTTCGTCCAGCCAGCTCGGCGAGTAGGCGCCGAGGCGGCGCGGCAGCACGTCCTCCTCCCAGACCTTCGGCGTCAGCGCGACCCCCTGCAGCGGCACCAGCGCGTCGCGCAGGCGGTCCGGCCCGGCGCCGGCCGGGCGGTGGGCGTCGACGTTCTGCCAGCTCGGCAGGAAGCGGGCGAAGCGGTCGCGGGAGGCCGGCTCGACTTCGCGCCGCAGGTGGGCGAGGCTGGCCCGGCGCACCCGGCGCAGCACCTCGGCGTCGCACCACTCGCGCTCGCCGCCGCCGGGCAGCAGCTCGCCGCGGACCATCGCCCCTTCGCGCTCCAGCTCGCGCAGCGCCGGCGAGGGGTCGACGCCGTAGCGGGCAGTCAGCTGGGCGGTCGGGAAGGGGCCGTGGGTGCGCGCGTAGCGGCGGACCAGGGCCCGCATCGCGTCGGGGTGGTCGGCGAGGAAGGTCTCCGGCAGTCCCGGCGGCGGCGGCACCCCGAGCGAGTCGCGGTAGAGGCCGGCGTCCTCGGCGGCGATATAGCGCTCCTCGCCGCCGATCCGCACCCTGGCGGCGCGGCGCTCGGCGACCAGCTTCTCCAGCATCGAGGCCGCCGAGTAGCCCTCGGCGACCCGCCGGGCGCATTCCTCGGCGGTCAGGTCGCCGACGTTGCGGAGAATCTGCTGCAGGGCGTCGCGGTCGGCGGCGCGACCGGCCTCGGTGCGCTGCTGCAGCTGCGCCTCGACCTCGGCCAGCGCCTCGGGGTCGATCAGCTCGCGCAGCTCCTCCTGGCCGAGCAGCTCACGCAGCAGGTCGCGGTCGAGGGCGAGGGCGGCGGCGCGCCGCTCGGCGTTCGGCGTGTCCCCCTCGTACATGTAGGTGGCGACGTAGTCGAACAGCAGCGAGGAGGCGAAGGGCGAGGCGGTCGGCGTCTCGACCTCGACCAGGCCGAGCTTGCGCGAGTCGAGGTCGGCGAGGATCTGGCGCAGCGAGGGCAGGTCGAAGACGTCGCGCAGGCACTCGCGGTAGGTCTCGAGGATCACCGGGAAGCGGGGGAAGTCGCGCGCGACCTCGAGCAGGCTCTGCGATTTCAGCCGCTGCTGCCAGAGCGGCGTGCGCTTGCCGGGGTAGGCGCGGGGCAGGAGCAGCGAGCGGGCCGCGTTCTCGCGGAAGCGGGCGCCGAACAGGGCCGAGCCGGAGAGCTCGCGCACGACCAGGTCCTCGAGCTCGTCGGGGTCGACCAGCACCAGGTCCGCCGGCGGCACCTCGTCGGCGTCGGGCAGGTGGACGACGATGCCGTCGTCGGACCAGATCGCGTCGGCCTCGAGGTCGCGCTCGGCGCGGATCTTCTGCGAGAGCGCCAGCCCCCAGGCGGCGTGGACGCGGCCGCCGAAGGGCGAAAGCACGCAGAGCCGCCAGTCGCCGATCTCGTCGCGGAAGCGCTCGACGACGATCGTCTCGTCGGAGGGGACGACGCGGGTCGCCGCCTGCTGCTCGCGCAGGTAGGCGACCAGGTTCTCGGCGGCGCGGCGGTCGAGGTCGTACTCGCCGGCCAGCTCCTCCGGCCTGCGCGAGACCGCTTCGCGCGAGAAGGCGCCGATCGCCCGCCCCAGCTCGGCCGGGCGGCCGATCCCGTCGCCCTTCCAGAACGGCACCGCGCCGGGCAGGCCGGGGGCCGGGGTGACGATCACCCGGTCGCGGGTGATCTCCTCGATCCGCCAGGTCGTCGCCCCGAGCAGGAAGGTCTGGCCGGGGCGGGCCTCGTAGACCATCTCCTCGTCGAGCTCGCCGACCCGGCGCCCGTCCGGCAGGTGGACGCCGTAGAGGCCGCGGTCGGGAATCGTGCCGGCGTTGGTGACGACCAGCTGGCGGGCGCCCTTGCGGCCGTGCATCGTCCCCTTGGTCCGGTCCCAGACGATCCGCGGCCGCAGCTCGGCGAAGCGATCGGAGGGGTAGCGGCCGTCGAGCATGTCGAGCACGTTCTCGAGCTGTTCGCGCGAGAGCTCGCCGAACGGCTCGGCGGCGGTGACGAGGCGCTCGACCGCGTCGATCTCCCACTCGTCCATCGCCGCCATCGAGACCAGATGCTGGGCGAGCACGTCGAGCGGGTTCTGCGGCACCACCGTCTCCTC
>CAVXSI010000002.1:0-409785 GCA_963764365.1 uncultured Solirubrobacterales bacterium
TGCTCGTCTAAGCGAAAGGCACGACGATGATCAATCTCGAGATACCGAAGAAGTTCCGGCCGCTGGCCAGCCAGGCCAACCAGGTCGCGACCGAGGTCTTCCGGCCGATCTCGCGCAAGTACGACGAGGCCGAGCACTCCTACCCGAAGGAGCTCGACATGCTCGCCTCGCTGATCGACGGGATGAACGAGGGCGGCGACAGCGGCGCCGGCGCCGCCGGCGTGCGCCGCGAGTCGAACGGCGACGGCGAGGAGGGCAACCGCAACGGCTCCAACCTCTCGACCGTGCTGGGGATCGTCGAGCTCTGCTGGGGCGACGTCGGCCTGCTGCTCTCGATGCCGCGGCAGGGGCTCGGCAACTCGGCGATCGCCTCGGTGGCGAGCGAGGAGCAGCTCGAGCGCTACGGCGGCCGCTGGGCGGCGATGGCGATCACCGAGCCGGAGGCCGGCTCGGACTCGGCCTCGATCCGCACCACCGCCGAGCTCGACGGCGACGAGTACGTGCTCAACGGCGAGAAGATCTTCGTCACCTCGGGCGACCGGGCGGAGCTGATCGTCGTCTGGGCCAGCCTCGACCGCTCCAAGGGCCGGGCCGCGATCAAGTCGTTCATCGTCGAGCGCGACAACCCCGGGCTGAAGCTAGACCGGCTCGAGCACAAGCTCGGGATCCGCGCCTCCGACACCGCCAACTTCACGCTGCAGGACTGCCGGGTGCCGAAGGAGGCGCTGCTCGGCAGCCCCGAGATCGACGTCAAGCAGGGTTTCGGCGGGGCGATGCAGACCTTCGACAACACCCGCCCGCTGGTCGCGGCGATGGCGGTCGGCGTCGCCCGCGCCGCGCTGGAGCGGGCGCGCGAACTGCTGGCCGAGGCCGGGGTCGAGATCGACTACGACGCGCCGGCCCTCTCGCAGCCGGCGGCGGTCGCCCGCTACCTGGAGATGGAGGCCGACTTCGAGGCGGCCCGCCTGCAGACCCTGCACGCCGCCTGGATGGCCGACAACGGCAAGCCCAACTCGCTGCAGGCCTCGATGGCCAAGGCGAAGGCCGGCCGCACCTGCGTCGAGGTCGCGCTCGGCTGCGTCGAGCTCTGCGGCGCCGCCGGCTACGGCGAGGACGAGCTGCTCGAGAAGTGGGCCCGCGACGCGAAGATCCTCGACATCTTCGAGGGCACGCAGCAGATCCAGCTGCTGATCGTCGCCCGTCAGCTGCTCGGCAAGAGCTCCGCCGAGTTGAGGTAGGCCGTCGCTTACTCGCGCAGCCGCTCGGGGGCCTCGACCATATCCCGGCCCCGCGCCTCCGCTTCTCCGACGCCTGACCCAACCCCAACGGACGGACGTGCCGTGAGTTAGACCCCCTATATGGGCAGCTAACTCACGGCACGTCCGCTGGTGGCAGACTGGCGCGCGTGAACTTCGTCGAGGACGTGATGGAGCGCTCGCCGGCCTCGCGGCTCGGGATCGTCGCCGTCGACGCCGAGGGCCGGCGGCGCGACTGGCACTTCGGCGAGCTGATCGCCCGCTCGGGCAGCCTCTCCGGCGCCTTCGCAGCGCGCGGGGTGCGGCGCGGGGACGTGGTGATGACCCTGGTCGGCAACCGGATCGAGTGGGCGCTGTCGCTGCTCGCCTGCTGGCGGATGGGCGCGGTGGCGCTGCCCTGCAGCCCGCAGCTGCGCCGCCACGACATGGAGCTGCGCGCGAGCGCCGCCGACCCGGCGCTCTGCGTGGTCGAGGAGGGACTGCTCGACGAGGTCCCCGACGGGGTGGCGGCGATGACCCTGGCCGAGGTCGCCGAGACGCTGGATGAGGACCGCCCGCAGGAGACGCCGGCCGCGCTCGCCGAGATGGGCGCCGAGGACCCGGCCCTGATCGTCTTCACCTCCGGCACCACCGGCGAGCCGCGCGGCGTCGTCCACGCCTATCGCTACCTGACCGGACAGCGGGCCCAGGCCGAGCACTGGCTGGGCTCGCGGCCCGGCGAGCTGGCCTGGTGCACGACCGCGCCCGGCTGGTCGAAGTCCGCCCGCAACGTCTTCGTCGCACCCTGGCTGACCGGCGCCGCGGCGGTCGTCCACGAGGGCCGCTTTGACCCGGCCGAGCGGCTCGACCTCGCCGAGGCGCTCAGCGTCGGCGTCCTCTGTCAGGCGCCGACCGAGTACCGGATGCTGGCCAAGCGCACCCCCCTGCGCCCGCTGCCCTCCCTGCGCCGCATGGTCTCCGCCGGCGAGGCGCTGGAGGCGGAGACGATCGCCGCCTTCCGCCAGGCGATGGGCTGCGAGCCGGCGGACGGCTACGGCCAGACCGAGACCGGCCACATCAGCGGCAACCTCGCCGGCGCAACGGTCGTCCCCGGCTCGATGGGGCGGCCCCTCCCGGGCATCGAGGTGCGGGTCGAGGCCGGCGAGCTCCAGCTGAAGGCATCCTCCTCCCCCACCTTCTTCAGCCGCTACCTCGACGGCGAGCGCTTCGAGGGCGAGTGGTGGCCGACCGGCGACCTGGTCCGGCAGGAGGACGGCCACCTCTTCTTCGAGGGCCGCGGCGATGACATCATCGTCTCCTCCGGCTACCGGATCGGCCCGGTCGAGGTCGAGTCGGCGCTGCTCTCCCACCCCGGGGTCGCCGAGGCGGCGGCGGTGGCCGCCCCCGACCCCGAGCGCGGCTCGGTCGTGCGGGCGATCGTCGTTCCCCGCGACCGCGAGCCGGACGAGGCGCTCGCCCGCGAGCTGCAGGAGCACTGCAAGCGTGAGACCGCGCCCTACAAGTTCCCCCGCATCGTCGAGTTCGCCGCCGAGCTGCCGAAGACCTCGAGCGGCAAGGTGAAGCGGGGCGAGTTGCGCGGATAGGCGTCCGCCCGGGTCAGACGGGGAAGGCCTCGGCCAGGTCGACCGGGCGCCCGAGGTGGAAGCCCTGCGCCATGTCGACCCCGTACTCGCGCAGCATCTCGGTCGTCCTGTCGTCCTGCACGTACTCGGCGATCGTCACCTTGCCGAGCCCGCGGGCGATCTGGACGATCGCCTTGACGGTCAGCTGATCGGCGTCGTTGCTCGGCATGTTCTCGACGAAGGAGCCGTCGATCTTGATCAGATCGAAGGGAATCCGCTTCAGGTAGTGGAAGGGGCCGAAGCCGGCGCCGTAGTCGTCGATCGCGACCTGACAGCCGAAGTCGGTGAGGCGGTCGGCGCCGCCGGCGGCCTGGTCGTAGTCGTAGACGTCGGCCGTCTCGGTGATCTCGAAGGTGCAGAGCGAGGGGTCGGCGCCGCCTTCGTCGAGCCGCCGCTCGATGAACTCGAGCACCGAGGCGTCGTTCAGGGAGGCGCCGGAGAGGTTGACGTGGAGCGACAGCGGCGCGCCCTGGCGTTCGCGCTCGGCGAGCAGCTCGAGTGCCCTCGAGACGACCCAGCGGTCGAGCTCCTGGATCATCCCGGAGCGCTCTGCCGCCTCGATGAACGAGGCCGCGGGCAGCATCTCCCCCTCCTCGCTGGTCATCCGCAGCAGCAGCTCGTAACGCTCGATCCCGCCGGAGGAGAGGCTGCGGATCGGCTGGGTCTGGAGGCTGAGCCGCTCGTCGGTCAGCGCGTCGCGGATCCGCGCGGCGGTCGTCTGACGGCGGGCGGGATCGCGCCGCGGCTCGTCCGGATCGCGGAACAGGGCGATCTGGTTGCGCCCCCCCTCCTTCGCCCGGTACATCGCCTGGTCGGCGGCGACCAGCACCGCCTCGGCGGCGGTGTCGCTCTTGCCGCCGAACATTGTGATCCCGACACTGATCGTCGCGCTCTCGGCCTCGGCCGCCGGCTGGGCGCTTTCGGCCACTTGGGCGCGCAGGTCTTCGCCGAGCTGCAGCGCGCCCGTGGTGTCGGTCTGCGGCATCAGGATCGCGAACTCGTCGCCGGAGAGGCGGGCGATGAGGTCGGTGGCGCGCACCCGTTCGCGCATCTTCGCCGCGACCCGGCGGATCAGATTGTCGCCGGCGTGGTGGCCAAAGCGGTCGTTGACCCCCTTCAGCCCGTCGATGTCGACGATCATCACCGCGCCCTGCCCCCCGTAGCGGGCCGTGAAGGAGACGTACTGGTCGAGCTCGGCGCGGAAGCGGCGGCGGTCGAGCAGGCCGGTCAGCGAGTCGTGATCGGCCAGGTAGCGGAGCTCGGCCTCGGTCCGCTCGGCCCGGTCCATCGCCGCCAGCACGACCGCGCGGTCGGCATCGTCGAGCTTCTCCATCACGGCTTCGATCGCCGGTTCGCGCTGCGTGGTCAACCGCCTGTTCTCCATTAGCGAAATGTAGACCGTGGGCGAGTCCGGTCAGGGCGATCGCGCCACTCCGACCTACTTTCGGCGACCCCGGGCAGCCAATAGTTGGCCTCCCGGGACCTCGGGGTAGTGTGGAGAGATGCCGAACCGCCTCGCCGGCGAGACCAGTCCGTACCTTTTGCAGCACCGCGACAACCCGGTCGACTGGTACCCGTGGGGCGAGGAGGCGCTGGCGCGCGCCCGCGAGCTCGACCGCCCGCTGCTGCTCTCGGTCGGCTACTCGGCCTGCCACTGGTGCCACGTGATGGAGCGCGAGTCGTTCGAGGACGCGGACACTGCCGCCTACATGAACGAGCACTTTGTCTGCGTCAAGGTCGACCGCGAGGAGCGGCCCGACGTCGACGCCCTCTACATGGAGGCGGTGCAGGCGATCAGCGGCCACGGCGGCTGGCCGATGACCGTCTTCTGCGACCCCGACGGGGTGCCGTTCTACGGCGGTACCTACTTCCCGCCCGACGAGCGCCGCGGCATGCCGAGCTTCGGGATGGTGATGGAGGCGGTCGTGCAGACCTTCGCCGACCGCCGCGAGGAGCTGCGGCAGCGGGCGCCGGAGACGCGGGCGCGGCTGGGCGCGATCGGCGCGATCGAGCCGGCCGCCGAGCCCCCCGGAGCGGCGCTGCTGGACGGAGCGCTGACTACCCTGCGCGAGTCGGCCGACCGCGAGCGCGGCGGCTTCGGCGGCGCCCCGAAGTTCCCGCCCGCCTCGGCGCTGGAGCTGCTGCTGGCGCGGGGAGAGCGCGAGCACGTCGAGCGCACGCTCGACGCGATGATGGCCGGCGGCATCCACGACCAGCTCGGCGGCGGCTTCTCGCGCTACTCCGTCGATGGCGCCTGGGTCGTCCCCCACTTCGAGAAGATGCTCTACGACAACGCGCTGCTGGCCCGCGCCTACCTGCACGGCTGGCAGGCGTTCGGGCACGAGCGCTACCGCCGCGTCTGCGAGCGGACGCTCGACTGGGCGCTGCGCGAGATGCGTGGCCCCGAGGGCGGCTTCTACTCGGCGCTGGACGCCGATTCCGAGGGCGAGGAGGGGCGCTTCTACGTGTGGACGCCGGAGCAGGTGCGGGCGGTGCTTGGCGACGCCGCGCAGGCGGCGATCGACTTCTACGGCGTCACCGAGGCCGGCAACTTCGAGGGCCGCAGCGTGCTGCGCCGCGCCGGCGGCGCCGCGGCCCGGGAGCCGGCGGGACTGGCCGAGGCGCGGCGGGCGCTGCTCGAGGCGCGCGCGGAGCGGGCCCGCCCCGGCCTCGACGACAAGCGGCTGACCGCCTGGAACGCGCTGATGCTGTCGGCGCTGGCCGAGGCGGGGGCGGCGCTGGATCGCGAGGACTACCTGGACGCAGCGCGCGAGTGCGCGGGATTCGTGCTGGACCGGATGCGCACTCCCGCGTTCGCTGTTTGTGGCGGTACAGGCGACAAACAGCGAACGCGCCGCCTGCTGCGCACCTACAAGGACGGCGAGGCTCGGCTCAACGCCTACCTCGAGGACCACGCCTTCCTGCTGGAAGCGCTGCTGACCCTCTACGAGGCGACGTTCGAGCCGCGCTGGTACGAGCAGGCGGAGGCGCTGGCGAAGACGACGATCGCCCGCTTCGGCGACGGCGAGCGTGGCGGCTTCTTCTCGACCTCCGACGATCACGAGCGGCTGATCGCCCGCCGCAAGGAGATCGGCGACCACCCGATCCCATCCGGCAACTCGGCGATGGCGCTGGGCCTGCTGCGCCTCGCCGCGCTCAGCGGCGAGCGCGCCTACGAGCAGCAGGCCGAAGCCGTCCTGCGCCTGTTCGCCAAAGCCGCCCCGCGCCAGCCCGACGCCTTCGCCCACCTGCTCAGAGCCCTCGACTTCCACCTCTCCCCGACCAGGCAGGTGGCGCTGATCGGCGACGACCTGAGCGAGCTGGCAACCGCCGTCCGCTCGGGCTACCGGCCCCACCAAGTGCTCGCCGGCGGCCCCGAGGGCAGCAAATCTCCACCCCTCCTCGAGCACCGCCCAGCCCTGGACAACAAGCCGACGGCCTACATCTGCGAGAGCTTCACCTGCCAAGCCCCGACCACCGACGCCCGCACCTTGGCCGCTCAGCTCTGACGCTCCTCGCGCGGGTGGCGGCGGGGTGGGGGGTGTCCTCCGCCAGCGCGGAGTCTGGGGAGGGCAGGGTCTCATCCCTGCAGCAGACCCCGTCCCTCCGCCCGGAGCAGATCGCAGCGCCAGGAGGGCACCCCCCACCCCGGCGACAGGACCCGCGCGCCAAGCCGACTGTCTGATACAGATGTCGCCGATGCGCGGCTCAATGTTCACCTTCGCCGCCGGCCGCCGAGCGAAGTGGGTCATCTTCGCGATCTGGTTCGCGGTCATCTTCGTCGCCGCCGGCCCCGCCAACCTGCCCGGCAAGTTCGAAAAGGCGGAAAACAACGAGGCCACCTCCTACCTGCCGGGCTCGGCCGAATCGACCGCCGCGCTGAAGGCGACCAAGTCGCTGCAGGGCGGCGAACTGGCGCCCGCGGTGATCGTCTTCCAGCGCCAGTCCGGCCTCACCGCGTCCGACCGTCGCACCATCGTCGAAGACGTCGGCAAGATGACCGACAGGCGCTTCCCCGGCATCGTCGCCGACGGCGAAACCGTTGCCGGGAATGGCGTCAAGGCGGTGCCGGGCCAGCCGCCCGGCTACACGCCGTTCGTCGGCCCGATCGCCTCCCCGGACGGCAGGGCGGCGATCGTCACCGCCTACATCGACGCCGGCGGCGAGGGGGAGCGGATCGTCGACCCGGTCAAGGCCTGGCGCGAGGACGTCGCCGGTCCGCCCCCGGGCCTGACGGTGAAGATCACCGGCGGCGCCGGCTTCTCGGCCGACGCGATCGAAGTTTTCGAAGGCATCAACGGAACGCTGCTGCTGGCCGCGGTCAGCCTGGTGATCTTCCTGCTGATCGTCATCTACCGCTCGCCGATGTTCTTCTTCATCCCGCTGGCGGCGGTGCTGTTCGCCGAGGCGCTCTCGCGTTCGATCGGCTATGGCGTCTCCGAGCTCGGGGTCACGATCAACGGCCAGTCGAGCTCGATCATGTCGGTGCTGGTGCTCGGTGCCGGTACCGACTACGCCCTGCTGCTGGTCTCCCGCTACCGCGAGGAGCTGCACCGCGAGGCCGACAAGCACGAGGCGATGCGCACGGCGCTCGCCTCCGCGGGCCCGGCGATCTTCGCCTCCGCGGCGACCGTGATCGCCGCCCTGCTCTGCCTGCTTGTCGCCCGTGTCAACGGCACCTCCGGGCTCGGCCCGATCGCCGCGATCGGCATCGCCTGCGCGGCGCTGGCGATGCTGACCCTGCTGCCGGCACTGCTGACGATCTTCGGTCGCCGCGCCTTCTGGCCGTTCGTCCCGCACACGCCCGAGACGGCGCCGTCGACCGAGGCGATCTCCGACCGAGCGCGCCGCCGCATCGTCGAGGGTTCCCCCCTGGGCGCCCTGGCCAGGGTGATCGCCTCCGGCCTGCTCGTTTTCGTCCTGCTGCCACTGGTCCTGCTCAACTGGGCCCTGCGCCGGCTCAGCGGTCGCCGCATCCCGTCGCTGATCGTCGGCCCACTCGACCGGGCCGTCTTCACCCCTTACGAGATCCGCCGGCGGGGCCTCGAGCGCACTTCCGACGCCACCCACGGGCTCTGGGCGCGCGTCGGCCGGCGGGTCGCCCGCGACCCGCGGCGGGTGATGCTCGGCGCGATCGCCATCCTGGTCGTCTTCTGCGGCGGCTTCGCCTTCTTCTCCACCGAACTGACCAGCGAAGACAGCTACACGCGCGAAGTCGAATCGGTCGAAGGCCAGCACCTGCTCAGCGAGAGCTTCCCGTCGGGCACGACCGCGCTGACCGACATCGTCGTCCAGGACCCGGCCGACGTGGCGCCGACGCGGCGCGCGGTCGCCGCCGTGGACGGCGTCGCCTCGGTCTCCGGCCCGGTCAACCAGGGGCCTCCCGGCATCCTGCTGCAGGGGACGCTCGAAATCGAACCGTATTCGACCGAGGCCTTCGATCTGGTCGAGCCGATCCGCGAAGCGGCGCACGGCGTCGCGCCCAGCACCCTGGTCGGTGGCCCCACCGCGGTCGAATTCGACGTCCGCGATGCGGCCGGCTGGGACTCGTTGGCGATCCCGCCGATCATCCTCGTCGTCGTGCTGCTGATCCTGATCGGCCTGCTGCGGGCCGTCGTCGCGCCGCTGATCCTGATCGGCACGGTGATCCTCAGCTTTCTCGCCGCGCTCGGGGTCGGCTACTTCGCCTTCGAGCTGATCTTCGGCTTCCCCGGCTCCGACCCCTCGCTGCCGCTGTTCGCCTTCGTCTTCCTGGTCGCCCTCGGCGTCGACTACAACATCTTCCTGATCGCCCGCGCCCGCGAGGAGACGATCCGGCATGGCTCCGAGCAGGGCATCCTGCGCGCCCTCGCCGTGACCGGCGCGGTGATCACCAGCGCCGGCATCGTCCTCGCCGGCACCTTCTCCGTCCTCGCAGTCCTCCCCCTCACCTTCCTCACCGAGCTCGGCTTCGTGGTCGCCTTCGGCGTCCTGCTCGACACCTTCCTCGTCCGCAGCGTCCTCGTCCCCGCCATAGCTCTCACCACCGGGGACAAGTTCTGGTGGCCCTCAGCTCTGTCACGCCCACAGGGCAAAGACTGATCCCAACCCCGGCGCAGCTCGCGCGGGTGGCGTAGGGGTGGGGGGTGTCCTCCGCCAGCGCGGAGTCTGCGGAGGGCAAGGCCTCATCCCTGCAGCAGATCCCGTCCCTCCGCCCGGAGCAGATCGCAGCGCCAGGAGGGCACCCCCCACCCCTGCGACAGGACCCGCGCGCCTACAGCACCGGTAAGAAGTTCTCGATCTCGTACGGCGTCACCTGAACCCGGTACTCGTCCCATTCCTGCCGCTTGATCTCGACGAACCGCCGGAAGGTGTGCTCGCCGAGCGTGCGCAGCACCAGCTCCGAGTCGGCCGCCACCTCGATCGCCTCGCCGAGCGTCTCCGGCAGCTCCTCGATCCCGCGCTGGGCACGCTCCTCGGGCGAGAGGTGGTAGAGATTCTGCTCCATCGGCTCGGGCAGCTCGTAGCCCTTCTCGATCCCCTCCAGCCCAGCCTGCAGCATGCCGGCGAAGCAGAGGTAGGGGTTGCAGGCCGGGTCCGGGCAGCGCAGCTCGGCCCGCGTCGCGCCCTCCTTGCCGGGGTGGTAGAGCGGCACCCGGATCAGGGCCGAGCGGTTGCGCCGCGACCAGGCGAGGTAGACCGGTGCCTCGAAGCCGGGGACGAGGCGCTTGTAGGAGTTGACCCACTGGGCGAACAGGGGCGAGATCTCGCGCGCGTGTTTGAGCTGGCCGGCGATGAAGGCCTTCGCGGTCGGCGAGAGGTAGTAGGGGTCGTCGGCGTCGAAGAAGGCGTTCCTGCCGTCCTTGGTCAGCGACTGGTGGACGTGCATCCCGGAGCCGTTCTCGCCGAACAGCGGCTTCGGCATGAAGGTCGCGTGCCAGCCGTACTTCATCGCGTACTCCTTGACGACGATGCGGTAGGTCATGCAGTCGTCCGACATCTCGAGCGCGTTCTTGTAGCGCATGTCGACCTCGTGCTGGGAGGGCCCGACCTCGTGGTGGGTGTACTCGACGTGGATCCCCATCTTCTCCAGCGCCAGCACGGTGTCGCGGCGCACGTCGGAGCCGGCGTCGAGCGTGGTCAGGTCGAAATAGCCGCCCTCGTCGAGCACCTCGGGGACGCCGCCCTGCGGCTTCGCCGAGCGGAAGTAGAAGAACTCCAGCTCGGGGCCGATGTTGTAGTTGTCGAAGCCGAGGTCTTCGGCCCGTTTGAGCGCGCGGCGCATGATCCAGCGGGGGTCGCCCTCGTAGGGGTCGCCGCCGGGGACGCGGATGTCGCAGAACATGCGGGCGACCGCGTTCTCCTCCTCCGGGCGCCAGGGGATCAGGGCGAAGGTCGAGGGATCGGGCATCGCGATCATGTCCGACTCCTCGATCGGGTTGAAGCCGGTGATCGAGGAGCCGTCGAAGCCCATCCCGCCCTCGAAGGCGTCCTCGAGTTCGGAGGCGTTGATCGAGAAGCTCTTCAGCTGCCCGAGCACGTCCGTGAACCAGAGGCGGACGAAGCGCACGTCGTGTTCCTCGACGATCGCAGCGACGTCGGCGGCGCTCTTCGGGTTGTCTGCCATCACGACCTCCTTTGGGTGGGGGACCGGAGTCTGTCTGAAACTCGGCGCGCACGTCTGGCGGCGGACACTGCGTCGGGCGGCGTCCTCGGTCCCAGGCGATTGATTCCACGACCAGGCACGCCCCCCAGTCACACCTCGCCGTGGAATCAAGCGTCTGGCCCCGCTCGCCCCGGCGCTTGCCGGTCGCACACGTCGATTTGCGGACCGACCCCGGCTCCCCGCTGAGCCGCCCGGATTGCACCTGCGTATCGGGGCAGCCGAACGACTCTTGCGAGAGGAGACGAAACGCTGTATAACTTACCTCACGTAAGTTAGTGGCTCAAAGTAAAGTAAAGGCCACGTAAAGGCTCTGTAAAGCGGAATTCGAGCCAAAGGCGGGTAGCAAGTGACGGTAAAAACAGCGGTGAGTAGATTTCAGATCCACGACGAGTTGACGGCCCCGGACGAGAGCGCTCCTCTGATCAAGAGCATCCAGGCGGCCGGCGGCGCAGTGACCAAGTTCGTCGGCGTTCTCGCCGGCGCGCCGGCGGTCCTGCGCGCCTACACCCGGATGCGCTCCGAGCTGCGCGGCGGCGTCCTGCCCCTGGCGACCCGCGAAAGGATCGCCTTGGCGGTGGCCGAGTACCGCGACGACGACTACAGCATCGCCCAGCACGCCAAGTCGGCACGGCGGGCGGGGCTGGGCCTCGACGAGGTCTCGCGGGCGCGCAGCTTCAACTCCGGCGATCCCAGGGAGGCGGCGCTGCTCGCCTACCTGCAGGCGACGCTGGACTCGCACGACGGCTACCCGCCGCACCACCTGCACGAGGAGGCGAAGGAGATCGGCTGGACCGACGAGGAGCTGCTCGAGGCGGTCGCGCACCTGGCACTGAACGAGTTCCAGAGCCTGATCGCGAGCGCCGCGGCGCTGCCCAAGGACCAGGCGACGCCGGAAGTGCTGCCGTCCGCAGCGTGAGCGACGCACCCGCTCCGCTGTTCCTTTGCCTCGCTATTGCGGGCAAAGGAACAGCGGAGCTTTAGCCTGAATCCACCGATCTCGCCGGCCTCTCCACTCCGCATCCCTTCGCCGGGAGCCACTTCCCTCCACCCAGGTAGCACCACTACCCGGGTGAGCGGGAATCGGCCCCCGACTCGGCCTGCGAAGCGGAGAGCCTCGCCGACCTCGGTGGATTCAGGCCTAGTTCTCTACGACCGTGGCGGTGTAGAGGAGGCGGGCGGTGCTGTAGCGGCAGCCGTAGGTCGCTCGCTTGCCGACCTTCGCCTGGGGTTGGCCCTGGCGGACATCGGTGGTGTTGGTGCACTTGCCGGGTTCGCGGCTGGCCCGCCAGGCGTTCTTCGCCGACAGGTTCTGGGCGAAGGCAGGCGCCCAGGTGGGGATCGTGAGGCCGACGATGTCGCCCTTTTCGACCTTCAGCGAGGCGCCGAACTTGACCGTCTGCCCGAGGTAGGGGCTGAGCACGTGGATCGAGCCCTGGGCGCGCAGGTTGTAGCGCGGCGGGCTGGTGCCCGGCACGCGCCGCAGGATCGCCAGGCGCGCCTCGGGCGGGGTGCCGAAGAAGCCGTTGAAGAAGGAGCGCTGCGAGTTGGTCGGCTGGGCCAGGGTCAGCGTCCAGGCGGTCACCTTGCCGGGCCGGTTGACGTTGAACGGCAGTCTCGTCCGGGCGGTGCTGACCTGGAAGCCGGTGACACTGCCGATCGCCTGACAGGGCAGGCCGGGGCATGACGGGTCGGGCGTTTCGCCGCTGCCGCCGAGGACCACCGTCGTATGGGGCGTGGCCGCGCCCGCGGAGCCGGCGGCGAGCGGGACGAGCAGCGCCAGCCCCGCGATCAGTGCGACGACCGCTCTCTTCGAAGACCTCGACATGCCCGTGCTCCTCTCGTGGAAAGTCCTGCTGGGAGCGGGAAAGACTAGCCTGAATCCACCGATCTCGCCGGCCTCTCCACTCCGCATCCCTTCGCCGGGAGCCACTTCCCTCCACCCAGGTAGCACCACTACCTGGGTGAGCGGGAATCGGCCCCCGATTCGGCCTGCGAAGCGGAGAGCCTCGCCGACCTCGGTGGATTCAGGCCTAGTTGTTGGCGAGCGTCGCGGCGGTCAGCGGGCTCGCGCGTACTTCAGCGCGACCGCGTAGCGGAGCCGGCCGGAGCCTGCGAAATGCAGGGCGCGGCGGGCGCCGTTGGTCAGGTCCCAGGCGTTGCCGCGGCTGTAGGGGCCGCGGTCGATCACCGTGGTGACGACCTGCCGGCCGTGGTAGACGAACTTGACCGGGGTGCCGCAGGGCAGGTTGCGGTGGGCGACGCCAATCGTTCCCGGGCGCAGGACCTGGCCGCAGGCGGTGTGGCTGCCGTACAGGCCGGGGCCGTACCAGGTGGCGCCGGCCGAGCGCAGCGGCGAGAAGGCGATGCCGCCTTCGACCGGGGCGCCGGCGGCTGCGGTGGCAGCGCCGCCGGTGCCCCCCTGGGCGCCGGCGGGCGCCCAGGCGGCTACGGCCACCGCGATCAGCGGCAGCGCGATCCATGCTCGTCGTCTCCGCCCAAGGCGGGTGCTTGCGTTCTTCATGCTCTTTCGGGCGCTTGCGGGGTTAGCTGACGGGCTCGCGCTGAAAGAGCTGCGCTACGCGGCGGATGCCGGCGATTCGCCCCAACCGTTGGGTCCCCCGCTCCCCGCGGTATGTGGCGGAGATTCAGCGGAAGTTGGCGGCACGTTAGCAAACACTAAGACGGAAATCCGTGCAGAGGTCGGGAAGGGGCCCCTGGACGGGGCCCCTTCCCTCAGCGAGCCTGTAAGCCGGATCCTGTCGTGAGCGGCCATCTATCTCTCCGGAGCCGAAGCTCCGAGGGGCCTGAACGGCCCTGCGGCCTACCTGGACCTCGCCGGGCAGGGTCGACGATCCTGTTTGGCCTTGCACCGGGCGGGGTTTGCCTGGCCGCCGCGTCACCGCGGCGCCGGTGCGCTCTTACCGCACCTTTTCACCTTTGCCTGTTCGCGGCTCACGTGTGGCCGCGCCATCGGCCGTGTGTTTCTGTGGCACTTTCCCGCGGGTTTCCCCGGGTGGGCGTTACCCACCGCCTCGCCCTATGGTGTCCGGACTTTCCTCGAGGGGTTTTCTCTCCCCCCGCGGTCGCTCAGCTCGCTCGGCAATGGTAGTCCTTTATCGGCCCGCTGCAAACCTGCGCATCTCGGGGTCCTCAGTCGGCTGGATCGGGTCACGCACGAATAGTGCGCTCCCCTCACCAGCCTCCCTGCGTCCCCCGACCTGCTTGGTTTTCGCGGGCGGATCTACTTCAGTCAGACCTTTCGGACCACCCCGATGACCTTGCCGAGCACGGTCGCCTCGGTGGTGCGGATCGGCTTCATCGTCGCGTTCTCGGGCTGCAGGCGGACGTGGTCGTTCTCGCGGAAGTAGCGCTTCACGGTCGCATCCTCGCCGATCAGGGCGACGACGATCTCGCCGTCGTTCGCCTCGTCGGCGGGCCGGACGACGACGTAGTCCTCCTCGAAGATCCCGGCTTCCTTCATGCTTTCGCCGCGCACGCGGAGGACGTAGTCGCCGTCCTCGCCGCCGATCACGTCGGGGATCTCGATGTACTCCTCGATGTTCTCCTCGGCGAGGACCGGCTCGCCGGCTGCGACCTGGCCGACCAGCGGCAGCCCGCCGCCGGGCATGATCGTCCGCTTGGCCTTGTCGAACAGCAGCTCGATCGCCCGCGGTTTGGTCGGATCGCGCCGCAGCAGCCCGATCTTCTCCAGGTTGGCCAGATGCGCGTGCACGGTCGAGGACGAGTGCAGGCCGACGGCCTTGCCGATCTCCCGCACGGTCGGCGGATAGCCGGTCTTCTCCGCATAGCGGCGGATGAAGTCGAAGATCTCCTTCTGCCTCTTGGTCAGATCCAGGTCCACCCGATCCCCTTCGTCAGCCGGCGCGACGCCGGTAGCAATTCGAACACTTGTTCGCAGGCTAACGCCTCATCCGGACGCATGCAAGCGAATCCACCGCGCGCGCAACCCCTCGCCCGAACGAGCCGTGAGCCACGCCGGGGACGAACATCTAGAATCGTCCGCCCACGCGGCTGTGGCGGAACTGGTAGACGCGCAAGCTTGAGGGGCTTGTGTCCTTTACGGGACGTGATGGTTCGACTCCATTCAGCCGCATCGAGAAACCCCCGCACAGCGGGGGTTTCTGCGTTGGGGAGCCGACCAGCGCGCCTCCCATGCCCCCGCTCGTGCGCCAGTCGGTGCGCCAGTCAGACCGGCCTTACGGGCCTCATTGAACATCGACCACAAGCGACCAACGTTCCTAGCCCGGATCCGGCACTTTCACGTCGGCAGGTGTAGTTCGCCAGCTTGAGGTAGGTGATGAGCCATCGGGCGGTTCCCCGGAACCGCCCAGGTGACTGCGGCTCGGGTAGATCGGCCTGCGGTTCGGCTGGCGGGAGGCATTCGGGGCAGGCCGAAGCCGCCTTGCGGCGAGAGACGGAGATCAGTGGCGAAAGGAAGCCGGCGAGGCCTATGGACGGTACCCACAGGCAGCGCCCTCAACAGTCAAGTAGGCGGGAGTGGTGTAACCGCTCGTCAGTCTCTTCACGCGGCTTGTAGTGCCGGCACCTCCTCTCGTCCCTCATCGCCCTGGTCCTGCAGGACCAGGGCGAGCGACTCCTCGGAGAGGTAGCGGCGGGCGACCAGCCACTCGTCGTTCTGCTCGATCAGCAGCGCTCCGACCAAGCGGATCACCGACGCGTCGTCGGGGAAGATCCCGACCACGTCGGAGCGCCGCCCGACCTCGCGGTTGACCCGCTCCAGGGGGTTGGTGCTCCGCAGCTTGGACCAGTGCGGCGCGGGGAAGCGGTAGAAGGCGAGCAGATCCTCCTCGGCGTCCTCCAGGAGGTCGGCGACCTTGGGCACCGTCGGGGCGAGGCGCTCGATCACCGCCGTGGCGCGCTCGCGGGCCTGCTCATGGCCCTCGGCGTTGAAGACCTCGCGCAGGGCCGCTGAGACCATGCCGCGCTGGGTCGGGCGGCAGTGCTGGTGCATGTCCCTGACGAAGTGGACTGTGCAGCGCTGCCAGGGGCAGCCCAGCACCCGCGCGATCGCGCCCTTCAGCCCCTCGTGGGCGTCGGAGGCGCAGAGGCGGACGCCGGCGAGGCCGCGGGCTCGCAGCGAGCGCAGGAACTCGACCCAGAAGGCGCCCGACTCGACCTCGCCGACGTCGAGGTCGATCACCTCGCGGCGCCCCGACTCATGCACCCCGTAGGCGATCACCACCGCCTTGGAGCGCACGTGGCCGTCGGATCGGACCTTGACCTGCTTGGCGTCGAGCCAGAGGTATGGGTACTCCCCTTCCAGTGGGCGCTCGCGGAAGGCCGACACCCGCTCGTCCAGGCCGCGGCAGATCGCCGAGACCCGGTCCTTGCTCATCCCCGAGATCCCCAGCTGGGAGACGAGGCGGTCGACCTTGCGGGTGGAGACGCCGTTGACGTAGGCCTCCATGACCACCGCCAGCAGGGCCTGCTCGGCGGGTCGGCGCGGCTCCAGAAAGGAGGGGAAGTAGGCGGCGCCTTCGCGCTTTTTCGGGATCGCCAGCTCGATCTCCCCGACCCTGGTCTCCCAGGCCCGGTCCCGGTAGCCGTTTCGGTGCGTCGAGCGCTCTGGGGAGACCTCGCCGCGGGCGGCGCCGATCTCGCCCGAGATCTCGGCCTCCATCAGCTCGCGGGCGACCAGCGCGACGGCGTCGCGCAGGAAGTCGGCGTGCTCGGTGATCAGGGTCTTGGCGACGACCTCGGCGGTCGTCATGCTCTGGCTCTCGGCCATCGTGGTGTTCCTTTCGTCGATTGGGTTGGACTTCAACCGACGAGTCTGGGGCCCGCGGTGGCCGGAACTTCGTTCCGGCCCCTACGTGCCAGTTACACCACTTCTACCGACGTGACCCCCTCAACCGCGCGAAGGCCGCCACCAGGGCCTCGGCCCAGGGCCAGGAGCGCGGCAGGCGAAGGGTCATGCGCCGCGCGGAGCGCACCACGTTCCCGGCGACGTGCAGGAGGCGCTGGCGCAGCCGCTTGGGCTCGGCCAGGGCCGACGATCCCTTCGGCGTCCGCCCTGACTTCTACGGTTTGGCGCGTCGTTTGTGTCTTCACGCCGGGTGTCCTCCTGGGTTGTTGGGAATGGGCTCGCAAACCGCATTCTCAAGACCCAAGAGGACGTTCCCGGCGGGTTTCCTCAGATCGTTACTGCCGGATCCGGGCTAGTTCGAGCATCCGTCGATGGCAGTAGCCTCGCCCCCGTGTTTGACCACCCCACCTTAAGAGGAATGCTTCGATTCTTGCCAGGGCTCGTGGCGCTATCTTTGGCCTTTGTCTACGTGGTGGGCTCTGTGAACGCGGCTGGCTCGCTTGCGCGTGATGGGATTGCAGTCGCTGCCGTTCGGCTCTTCACCCTTGAACAGCTTCTCGTTAGGGGTGTCTCGGTGCTGACGCAACCTGACCTTGTCTTCGCCACGATAGTCCTCGTCGGTCTGATCGGACTAACCAACTCCCCGTTAAAATTAGGTGCTAAGAAACTCGCTTCGTCGCAGCTGCACTGGCGCAACGTCGATGGAGTGATCGTAGCTCTAATTTTTTCTTTCGCCTGCGGGGCGGCAATCTTCTTGTTATCGCCATGGCAGGTAGCGGCAACTATTTCCGTCACTGCAGCAGTTTGGCTGGTAGTGGGCTGGGCTTTTTGGCATCAGGATCACGAGGTTCGGGCGCAGCGCCGCAGTCTAGTGGTGACCATAGGTCTGCTGACGGCATTTCTTGTGGCGAATTATTTCGCTGGCTTTCCTCAGCCTCAGGCACAGCTATCCGCGAAACACTCCACGAATGGGGCGAGTGGCGTGCTCGTTACGCATGCAAATGGTACTTGGTATATAGCCGAACATGAGCGGGTCGACTCCGTGTCCGACGGGGACGTAGAAGCGGTAAAGCTCACTTTCCGAACTGGCGAGTCCAGTCAATCACTCTTGTCCCTACTTACCGGCATCCTGCCGTAGTGAACGTTTGCTGGGTTGAGGCTGATGTGCAACGGATGCCAGTCATCAGCCAATGAGTGCCTACGCTAGATCAGTAGCTTGGTCAATCGACGCGCTGACTCGCCGATGAGCCATCTGGTAGACGGTTTCGGCATGGGATCCGGGTGGATGGTGGCGGATACCAAAAGCGAACGCCCGCAGGGCCATCGGTCGATTAGGGTGCTTGACCGCCGCGAAGACCGCGCCGAAGCGACCCGCTGGCCACGGTATGTATGTCTTGACATAGCCAGCGAGCATTGTGCCGTCGCGACCCTCGTCGTGACAGGCCATCAGACGCGATTTCCGGAGACCTCCGGCTTGCCGGAGCTCTTTGCGGAATGCATCGAGGGCCTCAGCTGCGCCCTCCGACAGACGCTCAAGGTCCTCGGCCAGCGCATCCTCATCGAAGCCGACCGGAAAGACCGGCTCCGGTCCGGGCTGCCCCACGCTCACCCCTCGGCGTCAGTCGGCAGCGAGCCGAAGTGGCGGTCGAACTCCTCAGGGCTGAGGTGTTCCTCGCCGTGGCGGGCGAGAATCGCCTCCAGGGAAGTGTCCCGCCCTTCGACGGCCTCCAAGGCGGCCAAGGCGGCATCCACCCGCTCGTCGGGCAGATGATCCAGAACGGCGTGGGCTTTCTCGCGGGTCGTCACGGCTTCTAATGGTAGCCGGGTTTCAGGCGGCTACCATCGAGACATGCCTCAGACAAGAAAGGTCGATCTCGCCGTGGGCGATCTCGTGGAGATCGACGGCCGACGCTATGAGGTCGTGTCCGACCGTATGGGCGGTGTGACGCTGGAGCCGCCGATCACGCCGATGGCCGAGCTTGAAAAGGGATGGGGCACGTCGCCTGCCTCCGCTGAGGACTTCGAGCGGCTGACCGCCGACTATCCGACCGACGACGAGGGGTAGCTCGTGCGCCAGTGGTGCGCCAGTCAGACACCGGAATAGCCGGATTCAGCCGGTCCTAGCCGGATTGGATTTGGCTCCACAGGCCGTTTTCCGCTCAGCACCGCGAACCCTGGACAGCTTGAGGGGCTTGTGTCCTTTACGGGACGTGATGGTTCGACTCCATTCAGCCGCATCGAAGTCCCTGCGGATGGGACCTGCCTACTTCGTCGAACAGGGAAATGCGGTCCTGCCTCTGGCGAGCGTGGCGGTCGGCACGCCGGGCACCCTGGCTTCGTTCTTGAAGCTGAGGCTGCTCACGGTCTCGATGTGATCACCCGGGCACCTCGCCGTCACGTAGCTCTCCCGCTTGCCCATGGCGGTGAAGCGCCGTTTCACCCCGAGGCTGAAGTCGATCAGCGATCCGCTGCCTCCCGCGATCCGGGGGATCTTTGCGACCGCGCGCAGCCCGTGGCGAACTCCGGGGATCTGCCCGATCTCGACCGGGATCACGACCGTGCGCGGCGGCGTCGTGGCAACGCCGACGACGTAGAGATTTCCGCCGCCGCCGTTGTAGACGGTCATCTTGCTCGAGGTCCGGATCGGCGCCTGTTCGGGAGACGCGATCTCAAAGTCCGCCCTGCCGCCGCCGACGATCGCACCCCTGCACGTCTTGCTCAGATCGCCGACGACCCGATGCCGGACGAACGGATGGCAGGCCGGCAGGCCCTTGGCGTCGACCGCGACGCTTCGGTCGAGTTCGATCGTCGCTTCCCTGAGGGCGGAGGGATGGGTGCCGTCGCTGGTGGCGACCTTGCCCCACAGCCGGACGGCGACGGGCGCCATCTCGTGGCCCGGCAGCCGCTTCGGCGCGACTTGACCGCCGAATTCGACGACCAGGCCCGGAAACCCCGAACAGTCACTCTCGTGAGCGACCGTCGACCGAACGCAGGTGGACACGTAGGGCGTTCCGTGCGCGACGGCAATCGCTGCGAGGCCAATCGCAAGCGCGGCTCCTATGACCATCGACGCCGCTGCCTTCATCGCTTCGAGCCTACTGTGCGACGGCACCGCTCGACTAGGCGGCCTCGGAGCTGCTCAGGGAGCGGTGGCGCTGACTATCCAGGTCGAGGAGGCGGCGTGGACCGAGCCGTCGGGCTGGACGCAATCGGCGAGAGCTGCTTCGATCGTGGCCTCGATCCGCGGGCGGATCCGCTCGGCCTCGTCTCCCGCGAGCCGGATCAGCTCGCCGGCGGGACCGAGGGCCATGACGAAGTCGCGCGCCGTCTTCAGGTCCGGGCCGAGCTCGAACACCAGGTCGTCGCGGCGCAGCGCGATCTGCTCGAAGCCGGCCGTGGCGAGGATCTCGCTGGTCGTGTCGGCGTCGGCCATCGAAAAGGGCCCCGGCCCGCAGGTCGGCTCGTCGGTCTCCTCGGGCCGCTCGAGCATGTCCTCGATCGCCAGCTCGGCCCGGTGCAGCCACTCGTTGTCGAGCTTGCGCCGCCAGACGACCATGCAGAGCCGCCCGCCCGGGGCCAGCGCCTCCCTGACCGCCCGCAGCGCCGCCACGGGGCTGGCGAAGAACATCGTCCCGAAGCGGGAGAAGGCGTAGTCGAAGGGCCCGTCCAGCGGCGTCGCCTGGACATCGGCGGCAAGGAAGGTCGCGTTGCCCACCCCTCGCTCCTCCGCCTCCCGTCGGGCGACCTCGACGAACCGCTCGGCGACGTCGACGCCGACCGCCTCCCCATCCGGGCCGACCATCGCGGCGATCTGCCGGGTCGAGTCGCCGAAGCCGCAGCCGATGTCGAGCGCGCGGTCGCCCGGCCGCGGCGGATCCAGCTCCAGCGCCGTGTTCCCGTGGGCGCCCAATCCACCGACGACCGCCTTGCGGTGCTCGACGAAGCGGTCGAACAGCGGCCCGTTCCAGGCTGCGTGAGACTCCTCGTTCGCTGCTGCGATCTGTGGCATCGACTCAGGCTACCGCGTGTCAGCCCAGCTCGGCGAGCCTCTCGTCCAGCTGCTTGCGCACGGCATCGCAGACCGCCTCGACCTCGGCGTTGTAACGCTCGGAGGAGAGCACGCCGAGCAGCACCTCGGCATCGGCTTTCGAGATCGTCAGGGTGATCTGGTCATCGGGCATGGAGAGCCTCCTTCGTCTGCGTTTTCCCCACCATTTCGCATCGGCCATCGGTAGACCACCGTGAAATGCCGAAGCCTTCCCCGGGCAATCCCCTCCGCGAACTCACTACGCTTCGCGCATGAGACTCCCGCCGCCCACCCTCGGAGCGCGGGGAAGGTGTCCGCCGGGGCAGGTCATCCACCTGGCGACGCCGCTGCAGAAGGGCGCCCCGCCGACGACGCCGGTCCCGCCCGAATCGCTGCGCTGAGATGAGCGGCGGCAACCGTGGCCAGACCGGCTGGGCCGCGATACGCCCGGTGTTGAGCGGCTTCCTGCTCGCCGCCGACGGGTTCGTGGTGGCCGCGCTCGCGCTTTCCCGGCCGGACGGCTGGGTGCCGCCCTTCGTCGCCTTCGGCTCGCTGCTGGTCGGGCTCGTCTGGTTCGAGGCCTGGGCGATCCGCCACCGCCACGACGACGACTGAGCGGCGGCCGCTCCGCGCGCTCACCGGGCGTCTCAATGCACCCCAACCAGGTCGCGGGCCTCGTCGGGCTCGAGGTCGCCGTCGGAGACCTTGAAGCCGACCGTGTCGACGAAGTCGCCGGCGCCGGCGTCGGTCTTCATCTGCGCCATCTCCGCGGTGACACCGGCATCGGCCAGGTCGCGGGCGGCATCGGGGTCGAAGCAGCGGGCGCGCAGCCACTCCTCGACCTCGTGCGCCTCGAAGCCGCAGTCGGCCCAGGTCTCCGCGGCGTCTTCCGGGTTGCCGCCGTGGGCGAAGTGGCCGTGCCTCTCGATCACGTCGCGGATGGTCATCTGCCTCGCCTCCTTTGCCTTCGCTGGTGACTTGCACCCCCATTCTGCGCCGCGCCGGGGCGCGGTTCATCCGGGTAATCCCACCGCCCCGCGGGGGCTTTTCCCCGATGGGTGCGGCGCCGGCGACGTGAGTCGGATTTCGCGACCGCCTCGCGGCGCCGGGAGCCGCCCAGCCACTCGCGACGCCGCAGCCGAAGCTCCACCTCAGGTCGCTATCTGGTGTCGGCGACGACCTCGATCCGGCCCTCGTCCGCCGCCTCGCGCAGCGCCGCGTAGTCGCGTTCGCTCTGGTCGGCGTAGGTCTCGGCGAACTCGGCCATCGCCCGGTCGAAGGCATCGCCCTTGCCGAGGTAGGCGCCGATCGCGATCCGGTCGCCGCCGCGGGCGTGGGCGTGGGCAAGGGTCATGCCGCAGATCTCGGCGTAGGCGGTGAGGCCGCGAGCGTCCATCGACTCGACCTGGGCCGAGCCCTTCCAGTCCCAGAGCTGGCGCACGTAGAAGTCGCGCTCCTCGCCGTCGATTCCCGTCCCGCCGACCCAGCCGAGCAGGACATCGCCGCTTGCCTGCATCAGCCGCTGGCCGTGGACTACCCGCTCGCCCTGATGGTCGAAGCGACTCGCCTTCGTGTACGGCTCCAGCACCGAGCGCTGCGCCTCCTTGATCTGCAGGAACAGCGGGTCGCCGCCGTCGCGACCCAGCATCAGGCCGATCCAGGCGCGGGTGCCGACGCTGCCGACCCCGACCACTTTGAAGGCGACATCGACGAGCCGGTAGCTGTCGAGCACGGCGCGGCGCTCGACCGGCAGCGACTCGCGGTACCGGGAGATGGTCTGCAGGACCAGCGCTTCGACGTCCACCCCGGGCGCCTCGTCGGCCAGCTCGCGCGCCGGCACGACCAGCGGCGGTTCGCTGACGATCCGCGGCCTGCCGTCGACCTCCTCGACCAGCTTCGCGAATGCCCGACCACTGTCCTTCGCCCGCGCCTTGGCGACGTTGCGGGCGAACGCCTTGCGCTGCCTGCCGCCGACCGCGTCGGCCCAGCGCGCGGCGATCGCGTCGGCGTCGAGCTGCTGGTACCAGGCTTCGAGGTTGCCCATCCGCGCCAGCCGGCGCATCGTCTCGCGGTATTCCCGCGCCGCCGCGAGCACGATCCGCCGTCGCTCCTTGCCGCCGCAGCCGCGGTCGCGGCCGGCCAGCGAGAAGCTCGCGGCGAGCCGCTTCAGGTCCCACTCCCACGGCCCGGGCAGGGTCTCGTCGAAGTCGTTGAGGTCGAAGACGAGGCGCCGCTCCGGCGAGGCGAAGGCGCCGAAGTTGGAGAGGTGGGCGTCGCCGCAGAGCTGCGTCTCGAAGCCGGAGCGCGGGGTCGCGGCCAGGTCGGCGGCCATCAGCGCCGCGGCGCCGCGGTAGAAGGTGAACGGCGAGACCAGCATCCGGCCGTAGCGCAGCGGCACCAGGCGCCCGACCCGCGAGCCGGCTTGGGCCGCCAGCAGGTCGACCGGGTCGGCCCGGTCGGCGGCCGGCTCCCAGCCGGCGTGGCTCGAGCGCGACGCGGCGCGGCGAGCCTGTTTGCCGGCGGCGGCGCGCTCGGCGGGCGATCCGGGATGGCCTTGAATCGAGCCGGGCACCTGGGTCAAACGGCAAGGGGTTCGGCAAGCGGTGGATCGGGCCCCGCCTGCAGCTCGTCGAAGCGGCGATCCGGCAGGCGCCTGGTCGTCCAGAAGGAGGCGATTGTGAGGAAGGCGGCGAACAGGAACGCCGTCTTCAGCGCGCTCAGCTGCGCGTCTTCGTAGTGGGAGACGAGCGAGTCGACGGTTTTCGGAGCGAGCCGGGCCGCTTCGGCGCCGGCGCGCACTTCGTCGGCGGCGACAAAGCTGCCGCCGGCGCTCAGCTTCACTTCGAGCTGCTGTTCGACGCCCTTGGAGATGCCCGGGTCGTTGGCGACGTTGGAGCTGAAGGCGGCGATCAGGCCGCTGATCACGATCGCCCCGAGCAGCGCGGTCCCCAGCGAGGAGCCGAGCTGCATGGCGGTGTTCTGCAGGCCGCCCGCCTCGCTGCGGTCGTCGTCGCCGACCGCCGACTGGACGACGTTGCCGAGCTGGGAGACCACCAGCCCCATGCCGATCCCCAGCACCCCCATCGCGGCGAGGAAGGAGCCGTTGTCGAGTTCGGGCTCGATCGTCGACAGCAGCATCACGATCGCGATCAGGACGATCAGCAGGCCGACCCGGACCAGCGGCTTCGGCGCGAACCGCCTCGCCAGAGCCGAGCCGGCGATCGCGGCGAGGAAGAGACCGGCCGAGGCGGGCAGCATCCGCACCCCGGTTTCGAGCGCGTCGAGCCCCTGCACGACCTGCAGGAAGAGCGGGATCGTGAAGAAGATCCCCATCAGGATCAGGTTCTGGGCGAGCAGCATCGAGACGCCGCCGCGCAGCGGGCGGATGCCGAGCAGGCGCAGGTGGACGAGCGGTTCCAGCCCGCGCTCCTCGCGATGCCGCTCCCAGGCGACGAAGCCGGCCAGCAGCAGCCCGCCGGCGCCGATCACGAACGGGGTCAGCGAGAAGCCGAACGGCTCGATCGGCGAGCTGCGCGGCGCCAGCCAGCCCCAGTTGCTCGCCTGCAGGACGCCGAAGACCACCAGGGCGAGGCCGGCGGCGGAGAGCACGCTGCCGACCCAGTCGAGCCGCGGGGCCGGCCGCTCGCGCGCCGGCTCCCGCATCAGCCGCGTGCCGGCGAGGATGCCGAGCGCGACGACGACCTCGCCGACGAACACGTAGCGCCAGCTGAAGTCGGTCGTCATCCAGCCGCCGAGGATCGGGCCGACCGCGATCCCGGCGCCGGCGACGCCGCCGAGGACGCCGTAGGCGATCGCCCGGTCGGCGCCCCTGTAGGAGCCGGCGATGAGGGCGACCAGCGCCGGCAGGACCAGCGCCGCGCCGATTCCCTCGAGGATCGACCAGCCGAGCATCAGCGACGGCACGTTCCAGGAGGCGGCGGTCAGCGCCGAGCCGGTCCCGTAGATGCAGAGGCCGATCGCGAAGGCGCGGCGGCGACCGAGGATGTCGCCGAGCTTGCCGCCGGTCAGCATCAGCCCGGCCATCGTCAGCGCGTAGAGCGCGATCACCGCCTGGATCGTGGTCACGGTCGTGTCGAAGTCCGCGACCAGCTGCGAGATCGCGACGTTCATCACCGCCTGGTCGAGGACCATCAGGAACTGGGCCGCGGCCAGGACCGCGAGGACTCCCCACTTCGCCATGCCCACCAGTCTCGCCGATGAGGCCGGACTTGTATAGCTTCACCGCGTGGATCGGGAGGGCACGGATCGGAGTGGACAGATCCAGATGGGCGACCGGCGTCTGGCCTGGCAGTCGCATGGCGAGGGGCCGCCCCTGCTGCTGATCAACGGCTACGCGGCGACCGCGGCCGACTGGGACCCGCGGTTCCTAGCGGCGCTTTCGGAGACCTTCCAGGTGATCTGCCCGGACCACCGCGGCGTCGGCGGCTCCGAGTTCGGCGATCCGGCCGAGCCGCTGAGCGTCGACTCGATGGCGGTGGACCTCGAGGCGCTGCTGGACGCGCTCGGAATCGAGCGGCTGTCCGTGGCCGGCTGGTCGATGGGCGGCTTCGTCGCCCAGCGACTGGCGCTGCGGGCGCCGTCGCGGGTCGGGGCGCTGGCGCTGCTGGCGACCGACCCCGGCGGCAGCGCCGCGGCGCCGGCCGACTCGGCGGTCTGGGCACGGCTCACCGACTCCTCGGGCACAGCGCGGGAGCAGGCGAGTCGGCTGATTTCGCTGCTCTTCCCTTCCGCCGTCGCCGCCGGCATCGACCGCGAGTTCGGCGATCTCGTCGCCGCCGCACGTGCCGAACTGTCGCCAACCGTCCTGCGGATGCAGGAGGAGGCGATGGAGAAGTGGCACGCAACCGACCAGCCCGTCCCGGACGAATCCGGCCCGCCGGTCCTCGCCGCCTGTGGAAGCGAGGACGTGGTGATCCCCCCGGCCAACGTCGACGCGCTCGCCGCCCGCTGGCACTGCCGGGCGGAGCGCTTCACCGGCTGCGGCCACGCCTTCATGGCTCAGGAGCCCGACCGGCTCGCGGCCCTGATCGCGTCCTTTCTCTTGCCTGGGGCCTGAGGCCCGGCCCAAGGGGCATCTACCGCGGTCACGACCGCCAAGCATGCGAACATATGTTCGTGAACGAACTCCACCCAGCCTCGCCCGGCCCGGCACGTATTCTCAGCGGCTCACAGATGACACTGCTGCCGGAAAGCCCTCCCGCGCTCGACATCGCTGAAGATGCCGACTACGGCGAGGTGTTCACGCGACGATGGGTCGTCGAGTTGATTCTGAGTCTCTGCGGCTACACGCCGGACCGCGACCTTGGCGCATTGACCGTCCTTGAGCCCGCCTGTGGCTCGGGGGCATTTCTCGTGCCTCTTGTGGAGCGTCTCGCCGAGTCGGCGCGCCTGCATCGACGAGACCTGTCGAGCGCCGGGAGCGCGATCTGCGCGCTGGATATACGCGAGGCGAACGTTCTCAGCAGCCGAGCCGCGGTCAGCAGGGCTCTGATTGAGTCCGGGCTCGACGACAACGCCGCCGGGATCTTGGCAGAGCAATGGGTACGCCAAGGTGACTTTCTGCTCGAACCCCCTGCCGAAAAGTCGGCTGACCTCGTAATCGGGAACCCACCGTACATCCGGCTTGAGTCTGTTCACCCGACTACCTCACGGGCATACAGGTTGTCCTGCCCGACGATGGGCGGTCGTGCCGATATCTACATCGGTTTCTACGAACGTGGCCTTCGTGCCCTGCGTGAAAACGGTGTTCTCGGATTCATATGTGCAGACCGCTGGATGCGAAACGCCTACGGCGCTCGCCTACGCGAGTTTGTTTCCAGCGAATGGTCCGTCGACACGATCGTCTCAATGACGGAAGTGGATGCGTTCGAAGACACGGTGAACGCATATCCGGCGATCACGGTACTGCGAAGGAGCCCACAGGTGAACGGCCCCCTCGTAGTCAACACGACGCCCGAGTTCGCTGCCGATGACGCCATCCGGCTCGTCGACCTGGGCCGTCAGCACAAGGCGGCGATACCCGCAGAGCGGTTCCAGGCAGCCCGACTCCCCGGCTGGTTCAGGGGTCGGCAGGGTTGGCCTCACGGCTCGCCTGCCCGACTCGCTGCGATAGCAGGACTCGAGGCCGGCCTTCCCTCGCTTGAGGATCTCGCAACGGGCACCAAAGTCGGGATCGGCCTGGCCACCGGGGCCGACCGCATTTTCATTACGCAGGATCCGGCGCTGGTCGAGAAGGAGCGAACTCTGCCACTCGCGATGGTGCGTGATATCGCGGCCGGCACGTTTGACTGGACCGGTCACTACCTTGTCAATCCGTGGGACGAGGATGGGCTCGTGGATCTCGCCGAGTGGCCCGCCCTGGAGAGATACCTGACGAAACACAAGTCAGATCTCGCCAAGCGCCACACCGCGCGGTCGGGAAAATGGCATAAGACGATCGACCGAGTAATCGGCGGCTTGAAATCGGCCGAAAAGCTCTATCTGCCCGACTTCAAAGATGCTCTCTTCCCAGTCATCGATCATGGTGAAAGCTACCCCCACCACAATCTCTATTGGATTACGTCCGAGAAGTGGGATCTGGAAGTCCTCGGCGGAATCCTTCTCAGCGATGTAGCAAACCTCTTCATCAGCGCATATTCAGTGCGCATGCGCGGGGGATATCTTCGGTTTCAGGCGCAGTATTTGCGTCGGATCCGAGTTCCCCCAGCGGAGACGGTCGATCCCGCCAGCGCGAAATCGCTGCGAAACGCCTTCCGCGACCGAGACCGCTCCCTGGCAACCAGCGCAGCGCTTGGTCTCTACGGTCTGGATAGCCTGCCCGCCTAGTGGCCCCCTCCCAGCGAGATCTGGAAATTGCGATCACGGGCTACTGGGCGGCAAAGGACAAGCAGCGCGCGGCAGCCGAAGCCATTCGCTCAACCGCCGAGGGAACCGCAAAGGCGGTTCGAGGCGGGGGACACTTCAACCCGGTGGCAAATCTACTGGCCCGCTTCTTCACTGACGCCGGCTACCCGACCGACTCGATCGCCGCATCGGGTGCGAAAACAATCCTTCCCGGCTATTTTCGGCCCAACAAGGCCTGGGACCTGGTGGTCGTCCACCGGGAAATCCTGGTCGCGGCGATTGAGTTGAAGGCACTTGGAGCGCCTTCCTACGGGAAAAACTTCAACAACCGCGTGGAGGAGGCGTTGGGAAATGCGGTCGATCTCTCACACGCCAACCTCGCCTGCCTCGTCGGCGGTGAGAAGCCCTGGCTCGGCTATTTCTTCCTCATGGACGACTCAGCCGAGGCCCGCCTGCACCGTGCGCCCCGCGAACATCCATCGCTTCCGGTTGCGCCCGCTTGGCGAGAGCTGTCCCATGAGCAGCGCTTCGCCGTTACGGGTCGTCGCTTGATCGACGAAGGTCTCTACGACGCGGTCTGTTACGTAACGTCCTCGGCTCAGCATCCCGGCCCGAGGGAACCCGAGCCGCGACTGGATTGGCGCCATTTCTCGGCAGCCATCGAAGCCAGGCTTACCTACCTCGCGGGGCTGGGCCTTCCGTAGCAATCAGCCGCTGCCCAGCGCCTCGTCGATGAACGGGCCGAGCAGCTCGCCGGTCGACTTCGCCGTCGTCTCGGGCGAGCCGCCGGGGGCGGTGACGTGGCTGATCGCGAGCCGGACCAGGGTCTCGGCGAGCAGGCGGGCCTTGCCCGGGGGCGCCTGCGGCCAGCCCGCCGCGATCGTCGCGCTGAGCCGGGCGGTCGCCCACTGCACGACCGGCATCCCCTGGGTGGTGACGAAGGGCAGCATGCCGCCGGCGCCGTCGTCGCTGAGCAGGACGCGGACCAGCGGGTCCTCGCCGGCGGTGCGGAGGAAGGTCTCCAGCGCCGCGCCGACCGCAACGCGGGGGTCGTCGAGGTGCTCGCGGACCGCCGCGTCGACCGCGTCGAGGAACCGTTCGCCCTCCTGGATCACGAACGCCTGGGCGAACTCGTCGCGGCTGCCGAACTCCTTGTAGAGGGTCTGGCGGCTGACCCCGGCGGCGGACGCGATATCCGCCATCGTCACTTCCGACCAGGCGCGGCGCTGCAATTCATCGCGGGCGGCGCCGAACAGCGTCTCGCGCAGCAGCTGCCGCGCGGCCTGCGGGTACGGGGTGCGGGTCGCCTCCACACCGCCAATCGTCGCAGCGGACGCGGCCATCGCGCCTACTCGTCAGCCGCCACGAAGTCGACCTTGTCGCGGACGCCGCAGTCGGGGCAGTGCCAGTCGTCGGGCACCTCGCTCCAGGCGGTGCCGGGCGGGAAGCCCTCACGCGGGTTGCCGGCCGCCTCGTCGTAGACGTAGCCGCAGCTCGGGCAGCGCCAGGCGCTCACGACGCCGGCGCCCCGTAACGCGCCAGCAGCCGCCGCTCGGCCCGCGGCTGGATGTTCGCCCGGGTGACGTCGCCCCGGTAGTGGTCGAGCAGGCGATGGTCCATCACCCGCCGCCAGACCGGTGGCACCGTCGCCAGCAGGATCATCCCCGCGTAGCCGGTCGGCAGCTGCGGCGCCTTGTCGACGTGGCGCAGCGCCTGGTAGCGGCGGGTCGGGTTGGCGTGGTGGTCGCTGTGGCGCTGCAGGTGGTAGAGCAGCACGTTGGAGGCGACGTTGTTGCTGTTCCAGCTGTGCTCGGGGAGGCAGCGCTCGTAGCGCCCGTCGTCCTTGCGCTGCCGGCGCAGGCCGTAGTGCTCGAGGTAGTTGACGACCTCCAGCAGCGAGAAGCCGAGCACCGCCTGCAGCAGCAGGTAGGGCAGGACGGCCCAGCCGAAGACGGCGGTCAGGGCGGCGAAGAGGACGACCGTCATCGCCCATGCCTGGAGGATGTCGTTGTGGATCGAGAGGGACGAGTGGCCGCCGCGGGCGAGGCGGGCGTGCTCGATCCCCCAGGCGGAGGAGAGGCTGCCGGCGACGGTGCGCGGCAGGAAGGCCCAGAAGCTCTCGCCGAGCCGGGCGCTGGCCGGGTCCTCGGGGGTGGCTACGCGGACGTGGTGGCCGCGGTTGTGCTCGATGAAGAAGTGCCCGTAGCCGCTCTGCGCCAGCGCCACCTTGCTCAGCCACTTCTCCAGGTCGTCGCGCTTGTGGCCGAGCTCGTGGGCGGTGTTGATCGCGATCCCACTGACCATCCCCATCGTCAGCGCCAGCCCGATCGAGTCGACGGTCGAGAGGCCGCCGTCGGCCCACAGCCAGCAGGCGAGGATCAGCCCCGCGTACTGGAGGGGGATGAAGACGTAGGTGCACCAGCGGTAGTAGCGGTCCTGTTCGAGCCACTTGATGACGCTGTCGGGCGGGTTCGCCGCGTCCATCCCGATCAGCACGTCGAGCAGCGGGAAGATCACGAAGACGAGGAACGGGCCGTAGAACCAGAAGACGCCGAGCCCGGTCAGCTCGACCAGGCCCCAGGCGATGAACGGCAGCAGCGGCACGATCAGCCCCAGCAGCCACGCGTAGCGCTTCGGGTCGTGCCAGGCGGCGGGGTTGAGCTCGGTCTCGTCGACCGCGTGGGCGTGCGCTGCCTCCATCGTCACTGTCCTCCCTGTCAGATAGTCCCAGATCGTCTGTGCGGTTTACACCGTAGCTAAATTTGTAAATCAGCGCAACATCGGATCGCACATTGTCCGAGACCCTCTCCGCCGCCGAGGCGCTACCATCCGGCCCGTGTACACGGTCCTCGCATTCCTCCAGGTGATCATCGCCGGCGCCCTGATCTTCCTGATCCTGCTGCACTCGGGGAAAGACGCCGGCCTCTCCGGCGCCTTCGGGATCGGCGGCGGCGGCAGCTCCTTCGGCGGCGGCTCGATGGTCGAGCGCAACCTCGACCGCGCGACGGTCTTCTTCGCCGTCCTCTTCGTGCTCAACACCCTGGTACTGCTGAAGATCTAGCGACCTGAGTCAGGTGGCGGGCCGTTCCGCGCCCCCTGGCCCGGCGGCGCTACCAGCTCCGCGCCAACGCGCTGCTGAAGCCCGAGCCGGTCAGACGAACGTCCGGGGCGCCGAGGAAGGAGACGGCGAGCGAGCCGGTCCAGACCCTCGCCGCCCCGCTGCGACGCCAGCTGCCGCTGCCGCTGAACGGCGCCGGCGGGGTGACGCCGGCGAGCGAGAGGGCGTCGTCGGCGACGAAGGTGGCGGGAGCCGCCCGCAGGGCCACGTAGCGGACGACCGCGATCGAGCCCTCGCTGCGTTCGTCGATCGCTGCGAACTCGACCTTCCCGTGACCGCGCGAGCGGGCCTCGAAGAGGGTGCGGTCGAGCGGCAGTTTGTGGTCGGCGGAGAGCGTCGTCGGCTTCGGCCCCGGCGAAGGGTGGGTCGGCACTTCCAGTCCCTGCGGCAACTTGCCGAGGGCGCCCGGAACGGCGCCGCCGAACGCGGGGAGGCCGGCCGGCAGCCTCGCGTCCACCTGCGCTGCGTCCCGCTGCGAGGGAAGCCCGGACAGCAGGCAGGCGATGAAGGCCCGGTAGTCGACCGAGGCTCCGGGGGCGCGGTGGATGCTGGCGGAGGTGTAGCCGGCCTCGCCCCGGAAGCGCAGGCCACCGACGAAGACGCCGCGGCGGCCGATCGCCCCGTCGTGCCGAGCGCCGCAGCGGTTGCGGCCGGCCGGCCGGATCGCGCGTCCGGTGGGCCTGAAGCGGACCGCGACCCGTCCTCGTTCGGCGAAGGAGGCGCGGATCGAGGTCGGGGTGACGGTCCCGTGGGCGAGGTAGGTGGCGCTCGACCCGCCGTTCTTGCCGTGCCGGGCGACGGTCAGCGCGACCGTCTGCCCGAAGCCGGCGACGTCGATCTTGTAGCCGTCGCGGTTCTGGAAGCTGAACTCGACCAGCGCTCCGCCGCCCGGGCGGCCCTGCCCGCTCGACGTGCCCGCCACCGCGGCGGCGGTCGGGGCGCAGAGCAGCGCCGTCACCGCGGCGATGCCGACGATCGGGCGCAGCGCTCTCACCTCACCGCCGCCGCCCGCTCGTACAGGTCCCGCGCCGCGCCGCCGAAGTAGGCGCCGAAATCGGTGGTCGGGTCGTCGCCGTAGCCGTAGTCGGTGACGCTGTTCAGCACGTCGCCTTCGATCGTCCAGCCGCCGCCCGAGGACCCGCCGGTGACATCACAGGTGAGGCCGAGGTTGAGCGGGCCGGTCCAGAGGAACGAGGCGACGTCGTGGCCGAGAAAGGGAGCGCCGGCGCAGAGCCGCTGGGTGGCGCCGTCGTACGGGGCCACGGCCGGGTAGCCGTGGACGTCGAAGATCTGCCGCGGCGAGCGGCCGAAGGCGATCCGGTCGCCGCCGACAGCGGCGCCGAGCAGCTGACCGCGTTCGTTGCGCCCGACGACCGCCGCGCCGACGTCGCCGTTCTCGCTGCCGCCGGCGATCCACGGCCTGGTCGAGCCGAGCCAGCGGGCGACGAAGACGCCGAACGGCCGCACCCCGTCGTGGTAGCCGGGGACGAACACCCAGTCGCGGTTGAACCAGCGGCCGAGCTCGTGCACGCAGTGGCCGGCGGTGATCACGACGCTGCGGTTGGGCGCGTCGACCGCGGTGCCGGAGCAGCGGGCGGTCCCGAGGCGGGGGATGACGACGAAGATCGCGCCGTTCTGGCGGAAGCCCGGCGCGGTCGGGTCGACGGCGGCGGCGAAGCCGGTGGGCGCGGGAACGGCGGCGGCGCTCGCCCCTTCCGCGCTCGGTGGCGGCGCGGCGGAGGCGCGGGCGAGCCCGCCGCCGCCGGGAGGCGGCACCTCGAGCGGCCGGGCACTCCGCATCCGCGCCGGGGTCCAGAAGCGCAGAGCCTGCCGCGCGGAGGCCGCAGCCGGAGGCGCGGACGCGGTTGGAGCCGCCTGGACCGCGGCGGGGAGAGCGAGCGCGACCGCACACGTAAGCAACGCAGGCAAGGCGCGGCGCGGGAGATTCGTGCTCATACCGTCGCCTTACCTTAAGCGACTTAAACCGGTTCGGCCGGTTTCTCCTCCGGGGCGCGGTCGCCGTCGGCGCCGTTGCCGCCGGTCGCGCGGCCGTTCGCTCCGTTGCCGTTGCCGCCGGCGCGGTCGAGGATCGCGACCGCCTCGCTGCGCAGCTCGGCGTCGAGGATCGCGTAGTCCTCGTCGGAGAGCTTGCCGGCCGCGTGGTCGAGCTCGGCGTCGCGGATCTCGCGGTACTTGGCTTCCTTCAGCGCCTCCAGCTCGCCGTTGCCCGCGGTTGCGCGGCGCCGCGGCCCCCGGGTCGGCCAGATCGCGATCAGCGCCCCGGAGAGGGCGATCAGCCCGCCGACCCAGATCCAGGTGACGAGCGGGTTGACGATCACCTTGAAGGTAGCCACGGTGCCTTCGCCGACGTAGCCGCGGGCGATCTGCTGCACGGTCGCCAGCTGCAACCGTTCGATCTGGCCCAGCGCCGCCGGGCGCAGGCGCGGGTTGGCCAGCGCGGCGCGCATGATCGCCGCCACCGCCTGGCACTGCCGCGGCGTGCCCGGCCTGCCGCCGACGCAGGCCTTGAACCCCCGGTCGGCGGCGCGGGCGCGCCGCTGCACGCCGCCGATTTCGGGCTGGAGCGCGGTCCAGAAGTCGCTGCCGAGGCCGGCCTTCAAGCCGATCTCGCTGTCGGCTTCGCCGTCGAAGTAGCTGGAGATCGTGCTCGCTTCCCCCCCGGTCGGCCGGTAGAAGCGCCGGGTCGGGCGCAGCGTGAACCCGTTGCCGCCCTGCCGCACCCGCAGCACCGCGCCGGCGGTGAAGGCGAGCCGGTCGACGTGCGCGGTCGGCTTCACATAGGTGACCTTGCGGCCGTCGACGACGGCGCTCTGGCCCGGCCGCAGGTGAATTTCGCGGTTGGTCTGGAAGCTGGAGGAGGCGGCGATGCCGATCAGCAGCACGGCGATGCCGACGTGGACGACGTAGCCGCCGTAGCGGCGGCGGTTGCGGGTGACGACGGCGAGCAGCGCCGCCGGCATCGAGCCGCCGGCCAGCGAGCGCCGCGCCGCCGCGCCGCGCCAGAACTCCTGCGCGAGGCCGGTCAGGGCGAAGGCGGCGAAGGCGAACAGGGCGAGGGCCCAGGGCTTCTGCCCGGCGTCGGTCGCGAGGCCGAGGACGATCGCGGTCAGAGCGGCGACGATCGCCGGCGCGACGAAGACCCGCCGCGCCGCCGCCCAGCTGATCCGCCGCCAGGCGAGCAGCGGCCCGATCCCGGTGAACAGCACCAGCAGGATCGCCAGCGGGGTCGTGTAGCGGTCGAACCAGGGCGCCGCCAGCGAGGCCTTGTTGCCGGTGAAGAACTCCGAGATCAGCGGGAAGAAGGTGCCCCAGAAGATCGCCACGCAGAGCGCCACCAGCAGCAGGTTGTTGACCAGGAAGACGGCCTCCCGCGAGGCCAGCGAGTCGATCCGCTTCTCCGTCCGCAGGTCGTCGAGCCGGGAGACGATCAGCGCCGTCGAGCCGACCAGCACGACCGCGATCAGTCCGAGGATGTAGGGCCCCACGGTGCTTTCGCCGAAGGCGTGGATCGACTGCAGGACGCCGGAGCGGACGAGGAAGGTGCCGAGCAGCGCCAGCGAGAAGGTGGCGACGATCAGGCAGGCGTTCCAGACCTTCAGCATGCCGCGCTTCTCCTGGACCATGATCGAGTGCAGGAAGGCGGTGCCGACCAGCCACGGCATCAGCGCCGCGTTCTCGACCGGGTCCCAGGCCCAGTAGCCGCCCCAGCCGAGCTCGGTGTAGGACCAGCGGGCGCCGAGCAGCAGGCCGACGCCGAGGAAGGCCCAGGCGATCAGCGCGAACTTGCGCGTCGCCCGGATCCAGTCGGCGTCGACGCGGCGGACGATCAGGGCGCCGACCGCGAAGGCGAAGGGGATCGTGAAGGCGACGTACCCCGAGTAGAGCATCGGCGGGTGGATCATCATGCTCGGGTGCTGCAGCAGCGGGTTGAGGCCGATCCCGTCGGCCGGCGCCGGGCTCAGCGTCGCGAACGGGTTGACGCCGCCGGCGAACAGCATCAGGCCGGTGAAGAAACTGGTCACCCCGGCGAGCACCGCGGTCGCGTAGGGGACGATCTCGCGCAGCTTGCCCCGGGTCGCGATCAGCGCCAGCGAGGAGGCGATCGACAGCACCCAGGCCCAGAGCAGCAGCGAGCCTTCCTGGCTAGACCACATCGCCGCCAGCTTGTAGAAGGCGGGGGTCTCGATCGAGGAGTGCTGCTGGACGATGTTGTAGGAGAAGTCGTCGGTCGCGAAGGCGATCTCGATCAGGACGACGCAGAGCGTCAGTAGGGCGAAGACGCCGTAGAGCGCGCGCCGCGAGGCGTCGACCCAGCGAGCGTCGCCCCTGCGGCCGAGCAGCGCCGCGACGGCGGCGAACACGGCCGTCAGGAAGGCGAGCGCCAGGACGACGCTGCCGACGCTAGCCGGCATTCGAGGTGGTGAACTTCGAGGGGCACTTGGTGACCAGGGTGTTGCGCTCGCCGACGAAGACGCCGTGGGCGACGGTGCCGCTGAGGACGATCTCGCGGCCGCCCCGGAACGGGTCGGGGACCGTGCCGGCGTAGGTGACCGGCAGGCTCTCGCTCGCGTTGTCGCGGTCGGCGACGCGGAAGCTCAGGCCCTCGCCGCGGTGGTGGACCGAGCCCCTGACGACGCGCCCGGTCAACTCGTAGCTGCCGCCGGGCGCGGCGCCGATCAGCTGCGAGGGCTCTTTCGCTTCCGAAGAGGCGCTGAACGACGTGTAGACCAGGGCTGCGGCGAGCATCACGGCGACGCTGAGCGCGACCACCAGCCGGATCTTTCGCTTGCGGGCGGGATCCACGACCGGCGATTATCGCAAGCGCGAGAATCGGCCCTCGATTGGCGAGTTTTCCCCACTATGGGGTGGACAACTCGCCAATCGCCGCAGAAGGGCGCGGACGGCGCTCCAGTAGCCGCGAAGGAGGATCTGAGCTGGGACCGACCGCGCGATCGGAGGGATGAACGGGGAGTCGAGGTCGGGGGTCAGCCGGCTCGCGAACTCGGCGGCGCTGATCCTGCGGCGCGCCTGGATCGCACGCCGCTCGCGGAGGAGGGGGGGCAGCCGACGGAGGACATCGAGGTCCGCCCGCAGCTTCTGCCTCCCCCAGCCGCCGGCGAGCGAGGCCGGGATCAGGGCCAGCTCGGTGGCGAGCAGGGCCGGCGCCAGCAGGACCAGCAGGCTGGTCGGGTAGTCGCGGATCAGGCAGGCCCAGCGGTTGCGCTCGAGCCAGCGCCACTTCGGCCCGCCGCCGCCGAAGTCGTAGTCGTGGTCGACGATCGCCGCCGGTTCGATCCCGATTGCCCCACCGCCGAGGCGCAGGCGCAGCGAGAGGTCGACGTCCTCGTGGTAGAGGAAGAAATCGGCCGGGAACCCCCCCTCCTGCTGCCAGGTCTGCCGCGGAATCGCCAGGCAGGCGCCGGAGAGCGCCGTCACCTCGCTCGCCGGCGGCGCCTCGCCGATCGGGCGGCCGTGGCCGCCGGCCCAGACGAGGCCGGTGAAGTGGACCGGGTTGCCGGCGGAGTTGATCTCGGTCGCGCCGCGGGCGGCGATCAGCGCCTGCCAGGCGGCCCAACCGCGATCCTCCAGCCAGGGCCGGCGGATCGCCTCGCCGAAGCCCGGCAGCGGCGCCGCGTCGGGGTTGAGGACCACCAGCAGATCGCCCGTCGCCGTCGCCGCCCCCTCGTTGCAGGCGGCGGCGAAGCCGGCGTTGCGGCCGCTGCGGAGCAGCCGCGCCCGCGGGGCCGTCGCTTCGACCGCCTCGGCAGAGCCGTCGCCGGAGTCGTTGTCGACGACGATCAACTCGTCGCCGTCGCCCAGCTCCGGCAGCAGGGCCGGCAGCGTCCGCGCCAGCTGCTCGCGGCTGTTCCAGGAGACGATCAGGACGGAGAGCGTCGGGCGCACCGCCGCGGAGGCTAGATGGCCGAGTGGTCACTTTGCCCCCGGGTAAGGGGGTCAATCGACCACCCGCCGCCTACCGGCGCCGGGTCGGCGGGTCCTCAGCCACCGAAAGCGGACGACGGGGGTCGAACCCGCGACCTCGAGCTTGGGAAGCTCGCGCTCTACCAGCTGAGCTACGTCCGCGTGGGGCAATCCTAGAGCGAAGTCGGAACAGATTGCTCGCGCTCGCCCGATGCCGCTCCGAACAAATCCCGAACCCGGTCAGGTCGAGAGGGCGCGACGGCCGAGCGCGGCCCACATCCGCTCGAAGTCGGGCTTGGCCCAGCTCAGCCTGCGGCCGGAAAGGGGGTCGTTGAGGCTGACCGTGCGGGGGCCGACGCCGGTCAGCACGATGGCGTGCTCGCCGTAGTTGGCGCGCACGGTTCGCCCGGCCGGGGTCTGCCAGGTGGCGAACGGCCCGTCGGAGAGCGCGACCCACGCCAGCACCGGGTGACCGGAGAGAAGGGCCCGGTACACGGCCTGCGGGCCGGCGCCGGTGAGATCGCGGAGATCGACGCTGTGGCGCCTGGCGAGCGCCTCGATCGGCCGCTGATACACGCCGTAGCCCCCGCCCGGGCCACCGCCGTCGGCCCGGCCGACGAAGCCGAGGCTGGGGTCCCCCCAGACCTCCGACCCGGCCGGCGAGACCGTCGGGTCCAGCGGCTTGCTGTGCGCGACCTCGCTCTGGAGGGCGAGCTGGCCCACCGCCTTGCCGCGAAAGGCGAGGATCATCGAGAGTGAGGCGGTCTCGCAGTTGTCGCGCAGCGCCTGCTGCACCAGCGGCACCCGCGTCCTCGCCGCCACCGCCCGCTCGGGGACCGCCAGCTTGCCGCCGCCCCTTCGCACCGCATGCGCAAGTTCGCGAGACAGCGCCGCCCGCTCGGTGCGAAGCTCGATCACGGTCGGGCCACGATGCGCGGTTCGGCCGGCGGGCACCGTTCCGAGCAGCGCCGTCGCGGCGCCCGGCTTGCGCAGGCCGGCGACGGGTCGTCTTGCCAGCACGCGACCGCCGAAGCTGACGGTGACGACCCCGGGCGACCCGCCCCGCGAGGCCGGGCCGCCGCGGTCGAGCAGGAACAGCGCGACCAGCAGCGCCAGTGCGGCGAGCGCCCCCACCGCGACGCGCCGGCGCCGCAGGACCGCGCGCCGGCGCGCGGCGACCCTGCGCTGCGCGGCCGGGCTCATCCCGGCTTGCGGGCGACAGCGATGCCGCCCTCGTGGAGGAGGCAGTCGACCCGGACGTCGACGAAGCCGGCCTCCTCCAGAGCCCGGCGCCACCAAGCGGCCGGCGCGGGCCGCTCCCCGGTGCCCGTCAGCACCCTGAAGGCGTTACGGGCGATGCGCACGTAGCCGGCCGGGCCGCGCCGGGCCATCGACTTCAGCATCGACCCGATGACGCGCCGGTCCCGGCGATCGCCGGGGCTCCAGCTGAACATCATGTCCCCGAACACGAGGCGACCGCCGGGCACGAGGACCCGGTGCGCCTCCTCCAGGCTGCGCCGCTTGCCGTCGTCGTCGAGGTGGTGAAAGCAGTAGTTGGAGACGACCAGGTCGACGGAGGCCGACTCGAGCGGGATGCCGGCCGCCGAAGCGATCAGCGGGTGCAGGTTGGCCAGCTCCCGCCCCGCCGCCAGCCAGCGGAGGTGCTCGACCATCGCCTCGGAGATGTCGATCGCCCAGACGTGGGCGACGCTGCTCGCCAGTGGCAGCGCCAGCAGGCCGGTGCCGGCGCCGACGTCGAGGGCGCGATCGCCGGCGGTCGGCCGGGCGCGGTCGAGGATCGCGTCCCGCAGCTCGCGGAACCCGGCGGTTCGGGCGAGCTCTTCGGCATGCAGCAGATGGCGGTTCCAGTCCTTGCGGAGCAGGCCGCCGAACCCGCGCGTCGCGCCGCCCGGCCTCGGCGGATCGAGAACCCCCTGTTCGGGAGCGCGCGGAATCGGCTGGTCGCTCGCCACGCCCGCACCCTGAACCCGCTCCTTAAGAAGGCGATTACCGGTGCCTAAGCCAGGGGATAAGCCGTCGTGAGAAAGCTCACGTGAACGGGCGCTGGGGCGCCTCGGGCTCGGCAGCGATGCCCGGCCGGCGCCGGTCGAGAATCGCGTAGGCCCACAGCTTGACCTGGTCGAGCAGCAGGATCCAGAGGATCGCGTAGCCCCAGGCGAGGCCGATCAGGCTCCAGCGCAGCGGTTCCATCAGCAGGCCGGAGGCGGCGATCAGGGTGGCGAGGACCTGGGTCCCGACGACGGCGATCAGCAGCACCCAGGCGGGGCGGTGGGACCACATCCGGCCGCGGGTACGGGCGACGAACAGGGTCAGGTGCCCCGCCACCGACAGCTTCAGATACATCAGGGTCTGGGCCTCGGCGTGGCTGACGCCGAGCGGGCCGATCGCGATGCCGACCAGGGAGAAGGACTCGAGCACCCCGACGACGCCGAGGACCGTGGCGATGCTCAGCACCTCGCGCAGGTCCCAGCGCTCCGGGCGGGGCGAGGGCAGCACCCTGTCGTAGGCGATGGTCAGGATCGCCGCGTCGTTGAGCATCGCCAGCAGGACGATCTGGATCGGCGTCACCGGGAAGAAGTCGAAGGCGACGATCGAGAGGGTGACGAAGAGGACGATGCGGATCGTCTCGGCGATCCGGTAGATCGCGTAGTTGGTCATCCGCCGGAACACCTCGCGGGCGCGGTGGATCGCCTCGACGATCACCGAGAGCCCGGGCGCCAGCAGCACGATGTCGGCCGCCGCCCGGGCCGCGTCGGTGGCGCCGGAGACGGCGATGCCGGCGTCGGCGCGGCTCAGGGCCGGGGCGTCGTTGACGCCGTCGCCGGTCATCCCGACGATGTGGCCGCCGGCCTGCAGCGCCTCGACGATCCGGTACTTGTCCTCGGGCACGACCTGGGCGAAGCCGTCGGCCTCCTCGACACGCGCGGTCAGCTCCCCGCCCTCGAGCCGCTCGATCACGCCCGACTCGAGCACCTCGCTTCCCATCCCCACTTCAGCGGCGATCTCGCGGGCGATCTCGACCCGGTCGCCGGTGACCATCTTTATCTCCACCCCGAGCTCGGCCGCCTGCTCGAGCGTCTCGCGCGAGTCCTCGCGCGGCGGGTCGGCGATCGCCAGCACCCCGGTCAGCCGCCAGCCGTCCTCGCCGGCCCGAGCCACGCCAAGCGCCCGCTGCCCCCTGCGGGCGAAGTCCGCCGTCACCCCGGCGACACGGTCGGCTCCGGCGGCCCCCGCCCCGGTGAGGTCGAGGATCGCCTGCACAGCGCCCTTCGCGACCCGGTACTCGGCATCCCCCTCCCGGACGCGGGCCTCGGCGCGCTTGCGGTCGGCGTCGAAGGGCTCGAAGTCGAGCACCTCGCAGTCCTCGACCGGCCCGCCCAGCGCCTCGAGGATCGCGGCGTCGACGGGGTCGCTACCGCCCTGCTCGACGGTCAGCGCCGCATCGCGCAGGATCTGCTCGCGGCTGGCCGCCTCCCCCACGACCGCGACATCGGCGACCGCCAACTCATTGCGGGTGATCGTCCCGGTCTTGTCGGCGCAGAGCACGTCGACGCCCGACATCTCCTCGACCGCGGGCAGATGGCTGACGACCGCCTGTCGCCTCGCCAGGTCGCGAGCGCCCACCGCCATCGTCACCGAGAGCACCGCGGGCAGCGCCACCGGGATCGAGGCGATCGTCACCACAAGCGCGAACTCCAGCGTCGTCGCCAGGCTGTGCCCACGCAGCAGGGAGATGAGGACGATCACCACGACCAGGGTCATCGCGATCGCGATCAGATACCTGCCGATCGAGTAGATTGCCGCCTGGAAATGGCTCGGCGGGCCCTGCTCGCCGGTCAGCGCGGCGGTGCGACCGAACTCGGTCGCCGCACCGGTGGCGAGCACCCGCGCCGTCGGCGCCCCGCGTGAGACGACGGTGCCCGAGTAGAGGTCCTCGCCGGGTTCTCTGGTGACGGGGAGCGACTCTCCGGTCAGCGCCGACTCGTCGGCGTCCACGGCGCCCGCGACGATCTGCGCATCGGCCGGGATCACGTCGCCACGGCGCACCGTCAACAGGTCGCCGGGGACAATCCGCTCCGCCGGGACGACCCGCCACTCGCCGTCCCGCCTGACCCGCGCCTGTTTGGCCAACCGGTCCTTCAGCGCGGCGATCGCGTTGGCGGCCTGATGCTCCTCCCAGAACCCGACCAGTCCGTTCAGCAGCAGCAGCGCCGCGATGATCCCGAAGTCCGCCCAGCGGGCGGTGGCGGCGGTCAGCACCAGCGCCACCTCGATCATCCACGGGATCGGCGCCCAGAAGTGGGAGAGCAGCTCGAGGACGACGCTGCGCTCGCGCTCCTCGATCGCGTTGGGCCCGTAGCGCTCCAGCCGCGCCGTGACCGCCCGCTCGCTCAGCCCCTCGCCGGCGCCGAGCCCCGCGTCGGCGCGCCTGTCCTCCTCCGTCCGCTGGTCGCGGATCGCCGCCATCGCCTACACCAGCGGCTCGCGCAGCGACGGATCGCCGGGCAGGTAGGCCCGCCCGACCGAGAGGCAGCTGGCTGCGCACCGGTAAGCGTCGATCACGACACGGTCATTTAAGCCGAATCCTCCGACCTCGCCGACCCGGAAGGGGCCGCGGGCTAGTCTTCCGCGCCCGTGAGCGCCCGTGCCTTCGCCGCCACCCTCGCCGTACTCGCCCTCATCGGCCTGCTCGGCTTCGGCCTGCTGAACAAGGGCACGACCAGCCTCGCGGTCGGCGATCCGGTGCCCGACCGGGCGCTGCCGGTGCTCGACGGCAGGGGGGAAGGCGAGATCGCCGACCACCGCGGCCACTGGGTGCTGGTCAACCTCTGGGCCTCGTGGTGCGTGCCCTGCCGCCAGGAGGCGCCGGTGCTCGACCGCTTCGCGCGGCGCTACCGCGGCCGCAACGTGCGGGTGCTGGGGATCGACGTGCAGGACAACAGCGACGACGCCCTCGCCTTCGTGCGCAGGTACGGGATCGACTACCCGCAGCTGCGCTCGGTCGGGGCGGAGCGCAGCGAAGCCTTCGGCTCGACCGGCGTGCCCGAGAACTTCCTCGTCGACCCGCACGGGAAGCTGGCGTTCATCTGGCGCGGCCCGGTCGACGAGGAAATCCTGCAGAAGCAGGTCCTGCCGATCGTCGAAAGCTCAAAATGAAGGGCCGTGGCGACTTGGTGTCGCTATGCGGAACTAAGACGCCACGATCGCCGCGCCTTGCCACCCTGGCGGCCCTGATGGGGTTGGCGGCGGTGTTCTTGGCCGCGCCGGCGCTCGCCGCGACGCCGCAGACGACCCTGCCGGACATCGAAGACGAGGTGATGTGCCCGATCTGCGGCGAGCTGCTGCAGCTCTCCGAATCGCCGCAGGCGCAGCGCGAGCGCGTGTTCATCGAGCGGCAGATCGCCGCCGGCAGGAGCAAGGGCGAGGTCAAGGACGCGCTGGTCGCCCAGTACGGCCCGGCCGTGCTGGCGCTGCCGCGCGGCTCCGGCTTCGACCTCTCCGCCTACCTGGTCCCGGTGATCGCCTTCGTGGTCGCGCTGCTGGCGCTGGGCGCCGGGGTCTGGCGCTGGCGGCGCGCCGGGCGCGACGACGGGCCGGGCCCGCCCGGGCGCTCGGGCCCCGATGCCGAGGACGCGGCACGGCTCGACGCCGACCTCGCGCGCTACGACCTCTGAGCCTGAGCCTGAGCCTGGCTCGACAGGCTCAATTTTGAATTACAAGGCCATCCACCGAGGTGTCGTTCCATGGCTCAGACGGGCCGACGCAGGCAATCGTCCGGTCCGCGAGCAAACCGCCCGAGGGGCCCTCGAGAACCACCACCAGATCGTAGGAGCCCGCGAGACCGTCGATCACCCTGGGAAGGGATGCCAACAGCGTCGTGGCGTCGTCCCCCGGCCTTCCGGCAACGACACAGACCAGAGGCTCCACCACATCGGCGGAACCCGGGCCCGCCAGCACCACGGGCTTGAGGATTCCAGTCGAATCCGCAGCGCCGCGCAGGTAATCGCTCAGACCAGGAGCGTCCGCCAACCCAAGCGAGTCGGCGAGAGAAGGATTGGCAAGGTCGCACTCGACCAGGACGGTCCGCAAGCCTCTCGCCACGGCCGTGGTCGCCAGCCCGAGGGCAACCGCCTGACTCGCCGAGCCAACCGCCAGGACCGTGCGCGCGCCGTCCAGGCTCTCCAGCAGCCCCCCGTAGGCGGTGAGGTCGGAGCGGCGCAGCGTCCCGGGTCGCAGCTCGGCCGCCGAGCGGGCCGGGATCTCGGCCAGGACCCTCACATCCGCTCGGGTGCGGCGATCCCGAGCAGGCCGAGCGCCCCGGCGATCGTCCGCTTGGCGAGCAGGCAGAGGGCGAGCCGCGAGCGCTCGACCCCCTCCCCCTCGGCGCCGACGACCTGGCAGTCGCGGTAGAAGGCGTGGAAGTCGGCGGCGACCGCGGTCGAGTAGGCGCAGATCCGGTGCGGCGCCCGCCGCGCCGCCGCCTCGCGCACCTCCTCGGGGAAGGAGAGCAGGCGCTTGACCAGGTCGCGCTCGGCCGGGACCAGCGCCGTGCCCGGCGTCGGGGCGCCGGCGGCGGCCTGTTCGGCCCCCTCCCCCGCTTTCGCGAGGATGCCGGCGATCCGCGCGTGCGCGTACTGGACGTAGTAGACCGGGTTGTCGGACGACTCGCGGCGGGCGAGCTCGAGGTCGAGGTCGACGGTCGTGTCGTGGCTGCGCCAGAGCATGAACCAGCGGGTCGCGTCGACGCCGATGTCGTCGATCAATTCGTCGAGCGAGACGAAGTCGCCGCTGCGCTTCGACATCTGCGTCCGCTCGCCCGACTCGACGATGTGGACAAGCCGCATGATCAGCGACTCGAGCCGGTCGGGGTCGACGCCGAGGGCGGCGAGCGAGGCGCGAAGCCGCGGCGCGTATCCATGGTGATCGGCGCCGAGCACGTCGATCAGCCGCTCGAAGCCGCGCTCGAGCTTGTCGCGGTGGTAAGCGATGTCGGCGGCGAGGTAGGTCGGTTCGCCGTCGGCGCGGATCAGCACCCGGTCCTTGTCGTCGCCGAAGTCGGTGCTGCGCAGCCACAGCGCTTCGTCGCTCCTGTAGGTATGGGCGCGCCGCTCGAGCAGGTCCAGCGCGGTGTCGACCTCGCCGTTCGCGTAGAGGTCGCGCTCGGAGAACCAGCTGTCGAAGCGGACGCCGAAGCGATCCAGGGTCGCGCGCACGCCCTCCAGCACCAGCTCGACCGCGCGCCGGCCGAGCGCCTCGAGGTCGGCCGGGTCGGCCCCCTCGGCCGCCAGCCGCTGCCCCAGCTCGCCGACGTAGCCGCCTTCGTAGCCGTCCGCGGGCGGCTCGCCACCGGTCATCTCCGCCGCCAGCGAGGCGGCGAAGCGCCGCACCTGGCCGCCGGCGTCGTTGACGTAGAACTCGCGCTCGACCGAGTGCCCGGCCGCCTCCAGCAGGCGCACCAGCGAGTCGCCGTAGGCGGCGTGGCGGCCGCCGCCGACGTGCAGCGGTCCGGTCGGATTGGCGGAGACGAACTCGACCAGGATCCGTTCGGGGGAGCCGGTCGGCGCCGGGCCGAGGCTCTCGCCCGCGGCCCCGAGGCTGGCCATCGCCCGCCGGTACCACTCGTCGGAGAGGAAGAGGTTGACGAAGCCCGGCCCCGCCACCTCGATCCGCTCGAGGCTGCCCTCGGCGCCCAACCCCGCCTCCAGCTCAGCTGCCAGCCGGGCCGCGACCTCGCGCGGCGCTTCGCCCAGCGGCGCCGCCAGCAGCATCGCCGCGTTGGAGCTGTAGTCCCCCAGCTCCGGCTTCGGCGGCCGGTCGAGGGTCGGCCGCGGGCCGACCGGCTCGCCGCCGCGCAGCGCCTGCGCCGCCGCTTCGACGGCGGCGTGCAGCTCCTCGATCGGGTCGGTGCGGATCACGGCGGCATCGTATGAGCCAGCGCTCTCCGGGGTACGCTGGCCGGTGCCCCGTCCGGCCGAACGCTGCGAGACGGGGCACTGATGCAAGTCGCCGCGATCACCGACATCCACGCCAACCTGCCCGCGCTCGAGGCCGTCCTCGGCGCGATCGACGAGGCCGGCGCCGAGCAGGTCTGGTGCCTCGGCGACGTGCTCGGCTACGGCGCCGAGCCCGACCGCTGCGCCGACCTGGTCCGCGAGCGCTGCTCGCACTGCCTGGTCGGCAACCACGACCTCGCGGTGCTGGGAGCGCTCGACGTCGCCGCCTTCTCGGAGGCCGCCGCCGAGGCGGTCGCCTGGACGCGCGCCAACGTCGCCGGGCGAACCCTGGAGATGCTGCGCCAGCTCGAGCCGGCGGGCGAACGCGAGGGGATCGGCCTCTTCCACGCCTCGCCGCGCGACCCGGTCTGGGAGTACGTCCTCTCGGCCGAGCAGGCCGACGCCTGCCTCGACGTCCAGCCCGAGCGCCTGGCGCTGGTCGGCCACTCGCACGTCGCCCTGTTCTTCGTCCGCCCGCCCGGCGAGCAGGGCGAGGTGCGCGGGGCGCAGGCCAGCGACGACGCGCTACTGCAGCTCAGCGCCGGGCGCTGGCTGCTCAACCCCGGCAGCGTCGGCCAGCCGCGCGACGGCGACCCCCGCGCCGCCTGGCTGGAGATCGACACCGAGGCCGAGACGGCGCGCTTCCACCGGGTCGCCTACGACGTCGAGCGGGCCGCCGCCGCGATCGTCACAGCCGGCCTGCCGCGGCGCCTGGCGGAGCGGCTGCACAGCGGCCAATGACCCGCTTGACGCCTGACTTGCAGGCAAAATCCAGGCTTAAGGCCGTTGTCTAGACTCGGCCGGATGCCTCGCCTGCCCGCATCGCTGCTCGCCCTCGGGCTCGGCGCCGCCGCCGCGGTCGCTCTCGTCGCCTGCGGCGGCGAAAGCGCGAAGCTGCTGCCGGGGGAAACGGCGCGGGAGATCACCGCCAACCTGGAAACTGTCAAGCAGCTCGCCGGCGAAGGCGACTGCGTTGGCGCCGAAAGCGCCGCCGGGCAGGTGAGCGAACAGATCGAAGCGCTGACCGGGGTCGATCGCAAGCTGAAGCAGGCGCTGCAGGGCGGGGCGGAACGGCTGAACGAAGTCGTCGCCGGCTGCGAAGAATCGAGCGGCGAAGCGATCGCGCCCGCCGAAGAACTGACGGAAAGCGAAGAGAAGGCGGCGAAGGCGGAAGAAAGGGAAGCGAAGGAATCCGAAAAGGCGCAGAAGAAGGAAGAAAAGGAAGCGCCGGGCGAACCCGAAGGCGGCAAGACCCCGCCGCCTGCGCAGGCGGAAGGCGAAGGCAACGGGCCACCCCAGGGCGAAGGCGAAGAAGCGGGCGGCGAAGTCAGCCCCTCCGGCGGCGTCAGCCCCGGCGAACCGGCGGGCGAAGGAAAATGACCGAGACGGGGGCGCTCTCGGGGCGCTACGAGCTCGGGGACCGGCTCGGCTCGGGCGGGATGTCGAACGTCTACCGGGCCACGGACCTGATCCTCGAGCGCACAGTCGCGGTGAAGATCCTCGCCGAGCACCTCTCCGACGACGAGCGCTTCGTCGCCCGCTTCCGCCGCGAGGCGCTGGCGGTCGCAAAGCTGATCCACCCCAACATCGTCCAGGTCTACGACACCGGCCTCGACGAGTCCCGCCACTACATCGTCATGGAGTACGTGGCGGGGCGCTCCGGGGCGCAGATCCTGCAGCGCCAGGGGCCGCTCGACCCGGCGACGGCGGCGGAGGCGGGCATCCAGGCCTGCGCCGGCCTCGACTACGCGCACCGGCGCGGGATCATCCACCGCGACGTCAAGCCCGGCAACCTGATGGTCGTCGGCGGGCCGGTCGGGGGCGGGCCGATGACGGTGAAGCTGACCGACTTCGGGATCGCGCGGGCGATCGAACAGACCCGGATCACCCAGGTCGGCTCGGTCGTCGGCACGGCCGCATACCTGGCGCCGGAGCAGGTCCGCGGTGAGGAGGCGACCCCGGCAACCGACGTCTACGCGCTCGGCGTCGTCCTCTACCAGTTCCTCACCGGCCGCCTTCCCTACGAGGGCTCGAGCCTGGCCGAGCTGGCGGTGCGCCAGCAGAACGAGCGCCCGCTGCCCCCCAGCACCTACAACGACGAGGTGCCGGAGACGCTCGGCGGCGCCGTGCTGCGGGCGCTCGAAGGCGACACCTCGCGCCGCTACGCCAGCGCCGACGAGCTGGCCGGCGGCCTGCAGCTCGGCCTCCAGGGCGAGGACGTGACGCTGCCGCTCGCAGAGGGCGCGACGCCGACCGAGGTGCTGGGCGGCGAGACGGCGACCCGCCGGCTCGACCAGACCGACCGAACCGAGATGCGGCCGCCCTCGCCGAGCCTGCGCCCGGTCGCGCGGGCGCCGCAGCCGGCGCCGGTGGCCGAGCCGGCGCCGGTCGCGGCGGCCGCGCCGGCGAAGCGCGGCGTGTTCTCGCGCTTCGCCCGCTTCGTGCTCGCGGTCGTCGCCCTGGTGCTGATCGCCGGCGCGGTCGCCGCCGCGGTGATCCTCGCCACCGACAAGGCGAATGGGGTGCATGTGAGCGAAGTGGCGGGGAATACGGTCGACACGGTGGTCGAAGAAGTGAAGGAACTGGTGAAGAAGAACACCGAATAGCGGGGCGCTTGGCGCGCGGGTCCTGTCGGGGGATGGGGGTGTCCTCCTGGCGCTGCGATCTGCTCCGGGCGGAGGGACGATTGCGCTTGTAGGGATGAGGTCTTGCCCTCCGCAGACTCCGCGCTGGCGGAGGACACCCCCATCCCCCGCCTCCCGCGCGAGAGACGCCGGCTCAGGACATTTTGCTCACACGTCCCAGGGTGCCGAGCCCTCCAGGACTGAGCTGGAATAGCTGGCCAGGGTCCCGGCCGTTATTGCTCTCCTCGCGTTGGCGACCAGTTCGTGTAGGTAGGTGAGGTTGTGGAGGCAGAGGAGGCGGACGGCGGTCAGCTCTTCTGCTCTTGAGAGGTAGCTGAGGTAGTCGCGGTCGTGGTGTTGGCAGGCGGGGCAGGGGCAGCCTTCGGCGATCGGGTTGCGGTCGCCCTCGTGGCCGGACTTGCGGAGGTCGAGGCGGAAGCGGTTGGCCGGGTCGGGGACGAGGGCGGTGCCGTGGCGGGCGAGGCGGGTCGGGATCGCGCAGTCGAATACGTCGAGGCCGAGGGCGATGCCGGTCAGGAGGTCGTCGACGTCGCCGATGCCGAGCAGGTGCTTCGGGGCCGCGGGCGGCAGCAGCGGCGCGGTCAGCTCCAGCACGCCGCGCATCTCCTCCTTGTCGCGGCCGAGGGTGCCGCCGATCGCGATCCCGTCGACGCCCGCTGCCGAGACCACCGCCGCCGACTCGCGGCGCAGATCCTCGTGGACGCCGCCCTGGACGATCCCGAACACCGCCTGGCGCTCGGGCCCGTGCTCCTCGTGCCAGGCCAGGCAGCGATCGAGCCAGCGGTGCGTCCGCTCCATCGAGCGGGCGGTGTAGTCGCGGTCGGCGTGGTACGGCGTGCACTCGTCGAAGACCAGGGCGATGTCCGAGCCGAGCTTCGCCTGCACCTCCATCGACACCTCCGGCGAGAGGAACAGCTCGCGGCCGTCCTTATACGAACGAAACCGCACCCCCTCCTCGTCGATCGAGACGACAGAGCCGTGATCGCCCCCGGGCCGCCCCTTCCCCTTCACCTCGTCGGCGACCCCACCGTGCGCCAGCGAGAACACCTGGAACCCGCCCGAGTCGGTGATCAACGCCCGCTCCCACCCCATGAAGCTCCCCAACCCCCCAGCTTCGGCAATCCGCTCCGCTCCCGGCGAAACGAACAGGTGGTACGTGTTCCCCAGCACCATCTCGTAGCCGACGTCAGCGACCTCCCGCGAGTCCAATCCCCGCACGGTTCCCTTGGTGGCGAGCGGGATGAAGGCGGGCGTCTCGACAGGCCCGTGAGCGGTGTGCAGCACCCCCGCCCGCGCCGCTCCGTCCCACGCCTCGACCTCGAAGCCCAACCTCTCCGGCTCGACCCTCACGGACTCCCAGCCCCTGTCGCAAGGGCGCCGGTGGCCGCTCTGACGGTCCCTCCCCTCGGCACCGCGGAGTGATCCTTGTGCCGAAGGCGCACTACGAAGGCTGGTGGTGGGGACCGTCGGAGTGGCTACCGGCGCTTTCTATCAGCGACTTTCCGGTCATCGCCTCGGGCTGCGGGATCCCGAGCAGCTCCAGCGCGGTCGGCGCCACGTCGGCGAGGATGCCGTGGTCGCGCAGCCGCACCCCCTCGGCGGTGACGATCAGCGGCACCGGGTTGAGCGAGTGAGCGGTGTTGGGCGAGCCGTCCGGCTCGAGCATGTGGTCGCAGTTGCCGTGGTCGGCGGTGACGATGCAGGCGCCGCCCTTCGCCTCGACCGCGGCGATCACGTCGCCGAGGCAGCCGTCGACCTCCTCGACCGCGGCGACCGCGGCGGGGATGACGCCGGTGTGGCCGACCATGTCGGGGTTGGCGAAGTTGACGATCCCGAAGCGGTAGTCGCGCTCGGACCAGTGCGAGACGAAGGTGTCGGCGGCGGCGCGGGCGCTCATCTCCGGCTTGTGGTCGTAGGTCGGCACCTCGCGAGCCGAGTCGACCAGGAAGTGCTCCTCCCCCTCCCACTCCTCCTCGCGGCCGCCGTTGAAGAAGTAGGTGACATGGGCGTACTTCTCGGTCTCGGCGACGTGCAGCTGGCGGCCACCGGCCTCCGAGACGACCTCGGCCAGGGTGGTCTCCGGCCGCGCCTCGGGGAAGGCGACGGGGTAAGGCCAACCCTTGCGGTAGGAGGTCATCGTCGTCAGGTCGAGCAGCGGGCCGCCGGCCCGGGCGAACTCCTCGAAGCCCGGCTCGGCCAGGGCGCGGGTCATCTGCCGGGTGCGGTCGGGGCGGAAGTTGACGAAGATCGCGACGTCGCCCTCGGCGGCGCCGTCGTAGTCGCCGATCACCGTCGGCTTGACGAACTCGTCGGTCTCCTCGCGCTCGTAGGAGGCGTCGATCGCCTCCCCGGGGCTCGCCGCGTGCAGGCCGCGGGCGTGGACGATCGCGTCGTAGGCGAGCTTGGTCCGCTCCCAGCGGGTGTCGCGGTCCATCGCGTAGTAGCGGCCGCTGACGGTGGCGACCCGGCCGGCCTGGCGCAGCCAGCGCTCGAGCTCCGGCAGGTAGCCGCGGCCACCGTGCGGCAGCGTGTCGCGGCCGTCGGTGAAGGCGTGGAAGACGATGTCGGGGACGCCCTCCTGCGAAGCCAGCTCGATCGTCGCCTCGATGTGCTCCCAGCCGGAGTGGACGCCGCCGTCGGAGACGAGGCCGAGCAGGTGCAGGCGGCCGCGCGGGCTGCGCCGGGCGCGGTCGCAGGCGGCGCGCAGCGCCTCGTTGTCGAAGAAGCTGCCGTCGGCGATCGCGTCGTCGATCCGCGCCAGGTCCTGCTTGACGATCGCGCCGGCACCGAGGTTGAGGTGGCCGACCTCGGAGTTGCCCATCTGCCCGTCAGGCAGGCCGACGTCGCGGCCCTGGGCGGATAGTTCGGTGTGCGGATGGGCACTCCAGAGCCGATCGAAAACAGGCGTTTCGGCAAGGGAAATGGCGTTGCCGGGCCCAGGCGGGGCAATGCCCCAACCATCGAGGATGACCAGAGCCACCGGCTGACTCATGGCGACGTCCAGACGTTGCCAGGCAAGGACGCAGGGAGGCTCGACGAGGGGAGCGCACTTGTTGGTGCGTGACCCGAGGAGGCCGACCGAGGACGCCGCATGGCGACATCTGGGGCCGTCATGCGGCCTCGACTATCGCGGCGAAGTCCTCGGGGTCCAGAGAGGCGCCGCCGACCAGGGCGCCGTCGATGTCGGGCTGCGACAGCAGCTCGGCGGCGTTGGCGGGCTTGACCGAGCCGCCGTAGAGGATCCGCGCCGCGTCGGCATCGCCGCCGCGCCCGCGCAGCACGTCGCGGATGAACGCGCACGCCTCCTGCGCCTGCTCGGGGGTGGCGGTGCGACCGGTGCCGATCGCCCAGATCGGCTCGTAGGCGACGACGACCCGGGCCAGATCGGCCGGCTCGACGGCGGCCAGGTCGGCCTGCAGCTGGCCCTCGAGCACACCCTCGGTCTGCCCGTTGTCGCGCGCCTGCTCGCTCTCGCCGACGCAGAGGATCGGCTCCAGCCCGGCGGCCAGCGCCGCCGGCACCTTGCGGGCCAGCGCCTCGTCGGTCTCGCCGAAATACTGGCGCCGCTCGGAGTGGCCGAGCACGACCGCCTCGACGTCCAGCTCGACCAGCATCGACGCCGAGACCTCGCCGGTGAAGGCGCCGGAGTCCCCCTCGTGCATGTTCTGGGCGGCAACCTTGACGGCGGTGCCGTAGCGCCGCTCCACGACCGCGGTCAGCGCCGTGAACGGCGGGCAGATGACGACGTCGTGCTGAGTCGCGGCAATCCGCGGCAGCAGCGCGTCGACGAACTCGGCCGCCTCGGCGACCGTCTTGTGCATCTTCCAGTTGGCGGCTAGATACGGCGTGCGGTCAGGCATCTTGCAGGGCCTCCACTCCGGGCAGCTTCTTTCCCTCCAGCAGCTCCAACGACGCGCCTCCTCCGGTCGAGACCCAGTCCACCTTCTCAGCAAGCCCGAACTCGTGCAGGGCGGCGACCGAGTCGCCGCCGCCGACCACGGTGGTCCCGGGCGCTGCCGCAACAGCCTCGGCGACCGTGCGGGTGCCGGCGGCGAACGGCGCCAGCTCGAAGGCCCCCATCGGCCCGTTCCACAGCACCGTGCCGGCGGCGGCGATCGCCTCGGCGTAGGCGGCGGCGGTGCGCGGGCCGATGTCGAGGCCCATCCAGCCGTCCGGGACCTCGACCCCGTCGCCGTCGCGCCGCTCGGTCGCCGCGTCGAAGCTCCTCCCCAGCACCAGGTCGACCGGCAGCATCAGCTCGCACTCGCGGCCCTCGGCCTTGCGCAGGGCCTCCGCGGCCAGGGTCACGCCCTCCTCCTCGACCAGCGAGTCGCCGGTCGCGATCCCCTGGGCCCGGAAGAAGCTGAAGCACATCGCGCCGCCGATCAGGATCCGGTCGGCGAGCTCGAGGAAGCGGTCGATCACGCCGACCTTGTCGGAGACCTTGGCGCCGCCGAGGACGACGACCAGCGGCCGCCGGGGCGACTCGACCACCCGGGTCAGCTCGCTCAGCTCGCGCTCCAGCAGCAGGCCGGCGTAGCCGGGCAGCAGGTGGGCGACCCCCTCGGTGCTGGCGTGGGCGCGGTGGGCGGCGCCGAAGGCGTCATCGACGTAGAGGTCGGCGAGCGCCGCCAGCGCGGCCGCGAACGCGGGGTCGTTCTCGGTCTCGCCGGGCTCGTAGCGCACGTTCTCGAGCAGCAGCACCCGCCCCGGGCTGAGCCCGGCAGCCAGCGTCTCGACCTCGGCGCCGACCACCGCCGGCGCCTGCTCGACAGGCGCGCCGAGCAACTCCGCCAACCGCTCGCCGACCGGTTTCATCGACAGCGCGGGGTCGACCTTTCCCTTGGGACGACCGAGATGAGAAACGAGGATCGAGGCGGCGCCCCGTTCTCGCAGCGACTCGATCGTCGGCAGCGCAGCGCGTATGCGCGTGTCATCCCCGACCCGACCGTCCTCCAAGGGAACGTTGAAATCGACCCGGACGAGCACCTTCTTGCCCGCGACATCGGCTTCCGCAACGGTCTTCTTGGGGAAGGTGGAGGCGGCCTCCTCCACCTTCTTAAAGCACCTTCCCCGCGAGCTCCACGCACCTGTTGCTGTAGCCCCACTCGTTGTCGTACCAGGCGACCACCTTGACCAGGTTCTCGCCGATCGCCATCGTCTGGCCCCCATCGAAGATCGAGGAATGCGGGTCGGTGACGATGTCGGTGGAGACGATCGGGTCCTCGGTGTAGCTGAGGATGCCCTTCAGCGGGCCCTCCGCCGCCTCCTTCGCAGCCGCGTTGATCTCCTCCGGCGAGGCCGGGGCCGACAGCGTGCAGACGAGGTCGACGACCGAGCCGGTCGCCACCGGGGCGCGCATCGACATCCCGTTCAGCTTGCCGTTCAGCTCCGGCAGCACCAGCCCGACCGCCTTCGCGGCGCCGGTCGTCGTCGGGATCAGGTTGAGCGCCGCGGCGCGCGCGCGGTGCAGGTCCTTATGCGGCATGTCCTGCAGGCGCTGGTCCGCCGTGTACGCGTGGATCGTCGTCATCAGCCCCTGCTCGATCCCGAACTTCTCGTGGATCACCTTCGCGACCGGCGCCAGGCAGTTGGTCGTGCAGGAGGCATTGGAGATGATGTGGTGGCCGGCCCGGTCGTAGGCGGAGTCGAAATTGACCCCAAGGGCGACGGTGACGTCGGGTTCCTTGGCCGGCGCCGAGATGATCACCTTCTTCGCCCCCGCCTCGAGGTGCTTGGATGCGTCGGCGCGGGCGGTGAACAGGCCGGTCGACTCGATCACCACCTCGACCCCGAGGTCGCCCCAGGGCAGCGCCGCCGGATCGCGCTCGGCCAGCACCTTCAGCTGCTTGCCGTCGACCGAAATCGACCCGTCCCCCTTCTCGACCTCGCCGGGGAAGCGGCCGAGGATCGAGTCGTACTTGAGCAGATGGGCCAGCGTTCCGGTGTCGGTGATGTCGTTGACCGCGACGATGTCGAGGTCCGCCCCTGCCGCCTTGGCGGCGCGGAAGAGGTTGCGCCCGATGCGGCCGAAGCCGTTGATGCCGACCTTCACAGCCATGAAGTCATTGCCTCCTAGTTCGTGTTGAGCCGATGGTAGTCCTCACTCGCCGACCGTCACCTCGATTTCGTACCCGTCCGGGTCTTGCAGGAACGCCGAGTAGGAGCCGGAGCCGTACGAGCGCCGCTCGCCGGGCTCGCCTACCGCCGTCCCGCCGACTCTGACGCCGCCCGCCCAGGCCGCCTTGACGGCGACGATCCCCAGCCCTCTGAAGCTGAGCAGGCCGAATCCCGGCTTGGCCGGGTGGTGGGCCGAGATGAAGAAGACGGGCTTGGCGATCCCCCAACCGATCGTCGCGTCCTCCTCGAAATGGCGCCGCCAGCCCAGCGGCGCGAGCAGCGCGTCGTAGAACGAGGCGCTCCGGTCGAGGTCGGACACCTCCAGGAGAACGTGGTGCAGCATCGCGGCCGGGAGGCTATACGGGCGCTCGACGACCGGTCGTCCGGCCGTCGCCGCAACCGGCCCTCGCCCGGCTGGGGCAAGGTGGGGGTCGACAGCGGCTCGTTCGGGCTCAACCGCCGCGCGGGGTCCAGCGGAAGTAGCGCACCGCGAGCAGCAGGCCGGCCACCCCCCAGGCGGCGACCGCTGCGAGGTTGCCCCACTCGAGGCCGCTGCCGGACGGCAGGTAGGCGTTGAAGAAGGCCTCGAAGAAATTGCGAACCGGGAAGGCGTCGGCGAAGTGGATGACGCCGCTCGGCAGCTGGTCGTCGGGGATGAAGACGCCGGAGAGGAAGTAGAGCGGCAGCAGCAGCGCGTTGACGATCGGCGCCGCCGCGTCCTGGCTGGGGATCGCCGCGGTCAGGGCGATGCCGAGACAGCAGAAGGAGGAGGCGCCGACGACGAGCACGACGACGATCTGCGGCAGCCGGCCCCAGGGGATCGGGACCCCGTAGGCGACCCGGCCGATCGCCGCGATCAGCGCCAGCATCATCAGCGCGACGACGATCGAGTTGCCGACCCGGCCGGCGATGAAGACCCAGGGCGGCATCGGCGTGCCGCGGCCGCGCTTGAGGCGGCCGTCCTCGCGGGCGATCACCAGCGACATCGCCAGCGACTGCATCGTCGCCGAGATCACGGAGAGGGTGATGATCGCCGGCACGTAGTAGGTCGTGGTTTCGATCCCACCGTTGACGTGAACGGTCTGGCCCCCGAACACGGCGTCGAAGATGACCAGCAGCAGGACCGGGAAGGCGACGGTGAAGAAGACCGAGGCCGGGTTGCGCCAGAAGGCCTTCTGGTCGTAGCGGAACTGGTGCAGGACGAGGCTCATGGCTGCCCGGTCAGCTCCAGGTAGATGTCCTCGAGGCTCGGCCGCCTCACCTCGAGCCCCTCCAGCTCCAGCCCCTCAGCCAGCGCCCGCCCGGTCAACTCGTTCAGCGTCTTCACCGGATCGGCCGTCTCCAGCTCGACCTCGCGGCCGTCTTCGCGGTAGCTGATCTTCGCCGGCCGGCTCTCGCGGTCGCCGAGGTCCTCGGGGGTGCCCCGGGCGACCACCTCGCCGGCGGCGATGATCGTCACCCGGTCGGCCAGCCGCTGCGCCTCGTCCATGTAATGGGTGGTGAGGAAGACGGTCTTGCCGAGATCGCGCAGGCCGGCGATCGTCTCCCAGGCCTGGCGCCGCGCCGAGGGGTCGAAGCCGGTCGTCGGCTCGTCGAGGAAGAGCAGCTCGGGGTCGCCGATCAGCGCCATGCCGACATCGAGCCGCCGCTGCTGGCCGCCGGAGAGGCTGCGGGCGCGAGCGTCGGCCTTGCCCTCGAGCCCGACCAGCTCGATCGTCTCCTCGATCGGCCGCGGCGAGCTGTAGTAGCCGGCATAGAGGGCGAGTGACTCGCGCACCGTCAGGTAGGGATCGAGGCGGCAGCTCTGCAGGACGATGCCGATCCGCTCGCGCCAGGCGCGGTCGGCGTGGCGGGGGTCCTCGCCCAGCACCCGCACCTCGCCGCCGCTGCGGTCGCGGTAGCCCTCGAGGATCTCGACCGTGGTCGTCTTGCCGGCGCCGTTGGGGCCGAGGAAGGCGAAGACCTCGCCGGCCCGCACCTCGAGGTCGATGCCGCGGACCGCTTCGACGTCGCCATAGGCCTTGTGCAGGCCGCGGACCGATATGACGGGCTCGGGAGTCTCAGACAAAGCCGCTGAAGTCTATGGCTCGGCGTCGCGATGCTTGACGCGGACGACAACGTCGTCGCGGCGCTCCAGCGCCCGGCGGATGCGATCGGCGACGGCGACCGAGCGGTGCTTGCCGCCGGTGCAGCCAACCGCGATCGTCAGGTGGGTCTTGCCCTCGTCGACGTAGGCGGGGACGAGGAACTCGAGCAGCGGCAGCAGCCGGCCGTAGAACTCGCCCGCCAGCGTCCCCGACTCGACGTACTCGCGCACCGCCTCGTCGAGCCCGGTCAACGGCCGCAGCTCGTCGACGTAGTGGGGGTTGGGCAGGAAGCGCACGTCGAGGGTCAGGTCGGCGTCGCGGGGCGGCCCGTTCTTGAAGCCGAAGGTGAGCAGGGTGAGCGCCAGCTTGCCGCTGTCGTGCTGCCCGAGCAGCTCCTCGGCGATCCGCCGCCGCAGCATCGCCCCGGTCAGGTCGCTGGTGTCCATCACCACGTCGGCCCGCTCGCGCAGCGGCGCCAGCAGCTCGCGCTCGGCCCGGATCCCCTCGACGATCCGCCCTTCCGGGGCGAGCGGGTGGCGGCGGCGCGTCTCCTTGTAGCGGTCGAGCAGCGTCTCCTCGTCGGCCTCGAGGAACAGCAGGGTCGGACTGAGGCCGTCGCTGCCGAGCTCGCCCAGCACCTGGACGAGGTCGTCGAAGTAGTCGCCGCCGCGCACGTCGGAGACGACCGCGGCGCGCTCGACGCCGCTGCCCTCGTGGCGGAACAGCTCGCCGAGGCCGCCGATCATCCGCGGCGGCAGGTTGTCGACGCAGAAGTAGCCGCCGTCCTCGAAGGCGGCGATCGCTTCCGACTTGCCCGCGCCGGAATGGCCGGTGATCACCACCAGCTCGACCGTCTTCGCCACGTCAGCCGATCCTGTGCAGCTGCTCGTGGATTTCGCGGGCCAGCTTGCCGGGCACGCCGGGGACCGCCTCCAGCTCCTCGCGGCTCGCCGCGAGGAAGCGCTCCGGGGTGCCGAAGTGGCGCAGGAAGGCGCGCTTGCGGGCCGGGCCGACGCCCGGCAGCCCGTCGAGCACCGAGGCGGTCATCGCCTCGTCGCGGCGGCCGCGGTGGTGCTCGATCGCGAAGCGGTGGGCCTCGTCGCGGACCCGCTGCAGCAGCCGCGAGGCCTCCGAGTCGGCGGCCAGGTCGAGTGGCGCCGGGCGGCCGGGGACGTAGACCTCCTCCTCGCGCTTGGCCAGCGAGACGATCGTCGCGCCGCGCTCGGCGAACGGGCGCAGGACGCGCATCCCGGCGGCGAGCTGGCCCTTGCCGCCGTCGATCACGACCAGCGAGGGCAGCGCGGCGAAGCTCTCGTCGCGCTGGCCGTCGTGCGGCGAGAGGTCGGCCTGTTCGAGATAGCGGTTGACGCGACGCTCCAGCACCTCCTGCATGGAAGCGAAGTCGTCGGACCCATTCTCGCGCCCGCCGCGCACCTTGAAGCGGCGGTAGTCGGCCTTCTTCGTCGCGCCGCCCTCGAAGACGACCATCGAGGCGACCGTGTGCTCGCCGCCGAGGTTGGAGATGTCGAAGCCCTCGATGCGGATCGGCAGCTCCTCCATCCGCAGCGCCTCGCGCAGGTCGGCGAGCGAGTCGACCCGGCGCTGACGGCCGTGCTCGCGGCGCAGCCGGTCCTGGTCGAGGGCGAGGCGGGCGTTGCGCTCGGCCAGCTCGCGCAGGCGGCGCTTGTCGCCGCGCTCGGCGACCCGCACCTCGACGGCGGCGCCGCGCCGCTCCCCCAGCGCCGCCGCCAGCAGCTCGGCCCGATCGCGCAGATAGGGACCGATGACGATCGTCTTCGGCATCGCCGGCGAGGCCGAGTAGTACTGGCCGATGAACTCCTCGGCGACCTCGGCCAACTCGCGCTCTGCCTGGTTGTCCAGGTAAAAGCTCTGGCGCTCGGCGAGGATCCCGTCACGCACCTGGAAGACCTGGGCGTTGGCGTCGGCCCCCTCGGTGGCGACGCCGATCAGGTCGGCGGTGCCGACCGAGCCGCCGGCGACGCGCTGGCGCTCGAACAGCGAGCGGATCGCCTTCAGCCGGTCGCGGTGCAGGGCGGCGCGCTCGAACTCGTGCGCGCCGGCAGCGTCCTCCATCTTCGCTTCCTCGCTCGCCTCGACCTGGCGGTAGCGGCCGGAGAGGAAGTCGACGATCGCCTCGACGTTGCGCCGGTACTCCTCCTTCGTCACATGGCCGACGCAGGGCGCCCCGCAGCGCTTGATGTAGTAGTCGAGGCAGGGGCTGCCGGAGCGGCGGCCGGGCTCGGCTCCCTCGCAGGTGCGGAACTGGAACAGGCGGCCGAGCAGGTCGAGCGTCTCCCGCACCCGCTTGGCGCTGGAGAAGGGGCCAAAGTAGGCGCGGCCGGCGCGGTGCTTCTCGCGGGTGAAGTAGACGCGCGGGTAGTCCTCGTCGAGGCTGACGCAGACGTAGGGGTAGGACTTGTCGTCGCGCAGGCGGATGTTGAAGCGCGGCCGGTGGCGCTTGATGAAGCTCTGCTCGGCCAGCAGCGCCTCGGCCTCGGTCGCGGTGACGAGGAAGTCGATCCGGTCGATCCGCGAGGTGAGCCGGGTCTCCCCGTGCGAGAAGTGCGAGGCGACCCGCTTGCGGATCGAGCGCGCCTTGCCGACGTAGAGCAGCTCGCCGGCGGCGTCGTGGAAGAGGTAGACACCCGGGGAGTCGGGGAGATCGGCGGCCCTGTCGCTCATCGACCAAAGGGTAGGCTCCTGGCCATCCGGCCAAACCTTCGAAACACACGGAGAGAGCGCGAATGACCACCGAGACGATCAGCCCGCCCGAGTTGAACACGATGCGATTCGAGGCCGACGGCACGATCGGCACCCTCACCCTCGACCGGCCCGACGCCTTCAACGCGATGAGCCCGGAGATGATCGGCGAGATGACCGTCGCCTTCGCCTGGCTCGCCGACCAGGCGCCGCTGCGGGCGCTGATCGTCACCGGCGCCGGCAAGGCCTTCTGCGCCGGGGGCGACGTCAACTGGTTCAAAACCGGGGTCGAGGACGACTCGATCGACCTGCCGGCGCAGGTGCGGCGCGGCGCCGAGGCGCTGCACCAGGCGATCGTCGACCTGCGCCGCATCCCCTGCCCGGTGATCGCGGCGGTCAACGGCCCGGCGGCCGGCGCCGGCTTCTCGCTGGCCCTCGCCTGCGACATCCGGGTCGCCTCCGAGGCCGCCTTCTTCGCGCCGGCGTACGGGCGGATCGGCGCCTCGCCGGACGGCGGCATGACCTACTTCCTGCCGCGCGTGGTCGGGCCGAGCCGGGCGCTGGAGATCCTGCTCGAGGATCCGAACATGACTGCCCAGGACGCGCTCGCCGAGCGGCTCGTCTCCGAGGTCGCGGCGCCGGAGGAGCTGATGGAGCGCGCCCGGGAGAAGGCGGAGAAGCTGGCCGCGAAGGCGCCCTACTACGTGAAGATGGCGAAACGGCTCTGCGGGGTCAGCCTCGACAACAGCATCACCGAGCACCTGCAGCTGGAGCGCCACGGGATCGCCGACAGCATGGCGACCGAGGACCTGCACGCGGCCGTCGCCGCCTTCTTCGGCGGCGAGAAGCCCGAGTTCCAGGGCCGCTGAACCGGCCGCGGCGCCGAAGCGATCTGGCAGAGCCATTCCGGCACGAACGATCGAAAGGATTTGCCGATGAAGAAAATAGCCGCCCTGCTCGCACTGGCCCTGGCCTCGCTCGCCCTCGTCGCCTGCGGCGGCGGCAGCTCCGGCAACTCGACGAGTCGACTCGAGCGGCGAACGAAGCGAACGGCGGCGCGCGCGGCCGAATCGGCGGCCAAGATCCGCCGGCGGGGGATCGGGCGGCGGAGGCGAATCGACGGTCGATCTCGAAGCCGACCCGAACGGCGAACTCGCCTACACCAGCGCCGAAGCGACCGCCAAGGCGGGCCGGGTGACCGATCGACTTCAAGAACCCCCAGGGCCTGACCCACGACGTCGCGATCGAAAACGAAAAGGGCGAAACCGTCGGCAAGACGGAACTGGTCGCCGACGAACCGACCTCGACCACGGTGAACCTGAAGCCGGGCACCTACCACTACTACTGCACGGTCCCGGGCCACCGCGAAGCCGGGATGGAAGGGACGCTGACGGTCAGGTAGCCGTCGGCCCAGGGTCTGCGGGCTTGGCGCTCCAGTTGTGAAACCGTCGCCGCGCAAGCGCCGGGCGCTGCAGCTCTTCGACGGGCTGCCGGCGCGCTACGACGAGCTGGGGGCCGCGCTCAGCTTCTTCCAGGACCCGCGCTGGCGGCGGGCGATGGTCGCCAGCGTCGGCGCCGGGCCCGATCAGCGGCTGCTCGACGTCGCCACCGGGACGGGACTCGTCGCGCGCGCCCTGGTCGAGCGCTACGGCTGCCGGGTGGTGGGCCTCGACCAGAGCGCTCCGATGCTGAGTCGAGCCCGCGCGACCGTCGCCGCCGACCCAACCCTGTCCGGGCGGATCGAGCTGGTCGAGGGCGAAGCCGAGCGGCTGCCGTTCGGCGACCGCGAGTTCGACCACCTCACCTTCACCTACCTCCTGCGCTACGTCGACGACCCCGCCGCCACCCTGCGCGAGCTGGCGCGGGTGGTGAAGCCGGGAGGCCGGGTCGCCTGCCTGGAGTTCTGCGTGCCGGACGGGGATCTGGCTCTGGCCGTGGCGCCTCTACACCAGGGTCGGCCTGCCGGCGCTGGGAAGGCTCGCCTCGCGCGACTGGTTCGAGGTCGGCCGCTTCCTCGGGCCCAGCATCGAGGACCTCTACCGGCGCTACCCGCTCGAGCGCCAGCTGGAGATCTGGCGGGAGGCGGGGATCGGCGCAGTCACCGCGCGCCGCATGAGCCTCGGCGGCGGCGTCGTGATCCGGGGCACGGTTGGCGGCTGACCCCGGACAGCGCCCCGCCTTCTACGCCCTGCGGCCGGGGGGCTGGCGCGACCTGGTCACGGTCCTGCACCCCCCCTACACGCTCTGGCACCTCAGCAACGTCGCGATCGGGGCGGCCGCGGCGCCGCAGATCTACGCCGGCCGCCTGGCGGCGGCGATCGCCGCCTTCTTCCTCGCGGTGGGGATCGGCGCCCACTCGCTCGACGAGCTCAACGGCCGCCCCCTCGGCACGCTGCTCTCACGGCGAACCCTGATCGCCCTCGCGGTCGGCGGTCTGGGCGGGGCGCTGGCGATCGGCGTCGCCGGGGCGATCTTCGTCTCGCCGACCCTGATTCCGCTGGTCCTGTTCGGCGGCTTCATCGCCCCCGCCTACAACCTGGAGCTGTTCGGCGGCCGCTTCCACACCGATTTCTGGCTCGCCGCCTCCTGGGGAGGGTTCGCGGCCCTGACCGGTTGGTGGGTGAACTCGCTCGGCCTGCACTCGGTCCCGGAAGCGATCGCCGCCGCCGCGGCGGTGCTCGCCTGCTTCTGGCTGACCAAGGTCCAGCGCCGCCTCTCGACGCCGGTCAGGCAGCTGCGACGGCGCACCCTGGCGGTCGACGGCGAGCAGCGCCTCACCGACGGCACGGTCCGCAGGCTGGACCGGGCAGATCTCGCCGCCCCGCTCGACGGCGCCCTCAAAGGCCTCTCGGTGGCCGTGCCGCTGCTGGCGGTGTTCGCGGTCGCGATCGGCCACTGAGTGAAAACGAGCGCCGCAGCGGAGCCAGTCAGGCCGGGGGCGCCATCACGCGGGTGACGCTGTCGCCGACGAAGCACGGCTTCTCGCCGCCCTCGACCTCGAGCGTGAAGCGGGTGACGACCTCGTACCAGCCGCCGCCCTTGTCCTCAACCGAGGCGACCTCGGCCTTGGCGCGGACCTTGGAGTCGACCGGGACGGGTGCCGGGAAGCGGATCTTATTGGCGTCTTATGAATTGTTTGGGCCGATCTCCCTGGGACGCTGAACATCTGTACAGTCACAACCGAACATGCGTTCAGCCGGAGCCAACGACTCGATAATCCAAGCTGCGATTCGTCTTTTCGGCGAGCACGGAATCGACGCCACGTCGCTACGCGAGGTCGCCAAGGTCGCAGGGGTATCACCCGCCCTTGTCGTCCACCACTTCGGCGGCAAGGAGAATCTGATCGCGGCGGTCGACGAGGCCGCGCTCCAGAAGTTTGGCGCCGCCTATAGCGCCGGCGAATCGGCCGATGCCTCCGACCTGCTGCGCCAGCGCGCCGAGCAGACCGCTCGGGTGATGCGGGAGTGTCCCGAGGTTTGCACCTACCTTGGCCGAGCACTGGTCGAGGGAACCCCGGCAGCGCCCGCCTCTTTCGGCTGATGATCGAGGGAGGCCGCGCCGAGATCGACGCACTCGCCGAGAAGGGCGCTCTGCGCGAGGACGCCGATCTGCTCTGGGCGACGCTCCAACACTTCTTCCTGATTTGGGCTCCGCTCAGCTTCACGCACCTGTTGGAGCAGGAGGCGCTGGGGGGATCCCTTCTGGACGAGGCAATCTTGGATCGTTGGGTCACCGCAAACGTGGAACTGTTCAAGGAGGGGCTTTACCGATGAGCCGATGGGAGGCGACGAGCACGCTGGAGGCCGACGTGTCGCCGGCAGCCGTTTGGGAGAAGGCCTACGCGGACGCCAGCGCATGGCCGAAGTGGAACACCGAGATCAAGCACGCCAGCCTCGACGGGCCGCTGATTCTCGGCGCCAAGGCAAAAATCGTCTTCGGCACCGGCTTACGTTTGCGCTTCCGCGTCGTTACGTTCGAAGAAGGCCGTCTCTTCACAGACGAGTCACGCCTGCCCGGAGCCCGTATGGGCCATTGCCATCTGGTCGAGCCGACTGAGGACGGCGGCAGCCGCCTCACCAACACGATCTACATCGAGGGTGCCCTGGTCCTGCTTTGGCGTCGGATCGTGGGCCCGGCAGCGGCACGGACGCTGCCGGATGCCCAGCGCGCGGTTGTCGAGCTGGCCGGGAACGGCTGAAATACATCGACGCCGGTGCGCCCGCCCTGAGGATTCAGGCCACAGCGAGCTTCGGAACAGGCGCCACCTCGCGCTCTGGCTCCTCGTCGGGAACCTGGCGCTCGATGCCGATCAACAGATCCTCGTCCAACACGGCGAGGATTCGCTTGAGCACTGGGATCGTCGGGATGTGGTCGCCGCCCTCGACTTTCGAGATGAAGGAGTGGGACGTTTCGGCCCGCTCGGCGACCTGCTGCTGGGTCAGATCCAGCTCGTAGCGGCGCTCCCGAATATGGGCAGCGATCCAATTCTTCTCGCGCAGAACACGAATCGCGGCGTACTCGTCGCGGGCTTCGCGGTACTCATCGCTGCGCCCCGCACGGCTCTGGGCCGCCTCGGTCGCCGGCTTTCCCTTCGGGCTGATGCGGTTGTCGACCTTAGCGCTCATGGCGACGAGTTTATCTAAATAGATAAATCTGTCAACTCCTTCTTCGACTGGCAGGCGGAGCATCTTGACCCGCCGCCCGTGGCGGCACTCGTGGTTTTGCGTCCATCCGTCGCTTGAAGTCCCTCATGCGGCGCTTCGCCGTCGCCTTCTCGACGGCCGGCACCGCCCCGGTGTCCTTTTCGAACGCATGCAGCAAGACGATGAGGTTGCCGGAACGCTGGTAGAGGATTCGGTAGCGCGTGTTGGCGAAGCGGACCCGCAGCTCGCGGAGCTCGCCATCGATCTGCGAGCTGATCGGGTACTCCGGAGGCGGCGCGTCGGGCGGCCTGCCGCTCAGCTGCTCCTCGACGTAGTCGTCGATCTTTGCGGCCCGCTTCGCCGGCAGCGCCTCGATGAACCGATCGACCGGTTCGACCCCGCGCTTGTCGCGATAGTAGACAGCTTTTGTCCGCGCCATCCGCGGAGCATGGCAGGCGTTTCGGCGGGTTTCGGCGGCCTTCGGGCGGTCGCCACCATCACCCGCGTCACCGAGTCGCCGACGAATGGCTCTTCCGAGCCTCGATTGTTTACCAGCTTCCGCCTAAACCAACTCCCTCGGGATCGAATCTGCCGACTAGGCGACCGGGTCTCCGGCGACCACCAGACGCAGCCCGACGTCCAACTGGGGCTGCTGAAGGAGGTCGCCGTACCGCGCCTCCCAGGTGCCGTCGGAGAGATCTCTGCTCAGATGACGGATCGCGCTGGCGACCCGAGCCTTGGGAAGCATCCTGAATACCGACGTGCCGTCGCGCACGCGCGGGTCGAGGTAGGCGCCGGGACGGCGCCAGAATGCCTGGTAGAAGCCGTCGACGCAGTCGTGTGGAACAGGGACGGGTCGAAGCTCGACCTCACCGAGCGAAGACTGAAGCTCATCGCGCCAGAAACCCTCTTCCCGGTAGCGCGAGGTGATCAGCCCGTCCAGGTTGTCGAGGTAATCGCGCGTCAACCAGAAACGTCCGGCGGCAGCCGGGTCGGCGTTGAGGAGGAGGACGCGATCGCGCGCAACCCGCCGCATCTCGGCCAGACCCGCCTCGCGATCCCTCCAGTGATGGTCGCTGATGATCGCCATCGCCACGTCGAAGCTATCGTCCTCGAAAGGCAGTGCTTCGGCGCTCGCCTGGATCGCCGGGGCGGCGCCCTCAGGACGCTGGGCGATCATCACCGCGGACGGCTCGACCGCGGTCAGCTCGCGACTGTCGGGCTCGTAGGAACCCGTTCCGGCACCGACGTTGAGCACCGTCCGCGCCTCGCCAAGCGCCGCTTCGATGTGCGCGGCGATCCTCGGATCTGTACGTCGGGCCGCGGAGTAGCCTCGACCCAGTTCGTCGTAGGTCGCGGCGTCCGCTGGGCTCATCGGCGGATCGTCAGTCGGCCGACGCCATCACGCGGGTGACGCTGTCGCCGACGAAGCACGGCTTTTCGCCGCCCTCGACCTCGAGCGTGAAGCGGGTGACCGACTGCCACCAACCGCCGCCCGCGTCGTCCACGGAGACGATCTCGGCACGGGCGCGGACTCGGGCGCCGGCGGGGACCGGGTGCGGGGAAGCGGATCTTGTTCCAGCCGTAGTTGACGCCGAGGGCGAAGCCGGTGGAGGAGATCAGCTGCTTGCGGAAGCCGTCGACCAGCGAGAGCGTGAGGTTGCCGTGGGCGATCGTCGTGCCGAACGGGCTCTCCTTCTTCGCCCGCTCGACGTCGACGTGGATCCACTGATCGTCGCCGGAGAGCTCGGCGAAGGTGTCGATGTCGGCCTGGGTGACGGTGCGCCACTCGCTCGGCCCGATCTCCTGGCCGACCAGCGACTGCATCCCCTCGACGCCCTCTATCTCGACGGTTGCCATCGGCCGGCAGTCTAATTCAGATCCTGTAGTTCCGCACAGCACCGGAGCGCTCAGGTCGGTGGCAGCGGCAGCCGCTCAGGGGATCTGCTGCCGGAGCTCGCAGCCGGGGCTTCGCCGCTGGTCTCGGTCCGCGCCGCCATTGCATACGTCGGGCCGGCCCGCGCCGCCGTTCAAGCTGTCGGCGCCGGCCTGGCCGAAGAGCCGGTCGGCTGCCGCCTCGCCGAAGATGTGATCGCCGCCGCCGCCGCCGAGCACGGTGTCCTTGCCCGCCTGGCCGTGGAGGGTGTCCCCGCCTCCCTGGCCCAGCAGGACGTCGTTGCCGCCGCCGCCGAGGATCATGTCGTTGCCGCCGAGGCCGCAGACCAGGTCGTTGCCGCCCAGCGCCCGGATCACGTCGCGCTTCGGCGTCCCCATGATCACGTCGCGGCGGGCCGTGCCGTTGGTCGGGGGGCCGGGCTTGACGAAGATCGTCGGGGTCTTGCCGCGGCAGGTTGCCTTCCCCGTCTTCCCAGGTGGGACTTCGGGTTCGGCCGGCGGGCTTGAAGGAGTCTGTTCTTCTTCTTCCTTGCGTTTCTTTTCTTCTTCCTCTTTCTTCTCTTCTGCTTCTTCTTCGGAGCCATCGGGAACGGTCACGTGGACGGTGGCGCTGAGCACCCTCCCGAGCATTTCAGCCTGCAGGCTCGCGCACTCGGCCGTGTGTTCGGGGGGGGCGCTTTTGGAGAAGTAGGTGTGGAAATACCAGTGGGTGCCAACCGCGGGAACATATTGAGGGGCCTTCAGCTCGTCATCGAAGGGCGGGGTCAGGGTCGGTTCCGCGTGGGTCAATATGTCGGCGGTTCCCCTGAGGTATTCGTAGTCGAGCTTCCACCCTTGCGCGTTCGCCTGTTCGGGCCACTGAATGAACACGAACGCTTGGCAGTCTTGCGGAGTCGTGTTCCCGGCCCGGAACACCGCCGTCGCCGGCACGTCGATGACTTTCGACGCACTCGCGGACGCCGGCAGCGCCGGCAGCAGGCCGAGCGCACAAGCCAAGACAACGAGACGACGCATCCGTCCTCCTTTGGAATTTCCCCCACCGGGCACCGGTGCCATTGCAGCGTTCGCACCCGGGCTCCGCAACTCCGCGAGCGCAAGTTGGGCCGATCGGCCCAACTTTCACCGGTGAGTCATCCTACGTCTCGGGCTGGCCGCGAGTTCCACTAGGTTCGTGTCCCGTCCGACCCAAACCGCGTCGCGCCAGCCGGTCCCCCTGCCGGGTCCGTTGCTCAGCGCACGCGAGCGCCCCTGGCCGATGGTCGGCCGCGACGCCGAGCTGGCGGAACTGGCCGCCGCCTGGGGGCGGGTCGCGGACGGCGGCAACGAGACGGTGCTGGTGGCAGGAGAGCCCGGCGCCGGAAAGAGCCGCCTCATCGCCGAGGCGGCCGGGGCCGCCCACGCCGAAGGAGGGCTGGTCCTCTACGGCAGCGGCGAAGGCGCCGCCGAGACGCCCTACGCGCCGTTCGTCGCGGCCCTCGGCGGCCTCGACCGCCACGGGACAGGGCCGCTGAGCGAGGAGCTTCGCAGCTCCTCGCTCGGCGCCCTGGCCGGGGAGTCCGCCGGAGACGCTCTCTGGGGCCTGGGTGACGACCGGGCCAAACTGTTCGCGGCGGCGCTGGAGCTGCTCGAACGCATCACCCGCCACGGCCCGCTGCTGCTGGCGATCGACGACCTGCACGGCTGCGGCCCCTCGACCCTGGCCCTGACCCGGCACCTGGCTCGGGCGGGGAGCGGAGCTCCGTTCCTGCTCCTGGCCACATATCGCCCCACCGACGTCGACCCGAGCGGTGAGGTGGCCGGGGCAATTGCCGAGCTCAACTCGGAGGCCGGCTCCAGGCACCTGCAGCTCGGCGCCCTCGGGCCACCGGCCCTGCGCGAGATCGCCTCCTCGCTGAACCCGGACGCCGACGATGCCGCCCTCGACCGCGCCGCGGCGGCAGTCGCTCGCGAGAGCGGCGGCAACGCCCTCTTCGCCTGCGAGCTGCTGCGAGCGATGGGCGAGGTCGGGAACGCCCTCCGCTCCTGGTCCGCCCGCCCCCCGCTCGCTGCGGATGCTGATCGCCGCCCGAGCGCACGCCCTCGGCGAACCGGCCTTCGCCTGTCTGTGCGCCGCCGCGGCCTTTGGCCGCGCCTTCGCCCCGGCCGATCTCGCCGCGGGAACGGGGATCGACTCCGGGGCGGTCGAGGATTCGCTGCGAGCGGCCCAGCGGGCCGGCCTCGTCGCCGCCGACGGCGACGGCCGCTGCGCCTTCAGCCACGCGATCGTCGCCCACTGCCTCTACGAGGAGATCGAGCCCGCGGCGCGGGGGAAGCTGCATCGGCGCTTCGGCAAACAGCTCGAGGCGGAGCCCGGGCTGCTCGCCGGCGAAGGCCGGTCCGCCCAGCTCGCCCACCACTGGTGGCGCGCCGAGCCGAGCGATCGCGAGCGGGCCACCCGCTACTGCGCCGAGGCCGGCGAGGCGGCGCTGCGCAGCAACGACCACGAGCTGGCGGCGAGCTGGTTCGAACGGGCGCTGGAGCGGCGCGGCGAGGACCGCGACGACGTCGAGCTCTGCGACCTGCTGACCGGCCTCGGGGTCGCGCTCCGCTACACGAACCAGGAGCGCTCGCGCGAATGCCTGCTCAGAGCGGCGCGCCTGGCCGACCGCCTCGGCGAGGTCGATCGGCTGGTCGCGGCGGCGCTCGCGAATCACCGCGGCTTCGTCTCCCAGGTGGGCGGCTTCGACCGCGAGCGCGCCGCGATGCTGCGACGCGCCGGAGAACGGCTCGACGGCAGCGGCCCCGAGTCGGCCCTGGTGCTCGCCCAGCTGGCGCTGGAGCTGACCTTCACCGACCAGGTCGACCGCCGTCGCTGGCTGGCGGAGAGCGCTCTCGTCGCAGCGCGCAAGTCCGGCGACCGCCGCGTCCTCGCCCAGGTGCTGGTCCGTTGCCTGATCGCCCGCTGGGACCCCGACAACGCCACCGAGCGGATCGCGATGGCAGCCGAGAGCATCGAGATCGGGGCCGAGCTGGATGAGCCGCTCGAGCTGTTCCACGCCCTCCACTGGCAGGCGGTGGCGCAACTGGAGATCTGCGAGGTCGAGGCCGCGGCACGCTCGCTGCGCGAGCAGGAACGGATCGCCGACCGGACCGGCGACACCACCGCCCGCTGGCTGTGCGAATGGGCGGAGTCGCTGCATCTGTCCCTGCACGGGCAGCTCGAGGAGGCCGAGGCCCGTGCCCAGCGGGCGGTCGAGCGCGCCAGGCACAGCGCCCAGCCCGACGCCCTCCCCCCCTACATCAGCCAGCTCTGCAGCATCCGCTGGCAGGAAGGGCGCATCGGCGAGCTGGCACCGCTGCTGGCGCAGGCGCTGCACCGGTACCCGGGGCTCCCGGGCTTCCGCTCCCTGGTGGCGCTCGCCAACGCCGAAGCCGGCGAGCTCGCCTTCGCCCGCGAGGTGTTGAACACCGACGTGGCGACGCGATTCGAGGCGCTGCCACGCGACCCGATCTGGATCGCCACCGTCGTCGACTACGCGTACGCGGTCGCCCGGCTCGGCGACCGCGAGGCGGCAGCCCTCCTGCACAGGATGCTGGACCCCTACCGCGGGCGACTGGCGACGACCACCGTCGCCGTCTGGGGGGTCGTCGACCACCCCCTTGGCCGACTCGAGCTGCTATTGGGCAAAGACGAAGCGGGCCGGCGCTCGCTGCGCGCCGCGATCGACGCATACGCAGCGATGGGGGCACCGCTGTGGAAGGCGCGGGCCGAGTCCGACCTCGGCGCCACCGGCGCGCCGGCCGAGTCGCCGCTGGACGCTCGGATCGCCGCTCTCGGCCTGACCGAGCGCCAGGCAGAGGTGACGCGGCTGATCGCCCGCGGGCTCTCCAACCGCGAGATGGCGACGGAGCTGCAGGTCTCGCCCAGCACCGTCAAGCGCCATCTCGAGAACGTCTACAAGCGCACCGGGGTCGGCTCGCGGGGGGCGCTCGCCGCGCTGCTGCAGGACCGTTGACCGGACATTTGAATGCATCTCACTTCACCCGGCGAGAATTCTCAGCGGCGCATGCCGGGCAATCGCCTCGACTTCCGCGTCTTCGCAGAGCAGCTCGGCGTCGTCCAGCGCGGACTTCAAGCTCAGGTGAACGGGGCGGCGGTGTAGCCGTAGTGCCAGGGATTGCGTTTACGCAATAGTCGCCGCGCCCGCCCCCGGGAATCTTTCTGGCAGCGATCGGCATCGGCCTGGAGAGTCGCATCTTGGCTTCCCCGCTACCCCGCCGAGAATCCCGACGCGTTCTTGCGGCGGGTTGCCGCCGCCCGGTTTTCGCGCAGAGCGGCACTCAGCGCCGAGTCCGAACTAGGACACGTAGGCCTTGCGCACCATGGCGGCCGTCCATCGGTTCGTGCCGTGGGCCGGGGGGACATCCTTGCGGTTCAGCGCGTCGGCGATGTCTTCGAGAGACTTACCATTCTCAAGCAGCGTCCCGATTTGTTTCCGCCGGGTGTAATCCCGCTGATTGCACTCCGTGTGGGACAGTCGAACGTTGTGGGGAACTAGCTTCCCGCCGGCCGACTTGAGGATCGGGTAGTGGTCGCGCGACGGCGCCCACTTGGTGCGCGCCGTTGTGACCGGATCGAACGCGCCGCGTCCCTTGTGGTGGTAGCACTGCGGCATCTCGCACCTCAGGGCGAGGAGCTGGCCGCGCTCGGCCATCTTCACAAGGACGTCTCCATTCTTTACGCCGAGGTCGCGCAGTTGGTCCGCGATTGATCTATCGGCCACCCGCTGATCCTGACACAAGTACGCGAGAGGCCCCAGCGCGCGTCCGCGATAGTTTCTACCGACGCGTCAGGCTGCTTCCTCTTTTCATGCAAGCCCGTCTCCGGCGCGGCTACTGCTCTCGCGTGGTTGCGAGCGCATCGGCAGATCCCGCCGCGCTCCCGCATCGGACGAATTGCGGGCGTCCAAGTCTTTCTGGCCGCGCTCCCGGAATGGGCGCAAACCGATAGTCCGCTACGACTCGAGCGCCTGGCCGAGCGCGCGGGTCAGCGAGCGCATCTCGTCCCTGGTGAGCTTCGCGCTGAGGAACGCCTCGATCACCGCGTCGTGGCTGACGCGCGCTTCGAAGAGCCGCTGGGAGCCCTCTCCCGTGAGGGCGGCGTAGGAGCTGCGCGCGTCAGCGGGATCGGGGATCCGCTCGACGAGCCCACGGCTCTCCAGGCGGCCGACCAAGCGCGTGAGCCCCCCAGAGGAGAACATCACCGCTTCCGCCAGGTCCGTCATACGCAGGCGACGGTCCCGGGCGTTGTCGAGAGTGATCAGGACGTCGAACTCGTTGACGCCGATCCGGTGCTCCGCGTCGAGTCGAGCATCGACCTCGCGCAGGACACGTCGAGAGAGCTGCAGAAGGCGGTGCCAGGCCTCCCTGCCTTCCATCGTCTTCCTGGGACCCGACCTTCCTCGACTTGCTTTTCGCTCTGCCATGTGTTAGTTAGTTGTCTTGCAAGATAACTACTTTATCAGGAGGCCCTGATGGTCGTGCTTGTCGTTCATCACAAGGTCCGCGACTATGACGCGTGGAAGATCGTCTTCGACGAGCACGAGCAGGTGAGGCGCGCCCACGGAGAGACGGAGCACCGCGTCTACCGCGACATCCGTGACCCGAACCGCGTCGTCGTCCACAACGACTTCCCCTCCGAGGAGGCCGCCCACGGGTTCATGGAAGATCCCTCACTGAAGGAGGTCATGGAGCGCGCCGGCGTCGAAGGAGAGCCGGGGATCAGCGTCATGGAGTGCGCAGAGCGTAGGCCCTACGTGTGAGAGGCCAGCTATCTGAATATCCCTCACCTGATCAGGACCTCGTCGGATTTCACTTAACGTCGGGAGCGCCGTCCGGGACTGGGTAGGCTGGTCGCATCGCAATAGATCTACTCGCACGCTCGAGCGGCGCGCGGCGACCTGGAGGTTGGCATGTACAGACGAGTGGTCAGGTTCACCGGAGTGACTGAGGAGCGGATCGAGGCGCTCAACGCCAGGCTCGCGAACGCAGAGGGTCCGCCCCCGGGCGTCGAGTCAAGCGGCGTCCAGTTCCTGGTCGATCGCGCCCAGGAAACTGCGGTGGTCATCCAGGACTACCCGAGCGCGGAGGCGATGGAAGAGGCCGCGAAGGTCCTCAGCGAGATGGACTCCTCCGAGACCCCGGGAATCCGGGCGTCGGTTGACAGCTGCGAGGTCGTGGGAGAGATCAGGGGCTGAATGTCCGACAGCAAGATTGCGCCGGCCCCTTAACGGAGGGTCGCGCTGGTCGATCCGCGTGGGGCATTCGGCGACGAAGGTTCAAGAGCTGGATGAAGCCTGGTTCAGGCGATCGAGCCAGGTGGGGCGACCCACTGGCTGGAGAAGGCGAGGGCCGTGGCCAGGGTGTCGAAGTGGCGGTCGTAGTGCAGCACGCCGAATCCACGCTCGGCGGCAGCGGCGGCTACCAAGGCGTCCGGCACGCGGACGCGATGTGCCCCCGCGGCGCCGCGTTGCGCCAGCTCGCGCATCGCCCAGGTTGCGGCGTCCGTCACCGAGCGGGTGATTTCCGCCTGTCGAAACCCCGCCATCGCCAGGGCCACCCGCTCGGCGGCGTCGCGGTCCGGGGCGTCGTAGATCATCTCCATGGTCACGGGAGCGCAGGTGACCAGTTCCCCCGCGCTCACCATCGTCCGCCAGTTCGGCGCGACCTCCTTCTCGCCGGCGCGAGCCCAGGCGGACGTGTCCGCCACCCATGGGCCCCTGGGCCAGCTCATCTTCCCCAGGCGCGCTCGCGGACGCCGCGTAGGCTCTCGAGGTTCAGCTCCGAGCTGCCGGCGGCGACGCTGAGCGCGAACTCCACGGCCCGCCGCTCAGCCGCCTGATCGCTTTCGAGGGCCTCGGCGCCCCGCAGTGCCAGCGCATGCACGACCCGAGACGTAGGCGCCGACGCCCCCAACACGGCACGGGCGCGCTTGATCGCTCGCTCCAGATCAGGATCCCGCGGCACTTGAACGCGGGAATGGCGGCTGGAAGCCATCGGCGCAGTGCATCCGCTAACGGATACACCAGATTGAGCCTTGCCGCGTCTCACGCCACCAGCCGCACTTCGAACGTCGGCAGGGCGAGCGCCCCCGCGCCGCCGAGCAGGGCGAGGATGCGGCTGACGTAGGCGGTCGTCTCGGGGATCGCGGGGACGCAGTGGCAGGCCTGGACCGGGGCCGGGCCGGCGTTGTAGGCGGCGAGGGCGAGCTGGGGGGAGCCGAGCTGGGCGATCAGGTCCGACATCAGGTGGGCCTGGGCCTCCATCGCTTCGACCGGGTCGAACGGGTCGGCGAGCCCGTAGGAGGCGGCGGTCGAGGGGATGAACTGGGCGATCCCCTCCGCCCCCGCCGGCGAGACCGCGAACGGGTTGAAGTTCGACTCGGCCATCAGCTGGGCGGCGAGCAGGGCCGCGGAGACGTTCCAGTGGGTGGCCGCCCGCAGCAGCGGCGCACGGAAGCGTGCGGGGACGAAGGAGGGCAGGCCGGCGGCGCCGGAGAAGGCGCCGTCTCCCCCGCCGCCCGCGGCGGCTCCTCCCGCGCCGACCGCATCGCCCGCCTGCGAGCAGGGGGGCGGGCCGGCGGTGTAGCCGTAGTGCCAGGCCTCCCATGAGTAGCGCTGGAGGAAGCCGAAATGACCGGCGTTGGCCGCCAGCCAGCCGTAGGCCGATTCGGGGCCGAGGTCGAGCTCGGTCGCGCAGCGGTGCAGCGAGTGGCCGGGGGGCGCCACCCACTGCGGGTCGGGGTGCGCCGCGAACAGGGCGGCCTGTTCGGCGTCGGAGCGGAAGGCCGAGTTGACGATCAGGGAGACACCGGCGCGCGAGGCGGCGGCGGCCATGCGGTCGAACGCGGCGGCGACGTCGGGGCGCATCCCGTGGCCCTGCCGGTAGACGAGCGGGCCGCCGTAGCCGCCGCCGCTCGCCGTCGATGGCATTTCGCCGCCGCCGCCCGCTGCCGGGGCGGCTGCTTCGGCGACCGCCGAGGCTTCGACCGCGGGCCGCTTCGCCGCCGGCCCGGCGCCCGCCCGGCCCGACTCGAGACTGCCCGTCACCGCCGCCTCGACTCGCACCGGCGCAAAGGAGAGGGCGTCCGGGAAGGACACCCGCAGGCGCCTCGCCGCGACCCCGTTCGCCCGCGCCGCTTCGCCCGCCGCGACCCGTGCCCGCAGCAGGTAGACGAGCTTCTCCATGTGCGCCGGGTTGGGCAGCCCGTTCGGCAGGGTCGGCGGCGCCAGCAGCCGCGGCAGGTCGTCGCGCATCGAGCGCGCCGCCGAGATCGCAGCCAGGTCGGCGGCCCGCTGGACCCGTCCCTTACCGCTCACCGCCCCCGCGATCGCGACCACAGCGAGCGCACAGACGATCAACACAAACGCCCCGCCGATCGCAAGCAGCAGCGCCTGGCCTTCCTCCCTACGACTTCCCATGTCCCGACCCTTTCGGGTGTCAACGCACGCGTGGTGCGTCAGATAAAAAAAATCTGGAGAAAGTTCGTCACGGAATTCGCGTGTGCGGCTGGCGAGCGCCGGACCAAGCGGGGCAAGGACGCAGGGAGGCCGAATAGCAGCGCTATTCGGCCGACTGAGGACGCCGCACCGCGCAGCGTCCGCCGCCGCCAGACGCGCGCGGGAATTTCGTGACGGGCTTTCTTCAGATTTCCTCGGGCACCATCTCGATGGCCCCGCAGGGGCACTCGGCGACGCAGAGGCCGCAGCCCTTGCAGAAGTCGAGGTCGATCTCGTAGCGCTCGCCCGGCTCGCCGAGCTTGATCACGGCGTTGTCGGGGCAGACGCCGTAGCAGTTGTCGCAGGAGAAGCAGTTGCCGCAGGAGAGACAGCGGCGGGCCTCGAACAGGGCGTTCTGCTCGCCCAGGCCGGCGACGACCTCGGCGAAGCTCGACGCCCGCCGCGCCGCCTCCAGCCGCGGCTGCTCGGCTCGCGGCGCATCGGCGTAGTACCACGTGTTGAGGGTCTCGAAGGAGGCCAGCTCGTGCCTCGGTGGCGGCTCGTACTCGACCCCGCGCAACCAGCGGTCGATGTGGCGGGCCGCCTTCTTGCCGTGGCCGACGCCGACCGTGACCGTGCGCTCGGCCGGGACCATGTCGCCGCCGGCGAAGACGCCCTCGTGGCCGGTCATCATGTTCGGCCCTACCTGGACGACGCCGTCGGAGACCTCGATCCCCGGCACCCCCTCGAGCAGCGAGAGGTCCGCCTCCTGGCCCAGCGCCAGGACCAGCGAGTCGGCCGCCAGCTCCTCGGTCTCGCCGGTCGGCTGCGGGAAGCCGGACTCGTCCAGCTCCATCCGCTCCAGCAGCAGCTTGCCCTCGTCGAAGTGCTTCACGGTCGAGAGCCAGCGCATCTCGATCCCCTCCTCGGCCGCCTCCTCGACCTCGAAGTCGTGCGCCGGCATGCGCTCGCGGGTGCGCCGGTAGACGACGACGGCGTCGGTCGCGCCGAGCCGCTTCGCGGTGCGCGCCGCGTCCATCGCCGTGTCGCCGCCGCCGTAGATCGCCACCCGGCGACCCAGCTGCGGGCGCTCCTCGCCCTCCATGCTCTCCAGCAAGGAGACCGCGTCGACGATCCGGTCGGCCTCGCCCGCCGGCACGTAGGCGCGGCGGCCGATGTGGGCGCCCACGGCGAGGAAGGCGGCGTCGAAGCCGCCCTCGCGCATCGCCTCCAGGGCGTTGTCGACGGTCGTGTTCAGCTTCAGCTCGACGCCGAGGTCGAGGATGCGCTGCACCTCGGCCTCGAGCACGTCGCGCGGCAGCCGGTACTGGGGGATGCCGAAGCGCATCATCCCGCCCGGCAGCGAGCCAGCCTCGTGGATCGTCACCTCGTGGCCGAGCCGGGTCAGGTGATAGGCGGCGGAGAGCCCGGACGGGCCGGAGCCGATCACCAGCACCCGCTTGCCGCTCGGCTCGGCGTCGACCTCGATCCCCCAGCCCTGGCGGATCGCCTCGTCGCCGAGGAAGCGCTCGACCGAGTGGATGCCGACCGCCTCGTCGAGCTGCGCCCGGTTGCAGGCGGTCTCGCAGGGGTGGTAGCAGACGCGCCCCATGATCGCCGGCAGCGGGTTGTCCTCGATCAGCTTGCGCCAGGCGCGCTCGTAGCCGCCCTCCCCCTCCTCCGCCTCGTACAGCCAGGCCTGGATGTTCTCGCCGGCCGGGCAGGCGTCGTTGCAGGGCGGCAGCCGGTCGACGTAGACGGCGCGCTCGGTGCGCCAGCTGCCGGTCTTGTTGGCGAGGCTGGAGCCGACGTCGAGGGTGATCGCGTAGGGCTTGTCGTTCACGGCACCAGCCTCCGCTGTGCCTTGACGGCGCATGGCGAGGGAAAGGAACAGCGGAGCGTCATGGGGTCGGCTTCTCCCCTGCGTCGAGCAGCCCGTAGCGGTCGATGTTGGCGTCGGCCATCGCCTGCAGGCGGTCGATCACGTCGGCGCGACCCGGCTCGCCGAACAGGTGCGCGTAGCGGCGCTGCGGTCGCAGGTACTCCTCGACCGGGACCCGGCGGCGGATCTTCGAGACGCCGACGACCTTGCCGCCCTCGGCCTCGAAGACCGGGAAGAGGCCGCTCTCGACGACCAGCCGGGCGAGCTTGATCGTGTCGGCGGAGTCGGCGCCCCAGCCGAGCGGGCAGGGGACGAAGACGTGCAGGTAGCGGGCGCCGCGCAGCTCCATCGCCCGCTCGACCTTGCGCTCGAGGTCGTGCAGGTCGGCGACCGTGGCGGTGGCGACGTAGGGGATCCCGTGCGCCATCGCGATCAGCGGCATGTCCTTGCCCTGGCCGAAGTCGTTGCCCGGGTGGTCGCGGCCGATCGGCTTGGTGTTGGCGGTGCGGGCGGCCGGCGGCGTCGCCCCCGAGCGCTGCACGCCGGTGTTCATGTAGGCCTCGTTGTCGTAGCAGACGTAGAGCACGTCGTCGTTTCGCTCGAACATGCCGGAGAGGCAGCCGAAGCCGATGTCGACGGTGCCGCCGTCGCCGCCCTGGCCGACCACCCGCACGTCCTCGCGGCCCTTCGCCCGCAGCGCCGCGGCGACGCCGCTGGCGACCGCCGGCGCGTTGCCGAACAGCGAGTGGATCCAGGGCATCTGCCAGGAGGACTCCGGGAACGGGGTCGAGAAGACCTCGAGGCAGCCGGTCGCGTTGGCGGCGATCAGCTTGCCTTCGGTGGCGCGCATCGCGGCGTCGAGCGCGTAGCGGGCGCCGAGCGCCTCGCCGCAGCCCTGGCAGGCGCGATGGCCGGAGGTGAGCGTGTTGGAGCGGTCCATCCGCGCCTGCACGGTGCGCTGCTCGGGGTCGAGCAGGCGGTTGCCGGCCGCGAAGCTGCCGACCTGGTAGAAGCGCACCCGCTGCTCGGCCATCAGTGCGGCCCCCCGGCGACGACGCCGGTTTCGCGGAGGATGTTCTCGGCGTGCGGGCCGCTGCGCCCGCCGGCCGCCATCCGCCGCAGCTCGGCGTCGACCCGCTCGCTGTCGAGGTCGAGGAAGGTGAGCGGCTTCAGCCGGTCGGCGATCGCCTCGGCGAACAGGGCGCGCAGCGACTTCTTCGTGATCGAGCGGCCGCCGAGCCCGGCGACCACCGTGTAGCCGTGCAGCTCGATCCCCGACAGCGCCATGCGGACGTTGGCGGAGACGATGCCGCCGACCCCGACCGCGAGCGCCTTCTCCAGGACGACGACGCGCTTGGCGCCGCCCAGTGCCGCCCGCACCTCCTCCAGCGGGAAGGGGCGGAACGACTTGATCGCCAGGGCGCCGATGCTCTCGCCCTCCTCGCGCAGCTCGTCGATCGTGTCCTCGATCGTGCCGAGGACCGAGCCGAGCGCGACGACGACCGTCTCCGCGCCGTCGGTCCGGTAGCCGCGCAGCAGCCCGCCGGACGGCCGCCCGAAGGCCCGCTCGAAATCCGCCGCCACCTCGGGGATCACGTCGAGCGCCTGCATCTGCTTGGCGTGGGCCAGGTACTTGACCTCGGCGAAGGCCTCCGGCCCGACCATCGCCCCGATCGTCACCGGCTCGGCGGGATCGAGCACCTGGCGCGGCTCGAACGGGGGCAGGAAGGCGTCGACCTGCTCGGCGCTCGGCACGTCGATCCGCTCGTAGGCGTGGGTGAGGACGAAGCCGTCCATGCAGACCATCACCGGCAGCGAGAGCCGCTCGGCGATCGCGAAGGCCTGGGCGTGGAGGTCGGCCGCCTCCTGGTTGTCCTCGGCGTAGAGCTGGATCCAGCCGCAGTCGCGCTGCGACATCGCGTCCGAGTGGTCGTTCCAGATGTTGATCGGAGCGCCGATCGCCCGGTTGGCGACGGTCATCACGATCGGCAGGCCGAGGCCGGAGGCGTTGTAGAGGGCCTCGGCCATGTAGAGCAGGCCCTGGCTGGCGGTCGCGGTGTAGGCGCGGGCGCCGGCCGCCGAGGCGCCGATGCAGACCGAGAGCGCCGCGAACTCGGACTCGACCATGACGTACTCGCAGCCCTCGAGCTCACCGGCCCGGACCAGGTCGGAGAGACCCTCGACGATGTGGGTCTGGGGCGAGATCGGGTAGGCGCAGACGACCTCCGGGCGGCAGCAGGCGACCGTCTCGGCCACCGCCGCCGATCCCTCCAGCTGCCTAAGCACTCGCCGCTCCGGCGGTCTCCCGCTCGACCTGCTCGAAGCAGGCCTCGGCGGCGGCGACGTTGCCCTCGCCGGCGCTGCCGTGGAAGCGCTCGCGGATCGCCGCGGTCACCGAGTCGAGCCGCAGGGCCCCGGTCAGCGCCGCGAAGCCGCCGAGCAGCGCCGCGTTGGGCAGCGGCCGGCCGAGATGGCGGCGGGCGAGCTCGGTCGCCGCCACCGCGAGCAGGCGCGCGGGCGGGTGCCGCTCGGCGAGCTCGCCGAGGCCGAGCTGGTCGAAGCCGCGACTGCTGTTGAGCAGGACGTAGCCGTCGGGCCGCAGGCCGCCGAACAGGTCGACCTGATGCAGCAGGGTCGGGTCCTGGACGATCAGCGCGTCGGGCTCGGCGACCGGTTCGCGGGTGCGGATCGGGGTGTCGCCGAAGCGGCAGAAGGAGACGACCGGCGCCCCGGTCCGCTCCGAGCCGAAGCTGGGAAACGCCTGCGCGTGCCGCCCCTCGTCGAAGGCGGCGACCGAGAGCAGCTCGGCGGCGGTGACCACGCCCTGGCCCCCGCGCCCGTGGATGCGCACCTCGAACGTCGGTCTCAACCCCTCCATCGGTTCAACCTAGAGACGGGCCGCGCCGGGTTCATCCGTGATTCCGGGCAGATCGAGACGCGGTTAAGTACGGAGGGCGGCAGGCCGGCTCCGGCGGGAAGCGCGCCGAGCGCGGCTCGGCGGCCGGCCGACCAGGTGAGCGGGCGCTTGAGGACGGCAACGCGGAGGCCGCGCGAGATCAGGTCGCGGACCGCCAGCGCGGCCAGGGCGCGATCCCGGTCGAGGTCGGCTCGCAGCAGTGCAGCCGTGAGGCCGATACGAGGCTCGGCGAGGGCAGGCTGAAGCAACGCGGGCGGCATGTGGATGACGGTGACAGCCTCGCGCAGCAGCGGCAGCGCCGCCGGGATCCGCCCGATGCCCTCGGCATCGCCGGGCAGCTTCAGGTGGCAGGTGCTGCCACGAGAGGCGACGCCGGCCTCCGGAATGTGAGCCGCGAGGCGCTCCTCCAGGTCCCGCGCCGCCGCCGTCGCCAGCAGCGAGGGGCGCGGCGCCCGTCCCTCGCCGAGCTCGATCAGCAGGCCGGCGCGGTCGGGGTCGGAGCCGGCGCAGGCAAGCGCCGCGGCCGCCGCCCGCGACCCGCTCGCCGCGCCGACCCGGGCCACCAGCACAACCGGGCTCACCCCCGGCGCTCCCCCCGCTTCCGCTGCGCCTTTCCCACCGCTGGAGTGGGAAAGGCGCAGCGGAAGCTCGTCCGGGCTCATCGTGGCCTCGCCGCCGCCGACGAGGTGACGGCGAGGCGGTCGGCGATCGCGGGCAGCGGCGAGGGTGGCGGCAGGCGCACCGTCACTCGGCCGCCGGCGACCGAGACGTCGACCTCGTCCTCGGCCCAGCCGGGCAGCGCGTCGCGGGCGGCGGCGACGGCCGGCCGCCCCGAAGCCAGCGCCAGCGCCCCCGCCTCGGCAGCCCCGTCGGCCAGCGTCAGGGTGTAGCCCGTGACGAGCAGCTGCAGTGCAAGCAGCGCCGCCAGGAGCAACGCCGGCAGCGCGGCCACGAGCTCGACCGTCGCCTGCCCGTCCTCGCTTCCGCTGTGCCTTTCTCGCCAGGCGAGCAAAAGGCACGCGGAACATCTGGGCGTACTAGCCATCGCCGGACTCCAGCGCCGCGCTCGCGCCGACCCTCAGCAGCGGCATCGCCGGCAGCAGGCGCGGGATCGGCACCCGCACCGAGATCGCGTCGCCTTCGTCCACCTCGGCCCCCCGGCGCAGGGCGTCCGGCAGCGCCCGCCGCGCCGCCGACGCGGCGTCCCCGCCGACCAGCTCCGCCCTGGCCCCGGCCCTCGCGGCCACGCCCGCCGACCACAGCGCCACTCCCGCGACTCCGATCTGCGCCGCGACCAGGACCGCCAGCAGCAGGAACGGCACCACCCCGATCAACTCGACCGAGGCCGTCCCGTCCTCCCTGCGAGAGCTGCTGGCGGCCTGGCGCGACACACCCCGACCGTCCCAGGGCCCGACGCACGCGTGGCGCGCAAAATGAAAAATCTCTGAAAATACTCACGCGCGAGAGGCCGTCTCGGGAGGTCATCGTGTGCGGCCGGCGAGCGCCGGACCAAGCGAGGCAAGGACGCAGGGAGGCCAGGTAGCAGCGCTACCTGGCCGACTGAGGACGCCGCATCGCGCCGGTCCGCCGCCGCCGGACGCGCGCGAGAGGCCGACCGAGCCGGCCTCTCGCGCGTCAGTAGGTGTTCGCTTCCATCCAGATCTTCCAGATCGCCGCCACCGAGGCGCCGAGCAGGACTATCCAGATCAGGGTGCCGCCGCCGCTCGCAAGCAGCTCGCCGCTGCCGGCGATCAGCAGGGCGATCAGGCCGAGCGCGGCATAGAGGGCCGCGCGGCGGCCGTCGCTGAGCGCCGCCAGGGTCAGCTGGTTGCGGCGGCTGAGCACGAACACGGTCCAGGCGATCGCCGCGAGGAAGCCCATCGTGATCGCCGTCAGCACCGCGTCGGCGATGTTGCCGCCGGCGGGGAGGAACGCCACCGCGAAGGCGAGCATGATCACGATCGCGGCGTTTCGCAGGTTACGCACGGGAAAAATTCTAAGGGACAGACCCTACGCCGCGTTGAAGATCGCGTAGGCGACGCCGGCGATCGCCGCGGCGGCGGGAAGGGTCAACAGCCAGGCGGCGAGGATGTTCCCGGCCACGCCCCAGCGCACGGCCGAGAGGCGCTTCGCCGCGCCGGCGCCCATCACCCCGCCGCTGATCGCGTGCGTCGAGGAGATCGGAAAGCCGAGGAAGGTCGCGACGAGGATCGTCGCCGCGCCGGCGCCCTGAGCCGAAAAGCCCTGCGCGGCGTCCATCTTGATGATTCGCTTCCCCCTCCCCTGCATCAGCCGCCAGCCGCCGCCGTAGGTGCCGAGCCCGATCGCCCCCGCCGCGGCAACGGTGGTCCACAGGGGTGGATCGGCGCTGCCGCCGAGGCTGCCGTTGGCGATCAGCGCCAGGGTGATCGCCCCCATCGTCTTCTGCGCGTCGTTGGCGCCGTGGGCAAGCGCCAGCAGGGCGCTGGAGAGCACCTGGGCGCGGCGGAAGCCGCGGGCGACCGGCCCGGGCCGGCGCCCACCGAACAGGCGGTAGAAGGCCGCGATCGCGACGGCGGCGAGGAGCAGTGCGGCGAGCGGCGCCAGCAGGGCCGGTATCAGCACCTCGCTCAGCAGCCCGCCTCCCTTCAGCGCCCCGGTGCCGGCCGCCGCGACCGCGGCCCCCACCAGGCCGCCGATCAAGGCGTGCGAGGAGCTCGACGGCAGCCCCAGCCGCCAGGTCCCCAGGTTCCAGGCGATCGCCCCGACCAGACCGGCGAAGACGGCGTCGGGCTGGATCGCCATCGCATGGACGATGTCGCGGGCGATCGTCGACGCGACCTCGACCCCGACGAAGGCGCCGGCGAGGTTGAGCAGTGCGGCCACGGCGATCGCCGCGTGCGGGGGCGCGGCGCCGGTCGAAATCGCGGTCGAGATCACGTCGAAGGTGTCGTGGAAGCCGTTGCTGAAGGCGAAGGCCAGCGCCGCGACCACGACAAGAACCATCACAAAATCAGATTGCATATCAGCTCATGACAAGGGGCTGTCCGGAAGACAACCGTGTGCGGCTGGCGAGCGCCGGACCAAGCGGGGCAAGGACGCAGGGAGGCCGGGTAGCGGCGCTACCCGGCCGACTGAGGACGCCGCATCGCGCCGGTCCGCCGTCGCCAGACGTGCGCGGGGGGCTTTCGGGCAGTCCCTTGTCATGAGTTCTTGATGACGATGCCCTCGAGCGTCTGCGCCGCGGTCTCGGTGGCGTCGATCGCGTTCTCCAGGACCGCGAAGATGTCCTTCCAGCGGATTACCACCATCGGGTCGATCCCGTTCGAGAACAGCGAGGCGACCGCGTCGCGGGAGATCCGGTCTCCCTCGTTCTCCAGCCGGTGGATCTCGATCCAGTAGTGGTCCAGGCCCTTGAATTCGCGCAGGTGCTCGAGCCCGGCTGCAAGCTGCTCGCAGGCTCCCACGAGCACCTTGGTCAGGGCCTGGGCCTGGGCCATCGGCGCCTCGATCTGGTAGAGGCCGAGGAAGTCGGCGGCCTCCTCGGTGTAGTCGACGACGTCGTCGATCTGCGTCGCGAGGCCGTAGATGTCCTCGCGGTCGATCGGGGTGACGAAGGTCGAGTTGAGCCGCTGGACGATGTCGTGGGTGATCCGGTCGCCCTCCTGCTCGGCCTTCAGGACCTCGCGGCCGAGGCCGCCGTCGTCGGGCCATGTGCCCATCATCTCGTCGAGCAGACGGGCGGTGCGCAGGGTGTTCTGGCCGGCCTCGATGAACAGCTCGAAGAAGGCGCTGTCGCGGGGCAGGAAGGAGAGGCGGGCCACCGCCGGATCCTACGCGTCAGCCCGTCGCCGCCGTGAGCTGCTCGCCGCTGCGTGCGGCATGCAGCTCGCGCAGCTCCTCCTGGACGCTGCGGCGGCCGTCCGGCGGCGGCACGAGGCGGGTCCAGGCGCCGTCGGAGCCGAGCTCCCAGGCGTTGGCGTTGTCGGCGAAGCAGCGCTCAAGCACGTCGAGCAGCTCGGCCCGCAGCGCCTCGTCTTCGATCGGCGTCACCAGCTCGACCCGGCTGTCGAGGTTGCGCGGCATCAGGTCGGCGGAGCCGGTCAGGACCCGCGTCTCGTCGCCGCGGCGGAAGGCGTAGATCCGCGAGTGCTCGAGGAAGCGGCCGACGATCGAGAGCACGCGGACGTTCTCCGAGATCCCGGGCACGCCCGGGCGCAGGCAGCAGATGCCGCGCACGTTGAGGTCGACCCGCACCCCCGCCCGCGAGGCCTCGTAGAGGGCCTGGATGCAGCCGGCATCGACCAGCGCGTTCATCTTCAGCACGATCCGCGCCTGCTCGCCGCGACGGTGGGCCTCGACCGTCGCCTCGATCTCTTCGACGATCCGCTGCCGCATCGTCGTCGGCGAGACCAGCACCTTGCGGTACTCGGCCGGGCGCCCGTAGCCGGTCAGGAAGTTGAACATCTCGGCGACGTCGGCGCCGATCTCCGGGTCGGCGGTGAACAGGCCGAGGTCGGTGTAGAGGCGGGCCGTCGTCGGGTTGTAGTTGCCGGTGCCGATGTGGACGTACTCGCGCACCCGGTCGCCCTCGCGGCGGGCGACCAGCACCGCCTTGACGTGCGTCTTCAGCGCCGGGATTCCGTAGACGACGTGGACGCCGGCCTCCTCCAGCGACTTCGCCCAGTGGATGTTCGCCGCCTCGTCGAAGCGCGCTTTCAGCTCGACCATGCAGACCGCCTGCTTGCCGCGTTCGGAGGCGCGGATCAGCGCCGGCACCAGCGGCGAGTCGTCGCTGGTCCGGTAGACCGTCTGCTTGATCGCCAGCACGTCGGGGTCGGCGACCGCCTGCTCGACGAAGCGCTCGACCGAGCTGGCGAAGGAGTCGTAGGGGTGGTGGACCAGCACGTCGCCTTGGCGGATCGCCGCGAACATGTCGACCGGCTCCTCGTCCTCGCCGCGCAGGCGCGGCTGGGTTACCGGCGTCCACGGCTCGAAGCGCAGCTCCGGGTGTCCCGGGACGTCGCCGATGTCGGTCAGGTCGGCGAGGTCGATCAGCCCGTCGACGTCGTAGACCTCGCGATCTTCGAGCCGCAGCGCGTCGATCAGCTGGCGACGCAGCTTCTCGTTCATCCCCGCTGCGACCTCGAGCCGCACGACCTCGCCGAAGCGGCGCCGGCGCAGCTCGTCCTGGACCGCCTGCAGCAGGTCGTCGGCCTCGTCGGAAACGGTGAAGTCGGCGTCGCGGGTGACCCGGAAGTAGCCGTGGTCGATCACCTCGGTGCCGGGGAACAGCGCGTCGAGGTTGGCGGCGATCGCCTCCTCCAGCGGGACGAAGACCTCGTCGTGCTCGCCGACCCGCAGGAAGCGGCCGAGCAGCTCCTTCGGCACCTTGACGCGGGCGATGATCTCGGTGCCGCTGTCGGGGTCGCGCAGCAGCACGCCGAGGCTGAGCGAGAGGTTGGAGATGTAGGGGAAGGGACGGCCGAGCCCGACCACCAGCGGGGTCAGCGCCGGGAACACCTGCTCGTGGAAGCGGGCGTCGATTTCGCGCCGCTCGGCCTCGCTCGCGGTCTGCAGCGAGACGATGCGACTGCCCTGCTGCTCCAGTTCCGGACGCAGCGTTCCGTTGAAGACGCCGTGCAGGCGCGCGTCCAGCTCCAGCACCCGCGCCTGGATCGCGTCGATCAGCTCGCCCGGGGCGAGGTTGTCGGGGCCGCGGGCGTCGATGCCGGCGTCGAGCTGGTCGAACAGGCCCGCCACCCGGACCATGAAGAACTCGTCCAGGTTGGAGGCGTAGATCGCGCAGAAGCGGACCCGCTCCAGCAGCGGCAGCGAGGGGTCCTCGGCCAGTTCGAGCACCCGCTGGTTGAAGTCCAGCCAGGAAAGCTCTCGGTTGAAGTAGAGGGCGGGGTCGTCGATCGGCTCATCGTACTGCCGCACCGCCGCCTCCCCGCCCGGCTGCGCTAGGCGGCGAGGCGGGCCGGCGAGGAGCCGTTGGAGCTGCCGTTGAGCAGGTCGAGGACGACGCCCTCGCGCAGCCCGCCCTTGCCGATCTGCAGCGGCCGGCCGAGCAGCTCGGAGATCTTCTCCAGCAGCAGCACGCCGGTGGTCAGGATCCGCACCCGTTCGGGGTCGAGCTCAAAGCGCTTGGCGACGTCGGCCGCCGGGTCGCCGGCGAGCACGCGGACGCCCCGCTCGAGCGTCTCGTACTCGAGCACGGCGCCGACCAGGCGGCGTAGCGAGGTGGCGCTGCCGCCGACCGCGACCGCCTGCGACGGGTGCTCGATCTCGACCCCGGCGAAGAGGTCGTCGATGCGGTCGCGGACCTTGCGGATCTCCGCCGCCGAGGGCGGGTCGGAGGCGATCAGCTCGTCGGCCAGGGCGCCGGAGCCGACCCGCCAGGACCGGACCTCCTCGACCCCGCCCGGGACCGAGCCGAGGATCACCTCGCTGGAGCCGCCGCCGACGTCGACCACCGCGACCGTGCCCTCGACCGGGTGGCCGAGCGTCTTCGTCGCGCCGATGAAGGAGAGGCGCCCCTCCTCCTCGTCGCTGAGGATCTCGACCGGCACCCCGGAGGCCTCGCCGATCCGGGCGGCGACCTCGGCCCCGTTGGAGGCTTCGCGCACCGCCGCCGTCGCCACCGCGCGGATCGTCTCCGCCCCCAGCTCCCGCGCCAGCCGCACCTGGGTGGCGACCACCTCGCAGACCTCGGCGGCCTTCTCGTCCGAAATCGCGCCATTCGCGTCGAGCGCCTTGCCGATCCGCGTATAGGCCCGCTGCTCCATCACCTTCTTGAGCTGCCCTTCCACGGGCTCGGCAACGAGCACTCTGGTCGTGTTCGACCCGATATCTATGGCAGCGCAGAGCATCGCGGGACTCTCCCCCATGTTCCCAGACGCCCCGGATCTCAACCCGTCAGCCAGATCGGCAACTCGCGCGGGAGGACGCGCGGCTCCTTATGCGGGTGGCGTCGGGGCGGGACGCCCCCATCGGCGCGAGGTCTGTGAGGAGAGACCTCAATCGCGCCGGTCAGCGCCGAGGGGGCTCCCCCCGGGTGCCTCGCGAAGCGGGCACCGCAGAGTGATTCCTGCCGCGAAGCGGCTCCTCATTGGTGAGCGAAGCGAACATAGGCAGCCGGGGGGAGCCCCCTCGGCGCCTACCCCGCCGGATGCGAAGCGTCCTCGAACTCCCGGAACAGCCCCGTGACGACGAAGGCGACCTGCTCGCCGATGTCGACCGCGTTGTCGCCGATCCGCTCGATCGCCCGCGCCGCCAGCAGCATCGTCATCGCCCATTCGCGCCGGTCGGCGTCGTCGCCGATCTCCAGCGCCAGGCGGAAGCACTCGCGGTTGAGGTCGTCGACCGCGTCGTCCTGGCGCACCAGGTCCCGCGCCATCTCGACGCTGCGCTGTTCGAAGGCGTGCTTCGCCTGGCTGATCAGCGCCCGCGTCTGGCTGCCCATCGTCAGGATCAGCCGCACCATCTCCTCGTCGGCCGGCGGCTCGTTGCCGGTCAGCGGGATCAGCTTGCAGATGTTCACGCACTGGTCGCCCATCCGCTCGACGTTCTTGAGGACGTGCAGGAGCGCGGAGATCAGCCGCAGGTCGGTCGCCACCGGCGACTGCGTCGCCAGCAGCGTGATCAGGCTCTGGTGCACCTCCAGGTAGCGGCCGTCGATGCGGTCGTCGTCGGCGATCACCAGCTGCGCCAGCTCGACGTCCTGGTGCTCGACCGCCTCCAGGGTGCGCTCCAGCGCCGCGCTGACCAGGTCGAGGCCGCCGAGGCCGCTCGCCTCGAGCCGCTCCAGCTCCTCCTGGTAGTGGCTGCGGGTCTCCGGCGGCATCAGCCGAACTTCCCGGTCACGTACTGCTCGGTGCGCTCGTCGTCGGGGGTGGTGAACAGCTTGTCGGTCGGGCCGACCTCGACCAGCTCGCCGTCGAGCATGAACACGGTCGTGTCGGCGACCCGCGCCGCCTGCTGCATGTTGTGGGTGACGATCACGATCGTCACCCGCTTGCTCAGCTCGCCGATCAGCTCCTCGATCCGCAGCGTCGCCACCGGGTCGAGCGCCGAGCAGGGCTCGTCCATCAGCAGCACCTCGGGCTCGACCGCGAGCGCGCGGGCGATGCAGAGGCGCTGCTGCTGGCCGCCCGAGAGCCCGGCCCCCGGTTTGTTCAGGCGGTCCTTGACCTCATCCCAGAGGCTGGCCCCGACCAGGGCCTCGCGCACCCGGTCGTCGAGCTCGCCGCGGCCGACGCCGATGAAGCGCAGGCCGGCCGCCACGTTGTCGTAGACCGACATCGTCGGGAACGGGTTCGGCTTCTGGAAGACCATCCCGACCACCCGACGGACGGCGACGACGTCGGTGCCCGGATCGTGCAGGTCGAGGTCGTCGAGCAGGACGCGTCCCTCGATCCGCGCCCCCGGTATCTCCTCGTGCATGCGATTGATGCAGCGGACCAGGGTCGACTTGCCGCAGCCCGAGGGCCCGATGATCGCCGTCACCTCGCCGGCCGCGAAGGCGACCGTGACGTCCCTGACCGCCTGGTGGTCGCCGTAGAACGCGCTGAGGCCCTCGAGACGCACCGAGTGCATCGGCCCGGCCGCGGCGCCGGCCCGCTTGACCCCGGCCTCGGCGGACGAGCCCGAGGGCTGCGGTGGAACCTCGGCCCGGTCGGCCGGACGGCGGCTCTCCCCGGCTGCGGCATCCGGCTCTTTGCGGTCGGTCATCGGCGCGGCCTCTCCATTCGGGTTCATTATCGGGCTCCCGCCATACGGCTTCTTCGCTGGATCAGTTTGGCGACCAGGGTGACGATCAGGATCATCGCGACGAGCGTCAGCGCCGCGCCCCAGGCCCGCTGCACGAGTTCGTCGTTCGGCTGCTTCAGGTCCTGGTAGATCTGGGCCGGCAGGGAGTTCATCGGTTCGTTCAGGTTGAAGGTGGTCGCCTTGACGATAGTGGCCGTGAACAGGAGCGGCGCGGTCTCCCCGGCGGCGCGCGCGACCGAGAGCAGGGCCCCGGTGACGATCCCCGGCGCGGCGGTCGGCAGGACCACGCGGAAGATCACCTTCCAGCGCGGAGCGCCGAGCGCCAGCGCCGCCTCCCGCAGCGATTCGGGGACGAGCTTCAGCACGACCTCGGCGGAGCGGGTGACGATCGGCAGCATCAGCAGCGCCAGGGCCGCCGAGCCCTTCCAGCCCGCGAAGCTGGAGCCGCCGGTGCCGGCGAGGACCAGCGTCAGGTAGATAAACAGGCCGAAGACGATCGAGGGAACGCCGGTCATCACGTCGACGAAGAAGCGGACCGCCTGGCCCAGCCTGCCGCCGGCGCCGAACTCGGTCAGGTAGACGGCGACGCCGACGCCGAGCGGCACCGCGACCAGCGCCGCGAAGCCGACGATCTCGATCGTGCCGAGGATCGCGCTCTTGACGCCGCCTTTGGCGCCGAGGAAGTTCCCGGTCGGATCGGTGGTGAAGAATTCGCCGCTGAGCGCGCCCAGCCCTTTGCTGAGGATGTAGCCGATGACGAGGACCAGCGGCACGATCGCCACCGCGGTCGCCAACCAGAGCAGCGCTCGCATCGCCCGGTCGGTCCGGCGGCGGCGGGCGCTGACCGGTGGCAGCAGCCCCTGCGGGACGATCGAGCCGGCCTCCATCTAGAGCCCCCCCTCGGCGACGACCGGCCGGCCGCCCTCGCGCTCGCTGCGCATCACGACCAGGCGGGCGATCGAGTTGACGAGCAGGGTGAGGACGAAGAGGACCAGGCCGGCGGCGATCAGCGCCGCTTTGTGGAGCGGGTCCGAGGCCGCCTCGCCGAACTCGTTGGCGATCACCGCCGCCAGCGTGTAGCCCTGGTCGAAGATGCTGTGTCCGAGGATCGGGTTGTCGCCGATCACGATCGTCACCGCGATCGTCTCGCCGATCGCCCGTCCCAGCCCGAGCATCGAGCCGCCGACGATCCCGCGCCGCGAGTAGGGGAGCATCGAGGTGCGGATCATCTCCCAGCGGGTCGCCCCGAGGGCAAGTGCCGCCTCCTTCTGGTCGCCGGGCACGGTCGAGAGAACCTCGCGGCTGATCGCGCTGACGATCGGCAGCAGCATGATCGCCAGGACCAGCCCGGCGATGAAGTAGTTGGGGCCGGCGACGTTTTCGGTCGCGACGAAGGGGATGAAGTGGAAGGTGTCGGCGAACCACTGCTCGGCCGGTTTCAGCGTCGGGATCAGGATGTAGAAGGCCCAGAGGCCGTAGACGACCGAGGGGACGGCGGCCAGCAGATCGACGAGGACCGTCAGCGAGCCGCGCAGGCGCCGCGGACAGAGCTCGGTCAGGAACAGCGCCACCGAGACCGCGACCGGCACGCCGATCGCCAGCGCCAGGGCCGAGGTGATCAGCGTCCCGACCACCAGCGGCAGGGCGCCGTAGATCGCGTTGGAGACGTCCCAGTTGTTCGTGAAGATGAAGCCGAGGACGCCGAACTTTTCGAAGACCGGCCTCGATTCGAGCGCCAGCTTGAGGAAGAAATAGGCGAGGAGGACGAGGATCGCGGCGGAGATCGCCGTCAGCCCGTACCGCAGGATGCGGTCCGGCAAGCGGGCGAGGGGCGAGCGATCCAGCGGCCGCCTGCCCCCCGTTCCCGCTTGCCTTCCCGTTTCCACGCCTCTGCTTCTACCTCAGCGTCCCGTCTGCCTCAGGACGTCTTGATCGGTTCGCCGTTGCACTTCAAGCCCGCGACCTTTTCCCGGGACGCTTCCAGGAGTTCGGGCGACAGCCCTGCGTAGTCGAGCTTTTCGGCGACCTGCTGGCCTTCGCCGAGGCCGTAGTCGAGCAGGGTGACCACGTTTTCGGCGACCTTTTCGCTCTTGCCCGCCTTGCAGAGGTCTTCGTAGACGATCACGAAGGTGCCCGAGGCGATCGGGTAGGCCGCCGGCGCCGTCGAGGCGTTGATCGCGCTGAAGCGCAGATCGGGCGGGAACTTGACGCCTTCGCCCGCGGCGGAGGTCGATTCCAGCGTCGGCGCGACGAACTCGCCAGCTTTGTTCTGGACGGCCGCGGTCGTGAATTCGTTCTGCAGCGCGTAGGCGAGCTCGACGTAGCCGATCGCGCCTTCGGTCTGCTGGACGGATCCGGCCACGCCTTCGTTGCCGTTGGCGCCGGTGCCGGTCGGCCACTTGACGGTCTTGTCGGTTCCGACCTGTTCATGCCACTGCTTGTTGGTTTCGTCGAGGAACTGCGTGAACAGGGCGGTGGTGCCCGATTCGTCGGAGCGGTGCACGACCGTGATCGAGGTGCTCGGCAGCTTCACGCCGGGGTTGAGCTGGGCGATCGCCGGATCGTCCCACTTGGCGATCTTGCCGAGGTAGATGTTGCCGACCGTTTCGCCGTCGAGCTTGAGGCCGGTTTCGACGCCCGGCAGGTTGTAGGAGACGGTGACGGCCCCGAAGACGATCGGCACGTGGACCGCCTTGCCGTTCTTGTCGGCGACTTCGATTTCTTCGTCGGTCATCGCCGAGTCGGTGTCGCCGAAGTCGACCGTGTTCGCCTGGAACTGGGCGATGCCGCCGCCGGAGCCGATCGCGTTGTAGTTGACCGTGAGGCCGTCCGTTTCCTTCAGTTCGGACCCCCACTGGCTGATGATCGGCTGCGCGAAGGTCGAGCCGGCGCCGCTGATAGTGCCGCCACCGCCGCCGGAGCTTTCGCTGCTGCTGCTTCCGCAGGCCGCGACACCCAGCGCGATGAGCGACGAGGAAGCGACGACCGCAATCCATCTGGAGCTAGTCACTCTGTCTCCTTCTCGTTGATCTCATGACTCCTCGAACCGACCTCGGGGCCGGTCCCTCGCGCACACTCTCAGCGGCCCGGAAGCAGCTTGTTACCCGGCTGTATCGAGGATGTGAAAAAGGTGTGAACGGCCTGTGAACCGCAGCGATTTGCGGCGAAGGGCACCGCGGAGCTCGTGCTCAGGAGGCAGCGAGCTGCTCCACGGCGGCGGGCGAGCCCGACTCGTCCGTCGCAGTGGGCGCGGGGGCGGGCTCCCGCACCGCCGCGAAGTCGCCGGGCACGGCGGGCTCGGGGTCGAAGCGGTAGCCGACGCCGAAGTGGGTGTGGATGTAGCCCCAGCCGGGCGAGGCCCGCTCCAGCTTCTGGCGCAGCTTGCGGATGAAGACGTCGACCGAGCGGTCGCCGTGGGCCATCGCGTAGCCCCAGACCCGCTGGTAGATCGCCTCGCGCTCCAGCACCTGGCCGCTGGCGTCGGCGAGCAGCTGCAGCAGCTCGAACTCGCGCCGGGTCAGGTCGAGGCTGGTGCCGGAGACGAAGGCCTGGAAGCGGTCGGCGCGGATCTCCATCTCGCCGGCGACGAGCGGACCGGCTTCGGCCCGCGGCCGCGGGCGCCGGCGGCGGCGCGAGACCGCTTCGATCCGGGCGATCGCCTCTTCGGGGTGGCAGGGCTTGGTGATCCAGTCGTCGACCCCGAGCCGCAGCCCGCGCACCCGCTGGGCGACGGTCGAGCGGCCCGAGCAGACGATCACGCCCAGCTCCGGCATCATCGAGCAGACCCGCTCCAGGTAGCCCCAGGCGTCTTCGCCGAGCACCGCCGGGTCGACCAGCAGGGCGTTCAGCTTCTGCGCCACCAGTTCCTCCGGTGGGATCGCGCCGGCGACCGTCCGCTGCTGCCAACCGGCCGCCTCGGTGCGCTTCGCCAGCACCGTGACGAATCCGCTGTCGTCGTCGATTACCGCGAGCCGGGTGGTCTGCTGTGGGTTCAAGGTGGGCGGGGCGCCTTATCCGTTGCAGGTGCGCCTTGCCTGTGCGACGGCCGCATTGTATGCAGGCGACCCGTCGGACCGTGAGCCTAAATCCCTGCTTTCAGGAGATTTTCACAGCCGGATTGACCGAATTTGCGGGAACCCGGCCGAGAGGCTCTTATCGGAATGCTCACCCGCCGCCCGCCGACGAGCGCGAACATCGGGCCTCACGAGACTCCTCTCTCGTCGCGAACGGCCCGCCTGCCCCGGGCCGTTCGCATTTTTTTGGAGGGGCGTCTCCCGGAATGATCGCGGCGCGGGGAGGCCGAGTGACCGGCGCGATCCGGCCCCGTCCCGGTGTCCCGCGTAGCGCTGCTACGCGGGAACCGTGCCGTGACCGCCTCGCTTGGTCATCGACCTCCCCGCGCTCGCGCGAATTCCGGTCGCCGCCCCTGGATGGGATAGGTTTCCGCTCGTGAAGTCGCGTTTGATTCGAGTCCTCGCCGGAGCATGGGCCGCCCTGATGGTGGCGTTGCTTGCTGCGCCGGCGGCGCTCGCCGACAACGGGACCGGGCTGGCAGGGCCTACCGATGACAAAACCGTCACCTTCTTCTGCTTCGGCGTGATCGGGTTCTTCGCCGTGCTGGTGATCGTGCTGTCGTTGATCCAGGGCCGGCTGGAGAAGAAGAAGGAACAGCGGCGCTACGACCTTCAGAAGTACGGCTGACGGCCCCGGACGCCGCCAGGCGGCGTCCCCGGTCGCTCGCGTGCAGAGCACGCCACGCTCTCTGCATCCTTGCCTGACGACCTCCGGGTCTTGTCAGTCGAGTTTGAAGCCTGAAAGCAGGCGTTTCTCGGTCTCGCCCTCGATCTTGGCGGCGACTTCCACCCGGCCCTCGAGCGGCGTGTCGCGGATCTTCGTCGCCAGTAGGTCGTCGACCTGGAAGATCCCGGCCGAGTTGTTGAGCTCGATCTCGATCCGCACCGGCCGCTCCTCGCCGGCCTCGATCCGCACCTCGTCGATCGCCGCCGCGGAGATCGAGTGGATCCCCTCCTGGCCCGCCTCGAGCGGGATCCGGGTGCGGCCCTGGGCCATGTCGAGCGCGTCGGCGACCCGCACCACGCCGGCCTCCAGCGTGTAGGGCTCGCCGCGGCGGCGGTGGCCGATGATCGCGTGCAGGATCTCCGAGGCGACGATCGTCCGCTTCGGCTCGCGGTAGGGGCCGGAGAGCAGCCGCTCCAGGGCGCCGCCGGCGAGGAACAGGCTGTAGGCCTCGTGATCGGCGCGGTGGATCGACATCCCGACGTCGTGCAGCAGGGCGCCGCCGGCGACCACCACCTCGGCGTCGCGGGACGACATCCCGTGGTCGGCGGCGACCGCGGGCTCGACCCCGGCCTTGACCAACAACCGCAGCAGGCGCAGGGCGATGTTGAGGACGATCTGGGTGTGGACCCAGGAGTGGTCCGACATTCCCAGCCGCTCGGCGTGGACCTGCGCCATGTACCACCAGGCCCGCACCTGCTCGTCGCCGTTGACGGCGCCGAGGAATTCCTCCAGCTTGCGGTTGCCGCGGGTCGGGGCGCGGACCCGGGCCTCGGCGATCGCCTCTTTCGGCGGTTTGCGGGTCGGGCCCTGGGCGTCAGGAGCGGGCACTACGTCGTCTGGCATGGGGGCATCGTGGCAGTTGGCCCGGCGGGGTGGGAGGTGTCGGGCGCCCCTCCCGGCTCAACTTTCCGGCGGGCAGCGGGGCGTCTCTCGCGGGCGCAGTCGGGCCAAAAAGCACAAGCCGCCGGGAGGGGCACCCGGCGGCTCCTTCAAGGGACTACCCACCGGCAACTGAGAAATGCCGTCAGTTCTGCGCATTATGTGGCGCTCGACCGACGGCACGTCTGGATGGTTGATTCCACGACCAGGCACGCCTGGATGACGCGCCTGGCACACTGCGCGGCTCGGCGTCCTCGGGTTTGCCTTTGCCAACCGGCAAAGGCTGCACCCTGCGTCCTTGATCCGCTTGGCCAGGCGCGCCCCCAGTCACACCTCGCCGTGGAATCAACCATCTAGGCGTTAGACGGTCTAACCGCAGATCGGCCAGGGGCTGGAGCCGGCCTCGGCGTAGAGCAAGGCGGCTCTGTAGTCCTGCTCCGCTTCGGGAGCTGCCGCCGGATCGCCGGTGCCGCCCACTGAGGCCCAGGTGCCGTAGTCGAACTGGTACTTGCCCCGGTAGGCGCCGTCGGCGGAGACCGCCGTGGGGTCGCCGCCGGACTCGCAGGCGCCGATCGCGTCGAGGGTGGCCTGGGAGACGCCGCCCGGGAGAGTCGCGAAAGCTTGCCGCTGTTCGCGGCGGGCGACGGCGATGCGGGCGCGGCGGGCGACGTGGATCCGGTGGACGCCGATGCGGATCGCACGGTGGAAGCGCCGCACCGGGCGGGTCAGAGTCGCCAGCGCCGCCGGCTGCGCGGCGGAGATGCCGATCCGCTCGGGAGCGTCGCCGTGGCGCGGAGCCGCGAGGGCAGTCGCCGGGACGGCGAGCGCGATCAGCAGGACGGATGCGGAATATGTGTGTTTTGTGAGCACGGCGCGGGACCGTGACGGGATCCCGGGAGCCTGAGGGTGATCGCGCTCACACAGCGACACGACTGCGTGCGGATAGATACGAGAACAGGCACGATTCGCGGCGCCGCGCCGGCCCTCTGGCAGCGATCCTGCACGCCGTTTTCGACATTGACCGTGCGCTGGCACGGGAAAAGTCCGCAACCGTTCCGCGGCGCGGTCGAGGCTCTGCTCGCCACATGGCTCAAACCTCGGCCGCGCTCCTCAGTCGGTGAGAGCGCGGAGGGCGTTGAGGATCACCGCGACGTCGATGCCCTCCTGCAGCAGGGCGCCGGCCAGGGGCGGGATGTAGCCGAAGGCGGCCACGACCATCGCGATCGCGCTGAGGCCGATCCCGAAGAGGACGCTCTGGCGGGCGATGCCGAGGGCGCGGCGGCCGATCTCGATCGCGGTCGCGACGCGGTCGATGGCGTCGACGACGATCACCGCGTCCGCGGTCTCCGAGGAGACCGTCGCCCCCGGGCCGCTCATCGCGATGCCGACGTCGGCGAGAGCCAGCGCGGGCGCGTCGTTGACGCCGTCGCCGACCATCACGACCGGCGCCAGCTCGGGATCGGCGCGCATCGCCCGCACGATCTCCAGCTTCTGCGCGGGGCTCTGCTCGGCGTGCACCTCGTCGACCCCCGTTTCCTCGCCGATCCGCTCCGCCACCGCGTGGCGGTCGCCGCTGACCATCGCCACCCGGCGCACCCCCGCCGCGTGCAGGTCGGCGGTCAGCTCGCGCGCGTCCTCGCGCAGGCGGTCGGCCATCACCGCCACCCCGGCCAGCCGGCCGTCGACCCCGATCAGCACCTTCGCCAGGCCGGCGTCCTCGCCGCCGCCGTCGAGCTGCGCGGCCCGCTCGGTCTCGTAGCCGCGCGAGCGCAGCCAGACGTGGCTGCCGACCGCCACCCGGCGGCCGCCGACCGTTCCCTCCATCCCCTGCCCGGGTTGCTCGACGGCCCCGACCGGATCGTCCAGCTCCAGGCCGCGCCGCTCGGCCTCGTGCACCAGCGCCTCCGCCAGCACGTGGGCGGAGAGCTGATCGACCGAGGCGGCGAGCCGCAGGATCTCGCGCTCGTCGCCCTCGAGCGCGACGACCTCGCGCACCGCCGGCTCGCCGAGGGTCAGGGTCCCGGTCTTGTCCACCAGCACCGTCCGCGCCTCGCCGAGCCGCTCGATCGCGGCGCCGCCCTTGACGATCACCCCGGCGCGGGCGGCACGGGAGACGCCGGAGACGATCGCGATCGGCGCCGCCAGGATCAGCGGGCAGGGGGTGGCGACGACCAACACCGCGACCGCCCGCACCGGGTCGCCGCTGGCAGCCCAGGCGACGGCGGCGAGCGCCAGGGTCAGCGGCAGGAAGAAGGCGGCGTAGCGGTCGGCGATGCGGACGAACGGCGCCCGCTGCGTCTCGGCGGCGCGGACGAGGCGGACGATGTTGGCGTAGGCGCTCTCGGCGGCAACCCGGGTCGCCGCCAGCTCGAATGCGTCGCCGGCGTTGGCGGCGCCGCTGCGGACGGTCGCGCCGCGCGCGTGGGTGACCGGCAGCGGCTCGCCGGTCAGCGCCGATTCGTCGACCACCGCCTCGTCGCCGGCGACGGTCCCGTCGACCGGGATCAGCTCGCCGGCCCGGATCAGGACCGTGTCCCCGACCGCGAGCTCGCCGACGCCCACCTCCTCCCAGCCGCCGGCGACGCGGCGGTGGGCGATCGTCGGCATCCGCTCCAGCAGCGCGGTCAGCTCGCGCCGGGCACGGCGCGAGGCCGAGGCCTCGAGCGCGTTGCCGCCGGAGAGCATCAGCGCGATCACCGCGCCCGCCAGGTATTCGCCGACCGCGAGAGCGCCGGCCATCGCCACCAGGGCGATCGCGTCGACCCCGACCCGGCCCGCCGCCAGCGTCCGCGCGATCGAGACCGTCAGCGGGACCAGCATCACGGCCACGGTCGCGGCCCAGACCGCGTCGCCCGCCGTCGCCGCGCCGCCGAGGTGCAGCGCGCCGCCAGCGACGATCAGCGCCAGCGTCAGCAGCGGCAGCAGGCGGGTGCGGCTCTCGGCGGTCAGCGGCGCGTCCTCACGAAGACCAGCCGGGTCGCCGCGATCGCCACCGCGCAGGCGCAGATCAGCGCCAGGTCGCCGCGGTCGGCGTCGGCGAGGTGGTAGAGCAGGCCGCAGGCCGCGGCCAGGCAGGCGGTGCCGCCGAGGTAGGCGAGGCCGCGGTCCCAGCCGGGGGTCGCCGTGTGGCGGGCGTGCAGGAGGTTGACCAGCGCGAAGACGAGCAGGAAGGTGAGCGAGCCGAAGGCGACCACGGCGACGATTCCCGGCAGCAGCGAGAAGGCGCCGCCGAGCAGGGCGAGGGCGACGACCGCCGTCGCCGGCAGGCCGTGCCGGCGACGGCCGAGCGCGTCCGGCAGCTCGCCGGCGACGCTGACGTCGCCGACCAGGCGCGCGGTCGAGAACAGGGTCGCGTTGATCGCCGAGCCGGTTGAGAAGACCGCCGCGACCGTCGCCGCCCAGAGGCCGAACTCGCCCAGCGCCTGCTTGCCGACCAGCGAGAAGGCGACCTCCTTCTGGGCCGCCAGCAGGTGGTCGGGGACGAGCATCTGCGAGGCGAGGGTGACGGCGACGTAGACCAGGGTGACCAGGGCGACCGAGATGTAGAGGGCGCGGGGCAGGGTGCGCGGCGGGTCATCGAGGTCGTCGTAGTCATAGGGCAGCAGCTCGAAGCCCTCGTAGGCGACGAAGATCAGGGCGGCGCCGAGGAAGACGCCGAGCAGGCCCTTGTCGTCGAGCGGGGCGAGCCGTTCGGCGCTCAGCATCCCCAGCCCGACCAGCGAGACGCCGCCGAGGACGAGCAGCTTCACGGCGACGATCAGGTCCTCGGTCAGGCCCGAGGCGGCGACGCCGCGCAGGTTGACCGCGACGAAGGCTGCCAGGACCCCGACGCCGGTGAGCCGCGCGACCATGGCCGGGGCGCCGAACGCGTAGGCGAGGTAGTGGCCGAAGGTGAAGGCGTAGACGGCGAGGGCGAAGACGTAGCCGGCGATCAGCAGCCAGGCGACCCAGGCGGCGGCGCCGTGGTGCCCCTCCTCGCGCAGGTAGGCGAACGGGCCGCCGGAATGCCCGGAGCGCAGCGCCAGGCGAGCGAAGGCGTGGGCGGTCAGCATCGCGATCACGCCGCCGACCAGGAAGGCGGCGAAGGCGAGGTGGCCGGCGAGGTCGACGGTGACCCCGAGGACGCTGAAGATGCCGCCGCCGATCATCCCGCCGATCGCCATCGCGCAGGCCTCGCGCAGGCCGAGCCGCTCGCCGCGACTGCGCCGCGCATGGGTGCGCGGGTGGTAGGGCGGGCGGGCTCCTGCGGTGGTGGTGCGCGCGCTGCGGTTCATGGCGTCAGACGCAATCATCCTCGTATGTCCGGCGACTCCCCCACCTCGCGGCTGCTGCTCGCCTGCCCCGACCGGCCGGGGCTGATCGCCGCGGTCAGCGGATTCCTCGCCGAGGCGGGCCGCAACATCGTCGACGCCGACCAGCACTCCAGCGACGAGGGCCGCTTCTTCATGCGGATGGCCTTCGAGCCGGCGCCCGAGGCGGAGCGGGCGGCGCTGCACAGCCGCTTCGAGCACGAGCTGGCCGGGCCGCTGCGGATGGAGCACCGATTCGCCGAGCCGGGCGCGCCGAAGCGGGTGGCGATCATGGCCTCGCGCGAAGACCACTGCCTCTCCGACCTGCTCTGGCGCTGGCGCAGCGGCGAGCTCGGCGGCGAGGTGGTCGCCGTCGTCTCCAACCATCCCGACCACGCCGCCCAGGTCGAGTCGCTCGGCCTCCCCTACCACCACGTGCCGGTCGCCGAAGGGCGCCTCGAGGAGGCCGAGCAGCGGGTGCTGGAGCTGCTCGGCGGCGAGGTCGAGCTGCTGGTCCTCGCCCGCTACATGCAGATCCTCACCGCCGGCTTCCTCGACCGCCTCGGGGCGCCGGCGATCAACATCCACCACAGCTTCCTGCCGGCCTTCGTCGGCGCCGACCCCTACGCGCGGGCGCACGAGCGCGGGGTGAAGCTGATCGGTGCCACCGCCCACTACGTGACCGAGCAGCTCGACGCCGGGCCGATCATCGACCAGGACGTGACCCGGGTCAGCCACCGCGACGAGATCGCCGACCTGATGCGGATCGGCCGCGACGTCGAGCGCCTCGTCCTGGCCCGAGCGGTCAACGCCCACCTCGACGACCGGGTCCTCGTCGACGGGGCCCGGACCATCGTCTTCTGACGGTTGTCAGGCGGCGCTGAGCGCGCCCGACCCGAGGCCGGAAAGGGTCAAGGTCCGCAACATCACCCTCGCCCCGGCGAAGGGGACGCTGGTCAGGCTGGACCGGCCGCCGGCCTGACGTCGGCCTCCGCCGCTTCCCATTCCTCGTACAGCTCAGCGACCGCCTGCTTGGCGGCGGCGTGGCGCTCGTTCGCCCGCTCGGCCCGGCCCGGGCTCGCCCAGGCCGCCGGGTCCGAGAGCTCCTCCTCGACCGCGCGCAGCTCGGCCTCGGCCCGCTCGATCCGCTCGGCCAGCCGGCCGGCGCGGCGGGCCGCCCTCTTCGCCTCGTTGCGCGGCCGCCGCTTCGCCTCTCCCGGCCGCGACCTCGACGCCTGCGCCGCCGCCGCCGCTTCGCCTTCCTCGCGGTCGCGCTGGTAGGTCGCCCAGCCGGTCGGGTGGCTGCGCAACTCACCGTCCTCGCAGACGATCGTGCGGCTGCCGACCGCCTCCAGCAGCGCCCGGTCGTGGGAGACGAGGACGACCGCACCCTCGTAGGCGAGCAGGGCGTCCTCGAGCGCCTCGCGGCTCTCGATGTCGAGGTGGTTGGTCGGCTCGTCGAGGATCAGCAGGTTGGCGCCGGAGGCGACCAGGATCGCCAGCGAGAGGCGCCGCTGCTCGCCGCCGGAGATCTCGCCGAGCTGCTTCTCGACGTCACCGCCGGAGAACAGGAAGCCGCCGAGCAGGTCGCGCGCCTTCTGGCCGCTGAGGCCGGTCTCGCGCTGTGCCGCGTCGAGCACCGTCCCCTCCCCCGCCGCCGTGTCGGCGTGCTGGGAGAGGTAGCCGACGCGGACGTTGTGGCCGAGCCTGACCGAGCCGGCGGCGGGCTCGCGGCGGCCGGCGAGGGTCTCGATCAGGGTCGTCTTGCCGGCGCCGTTGGGGCCGACCAGGACGACGTGCTCGCCGCGCTCGACTTCCAGCCGGGCGCCGGAGAGCAGGGTGCGGCCGGGGACCTCGATCGTCCCGGCCACCAGTTTGATCACGACCCGTCCGGGCCGCTCCGGCGGCTTGAAGGAGAAGCGCAGGTTGCGGTTGTCGCGCTGCTCCGCCTCGACCCCCTCGCGCTTGATCCTCTCGATCTGCTTCAGCCGCGACTGCGCCTGGCGCGCCTTGGTCGCCTTGTAGCGGAAGCGCTCGACGAAGCGCTCCATCCGCGCGATCTCCGCCTGCTGGCGCTCGATCGCCTTGCCGCGGGCGATCTCGCGCGCCGCCTGCTCCTTGCGCCAGGCGTGCCAGGGGCCCGCGAAGAAGCGCGCCCGCTTCGCCTCCAGCTCCAGCACCGAGGTGCCGACCGCCTCGAGGAACCAGCGGTCGTGGGCGACGAGGACGATCGCGGCATCGAGGTCGACCAGGTAGCGCTCGAGCCACTCCAGCGCCGGGATGTCGAGGTGGTTGGTCGGCTCGTCGAGCAGCAGCAGGTCGGGCCGGGTCGCCAGCGCCCGCGCCAGCGAGGCGCGGGTCAGCTCGCCGCCCGAGAAGGTCGAGAGCGACCGCCCGGCCTCCTCCTCGCCGCCGAAGCCGAGACCGCGCAGGACTTCGAGCACGCCGTCGCGCCAGCGGTAGCCGCCGCCGTGCTCGAGCCGCTGCTGGGCGGCGGCGTAGGCGGCGAGCGTCTCCTCGCCGGTCTCGCCGGCGGACATCGCCGCCTCCAGCCGCTCCAGCTCGGCCTCGGTGGCCAGCATCTCGGCCCGGCCGGAGAAGACGTACTCGCCGAGCGAGACCTCGGCCTCGCGCGGCGGGCGCTGGTCGTGCAGGGCGACCCGGGCCCCGCGCTGGACGACGAGGCTGCCGGCGTCGGGCGCCAGCTCTCCCGCCAGCATCCGCAGCAGGGTCGACTTGCCGGCGCCGTTGCGGCCGGAGAGGGTCATCCGCTCGCGCGGCTCGAGCTTGAACGAGACGTCGGAGAACAGCAGCTCGCCGCCCATGTGAACGCCGACGGTGGTTGCGGTCGCGATCGCCATCGGCCCGAGCATGACGCACCCGGCCACCCGCCGGCTGGTCGTTTTACCGGCGCATACAGTGGTAAACCGTTCAGTCGACGCTCAGAGGATCAGGGTGAGGACCCCGCGGAGGATCATCAGGCCGCCGAAGACGAGCGCCGCGCGGGTCGCCCAGACGCGGCCGCGGAGGCGCAGCTTCGCCTTGGCGCTGTCGATCGCCCGCGGCGTCCACTCGGGGGCGAAGGTGTAGCTGAGCAGCGGCAGCTCGAGCAGCATCAGCATGATCAGGTTGAAGGCGAGCACCGAGAGGACGGTGAGCGGGGTGGCCAGTTCCTCGTCGGCGATCCGGCTGAGCGCGGTGATGTAGGTCGCGCCGGGCAGGGTGAGGACGGCGCCGACCGCGAACGTGACCCGAGCCGAGCCCTTGCCCAGCTCGCGCTGCCAGCGGGGCGGGCCCTCCTCGAGCTTTCCCTTCGCCGCCTTGCGCGCTTTGCGCCGCGCGGCCAGGCGCTCGTCGCGGCCGCTGGCGAGCACGAAGCCGATCGCCAAGGCGAGCAGCCCGAGGACGATGTCCTCCCCGGGGCCGAGCGTCGTCTTGCCGCTGTTGAGGACTTCCGAGTCCTGCAGGGCGAAGACGATCACAAGACCGAGCGTGACGCTGGTCATCGCCGCGCCCAGCAGGTAGCCGAGGAGCAGCCGCTTCGGGTGCGGCATCATCAGCATCACCGTCGCCGCGGCCAGCAGCGTCGGGTAGAGCGCCGCCAAAAACGCGAGGAAGAAGACGTCGCCCATGGTGTGACCCTATCTGGACGTGCCGGGCGTTAGATACCCATGCGGGCACTCAATCGCCGGCGCGTCCGCCGGGTACGCTTCCTTGATGGAGCGCGAGGAGTTGAGGTCGATTCAGGCGCCGCTGAAGGAGCGCTATGCGGTGGCACCCGAGGCGGCGGTGGTCACGCTGCGGGCGAGCGGCTCTCTCGGCGACGGCGTCTCCTGCTCGGTCGACACCGGCCGCGCCCTCGCCGAGGCCGGCCTGCACCCGGCCTCGGGCGGCGACGGCACTCAGCTCTGCTCGGGGGACATGCTGCTCGAGGCGCTGGTCGCCTGCGCCGGCGTCACCCTGCGGGCGGTCGCCACCTCACTCGGGATCGCGGTCGAGTCGGGCACCGTCCGTGCCGAAGGCGAGCTCGACTTCCGCGGCACCCTGGCCGTCGACCGCGACGCCCCGGTCGGCTTCCGCGCGATCCGCCTTGCCTTCGACCTTGACACCGACGCAACGGAGGAGGAACTGGACACGCTGATGAAGCTGACCGAGCGCTACTGCGTCGTCTTCCAGACCCTCAGCGCCCCGCCCGAGCTGTCGGCGACCTTCGCGACGAAGCCGTAGCGGGCCTTTTTCACTCTGCTGCTTCGCGACAGTCTGGTCGATCGTGCCCTTGGTCCCGATCGTGATCGGGCCGAGCGCCGCGGCCAGCGCCTCCTCGCTCGCGCCCGCGGCGAAGACCACGCTATGGAGGCGGCCGGAATTGAACCGGCGTCCCAGGCCGTAGTGCGAAGGTCTCTACAGGTTTAGCCGGCGCTTGATTCTCGGCTCCCGGGGTCCGCGCCGGCGGGCACTACGGGAGACAGAGCCCTCTGAGATGTCCCCTGGCGGACGGGGCGATCCGCTCGGGTGAGCCCGCAATTGAAGCCGGTGCCCCCCTCCGCGGGCGGGAGAGGGCCGACTCTCACTCACTTAGATCTAACTAAGCAGCGAGGGCGAACTCATGGTCCGCACGTATTGGTTGGTGCCGGTGTTTAACGAGGCCTCCGGCCACCTCGACCTGCAACCGTTCGCACGGATCGACCAGGTCGAAGCCTGTCGCCCCCGTGCTATGTGGATTCGATTGTACGGTGTAATTGAAATCCCGCGGGGCTAGGCGGTTGATTTCGTATTTGCGTGCCCGCGGTGGCGTGACTGGCCAAGCCGGGCGCTGCACGCCGACGAGCGAATAGCAGAGCTATTCGCGAGGAGGTGGGTGGCGATCCGGCGCCGTGCCAGGCGCGTCATCCGTGGGTGCGGAAATCGGAATCGACCGCCTAGACCCGTGAGCGCCGCTTCAGATCTTCCGCAAACTCGCGCGGCAGCCCCGGGATCTCGTCCAGTTCGTCGACCGACTGAAAGCGCCCCACCCGCTCGCGATGGGCGAGCAACCGGGTCGCCTGCGTTACCGAGAGCCCGTGCTCGCGCAGCTGCTCGAAGCTGACGCCGTTGAGCTCGATCGTCTCGCCCTGTCCGGCGACGGAGGGACCCGATCCGGGCGTCGGCGGCTGACCGGGTTGCGGCTGGGAGCCGGGTTGCGGCTGGGGCGTTGGCGTCGGTGGGGTCGGCGTCGGCTCGGGCGACGGCGGTGGCGACGGCGCGGTCGGCTCGGGCGACGGCGGGGTCGGCGCGGGAGCGGGCGGGGTCGGCGCGGGCGGCGGGGTCGGCGCGGGCGGCTCGGGGGCGGTCGGCGGCGGCGGGGTCGGCGCGGCGGTGGGGTCGGCGCGGGCGCGGGCTGCGGCGCGACCGCTCCCAGCACCGCCCGCTCGGCCTCTTCGGCGCGGCGCTCGGCCTCGCGCGCCTGTTCCTCGGCCTGAGCCACGCTCTGCTCGACCTCGCGCAGTCGCTCCTGCCGCGCGTCCTCCTCCGCTTTCATCTTCGAGAGGCGCTCGGCCTCGGCGGCCCGCCGTTCCGCCGCCTTGGTCCGCTCCTCGATCTGGCGCAGCCGCTCCTGCGCGTCGGCCAGCGCCCGCTCGTGCGCTTCGTGCTCCTCCTGCAGGCGTTGTTCGGCGGTTTGAAGGTTGGCACTCGTCGTCGCCGCCGCAGGGGGCGACGACGTCGGCGTGGGCGGCGGCACGGCGGCCATGCTCTGGGTCGTCTGGCCGGACTCGGCTTTGGCGCGCCGCTCGTCGGCCTCGCGCTGCATCCCCTCGGCCGCTTTGATCCGCCGGTCGGCCTCGGCGCGGATCCGCTCCTCCTCCCGTTGGATCTCCGCCACCTTGTCGTGAACCCGCTGTTCGGCGGTGGCCGGGTCGTAGCCGCCGGGAGGCGCCGCGGGGGCGGCAGGCGCGCCCGGCGTGGCCGTTTGCGCGGGGGGCGTGGCCGCCTGCGCGGGGGGCGCCGGGACGGGCGCTACCGGCGGTTGCGGCTGGACCGGCGACGGCGCCTGGGTGGGCGCGGGCGGCGGTGCCTGGGGTTGCGGGGCGTCGACGTTCACCTGGGCGCCCTGCTGCAACAGCAGCGCCCGCTCCTGGTCGGCCCGGGCCGCCGCCAGCTCGCGCTCGGCCTTGGCGGCCTCCCGCTTCGCCCTGCGGCTCGAGAACGCCCCCCCACCCTGCGGCTTTCCCCGTCGCTCGGCCTTCTTCCTGGCCCGCTCTTCGCGGCGGCGCTTCGCTTCCTCCTTGCTCCGTTTGCGGTGCTCCGCTCGAGCCGCTCGCTGCTCCTCGCGGGCGCGTTTGCGCTTCTCCCGTCCGCTCAGCTTCGCGCCGGAAGCCGCGGGGGGCGGCGCTTTGCCTGGCGCCCCGGTAGGCGGAGGCGGCGCCGAAGCGACCGACGGAGGGGCGGAAGTCGCCGGGGGAGTCGCAGCCGACGGAGGCGGCGACCCCGCCGCCTGCACGGCCGACGGAGGCGGCGGCTTCGCTCCGGCGCTGCCCTGCTTCTGCCGCTCCTCCTTGCTGCGGCGCTGGACGACGCTGATCACCAGCAGCAGCACGAGGATCGCGACGACGAGCCCGGCGACGAGGTACTGGATGTTGTCGCTGACGAACGAAGCGATCGGCATAGCGAAACTCGACGCTACCTCATTCTGCCCTTGAATTCGCGCTCGACCTCGCGCCGCACGTCTCGGTCCGCGATCTCCCGCCGCCGGTCGCGGCCCTCCTTGCCCCGGGCCAGCGCCAGCTCGACCTTGGCCCGCGAGCCCTTGAAGTAGATCCGGGTCGGGATCAGGGTCAGGCCGCGCTCGGCGGTCTTGCCGACCAGGCGCTCGATCTCGGCCCGGTGCAGCAGCAGCTTGCGCGGCCGCTCGGGTTCGTGGTTCTCGCGACTCGCCGGCTCGTATGGGGGGATATGCAGGTTGCGAAGCCAGACCTCGCCGTCGTCGACCACCGCGTAGGCGTCGGTCATCTGCGCCTTGCCGGTGCGCAGCGACTTCACCTCGGAGCCACGCAGGACGACCCCGGCCTCGATCTTCTCGATCCACTCGAATTTGTGCCGGGCGCGGCGGTTGGTCGCGACGTCGCCGGAAGCCGGCTCGCGCTTCTTCTTAGAGGCCATTCGGAACCCCAACGTGTGCGACTGGCGAGCGCCGGACCAAGCGGGGCAAGGACGCAGGGTGCAGCCTTTGGTGGTGCCAAAGGCAAACCCGAGGACGCCGCACCGCGCAGTGTCCGCCGCCGCCAGGCGTACGCGGGGGGGTTTCGGAGGGCCTCTTCTTCTTGGCCACCGCTCAGCCTTCCACCGGCTCCAGATCCACCCGGCCGCGCGCCGCCTCGACCCCGCTCACCTGGACGGATATCGGGTCGCCGAGCCGAAGCTTGCGCTTCGACTCGCCGCCGACCAGGGCGGTCTCGCTCGCGTTCAGGTCGAAGCGCTCGGCGCCGCCGAGCCGGCGGGCCGGCAGGAAGCCCTCGTAGACGTCGCCCAGCTCGCCGCCGAAGCCGACGAAGGCGCCGGCCCGGATCAGCCCCGAGACCTCGCCCTCGAAGGCGGCGTCGAGGCCGCGCTCGCCGAGCTCTCGCTCCAGCAGGAAGGCGGCGCAGACGCCGTCGGCCCTGCGCTCGATCCGCATCGACTCGCGCTCGCGCTCGGAGCAGTCCTGCGCGGCCTCGCGCGCCTCGGCCGCGCTCGGCGCCGCCTCGCCCTCGCCGAGGGCCGCCAGCAGCGCCCGGTGGACGACCAGGTCCGGGTAGCGGCGGATCGGCGAGGTGAAGTGGCAGTAGGCGGCGCTGCCGAGCCCGGCGTGGCCGCTGTTGCGCTCGCTGTACTGGGCCTGCTTGAGCGATCGGAGCACGAGCGATGTATACGCCTCGCGGCCGTGGCCCCGCCGCGCGGCCTCGCGCGTCACCAGCCGGCTCGCCTCGGCCGTGGCCTCGGCCGCCTGCCGCGGCGCCAGCCCCTCGCGCAGCGGCGGTGTCGGGATCCCGAGCTCGCCGAGTTGCTCGATCAGCCGTTCGACCCGCCCCGGGTCGGGCTGGGCGTGGACGCGGTAGATCGCCGGCACCCGCTTGCGCTCCAGCAGCTGCGCGACCTGCTCGTTGGCGAGGATCATCAGCCGCTCGATCAGCCGGTGCGACTCGGTCTGGGCGACGCCGCGGGCGCCGACCGCGTGCCCGGCCGCGTCGAAGCGGAACTCGGGCTCGAAGGACTCGACGTCGAGGCTGGTCGCGCCGCGGCGCTCGCCCAGCGCCGCCGCCGCCTCGCGCGCGACCGCGAGCGGCTCGGCGACGCCGGCCGGCGCTTCGGCGCGGCCGGAGAAGACGAGGTCGAGCTGGTCGTAGTCGAGGCGGGCGTCGGAGCGGATGCGGCTGCGGTAGAAGCGCGAGGCGGCCGGCCCGCCGCCCGGCCCCAGCTCGATCTCCGCCGTCACCGCCAGCCGCTCGACCCCTGGCGCCAGGCTGCATGCCTGCTCGCTCAGCGCGTGCGGCAGCATCGGCTCGACCGTCCCCGGCGCGTAGGTGCTGTTGCCGCGGCGCCGCGCCTCGCGGTCGAGCGGCGAGCCCGGCGACACGTGCGCGGCGACGTCGGCGATATGGACCCAGAGGCGCAGCGCGTCGCCCTCGCGGCGAGCCGAGACCGCGTCGTCGAAGTCGCGCGCCGTCGCCGGGTCGACGGTGAAGGTCGGCAGCTCGACCAGGTCGCGGCGCGGCAGGTCGCGCGCCTCCGCCGCCGCCGCGGCGTCCCTCGCCTCCACCTCCAGCGCGGCGCGGAAGCCGCGCCATTCGAGCTCGTCGCGCAGCAATGTTTCGACCGCGTCGCGGGCCGTCTTCGGCGCGCTCTGTCGCTGCCGGCGCCCGCGCGCCCGCTGCCGCTCCCGGTGCTGGCGCCAGTTCGTCCTCGCCATCAGCCCACTCGCCGAATCGCACACCGCAAGATGATGGGTTGTCCCCACATCAGGGTGGAAAATCGATCAACTTGTCTCATGGGGGCTCATCGCGCTTCGCTTGCGAGCAGGCCCAGGGCGCGTTCGAGCGCCTCGTCGCGCGCGGTTCGCGGAATCTCGCGGACCCTCACGTCGGGGTGGATGCCCTTGCCGGCCAGGTTGACGCCGTTCGGCGTGTAGTACTCGCCGACCGTCAGCTTCAGCGCGCCGCCGTTGGAGAGGCCGACCTCCTGCTGGAAGACGCCCTTGCCGTAGGAGCGGGTGCCGACCGTCTTCGCGCCGGCGTCGTCGACCAGCGCCGCGGCGAGGATCTCCGCCGCCGAAGCCGTGTTGCGGTCGATCAGGACGACCAGCGGCAGCGGTGGCAGGTTGCCGCCTCTGGTCTTGTAGACGGCATCGCCCTGGCTGCGCGACCTGGTCGAGACCACGGTTTCGCCCTTCGGCAGGAAGACGCTCGCGGTCAGCACCGCCTCCTCGAGCAGGCCGCCGCCGTTGCCGCGCAGGTCGAGCACCAGGCCCTTGGCGCCGCGCCTCTGCAGCCGCCGCGCCTGCGCCGCCACGGCGCCGTGGACGCCTTCGGTGAAGGACGTCATCCGCAGGTAGCCGAGCTTCCTGCCGTTCACCGTCTTCAGCCGGCTGCCGACGACCGGGACCGAGATCTGTTCGCGGGTCAGCTTCACCGAGCGCGGCTTCGCGCGCGGACCGCTGCGCACGCCTACCGTCACCGCGGTCCCTTCCGGGCCCTTGATCCGGTCCGCGGCCGCTTCGGCGCTGAGTCCGGCGATCGACCTGCCTTCGACCGAGACGATCGTGTCGCCGACCCCGATTCCAGCCCGTTTGGCCGGCGACCCCTTGAACACGCTCTGCACGCTGAGCCCGTCCTTACGCGCCGTGACGGTGAGGCCGACGCCGGAGAAGCGTCCCTCGATCGCCTCGTTGAAGTGGGTCAGCGCTTGCGGCGAGAAGTATTCGGAGAAGCGGTCGTGGTGGTCGCGGCGCAGCCCCCGCACCATGCCCTGCAGCGAGGAGTCGATCAGTTCGCGGTTCTCGACCGGGCGGAAGTAGTCGTCTTCGATCAGCTCGCTCGCTTCCGCCGTCAGCCCGGCCGATTCGTCGACGAAGACCCCGCGCAGGGCGGGCGGCATCCTCGCCGGGTGGCCGCCGATCCAGAGGCCCGCGGCGAGCATGGCGAGCAGCGCGGCCGTCAGGCCCACGATCCGGCCGAGCTTCACGCCGCCCTCAGACCTTGAGGAAGCGCCGCAGGGTGACGCCGGAGCCGACCGCCGAGACCAGCACCGAGGCGGCGAAGAGGATCGCGACCAGCGCCGGGAAGGAGAGCGTGGTGCTGTTCTGCGCGGCGAGGAAGCCGATGCTGTTGCTCAGCGGATCGACGATGGTCAGCTTGCCCAGCCACAGGATCAGTATGGCCACCAGGCCTCCCGTGAAGCCGACGACCACCCCCTCGATCATGAACGGCCAGCGGATGAACCAGCGGGTCGCGCCGACCAGCCGCATCACCTCGACCTCGCGGCGACGGGTGTAGATCGAGAGCCGGATCGTGTTGCCGACCAGCATCAGCGAGGCGACGATCAGCAGCGCCGTGATCACGGTCAGGATGATCTTCAGCGCGCTCGTCACCTTCTCGATCTGCCGCGAGTCTTCCTGGCGGGTGAACTGGTCCTGGACGATCGGCGAGATCGACTGTGGCTTGCCGTCCGGGCCCGGCGGTTCGATCGCCGCCTGCACCGCATTGAGGTTGCTCGCGTCGTCGGCCTTGATCTGGAAGTTCGCCGGCAGCGGGTTGGAGTGCAGCTGGGTCAGCAGTTCGCCGCTCTTCTGCTTGCCGAGGTCTTCTTTGAGTTCGTTCAGCGCCTCCGCCTTGGTGATCAGCTTGACCGATGCGACGTGCGGAATCGCCTCCAGCTTGTGCTCGAGCGAGTTGATTTCGGCTCGGGTCGCGTCGTCGTAGATCGCCACCCTGGTTTCGAGGCTGTCGCGGACTTCGTTGCTCTTCGCCTGGGTCGTCTGGAAGACCGGGATGAGGACGCCGAGCAGGGTCACGGTGACGACGGTGGTGACGACGGCGGCCATGCTCGGGGCGCCGTTGCGGCGCAGCGCCCGGAATGCCTCGCGGATGAAGAAGAAGAGCCGGGACATGGATCAGATCAGCGCGTCGTGGCCGTTGGTCTGGCCCTCGGGGGCGACGCCCATCTCGGCCCGCATCCGCAGGCCGAACTCGGTCGTCGACTCCTCGGTGTAGCCGCCGCTGACCTCGTCGCGGACGACGCGGCCCTCGTAGAGCTCGATCACCCGGCGGCGCATGTTGTCGACCATCTCGCGGTCGTGGGTGACGACGACGACGGTCGTGCCGGTCTTGTTGATCCGGTACAGCAACTGCATCACGCCGATCGAGGTGACCGGGTCGAGGTTGCCGCTCGGCTCGTCGGCCAGCAGCAGCGGCGGGTGGTTGACGAAGGCGCGGGCGACCGAGACGCGCTGCTGCTCGCCGCCGGAGAGCTCGTCGGGGTAGCTGTGCAGCTTGGTCGAGAGGCCGACCAGTCGCAGCGTCTCCGGCACCTGGGTGCGGATTTCGGCGCGGCTGGCGCCGATCACCTGCAGCGCGTAGGCGACGTTGTCGTAGACGGTGCGGTCGGGCAGCAGCTTGAAGTCCTGGAAGACGGTGCCGATGTTGCGCCGCAGCTGCGGGATCTTCTTCTCCGCCAGGGCGCCGATGTCGCGGCCGGCGATCCGCACGCTGCCGTCGGTCGCGCCAAGCTCGCGGATCAGCATCTTGATCAGCGTCGACTTGCCGCAGCCGGTCGGCCCGACGAGGAAGACGAATTCGCCGCGGTCGATCGCCAGCGAGACCCGGTCGAGCGCCATGTGCCCGCCCGGGTAGACCTTGGTCACGTCGCGCAGCTCGATGATCGGCGCGCCGCCGGGCCGCCGGCTCCGCGCCGCCGCCTCGACCTCCGCCTGCTTCCTCTTTCTAGCTCTAGCCATTCGCCGGGGGACCTTCTCCAGCCACAGGGTGACTCCTGCGCACCCTCGGCCGCGCAACTACGCGCCCAAGAAGCATGTGCGAAAGCTTAGCGAGTTGTGAGCAAGCCTTCGTATTGAGCCGACCAGGGACCCTGATCCGGACCGGCGGCGAGCCGGCGCCGCGCGCGAGCCTAGGGTGTCGCCGGATGAGAGCGCGTCTGGTCGTCAGCCTGTGCCTTGCCGTTCTCCTCGCCGGCTGCGAGCAGAGCGCGGCTGAGCCGTTTCGGGCGGAGGTGCACGGCGCGCGCGTCGGCGGCACCAAGATCGCCTGGTACGAACGCGGGCGCGGGGCGCCGCTGGCGATGCTGATCGGGACCGGGTCGACGATGGCCGAATGGGACCCGGCGCTGCTGCGGCTGCTGGCCAGGGACCACCGGCTGATCCTCTTCGACTACCCGGGCGTCGGTTTGTCCGGGCCCTGGCACGGGAATTCCTTCGATTCGCTGGCCGGCGCGACCGCCGGCCTGATGCGGGCGATCGGCGTGCGGCGGGCCGACGTGCTCGGCTGGTCGATGGGCGGCTTCGTCGCCCAGCGGTTGGCGATCGACCATCCCGGCCGGGTCTCCCACCTGATCCTCGCCGGCACCAACCCCGGTGGCAGCCGGACCGTGCTCGGCACGCCGAAGCAGCAGGCGATCGACAGCGAGCCGCACCCCTCCGACGCCCAGATCCTGCACGAGCTCTACCCGCCGAACCGCCAGGCCGAGGGCCGCCGCTTCCTGCGCCGCCTCGAAACGGCCGGCCAGAGCGGCGAAATCCCAAACGACTTCCACGTCGGAGCAGCCACCACCCGCCGCCAGGTCGCCGCCGAGGACCCCTGGCTGCGCAGCGACCGCAACTACCGCCGGCTCGCGAGCGTCGCCTCCCCCACCCTCGCCGCGGCCGGCGCCGCCGACCCGGTCGTGCCCCCGGTCAACCTGCGCCGCATCGCCGCCCAGGTCCCCGACTCCGAATTCAGGGTCTTCCCCGGCGCCCACGCCTTCCTCTTCCAGAGCCGCCGCGCGTTCTCCCGGGCAGTGGACCGCTTCCTCAACCGCTGACAACAGCATCCGGCAGACCTGGCATCCCGCTCTCGCCGGCGACCCAGGACTCGGCGGCGGCGCGTTCGGAGGTGGGGAAGACGCGGATCTTGGCGGGGATCATCCAGCCGACGGCTCTGAGGGCGTGCCCGATCCACTCGACATCGGTGACGACGGCCATCAGCTCCCAGCCGCGCAGGTGCTCGAGGCCAAGCTTCGTGTCCTCCCAGATCGCACCGGCGCTGACCCCGTCGAAGCGCTCGCCGAGGACGTAGAGGTTGCGAGCGCGCTGACCGATGCCGCACACGCGATCAGGCCGAGACCTCGATCCAGACCGCCCGCGCGACTCCGTGAAGCTCGCCCTCCTCGGAAAAGAGCGCGCAGCCGGTCGACATTTTGCGCCCACTGCGATCGATCGGCCACGATGCCAGCACATACTCCCCCTCTCCCGGGACGGGGCGCAGCAGATCGACGGCGAGCCCGCCCAGCAAGGCCGGCCCTGCAGGATTGAACGTGTTGGTGACCAGCCCGCTCGGACAATCAAGCGCTGCCCAGACGAACTCAGGGCGCACCTGCCCCTGCTGGTCGAGGAGCGAGTCGTCGGGACGCCACGGCGCGCCGTAGAGGTCGCGGCCAGGAACCGGGCCGGGAAATATGCGCATGCCATCCCGTTCTCGGCGTGACGGCCCGCAGACGAAGCAGTTCGGGTAGGGGTGATCGCTTGGCTGCGCCCACTCATACCGTTCCGCTCCCAGGCGAGCTTCGCCCAGCGTCAACGGCGCCGGAACCTCCCGATCGACGGCAGCCGCTACGCCTTCCGCGATGAGTTCATCCTGATCCAGCAGGCTGACCGTAGCGTCCGGGTTCAAATGAATCGTCAACGGCCGATCGAGCGGCGGCGGCTTGCGCAACGTGACCCGGGCCGGCCCCTCGATGAACCCCGCGACCAGCCCACACGTGTAGCCACCGTTGGCGCTGCCGGACGGCCCGCAAAAGCGCTCCGCGATGCTGACCTCGTGCACCCCGCGAGCATACGCGCAGCGCTGATCTGGACGCCCGTGTGGTCACGTCGCTAGAAGCGGCTACACCGCTCCCGCCTACTTGACTGGCGGCGACCGCACAGAGGGTGCGGCTCTCACCGCTTGAATAAGCATCGCACCCGGCTACCATTCCTCCCATGACCAAGGCTGAGCTTCACAACCTTGTTGACCGCCTGCCCGAGCAGGCGGTCAACGGCGCGGCGATCCTGCTTCGCGAGGTGACGGATGGTCGGATCGATCCCGACCAGGCTTGGTTCTGGACTCGTGAGTGGCAGGACAAGGAGCGCGAGGCCGACGAAGACATTGCCGCTGGGCGCGGAACGACTTACGAGAGCGACGAGGCTCTTCTAGGGGCGCTAGAAGAGGACCTGAAGCCGCTCGATGCCGACTCGTAGAGTCCTCCCGTCCTTTCGGCGAGATTGGCAAAGCCTCACGCCCCAGCAGCAGCGAGCCTTCCTAGTCGCGCTCAAGCAGTTCATCGCCGACTTGGAGAAACCTAAGCAGGGCTTCCACCCTCGCCTTCGGGTCAAGCGGATGCAGGGGCATCCGGGGGTTTGGGAGATGAGTTGGGCGCCGGACGGTCGGGCGACCTTCGAATACGGCGATGAGGTTCGCGCTGGGAAGGCACACATCGTCTGGCGACGGGTTGGCACCCACGCGATCTTCCGCCGCCCCTGAGCGGAGCGATCCGGTGCGTTCCCAGAGTCCTGTCCCCAGCCGGGCCTACGGTGCGTTGGGATGAGGAGGAAACTGAAGCTGCTCGGCAGGGCGGCGAAGGCAGGCTGGGCCTGGGCCTACGACTACGCCGACCACGCCGGGCGGGCGCTGACGCGGCTCGCGCTCTTGGTCGGCACGGGCACCTTCAGCGCGGTGCAGGTGGGGTGGTGGGGGCCGGTGGCCGCCGTGGTCGCCTCCGGCCTGCTCGCGCTCGGTGTCCGCGGTTCGGGCCGATCCTGGGCGTGGGTTCCGGTGGCAGCAGAAACCGTTAGCTGAGCGGCCTCGTCGACGAGTGCGAGCTGAGCGTCAGCGGATCCAGATGCTTTTCGTCCTTTGCGATCGTCTACCGCTGGCAGTCAACGCGCTCGCAACCACGCGAGAGCGGCGGTCACCGGGTGTGTCCGCGCAGCCGCGAAGCGCCCGCTCTGAGCAACGAGGATCGGTGAGCCGCAACTATCTGCCCGCCGGCTTCCTCTTCTTCTGGCCGGGCACCCGGCCAGCAAGGCGACCCACGGGCGCCACCGCCCCATGAAGCGTGTCAACGCTCTGATTGAGCCCGTCGAGCGCCGTCATCAGCCGCTCCATCAGCCCGCTGAGGCGATCGAGGCCGTCGTCGAGCCGGCCCATCGTCTCCGGCAGCTGTGCGAGGTGGCGTTGAACCTCGACCAGCACCGGCATGGCCTCCTCGATGGCCGCCATCCTGCCGTCCATCGCCCCCAGAACGCTCGTCGCCTCGGCGACGAGCGCCATGTCCTCACGTACCCCGGGTAGGACCTCGGTGTCCCCGGCGACCCGCTCCAGCGTGCGAGCAATCTCGCGCAGCAAGGCCGTGTTCTCCGCAATCTTGGGGATCAGCCGCAGTGCCGCGACCAGATCGGCAGGCAGTACTGAGAGACGATCGAAGGAGGGGAGGCCGAGCGGCGTCATGGACCTTTGCAGAGTAGGGTGGCGTGGGCGCGAAGTCCAACAAACGATGAGGAGGCGCAGATGGCCGCCGCAGCCGAGAAAACCGCAGTCAAGGACGCCGCAGCCGAGCAGACCAGCGTCGGGAAGACAACCGAGCTATCCGAGCAGGTGCTCGAGCAGATCACGAGCGGCCAGCGAAGCGCGATCGAGGCGGTGCGCAGTTTCATGGAGTCCGTCGATAAGGCGCTGCCACCGCATGGCGAGAACCCGTCGAGGCGGCAGGAGGTCATCGACTCCGCGCTTGAGATGTCGGAGAAGCTGGTCCAGACCCAGTACGACTTCCTGCGCGACGTCGTGCACAGCGTCGGCGAGTCGCTGGGTGCGTCCCGCGACGAGAAGTAGGTCGAGATGTCAGCCGCCAAGACCGCAGTCACCAAGACTGCCGACGAGAAGACCAAGGAGCTGTCTGAGCAGTGGCTCGAGCTGGCCAGGACCGGCCAGGAGACCGCGATCGAGACGCTGCGTGAGTTCGTCGAAACGGTTGAGAAGACAGTGCCCCTGCGAGGCGGGGGCCTGGCCAAGCAGCGGGAGATCGTCAACTCCGGACTGGAGCTGACGCAGGCAATGGTCCGGGCTCAGTACAACGCCCTGCGCGGCATCGTGCACAGCGCCGTGCTGGTGAATGTGGAGGTCGACACCGACGTTAACGTGGACGTTGACGTCGCTTCGCGAAAATCAACCGTCTAGCAGGCAGCACGAACGCCGCGGTTCGCGTTGGGTGCTCGGCTACGCGAACCTCGGGCCCACGTCGATCTGTCTGCAAGGCATCGATCCCGGGGAGATCGTCGCCACCGTCCACGCCAGGCGCGCTCCGATGATGTCCGCCGCCGCCGGATTGGGCCTCTGAACAATCCGAAACCACCCGAGAGCGGGGGCAGCCACAGGCACCCCCGCTGTCCCACCGCGGCGACTCCCGCTCCCGCCACGGATGCGAGCGCCCGATCCGGCCCGCCGCGTGCCCGCTCTGGACGAAAAGGAGAAGTCTGGACCGATCCGCGGCTGGCTGTCGCGATCCGTGTGAAGGCGACGGCGAAAGTGGGCTCGCCGGTTGTCCTACGGGAAGACCGTCTCCCCCGTCTCGCTGTCGATCACTGAGATCGCCACTGCGGGGCAGACTTCGGCGGCCTCGAGGATCAGCTCGTCGGGGCCGGTTCCGATCACCGTCGCCGTGTCGTCGAGCTGGAAGACCTGGGGGGCGATGTCGACGCAGTCGCCGTGGGCGCTGCACTCGTTCGGGTCGATTTTGGGGACGTAGGTCATGCTGCCTCCTTCTTTCTCTCGGCTGCTGGGAAGTGGCCGGCATCGATGCGCTTCTTCAACGCCGGGATTGCGCGGGGGCGACCGACGGCCAGGCCGGCGATCGGGACGCCGCTGCGGGTGAAGAGGGCCTCGAAGTCGCGGCTCGCCGGATCGCCGTCGAAGACGACCGCGTCGGAGTGGTGGGCGTGGCCGACGTACTGGATCCGCAGCCCGTACTGGTCGCTCCAGAAGCTGGGCAGCGGCGGCGTCCCCGGGTAGTCGCCGAGCATCGCCTTGGCCGCCGCCGCGCCCTGCCAGGCGGCCGCGTCCCAGTGCTCGGTCCGCGCGTGGGCGCCGAAGCGGGGGTCGAAGGGGATCGAGGCGTCGCCGGCGGCGAACACGCCCGGCAGGCTGGTGCGGCCCGAGGTGTCGGTCGGCACGCCCTTCTCGTCGAGGCCGCTGCCGCGCAGCCAGGCCGTCGCCGGGAGGGTGCCGACGCCGACCACGACCGCGTCGCAGGCGACCCGCTCGCCGCCGGCGAGCAGCAGCTCCTCGACCCGGCCCTCGCCGCGGGCTCCCTCGAGCCGGGCGCCGGCGAGGACGCGCACGCCCTCCTCGCGGTGCAGGCCGGCGAACCAGCCGCCCAGCTCCTCGCCGAGGATCGGCGTCAGCGGCACCTGCAGCGCCTCGATCATCGTCACCTCGACGCCGAGCTTGCGCGCCGTCGCCGCCACCTCCTGGCCGATGAAGCCGGCGCCGACGATCGCCAACCGGGCGCCGGCGAGCAGCTCGCCGCGCAGGCGCCGCGCGTCCTCGACCGTGCGCAGCGCGTGGACGTTCTCGTACTCGGCGAGGAACGGCAGCCGGCGGGCGGCGCCGCCGGTCGCGATCAGCAGCTTCTCGTAGGGCAGCTCCGACCCCGAGTCGAGCCGCAGCCGGCGGCGACGACGGGTCGAGGCCGGTCGCGCGGGCGCCTAGCAGCAGCTCGACGTCCTTCTCCTCGTACCACCAGGCCGGCCGGTAGGCGAGCTCCTCGTCGCCCGCCTCCCCCGCCAGCACCTCCTTCGAGAGCGGCGGGCGGTCGTAGGGGGGCTCCGGCTCGGCGCAGACCAGCCGCACCGTGCCCTCGTAGCCGCGACGGCGCAGGGTCTCGGCGCAGCGCTGCGCCGCGAGCCCGCCGCCGACGATGACGATTCCGAGGTCCTTCATCACGCCTCCTCAATGAGTGGAAGTGAATTCCTATGGCTGCCCATCGGGTCGTTCGGTTCGAGCAGACGTGCCCGCGGGGGCGCGGCCTCGCCAAGCCGGGTGCCGGCCGCCGACGAGCGAATGGCAGCGCCATTCGGGAGGAGGCGGGTGGCGATCCGGCGCCGGCGAGACGCGTCAGCCGCGGGTGCGGATGCGAAGGGCCGAGCGACCCGATAGGCGAAGAGGGCGGCAATTGGGACGCCGGTGACCACGGCCCAGGCGCGGAACAGCGGCGCCGAGGCGTCGGTCCCGGCGCTGAGCGCGTGGACCAGGCCAAGCATGTAGACGACGACCGTGGCCCGGTGCGCCTTGCGCCAGAGGCGGGCGCCGATCCGCTTGCGCAGGTAGTAGGTGAGGCCGAGCAGCGCCGCCAGGTAGCCGCCGACGATGCCCGCCGCCACCGCCAGCGGCCGGAAGCCGATCGCGAAGGGGACGGTGACGCCGGCGATCCCGGGGTGCAGCCAGGGGTCGCCGAGCAGGGTGATGCCGTGAACGGCGATCGCCACCAGCCCGGCCAGCGCGGTGTACTCGTGGATCGCCAGCAGCTTGCGGGAGAGGCCGGGGCGGCGCATCACCTTGCCGGCCATCGTCAGCCCCAGCCCGACCGAGATCGTCACCAGGACCAGCGCGACCAGCCCGGAGGCACGGCCGGCGATCCACCAGCCGTGGCTCTGCAGGGTCGTCGAGACGGCGCTCGCCCCGCTCATCGCGGCGCTCACCGGTCCCCCCTCCACGCCGGCTCGGGCAGGCGCACGCGCGGCTTCACGCTGAGCGGCCCGACCGTCTCGACCCGGCCGTCGTCGTGTACCAGCAGGCCGCCGCCCTCGGCCAGCACCTCGCGGCCCCGCTCGGGCCCGGAGAGCAGCGCCGCCTTGGTCAGGGTCTCGGCTTCGACCGCGCTGTCCCCGAGCGCGGTGACGCCGATCAGCCCGGTCCAGGCCGGCCTGCCGCTGGCCGGGTCGAGCAGGTGGTGGGCGAACTCGCCCGCGGCGTCGCGCCAGATCCGCACGTTGAGCCCAGACGTGGCGACGCCGCCCGAGGAGAGGCGCAGGACGTGGGCGCGCTCGCCCGTCAGCGGGTGCTCGACGAAGACCTCGTAGGGATGGACCAGCGCGTCGGGGCCGCCGATCCGGATGTCGCCGCCGCAGTCGACGATGAAGCGCGAGTAGCCGCGCAGCCGCGCGGCGATCAGGTCGGCGGCCAGACCCTTACCGGCGCCGCCGGTGTCGAAGCGGACGCCGGGCGGGCGGTTGATCGTCCCCGCCTCGTCGTCGACCTCGAAGCTGCGCCAGCGCGCCGCCGGGTTGGGCTCGGCGGGTCGCCGCGGCGGCGCGCCCGCGAGGGCGTCGGCGAGCGGCTCGCCGTCGATGCCGGCGCGCGAGGCGACGTAGCCGGCCGACTCGATCTCGTCGGCCAGGGTCGGGTCGACCAGGCCGCCGCTGCGCTCGGCCGCGGCGATCCCCGCCTTCACCGCCGCGCGCAGCAGCTCCGAGGCGGGAACCCGCTCGCGGCGGTCGGCATTGAGGGCGCAGAGCTCGCTTTCGGGCTTGAAGCGCGAGAGCCTGGCGTCGAACTCGGCGACGAACCGCCGCGCCCGCTCCGCCGCCGCCTCCGCCGGCTCCATCCCGGGCCCCGGCTCGCCGATCAGCAGGCGCACGTGCGAGCCCATCGCGTCGAACTGGACGTCGTGCTCGCTCATGATGCCGCCGTGGTCACCGGCGCCGCTTCGCCCGCGGCGTATTCGGGCGCCGAGGAGGTCACCACCGGGCCGCCGCCGCTGACGGTGGTCGCGCCCGGGGTCGGGACGATCGTGGTGACGACGCGGCGCTTGATCACCTTGCGCACCAGGACCGGGCGCGGAGGCGGCGGCGCCGATGCCGCGAGCTCGTAGGTGAGCAGCGCGAACAGCGCCAGGAACAGCGCCAGCGAGCCCCAGAGGACCGGGGTCGAGCTGGGCCGGCGGGGGCGGCCCGATTCAGTCGCCGCCGCCATCGCCGCCCTCGCTCTCGCGCTCGCCGCCTCCGCCGCCGCTGCTGGCCGTGGTGACGGGAGCGCTGCCGCCTCCGCCGCCGCTGCTGGCCGTCGTCACCGGGGTGCTGCTGCCGCCGCCCGCCCCGGCGGTCGAGCCGCTGCTGTGCGTGCTGACCGGAGCCGAGTGGGATGGCGAGCTGTGGCCGTGCGAGCCGCTGCTGTGGGTCGAGACCGGAGCGCCACCGTGGCTGGAGTGCGAGTGGCCGGCGGCGCTCGTGCCGGTGCCGCTGGCGCCGGTGCTGACCGCGCTCGGTTCGCCCGAGTAGGAGGACGAGGACGGCGAGGAGCCGACCGATGAGGAGCCGGTGCTGGCGCTGGCCGAGCCGCTCGACCCGGATCCCGGGCCGGCGCCGCCCGCCGCGGCGGTCCACCCCCCCGCGCCCGCCGCCGGGTGTTTCGGCTTCGCGTGCTTGGTCACGTGCACGGTTCTCCGCATGACCTGGGTGTGGACCTGCGGTTTCGCCACGACCGGCTGCGAGGCCTGGTTGCCGGCGCTCAGCGCCAGCCCGCCCAGGCCACCGAGCCCGAAGAGGGTTGCGCCGACTGCGAGTTGCGTCTTCAAGTTGTTCACGACTGATGACCTCCTGGCCGAAGTTGCGGGTCGCAGTCTGCGCGGCGACCGTGCAAGCGCAGCCCAGGCACGGGTAAAGGCTTGGCAAAACCTCACCGCCGCGCCTAAATCGGCGCCAAACTCACCGTTACAGTGGCCTCATGGACAACGGACCCGCGCCCGGCGGGCGCATCCTCGTCGTCGAGGACGAGGCGTCGATCTCCGAGCCGTTCGCCGAGGCGCTGCGGCGCGCCGGCTTCGAGCCGGTGCTGACCGACACCGCCGCCGGCGCGCTCGAGCTGGCCGAGCGGCTCGACCCCGACCTGGTGATGCTCGACCTGGCGCTGCCCGACGGCGACGGCCGCGACGTCTGCCGCGAGCTGCGCCGCCGCTCCGACGTGCCGATCGTGATGCTGACCGCGCGCGGGACCGAGATGGACAAGATCGTCGGCCTCGAGCTGGGCGCCGACGACTACGTCGTCAAGCCGTTCAGCGCCGCCGAGGTGATCTCGCGGATCCGCGCGGTGCTGCGCCGCAGCGCCCGCCGCGAGGAGGCCCCCGAGGGGCCGCTCGCGGTCGGCGGGCTGGAGCTCGACCCGGGCGCGCGGATCGCCCGCCTGCGCGGCGCCGAGCTCGACCTCTCGCGCAAGGAGTTCGACCTGCTGGCCGAGCTGATGCGCCACCCCGGCCAGGTCGTCTCCCGCGAGGACCTGATGGCGCGGGTCTGGGACGTCAACTGGTTCGGCTCGACCAAGACGCTCGACGTCCACATCGGCTGGCTGCGGCGCAAGCTCGGCGACGATCCGTCGCAGCCGGAGTTCATCGAGACCGTGCGGGGGGTCGGCTTCCGCTTCGCGGCGCCGGCCGGGTGAGGCCGTGTCGCTGCGCGCCACCCTGCTGCTGGCGCTGGCCTACGTCCTGCTGCTGGCGCTGATCGCGCTCGGCGTGCCGCTCGGCCTCAGCCTGCGCGACCGCGTCGACTCCGAGGTCCGCGGCCAGGCGCGCAGCCAGGCCGACGTCGTCGCCGCCAGCGCCTCCGAGCTGCTCGGGCCCGGGCGGCGCTCGGGGCTGAAGAGCCTGGTCGAAGTCTCCGCCGACAGCGTCCGCGGCCGGGTGATCGTCGTCGACCGGAGCGGGCGCCTGCTCGCCGACTCGGCCGGCGCCCCGGCCGGGCGCAGCTACGCCAGCCGGCCCGAGATCCGCGCCGCACTGCGTGGCCGCAGCGAGCAGATCACCCGCAACAGCAGCACCCTGGGGACCGAGCTCCTCGCCACCGCGGTGCCGGTCCTGGAGCACGGCCGGCCCGGCGGCGCCGTGCGGATCACCCAGAGCGTCGCCGCGGTCAACCGTGCCGTCCGCACCTCGCTGCTCGACCTGGCGGCGCTGGCCGGGGCGGTGCTGCTGCTCGCGCTCGCCGCCGGGGCGCTGATCGCCCGCCGCATCGCACTGCCGATCCGCCGCCTCGACGACGCCGCCCGCCGCGTCGCCGGCGGCGACCTCGACACCGCCGTCGTCGTCGAGGGCAGCTCCGAGCAGCGCTCGCTCGGCCGCGCCTTCAACGAGATGACGCAGCGGATCAGGCGGCTGCTGCGGGTCCAGCAGGACTTCGTCGCCGACGCCTCCCACCAGCTGCGCACGCCGCTGACCGGGCTGCGGCTGCGGCTCGAAAACCTCGCGGCACGACCCGGCGGGAACAGCGCCGAGGCGCGCGAGCTCGACGCGGCGATGGGTGAGATAGACCGCCTCTCGCAGATCGTCGACGAGCTGCTGATCCTCAGCCGTGCCGGCGAGCACGAGCTGCCGGCCGAGGAGATCGACCTGGCCGAGGCCGCGCGACGGGCGGCGGAGCGCTGGCGCGACGCCGGCCGCGGAGCGCGGGATCGCGATCGCGGCGCAGACCGACGGGGCCGGCGCCGCCTGGTGCGCCCGCCCCGACCTCGAGCGCTCGCTCGACGCCCTGGTCGAGAACGCGCTGCGCTACTCGCCGGCCGGCACCGCGGTGACGATCGCCGCCGCGCCGGGGCGGCTCGAGGTGCTCGACGAGGGACCGGGCCTCGAGCCGGGCGAGGAGGAGGCGGTGTTCGAGCGCTTCAGCCGCGGCAGCGCCGGCCGCCGCGGGCCGAGCGGGACCGGCCTCGGGCTGCCGATCGCCCGCGAGCTGAGCCGCCAGTGGGGCGGCGAGGTGACGCTGGAGAACCGCAGCCGGGGCGGCCTGCGTGCTGTCATGGAGGTGCCCGAACGATGAGATCCAACTCAAAGGCAACCCTCAGCTGGATCGGCCTGGCGCTGCTCGGCATCGTCATCGCCGGCGCGGTCGCCGTCGCCGCCAGCAGCCTCGCCAGCCGCCAGATCGGCCTCTCCTCGGAATCGATCTCGGCCGGCGACACCCTGGCGCCGGCCTTCGCCACGCCCAAGGGCAGCGGCAGGCCCCATCACGCCGCGAAGCCCGCTCCCACTCCCAGCGAAGCGACGACCACGACCACCGTCCCGCCACCGGAACCGACCGTCGCCACCCCCGCCGAAGCCCCCGAACCGCCGGTCGCGCCGACGGCCCCGTCACACGAAGGCGGCGACAGCCACGGCGGGGGCTCCGGCGACGGCGGTGGTGGCCACGGCGCCGACGACTGAGACCCCAAAGCGCGAGCGGCTTCCCGGTACGCGGCCCCGTGTCTGCTGCTCATCGCTCGTTTCCTTTGTCGGGTCCGAACCATTGTGCGCCGCGGCGGGAAAGCGCACGTCAAGCCCGGGTCAAGGCTCGTCAAATCGCGGTCCTGTGTCGACTTGTTCTCGCATAGCGAGAACAAGTCGACACGCCGGTCGCCCGCGGGACTAAAGCGAGCGTTCGACTGCGGCGACGATCGCGTCGGCGTCGATCCCGGCGGCGGCAAGCAGCGCCTCGGGCGGGCCGCTGCCGGGACGCTCGGTCACCGCGAGGCGGACGAGGGGCGTTCCCGACCCGGCTTCGGCGAGGACGCCGGCGACGGTCTCGCCGATCCCGCCCTCGGCCCAGTGGTCCTCGACGGTGATCAGCGCCCGGGTCTCCTCAGCCGCGCGGCGGATCGCCGCGGCGTCGACCGGCTTGACCGAGTAGAGGTCGATCACCCGCGCCACGATCCCCTGTTCGGCCACCTGGTCGGCGGCGGCGAGGCATTCGTGCAGGGTGATGCCGGCGCCGATCAGCGTCACCGCGTCCTCCTCGCTCCAGCGCAGGTCGCGGCTGCCGCCGATCTCGAAGCTCTCCCCCGCCCCGTAGAGCACCGGCGTCGCGCCGCGGGTCGTGCGCATGTAGCTGACGCCGCGGTGCTCGCGCATCGCGTCGAGCAGCGACACGGCCTGGTTGGCGTCGCTCGGGTAGAGGACGACGCTGCCGAGCACGGCGCGGAAGGCGGCGATGTCTTCGAGCGCCATCTGCGAGGGACCGTCGGGGCCGATCGAGACGCCGACGTGCGAGCCGCAGAGCTTGAGGTCGGCGGCGGAGATCGGCGCCATGCGGATGAAGTCGTAGGCGCGGCTGAGGAAGGCGCCGAAGCTCGACGCGAACGGCCTCCAGCCGCGCGTCTGCATGCCGATCGCGGCGGCGACCATCTGCTGCTCGGCGATGTACATCTCGAAGAAGCGATCCGGGTGCTTGGCGGCGAAGCGCTCGGCGTAGGTCGAGTTGCCGACCTCGCCGTCGAGCGCGACGACCTTCTCGTCGATCGAGCCGAGCCAGGCGAGCGCGTCGCCGTAGGCGCCGCGCGTCGCGACCTTCTCGCCGAGCTCGTAGCTCGGCCGCTCGACCGCCGCGGCGGCGACCTCGAACGGCTTCGCCTGCGACGGCGCCCCGACGTCGATCCGGATCGAGCGGATCCCGCCCAGCTCCTCGACCGCCGCCTCGGGATCGGCCAGCGGCTTGCCGTGCTGGCCGTCCTTGTCCTCGACCGCGGCGACGCCGGAGCCCTTCTTGGTGCGGGCGAAGATCACCGCCGGGCGCTCGCTCGCCACCGCCCGCTCGTAGGCGGTCTCGATCGCCTCGCTGTCGTGGCCGTCGATCTCCTGCGTGTCCCAGCCGCAGGCGGTCGTCCGCGCCGCCAGCGACGAGGTGTCCCACTCGTGCATCGTCGGCCCCCGCTGGCCGAGCCGGTTGACGTCGACGATCGCGATCAGGTTGCCGAGCCCGGCGTTGCCGGCGTGCTCGAAGGCCTCCCACATCGAGCCCTCGGCCAGCTCGGAGTCGCCGCACAGCACCCAGACGCGCAGCTCGGAATGCTCGAGCCGGTCGGCGGCGAGGGCGATCCCGACCGAGATCGGCAGCCCCTGGCCGAGCGAGCCGGTGGCGACGTCGACCCAGGGGATTTCGGGGGTCGGGTGGCCCTGCAGGCGCGAGCCGAGCTCGCGGAAGCTCAGCAGCTCGGCATCGTCGATCGCCCCTGCCGCCTTGTAGAGGGAGTAGAGCAGCGGCGAGGCGTGGCCCTTGGAGAAGACGAGGTGGTCGGCGGCCCGGTTCTCGGGGTCGTCGAAGTCGTAGCGCAGGTGGTGCGCGAACAGCACCGCCATCAGGTCGGCGGCCGACATCGAGGAGGTCGGATGGCCGGAGCCGGCCGCGGCGGCGGCGCGCACCGAGTCGACGCGCAGCTGCTGCGCCAACTCGTGCAGCTGCTCGCGGTCCAGCACCTGCTCGGGGGTGGCCTGGGTCATCGACTCGACTCTACCGGCGCACCGGGCCGCGGCGTCGGCAACCGCCGGCCGCAGCTACCCGATCGCGACCATGCGCTCGATCGGGACCCGGGCCCGCTCGGCGACCTCCGCCGGCACCGAGACCTCGAACTTCATCTCCCGCAGGCCGTCGCGCAGCTTCGGCAGGGTGATCTCCTTCATGTACTTGCAGACGGCCATCCGGTTGGCCTCGACCAGGCTCGCCTCCGGCGCCGCCTGGTGCAGCGGGTGCAGCATCCCGTTCTCGGTCGCGACGATGAACTCGCCCTTGGGGTTCCGGCCGACGTAGTCGAGCATCTGCCCGGTCGAGAGCATGTGCACGCCCTCCGCCTCGACTTCGCCGGCGGCGACGAACTCCATCACCTGGGTGACGCAGCCGCACTCCGGGTGGACGAGGAACTCGGCGTCGGGGTGGGCGGCGCGCTGGGCCCTGATGTCGTCGGGCCGGATCCCGGCGTGGACGTGGCACTCGCCCGGCCAGACGTGCATCGAGTGGCCGGTCTCGCGCTCGACGTAGGAGCCGAGCCAGATGTCGGGGCCGAAGAGGATCTCGGTCTCCGGGCCGTGCTCGCGGAGGATGTGCTCGACCACCTTGACCGCGTTCGAGGAGGTGCAGCAGTAGTCGGTCTCGGCCTTCACCTCGGCCGAGGTGTTGACGTACATGACGACGACCGCGTCGGGGCTGTGCCGCGCCTTCCAGTTGCGCAGCTCGCTCGCGGTGATCGAGTCGGCGAGCGAGCAGCCGGCGTCGAGATCGGGGATCAGCACCGTCTTCTCCGGCGAGAGCACCGAGGCCGTCTCGGCCATGAAGTGGACGCCGCAGAAGGCGATGACCGAGGCCTCGGACGCGGCCGCCTGGCGCGAGAGCCCGAGCGAGTCGCCGGTGTAGTCGGCGACGTCCTGCACCTCGGGCACCTGGTAGTTGTGGGCGAGGATCACCGCGTCGCGCTCGGCCGCCAGCTCGCGCACCTCGCGCGACATCTCCGCGACCTCCTCCGGGGTGAGGTCGAGCATCGGCACCGGCTCGTTGATCGTCGGCAGCTCTCTCATTCGCGTTGCCTCGAAGGGCCCTGGAGGGGCCTCGCTGGTCGTATGTTCGCCGGCACGGCTGTCGCCTGAGTCCGGTCGAATGAACTGGGCACGAGTCTACTCTCTCCTCCTCAAGTGGGGGTCGGGGGCCCCTCCCCGCGGCTTGTGCTGTTTGGCCCGACTGCGCATCGGAGAGCCGCCCCGCTACCCGCCAAAAAGTTGAGCGGGGAGGGGTGCCCGACCCTCACCCCACCGGCTCGAGCAGCAGGCTGAAGTCGAGATTCGGAGCGGAGTGGGTGAGAGCGCCGACCGAGATGAAGTCGACGCCGGACGCGGCGATCTCACGCACGGTCTCGAGCGTGACCCCGCCCGAAGCCTCCAGCTTCGGGCCGTCGGCTCCGGCCTCCGCATCCCGAAGCGCGACCGCTTCTTGAAGCTCCTGCGGCGACATGTTGTCGAGCAGCAGCCTGTCCGCGCCGGCCCCCAGCGCGTAGGCCACCTCTTCTACGTCGCGGCACTCGATCTCCAGCGGCATCTCCGGCTGTGCAGCGCGCGCGGCGTGGATCGCCTTCGCCACCCCACCGGCCAGGGCGATGTGGTTCTCCTTGATCAGGATCGCGTCGTAGAGGCCCATCCGGTGGTTGACGCCGCCGCCGGCCGCGACCGCCGCCTTCTCCAGGGCACGCAGGCCGGGGGTCGTCTTGCGGGTATCAAGGATGCGGGCGCCGGTGCCTTCGACCGCCTCGACGAACCGGGCGGTAAGGGTGGCGATGCCGGAGAGATGGCCGAGGAAGTTGAGCGCGGTCCGCTCCGCCGCCAGCAGGCCGCGGGCCGACCCGCTCGCCATCAGCGCTTCCGCCGGCACGTCCTCATCCCAACGCCCCTCGACGGCGAGCTGGTCGACGTCCTCCACCCCGCACTGCCGCATCGTCTCGGCGACCGCCGTCAGCCCAAACACGACGCCCGGCGCCTTCTGCACGATCCGCGCCCGCCCCCGCGCCCCTTCCGGCACGGTCGCCAGCGAGGTCACGTCCCCAGCTCCCAAGTCCTCGGCAAGAGCCCGGGCCACCAGCTCATTCAGCTTCTCAGGGGGCATGCCGTCACCCTAGATGGTTGATTCCACGGCGAGGTGTGACCGGGGGCGCGCCTGGCCAAGCGGATCAGGTATCGCCGGAGAGGGTCGGGTGCCCCTCCCCGCGGCTTGTACTTTTTGGCCCGACCGCGCAGTCGAGAGCCGCCCCGCTACCCGCCAAAAAGTTGAGCGGGGAGGGGCACCCGACCCTCTCTCTCACACTCACCCCCTCGGGGACGTTTAATTCATCGAGTGACCGCGCTGCCGCCGTTCCAGACCTTGCTCGACGACCACGCCGCCGACGTGCTGGCGGTGCTGCGGGGCGCGGTCGGGCGAGCCGATGCCGAGGACTGCTTTCAGGAGACGTTCCTGGCCGCGCTGCGGGCCTACCCGAAGCTCGGCGACGACCGCAACCTGCGCGGCTGGCTGCTGACGATCGCCCACCGCAAGGCGATCGACCACCACCGGGCGAACGGCCGGCGGCCGGTCCCGGTCGCCGAGGCAGGCGAGCTGGCCGGGGCGACGGCCGCGCCGGAGCTCGACGGCGAGATCTGGGCGCTGGTCGGGGCGCTGCCGCCTAAGCAGCGCGCCGCCGTCGCCCTGCGCTACGGCAGCGACCTCCCCCACGCCGAGATCGCCGCCGCGCTCGGCTGCTCGCCGGAGGCGGCGCGGCGCAGCCTGCACGAGGGACTGAAGCGACTGCGGAAGGAGATCGCATGAAGGCCGAGCTGAAGCGCTTCGTCGAGCGGGCCGAGGCCGAGGGGCTGCTCGACGTGGCCTACGCCGCGACGGACTCGCCGTTCGGCCGGCTGCTGCTGGCGGCGACTCCGCGCGGCCTGGTCAAGCTCAACCTGCCGAGCCATGACGAGGAGGCGGCGCTGGAGGAGCTGGCGCGGCTGGTCTCGCCGCGGATCGTCGAGGCGCCGGCGCGGCTCGACGAGGCCCGCCGCCAGCTCGACCGCTACTTCGAGGGCAGGCTGACCGAGTTCGACCTGCCGCTCGACTGGCGGCTGACCCACGGCTTCCGCCGCCGTGCCGTGCGGGCGATCCACCGCATCCCCTACGGCCAGACCCGCAGCTACACCGAGATCGCGGCCGGCGCCGGCAACGAGCGCGCGGTCCGCGCCGCCGGCACCGCCTGCGGCGCCAACCCGATCCCGATCGTCGTCCCCTGCCACCGCGTCCTCCGCAGCGGCGGCGCCCTCGGCGGCTACGGCGGCGGTCTGCCGATGAAGGAAGCCCTGCTGCGCCTGGAGGGCGTCCTGGACGAGTTGAGCCGCGAGGGACGCCCAGCGACCCCTACCGGGCGGTAGCGGCGGCGGTCTTGTTCAGGTAGTCGCGGATGAAGTCATCGAGGTCGCCGTCCAGCACCCGCTGGGCATCGCCGACCTCGTGCCCCGTGCGATGGTCTTTCACCCGCTGGTCGGGATGCAGGAAGTAGCTGCGGATCTGCGAGCCCCAGGCGACTTCCTTGACCTCGCCCCGCTCCTTCGCCAGCTCCTCGGCCCGCTTGCGCTCCTCCAGCTCGATCAGCTTCGAGCGCAGCAGCTGCATCGCCACCGCCTTGTTCTGGGTCTGCGAGCGCTCGTTCTGGCACTGCACGACGACCCCGGTCGGCATGTGGGTGATCCGCACCGCCGAGTCGGTCTTGTTGACGTGCTGGCCGCCGGCGCCGGAGGCGCGGTAGGTGTCGACCCGCAGGTCGGCCTCGTCGATCTCGACCTCGACCCCCGCGTCGACCAGCGGCCCGACGTCGACCTGGGCGAAGCTGGTGTGGCGGCGCGCCGAGGAGTCGAAGGGGGAGATCCGCACCAGCCGGTGGACGCCGCGCTCGGCGGCGAACAGGCCGTAGGCGTTCTCGCCGCGGGCGATGAAGGTCGCCGACTTCAGCCCGGCCTCCTCCCCCGGCGAGGCCTCCTTCATCTCGACCTCGAAGCCGCGCCGCTCGGCCCAGCGCAGGTACATCCGCAGCAGGATCTCCGCCCAGTCCTGGGAGTCGGTGCCGCCGGCCCCGGCGTGGACGGTGACGACCGCGTCGCCGGCGTCGTAGGAGCCGCTGAACAGGCGCGCCTCTTCGAGCTCGGCGAGCCGCCGCTCGACCGAGGCGAGCTGGGCGTCCAGCTCGGCCGCCATCTCCTCGTCCTCGGCCGCCATCTCGGCCAGCTCGTCGAGGTCGCCGGCCTCGGACTCGAGCTGCTCGAAGGTCTTCAGCCGGCGCTGGGCGCGGGCGTGCGCGGCAGAGGTGCGCGCCGCCGCCTCCTGGTCGTCCCAGAAGCCGGGCCGGCCCATCTCCTCCTCCAGCCGCTCGGCTTCGTCCCTCAGCGAGGCCGGGTCAAAGGTAGTCCGCGAGCAGCTTCAACTGCTCGCGGATCTCGGCGAGCCGCGCCGGTACCGATTCGGTCTGGGCGGCATCGGCCATGCCGAGAGCTTACTCGGTTCCAGGTGCGCCATTTCCCACCGTGCATGCGTGGCGAAAGGCGCACCGGAGCTAGCAACGGTCGTGGTCGAAGCCGCCGGCGTGCAGCGCGGCGCGAGCGGTCCTCGAAGGGCCGCCAGCTGCGCACCCTGTGATCGCGCAGCTCGAATAGCCAGGCCATCTCGTCGGTCGACGCATGCGACCCGTCCTCGTCCCATCGCCAGACCCGCCTGATCAGCGCCACGGCCGTGCCGGCGCCGGACTCCGTCCCGTCCTCGTACAGCTCCTCCAGCTCGATCGTCTGCTGCACGCCGCCCGGCGTCCGCGTCGCCCACAGCCGCGCCGCCTCCCGCCCCTTCCGCAACCCCTTCATCGAGTGCAGCTCCACCTCCGGATCGAGCACGGCAACAAACGCATCCAGGTCCCGCTCGTTGAAGGCCCGGATGAACTCTCGCACGGGGTCCCAAGTCACGGCAGCTCGCAGTCGTGAATCACGAGCGCCAGCTTAGAGCCGATCCCGGTAGGGGTGGAATGTCTTGTACCTATTCTCCAACTTTCACGTGAGGGCGTCGTAGACCAAGCAGGTTGGGGGACGCAGGGAGTGAGGTGAGGGGAGCGCACGGTTAGTGCGTGACCCGAACCGACCGACTGAGGACCCCGAGATGCGCCGGTTACGGCGCCCTCAGGCCCCGTGGCACTTCTTGTACTTCTTCCCCGACCCACACCAGCACGGGTCGTTCCGCCCGATGTCTTTCTCCCGCTCGTCCTTGACCACCGTCTCGACGACCTCCTGCGGCGGCGCGCCGTTGCCGCCGCCGTTCGGCGCGCGCCGCGCCCTTCGGTGACGCTGACGCCGCCGCCCGCGGCGACCTCCTGCAGGGCCGAGGGCTGCGCGTCCGGCGTGCCGCCGGAGTAGTCGAGCGCGGTCGGCGCGCCGCCGCCGTTCCGCCGAACGCGCCCTTCGATCTGCTGTCCGGGGTCGATTTCGATCTCGGCGTTGAAGACGAGTTTGCTGAATTCCTCCCAGATCGAGTGCATCAGCTCCTCGAACATCGCGAAGCCTTCGTTTTTGTAGGCGACGAGCGGGTCGATCTGGGCGAAGCCGCGCAGGTGGATGCCCTCGCGCAGGTAGTCCATGTCGTAGAGGTGCTCGCGCCAGCGGTTGTCGATCACCTGCAGCAGGATCGAGCGCTCCAGGTAGCGCATCAGCTCCTCGCCGAGCTGCTCCCTCGCGCTCGTCGTAGGCGCTCATCGCGTCCTCGTCGAGGTCGTCCTTGAGCTTTTCGCGGTCGACCGTCTCCGGCGTCAGCGTGCCGACCTCGACCCCGACCGGCCAGATCTGGCGCAGCTGCTGCTCCATCCCCGGCATGTCCCACTCTTCGAGGTCGTCGCCGGGCGTGTACTCGTCGACGATCCGCTCGATCACCCCCTCGAGCTCGTCGCGGACGATGTCGGACATGTCGCGCCCTTCGAGGATCTCGCGGCGGTATCTGTAGACGACGCGGCGCTGCTCGTTCATCACGTCGTCGTACTCGAGCACCCGTTTGCGGATCAGGAAGTTCTGCTCCTCGACCTTCTTCTGCGCGCCCTCGACCGTTTTCGTCAGCATTTTCGCCTCCAGCGGCATCTCCTCGCCCTCCTCGTCCACCGGCCCCAGCCGGTCGAGGATTTTGTAGATGCGGTCGCCGGAGAAGAGGCGGATCACGTCGTCTTCGGCGGAGAGGAAGAAGCGCGTCTCCCCCGGGTCGCCCTGGCGGCCGGAGCGGCCGCGCAGCTGGTTGTCGATGCGGCGCGATTCGTGCCGCTCGGTGCCGCAGATGTAGAGGCCGCCGAGCTCGCGCACCTCGTCGGCCTCGGCCTTGCACTGCGGCTCGAGCTCGCTCGATCTTCGCCCGCAGCGCCTCCTCGAAGCCCTCGTCGCCCGGGTTCAGGCCCTGCTGCTTCAGCTCTTTGTGCGCCATGTGCTCGGGGTCGCCGCCGAGCTTGATGTCGACGCCGCGGCCGGCCATGTTGGTCGCGATCATCACCGCGCCCCTGCGGCCCGCTTCGGCGATCCGCTCGCCCTCTTTCTCGGCGTGCTCGGGCTTCGCGTTGAGCACCGCGTGCTCGATCCCGTTGCGCTTCAGCTCCGCCGAGATCATCTCCGAGACCTCGACCGAGACGGTGCCGACGAGGATCGGCTGGCCCTTTTCGTGGCGGGCGACGATCTCCGCCAGCACGGCCTTCCACTTGCCGTCCTTGGTCTTGAAGATCTGGTCGTTGAGGTCGGCGCGGACCATCGGCCGGTTGGTCGGGATCTCGACCACCGGCACTTTGTAGATCTTCATGAACTCGGTCGCCTCGGTCAGCGCCGTTCCGGTCATCCCGGCGAGCTTGTCGTAGAGGCGGAAGTAGTTCTGCAGGGTGATCGTCGCCAGGGTCTGGTTCTCCTCGCCGATCGCCACCCCCTCCTTCGCCTCGACCGCCTGGTGCAGGCCCTCCGACCAGCGCCGGCCCTCGAGGATGCGGCCGGTGAACTCGTCGATGATCATCACCTGGCCGTCGACCACGGCGTAGTCCTTGTCCTTGCTGTAGAGCGACTCGGCCTTCAGCGCCTGGCCGAGGTGGTTGACCAGCGTGCCGTGCTCGCCCAGGTAGAGGTTGTCGACGCCGAGGAACTCCTCCGCCCGTTTGACCCCGCGCTCGGTCGGCGAGACGGTCTTGTGCTTCTCGTCGTATTCGTAGTCGTAGTCGGCCTCGGAGGTGTCCTTCGATTCGCCCAGCGATTTGAGCCGGTCTTTCGCCGGCAGGCCGTCCATCTGCCGCGCCAGGCGGGCGAACTGGTAGTAGATCTGGGCCGCCTGTTCGGGGGCGCCGGAGATGATCAGCGGCGTCCGCGCCTCGTCGATCAGGATGTTGTCGACCTCGTCGACGATCGCGAAGTGGTGGTCGCGCTGGACGCAGTGCTCGATCGCTTCGGCCATGTTGTCGCGCAGGTAGTCGAAGCCGAACTCCGAGTTGGTGCCGTAGACGACGTCGCAGGCGTATTTGACCCGCCGCGCGTCGTGGTCGTCGGAGTCCTGGATCGCGGCAACGGTCACCCCGAGCGCGTCGTAGATCGGCTTCATCCATTCGGCGTCGCGGCGGGCGAGGTAGTCGTTGACGGTGACGACATGGACGCTTTCGCCGCCGAGCGTGTTGAGGAAGACCGCCAGGGTCGCGGTCAGCGTCTTGCCCTCGCCGGTCTTCATCTCGGCGATCGCCCCGTCGTGCATCGCCATGCCGCCGACCAGCTGCACGTCGAAGTGGCGCTGGCCGAGCGCGCCGCGCCGCCTCGCGGGTCAGCGCGAAGGCCTCCGGCAGCAACTCGTCGAGCGACTCGCCGCCCTTCGCCCGCTCGCGCAGCGAGTCGGCCTCGGCGCGCACCTCCTCGTCGCTGAGCAGCTCCATCTCCGGCTCGATCGCGCCGATCTTCTTCGCCCGCTTCTCATAGGCCTTGAATTTCCGGCCCTCTCCCACCCGCAGCGCACGGGTGACCATGTCCCTCGCGTTAGCCATCGGCTCAAGGGTAGCGATGGAAAAGGGAGGGGCCGGGTGCCCCTCCGCGCGGCTTGTACTTTTTGGCCCGACCGCGCAGCCGAGAGCCGCCCCGCACCCCGCCAAAAAGTTGAGCGCGGAGGGGCACCCGGCCCCTCCCCCGCCCCTTTCCTACGTTTCGACCGTCCGCCCGCGCAGCTGGTTGATCAGCTTGCGCGTCCGCCGCCGCTTGCGCCGCAGCTCCCGGTGCTTCTTCACCTGGCGCTGGATGTCCTGCGCCAGCTCGTGGATCGTGTGCGGCATCTCGGGCGAGGCCTCCTTCGCGTGCAGGGTCACGCCCTTGAGCCGCAGCGTCGCCTCGGCGACCTGGTTGTCGGCGTTCGCGGGGTTGCGCTCCTCCCAGACCGTCACGTCCAGCGTCGCCAACTCGGAGACCTGCCTGCCGACCCGGCGGAATCGCTTCAGCACGTGCTCTCGCAACTCCTCGTCAACCTCGACGTTGCGCCCCCGCACCTCGATCCGCATGTTGGCCTCCTTGTTTGGGTCTGTCTCGATGCTACGCCTGCCCCACCCACTCGGCAAGGGGGCTATCTACGGACCCGCGGAGCGCGGGCCAAGATGGACTCCAAGGATCTACAGCCGGCGGGCGAAGGTGACCGCGGCGACCCGGATCGTGCCGCCCTCGCGCAGCGCCCGGGCGCAGGAGGAGAGCGTCGCGCCGGTGGTCAGGACGTCGTCGACGAGGAGGACGCTGCGCGGGACCGCGGCGGTCGCGCGGACCCGCGGCGGGTGGCCGACCCGCTCGGCCCGCCGCTTGCCGCGCTGTCGGCCGGCGCCGCGGCGGGCGAGGCAGGGCTCGATCGCCAGGCCGGTCTTCTCCGCCAGGGCCGCCGCCAGCTCGGCCGCCGGGTCGAAGCCGCGCAGCGCCGTGCGCAGCGGAGCGGTCGGGACCGGGACGATCGTCCCGCTCAGCAGGTCGGCCGGGGCCAGCCACTGAATCCGGTCCGCCATCGCCTCCGCGACCGGCAGCAGGCGGCGGAACTTCAGCGCCGCCACCAGGCCGCGGGCGACGTCGTCGTGCGGCGCGGCGGACCAGGCCCGGTCGACCCCGGGCGGGCCGCCGCCGGCGATCGGCTCGGCAGCGGCGAGGCGGCGCGAGCAGCGGGTGCAGAGCACCGCCTCGGGGCGGCAGGTCCGCCCGCAGGCGGCGCAGAGCGGCGGCGCCAGGGTCGTCGTGACCGCATGCAGAAGCTTCACGACGACGGGCCCCGCTTCGCTCCCTGACGAGGAGTCGGAGATGCACGTTCGGTCGCTGCCGCGGTCATAGCCCGATCCTCGGGGGCCGCGGCGCGCGTGTGGCGCGCCGAATGTCAAATGTGTGTGACGGCTATCGCGCCGATCGCGCGCTGGCGGCGATGCCGCCGACCAGGATCGCCCCCGGCGGCAGCTCGGCGCCTTCGAGCAGGATCGAGTCGCGGACGATCGCCCCGTCGCCGAGCCGGCAGCCGTCGCCGACGATCGCCGGGCCCTCGATCCGCACCCCCTCCCCCAGCTCGACCCGCTCGCCGATCAACGCCGGGGCGCTCACCTCTGCCCCGTCGAGCGGGCTGGACGAGCGCACCCCGTCGGCCACCTGCGGCGCCCCGGGCTCCACCCGGACCTCCCCCCGCAGCGCGTCGAGGTTGCCCTGGCGCAGCTCGTCGAGGTTGCCGATGTCGTTCCAGTAGGCGTCGATCTCGTGCGAGTAGAAGGGCACGTCGGCCTCGAGCAGCGCCGGGAACACGTCCTTCGCCCAGTCGGCGAACTGCGGCGGGTCGTCGGGGCCGGCGTCGTTGCTCGTCCCCGGCGGCGGGAAGTAGTCGAAGACCTCGGCGCGGAACATGTAGATGCAGGTGTTGGCGAGGTCCGAAAGCGCCTCGGCCGGGTCGGGCTTCTCCTGGAAGCCCTGGATGCGGCCATCCCCGCCGGCGATCACGACGCCGAACTGGTCGGTCTCGGCGACCCGCTTGGTCGCCATGGTCACCAGCCCGTCATGGGACTCGTGGAACTCGCGCATCCCCGCCAGGTCGATGTCGGTGAGCGCGTCGCCGGCGACCACGAGGAAGGAGTCGCCGAGGAAGCCGGCCGCGTTGCGAACCCCGCCGGCGGTTCCGAGCAGCCGCTCCTCGCGGCTGTAGGAGAGGTCGAGGCCGAACGTCGAGCCGTCGCCGAAGTGGCCCTCGATCGTCTCCGGAAACCAGTGCAGGTTGGCGACCGCCTCGCCGAAGCCCTGCCGGGTCAGCAGCCGCACCGTGTGCTCCATCAGCGGCCGGTTCAGCACCGGCACCATCGGCTTCGGGATCGAGTAGGTGATCGGCCGCAGCCGGGTCCCCAACCCCGCGGCCAGAATCATTGCCCTCATGCGAAACCCGCCGCCCCCGGACGCGGGAGCGAATGCCTGTCCATATCTGATTCCTCAGGCATTCGCGGGAGCAGAGGAGGCGGCGGCGTGTGTCTCAGTAGCGGTAGTGGTCTGGCTTGTAGGGGCCCTCGACCGGGATGCCGAGGTAGGCGGCCTGCTCCTCGGACAGCTCGGTGAGGCTGACGCCGAGCGCCGCGAGGTGCAGCCGCGCGACCTTCTCGTCGAGGTGCTTGGGCAGCACGCTGACCTCCCTGGCCGTGAACCCGTCGGGCTGGCCGTAGAGCTCGATCTGCGCGATCACCTGGTTGGTGAACGAGTTCGACATCACGAAACTCGGGTGTCCGGTCGCGTTGCCGAGGTTGAGCAGGCGGCCCTCGGAGAGGAGGATGATCGAGTGGCCGTCGGGGAAGCGCCACTCGTCGACCTGCGGCTTGATGTTGATCCTCTCGGCCGGCGAGGACTTCGAGCCCGGCGATGTCGATCTCGTTGTCGAAGTGGCCGATGTTGCCGACGATCGCGTTGTGCTTCATCCGCGCCATGTGGTCGGCGGTGACGATGTCCTTGTTGCCGGTGGCGGTGATGAAGATGTCGGCCGTCTCGACGACGTCCTCGAGCGTCCGCACCTCGTAGCCTTCCATCGCCGCCTGCAGGGCGCAGATCGGGTCGATCTCGGTGACGATCACGCGGGCGCCCTGGCCACGCAGCGACTCGGCGCAGCCCTTGCCGACGTCACCGTGGCCACAGATGACGGCCACCTTGCCGCCGATCATCACGTCGGTGGCGCGGTTGATCCCGTCGATCAGCGAGTGACGGCAGCCGTAGAGGTTGTCGAACTTCGACTTGGTGACCGAGTCGTTGACGTTGATCGCCGGGAACAGCAGGTCGCCGGTCTCGGCCAGCTGGTAGAGCCGGTGCACTCCGGTGGTCGTCTCCTCGGTGACCCCCTTGATCCCCTCGGCGATCCGGGTCCAGCGCTGCGGGTCGGACTCGAGCGAGCGCTGCAGGGTCTCGAGCACGACGCGAAACTCCTCCGAGTCGGCCGAGGCCGGGTCGGGCACGGCGCCGGCCTTCTCGAACTCGACGCCCTTGTGGACGAGCAGGGTGGCGTCGCCGCCGTCGTCGAGGATCATGTTCGGGCCCTCGCCGCCGGGCCAGAGCAGGGCCTGCTCGGTGCACCACCAGTACTCCTCCAGGGTCTCGCCTTCCCAGGCGAAGACCGGGATGTCGGCGGCGGCGATCGCGGCCGCGGCGTGGTCCTGCGTGGAGAAGATGTTGCAGCTGGCCCAGCGGACCTCGGCGCCGAGGGCGATCAGGGTCTCGATCAGCACCGCGGTCTGCACCGTCATGTGCAGCGAGCCGGTGATCCGCGCTCCCCGCAGCGGCTGCTCGGCCGCGAACTCCTCGCGGGTCTGCATCAGGCCGGGCATCTCGACCTCGGCGAGGGCGATCTCCTTGCGCCCGAAGTCGGCGAGGCCGATGTCGGCGATTTTGTGGTCTGCGGTGGCGGTTGCCATCGATTCCTTTCTTCGTCTTGAACCCGCGCGAAGGATACGTAGATGAGCGTCTTCGCGTGGAGGCCGTCAATCGTGCGCCGCGGCCGCGGCCTCCGACCGGGCGACGGCATGTGCTGCGACCTCGTCCCCGAGCTCCGCGGGGATCGCATACAGCGCGCAGACGAGCCGCTCCGCAGCCTCGACGAGCGCTCGACCCGCTGCGAGGAGCCCCGCAACCTCCCCTTCCGCCGCTTCGACCGAGTCACGAAAGGCGCCGACGTCCTTCGGGACTTCGACGGCCGCGAGGCGATCGGGGGTCAACCGGTGGTCGTCGCCAACCAGCTCGCCCAGCAGCATCAGCTTCTCGCCGGGACCCTCGACGCGCGCGACCGGGTGGCGGCGATAGCTGAACACGAGGGCGTCGTCGACGAGCTGCGCGTGCCCGAGCACTCCATCCGTATCGACCGTGCGATTCAACTCGGGATCGACCCGCACAGAGGTGCGCTGCTTCTTCGGCAGGGCGGCGACGAACTCCGCGATCGCCGGATCGACCCGCTCGGTCGACCACGGATCTTTGACGACGCGCGACAGCTTCGGAAAGCGCTTCCGGAGGGGAAGGAGGGCACGGCGGTTGTCGGCGATCGCGCGGACGACGATCTCGAGGGCCTTGGCGGCCTCGACGGCCTCAGGAGCGTCCGCAGCGAGACCTTCGTCGCCGCAGCCGCGAAGGTCCGCGGCGATTTCCTCGGCGATCGCGATTGCGGACTCGAGTCTTGTGACGACCAAGCGCGGCATCGAGACCGCTTGAGCCGCTTGCCCGTAACCGAGATCGACAGGTCGACGTGGCGGTAGGGAATTTCCTTCATCCGCTTCGGCTCGTAGTTGCGCCACACATGCCAGGGCGTCTTCCCACGAACCGAGTACCAGAGGTCCAGCAACTCGGAATTGAGCAGGCCGCCGAGGTAGGCAACCGAGAGGCCATCCTCAGCCGGGATGACCAGCGTGGTCTTGATCGAAGGCTGCCATGAGCCATCCTCGTCGACCGAAAAACGGCCGCGGTCCGTCCGATACAGGGCGATCACCTTCGGTCGCCGAAGCAGGGCCTTGTCGCGGGGCCAGGCGCACTCCCACCAATTTCGCGACTGATTTCTTGCGATCTCGGCTCGGTTCTCCAGGACAGGCTTCCACTCTTCCAAAGCCTTGACGATAGGGGCCTTGGCTTCGTCCATGCGGCCCAGCCACACGAGGTGCGTGTAATCAGCTTCATCCAGCGCCCCATAGAGAATCGCGTGAGGCTCGACGCTGCGCGCCAGCACCTCCGGATGGTCTTTCCAGGGCGGCTCCTTCTCACGACCGGGGGGTAACTCGAGGATCGGCGCCCCCAATTCGGCACCGCTCGCTTCGAGCTGCTTCAACGCCTTCGGAAAGGAGTCGCGAAGGCGGCTCCGGATCCGTGGCGTGTAGGCATCCGCCCCGGTCTGGATCCCTTGCGGAATGGCCCATCGCCCGTCCAATGGCTCTATGGAGCTTCCTTCCCGGTCAAGCGCCTTCTGCAGCTTCGCGACAACCCGCGAGCCGGCGTCTTTTGCACCGTGCTTCACTGGCCATGGCCGATCATGGGACAGATCGGCTTGCTTGATGTCGTGCGCATGGATCCCGCCCTTGCGACCCTGGCGCCCGCCAGCTCTGGCGGCCATCTCGGCGAGCAGACTCTCTCGATCCGGAGCCCGCTGTTCGGCACCCCCTCCAAGCGCGAGTGCCACCTTTGCTTCGTCTTCCAGCGCGACCACGCGAAGCTTGTGCCCCTTCGGCGCCACACCCTTGGTCGCCACCAGGATCGCGCTCTCGACCGTCGGAGTCGGCGCCCTTCGGTCGCGATGCCGGGCGTCCTCGGTGGGAGCGAACAGCCGGTAGTCGCCGAACAGAAACAGCTCGTCCAGTTGCAGGGTCGATGCCAGCTTCTCGCGCAGCCAGTCGGCGTTGCCGGCGTTCATCCAGGCGGCGGGCACGATCACGCTCAGCCGGCCTCCCGGCGCCAGCAGCTCGGCCGCCATGTAGAGGAAGTAGTAGAGGTAGTCGCTCTTGCCCTTGTAGATCTCCTTCCAGACGTCGATCTGACGCAGGCGCTCGAACAGCGGCTTGTTGTTGGCCTCGGCCACGTAGGGCGGGTTGCCGACCACGAGGTCGAAGCCGCCTTCCCGGATGCGCGTGAAAGCGGCCTGCTTCTCCGGATCGAGCGCGCCCGAGAGACCGAAGCGCTCGTCGGACTTCAACAGCGCGTGGTCGGCGCGCTGCTCCGGCTCCAGGCCCTCGAGGCTGGGCGCCGCCGTCGGCTTTGCCTTGAGCGCATCCTCGTGCACGACGCTGAGCACGAAGTGCGGAACGTCCCGGTTGGCATGGCCGAGCGCGCTGAGCAGGCGGGACAGCTGGAGCAGCAGGTTGATCTCGGTCAGGTAGTACGGAAATGGACTGATCTCCATCGCGTGCAGCCCGGAGACGATCGCCCCGAGCACCTCGAGCTGGTCCTCCGGGTCCCCGTCCAGGACCCCCGAGTCATCGATGATCCTGCGTGCTATCTCGACGTCGAAACCTCCCGAGCCACTGGCGAAGTCGAACGTCTTCAGCCCCTCGCGCCCGTCGCCCTCGATCTTCAGGACCCCGTCGGGCCCCTGGAACTTGGCGCGGTCCAACATGAACCTCACGACGTCGCGGGGGGTGTAGAACTGACCGAGCCGGTCGCGATCGATCTCGTCGACGTAGGACTCATACAGCCCACCCAGCACGTCGGCATCGAGACGGTCGAGGGGGAACTGGGTTAGCGAGTAGAGAATCTCAACCAGCTCGCCGTCGCCGGGCGTGAACCAGTCATAGGTGCTCTGTCGCTCGTAAAGCCAGTGGTAGCGCTGCGCGCCCGCGGCGAAGGCGCGTTTGAGGACGTCCCGGACCCGTTCGCCCATCGCGGCGTAGGCATCGCGGAAGCCCCCGTCGTAGAGCTGCTCCTGGATGAAGCCCGCGTCCTCCCAGGCCCGGTAGAGGAGGATGCGCGCCAGCGTCAGCTGCGCAACCCGCAGGGTGTACTGGTGCCAGATGCGACGCTCCAGATCCGACCCGGATCGGTAGCCGGCAACCGAGGCCGGCAGCAGGTCCTCCTTCGTCCCGGGGGCGATGTCCCGCGCGATCGTCGCAAGCTCCCCGAGCAGCTTCTCCTCGAAGCCGGGATTGAGCTTGATATGCGCCTCGAGCGCCTCCGGTTGGCCCTCGGCATCCTCGGCGAGCAACCCCGAGTGCCGCCGCAGCTGGGCGACAAGCAGATCGATGTCCACCCGCAATTCGTCGGTTCCGCCCCGTTCCTCCCAGGACGGCATGCTCCGGATCGCCTCGATTTTCTCCTCGACGCCCATCGAGCGATACGCGAGCTGCTCGACGAAGCGCTGGAATGCCTCGAGGTCGAGCCCCGGTTGCGCCTCCCCCCGGGCAAGGCGCCAGAGCGGCTCGATCTTGAACGAGAGGCCAGGATCGTGGCCCTTGGCGGCCCGCCTGTAGACGCGAACCTCCCTGAGGTTGAAGAGGACGCCGAAGTCGAGCTGTCGTTGCTTGACGTAGTCGCGAATCTGCTTCTCATGCGCGGCAAGCCGTTGGCGCGAACTCTTCGCGTCAAGCACATAGGGATGGGCGATCAAGTCCATCGGGGTGAAGTCGGGCTTCAGCCCGCTCTTGCCGAACTGGGGAAAATAGGCGTCGGCCGGAAAGCCGAGTACCAGCTCGAGGATGTCGGCCAGAATGGACTCGGTAAGGATCTCCTCGTCGTCACGGGGCGGGCCCGATGCCAGATACGCGCCGAGATCCGGCGCGTCGGCCAGCTCCATGTAGAGGCGGTTGCGCCGGTCGAGAACGTCCCGCAGCGCTTCGAGCGCGGGGGCTTGGCCTTTGGCGGTCTTCATCGGAAAGTGGGGAGAGAGAGCGGCTCAGCGCCCTTCCCTGTCCGCGGGGATCGCTAGCTTTGCCGCATGGACTTCCGGGACAAGGTCGAGCAGCTCTCCGAGGAGGAGTTCGTGCAGATTCGGAGCGCGGCGACTTGGTACGCGAAATTCCACGCCCGGATCATCGCGGAGCGGCTGGACGACCCGTCGGCAATGGCCGTCGGCCAGCGGGAGCGGTACGAAGCCCTGATCTCGGGCCTGCGCAAGGTGGGCGCACGGGTATTCGATCCGACCGTTCCGGTCACCTCGCTGCTGCCCGAGCGCAAAGACGCAGAGAATCCGCCGCAGGACGCCAGCCGCGCTGCTTGAGCGCGGAGTCACGGGCGGCCGAGGGCGGCCTTGAAGTCCTCGATCGCCTCGACCGGGGTCGGGTCGACGCCGCGTGCCTCGGCCAGCGCCACGGAGACCAGGTCGCCGAGCATCGTCGCCCACAGCAGGCGTTCGATCCGCGTCTCGCCGGCCGTCTCGATCCGGATCGCCTCGGCGCCGGAGGCGGCGATCGCCTCCGCGGTCAGCTCGAAGCGGCGGCGCTCGCGCGGGTGCTGGTCACAGTCCTCGAGCAGGACCGCCGAGAGCATCGCCGCCGATGCCCCCGCCCAGCCGCAGAGCTCGTTGTGATCGGCCTCCGGCAGCTCGGAGAAGAAGGCGGGCAGCTTCGCGTTCTCGTTCGCCTGCGCCTTCCAGCGCCGCGCCACCGGCGCCGTCAGGTCGGCTCCGTAGACGACCGGCGGCGCGCCGCCGACACGGCCGGCGATCTCCGCCGCCCGCTCCCGCAGGCCGTCGGCTTCGGCCTCGAGGAAGCCGGCCGCAGCCTCGATCTCCATGTGGACGCGGGGCGCCGCGCCGGCCAGCGCGGCCACCTCGGCCGAGACGACCAGCATGTAGGCGACCGCGGCGCGCGGCTGCAGGATCCCCGGCAGGCCGACCACCGGCACCGCCGCGGCCCGCGCCGCCTCGACAAGCTCGCCGCCGGTGCTGACCACGATCCGCCGCGCGCCGAGCGCCTCGGCGGCCTCGAAGCAGGCCAGCGTCTCCTCCGTGTTGCCGGAGTAGCTGCTGCAGAGCACGGTCCACTCCGGCGTCGCCCAGCTCGGCAGCTCGTAGCCGCGCACGGTCAGCAGCGGTCGCGTCAGCCGATCGCCGAGCGCCGCCGCGGCGAGGTCGCCGCCGATCGCCGAGCCGCCCATCCCGCAGACCATCGCCCCCGCCGATTCCTGCGGCTGCAGCCGCGCCGACTCGACCCGCCAGAGGGCATCGCGCAGGTGCGCCGGGATCGCGAGGATGTCGTCGAGCATGGTCACGCGGACACCATTTCGTCCGCGGCGGCGACAACTCCTTCAACCTCGGCCCCGGCCGGCACGCGCGCGCCGGGCGAGAGGATCGAGCCGGTCACCCGCGCTCCCGCGCCGACCTCGCTGCCGTCGAGCAGGACCGACTCGGCCACCGCGGCCCCGGCGCCGACGCGGCAGCCCGGCGAGACGACGGCACGCGGGCCGACTACGGCGTCGACGGCAACCTCGGCATCCGCCGCGACCAGAGACCCGGGGGCGGTCGGCTCGACCCGCGTCTCGACCCGGCCCTCGAGGATGTCCCAGCTCGCCTGCAGGTAGCGCTCGGGGGTGCCGATGTCGACCCAGTAGCCGTCGAGCAGCAGCCCGTGCAGGCCGGCGCCGACCAGGCGCGGGAAGACGTCGCGCTCGATCGAGACGTTCTCACCCGGCGGGATCAGCTCCAGCACCGAGCGCTCGAGCGCGTACATGCCGGCGTTGACCTCGCCCGGCGCCGCCTCGCCGGTCTTCTCGAGGAAGGCGAGCACCTTCCCTTCCTCGTCGCTGTGGACGAGGCCGAAGGCGGAGGAGTCCTCGACCGGGTGCAGGGCGATCGTCGCCCGCGCCTCGCGGCGCCGGTGGGCGTCGATCAACGCGCTCAGGTCGAGGTCGGTGAGGACGTCGCCGTTCAGCGCCAGGAAGCTGCCGTCGAGGTCGTCGCCGAGCGAATCGGCGGCGAAACGGATCGCCCCGGCGGTGCCGAGCGGCTCCGGCTCGACCGCGTAGCGGATCCGCACCCCCGCCCGCTCCTCCTCGCCGGCCAGCGCCTCGCGCAGGACGTCGGGCAGGAAGCCGCAGGCGAGCACGACCTCGGTCACGCCGTGCCCCGCCAGCCACTCGATCATGTAGGCGAGGAAGGGCCGGTCGACCAGGGTCAGCGCCGGCTTCGGCACCGTCTCGGTCAACGGGCGCAGCCGCGTCCCCTTGCCTCCCACTAAGACGATCGCCTGCATGTCCTAGTGGGCTTGGCCGGCACATGCCGGCGTCCCCGGTCGCTCGTGCCCAGAGCACGCCATGCGACCCCCGCCGAAGGCGGGGTGGGAGCGCGCCGGCACGAGTTCCCTGGTCTGCTCGGCCGTTCGCACTAGGACGGCCGCCCGGCCACTTCTCGAGCGACCTCTCTGCCGATGCCCTCGTATTCGAATCCTGCCGCGCGGAGGACATCGGCGTCGAGGAAGTTGCGCCCGTCGACGATCAGCGGCCGCGCCATCCGTCGTGCCGCCTCGGCCCAGTCGAGCTCGGCGAACTCGCCCCACTCGGTGACCAGCACCGCCGCGTCGGCGCCGTCGAGAGCCTCCAGCGCGGAGCCCGCCAGCTCGACCGAGTCGAGCAGCCCGCGCGCCGCCTCGGCGGCGACCGGGTCGTAGGCGACCACCTCCGCCCCCTCGCCCTGCAGCCGCGCCGCCAGCACCAGGCTCGAGGCTTCGCGCATGTCGTCGGTGTCGGGCTTGAAGGCGAGGCCGAGCAGCGCCACCCGCCGCCCGACCAGCGATCCGAGCCGCCCCAGCAGCTTCTGCACCACCCGCCGCTTCTGCAGCTCGTTCACCTCGATCACCGCGTTCAGCAGCTGGAAGTGGTAGCCGGTGTTGCCGGCGAGCATCTTCAGCGCGCTGACGTCCTTGGGGAAGCAGTTGTGCAGGACCAAGCCTCCGCTGGAAACCACGGTATTCGAACCCGGCACCTCAAGCGAGTACACCGGGCCTCGGAGCTCGCGCTTAGAGGTTTTCGCGACCCGCGCCCAGGCCATCGATGTATCTCCAAATCGCCTGTACCCGCTGGGGGCGATGCGCTTGCTCTGCTCGCGGATCGCCCTCAGCACCACCTGCCGTTGCGAACGCGGAACCAGCGCAATAGCTCTTTCGACCTGATCCGCGCCGCTCACCTTGAGCCAGTGAGTCTCCTTCGTCGACTTTTGAGTTCGCCCACGGCGCCAGGATGGAACGATCCCGAGATCGCCGAGCAACCGCGCGACGCCATCGGCGAGCTCGTCGCTGACCGTGCCAAAGTCGAGCGTGACGCTCGGCCCTCCATTGACCAGAGACCAGGAGCCGTCTCCCTCCCAGAGGCCCGCGAGCAGCGCCCACTTGCTTTCGTCGGGCTGCTCCCAGATCGGATTGGGCAGTCGCTGCTCGTAGCTGTTCCGTCCGAGACCGAGAATTTCCGTCCACCAGGCGGCGAGGATGCGAGATGAGATCTGCACCTGCCGAGTTGTAGTGCCGTCGAACACACGAGCCCTAACGCCCTGCCCCTCCCAGTAGTCGACAACGTCACGAACCAGATGCTCCTCGTTGCGAGGATGAAATGACCACGCGATCCGTTCCCGCACGGCGCCATTCCGTCCGCTGTCCCGATTGACGTGGCCCTCCGCCACGTAGAGCCCAACGGCCCTCCAGAACTCCTCTGACATGTCCAGGCGCTCGGGTATGTATGTGCCGCTGCGCGCGGTCCCGATGCTCGCTCCGCCAAGGTCCATGCCTGCCGCACATGCCTCCGGCAAACGCAACGCGCCACTGCGACCGATGTCGTGGATTCGCTGCGAATGACCCCGCGGGTGATCGAGGATCGTGGCTCGCTCGGAATCAGGAAGCTGTCGGAGCGCTTCTATCTCGCGAGGCTCCGGACGAACGATCACCTGCCCCCCGGGAATCGCGTCTTCGACTGCACCGATCGTCGAGTGCACGCGGGGCGCGAAACCGCTGTTCGCCCCACCGGCAAGTGGCAACCAGTCCGCCGTGGTGACGTCCTCGGCTCGAACCGTGGTCAAGATCTCGTCGTCGGCGCCGTCGCCGACGACGATCGGATGGTCGGCGGTCACGGTGACCCGTCGCCCCATCTTGGTCCTGATCTCGACCATCTCACCCTCGTAGCTACGTTTGCTGAGCAACGAAACCGGCATCCATTCCGGCTTGCCCTCCCCGGGTACCCAGGACCAGGCAAAGAGGCTCTCGGGCGTGATCGCCTCGCCGTCGACCGCCGTCTCGTCCCCTCCTTCCAGCTCCCAAAGCTCCCGGAAGGAGACGAGCCTGGCGGCTCCGTGATGCCTGACCAGCAGCGTCTCCTCGCCGTCGAAGCAACTCCCCCCGTAACCGATCCCGGCCCGCAGGAACGACGGGCCGATGCGCTCGTCGAGGCCCATCCCGCGGGCGACCTCGGCGACGTCGGCGTCGACTTCCTCGCAGACGTTGGCGATCTCGTTGACGAAGGAGATCTTCGTCGCCAGGAAGGCGTTGGAGGCGAGCTTGATCATCTCGGCGCTGGCGACGTCGGTGCGGACGACATCGCCGCCGAGCGGCCGGTAGAGCGCCGCGACAGCTTCCGCCGCCGCCTCGTCGCCTGAGTCGGCGCCGACCACGACCCGGTCGGGATGGAGGAAGTCCTCGACCGCCGAGCCCTCCTTGAGGAACTCGGGGCAGGAGACGTAGGCGAGGCCGGGCAGGTCGCGGCGGATCGCCGCCCCGGTCCCGGCCGGCACCGTGCTCTTCATGATCAGCACGTGGTCGCCGTCGTCGCGCAGCTCGCCGACCACCGAGCGCACCCGCGAGAGGTCGGCGTCGCCGGAGCGGGTCGGCGGCGTGTCGACGCAGACGAACAGCAGCCGCGCCGCGTCGAGCAGCTCGTCCATCTCGGTGGTGAAGGTGAGCCGCCCGGCGTTGCGGGCGACCAGATCGCCGAGGCCGGGCTCGTGGATCGTCGTCTCGCCGCGCGCCAGCGCCTCGACCTTCTCGGCGACGATGTCGCGGGCGACGACCGGGTGGCCGAGCTCGGCGAAGCAGGCGGCCGTGACCAGGCCGACCCAGCCGACGCCGACGACTCCGATCGTCTCCCTCTCTCCGCTCATCTACTCGCCCTCCTCCTCTTCGCCTTCTTCTTCGGGATCGTCACGCTAGCCGAACGGGCGATGCCGACCATCTGGTCGTTGGTCAGCGTATTCAGCAGGTCGTTCGCCACCCAGTAGCTGTTTTCGCCACGGTGCCAGGCGACCTGCGAGAGGCGGTCTCCGTCGACGTAGAACTCGTATTCCCGCCCGTTGATCGTCCGGGTTTCGCTCGGGTTGTCGAGGATCGGCGGATCCGGCCAGCCCTGGATCCCCTGGAGCCCGAAGTAGTGGGTTTCGTAGTAGGGGCCGAACTCGGCCACCATCCGGTAGGCGCCGTGGCGCTTGTTTTCGGAGTCGCGCAGGTGGTAGACGCGCGGATCGACGATGTGTTCGTAGGAGTTGCTTTCGACGAAGCGCGCATCCGACGGCAGGCGTGTCGGGTAGAAGACGGGGAAGCCGCTGCCCAGCTTGCGGGCGGCCGTCTCCCCCTCCTGTTCGCCGGCTTCCCGCGCCCGGACCAAGCCGTCGCTGCCGGGCGGCCGCGCCTTGATGTGCGGCTTCGTCTTGTGCGGCTTGCCATGGCGGCGCTTCTGCCGGCCGCTACCCGGAGCACGGTGTTCCGCGGAGTCGCGAGGCCCGCTGCTCGCTTCGATCCCGAGGAACTTGTTGACGGCGCCTTCGATCGCGCTGTGCGTGGCGTACACGTAGCTCGGCCCGAGCGTCGCCGGGAAGTGCACCTCCTTGATCGCCGCGCTGCGCGAGGCGATGAACAGCTTCAGCACATCGAGCATCGTTTCCGTGTCGTTGATGTCGGAGGTGGTGTATTCGGTGAAGATGTCGATCAGCTGGTTGCGCCCCAGCACCAGGTCTTTGATCGGCACCCGCTGGCGAGCGTCGCCGATGAAGTTCTGCTGGCGCGCCGCCCGCACCAGGTCGGTGTCGGTATGCCGGTAACGCACGTACTGCAGGGCTTTTTTCCCGCACAGCAGCTGGTAGCCCGGCTGGATGTCGATTTCCGAATACTGTTCCGACGGCGGCAGGCCGACGTTGGAGTGGTAGTAGCGGCGGTCGACGTCGACGTAGACGCAGTTGATCGCGTCGACCGCCCGCACGAAGCCGAGGAAATCGACGTTGACGACGTGGTTGATCCGCAGCCCGGTCAGATCCTTGACCACCCGCAGGGTCAGCTTCGGCCCGCCGTAGGTGTAGGCGGCGTTGAACTTTTCCGTCCCGTAGCCGGGGATTTCGACCTTCAGGTCGCGCGGGATCGACATCACCGCGATCGCGTTGCGGTCCGGGTCGAGGCGCAACAGCAGCGTCGTGTCGGAGCGCCCCGGGTCGCCCGGTTCGCTGGCCCGTTTGTCGGAGCCGATGATCAGGATGTTCTCCGGTTCGCCCCCCTGGGTCTGCGCCAGCGCCCGCTCGACCTTGTTGCGCAGCCGGTTGTTGTGTGAGAGCGCGTGGGCGATGCTGCCGATGTAGAGCAGGATGCTGGCCGCCGTCGCCGCCGCGGTGACGCTGACGATCAGCACCGAGGCGAGCGTGAAGCGCCACCAGTAGCGCTTGCGCTTCGGCGGCGGCTCGTGGTCGCCGGTCGGCGGCGGCTTCTTGAAAACCGGCTCTACCATCGCACCGGGCTCAGGCGGCAAGCCGGTCGGGGAGCGCCCGCAGGAAGGAGTCGAGCGTCTGCCGGTAGGTCTCCAGCGAGGCGACCGAGACCCACTCCGCCGGCCCGTGGTGGCCTTCCCCGGCCGGGCCGAACTCGACCGCCGGCACCCCCGCCCGCAGGAACGAGACCGCGTCGGAGGCGCCGTCGCGGCCGACGCTCATCGGCTCGCCGTCGTGGTGGGCCGAGACCGCCTCGCGCAGGCCGAGCACGAACGGCGACTGGCGGTCGACGACCGCCGGCGGCCGCGTGAACAGCGGCGTCACGGCGGCGTCGGGCAGGCCGCGGACCTGCTCCAGGATCGCGGCGGGATCCTGGTCGGGCAGGTAGCGGATGTCGACGTCGATGGCGCATCGGTCGGGCACCTTGTTGAGCGCGTCGCCACCCATGATCCGGCCGAGGTTGATCGAGGGGCGGTCGAACAGCTCCGAGCTGTGCCTTGCGAAAGGTAGCGACTCGATACTGCGGAAAACGTCGTGCGCCTTCAGCACAGCGTTGTCGCCGAGCCACGGCGTCGCCCCGTGAGCGGCGACGCCGCTCACCTCGAGCCGCAGTGCCAGCACCCCCTTCGCCTCGACTCCGATCTGCAGGTCGGTCGGCTCGCCGGTGATCGCGAAGTCGCCGAGGAAGCCGCCGTCGACCAGGTGGTCGCTGCCGCGTTCGGCCTCCTCCTCGGACTCCTCGTCGCCGACGATCCCCAGCCGCACCCGCACCCGCTCCTGGTCCCGCATGGCCGCCGTGCTCAGCAGCATCGCCGCGAGCCCGCCCTTCATGTCATAGGCCCCGCGCCCGTACAGCCGGTCGCCGTCCAGCCGCGGCTCGAACTGCCCGGCGAATCCCGGCACGACATCGAGGTGTCCGTGCAGCACCACCGTCGGCGCCCCCTCGGGCCCGACCTCCGCCCGCAGCACCGGCAGCCCCCGCACCTCGTCCCGCACAGCATCGATCCCCCGCGCCTCCAGCCACCCCTTCACAAACCCCGCAGCTTCCCGCACCCCCTCCGCGTCGGAGGTGTCATAGGCGATCAACCGCATCGCCAGAGCGACAAGCTCGCTCATCCGCAGCTCCCAGCGGGAGGGGAGCCGGTGTCCCTCACCCCTGGGCGATCGTCAGAAAAGCTTCGGCGCGTTCCCGGTCCTTCCGCGCCCGCGTCCACTCGCCGCTGCCCTGCTCAGACTCGCCGATGCGCCGCTCGGCATCCGCCAGCTGCTCTTTCAGCTTCGCCGCGTCGAGCTCCTCTGGGGCCAGCGCCTCCTCGAGCAGCAGGCGGGCGCGGTTGCCGAACACCTGCAGCCAGCCGTGCGCCTGGGCGTAGCGCTTGGTCTCGGCGCCGCCGCCCATGTGCAGCCGCAGCTCGGACGGCCGCAGTTCGGCCAGCAGCGGCGCGTGGTTGGCGAGGATGCCGATCTCGCCGGCCGCGGTCCGGGTCGAGAGCTGGCTCACCTCGCCGCCGAACACCTCGCCCTCGGGGGTGAGGATCTCGACCTCGAAGCTGTGCTCGCCGGCCATCCGTCGCTCCTACGCGGCCGCCGCCGCGCCGGCGTTCTCGGTCACCTGGTCGATGCCGCCCTGCATGTAGAAGGCGCCCTCGGACAGGTCGTCGTGCTCGCCGTCGAGGATCTCGCGGAAGCCGCGCACCGTCTCCGCCACCGGCACGTACTCGCCGCTGCGGCCGGTGAACTGCTCGGCGACGAAGAACGGCTGGCTGAGGAAGCGCTCGATCTTGCGCGCCCGCGAGACCGTCTGCTTGTCCTCGTCGGAGAGCTCGTCGATGCCGAGGATCGCGATGATGTCCTGCAGCTCCTTGTAGCGCTGCAGGACCTCCTGGACCTCGGTCGCGGTCCGGTAGTGCTCCTCGCCGACGACGTCGGGCTTGAGGATCGTCGAGGTCGAGTCGAGCGGGTCGACGGCCGGGTAGATGCCTTTCTCGGAGATCGCCCGCGACAGCGTCGTCGTCGCGTTGAGGTGGGCGAAGACCGAGGCCGGCGCCGGGTCGGTGAGGTCGTCGGCGGGGACGTAGACCGCCTGCACCGAGGTCACCGAGCCGCGCTCGGTCGAGGTGATCCGCTCCTGCAGTTCGCCCATCTCGGTCTCCAGCGTCGGCTGGTAGCCGACCGCCGAGGGCATCCGGCCGAGCAGCGCCGAGACCTCCGAGCCCGCCTGGACGAAGCGGAAGATGTTGTCGATGAACAGGAGCACGTCCTGGCCGCCCTGCTCGCGGAAGTATTCGGCCATCGTCAGGCCTGAGAGGGCGACCCGCAGGCGGGCGCCCGGCGGCTCGTTCATCTGACCGAAGACGAGCATCGTCTTGTCGATCACGCCCGACTCTTTCATCTCCAGCCAGAGGTCGTTGCCCTCCCGCGAGCGCTCGCCGACGCCGCAGAAGGCGGAGAGGCCTTCGTGCTCCTCGCCGATGCTGCGGATCAGCTCCTGGATCAGCACCGTCTTGCCGACGCCGGCGCCGCCGAACAGCCCGACCTTGCCGCCCTTCGCGTAGGGGGCGAGCAGGTCGATCACCTTGATCCCGGTCTCGAGGATCTCCTGGGTCGGCGCCAGTTCCGAGGCTTCCGGGGCCGGCCGGTGGATCGGCCAGCGCTCCTCGGCCTCGACCGGCTCGCCGAGGTCGATCGGCTCGCCCAGCAGGTTGAAGATCCGCCCCAGGGTGGCATCGCCGACCGGGACCGAGATCGGGCCGCCGGTGTCGATCACCCTGTCGCCGCGCTGCAGGCCGTCCGTCGCGTCCATCGCGACGGTGCGGACCCGGTCGTCGCCGAGATGCTGCTGCACCTCGCAGACCAGCTCGGTCGCCTCGCGGTTCTCGTCGCCCTTCATCTCGATCTTCACCGCCGAGTAGATCTCCGGCAGCCGCTCGGGAAAGACCGCGTCGACGACGACGCCGGTCACCTGCTCGACCCGTCCCACATTGCTTCCGTTCGTGTCAGCCATTCGTTCCTTTTCTCGACTCTCTATCGAAGCTTCCGGCTAGCCCAGCGCCTCGGCGCCGGCGACGACCTCGAGGATCTCCTGCGTGATCTCCGCCTGCCTGGCCCGGTTCATCTCCAGGGTCAGGTCGTCCATCATCGTCTCCGCGTTCTCGGCGGCGTTGCGCATCGCGGTCATCCGCGCCCCCAGCTCGGAGGCGGCGGACTCGAGCAGCGCCCGGTAGACGGAGATGTTGACGTACTCGGGGATCAACCGGGCGAGCAGCAGTTCGGCCTCCGGCTCGTACTCCCAGAGCGCCTGGCTGTGCGCCTTCTCGATCTCGGTCTCCTCGGCGTCGGCTTCCTCGTCCTCGACGCCCTCGCCCAGCACCTCGGCCTGCTGCAGCGGCAGCAGCGTCTGCCGCCAGACCTGCTGGGTCAACGGCGAGACGTAGTGGTTGTAGACCAGCTCCACCCGGTCGAGTTCCTCGTCGACGTAGCGGGCGGTCAGCTCCTCGCCGATCTCGCGCGCGTCGGCGAAGCCGGGGCGGTCGGTGAAGCCGACGTAGGAGGTGCGCAGCTCCTGCTTGCGGAAGGTCAGCGCCGAGACGCCCTTGCGGCCGATCGCCGAGAACGCCGTCGCCGCCCCCCGCTCGCGCAGCTCCCCCTGCAGCCGCAGGCCGTCGCGGATGATGTTCGTGTTGAAGGCGCCGGCGAGGCCGCGGTCGCCGGTGACGAGGACGACGCCGACCCGCTTCACGTCCTCACGCTGGGCCATCACCGGCACCCGCGGCAGCCCGTTGGCCTGCTCGGCGGCGCGCCGGGTCAGCTTGCGCATCCCCTGCGCGTAGGGCCGCAGTGCTTCGATCCGCTGCTCGGCCCGGCGCAGCCGCGCCGCGGCGACCATCTCCATCGCCCGCGTGATCTTGTTGATGTTTCGGATCGACGCGATCCGGTTCTTGACGTCCTTCTGGGAAGCCATATCTACCGTCCCTTAAAGAGGGGGACGGGGGTTCCCCTCCCGGCAGCGGCGTCCTGTTTTTCGCACAGACCACTCAGCGAGAGACGCCCCGCGCAGGGCGAAAAACCCAGCAACGGGAGGGGAACCCCCGGCGCCCTCCCACCGCTCAGAGAGACGGTCACGCCGGCGTCGCCTCCTTGGCTTCCTCGGTGCGGCTCGGCTTCGCCCGCTCCTCCTCTGACTTGACCCGGTCCGACTCGCCGGCCTCGAGCGGGTCGCCGAACTCGTCGAAGTCGGGGCCGAAGTCGTCGACGAAGTCGCGGATCGCCGCGCCCAGCTCCTCCTCGTCGGACTCCTCGAGCTTGCCGCTCTCGGCGATCCGGTCCAGCAGCTCAGCCTTCTCGGCCCGCAGCCGGATCCGCAGGTCGCGCAGGAACTCGCCGACCCGGGCGGTCTCGATCCGGTCGAGGAAGCCGCCGGTGCCGGAGTAGATCGCCGCGACCTGGTCGGCCATCTCCAGCGGTTCGCGCTCTTTCTGTTTCAGCAGCTCGACCAGCCGTTCGCCGCGGTTCAGCGTCTTCTGCGTCTCCGGGTCGAGCTCGGAGCCGAACTGGGCGAAGGCCTCGAGGTCGCGGTACTGGGAGAGGTCGAGGCGCAGCTTCCCGGCCACCTTCTTCATCGCCTTGGTCTGCGCGTTGCCGCCCACCCGCGAGACCGAGATGCCGACGTTGATCGCCGGCCGCACGCCCGAGTTGAACAGGTCGGACTCGAGGAAGATCTGGCCGTCGGTGATCGAGATCACGTTGGTCGGGATGTAGGCGGAGACGTCGGAGGCCTGGGTCTCGATGATCGGCAGCGCCGTCAGCGAGCCGCCGCCGAGGTCGTCGTTCAGCTTCACCGCCCGCTCCAGCAGCCGCGAGTGCAGGTAGAAGACGTCGCCCGGGTAGGCCTCGCGGCCGGGCGGGCGCCGCAGCAGCAGCGACATCTGCCGGTAGGCGTAGGCGTGCTTGGTGAGGTCGTCGTAGACGCAGAGCGCCGCCTTGCCGTTGTAGAGGAAGTGCTCGCCCATCGCGCACCCCGCGTAGGGGGCGATGAACTTGATCGGCGCCGCCTCGTCGGCGGGGGCGGCGACGATGATCGTGTTCTCCATCGCCCCGTTCTCCTCCAGCACCTCGCGCAGCTGGACGACCGTCGACATCCGCTGGCCGATCGCGACGTAGATGCAGACCATGTCCTTGTCGCGGTTGTTGATGATCGTGTCGATCGCGATCGCCGTCTTGCCGGTCTGGCGGTCGCCGATGATCAGCTCTCGCTGGCCGCGGCCGATCGGGATCATCCCGTCGATCGACATCAGCCCGGTCTGCACCGGTTCGGTCACCGGCTGGCGCTGGACCACGCCGGGGGCTTTGAACTCGGCCGGGCGGGTCTCGCCGGTGGCGATCTCGCCGCGGTCGTCGAGCGGCCGGCCGAGCGGGTCGACCATCCGCCCCAGCAGCTCCTCGCCGACCGGAATCTCCAGCAGGTGGCCGGTGCGCTTGACCGTGTCGCCCTCGACGACCTTGTCCCACTCGCCGAACAGCACCGCGCCGACGTTGTCGGCCTCGAGGTTCAGCGCCAGCCCGGTCACCCCGTGCGGCAGCTCCAGCATCTCCAGCGCCATGCAGTCGTCGAGGCCGTGGATACGGGCGATGCCGTCGGCCACCGAGAGGACGGTGCCGACCTCGGCGAGGTCGGCGGAATCGGTCTCCAGGCCCTCGATCCGCTCCCTGAGGATGCTTGCGATCTCGTCCGGCTTAATCTCCATCTAGTGGTCGTCTCCTTGATCGCGGCCGCTGCAAACCGGCGCATTTCGTCGTCCTCGCCCAATCGTCTCGCTCACGCACTTGAGAAGTGCGCTCGCTTCACCGCTTGGGCTGCGTCCTAGAACTGCTTGGTTTTCACGGCCGTTCGTCATTCAATCTCTATGCCGCCGTGGCGACGCTCTTTCGAAGTTTCTCCAGGCGACTGCTGATGCTCGCGTCGAGGACCATGTTGCCGACCTGCAGGACGATGCCGCCGAGGATGCCGTCGTCGATCCGGCTCGCCAGCTCGACCTTCTCGCCGGTCTGGCGCTCGATCTCCTCGCCGACCTTCGCCACCACCGCCGGGTCCAGCTCGACGGCGCTGGTCACGGTCACGTCGAGGCGGCGGTTCTCGCGCTTCCAGAGCTCGTCGAGCTCACGCCGGATGCGGAAGATCTCCGGCATCCGCTGCTTCTCGATCAGCAGCTCGAGGAAGTTGAGCAGCTCGGGCTCGGCGCCCGAGATCGCCCGCTTCGCCCCGTCGCTCTTCTCCGCCGAGGAGAAGTAGGGGCTGAAGAAGAAGACCTGCAGCTCGCGGTCGGCGGCGATCGCGTCGGCGAGCTGGCCGAGCTGCTCCTGCAGCGCGTCCAGCTTGCCCTTGTCGCGGCCGACCTCGAACAGTGCCTCGGCGTATACGCGAGCCGCGTCCTGCATCAGTTCTCCGACCCCGAGAGGGCTGAGAAGTCGACCTCGCTGAGCGCCTCCTCGACGAGGCGCTTCTGGTCCTCGGCGGTGAGCGTCTTGCGGGTCACCTTCTCGGTCGCCAGCACGGTCAGGTCGGCGACCTCCTTGCGGATCTGCTGCAGCGAGCGCCGCGTCTCCGCCTCGATGTCGCGTTTGGCGGCGGCGACCAGCTCCTCGCGGCGCTCCTTGCCGGCGGCGGTCGCCTCGGCCCCGGCCGTCTCGGCCGCGCGCCGGGCGCGGGCCATGATGTCGTCGGCCTGCTCGCGCGCCTCCGCCAGGCGCGCCCGGTACTCCTCGAGCAGCTCGTCGGACTCCTTCCGCTGCCGTTCGGCCGCCTCGATCGACTCGCTGATCGTCTTGGCGCGCTTGTCGAGCGCCTCCTGGATCTTCGGAAAGGCGACCTTGCTCAGCACCCACATGGTGAAGAGGAAGAGGACCAGGGTCCAGATCATCAGGCCGAGGCCCGGCGAGACCAGGAAGCTGCCGCCGCTTTCCTCGGCGGCGAGCGGCGTCGCGGCTATCAGACTGAGGAGCGTCATCTGCCTAGGACAGGAAGAAGGCGATCAGGCCGAAGATGAAGGTGTAGAAGGCGACCGCCTCGGTCAGCGCGAAGCCGAGCCAGCGGATGCTTTCGAGCTCGCTTTTCATCTCCGGCTGGCGGGCGACCGACTCGATCTCCTTGCCGAAGATGAAGCCGATGCCGATGCCGGCGCCGATCGATCCGAGGCCGGCGCCGACGCCGAGGGCGATCGCTTTGCCGGCGCTCTTGATGCCTTCTTCGGATGCGGCGGCCGCGACGGGTAACAGGTCCATGGTTAGTACAGCGCTCCTTTGTCTGGCATTTAGTGGCTTGCGGCGGTCGCTCCGCCGATGTAGATCGCGGTCAGGGTCGAGAAGATAAACGCCTGCAGGGTGGCGATAAGCCCGACCTCGAGGATGAAGAAGAAGAAGGCCAGCGGGAAGGTGATCGCGCCGAGCGCGGCGATCCCGAGCAGGACGGCGAGCCCGCCGCCCATGAACAGCAGCAGCAGGTGGCCGGCGAGGATGTTGGCGAAGAGCCGCACCGAGAGCGAGATCAGCCGCGCGAAGTGGGAGATCGCCTCGATCACGAAGATCAGTCCCTTGAGGAACAGGCCCTTGTCCTCCAGGCCCGGGGGCAGCCAGCTGGCCAGGTAGGGGAAGAACCCCTTGGCGCGGACCCCTTCGACGTGGTAGGAGACCCAGACGACCAGCGTCAGCACCAGCGGGATCGAGAGGTTGGCGGTCGCCGCGTAGATCGCGAAGGTCGGCAGCTGCACGCCGAAGACGTCGACCGTGTGCTCGGTGTTGGTCGGCAGCGGCAGGAAGCCGATGATGTTGGAGAACCAGATGAAGAAGAACAGCGCGGCGACGAAGGGAAACCAGCGCACCGCGGTGGCGTGGTCGAGGTTGCCGCCGGTGATGTTGTTCTTGGTCAGGTCGTAGGAGACCTCGATCGCGGTCTGGACCCGGTTCGGCTTCTGCGCCATCCGGCGGCTGATCCAGACCATCGTGAAGATCGTCAGCGCGCTGGCGAGGACCAGATAGAGGACCGCCTTGTTGATGCTGAGGTCGACGCCGCCGAGGTGCAGCGAGACCCACGGTTCGAGCTTGAACTCGTTCTGCGGCTTGAAGGCTTCGTTCTTGCCCGCGTTGCCGAAGATCAGCAGCAGCAGGATCGCCAGCGCGAAGTAGGCGCCGAAGCCGATCAGGACTTTGGTTTTCGTCCTCATCGGGCCCGCGCACCCTGTTCTTCGGGCTCCAGCAGGTGGGCGATCCCCTGGGCGGCGAAGGAGAGCGTGAACAGCGCCAGCAGCAGCAGCGCCGCGCTCAGCCCGGCCTCGCGTTCGGCGAGCCCGACGAGGAGCACCGCGGTCGCCATCAGCCAGACCCGGCCCAGGGTCGCGGCCGCGATCAGGCCCATCGCCCGTTGCCGGTTGCCGTTGGCGAGGGCCTCGTTGGAGCGGCGCTGCGCCAGCACCTGGATGCCGCGCTGGGCAAGCCAGGCGGCGGCGGCGACCGCGTATCCGAGCAGCGGCAGGCCACCGATTGCGAACACGGCCAGGGCGGCGGCTAGCGCCAGGAGGTCGACATGCTTGGGAGGAGACATAAACCCGCGTTTCCGCCCGGATCGTGCCGAGCGAGCGGATGCGCGACTATAACCGAAAGGCCGGTCGAAAGGCGCGCGATCGGCGCTGTAGAGCCGCTTCGTGAGGCTTGTCACAACCTCGCACAAAGTGATGGCGGGGATGACGGGTCCTCCCGGTAGGGTCTCCACTTAACTTTTTTTGAACATAGGTTAGGCCGTCCGAGATTCGTTCGGCAAAAAAAGTACAAGACGTTCCGACCCTACCGGGAGGACCCGTCATCGGGTGGTAGAGCTTCGAATTCGCCGGTTTCGGGGTCGATCGCCGGGAAGCTGCCGGTCTCCAGCTCGGCGACGACCGCGCGGTCGACCTGCTCGGCGGCCGGCAGCGGTCGCCCGGCGTCGCGGCGCAGGCTGCCGAGCTGGCGCAGCCGCAGGCGGCGCAGGTTGAAGATCTCCAGCACCTCGACCAGGTAGACGCTGGCCGCCAGCGCCGCCAGCAGGCAGGCCGCCATCACCGCCGTCCAGAGCGCGTCGAAGTGGCCGTGGTTGTCGCTGTAGGGGACGAAGCGCAGGGCCAGCGCCAGTCCCGCCATGACCAGCGTCCAGCCGTAGAGGTAGGCGAGCGTGCGCCGCTGCGAGAAGCCGATGTTCGCCATCCGGTGGTGGAAGTGCCAGCGGTCGGCGCGGTAGATCGGCCGCCCGTATTTGAGCCGCTTGGCGACGACGAAGCCGGTGTCGAGGATCGGCACCGTGAGCACGATCAGCGGCAGGAAGAGGGCGACCACGGCGTTCGTCTTCAGCGCGCCCTGCACGGCGATGACGCCGAGCAGGTAGCCGAGCAGGTTGGAGCCGGTGTCGCCCATGAAGGTGCGGGCGGGCGGAAAGCCGTCGCGGAGGAAGCCGAACGCGGCGCCGGCGGTGAGCGCCGCCAGCACGCCGGCCGCGTCGCGTTCCAGCGAGAGCGCGATCGCCGCGAAGGTGACGCCGGAGATCGAGCAGACGCCGGCGGCGAGCCCGTCGACCCCGTCGATCAGGTTGATCACGTTGATCACGGCGACGATCCCGATCACCGTGCCGACGTCGCCGAGGTCGATCGCGCCGTTGCCGGGCAGCGCGAGCAGGTGGACGGCGCCGGGGTTGACCTGGCCGAAGAAGGGGAAGGTGAAGCTGGCGACGGTGACCCCGGCGCTGACCGGGATCACCACCGCGATCGTCTGCCCGAGCAGCTTCGGCGCCGCGCCGAGCTCGCGCAGGTCGTCGAGGAAGCCGACGATGGCGATCGCCACGGCGCCGGCGAGGATCGCCCGCGTCTCCGCATCCCAGGGCAGCCAGATCAGGGCCGCGATCACGGCGCCGGCGAGGATCGCCAACCCGCCCAGCTTCGGCGTCGGCGCCTCGTGCAGCGAGCGCGGGTTGGGCATGTCGATCGCCCCTACCCGGCGCGCCAGGCGGATCGTCTGCGGCACCAGCAGCAGGGTCACGACCCCCGCTAGCAGGAAGGCGAAGAGCGCTTCGACCGCGGCCGGCACAGGTCCAGGCTAGTTCGCGTACCTGTCGAACCAGAGCGTGAAGGCGATCAGGCCCCAGAGCTGGCGGCTGAGGTCCTCGCGCCCGGCGCAGTGGCGGTCGAACAGCGAGCCGACCGCCGCCGGGTCGAACCAGCCCTGGCGCGAGAGCGTCTCAGTCGAGAGCGCCTCGCGCGCGAAGCCCTGCAGCGGCCCGCGCAGCCAGGCGGCGACCGGGATCGAGAAGCCCTGCTTGGGGCCGCGCAGGATCTGCTCCGGCAGCAGCGGCGCCAGCGCCCGCCGCAGCAGCCGCTTCTTCGCCAGGCCGCGCACCTTCAGCGGCGTCGCCAGGCCGAGCGCCATCGAGGCCACCTCGCTGTCGAGGAAGGGCACCCGCAGCTCCAGCGAGTGGGCCATGCTCGCGCGGTCGGTCTTGACCAGCAGGTCGTCGACCAGGTAGATACCGAGGTCGACGTCCTGCAGGCGGGCCAGCGGCTCCGCCCCGGCGGTCTCCGCGTAGCGCTCGCGGTAGAGGTCGACCGGGTCCCAGCCCGGGTCGCGGCCGCCCAGCATCGCCACCTGCTGCGGGCGCGAGAAGATCTCCTTCCAGGCGTGGTGCCGCTCCAGCGGCGGCAGCCTGGCGCCGCGGGCGAAGCGCTTGGCTTTGTAGTCGAGGCTGACCTTCGAGCTCGAGCTCGGCAGCGCCTCGGCCAACGGCGCCGCCAGCGCCGCCAGGCGGCCGATCCGGGGCGCCAGCAGATCGGCGACGTAGGTGTAGTAGCCGCCGAACAGCTCGTCGCCGCCCTCGCCCGAGAGCGCGACCTTGACCTCCCCGGCCGCGAGCTCGGAGACGAGGTAGGTCGGCAGCGCCGAGGAGTCGCCGAACGGCTCGTCGAATGCCTCGACCAGTCGCGGCAGCAGCTCGACCGCGTCGGGGCGCAGGACGATCTCGTGGTGATCGGTGCGGTAGCGCTCGGCGACCAGCCGCGCCCGGTCGAGCTCGTCGAAGCTCGACTCCTCGAAGCCGACCGAGAAGGTCTTCAGCGGCTCCGCCTGCTCGCCGGCGGCGAGGGCGACGATGCCGGCCGAGTCGACGCCGCCGGAGAGCAGCACCCCGACCGGGACGTCGGCGACCAGGTGGGCGCGGATCGAGTCGCGCAGGGTCTCGCGCAGTTCCCCGGCCAGCTCCGCTTCGGGGCCGCGCCGCACCCGCCCGGCGGCGACCGGCGCCGGGCGCGCGTAGCGGCGCCGCTCGGCGCGGCCGTCGCGCCAGCAGAGCAGCGTGCCGGGCGGCAGCTTGCGCGCCTCGGCGAAGATCGTCAACGGCGCCGGGATCGAGTTGAAGGCGAGGTAGGCGGCGACGGCGCGGGTGTCGATCTCACGCGAGAAGCCGGGCTGCTCGAGCATCGCCTTCAGCTCCGAGGCGAAGGACAGCGTCTCGCCGGCGACCCGGTAGTAGAGCGGCTTGATCCCGAACCGGTCGCGGGCCAGCAGCAGCCGCCGCTCGCGGCCGTCCCAGAGGGCGAGCGCGAACATCCCCCGCAGCCGCTCGACGAAGCCCTCGCCGTGCTCCTCGTAGAGGTGGACCAGGACCTCGGTGTCCGAATCGGTGGCGAAGCGGTGGCCGCGGCGCTCCAGCTCGCCCCGCAGCTCGCGGTAGTTGTAGATCTCGCCGTTCTGGACGACGGTGACGCTGCCGTCCTCATTGGAGATCGGCTGGTCGCCTCGCTCGAGGTCGATGATCGACAGCCGCCGCATCGCCAGCGCCACGCCGCCGTCCTCGAACAGGCCGTCGCTGTCGGGCCCGCGGTGGACGAGGCGCGCGTTCATCCGCCGCACCGCCTCGACGTCGGCGGCCGCGCCCGGCTCCGCCGTCGCCACTCCACAGATCCCGCACATGCCGCGCAGTCTCTCAGCCCCGTCCCGCTCCATCGACGTGCCGTGAGTTAGACCCCCTATATGGGCACGTAACTCACGGCACGTCCGCTCAGCCCGGGGCGGCGGGGCCGCGGCCGGCCACCTTGGCCACGGTCGCGAGCAGGACGCTGAAGTAGAGCGGGACCGAGCGGTCGGCGATGTACTCCATGTCGTGGGCGAGCTTGTCGGCCCACGACTCCTCGCGGGTCATCCGCGTCTGCGCGAAGCCGGTGACGCCGGGACGGACGACCAGCCGCTGCCAGTACTGGGGGATCTGCTCGCAGAGCTCGGTGAAGAAGGCGGGCCGGATCGGCCGCGGCCCGACCACCGCCATGTCGCCGCGCAGGACGTTCCACAGCTGCGGCACCTCGTCGAGGTGGATCGTCCGCAGCAGCCGGCCGATCCGCGTCACCTCCTCTTCGGTGCGCCGCGACAGCTCCTCGCCCAGGTAGGGCCCGAGCCGCTGCTCGGCGTCGGGCTTCAGGGTGCGGAACTTGTACATCCGGAACAGCCGCCCGGCGCGGCCGACGCGGGCGCCGCGATAGAAGACCGGCCGGCCCGTGCTGACCGCGATCGCGACCGCGGTCAGCGCCAGAAGCGGCGAGAGCACCAGCAGGAACGCGGCCGAGATCAGAATGTCGAGCCCGCGCAGCAGCGGGTCGACCGGGCGCGACTCGCCCTCGCCGGCGAGCGCGATGAACTGCTCCAACTCGGCCTGGACGTCCTCCGGAAGGTCGAGAGTGTCAGCTCGAAGATGTGGCTCGCCGCGGGATGGTCGGCTCCGACGGTACCGAGGATCGTCTCCACCAGCAGGCCGGGGTCGCGCCTGGTCGGCGTCGCCTCGGCGGTCCGCTTCTGCAGCTCGATCGCTCGCGGATCGGTCAGCGGGCGCAGCCGGCCGGAGCGGATCAACGCTTCGTCGACCCCGCCGAGGCGGCCACCGTAGGTCGTGTAGACCGGCGTCCCCAGCGCCGCCGCCTCGCGGTTCATCGTGCCGCCGGCGGAGACGACCAGGTCGGCGAGGGCAACCAGGCTCTGCGCCTCGACCGCGCCCGGCGGCAGCACCACCGAGGGCAGCGCCAGGCTCTGGACCAGCTCTCGCTGGGCGTCGGTCCGGGGCAGGACGATCGCCCGCACGCCGGGATCGCTTCCCAGCCGCTGCAGCACCTTCGGGAACAGCGGGTTCGACTTGCGGTGGTAGAGCGAGACGTCGGGGGGCGGGCGGACGACGACGACGACCCGCTCGGTGTCGACGGAGAGGCGCACGAGCGCCTCTGGGTCGGGCTCGAAGTCGTAGAGGTAGTACTCCTCCTTCAACCCCGGGTACGGGAACAGCTTGTCGGGGCCGACGCCGAAGCGGCGCAGGCGCTCGGCCGGGACCGAGTCGGGGAACATCACCCGCCTGGCGAGCCGGCAGCCGATCCGGTGCTGGGTGACCGCGTACTCGTAGTCGTGCATGTTCGCCTCCGGCACGCCCAGCAGCCGCGCCGCGATCGCCAGGTCGTTGGAGCCGTGGGCGAGCGCGAGGTCGAACGAGCGGCCACGGCCGTACCCGACCATCCCGGCGGTGCGGGCGCCGAGCCGGTAGGCCTTGCGCAGCCGCGAGGCGCCGCCGTGGCTGCCGATCGGCGTGTGCGGCATCCCGTGCAACTCCAGCAGCGCCTGCGTCTGCGCGTAGTCGCGCGAGGTCACCTCGACCTCGTGCCCCGCCTCGCGCAGCCGCTCGATGATCGGCCTCAGCACCAGCACGTGGGCGGGGGCGGACATGTCGACCCAGATCCTCAAACCACCGCCTCCTCCCAGGGAGCGGGGCGACCGGTGATCCGGCGTCGCCGGATTCGTCCGGGGGCGGTGGCTATCGCCATATCAGCGCCGCTCACGGAGAATCAGATCGTGACGTTCGCTAATTGGGGATACAGGGGGTAGGCGTCCATCAGGGACTGGGTTCGCTCGCTCAGCGACTCGCGCTGCTCGTCGAACTGACCGGAGAGGGCGGTTGCGATCACCGACGCGATCTCGGTCATGTCCTCCTCGACCAGGCCGCGGGTGGTCAGGGCCGGGGTGCCGATCCGCAGGCCGGAGGGGTTCATCGGCGGGCGCTCGTCGAACGGGATCGAGTTGCGGTTGACGGTGATCCCGACCGCCTCGAGGCGGTCCTCGGCGGTCTGGCCGTCGAGGCCGCTCGGGGTCAGGTCGACCAGCACCAGATGGACGTCGGTGCCGCCGGTCAGGACCGGCACGCCGCCCGCTTCGAGGCCGGCGGCGAGCGCCTTCGCGTTGGCGATCGTCTGCCGCTGGCGGGCGCGGAACGGCTCGCTCGCGGCGATCCGCAGCGCCACCGCCTTGGCGGCGATCGTGTGCATCAGCGGGCCGCCCTGCTGGCCGGGGAAGATCGCTTTGTCGATCGCCTTCGCGTGCTCCTCGCGGCAGAGGATCATGCCGCTGCGCGGCCCGCAAAGCGTCTTGTGGATCGTCGTCGTGACCACGTCGGCGTACGGCACCGGGTTCGGGTGCTCGCCGGCGGCGACGAGGCCGGCGAAGTGCGCCATGTCGACCATCAGCAGGGCGCCGGCCGAGTCGGCGATCTCGCGGAAGGCGGCGAAGTCGAGCTGCCGCGGGTAGGCCGACCAGCCGGCGACGATCAGCTTCGGCCGGTGCTCCTCGGCGAGCCGCGCCACCTCGTCCATGTCGACCAGCAGATCCTCGCGGCGCACGTGGTAGGCGACCGGCCGGTAGAGCTTGCCGGAGACGTTCAGCTTCATCCCGTGGCTGAGGTGGCCGCCGTGGTCGAGGGCCATGCCGAGGATCGTGTCGCCCGGCTCGAGCAGCGCCATGTAGGCGGCGTTGTTGGCCTGCGCGCCGGCGTGGGCCTGGACGTTGGCGTGGTCGGCGCCGAACAGCTCCTTGGCCCGGTCGATCGCCAGTTGCTCGGCGACGTCGACCTCCTCGCAGCCGCCGTAATAGCGGCGCCCCGGGTACCCCTCGGCGTACTTGTTGGTCAGCACCGAGCCGACCGCTTCCAGCACCGCCTGCGGCACGAAGTTCTCCGAGGCGATCATCTCCAGCGTCCCCTGCTGGCGCCTCAGCTCGGCCTCCAGCACGGCGGCGATCGCCGGGTCGACCTCGCTCAGCGCCGCGGTCTGGAAGTTGTCAGGCAATTCGCTGATGGCAGCGACACTAGCAACGGCCCAGGCCGACAGCGCCTGCACCCGAATCCACCGATCTCGCCTGCCTCTCCGCTCCGCATCCCGTCACCGGGAGCCACTTCCCCTCCACCCGGGTAACGCCGCTGCCCCGGTGAGCGGGAATCGGCCTGTGGAGCGGAGAGCCTCGCCGACCTCGGTGATTCGGGCTGAACCATCGACCCCTCTATCCGGTGGTCAACCGTTCAGTCGCCGATCGCCGTTCGGCAAGGCTCGCTCCAGAGCAATCCTCGAAAGCGCCCCTTCGCGAAGGATCGTCCAGGCGCCGCGTTCGTCGTACGCCGTCAGGTCGACGACGGTCGACGGCAGCCCGGTCAGGGAACCGCCGTCGATCGCCAGGTCGGCGCCGGAGATGATCTCCGCCGGGATCTCCTCGAAGCGCGACGGCGCCGGCTCGCCGCTGCGGTTGGCCGAGGTCTGGAACAGCGGGCACATCGCTCCGGCCAGCGGGCCCTCGATCAACCGCACGCCGAGCCGCCCTGGGTCCTCGCGGCAGGCCAGCGGGTAGCGCCGCTCGGGATTGGCGACGACCAGGGTGACCGGGCCCGGCAGCAGCGCCGCTGCCGCGTCGCGCGTGCGCGGCCCGAGCGCCGGTAAGCAGCTCGCGCATCGCCAGAGGCGAGAGATACATCACCGCCGAGGATTTGCCGTCGTCGCGCCCCTTGAGCGCGTGGATGCGCGCGATCGCCCCGGGATCGAGCGGATCGCAGGCGAGCCCGTAGAGCCCGTCGGCCGGGAAGACGGCAACGCCACCGTCACCGATGCAACGCTCGAGCGCCCTCCGGGCGGTCTCGGCACCCTCGCGCTCTATGGAGACAAGCATTCTGCCCCTCCTTGTGACGAGTTGTTCTCGCATACCGAGAACAACTCGTCACACCCGCCCTGTCGGGTCACCGGTTGCTCCCGATGACGACGCGCGGGATGCCGGCCAGGTCGACGCGCGTCTCGACCGCGCCGAAGCCCGCTTCGAACAGCAGCTCGCCGGCCGCCGGCGCCTGGCCGGCGCCCACCTCGAAGGCGGCGACGGGGGCGACGCCGGCCGCCGCCGGGATCGCGACCCGCAGCACGTCGAGCCCGTCGGGACCGGCGAGCAGCGCCTCGCGCGGCTCCCACTCGGTCACCTCCGGCTCGAGGTCGTCCCATTCGGCCTCCGCCACGTAGGGCAGGTTGGCGACGAGCAGGTCGAAGCCGCCGAGCTCGGGCGGCAGCATCGCCTCGACGAAGTCGACCCGCTCGGCGAGGTCGAGCCGCGCGGCATTCGCCCGCGCGACCCCCAGCGCCGCCGCCGATGTGTCGGTCGCGGTCACCTCGCACCGCGGCAGCTCCGCGGCGACCGCCAGCGCGATCGCGCCCGAGCCGGTGCCGACGTCCAGCAGCCGCCGCGGCGCCAGCTCCAGCGCCAGCTCGACCAGCAGCTCGGTCTCCGGCCGCGGCACCAGCACCCGCGGGTCGACCTCCAGCTCGATCCCCCGGAACCCCTTCCGGCCGAGGATGTAGGCGACCGGCTCTCGCCGCAACCGCCGGCGCACCATCTCCCCAAACCGCCGCGCCGCGCCCGCCGGCACCCCCATCTCCGGTTCGGCCGCGAGCCTCGTCCGCTCGCATCCGATCGCCTCGCACAGCAGCAGTTCGGCGTCGAGACGTGAGCTGTCGACGCCGGCTGCGCTCAGAGCATCTACCGCGCCGCCGAGCGCTTCTCGAACCTCGCTCGTGTTGGGAGCCTTGACCACGCTTAGAACCTATCCCGGTAGGGGTGGAGCGTCTTGTACTTTTTCGCCCGACTGCGTCGCCGAGAGACGCCCCGCGCCCGGCGAAAAAGTTAAGCGGAACCCCTACCGGGATAGGTTCTCAGACTGCCGCTGCCTCTAAGCGCTGGCGCTTCTCCTCGGCCGCGAGGGCGTCGGTGAACTCTCCGAGCTCCCCGGCCAGCACCCCGTCGATGTTGTGCGAGGTCAGCTTGATCCGGTGGTCGGTGACGCGGCCCTGGGGAAAGTTGTAGGTGCGGACCTTCTCCGAACGCTCGCCGCTGCCGACCTGCGCCTTGCGCTCGGCGGCGACCTTCGCCTGCTGCTCGGCGACCTCGCGCTCGTAGAGCCGCGCCCGCAGCACCCGCATCGCCCGCTCGCGGTTCTGCAGCTGCGACTTCTCGTCCTGCATGGAGACGACGATGCCGCTCGGTTTGTGCGTGATCCGCACCGCCGAGTCGGTCGTGTTGACCGACTGCCCACCCGGCCCGGAGGAGCGGTAGACGTCGATCTGCAGGTCGTTCTGGTCGATCTCCACCTCGACCTCCTCCGCCTCCGGCAGTACCGCCACGGTCGCGGTCGAGGTGTGGATGCGGCCCTGCGACTCGGTCTCCGGCACCCGCTGCACGCGGTGGGTGCCGCCCTCGAACTTGAAGATCGAGTAGGCGCCCTCGCCCTTGACCGCGAAGGTCACCTCCTTGAAGCCGCCGACCTCGGCCGGCGACCGCGACAGCACCTCGGTCGCGAACCCGCGCTCCTCCGCGTACCGCGTCAGCATCTTGTAGAGGTCGCCGGCGAACAGCGCCGCCTCGTCCCCCCCGGTCCCGGCCCGGATCTCCACGAGCACGTTCTTCGCATCGTTGGGGTCCCGCTCGACCATCGCCAGCCGAATCTGCTCTTCCAGCTCCTCCAGCCGCCCGGGCGCCTCCTCGACCACCTTCCGCAGCTCCTCGTCCTCCCCCTCCTCCAGCAGCTCCCGCGCCCCCTCCAGATCGTCCTTCAACGTCCGCCACTCCGCCGCCAATGCATGCGCCCCCCGCAATTCCCGGTATTCCCGCCCGACCGAGGCATACCGCTCCCGGTCCGAGATCACCCCCGGATCCGACATCAAGCTCTCCAACTCAGAGAACCGCGCCTCTATCTGCTCGACCAGCGAATCGATCATGGGGGGAACGATAAGCGCAGCCCCAGAACGGCCGGAGTGAGAGCGTCAAACGGCAACCCATCTCGCGCGGGAGGCGCCGGACGGGGGTGTCTCCCGGACACGGCGGTCTCTTTTTCGCACAGACCACTCGACGAGAGGAGCCGCGCGCCAGGCGAAAAAGGCAGTGGCCGGGAGGCACCCCCGTCCGGCGACAGGACCCGCGCGCCAAGCGCATGGTCAACGACAAGACCGCCCGCCGCTACCTGGCGAAAAACCCAGCAACGGTGGGACACCCCACCCGGCGACAGGACCCGCCCGCCAAAGCGCGTGGTCTCCAGGCCCGCCGCGCCGCGCGAATGGTCCGTCGAAAGGGCCCGCCCGCCGTGCGCAGGGTCTTCCGAGAGCCGCGCCGCTAGGCGACGATCTCGATCGGCGCCTCGCCCTCGGCCAGCGGCGTCTCCTCCGCCAGCACCTTGTCCAGCGACGCGATCGCCACCGCCAGCTGCTCTTCGTCGGGCTCGCGCGTGGTCAGGTTCTGCAGCATCAGCCCCGGCCACATCACCGCCCGCACCCAGCGTTTGCGCCGGTTCTTGCCGGCCCACTTGATCACCTCGTAGGAGAGGCCGGCGATCAGCGGGATGCCGAGGATCCGCGAGGCGACCAGCCAGTACCAGGCCGGCAGCCCGATCGGCGCGAAGACGAAGATCGCCAGCACCATCACGATCAGCAGGAAGCTGGTGCCGCAGCGCGGGTGCAGGCGCGAGTAGAGCTTGGCGCGGGCGGGGACCAGCTCGTCTTCCGCCTCGTAGCAGGAGATCGTCTTGTGCTCGGCGCCGTGGTACTCGAACACCCGCCGCAGGTCGGGCAGGCGGCTGATCGCGGCGATGTAGGCGATGAAGATGCCGGTCCGCAGCAGCCCCTCGATCAGCCAGAAGAGGAAGGGCGAGCCGAGCTGGTCCTTGATCAGGCTGGTCAGCCCCACCGGGACGACGAAGAAGAGGCCGATCGCCAGCGCCATCGAGAGCACGATCGTCGCCCCCCAGACGAAGCCGCCGATCTCTTCCTTCTCGCCCGCCTCGTCCTCCTCCATCTGCGCGTTGGCGGAGATCGCCAGGGCCCGAAAGCCGATCTTCAGCGACTCGCCGAGGGCGACGACGCCGCGCAGCACCGGCAGCCGCCAGAGCCGGTGGCGCTTCGCCCACGGCACCAGCGACTCCGAGCTGAGCTCGATCTGGCCCTCGGGGTTGCGCACCGCGACCGCCCAGGTCGAGACGCCGCGCATCATCACTCCCTCCAGCACCGCCTGACCGCCGACGGGAGCGTCGCGCTTGGCGACCAGGGCGCCGTCGGGCATGCGCAGCGGGTCGGCTCCGTTCGAGGAGGCCGCGCCGGGGCTCTCAACCTGGAGGGCGGCCCGCGCCGGCCCCACGACTTACCTCGCGGCCTTGGCGTGCTTGGCGGCGCGGCGCTGGAACCGCTCCACCCGGCCGCCGGTGTCGACCAGCTTCTGCTTGCCGGTGTAGAACGGGTGGCACTCCGAGCAGAGCTCGACGTGCAGGTCGGACTCGGTCGAGCGGGTGTAGAAGCTGTTGCCGCACGAGCAATGCACGTGCGCGAGCGCGTATTCGGGGTGGATCCCTGCTTTCATCGCCAACCAGTCTAGAGAAGTCCGCAAGGCATCCGCCACGGGGCCGTCGAAACCGCTCCCGGCTGCCGATGGCTGAGCCTGCATCCGAGGTCGGCGAGTTCGGGCTAAGCTCCCGGCATGGCGTCAGCTGGCCAGCGGCGCGAAGTAGCGCTTCCCTCGGGGACGGTCCGCTACCGCGAGGCGGGCGAGGGCCGCCCGGTCGTCTTCGTCCACGGCTACCTGGTCGACGGCCGGCTCTGGGACGGCGTCGTCGACAGCCTCTCCGACCGCTGCCGCTGCCTCGCCCCCGACTGGCCGATCGGCGCCCAGCAGGTGGCGATGGACCCGGATGCCGACCTCACCCCCTACGGGGTCGCGGCGACGATCGCGAGCTTCCTCGAGGCGCTCGACCTCGACGACGTGACGATCGTCGGCAACGACTCCGGGGGCGCGATGTCGCAGGTCCTGGTCAGCCGCCATCCAGAGCGGATCGGCCGCCTTGCGCTGACCAACTGCGACACGCACGAGAACTTCCCGCCGGGCGTCTTCAAGGCGCTGCCGGCGCTCGCCAAGCTCCCCGGTGCGATGACCGCGCTGCTGGCGCCGGTGCGGATCGGCGCCCTCGCGCGCGCCGCCTTCAAGCCCTTCGCCCGCACCCCGATCCCCGCCGACCTGGTCGCCTCCTGGGTCGACCCGGTCCTCCACGATCCCGCCGTCCGCCGCGACGCGAGGAAGGTCACCGTCGGCATGAACAGGCGCTACACGCTGGAGGCCGCGGAGCGGCTGCGCGACTCCGAGCTGCCGATCCTGCTCGCCTGGGCCCCGGGCGACAGGTTCTTCCCGATCTCCTACGCGCAGCGGCTGGCGAGCGAAACGAGGGACGCGAGGATCGTCGAGATCCCCGACTCGAGCACCTTCGTCCCGCTCGACCAGCCCCAGCGCCTCGCCGACGAGATCGCCGCCTTCGCCGGCGGCTAGCTGGCGAGTTTGTTTCGGATAGCGAAACAAACTCGCCAGCTCTCCCCGCAATTCGCGGGTGAAATTCGCTCCTTGCGGTTTTTTCGTCTGACGGAGGGTGGACACTGCCTCAACGCCCCCTACGGAGGAGAAGAGTCCATGCCAAGGGAAATCTTCGACCAGGACCGGCCCCAGCGGAGGAGTGCGATGGCGAGGCGCCTCGACGAGGCGTTCGCTGGCTGCGAGCAGTGGACCCCGGCGCCGCCCACTCAGCGGCGCAGCAGCCTCGACTTCAGCCCGCGGCTGCCCAGCTCCTCGAGGATGATCGGCAGGGCCGCAGCGGTCCGTGCCCAGGAGCCGGGGGCGCTGTAGTAGTCGGCGTCGTGCAGCAGGACGACGTCGCCGGCGCCGATGCCGGCGGTCGCCTTGCCGGCGATCGAGCTCGCGGTCGCGCGCCGCGTCCAGTCCCTGCCCCACCGCGACCACAGCACCGGCCGCCAGCCGCGACCGCGGATCGCCCGTAGGCCGCTGCCGCTGTAGATGCCGTAGGGGGCGCGGTGGTCGGCGACGGCCTGGCCGCTCGCCTCCTCGATCACCGCCCGCGCCCGCTCGGCGTCGTCGAGCACCTGCGAGGCGCTCAGCCGCAGCATGTTGCGGTGGCGGTGGCAGTGCAGCTCGACCCGGTGGCCGGCGGCGACGATCTCGGCTGCCAGCGCCGGCCGCCGCACCACCTGCTCGCCGACCAGGAAGAAGGTCGCCAGGGCGCCGGCCTCGCGCAGCGTCTCCAGCACCAGCGGCGTGCCCTCCGGGTGGGGGCCGTCGTCGAAGGTGAGGGCGACGCCGTCGAGCCCGTCGTCGCGGCGGCGGATCCGCAGCGCCTCGCCAACCGCCGGCAGCACCGGCGCCAGCGCCGGCGTTGCCTGGGCGACCCCGGCGGCGACCGCGGCGCCGCCGAGCAATGCCCCGATCAAGGGTGTTCGCTGAGAACAGCCTGGCGCGCCCGCCGGGCGGCGGCCGGATGCGCCACCGCGGGCCGGGCACGCTGCACGGCCGGGGCGCCGGTGTCGGGGTCGCGGCCGAAGTGGATCCGCCCCTCGAGCGGCTTCGCCGCCCGCGAGATCACGTGGTACGGCGTGTCCCAGTGGCCGGCCAGGCTGAGGCTGACGACGAGCACGACGGCTACCGCGGCGAGGCTGACGGCGGCGGCGGCGCGGCCGACGCGCAGGCGCCAGACCGGCTGCGGCTTCACCCGCGGCCGCGCTGTCAGCAGTCGCGAGGCGATCGAGGGCAGCGAGGCGAAGGTCGAGTCGGGCGAGCGGCGCTCGCGGGTGACGTGGCGCAGCACCGACTCCAGCTCGTGCTGGGAGCGCGCCACCTCGGCCAGGCCGAAGCGCTCGAAGGCGGCGTTGTTGGCGCGCAGGTGGCCGGCGGCGAAGCCGTAGGAGACGACGGGGCAGCCGCGGATGTGGGCCTCGAGCACGGTCAGGCCGGCGGTCGAGTGGACCATCGCGTCGGCCGCCGCCATCCAGTCGCTCATCTGCTCGGTGAAGCCGATCACCCGCACCCGCTCGTCGCCGGCGAAGCGCTGTTCGAGCTTCTCGCGCAGCGCCTCGTTGCGGCCGGTGATGCAGGCGACGCTGGTGTCCTCGTCGGCGAGCGCGGTGCGGATCGCCCCCTCGAGGTCGCCGATCCCCCAGCCGCCGCCCGAGACCAGCACCAGCCGCCCGTGCGCCGGCACGTCGAGCGCCCGGCGGGCGTCGGCGCGGGTCCGCGGCATCAGGAACTCGGGGGCGATCGGCGGCCGCATCCACTCGACGCTGGCCGGGCCGGCGAGCCGTTCGACCTCCTCGATCGACTCCGGGTGGGTGACGTAGTGCAGGTCGACGCCCGGGTGGACCCAGTAGCGCAGGCCGGCGAGGTCGGTGATCGCCGAGTGCACCGGCACGTCGAGGCGGCGGTTCTCGCGCAGCATCCCCAGCACGGCGGTGACCCCGGGGTAGGTCGAGACGACGACATCCGGTTCGTATTTGGCGATCGCCCGCAGCAGCCCGCGCGAGCCGAGCAGGTAGCTGAGGTGGTGCATCAGCCAGCGGGTCGGGGCGAACCTGGTGATCAGCCAGTACTGGACGTCGAACAGCCAGGGCATCCAGCGGAAGGTGAACCGCGAGCCGTCGCGGGCGACCGAGGAGGAGATCCGCCCCATCGCCTGCAGGCCGTCGACGATCTCGACCTCGGCGTCGGGAATCTCGCGCTCGACATCGGCCTTGATCATCCGCGCCGGCAGGTCGTGGCCCTCGCCGATGTCGGCGGTCAGCACCAGCGCCCGCGGCGGCCGCTCTTCGGCGGCGACCGTGTCGGCCAGCAGGGCGCCGACCGGGCGCCCCTCGCCGTTTCCGTTGCCGTTGCCGCTATGGCTCAGCACCGGCTTCAGGCCGGGCACCGGGTCGGGCGGCCTGGTCGTGTGGCGGACCCACTCGACGTAGCGGCGCACGCCCTCGCGGAAGCTGGTCTCGGCCTTCCAGCCGATCTCCGCCAGCGCCCGCTCGTTGGAGATCTCCTTGCCGGGGAAGTCACCCGGGCGCGGCGGCGTGTGGACGATCTCGCAGTTGTCGGTGTTTTCCTGCACCCGCTCGGCGATTTCGAGGATCGTCACCACCTCGTCGCCGGAGAGGTTGTAGGTGCGGCCGGCCCCCTCGGGCGCCAGCGAGGCGACGATCCCGTCCGCCAGGTCCTCGACGTAGATGAAGCTGCGGGTGGTGCTGCCGTCGCCGGCGATCGTCAGCGGCTTGCCTTCGAACGCGAGGTCGGTGAACTTGGCGACGACGCCGGCGGCGCGGGCGCGCGGCCCGTAGGGGATGCCGAAGCGCAGCACCGTGAACTCGAGGTCGTAGAGCTCGGCGTAGCCGGCGCAGTAGGTCTCGCCGGCCAGCTTGGTCGCGGTGTAGAGGTGGCGCGGGGCGGGGATCGGGGTCGACTCGTCGACAGCCTGCTCGGCGCAGTCGCTGTAGACCCAGGTGGTGGAGCCGTAGACGACGCGGCCGACCTTCGCCCGGCAGGCCGCCTCGAGCACGTTCAGGGTGCCGCGGGTGTTGACCTCCTCGGCCAGCACCGGGTCGGCGAGGACGTGGGCGACGTCGGCGACCGCGGCGAGGTGGATCACCGCGTCGCAGTCGCGCATCGCCAGGTCGAGGTTGGCGGGGTCGGTGATGCTGCCGGTGAAGGTCTCGACCTCGAGCGGCGAGTGGTAGGGCGAGGCGCTGAGATCGAAGATCCGCGGTGTGTCGCCGCGCTCGATCAGCCTGTCGACGACGTGCGAGCCGATGAAGCCGCCGCCGCCGGTGACCAGAACCCTCATGAATCCTCCTTGCCGAGAGCCGCCTCGCGGCTCTCCGGACGGTAGTAGAGCGGCACGCACCAGTGGTTCTCGGCCACCCAGTCGGTGTTCGGCAGGTCCGTGTCTTCGCGTCCCATGATCCGGTGACAGGGCTGCTCGTAGACGCGCCCGGTCGACTTCTCGATCGGCTCGAAGACGATGTACTTATAGAGGCCGGAGGTCATCCCCTCGGGCAGCTCCAGCCGCGCCGGGTGGGCGGGGTCGAGGCGCTCGCGGGCGTACTCGTTCTTCCAGGCGACGATCTCCTCCATCCGCTCCGCCTGGACCAGGCCGAGCGCCGCCGTGAACTCGCTCATGCGGAAGTTGAGGCCGTCGACCTCGTGCTCGAACTTGCCGTAGTTGCGGAACTTGGTGGCGAACTCGACCAGCTCCGGGTTCGAGGAGACGAGCACGCCGCCCTCGCCGGTGGAAACGGTCTTGGTCGCGTAGAGCGAGTAGACGCCGACGTCGCCGAAGCCGCCCGGCCTGCTGCCGCCCCAGTCGGCGCCGTGGGCGTGGGCGCAGTCCTCGAGCAGGAAGATTTCCTGCTCGCGGCAGTATGCGGCGATCCGCTCTGCGTCGAAGGCGATGTGGCCGCCGATGTGGACGAGGATCGCGGCCTTCGGCCGGTGCCGCTCGGCCTTCGCCTCGAAGTCCTCGAACGACATGCAGAGGTCGTCGCGGCGGCAGTCGACGAACTCGACCTCGGCGCCGGCGCCGATCGCCGCCAGCGGGCTGGCCATGAAGGTGTTCGAGGGGCAGAGCACGGTCTCGCCCTCGACGCCGGCGAATTTCAGCGCCGCCAGGGCCCCGCCGGCCCAGCTCGACAGCCCGAGGCTGGGCAGGCCGTTCCACTCGGCCCAGCGCCGCTCGAAGGCCTCGAGCATGCGGCCCTCCGACCACTGCTCGGAGTCGAGCACCTCGGTCCAGAGGTCGAACAGGCGGCCGCGATCGCGGTGGTCGAACCCGATCGCGAAGCTGCTCGCGTCGAGCTGGGGCTTCTCTGCGGCCTCTAGCGCCATGGCGTCCTCGGCCGCACGGACAGCGCCGCCGATCGGGCCGCCTGCGTCCCTGCCCGACGGCAGCCGGACATCGTCATTTCTCGGTCCACGCTACGAGACATGGCACAGTGGGCTCCTCGGTGATCTGGCTTGGCTGCGGGGGAATGCCTTCGCGGGACGAAACACCAAGTGGCTAAAGGCGGCGCAAATTTAGCAGCGTCGGCGGTCAGGACCCGTCGCGGGCGCTTTCCAGCACCGCTCCGACGGCCCGCGATCCCGCCAGCAGCGCGGTTCCGGCCACGGTCACGGCAAGGAAGGCCACCAGCGCGGCGCCACCCAGCGGGGTTCCCGCCCAGGACTCGCCGAAGATCAGCGGCGCCAGCAGCACCGGCACGACGACCTGGACGGCGAACATCATCGGCGCCACGTGCGTCGCCGCGCGGCGCTGCAGGGCGCTCATCTCGTTCAGCAGCGCCAGTCCCTCCGAGGCGCCGGCGGTGGCCAGCCAGGCGAGGGCGGCGACGATCGCCCCGGCCGCCAGCTCGTCGGTCAGCAGCTTGCTGGCGATCGCCGTCCAGGCGTAGCCGCAGCCGGCGCCGAGGACCATCAGCAGGCCGATCCGATCCGCTCGGCCGACCCCGCCCGGCGCCCGCCCCGCCCGTCGCCGCAACGCGTATGGCAGCAGCGCGGGAACCGCGACGACCGCCAGCGCCAGCGCGATCGCCGCCGTCCCGGCGTGGTCGGTGCTGCGTTCCGGCGCGGCCAGCCCGATCCCGGCGACCCCGACGACGATCGCCGCCACCGCCAGGCCCTCGCGCCGGCCCGGCTGCTCGCCCAGCCGCGTCGCCCCCAGCCACAGCAGCAGGATCAGCCCGCTGGCGATGCACGGCTGCACCACCGTCAGCGGCGCCAGCAGCAGCGCGACGATCTCCAACGGCCACCCCAGCAACCCGATCCCGGTGGCCAGCAACCAGCGCCTGTTCCGCACCAACCGCCCGATCAGCGACAAGCGCAGCGAATGCTCCCCCGGCACCTCCCGAACCTCCAGCGCCTGCAGCGCAATCGACGTGTTGTAGAGCAAAGAAGCTCCAACAGCCGCAGCGATCCCGAGGACAATCACGCGCGCAAGCTATACCCGTGCGCCAGAAGCCCCGTGCGCCGGAGGCGATTCTGCCGGGGGGTGGCGTCGGGTGGGGGTGTCCCGACGGCGCGGCGTCCTGTTTTTCGCCCCACCAACGACCTCGGACGGCCACCTCCTCCTCAGGCGAAAAACCCAGCGACGGCGGGACACCCCCACCCGACGACAGGACCCGCTGGCCCGACTCGTTGGTCCCTCAGGTCTCTTGGTAAAGCGGCCCGTCGCCGCCCTCGGGCAACGTAAGGCGCCCACCCTTGGCGGTGATCGCCCCGCACTGCACGCAGTTCGAGGCGGTCACGTGCACGTCGACTTCGGCGGCGCCGTTCTCGAGCTGCTCGTCGGGGATCTCGTAGACCTGGGCCGGGCACATCGATACCCAGGTCTGGGCGATCTCGCGCGGCACGCGGGTCTGGATGCGGACGTGGTTGGGGGCGTCGTCGCGGGTCGCGTTGCCGGAGAGGAAGACCGAGTCGAGCTTGTTGAAGGTCAGCTCGTTGTCGGGCTTCGGGTAGTTGTCGCCGGCGCTGCCGAGGCTCATCGCCGGCTCGGCGTTGTCCTCGACCTTCCAGTGACCGCCGGGGAAGGCGCCTTTGGTCGCGACCATCGCCGAGCCCATCAGGCCGCCGAAGATCAGGCCCTTGGAGAGCGGCTGCTTCATGTTGCGGGAGCGGTAGAGGTCCTTCTCGATGACCGAGTCGCGGATCTTCGCGTCGTAGGCCTCGAAGTTGACCGAGTCGAAATCCCGCTTCAGCTCGTCGACGATCGCTTCCGCCGCGTACATGCCCGCGTGCATCGCGTAATGGACCCCGGCGAGTTCGGCGATGTTGACCATCCCGGCCGCGTCGCCGGCGATCACCATGCCCGGCACCGAGAAGCGCTTCGGCAGCGCCCAGTAGCCGCCGGAGGGGATCGTCTTCGCCCCCCAGCCGACCCGCTTGCCGCCCTCGAGGATCTTCCTGATGAAGGGGTGGGTCTTGAACTGCTGCACGGCGTCGTGGACCGAGAAGGTCGCGTCGGTGTAGTCGAGCCCGACCACCAGCCCGAAGCAGACCTTGTCCTCGCCCATCGGGTAGATGAAGCTGCCGCCGGCCTCCTTGAAGCGCGGGCTCCAGCGCAGCGGCCAGCCGAGCGTGTGGATCACCCGGTCGAGCGGCTTCGGCACCTCCCAGACCTCCTTCACCCCGAGCTCCCAGGCCTGCGGGTCGGAGCCGTGCATGTCGAAGTAGTCGAAGGCGGAGTAGGTGAGGTGGCCGATCGTCCCCTCGGCCAGCACCGTCGCCTTGGCGACCACGTCGGAGCCGGGCTCGAAGTTGCCGAGCTCTTCGCCCTCCTTGCCGCGGCCGCGGTCGCCCGAGCGCACACCCTTGACGATCCGGTCCTCGACCAGCAGCTTCGTCGCCGCGGTCTCGGAGAGGATGTAGACGCCCGCCTCTTCGGCCTTCTCGGCGAGGAACCGGCCCAGCTTGGAGACCGAGAGCGTGTAGGTCCCCTCTTTGCGGAAGTTCGGCGGCGGCGGCTTCAGCGGCGTCGCGGTCTTCGAGGTGAGGAAGTAGGTCGCGTCCTTGGTCACCTCCTGGTAGACCGGCGGCCAGTCGACCGGGTCCATGCCCGGGAACAGCCGCGTCAGCGCCGAGGGGTCGACGTTCGCCCCCGACAGCAGGTGCGCCCCGGCGACTTTGCCCTTCTCGATCACCGCGACGGGGACTTCGCCCAGCTTCTCGGTCAGCTCCGGCTCGTCCTCCAGCAGCTGCATCAATTTGTTCGCGCAGGCGAGGCCGGCGGGGCCGCCGCCGACGATCGCGACGCCGACCTCGATCCGGTCGTCCGGCGCGTCGGTCGGCGGGCCGATCACATCGGCGGAGTCGAACGGCGGCGGGTAGTCGATCGGCTTTACGGCAGGCATCTGGAATCCACTTCCTCTCTGGCTCGAGACGAGCCGGGGGGCGCGGCGGGCGCCCCCCGGAACCTCATCCCTTCTTGGCCTTGATCGCCTCGGTCAGCTTGGGGACGATCTTGTGCAGGTCGCCGACCACGCCGAGGTCCGAGAACTCGAAGATCGGCGCGTTCTGGTCCTTGTTGATCGCGAGGATGTTCTCCGAGCTCTGCATCCCGACCTTGTGCTGGATCGCGCCGGAGATGCCGGCGGCCAGGTAGAGCTTCGGCGCGACCGTCTTGCCGGTCTGGCCGATCTGGGCCGCGTAGGGGTACCAGCCGGCGTCGACGACCGCGCGGGTCGCCGCGACGGCGCCGCCCATCGCCTCGGCCAGCTCCTCGCAGAGGCCGAAGCCCTCGGCGGCGCCGAGGCCGCGGCCGCCGCCGACGAGGATGTCGGCGTCCTCGATGTTGACGTCGGCGCCGCGCTGCTCACCGCGCTGGACCAGCTTTGCCTTGGTCGACCAGGGAGACAGCTCGACCTCGACGTCGACGACCTCGGCGCTGCCGCCGCTCTCGTTCGCGTCGAAGGCGTTGAGCCGGCCGATGATGATCCCCGGCTCGCTGACGTAGCCGACGTCGGCGATCTGGGAGTCCTGCAGGATCGGGCGCTCGACGACCAGCTTGCCGTCCTGCGCTTTGACCTGCGTCACCTCCATCGTCACCCCGGCGTTGAGGCGGGCGGTGAGGCCGGCGCCGATCTCGAAGCCGAGCAGGCCGCCGCCGAACAGGGCGTAGGAGAAGCCCTCGTCGCCGATCACCTTGGCCATCGCGTCGACGATCGGCTGGGCCAGGCCCTCGGGCACGCCCTTGGCCCGGTAGACCTTGGCCGCGCCCCAGTTGCCGAGCGATGCGCAGGCGTCGTCGGCGATATCGCCGACGACCAGCGCGGCGGCCTCGCCGCCGACTTCGCCGGCCAGCTTCGCCGCCTCGGAGATCGCCCCGAGCGAGTTCTTGTTGAAGTTGCCCTCGTCGTCGTGGAGGGCGTAGGTCAGGATCCCTGCCATCTAGATCAGCTTCCTCTCGTCGAGCCAGGCGACGATCTTCTCGACCGTCTCGTTGGTGTCCTCGTCCTCGATGATCTCGCCGGCTTCCTTCGGGGGCGGCGGGTTGAGCGCCAGGACCGCGGTCTTCGAGCCGGCCTCGCCGACCATGCCGCCGTCGATCCCGACGTCGCCGGTCGCCTTGCCGTCGAGCGGTTTCTTTTTCGCCCCCATGATCGCTTTCAGGCTCGGGTAGCGGGGCTCGTTGATCGCGTCGCCGACGCTGATCACGGCCGGCAGCTCGACCTCGACCGTGTCGTAGCCGTACTCGGCCTGGCGCTCGCAGCGCAGCTTGCCGTCGGCGACGTCGATCTTGATCACCTGCGTCAGCGAGGGCATCTGCAGGTGGTCGGCGACGACGGCGCCGATCGTGTAGCACTCGCCGTCGTCGGACTGCTGGCCGAGCAGCACCAGGTCCGGGCTCTCGGACTCCAGCACCTTGGCCAGCGAGTAGCCGGTCGCGCAGACGTCGGAGCCGGCGAGCGCGTCGTCGGAGAGGTGCACCGAGCGGTCGGCGCCGAGCGCCACCGCCTTGTGCAGCGCGCGGACCGCCGAGTCGGGGCCCATCGTCACCGCGACGACCTCCTCGACCGGGATCGCGCCGCCCTCCTTGATCTGCATGGCGGCCTCGATGGCGTGGGTATCGAAGGGGTTGAGGTTTTTCTCGCCGCTACGGTCCAGGCGCATCGTCCCAGGGTCGATTCGCTTCTGGACGGCGGCGTCCGGTACCTCCTTGACCAGGACGCAGATCTTCAAGTTCAGGCCTCCTTGGCTGGTTGCTCAGGCTGGTTGACTGACCAGTCAATCAGTCTACCTATGCAGGTGGACGCGCGACGTTTCGCGGTGTGAGATCCCCCACGTTCCGCTGTGCTCTTGCTTCGCTTGGCGGGGGAAGGGAACATCGGAAGCCGTTACTGGGCCTCGTGGCGCTCGGCGGCGCCGACGCGGATGAAGTCGACGATCTCGTCGGTGCCGGCGCCAGGCGTGAACACGGCGGCGACGCCGAGCTGCTTCAGCTCGGGGATGTCCTCGGCCGGGATCGTCCCCCCGACCGTGACGAGGACGTCGTCGACGCCCTGCTCGCGCAGCAGCGCGACGACCTTCGGCACCAGCGTCATGTGGGCGCCGGAGAGGATCGAGAGGCCGACCGCGTCGGCGTCCTCCTGGATCACCGTCTCGGCGATCTGCTCCGGCGTCTGGTGCAAACCGGTGTAGATCACCTCCATGCCGGCGTCGCGCAGCGCCCGGGCGATGATCTTGGCGCCGCGGTCGTGGCCGTCCAGGCCGGGCTTGGCGACGACGACGCGGATCTTGCGGGCGGTTGCGGCCTCCATGCGGCGCAGAAGGTTAGTCGAATCACGAACGGCCCCGAAAACCAAGCAGGTCGGGGGACGCAGGGAGTGAGGCGAGGGGCGCGCACCGTATGTGCATGACCCGATCCAAGCGACCGAGGACCCCGAGATGCGCCGGTTTGCAGGGGCCGCGCTTAAAAGACCGGCGACTCCGTGTAGGTGCCGAAGACCTCCTGGAGCGCCGCGATCATCTCGCCCTCGGTGGCGCGGGCGCGGGCCGCCGCGAGGATCGGCGGCATCAGGTTGGCGTCGGTCGCGGCGGCCCGCGTCAGCTCGGCCAGGGCCGCCTCGACGGCGCCGGCGTCGCGGCCGGCCCGGGTCGCCGCCAGGCGGTCGACCTGCTTGCCTTCGAGCGCCGGGTCGATCCGCAGGGTCGGCGTCGGCTCGTCGCCCTCGGAGGCGAAGTCGTTGACGCCGACGACAATCCGCCGCCGCTCGTCGACCGCCCGCTGGTAGGCGAAGGAGGCGTCGGCGATCTCGCGCTGGGGGAAGTTGCGGCGGATCGCCTCGACCATCCCCCCCAGCTCGTCGATCCGCGCGAAGTAGTCGTAGGCGGCGGCCTCCATCTCGTCGGTCAGCTCCTCGACGAACCAGGAGCCGCCGAGCGGGTCCGGCGTGCTGGCGACGCCCGACTCGAAGGCGATCACCTGCTGCGTGCGCAGCGCCACCCGCACCGCCTCCTCGGTCGGCAGCGCCAGCGCCTCGTCGAACGAGTTGGTGTGCAGCGACTGGGTGCCGCCGAGCACCGCGGCCAGCGCCTCCAGCGAGGTGCGGACGACGTTGTTGAGCGGCTGCTGCGCGGTCAGGCTGACGCCCGCCGTCTGGGCGTGGAAGCGCAGCCGCATCGACTCCTCGCGCTTGGCGCCGTAGGTGTCGCGCATCTCCCGCGCCCAGATTCGCCGCGCCGCCCGGTACTTGGCGATCTCCTCGAAGAAGTCGATGTGGGCGTTGAAGAAGAAGGAGAGCCTGGGAGCGAAATCGTCGATGTCCAGGCCGCGCTCCAAGGCCCGCTCGACGTAGGTGAAGCCGTCCTTCAGCGTGAACGCCAGCTCCTGCTGGGCCGTCGAGCCGGCCTCGCGGATGTGGTAGCCGGAGATCGAGACCGGGTGCCAGCGCGGCATCTTCTCGCTGCACCACTCGATCATGTCGGTGACCAGTCGCATCGCCGGCTCGATCGGGAAGCACCACTCTTTCTGGGCGATGTACTCCTTGAGGATGTCGGTCTGGATCGTCCCGCCCAGCTTCTCCGCCGGCACCCCCTGCCTCTCCCCGACCAGCACGTAGAAGGCGAGCAGGATCGCCGCCGGGGCGTTGATCGTCATCGAGGTGGTGACGCCGCCCAGCGGGATCCCCTCGAACAGCTGCTCCATGTCGTCGAGGCTGTCGACCGCGACCCCCTCACGCCCGACCTCGCCGAGGCTGCGGGCGTGGTCGGAGTCGTAGCCCATCAGGGTCGGCATGTCGAAGGCGGTCGAGAGCCCGGTCTGGCCGTGGTCGAGCAGGTAGTGGAAGCGCTCGTTGGTCTCCTCGACGGTGCCGAAGCCGGCGAACTGGCGCATCGTCCACAGCCGCCCCCGGTACATCGACTCGTACGGCCCGCGGGTGAACGGGTAGGAGCCGGGCCGCCCGATCGTCTCCTCGGCGTCGCCGGCCGCGTCCTCGGGCCCGTAGAGCGCCTCGATCGGCTGCCCCGACATCGTCTCGAACTCCGCCTGGCGCTCCTCCGGCGCAGCTTTCTCCCGCGGCTCCGTCGCCATCGGGACAGTCTAGATCGGGAGCCGTCGCTATACGAAGAGCTGTTTTCGGCGGCCGGCGCCTGACGCTCCGAGGCGCGGAACGACCACACAGCCGGGCGCGGGAATGCCCGGTGCCGGTCTGCGGGTTTCTACCCGGGCGAATCGGGAGCCCACCCGGAAGGCAGCCGTGCGCGGGGATGAGAGCTTGGCGACCACAAGCGAACGTCCTGCAAATCGAAACAGAACAGCGGAGGTAGCAAGTGCGCAGAGGACTGGAGTTGGGGGGAATTGTCGCGGGGATCGTTCTGATCGCCTTCGGCGTCGCGGCGATTGTGATGGGAGCCGACGGCCGCAGCACGGTCGGCACCGAACTCGAAAGCCAGAACATCGAAGGCTCGCCCGACATGACCCCGGCGGCGATCAAGGCCGAGGCCGAAGAAGCCGGCCTGGCGTCGACCGTCGACCTGCCGAGCTGCGACATCGCCGAACAGCCGGTCGACAACGGCGAAAAGGCTCGCTGCTTCGCCTCCTACATGCAGATCCACGCGCTGGAGGCGACCGGCGGCTACACCTATTCCGAAATGGGCCGCTACGAAGCGAAGCCGAACGCGCCGAAGGCCGAACTCGCGGCGGGCGGCGGCACCGACAGCGAAGAGTTCGCCGTCAAGGACCCCGAAACGGGTCTGCCCGCCGACAACGGAGTCCGCGAAACCTGGGTCACCGAGACGGCCCTCGCGACCGCGCTCAACGCCAGCTACATGGCCGACCGGATATCGCTCTTCGGCATCGTCGTCGGCATCGCCCTGCTGCTGACCGGGATCGGCTTCCTCGTGCTGGTCGCCGGGGGCGCCGTGCGCGACCCCGAGACCATGCTCAGGTTCCTGCGCTCGCACAAGCCGCACGTTCCTCACCGCGGGTCCGAGCAGGAGCACTGAGGCTGAGCGAACCAACGCCCGGCCGCTCGGGATTCCCAGCGGCCCGGCGCGGGCCCGCTACCGCCGCAGAGGAATGCGGCGGGGCGGGCCCTTCCTTCGTGCCGCGATCCGCGAGCCGCCAAAGCCGGCGATCATCGCCAGCAGGGTGACCGCGATCGCCGCCAGGTGGCGGCCGAGGCGCTCGAAGCGCATCGTCTGCCAACCCTCGCGCTTGGCGACGTCGGCCAGCGCCGGATCGGGGTTGACGACCACAGGGTTGCCGACCGCGCGCAGCATCGGCAGGTCGGAGAGCGAGTCCGAGTAGGCGTAGGAGGCCTCGAGGTCGATCCCGTGCTCGGCCGCGTAGGCCTCGATCGCCTCGACCTTGCCCGGGCCGTAGACGAACGGCCCGGCGAAGCGGCCGGTGAAGGCGCCGTCCTCGTCGACCTCGTACTCGGTGCCGACGCCGCCGTCCATCCCCAGCACGGCGGCCAGCGGCTCGACCACGCCACTGCCGGCGGCGCTGACGATGAAGGTCCGCCGGCCGGCGTCCTGGTGGGCGTGGACCTCGGCGAGCATCTGCGGGTAGACGCGCGGCAGGATCGCCGCCATCACCTCCGGGTTCATCCGTTCGAGGTCGCGGGCGGCGATCCCGGCGAGCAGCTCCCGCACGCCGCGCAGCACCTCGGCGGTGCGCTCGTCGCTGACCCCGCGCAGCCGGTAGCGCAGGTGCTCGACCCCCCAGCGCGCCAGCTGCCGCCGCCTGACCAGCCCGTGGCGGGCGGCGACGCGGGCGAACTGCATACCACTCGACCCCGCCATCAGGGTCTTGTCCAGATCGAAAAATGCGGCTGCCTGAGTCATGCGTTTCACGTCCTTCGAACGGCCGTGAAAACCAAGCAGGTCGGGGGACGCAAGGAGCGAGGTGAGGGGAGCGCACTGTTCAGTGCGTGACCCGATCCGAGCGACCGAGGACCCCGAGATGCGCCGGTTTGCAGCGGCCGCCTATGAGGCAACCTCCAGCACGATTGCGTCGCCCTGGCCGCCGCCTGAGCAGATCGCGGCGACGCCGAGGCCGCCGCCGCGCCGCCGCAACTCGTGCACGAGGCTGCCGACGATGCGGGAGCCGCTGGCGCCGATCGGGTGGCCGAGGGCGATCGCGCCGCCGTTGACGTTGACCCGGTCCTCGTCGACGCCGAGCATCCGCATCGAGTTGAGGGCGACCGAGGCGAACGCCTCGTTGATCTCCCAGAGGTCGACGTCCTCGGGGCTCTTGCCGATCTTCTCCAGCGCCTGCTTGGCGGCGCCGGCGGGGGTCCTCGCCAGGTAGGCGAAGTCGTCGGCGACGGTGCCGTAGGCGAGCACCCGGGCGAGCGGCTCGCGGCCCTCCTTCTCGGCCCACTCGGAGGAGGCGGCGACGATCGCGCCGGCGCCGTCGTTGACGCCGGGCGCGTTGCCGGCGGTGTGGGTGGCGTCGTCGTCGCCGATCGCCCTCAGCTTGGCGAGCACCTCGACCGTCGTCTCGGGGCGGATCGCCTCGTCGGCCTCGATCGTGTTCTCGCCCTTGCGCGACTTGACCGTGACGCCGACGATCTCGTCGGCGAGCCGGCCGGCGTCGGTCGCCTCGGCGGCGAGCCGGTGCGAGCGCTCGGCGAAGCGGTCCATGTCGGCGCGGGTGATCTCCAGCTCGTTCGAGACGGTGCTCGCCTCGTCGATCATCTGCTCTTCGGTGAAGGGGTTGGTGAGGCCGTCGTGGGTCATCGCGTCGACCGCTGTCGACGTCGCCCATGCGGAAGCCGAAGCGGGCGCCCGGCAGCAGGTACGGCGCGCTGCTCATCGACTCCATGCCGCCGGTCACGGCGACATCGGTGTCGCCGGCGCGGATCGCCATGTCGGCGAGCCCGAGCGAGCGCATGCCCGAGGCGCAGACCTTGTTGACCGTCTCCGAGGGCACCTCCTTCGGGATCCCGCCCTTGATCTGCGCCTGGCGCGAGGGGATCTGGCCCTGGCCGGCCTGCAGGACCTGGCCGAAGACGACCTGCTCGACCTGCTCGGGGTCGACGCCGGAGCGCTCCAGCGCGGCCTCGATCACGCGGCCACCGAGGTCGGTGGCGTCGAGCGAGGAGAGGGTGCCGCCCATCTTGCCGAAGGGCGTGCGTGCGGTTCCAAGAATGACGGTGCTGGGCATCTGGCGGCCTTTCTGCGTCGGTTTGTGCCGGGTCTCGGCTCGGAAGGGCCGCATGGCCCTGCCGGAAACGATAGCGGCCGGGCGCCGGGCGTTGCGTGAGCGAATGCATAGACTCGCGCGTCGTGAGCGCGGAGCGAGCAGTCGTCCATATGGGGTCCTTCGTGCGGCGAGCGGAGCGCGGGCCTTTGCGATGAACGTCGAGGTGTGCGAGATCGAGATCGCCGCGGTCGAGGCCGAGCTGCTGGTCGCCGGCCTATACGAGGGCGAGGAGCTGCCCGCCGGGCTGGCCGGGTCGCCGGGCGCCGCCGGCGCCAGGGGGGGCTTCGAAAAGCTCTCGCTGCTGCACCCGGAGCGCCCCGGGCGGGCGCTGGTCGTCGGGCTCGGCAAGCGCGAGGAGAGTGACGCCGAGCGGCTGCGGGTCGCCGCCGCGCTGGCGACCAAGGAGGCGCAGCGGCTCGAGGCCGCGTCCGTCGCCTGGCTGCTGCCGGAATCCGGCGACGACGAGGCGGCCGCCGACGCGATCGTCACCGGCACGATCCTCGCCGCCTACCGCTTCGACCGCTTCAAGACCGGCGCAGACCCGTCTTCCGCTGCTCCCTCTCCCGGCACGGCCAGGGAAAGGAACGGCGGAGCGGAGGAGGGCGCGGCCCGGGTCGACTCGCTGACGCTGCTGGCGCCGGCGGCGATCGCGCCCGCCGCCGCGGCCGCCCGCGTCTGCGCCGAGGCGCAGAACCGCGCCCGCGACCTGCAGAGCCTGCCGTCCAACGTCGCCACCCCGTCCTTCCTCGCCGCCCGCGCCGAGGAGATCGCCGCCGGCAGCGCGGCGCTGAGCGTCGAGGTCCTGGGCCGCGAGGAGATCGCCGCCAAGCAGATGGGCGGCCTGGTCGCGGTCGGCCAGGGCAGCAGCCGAGGACCCGCGCCTGATCGTCCTCCGCTACGCCGGCGGCGGCTCCGGCAAGACCCTGGGCCTGGTCGGCAAGGGCGTCACCTTCGACACCGGCGGCATCTCGCTGAAGCCCTCGGCGGGGATGGAGGAGATGAAGATGGACATGTCGGGCGCCGCCGCGGTGCTCGAGGCGGTCGCGGCGATCGCCGAGCTGGGGCTGGCGGTCGACCTGGTCGCGGTCGTCCCGGCGACCGAGAACATGCCCTCCGGCACGGCGATCAAGCCCGGCGACGTGATCACCCAGTACAGCGGCAAGACGGTCGAAGTGATCAACACCGACGCCGAGGGCCGCCTGATCCTCGCCGACGCGCTCGCCTACGCGGTCGAGCTGGGCGCCGAGCGGATCGTCGACCTGGCGACCCTGACCGGGGCGGTGCTGATGGCGCTGGGCTCGACCTACGCCGCGGTGATCTCCAACGACGACGCTCTCGCCGGCGAGGTCGAGCGGGCCGGCGGCGCCACCGGCGAGCTGGTCTGGCGGCTGCCGCTGCACCCCGAGTACAAGGCGCTGTTCAAGGGCAAGGTCGCCGACCTCGCCAACGCCGCCGCAAAGCGCAAGGCCGGCACCATCTACGCCGGCTCCTTCCTCGAGGAGTTCGTCGGCGAGACCCCGTGGGCCCACGTCGACATCGCCGGCACCGCCTGGGACGTCGGCCGCCCCTACACGGGCGACGATGCCAGCGGCTTCGGCGTCCGCCTCCTGGTCGAGCTGGCGCGCGAGTCGGCGCCAGGCTAATCCGGGCTCTGCTGGTCGGCGAGCGAGAGGTACTCCTCCACCATCAGCTGATCTTTTGGCCGATTTGCGGCCCTCTTCATCGCGATCAAGTGGTCAATCGAGGCAACTCGCACCTCGACGCCCTCGATCATCGCAACCCAGGCGTCATTGCGAAGCTCGTCGTATGAGCTGATGCCGGCTGGATCGCCGAGGATGTCGAAGCTGCCGTGAGGGCTGTCGAAAGTGAAGTTCGCTCCATTGGCCAAAGTGCGCGCGTCGAGCTGAAACGGCAGGTCGGCAGGTGCACCTCGCAATGTGACCCCCACTTCCTCGAGAGCCGCGACCATGCGCTCGAGGTTTGCCTGATCGCGCGCGTAGGAGATATCGAGGTCGAACGTCGGATAGGCGGATCCATGAGCGAGGCCCGCCATCCCGCCGATGATGACGAAGTCGACACCGTTCCGGCTCAGGGCCTGCAATAGACGATCGACTTCGAGCGACGGCTGCTCAGGTCGTGGGGGCGTCGGCATCTCAGGCTTCCCCGGCGCGAACCGCGGTACCCCTGTTCCGGCGAACAAAATCGGCAAAAGCAAGTCCATGGCTCACCCGCGCGGCAGGCGTCAGAGTCAGCATTTTCGCGTTCAGCGTCGTGTCGATCCCGGCGTTGCGCTGCCGGGAATCCAAGTTCAAATCCTCCCCCAGCAGATAGAGCAGCTCGCGCAGCGTCTCGACGGATGGCGAGACCTTGTCGTGCTCGATCCGCGAGATCGCCGACTGGGTCGTGCTCGCTCGCATCGCCAGCCGCTTCTGGCTCACACCATGCCGCTCACGCGCTTCTCTGAGCAATTCCCCAGGCGTCTTCACGCCTGAACCATAGCGAATATGTGCTTATAGCTTTTTTGCTATGTACTCGATGTCGCTCATAGTCGCCCCGGCGACCGCCACTCCCCCAGCCCCGGCGGCCCGCCGATGCTGATCGTCCACAAGGAGTGCGGCGGCCCGGTCAACGACCGCGGCGTCTGCGAGGCCTGCGGCAAGGAGCTGCACGCCCGCGACGCCCGGGCGCTCCCAGGACCCGGAGTCGCGGGGGACAACCCGGCGCTGACCGCTCGCAGCGGCTGACGATTGGCGAGTTTTCCACCCTATGGTGTGGACGATTCGCCAATGGAGCAGAATGAGGGACTGACCAGCGAGTAGGAGGAGAGATGGCGACGGCGGCTGAGGTTCAGACGAAGGACAGGGTCTTCATCGGCGGCGAGTGGGTCGAGCCGCAGGGAAGCGAAACGCTAGAGGTCGTCAACTCGACCAGCGAGGAGACGATGGCGACGATCCCGGCCTGCGCGCCGGAGGACGCCGAACTCGCGGTGCGCGCCGCCGGCGCCGCCTTCGAGTCCTGGTCGCAGACCCCGCGCTCCGAGCGCGCGGGCTACCTGGAGGCGATCGCCGCCGGGCTCGGCGAGCGCTCCGAGGAGATCGCGGCAACGATCGCCGCCGAGCTGGGGATGCCGCTAAAGCTGAGCCGAATCATCCAGGCCGGCCTGCCCACCGCCCAGTTCGCGGCGATGCCGAAGCTGATCGAGGAGATCGCCTGGGAGGAGGAGATCGGCAGCTCGCGGGTGCTGCGCGAGCCGGTCGGCGTGCTCGGCGCGATCACCCCCTGGAACTACCCGCTGAACCAGATCGCCGCCAAGGTCGCCCCCGCCCTCGCCGCCGGCTGCACCGTCGTGCTGAAGCCGAGCGAGGTGGTGCCGCTGAACGCCTTCATCCTCGCCGAGGTGATCGAGGCGGCGGGCCTGCCCGCCGGAGTCTTCAACCTCGTCACCGGCACCGGCCCGGTCGTCGGCGAGGCGATCGCCGGCCACCCCGGCGTCGACATGGTCTCCTTCACCGGCTCGACCCGGGCCGGGCGGCGCGTCTCCGAGCTCGCCTCAGCTACGGTGAAGCCGGTCGCGATGGAGCTCGGCGGCAAGTCGCCGAACGTGATCCTCGACGACGCCGACCTTTCCAAGGCCGTCCCCGACGGCGTCGCCAAGTGCTTCCTCAACTCGGGCCAGACCTGCAGCGCCCTGACCCGGATGCTGGTCCCGCGGGCGAAGCTGGCCGAGGCGGAGGAGATCGCCGCGAAGACGGCCGAGAGCTTCACCCCGGGAGATCCGTTCGAGGACTCGACCCGGCTCGGCCCGCTGGTCTCCGACGTCCAGCGCGAGCGCGTCCGCGGCTACATCGAGAAGGGCGAGGCCGAGGGGGCGAAGCTGCTGACCGGCGGCGCCACCCCGCCCGAGGGCCTCGACCGCGGCTACTTCGTCCGCCCCACCGTCTTCTCCGAGGTGACGCCGGAGATGACGATCGCCCAGGAGGAGATCTTCGGCCCCGTCCTGGTCATCCAGCCCTACGAGGACACCGACGACGCCGTCCGGATCGCCAACGACACCGTCTACGGCCTGGCCGGCGCCGTCTGGTCAGCCGACCAGGACCGCGCGATAGAGGTAGCCAAGCGAATCCGCACCGGCCAGATCGAGATCAACGGCGGCGCCTTCAACCCCCTGGCCCCCTTCGGCGGCTACAAGCAATCCGGCCACGGCCGCGAGAACGGCCGCTACGCAATCGAGGAGCTGCTGCAGGTGAAGAGTTTGCAGTTGTAAAGGCAAGTCGCCGATCTCATAACCCGAAGGTCGCGCGTTCGAATCCCGCCCCGCCTAAGCGAGGTCTTCACCTTTGACCTCCACTCATCTTCACGTTTGGAACGGACGTACCGCGCTTCGCGGGATGCCCGACGGCCATCAGCTCTCCCCGGGTGCGGCCACCGGGCTTCCCCGCCTGCGGCCACGGTTTCTCCCCACCGGTGGCCATCGGTTCTCCCCGCGCTCGACCCTTGGACCCTTCGATAACCGTCTTGGCGAAGCGAAGGGATCAGGGCGGCGCGTTCGCCGCCCTGATCAGATCCGCTGCGCTTTGCCGGCGGCGCCTGCGTCGCCTGGGCGGCAGGCCGCGGGCGGCCCGCCGCTCGTCCTCGGCCTCTCGCGCCGCGAAGGCGTCGGCGACGCGCAGGTTGCGGGCGACGAAGACGGAGGCGGCAAACAGCGCGATCGGGGCGAGGCCCATCAGTCGACACCAGCCTTTTGAGATGTCGTTCGTGGCCGGGTCCTTGACCGTGGCGTAGGCGCGCTCGGCGGCAGAGCGCCGCGCGTAGGAGCGGCGGTGCTCCGGCGAGGGGTAGTCGTGCTTCTGCGCGGCCTTGGCGCTGACCGACGGAGGCACCGTGATCGTCTGCTGGGAACAGCAACGCGGTGGGTGCTCTGGCGGGCTCGCCACCTCGGGGCGGGTGTGGTCGAGCTGCATCGAGTCAGAGCGCAAGGGGCAGCGCAGCTTGCCCCGGACCGCGGGGCAGCCGACGCGGTGGTAGCCGTCGGCGTCATAGGTCGTGATCGGCGCGAGCCGGTGGCGGCGAAGCTCGGCCGCCTTTTGGTCGTGGGTGGTCGTCTCGGCCTCACTCGCGCCCCGCGCCAGCGGCCCCAGTTCCAAGAGCGCGGCTGGGGTGGCGGGGCAGTAGAGCGCTCCGTTGGCAACGGTCGCCCCCATGTGGGTGCCCTTCGGCCCGCGGTCATGGGGGTGGAGGTCCTGGACGAGCCGGGCGCCGAGGCGCCGCACCGGCAGCGCCCACGTCTCCGCGACCCGATGGGCGTAGCCGGAGTCGGCGAGGACGTCGCCGATCTTGATCCCGGCGGCGGCCATCCGCCCCAGCACCCCCACGAGCGCGGCCGGGGGGTCGACCGCACAGCTTGCGATGTGGATGCGGCGCACCAGCTCGGGGACCGCGGGGCCGCGCTCCTCCTCGACGGCTGTGACGACCTGCAGGTAGTAGCCGTAGAAGGCCTCGTCGCGCTCGCCCGGGGAGTCCCCGCGCCGGTGCCCCCAGGCGGCCTCTGGGTCCGCGCAGGTCCCGCCGCCCTTCGGCGGCGGGACCGAGAACGTCTCGGTGTCGGTCCAGTCCACGGCGTAGGAGCTCGTCCGGGGATCTCCGCAGACCTCGACGCTCGCCTCCAGTAGGGCGTCGAGCGCCTCCCCCAGCGCCTCGGAGGGCTCCCCGTCGGGCTCGGCCTTGGCCAGCGCCCCGACCACGAGCCCGAAGGTGCGCTCCACCTGACGGTAGGTGAGCCGGTGCGGTCCCGACTTCCACTCGGCGATCACGCCGAGCCGGCGCTGATCTGCCTCGGGCAGCGAGAGGAGCGCCTCGCACACCCGGCTCAGGTGCGCGGGCCGCCCGTCGCAGGCGACCGCCAGCATCCCCACCAGCAGCGTGCGCACCCGCAGCTGGCGCCGCCGCGCCCCCACCGGCAAGAGCGCCTCGATGCGCGGGGCGATACCCGCGCGGTCGACGACCCGCTCCAATCGCTCGAGCTTCGCCTCAGCCTGCACGGCCCCCTCCGAGCAACGCCACCGCCGCCTTCTCGTCCACTTCGGACAGCCCCGCCGCCAGGTCGCCGAGCCGCTGCGAGCAGCGGATGCCGGCCGCGTCCATGAACGCCCGCAGGCCGATCGCCTCCGCGCACTCGCAAAGCCAGGTGGCCCGCAGCCGCCCGGCCTGAAGGCGCGGCAGCGAGGAATCGGCCGAGAGCGCCGCCCCCAGCGCGGCGCCGAGGTTGCGCCGGCCGGGCTCGCGCCCGCCGAGCAGGTAGCCCCGCCCGGCGAAGCGGGCGGCCTCCTCCAGGGGCGGGTGGAAGCGGGCCAGCACCGGCACCGCCCGCGCCCGGCGTCCTGAGACCTCCACCACGAGCCCGCCCGAGCGGGAGACCACGTCGCGCCCCCGCACGTGGCGCAGCTCGGCCCCGACCAGCCCCGCCCCCGTCCCCAGGCAGAGGAGCGCCGTGGTGCGCATGCGCCTTGCCTCGGTGGGTTGCGCGGCGGCGAGGCGCAGGTAGGCGGCGATCTCCGCCTCCGAGTAGGGGGCCTTGGCGCGCTCGCGCGGCAAGGGCGCCGGTAACGGGGAGGGATGAGCCCGATGGGCGCGGGCCAGCGCCCGCAGGTTGGTGCGCAGGGTGCGCCGCGTCGCCGGGGAGACCGCACGGCAGCCGGTGAGGACGAAGCGCTCGATTGTCGCCTCGCGCAAGAGCGTCTCCGCCTCCAGCTCAAGCCCCACCGACTCGCCGAACGCCGCCAGTCTCGAAGCGGCATAGAGCAGCGCCTTGGCCCGTTCCCGTGTCCGCGGGGCGGCCCGCGCCGCAGTGGCGCGGGCGAAGGCCGCCGCCTCGGCAGAGAGCGAGGCGGGGGCGTAGGCGGCGATCGCCGCCGCTGCGAGGTCGCCCTCTCGGGGACTCATGCTGTCCGACAGTAGAGCTACTGTCGGACAGACCGACGTAGGATCGCGAGTCACCCATGAACGAGAGCCCCGAGTCCCACCTGCGCGCGCTCAGCGCCGAGCTCGCCGAGATCGACTTCGCCCTGCCGGGGACGATCAACGTGGCGATGAACCGCTGCGGCAAGCCCAACTGCGCCTGCAAGGCCGACCCGCCCAAACTGCACGGCCCCTACGTCACCTGGACGCGCAAGGTCGGGGGCAAGACCGTCACCCGCCGCCTCTCAGCCGAGCAGCTGGAGCGCTACCGACCCTGGTTTGAGAACCGCAAGCGACTGCGTGAGCTGGTCGCAGAGATTGAGGCGCTCTCGCTTGAGGTCGCCGAGCAGGCCGAGGGCTGGACGCCCGCCGAATCGGGCGCTGACCCCGATCGGCGTCGGCGCTGAGCGCCCAGTCGGTGTGGCGTAGCGGCGCTTAACGTGTGGTCGCCACGAAAGCGGTTCGCGGAATCCCGCATAGGCATGCGGTTGATCGCAAACGTGAAGACCTCTAAGCTTCCAGCTCCGTCCGATGAACCGGGTCCGGTCACGCCATCTGCGGTACAAGGTTTCGTGCCAGTGACCTCGGGACACCGCATGCGTGCACTTCCGTCCATTAGCCCGGATCGTTCATGAAGAAACCGCGCCCCGGGTCTCCCAGGGCGCGGTTTCGTCCGCCTGAAGCGAAATTCTGCGGGTGACGAAGCTCGCAAACACCGCCCAGGAGGATCACCATGAAGGTGCAGCACAATGGCCGCGAATTCACCGTAGATGTCACGGCGGACGGAGAGGGGATCGTCTCCCACGCCGGCGCGGCGCTGCTGGCCGAGACAGCGGATCGGATCGGGCTGACCGAAGCGCTCTCCGAAGGCCTCGCGCCGATGCGCGAGCGCCGGGGAACCCACGATCCCGGCCGGGTTGTGCGCGACCTCGCGGTGATGCTCGCCTCAGGTGGCGAGCACCTCTGCGACCTCGCCGCGGTGCGCGAGCAAGAGCCGCTCTTCGGCGCGGTCGCCTCCGATGCGACGGCCTGGCGCGCCGTAGAGGCGATCGGCCGCGACCCCGAGCTGATGGGTGCGCTCCGCACCGCCCGCCGGGTGGCGCGCGAGCGCGCCTGGGAGGCCGGCGCCGAGCCCGACGAGGGGCCGCTCTTCATCGACCTCGACCCGACATTGATCGAGGCCGGCTCCGAGAAGGAGGGGGCGGCCCCGACGTTCAAGAAAGGCTTCGGCTTCCACCCGATGCTCGCCTTCCTGGACCGCCCGGGCGATCCCTGCGGCGGCGAGCCGCTGGCGGGTCTCCTGCGGCCCGGCAACGCCGGCGCCAACACCGTGGCCGACCAGATCGAGGTCGCCGAGGAGGCGCTCGAGCAGCTGCCCTCCGGCCTCGCCGCCGAGGCGGAGATCGTCCTGCGCTTCGACTCCGCCGGCGCCACGCACGGGTTGCTGGACTGGGCGCGCGAGGGGCGGATCCGCTTCTCTGTCGGCTTTGACCTGACCGAGCCCGTGCGCAAGGCGATCGCCCGAATCCCGGATGAACGCTGGACTTCCGCCCTCGCCCAGGACGGCTCTGCGCGAGAGAACGGCGAGGTCGCCGAGGCCACGGACCTGATCAACCTCTCCGGCTGGCCGCAGGGCGCGCGGCTGATCGTCCGCCGCGAGCGCCCGCATCCCGGCGCGCAGCTCTCCTTCACCGACGCAGACGGCCACCGCTTCCAGGCAATCCTCACCGACCGCGAAGGCGGGGCCGCCGATCTGGAGCGTGAGCATCGCGCCCGTGCCCGTTGCGAGGACCGCATTCGCTGCGCCAAGCAGATGGGCCTCGACTTGCTCCCGTTCGCCGACTTCCAGATGAACGCGGTCTGGATGGAGCTGGTGCTGATCGCCCAGCTGCTCCTCGCCCTGACCGACACCCTGCTCCTTCGCGGCGAGCTGTCGGGGCTTGAGCCCAAGCGACTGCGCTACCGCGCCCTGCACACCGCCGGGCGACTTGCCTTCCACGCCCGCCGCGCCACTCTGCGGCTGGAGCGCCGCTGGCCCTGGGCCGAGGAGCTCGCCGCGGCCTTCGCGCGGCTCGGGCAGCTGCCGGCGCCGGCGGGCTGAACCGCCGCCGGTTCCGCGGAACCGCGCCTACCTCCGAGATCGCCCCTCTGGCGCAGCCCCGCTTCGGCCTGCGCGAAAAGCGCGTCAACCCGGTCGTCCGCGAGCTCCGTTGCGACTCAAGCGGCAACAACCGACCGCGCTCAGGTGCACACCACCGTCTCCCGCCCTCTGCCGTTACTCCGAGGTGCTTGGTGAACGATCCGGGTTAGGGATGGTAAAAGCGATCTGCCATGCGCCTGAAGCAGTTCTCCGTTACGAACTTTCGAAGTATCACCAAGGCAGAGAAGCTGCCGCTCGGCGACTTCACTGTTCTCATAGGTCCGAACAACGAGGGCAAGTCCAACATCCTTGAGGCGCTGGCAATCGGGATGCAGGGCCTCTCCAACCCACGCCGCCAACTATTTCCCAGCAGTGATCGCCGTCGTTTCCGAACCAACGTTCGCGGCGCGGAGCAGTTCAATTATCTCTGGGCACGCGACTTTCCACAAAGCCTCCAGGACAACGAAAACGGGAAAACGACGCTGAGCTTCGACTTCGAACTCACGCCGGAAGAGGTTGCTGAATTCCATCGAACGGTTGGAAGCAAGTTCAACGAGCTGCTTCCCATCAGCCTCACCTTTGGCCAGAAACCACGACCGATATTCAAAGTCCGTAAGCAGGGTCCATCTCAGAAAGCACTTCTCGAAAAACGAGACGAGATCGCAGAATTCGTAGCGGATCGTGTTCAGCTTCAATACGTGCCGCCTATCAGGACGGGGAACCGAGTCTCGGACATTGTTCAGCGCATGCTCTCTCGTGAATTGACGCAGGCGGCGGCCGAGAACGAGGAGTACTCGAAGGCCCTGGAGAAGATTCGTGAACTACAAGAGCCGATCTTTACGTCGCTTGCAGATGCGATCGTTGACAGGCTGAAGAGTTTCCTCCCCGATGTGAAGGCGGTAACTATCGACACGCAAGAGGAAGATCGGTCGCTGCCCCGCAACGTCTCGATAACAATTGATGACGGCGTTCCTACGGACCTCAGCTTCAAGGGCGACGGAGTGCAGAGCCTTGCGGCAATGGCGATGATGCAGCACTACTCGCGAGAGACTGCGCGAGCACGAGAGTTCATCCTGGCCGTAGAGGAGCCTGAGGCCCATCTTCACCCACGAGCTATTCACGCACTCAAGGAAACCCTTCGGGAAACGGCTGAGACGCAGCAGGTCATTTTGACGACGCACTCGCCTCTGCTGGCAAATCGCTTTGATCTCCGTAGCAACATCATTGTGACCAAGAACAAGGCGGCACCAGCAAAGTCAGTTCAAGAACTACGCGATGTGCTCGGTGTGACCGTGGCCGACAATATGGCATCTGCCGAGGTGTTCTTGGTAGTCGAGGGCGAGACGGACCGAGACAATCTGACGCCGCTTCTTGCTATCGATGATTCGCTCGCTAAGGTGCTCAACGATGGCCTTCTGCGTCTAGTCCCGCTGTACGGGGCAGGAAAGCTTCCCTACCTTCTAACTCAGCTCCAGGATTCGCTTGCTAGCACGCATGCTTTTCTGGACAGCGATCAGTCCGGGAAAGAGGCAGCGAAGGCGGCGCAGGATGCGGGGCTCCTGACATCCGCGGACGTGACGATGGCAATGCGTAAAGGCGAAAAGACCGGCTGCGAGTTGGAGGACTTGATTGATCCAGCGATCTACGAGGGCACGTTCAAGAAGGAGTTTGGTGTTTCGGTTTCTGACCATGCCTGGATCAACAAGATGTCGAAAGGCAAGTGGTCGGCACGAATGCCTCACATCTTCCAGGCGAGCGGCAAGTCGTGGTCGGATCAAATTGAAGACGAGGCCAAGCAGCTTGTTGCTACTGCTGTTGCCCGCACCCCAGAATCTGCCCTACGGACGGAGTCGAAACCTTTAGTTGATGCGCTCGTCGAGGCTCTCAAGACAAAGATCGCTCGTCGGGCTATTTAGGCGGCACTCGGCAGTATGAGCCGGATCGGGCTTGACGGAGACCGTCAGGGCTCGACGGTTTCGGCGCGGAACCAACGCTCCGGATTCGCTCCGCGAGTTATCTGCCGTCCATCGGCCGAGGCTTTCTTGGTCCCCGCCGGGAAAGCCGCGTAAGCTAGGAGAGCGAATGGCTGCCAAGTCCCATGAGTTCGAGGTCGTTCTCTTGCCCGAGGAAGAGGGTGGCTTCAGCGTGTCCGTGCCAGCGCTGCCGGGCTGCCACACCCAGGGCGAGACCCGCGACGAAGCGCTTGAGATGGCCAAGGACGCAATCGAGGGATACCTCGAGGTGCTGGAGGGGGAGGGGCGTGCGCTGCCCCTGCCGGTGCAGATCGAGCGGATCACCGTCGCCGCGTGAGCGGACGGCTTCCGTCCGTCCGCTCCCGACAGCTCGTCCGGGTTCTCGAAAAGGCGGGCTGGAAGCTCGCCCGATCCAAGGGCAGCCACCACCACTTCACCCACCCAGATAACCGGAGCGTCATCACTGTCGCGATGCACGCCAAGGATCTCAAGCGCGGGACGCTGAGCGGCATTCTCGCGGACGCCGGAATCGACCGCGACGAGTTCCTTCGCCTGTTGAAGTAGGCGGTTCGCCAACCGCCGTTGGCGCTGTCGTCTGGGGCTAAGGCAACCTGAAGCCGTGTACATGATCGTGTACGCTTTGCCGATGGCAAAGACCGTTCCCGTGCGCGAGCTGCGTAGCAAGCTCAGCAGCCTGCTCGATGACGTCAGCGATCGGCGCGATCACGTTCTCGTGACGCGTAACGGGGCCCCGGCCGCAGCCTTGGTGCCGATCGACGAGTACGAGGCGTTGGAGGAGACCGCGGAGGTTCTCTCGGACCCGGATGCCCTCTCTGCGCTCGAGGCGGGGCTGGCCGAGATCGAGCGCGGCGAGACGGTCACCCTGGCCGAGCTTCGCGGCGAATTGGCCGAGCGGCGGCCGACCGCCGGCTGATCGTTGGCGCGGCTCGTCCTGGCCAGACGCGCTCGTCGGGAGCTGCTCGAGCTCGACTGGCCGCTGATCGATGCGATCGAGGACGCTTTGGGCCTGCTGGAGCGCGAGCCCCGAGCTGGACATGCGCTGCGCGGCAAACTGCGCGGGCTGTACTCGCTGCGCGTCGGCGCCTACCGCATCCTCTACCAGCTGACCGACGGCGAGCAGACCGTCCGCATCGCTGCCATTCGCCATCGTGCCGCCGCCTATCGCGGCGATCCGCGCTGAGCGGCTCAGCAGCCGAGCTGGCGGGCTATGACCATCTGCTGGACCTCGTCGGTGCCCTCGCCGATCGTGAGGATCTTGGCGTCGCGGTAGAAGCGGCAGACGGGGTACTCCTCGATGTAGCCGTAGCCGCCGTGGATCTGGACGGCCTCCTCGGTGGCGCGGACGGCGAGGCGGCCGGTGATCAGCTTCGCCTGGGCGGCGGTCAGGGTGAACGACTTGCCGGCGTCCTTCTCCAGGGCGGCGCGCCAGGTGAGCAGGCGGGCGGCCTCGATCTGGGCCGAGAGGTCGGCGATCTTCGCCTGGATCGACTGGAACTTGGAGATCGCCTGGCCGAAGGCCTGGCGCTCCTTGGCGTAGGCGATCGCCTCGTCGAGGGCGCCCTGGGCGAGGCCGACGCCCATCGCGGCGACGCCGATCCGGCCGCCGTCGAGAATGTGGAGGAAGTTCTTGAAGCCGTCGCCGCGGCGGCCGAGCAGGCTCGACTCGGGCACCCGGCAGCCCTCGAAGCTGAGCGGCCGCGTGTCCGACGCGTTCCAGCCCATCTTGCGGTAGGGCTCCCCCGCCTCGTAACCCGGCGTCCCGGTGGGGACGATCAGGTTGGAGATCTCCTTGCGCCCGTCGACCTCGCCGGTGACGGCGGTGATCGACACGCAGCCCGAGATCTCGGTCCCCGAGTTGGTGATGAACTGCTTCGCCCCGTCGACCACCCACTCGCCGCCGTCCAGCTTCGCCGTCGTCCGCACGTTCCCCGCATCCGACCCGGCCTCCGGCTCGGTCAGCCCGAACGAGGCCAGCTTCTGCCCGCTGCAGAGCACCGGCAGCCACTCGTCCTTCTGCTCGTCGGAACCCCAGAGCCAGATCGGCATCGTCCCCAACGACGTATGCGCTGCCATCGTGATGCAGACCGAAGAATCGATCCGCGCCAGCTCTTCCACCGCCAGCACGTAGGACAGGGTGTCCGCCCCGCCCCCGCCGTACTCCTGCGGAAACGGAATCCCCATCAACCCCAGCCCCCCCAGCTTCGCGACGATCTCGTAGGGAAAAGCCTTGGTCCGATCAAGCTCCTCCGCCACAGGCGCGACCTCGTTGCGGGCGAAGTCCCGCACGGTGTCCCGCAGCAGCCGCTGCTCGTCATTCAGCTCGAAGTCCACGAACCGCAGCCTATTGACCCTGAGAGGAGGGCCGGGGGTGTCCCCTCCGGGCAGCGGCGTCCTGGTTTTCGCACAGACAACTCGGCGAGAGCGTGAGCGCGCCAGGCGAAAAACCCAGCGACCGACCGGACACCCCCCGGCCGTCCCCACGATTTGGGCGCCAGGCGAAAAACCCAGCGCCCGACCGGACACCCCCGGCCGTCCCCCACGATCGGGCGCGCCCGGCGAAAACCCCAGCAACCGGAGGGACACCCCTGCCGCCTCCCCACGCTACGAACCCTGCAACGTGAACCGAACCCGAGTCCCCGGCATACCCGACTCGAGCCAGATCCGCCCCCCGTGGGCCTCGACGATCGCGCGGGAGATCGCCAGGCCGAGGCCGGCGCCGTCGCCGCTGCGGGCCGCCTCGCCGCCGCGGTAGAAGGCCTCGAAGACCTGCTCGCCGTCGGCCGCGGAGATCCCGGCGCCGTCGTCGGCTACCTCGACCTCCACCCCGCCGCCGGCCGTCCGCGCCCGCACGGTGACGCTGCCGTCGGCCGGGGTGTGGCGGATCGCGTTCTGGATCAGGTTGAAGAGGACGCGCTGCAGCTTCTCCGCGTTGGCGCGAGCGACCACCTCGCCGGGCGGCAGGTCGGCGGCGAGCATCACCCCGCGGGCCGCCGCCGGCGCCCGCATCGCCGCGACCGTGTCGCCGACCAGCTCGCGCAGCTCGACCTGCCCCATCGTCCAGCTGATCTCGCCGGCCTCGATCCGCGAGAGCTCGAACAGGTCGTCGATCAGGGCGCTGAGCGCGGCGACGTGGGTGCGGATCTCGCCCAGGTAGCGGTCGCGCGTCTCCCCCGTCACCACCCCGTCGTCGATCGACTCGACCAGCAGCCGCAGCGAGGCGAGCGGGGTGCGCAGGTCGTGCGAGACCGAGGCGACCAGGCGCCGCCGCGCCGCCTCGACCTCGTGCCGCGAGCGCTCCTCGGCGGCGAGCCGGACGGCCAGCGCCGCGGCCAGCGCCCCGCCGGCCACCGCCAGCGCGACCAGGGCGATCTGCGGCCAGCCCATTTTGTGCGGCACCGTGACCGCCGCCCCCCCGGCGAGGAAGGCTGCGACGGCGATCGGCACGGTCAGCGCGATCGTCCGCTTCATTTCACTGTCTCGCGCTTCGCTCGCTCGCACTCATGGCCACCGGCGATCTTGCTCACTCGCTCCGCGCTCACGGCCGCAACCTGTAGCCGACGCCCCACACGGTCTCGATGAAGCGCGGTTCGGAGGGGTCGTCGCCGAGCTTGGCCCGCAGCCGGCGGACGTGGACGGTGACGGTGCTGGTGTCGCTGAAGAAGGGGTAGTCCCAGACCGCTTCCATCAGCTGGTCGCGCGAGAAGACGCGGCCGGGATGCGCGGCGAGGTAGGCGAGCAGGTCGAACTCGCGCTGGGTCAGCGACAGCTCCTCGCCGGCCAGGGTGACGGTCCGCGAGCCGGGGTCGATCCGCAGCGGTCCGTGCTCGATCGGCTCCGGCGCCTCCTCGGCCGGCGGCGAGACGCGGCGCAGCACCGCGTCGACCCGGGCCACCAACTCGGCCGGCGAGAACGGCTTCACCACGTAGTCGTCGGCGCCGTGGCGCAGGCCGACCAGCCGGTCGGACTCCTCGCCGCGCGCGGTCAGCAGGATCACCGCGGTGCGCGGCCCGTCCTCCTGCAGCCGCCGCATCACCTCGATCCCGTCCAGCCCGGGCAGCATCACGTCGAGCACGACCAGGTCGGGCCGGTAGAGGCCGGCCAGCCGCAGCGCCTCCGGCCCGTCGAAGGCGGAGTGGGTCTCGTAGCCGGCCCGCTCCATGTAGCGGCCGACCACCTCGACGATCGTCGGCTCGTCGTCGACCACCAGCACCTTGCCGCGCGGCTCCTCGCTCACGGCCCCCATTGTCGCGGCCGGGCTAGCCGAAGGTGAAGGCATAGCCCATCACCCCCTGTTCCGGGACCAGCTTCAGCACCCCGCGGCCGACCTTCGGCAGGTCGACGAGGTCGTAGAGGCGCTGGCCGGTCACGGTGACGACGCCGTCGTGAACGTCGGCGCCGGCCAGCCGGTTCGGGATCGGGCGGCCGTCGAGCAGCACCCGCACGCGGCGGTCGCGGCCGGGAGAGCCGAGCACCAGGTAGACGCGCCGGGCGCCGAAGGACAGCTCCAGCGAGCCCCCCTTCGCCGTCGCCGACTCCGGCTCGACCTTCCAGCGGCCGCTGTAGGCGAGGTCGTTCGGCGGCGGCTCGCCCGCCTTGCCGAAGTCGTGGCTGCCGGCGGCGATCGGGCCGTTGACGAAGCGCTCCGCCCGCAGCGCGCCAAGGTAGCTCTCCGGCGTCGTCACCCCGGTCGAGGCTTCGATCCCCTTCGCCCCGGAGTCGGGGCCGCTCACTTCGTGCCCGGCTTCGTCGAGCAGTTCGCGGATGATCTTCTCTTTCTCGCCGTATTCGCCCTCGCCGAAGTGCGCGTAGCGGACCCGACCCCTGGCGTCGACGAAGTACTCGGCCGGCCAGTATTCGGTGCCGTAGGCGGTGAAGGTCGCAAGGTCGTTGTCCTGCACCACCGGGTAGTGGATGCCGTTGCGCTGGATCGCTTCCTCGACGTTGCCGGCGTCTTTCTCGAACGGAAACTCGGGCGAGTGGACGCCGACGATCGTCAGCCCGTCGCGGCGGTAGCGCCTGTCCCAGGCGGTCAGGTAGGGCAGCGTGCGGATGCAGTTGATGCAGCTGTAGGTCCAGAAGTCGACCAGGACGACCCGGCCCCGCAGCGAGCGCAGGGTCAGCGGCCGGTCGCCGGGCGTGTTGAACCAGCGCTGGGTGTCGACGAATTCGGGCGCCTTGCCGAGCACCGGCAGGCCGGACTTTTCGCCGGCGGCGCCCTTGCCGCCGCCTTCGCCTTCGCCCGAGCCGCCGCCCGGCGAGGACTCCGCCTTCGCCACCGCCTCGCCCAACGCGCTGTCGCCGCGGCCCCGCACTTCGGCCAGCGCTTCCCGCGCCGAGGCCGTGTCCTCCAGCGACTTCGACGGGTTGACCAGGAAGCTCGGCAGGCTGGCGGCGATCCGGTTCTGGAATTTGATGTCGTAGTTGCCGAGCATCGCCAGGGCGACGACGACCATCACCGCGCCCATCGCGATCTGCAGGCCGATCCCGCGCCGCGCCAGCGGTGCGATCACCCTCCGCCCTCCCAGCATCAGGAAGTAGAGGACGACGGCGGAGCCGATTCCGTAGCTGAGCGCGACCGCGAGCCGGCCGCCGGTGAACGGCTGCGAGGCGGAGACGGTGATCACGCCGGCGAGGATCGGGCCGGCGCAGGGGGCGTAGACGAGGCCGAGGCTGGCGCCGACCGCGGTCCCCGACCAGAAGCCGTCGCCGCCGCTCTTCACCCCGGCGCGGCCGGCGAACTGGCTCATGTAGGCCTCGATCCGCGCCGCCAGCGGCGGGATCATCAGCGAGATGCCGAAGGCGAGCAGGACGACGATCGCCAGCTTGCGCAGCAGGTCGTCGGGCAGGCCGAGGGCCGAGATCACGTAGACCAGGGCGACGGTCGCGAAGGTGAACGAGACCGCCAGCCCGGCGACGATCCCGAGCGGCCGCCGCCGGCCGCCGGTCGCGCCCGCGGAGAGCGCGATCGGCAGCACCGGCAGCACGCAGGGAGACAGCGCGGTGGCGGCGCCGGCGACGAATCCGAACAGGATCAGCAGTGCCATTGCGTCAACCCTGGCAGGTCGGGATTACAGGGAGGTGACGGTTATTCGCCTTGCTTCATCGATTCGTCGTGCTTCATCGAGCCTTCGCCTTCCTGCTTCATCGCTTCGTCGGACTCGTGCTTCATCGAGCCTTCCTCGTGCTTCATCGAGTCGCCCGATTCGTCCTTCATCGAGCCCTCGTGCTTCATCTCTTCTTCGTGCTTCATCTCTTCTTCGTGCTTCATGGCTTCCTCGTGCTTCATGCTTCCTCGTGCTTCATCGCTTCGTCGCTCTTGTTCTGCGCCGCCGCGTTCTGCGACTGCACCGTGGTGCTGCTGTCCGAGCCCGACGAACCGCCGCAGCCCCCGACCGCGATCCCGCCGGCCACCGCCAGCGCCGCGACCGCCGGCAACGCGAAGACCCTCCGTGCACGCATCATCCTGCTCCCTTCGTAGACGACTTTGCGCCCACGCTAGGCCGCAAATGTGACGAGGGGATTACGGGTTGGACGTGCCGTTGGTTATGTGCCCATATAGGGGGTCTAACCCACGGCACGTCCGCGGTGCGGACGTTCAGGTTCAGACCGGCCGGGCGGTGAGCGCGCCCTCGGGCCGCGCGGCCACCTCGGCGCAGCGGCCCTCCGCCTCGCCGATCCCGTAGTGGGCGCCGATCGCCAGCTCGTGCTCGCGCAGCAGCGGCCGGCCGGGGTCGACCGTCGGGGCCGAGCGCAGCGCCCGGCCCTGCTGCGCCGTCCAGACCCGGCCCAGCGCGCCGGCGCACTCGCGGGCGGGCACGGCCACCGCCCCGGCGGAGCGCCTGCGACCGAACAGGCCCCGCCGCGTCAGCGCGACGACCAGCCAGGCCGGCGCGCCGCTCTCGGCGTCAGCGAAGACGCCATGCACCCTCCCCACCGTGTCGCCGTCGACCGAGTCGACCTGGCAGCCCACCCAGCCGAGCGCCTCGTCGATCGCTGGCGCGGGACCGGGCCGCGGCGTCCCGGCCGTCATCGCTTCCCTTCCTCGATCCGGCGCAGAGCCTCGTCGACCTCGTCTTCGAGCAGCGCCCCGGCGGCGCTCGCGGGGTCCAGCTCCCGTCGCACCACGCACTCCAGGAGCTTCGCGGTCGCGGGGTCGTCCGCCGCCGTCGCCTCCAGCCGCCGCCGCAGCCGCGAGGCCGCGATCCCCAGCACCTCGCTGCGCAGGTTGCGGGCGCGGCGCTGCTCCAGCGTCCCCTCGGCCTCGATGTGGGCGCGGTGCTCGTCGATCTTCTCGGCCAGCTCGGCGACCCCCTCGCCGCGGGCCGCCTCGGTGCGCAGGATCGGCACCTTCCAGCCGCCGGGCTCGTGCGAGAGCGCCAGCACGCCGCGCACCTCCCGCACCATCGTGTCGGTCATCGGGTGGTCGGCCTTGTTGACGACGATCACGTCGGGGATCTCCATCACCCCCGCCTTCAGCGCCTGGATCGAGTCGCCCGAGCCCGGCATCAGCGCCAGCACGATCGTGTCGGCGTGGTCGACGATGTCGATCTCCGCCTGGCCGACGCCGACGGTCTCGATCAGCACATCGTCCTTGCCGGCCGCGTCCATCACCAGCGCGACCTGCAGCGCCGCCTCGGAGAGGCCGCCGAGGGCGCCGCGCGAGGCCATCGAGCGGATGAACACGCCGGGGTCGAGGAAGTGCTCGGAGAGGCGGATCCGGTCGCCCAGCAGGGCGCCGCGGGTGAACGGGCTCGAGGGGTCGATCGAGAGCACCGCGACCTGGCGCTCGGCCTTGCGCAGCTCGGCGGTGAGGGCGCCGATCAGGGTGCTCTTGCCGACGCCGGGCGGGCCGGTGAAGCCGACGATCCGCGCCCTTCCGGTGCGCGGATAGACCTCGCGGACGAGCTCCCAGCCGGCCGGGTCGTCGGACTCGATCAGCGTGATCGCCCGCGCCAGCGCCCGCTTGTCGCCGGCGACAAGGCGCTCGGCGAGTGGTGCTGACTTGGCGGCGTCGGGCATCGGGGGCGTCAGTCTAAAGTGCGCCCCGCCGTGATCCGCTTCCTCCGCTTCTGCGCCCGCAACCGGATGCTGACGCCGAAATACGCGCTGCTGGCGCTGCGCTGGGCGCGCCGCCGCTTCCTCACCAGCGCCGGCCGGCGCTGGCGCACCGACGGGCCGCTGTTCCTCGGCAGCGGGCTCGAACTGCATGTCGCCAAGCGCGGCCGGATCGAGTTCGGCCGCTTCGTCTGGATCGGCCACGGGACGAAGATCCGCTGCCACGAGGGCGTGGTCGAGATCGGCGCCAAGACGGTGATCGGCCAGGAGTGCACGATCTCCGCCTACCGCCGGGTGCGGATCGGCGAGCAGTGCGTGATCGCCGACCGGGCGATGTTCATCGACTTCGACCACGGCGTCGTCGAGGTCGAGCGCCCGATCCGCAAGCAGGGCATCTACATGCGCGAGGTCGAGGTCGGCTCCAACGTCTGGATCGGCTACGGCGCCTGCGTCCTGCGCGGCGTCCGGGTCGGCGACAACGCGATCGTCGGCACCAACTCCGTCGTCACCCGCGACGTCCCGGCCAACGCCGTCGTCGCCGGCATCCCCGCCCGAGTGATCCGCATGCGCGAGGCGCCGAGGGACCTGCGCTGGCCGCACCCGGTCGAGCCGGACCCGGCGGCGCACACGACGCTGCCCCCACCCGACGGACGCTGACCCACCCCGCATCGATCGCAGCACTGTCCGGGTAACGGTCCCCTAAACGCTGCGACCGGCAATCGAGCAGCCCGCCCTCCGGCCGGCGCCGCTCGCCCGTCTCCGTTGTCTCCCGGGCTCCGATCTCGAAGCTGAACGCGCGATAGCAGGATGGCATTGTACCGTCTGTAAGACGCTAGACCTATGACCGTTGTTACCCGGCGCTATCGCCGGGCACTCCTCTCCCGACGCCGTGAAAGCTGTGGCCATTGGAGAAGTCGGACAGAAAAATGCTGCTCGTGGACATCGCCTCCCAGTTTGGAGAGAACCTCGCCCGCTGCCGCCGGCGGGCCGACCTCTCCCAGGAAGAGCTCGGCGTGATGGCCTCGCTGCACCGCACCGAGATCAGCCTGCTCGAGCGGGGGGCGCGCCTGCCGCGGATCGACACGGTGATCAAGATCGCCGGCGCCCTGCAGATCCCGCTCGACGAACTGATCGAAGGAATCGGCTGGTCGCCCGGCAGCACCAACGTCGGCAGCTTCTCGATCGAGGCGGGGTCCGGCCCGCCGTCGAACTAGCGCAAGTATCGGCAGCCGCTCAGGCGCGGCTGGCCTCGCCGACCAGGTCGGCGTAGACCGCCGCCGTCCGCTCGGCGACGTCGCCCCAGTCGAAGCGGCGCAGGTGCTCGTAGGCTTCGGCGACAAGGCGCTGCCCGAGGTCGTCGTCGCGGAGAACGCGGATCGCCACCTCGGCCAGCGCTTCGGGGTCGTGCGAGCGGAAGCGCAGGCCGACCTCCTCGTGCGGGACGACCTCGCGCAGGCCGCCGGTGTCGGCGACGATGCAGGGGCATTCGGAGGCCATCGCCTCCAGCGCCACCAGCCCGAACGGCTCGTAGATCGAGGGCACCACGGTCAGGTCGGCGATCCGGTAGAGCGAGTGCAGGACGTCGTCGCCGATCCAGCCGAGGAATGTGCCGTGCTCCATCAGGCCGAGCGCCTCGGCCTGCTTGTGCAGCTCCGCCTCGTGGGTGCCGGAGCCGGCGACCAGGAAGCGGGTGCCGGGCGCCTCGGCGATCACCCGCGGCATCGCCTCCAGCGCCAGCTGGAAACCCTTCTCGTAGACCAGCCGGCCGATCAGCAGCACCAGCTTCTCCTCCGGCGCCGCGAACTCGGCCCGCAGCCGTTCCAGCTCGGCCGGGTCCTGCGGCTGCAGGTCGTCGGGGTCGATCCCGTTCGGGATCACGCTGACCCGCTCCTCCTCCACCCCGAAGATGTCGGCGATCTGCTCGCGCATGTAGTGAGAGCAGGCGATCACCCGCTCCGAGCGGTTGGTGATCCAGCGCTCGACCCCGTGGATGTAGGTCTGGGGATGCTTGTCGACCCAGCCCTGGTGGCGGCCGTGCTCGGTCGCGTGGATCGTCGTCACCAGCGGCGCCCCGAAGCGCTTCGCCAGATGGTCGCAGGCATTGGCGACCAGCCAATCGTGGCCGTGGACGAGGTCGAAGTCGTAGCGGTCGCCGAGCTCGACCCCGGCGGCCAGCATGTCCGAGTTCATCCGCTCGACCCAGGCGACGAACTCGCCGAGGTCGGTCGGTCGGGTCGGCTCGCGGATGCGGTGGATGGCGACGCCGCCGCGGCGCTCCTCGGCCGGCGACTCCTCGCCGCCGCGGGTCAGCACGTGGACCTCGACGCCCCGCTCGACCAAGCCCTCTGAGAGCTTGCGGACGTGGCGCGCCAGACCGCCCTCGATCAGCGGCGGGTACTCCCAGGAGAGGATCAGGACGCGGGTCATCGGATCGAGGCCGAGTCGTTCATCTAGGGCTCGAGCAGGGGGGCGAGGCTCAGGTCCGGGGCGAGTGATCGCATACGGGGGTCGCTGCCGGCCGCGGAGTCTATGGCCTGGAGGGCCGCTTCCGCGTGAAAGGTTGCACGGTTGTATGCATAGTCGCCCGCCTGGCCGCGCCCGTCGAGGAAGGCCCAGTCGCTCGACTGGACGGCGAGCAGCTCGCGCGCAGCGCGCAGCGCGGCGGGCCGCGGCAGCCCCCGGGCGAGCGCCCGCAGCAGCCGCAGCTCGAGCCGCCGCCCCGCCCAGGCGAGGTCGGCGACGGCGGGCGAGTCCCAGGTGCTGAGATCCTTCCCCTCTCCCCAGGTGGATGCCGCGAGGGGGCGCGGCTCGGGCTCGTGCTCGGCAAGCGCCTCGGGCACGGTCAGCAGGCGCACGCCCGCGGCGGCGGCGCCCGCCAGCACCTCGCGCAGCCAGGTCGCCCCCTCCGACCACCAGTGGCCGAGCAGCTCGGTGTCGATCGCGAAGACGAGCAGGCCGCGCCTCCGCGGCGCGCCGGCGCCGGCGCCGCTTCCGCCCGCCGGCCCTGCTCTGCCGCCCACGGGGCCGGCTCCGCCGGGCGCATCGACGCCTTCGGCGCCGGACCGGGAAAACTCGCGCAGCCGCGCCGCAACGGCGTCGAGGAACTCCGCCGCCTGGCGCTTTGCCGCGGCCTCCGCCGCGGCCGGGTCGTAGGCGCCGCCACCGACCTTCCAGATCCGCACCCCGCGCAGCGATTTGCCGGCGAACTGGGCGTGGGCCGGGTCGGAGGGGTAGCCGTCGAGCGACCACAGCCACTGGATCGCCTCCCAGTCGATCGGCAGCGCCACCGGGCCGGGCGGGGTCGTCGCCGAGCGGGCGCCGGCCGTCGGCAAACCGGCCGTGGTCGTCGCCGAGCCGGGCTGGGTTGTCGCCGAGCCCGCGCCGGGCGGCGTCGAACCGGTGCCGGTGGTCGCCGGGCCCGCGCCGGTGGCGACCGGCGTCAGCGCCTCCAGCGGCGCCTCGTGCCGGCTCTGGTCGACGCAGAACCAGCGCACGCCGTGCTCCGCCAGCGACCGCTCCAGGCCGGGTGCGTAGGCGCACTCGGGCAGCCAGAAGCCGCCGTCCCAGCCGAACCGCCGCCGGTGCGAGCGGATGCCGGCGTCGATCTGCAGCCGCAGGCCCGCCCGCGTCGCCAGCAGCGGCAGCACCGCGTGCGTCGCCGCCGAGGTCGCCAGCGCGATCCGCCCCTCGGCATGCGCGTCCTGGAACGGGCGCAGCGGATCGCCGCCCGCGGCGTCGAGCAGCTCCAGCGCGCGACGGTAGCGGTCCCGCTCGGCCTCGCAGGCGTTCCGGCACTCAGACGGCACCTCCCCGAGGTCGGCCTCCGCCGCCCCGATCCGCCAATCGACCAGGAACCGCCGCAGCCGCTCCGCCGTCCCGGCGTCCTCCAGCTGATCCGCCAGCACCGGCGTCACCGTCATCGTCAGCTTCTCCGCCGCCTCGAGCACCGGCAGATACGACCGGATCACCGCATCGAACAGCCACTCCTCCCCGAACGGATAGGTCCCGAACCCCTCCACATAGGGCATGTGGCTATGCAGCACGATCGCCAGATCCCCGATCGGGGCCTCGTCCCTCACAGAACCCGCGCCCCCTCCGCGGGTGGCGTCGGGGTGGGGGGTGTCCTCCGCCAGCGCGGAGTCTGCGGAGGGCAAGACCTCGTCCCGTCACCTGACTCCATCCCTTCGCTTGGAGCAGATCGCAGCGCCAGGAGGGCACCCCCCACCCCGACGACAGGACCCGCGGCCGAGCGCATGGTCCCTAGAGACCGTGACACACGGCGACGAAGTCAAGCGCCGCGTCGAGGTTGTCTTCTCGCAACGCGAAGTCGGCGCTGGAGATCGCCGGCGTGAAGCGGTCGTAGAACGGCCGGGTCAGCCGCAGCGCTTTGTGGGCGCGGTCCCACCCCAGCCTCAGCGCCAGCTCGTGCGCCCGCAGCTTGCGCGCGTGGAACAGCCCGAGCATCTCGACCCGCTCGAAGCGGCCCTCGCAGAGCGCCCGGAACTCGGCCGCCCGGTACTCGCGCACGTGCCAGGGGTTGTCGGACTTCTCCGCCCCCGGCGGCGCCAGGGTCAGCAGGTTCGGGGTCGAGACATAGGCGACGCCGCCCGGCGCCAGCATCGACTTGAAGTGGTCGAGGATCGCGCCCGCGTCCTGCACGTGCTCGATCGTCTGCAGGAAGACGACCGCGTCGCAGGGCTCGGCGAAGCTCTCGACCAGGTCGCGCTCGTAGCGCAGGTTGGGGCGGGCGTAGCGCAGCCGCGCGTGCTCGTGCGCCTCCGGGTTGGCGTCGACGCCGACCACGCTCGCCGCCGCCCCCGCCAGCACCGCGGAGCCGTATCCCTCGCCGCAGGCCATGTCGACGACCCGCCGTCCCGCGACCCGCGCCGCGATCCACTCGTAGACGGCCAGATGCCGCCGGTACCAGTAGTTCTCCTCCGGCACATCGGGCAGCGTCCGCTCGCCGGTCAGCGGCAGCGGCGGCACCCCCGCCGGCTGGTTTTCCTGCACGTACTCGCGGGTCACGACGCGAGACGGTATAGCCATCGGCCCGACGCGCCGGGAGTTGACCACCATATTGGGCGGTCAACTCCCGGCACGTCCGCCTCGTGGCGGCGGGTTGCGCCGATCCGTGTACCGTTCCCGGCTCGATGCCCGCCTCGCCGACGGCAACGCCGGACCACATCAAGGACGTCAACACCCGCTACCACGACGCGGCGGCCGAGGAATACGACGCCAAGTGGGGCATCGACTTCGGCGCCACCGGGCAGGAGCAGGTGCGGTTGAAGCTGTCGAAGGCGCTCGGCGGCCTCGACGGCGTCCACTTCGGCGACGGGCTGGAGATCGGCTCGGGGACCGGCTACTTCTCACTCAACCTGCTGCAGCTCGGGCTGATCGAGCGGCTGACCGCGACCGACATCTCGCCCGGCATGCTGCGCCGGCTCTCGGCCACCGCCGAGGGCCTCGGCCTCGCGGTCGAGACGGTCGCGACCGAGGCCGAGGAGCTGCCGTTCGAGGACGAGAGCTTCGACCTCGTCTTCGGCCACGCCGTCCTCCACCACATCCCCGACCTCGGGCGCGCCTTCGCCGAATTCCGCCGCGTGCTGCGACCGGGCGGCGCGATCGCCTTCTGCGGCGAGCCCTCCCGCTACGGCGACATGCTGGCGGCGGCGCCGAAGCGGGCGGGGATGCTAGCCGCGCCGGCCTGGCGGCGGTTGGTCGGCGCCGGCGAGCGCGCCGTCCCCGAGATGGAGCAGTCGCACGGCCACGCGCTCGAGGGCGAGGTCGACGTCCACGCCTTCGCCCCCGCCGACCTGCGCCGCGTCCTCGCCGGGGCCGGCTTCGAGCAGCGCCGGGTCAGCGGCGAGGAACTGCTCGCCAACGCCTGGGGCTGGGGCCTGCGCACGGTCGAGTCGACCGCCGAGCCCGACTCCGTCTCTTGGGGCTGGCGCCGCTTCGCCTTCAACAGCTACATCGCCCTACAGAAGGTCGACACCCGCCTGCTCGAGCCCCACCTCCCGGCGGAGCTCTTCTACAACCTCCTCGTCTCCGGCCGCAAGCCGTCCTGACACACAACTCGCAGGGGTCGCCAGCCGCGCCTCGCCGGCTCGCCGCACCGATTGCTGCTTTTTCCCCACCATGGGTGGGAAGAAGCAGCAACATCGCAACTCAGCCGGGCCGGCTGTCTTCGAGTCGGGCGATGACGCCGGTGAGGGTTCGTCGTACCTGCTTGCGTTCGCGGCGAATTTGGTCTTCGCCGAAGCGGACGGTGGTCAGGCCGGAGGTCGCGTGCGCTTGGTCGCGGCGACGGTCGGTCGCCTGCTCGCCTGGTGTCCGGTGATACCGCCACCCGTCGGTCTCGACCACGAGCCGCAGCTCGGGCCAGTAGAAGTCCACTCGATAGCCGTTCACGGATACCTGCGTTGCGGGGCGTGGCAGGTTCGCGGCGCGGACGATCTCGAGGAATCTGCGCTCGAGGCCGCTGTCGGTCAGAGCGTCGAGGCCGAGCAGTCTTCGCATACAGCCCATTCCCGGCCTTGGCCCGAGCTCGGCCACGTCGCGACGAAGGGCTTCGGAATTGAGAAGGCCGAGGCGATCGGCCTCGCTTATCGCCCGCTCCACGCGCCATTCCGGCGCACAGGACGCCAGGTCGACCAGGGTGGAGACCGGGTCCGTCACCGGTATCCCCGCCACCTCACGCCGGTGCTCCGGTCCAAGGTCGCGGCGCCTGTGCACCTGGACGCCGGGGCGTCGACGCAACACACCGGCGACGACGACGCTCAGCCTCGTGCGGGGGACCGGCGCGATGCTCCAGAGCGCTGCTGCGCTGCCGTGGCTGAGCAGTGCCGTAGGTCCACAGGCCAGCACAGCCGCCATCCAGCGTCCCTTCTGGCTCACTTCGGGCCGCCCCACCGCATAGACGCCGCGCCAGAGCGGGTGCAGACGGCCTTTCGCGATGCGATGTTCGATCGAGCGAGAGCCGACGCCGAGCGCGAGCAACTGCGACCGGGTCACCACCCCGTGTTGCTCGCGGACCAGGTCCCAGACCCGAGCCGCCGGATCTTGTCGCTTTTTCCCCACGGTCGTGGGGTCAAGGCTTCAATCGCCCCGAGTTCGCCCCCCTGGTGACGCCGCCAGCGACGAACTTGGCGCTATTTGGGAGCTTTGCGGCGGGCTCGGTAGAGGCTGGTGCGGGAGTCGAAGCCCTTGAGGCGTTTCTCGCCGGCGAAGGAGTAGTCGAGGTCGTCGCCTGCCGCCTCGCGGGCGGCGGCGTCGAGGAGGACGCTGCCGGGCTTGGCGATCGCGGCCAGGCGGCTGGCGAGGTTGACCGGGCGGCCGTAGTAGTCGCCGGCCTGGACGTGGACCGAGCCCTGGGCGATGCCAGCTCGCAGGCGCGGGAACTCCGAGCCTTCGGCGTCGGCCGCCTCGACCATCCGCAGCGCCGCCATGACCATCGCCGTGGCGTCGCTGGAGACGAGCATCGCCGCGTCGCCGATCAGCTTCACCAGGCGCACCGGCGGCTCGGCCACCGCGGTGGCGAGCTCGTCGAGGCGGCCGGCGATCAAGCCCAGCTCTTCGGTCTCGACCTGCTCGCCGAGCTTGGTGAAGCCGACCAGGTCGGCGAAGCAGACGGCGAGCTCGGGCGCGCCGCCCATCTCGCCGGCGGCGAGGTCGGCGGTGCCGATCACGTCGCGGCGGATCTGCTCCAGCATGTGGGCGCGAAAGGCGTAGGCGAGGGTCGGCTCGAACAGCGGCAGCATGTGCTCGGCGGCGGCGGCGAAGCGCAGCGCCAGGTCGCGCTCGGTGTCGCCCGGCTGCATCAGCGTGCGGACGACCAGTTCGCGGTTGGCCTCGGCGATCCGCGCCGTCGCCATCCCCACCGTGCGCGCCACCTGCATCATCCCGTCCTCGGGCAGGCCGGCGTCGTAGAAGGCTTTGACCCGCTGCGCCGCCTCCAGGTCGACCTCGGTCACCGCCCGCTCGTCCGGATCGGGATAGGGAACGCCGAAGGCGGCGCTGACCCGCTGCAGGACGTCGAGGTCGAGGCCGACCTTCTCCGCCACCTCGCGCGGCGTGTAGCGGGCGCCGCCGCCGGCCACCGCGCGCTCGACCGGCAGCAGGGCCAGTCGCCCGCCCTCGACCGCCTCCCGCAGCTCCTCCAGCGGCACCCCTTCGCCGGCCAGCCGCTCCAGCAGCTCCAGCCGCGCGGCGCGCGCCTCGCCGTCGAGCCCGTCGAGCAGCCCCTCCGCCTCGAAGTCGATCATCGCCCCATTCTCCCCGACCTGCCGGTGGTTAGTCCTATGATGCGTATCCGGTTTGCTCCGGCACTGTGCCTGGGCGTGCGGGCGCGCCGTGCCTGGCCCGGAGTCAACCGGATATGCACCAGTCCCGTAGTGGGCGTCAAACCATCGGCGCGTCCCTATGCGACCGCTACGGCGCCCCCGCGGCGCGGGTCGCCGCCGCCGCTCAGCTCGCCGCTGGACGGATCGCGGGCGACCGCCTGGACGCCGCCGAAGAAGAGGTTGATCCTGGGACGGCGGAGGACCGGCACGCCGCGGGCCTCGATCCGCGCCAGCGCCGCCTCGTCGATCCCCGGCTCGGCCTGGACGACGCCCGCCTCGAAATGCAGGCGCGGCGCCCGCACCGCCTCCCCGGCGCCCATCCCCTGCTCGATCGCCCGCACCACCGTCTGCACGATCGCCGAGCGGATCCGGTTCGAGCCGGCGCTGCCCAGGCCCAGCTCGATCTCGCCGTCGCGCAGGACCACGGTCGGCGCCATCATCGAGGGGACGCGGCGCCCGGGAGCGATCGCGTGGAAGCCGAGCGGGTTGAGGTCCTCCTCGCCGAGCATGTTGTTGAGGATCACGCCGGTGCCCGGCACCAGCACGCCGGAGCCGGATCCGTTCGAGCAGGTGACGCTGGCGCACATCCCGTCGCCGTCGAGCACGGCGATGTGGGTGGTCGAGCCGAGCAGGTCGCCGGCCCGAAGGTCGAGCCGCGCCGGATCGAGCAGCGCCTCCTCCAGCCCGCCGTCGTAGAGGGCCTCGGCGAACTCCTCGCCGCGGGCGGCGTTGGCGGCGTCGATCGCGGCGACCAGCTGCTCCGGCCCGCTGCTCGGGCCGAGCCGCTCCAGCAGGCCGAGCGTGTGGGCGACGAGGATGCCGCCAGACGAAGGCGGCGGGTTGGTCAGCACCTCGGCGCCGCGGAAGCGCGCCCGCACCGGCCGCCGCTCGACCGCCCCGTAGGAGGACAGGTCGGCCGGCCCGAGCGTGCCGCCGCGCTCGCGGACGAAGCCGCTCAGCGCCGCCGCGACCTCGCCGCGGTAGAACGGCTCGGCACCCTCGGCGGCGAAGCGCTCCAGCGCGTCGCCCAGGGCCGGAAAGCGCAGCACGTCGCCTTCGCCCAGCGGCCTCCCCTCGGGCGCGTAGAGCGCCCGCGTCTCCGCCAGCCGCCGGTGGATCGGCCAGAGGATCTCGAGGATGTAGGCCTGCTCGGCATTGACCGGAGCGCCCTCGCGGGCGAGGCGCACGCCGGGTCCGATCAGCGCCTCCAGCGGCGCCGTGCCGAACCGCTCCAGCGCCAGCTCCAGCCCGGCGGCGGTTCCCGGCACCCCGCACGAGGCCGGCCCGACGTAGAACGTCTGCACGGTCTCGGCGTCGAAGTGGACCGGCACGGGGGCCAGCTCGACCCCCCGCTCGGTCCCGTCCTTGCCGGGAGCCGATACGAAGAAATCGATCAAGGTGGTTGCCGGATTCCCGTCGGAGGGAGCGTCGAAATCCGATTCCTCGCGACCGGAGCCGGGGTGGGGCCCTGGTGAATGAACCATCATGAATCCCCCCGCACCGAACCCCGTCAACGGGCTCTCGACCGCGAACGAGGCGAGAACGGCGGCCACCGCCGCATCGACGGCGTTGCCGCCCTCCTTCAGAACCTTCACTCCGGCCTGGGCGGTCAGCGGATGCCCCGCCGCAACGACGCCCTTCATAGCGTCACCTCCTGTTCAGCTGCCCATGCGCCGCTGCGACTAGAGGCTTGGTGTGGGTTAGGCGCGTGCGCGGGGGCGTCGCAGACCAAGCTGGGCGACGCACGCGGGCGAAGCGGGTAGTGGTTACTACCCGCGAGTTCGCGGGTGGTGATCCAGCGCCGGTATGCGGCGTCATCCGCGTGCGTGGATGACCCCCATCAAGCCTCAAGGGAGGGGCCGCTACCCGGGCAGGAACTCAGGGACGTCGAGCGAGCTGAGGTCGCCGGAGCGCTCGTTGCGCGGCGCGCGGCCGCTGTCGCGGGTGCGGCGGATCGTCGGCTCGGCGGCGCGGCGCGGCGGCGCCGGGCGGCCGTCGAAGCGGGTGGCGACGACGGTGACCCAGAGCTGGTCGCCCAGCTCCTCGTCGATGTTGGCGCCGAAGATGATGTTGGCGTCGGGGTGGGCGGCCTCGCCGACCAGCTTCGCCGCCTCGCTGACCTCGACCAGCGAGAGGTCGGCGCCGCCGGTGATCGACAGCAGAATCGCCCGCGCCCCCTCCATCGAGGTCTCCAGCAGTGGCGAGGAGATCGCTTTTTCGGCCGCCAGCAGGGCGCGGCCGTCGCCGTGGCCCATGCCGATCCCGAGCAGCGCCCGGCCGGCCTCGGACATGATCGTCCGCACGTCGGCGAAGTCGAGGTTGATCACGGCCGGCAGCGTCACCAGGTCGGAGATCCCCTGCACGCCCTGGCGCAGCACGTCGTCGGCGACCTGGAAGGCCTCGACCATCGACGTCTGCTGATCGAGCACCTCGAGCAGCCGGTCGTTGGGGACGACGATCAGGGTGTCGACCTCGGCGGCCAGCTCCTCGATGCCCTTGCTCGCCTGGTTGCCGCGGCGGGAGCCCTCGAAGCTGAACGGCTTGGTGACGATGCCGACGGTCAGGGCGCCGACCTCGCGGGCAAGGCGGGCGACCACCGGCGCGGCGCCGCTGCCGGTGCCGCCGCCGGCGCCGGCGGCGACGAAGACCATGTCGGAGCCCTTCAGCAGCCGCTTGATCTTGTCCTGCTCTTCGAAGGCCGAGCGGTGGCCGACCTCGGGGTCGGCCCCGGCGCCCAGCCCCCGGGTCGCCTCGTCGCCGATGTGAACGGTGACGTCGGCGACGCACAGCTGCAAAGACTGAAGGTCCGTGTTGACGGCCATGAACTCGACCCCGGGCACGTTCGCGTCGACCATCCGGTTGACGGCATTGACCCCGGCGCCCCCAACCCCCACGACCCGGATCACAGGCTGATGCGGCTCGCCGCTGCCGGGCGCCACATACTCAGGTTCCTCCCGCCCATAGCGAGGATTTTCGGCAGCCGGCTCGTCCCGAGGCAGCTCACGACGAGGCGTCGGTTCCTCGGCGAACACACGCTTCAGCCTTTCGGGAGCCGACTCGCGTGACTCAGCTTGACCCGAGCGCGCCTGTTCCGCAGCGGGCGGCGGCTCGCCCGAACCCGAAGCTTTAGACGCGTCTTCCGCGGGAGGCGTGGGGCTGGGTTCCCCGCCCGACGAGGGCGGGGTGCCCTGCCCCGCGACAGGACCCGCGGCCGAGCGGTCTGAACCCTGACCCGTCTCGGCCCCAGCCTCGGGCGGATCCAACGGAGCGTCTGCGGCGGTGCTGCGAAACAGGTCGGAGAGAGGCCCCTCCCGCATGCTCGCGCGCTTGTTACGCCGACTCATGCTCCAGAACCTCCTTGGCCAGCTCCCGGTAGTAGTTGGCGGCACTGCTGGAAGAATCGTACTTGAGCACGCTGGCGCCTTTGACCGGCGCCTCGGCGAACTTGATCGCCTTTTTGATCCGCGAGCGGAAGACGAGGTCGCCGAAGTTCTCCTCGAGGATCTCGACCGCCTCCTTGGCGTGCACGGTGCGCGAGTCGAGCATGGTCGGCAGGATGCCCTCGATCTTCACGTCCGGATTGAGGTTCTCCTGGATCATCCGCAGCGTGTTCTGGAGCTGGACCAGCCCGCGCATCGAGAGATACTCGCACTGGACGGGGACGATCACCTTGCTCGCCGCGGTCAGAGCGTTGATCGTCAGCAGCCCGAGGCTGGGCGGCGTGTCGATGCAGACGAAGTCGTAGTCGCCGGAGACCTCTTTCAGCGCCTTCTCGAGCGAGCGCTCGCGGCCGATCTTGGTGCTCATCGCGATCTCCGCGCCGGCCAGGTCGATCGAGGAGACGGCGATGTCGATCTCGCGCTTCTGGATGATCTCGCTGATCGGCATGTCGTGGACCAGCACGTCGTAGAGGCTCTTCTCGACCTTGTCCGGATCGATCCCCTGGCTCATCGTCAGGTTCCCCTGCGGGTCCAGGTCGACGCAGAGCACCCGGTACCCGCTCTCGGCAAAAGCCACGGCGAGGTTCAAAGTGGTCGTCGTCTTCGCGACCCCACCCTTCTGATTGGCAAAGGCGATCACCTCGGCATGCTTGGTCGGCGCCTCCACCGCAGGCTCCTCCACCACGGCCTCGTGCCGGGAGGGAGCAATCAAGTCTCTGGCCATCATCCGCGCCGGCTCCTCGGCCTCCGCAGCCACCACGGCCGATCCCCCGCCGTCCGCTCCGCCCCGCGCCACGGAGGTCGCTCCGGCCGCCGCCGCAGTGTCAGCTTTCGCCCCGGCCGGTCCCGCCCCCTCAGCTATGCCCCGCGGCTTGGAGGCCGCCTCCGCGGCCGGCCCGGCATCGGCTTTCGATACGCCGCTCGATCGATCGGCGCTCGCCTCAGACGCATCTTCCGCGGGAGGCGTGGGGCTGGGTTCCCCGCCCGGCGAGGGCGGGGTGCCCTGCCCCGCGACAGGACCCGCGGGCAGGCGCCCTGGTCCCTCGTCGTCCGCCACGCGCCGCTCCGGAACAGCTTCCTCCATCCGCTCCAGCTCCTCGACGATCGGATGCGGTTCTTCCACCGGCGGAGCGGTCGACGCCGACGCTGACTTGTTCTTGCGGCTGAGGAATCCCATTGCGCGGGTATTCGCATGGCTGCCCGTTTTTCCTCCCGCCACGCGAAATTGCTAGGAATCACCCCGATCCCAGAACTTCTCGACAAGCGGTTGGTCTTCGTGACCGGCAAGGGGGGTGTCGGCAAGACCACCGTCGCGGTCGCGCTCGGGCTGCGCGCCGCCGCCGAAGGCAAGCGCACGATCGTCTGCGAGGTCTCCTCGCAGGAGAACGCCTCGCGGATCTTCGAGCACACCGAAGTCGGCTTCCACGAGGTCGAGATGGAGGAGAACCTCTGGTCGATCTCGATCGACCCCGACGAGTCGATGCGCGAGTACGTGCTGCTGCAGCTGAAGGTGCGGGCGATGCGCGACCTGCTGTTCCGCAGCCGCATCTTCAGCTACCTCGCCGCCGCCACGCCCGGCCTCAAGGAGCTGGTGACGATCGGCAAGATCTGGGAGCTGGCGCAGCTCGACCGCAAGGTCAAGAAGGGGCGCAAGTACGACCTGGTGATCGTCGACGCTCCCGCCACCGGCCACGGGATCGGCTTCCTGCAGACGCCGCGCACCTTCGCCGCGATCGCCCGCGTCGGCCCGATCCACTCCCAGGCCCTGCAGCTGAACCGGCTGATCGTCGACCACGAGCACACCGGCACCGCAATCGTCGCCCTGCCGGAGGAGATGCCGGTCAACGAGTCGGCGTCGCTGGAGCGGGAGCTGCGCGGCGAGGTCGGCGTCGCGGTCGACCGCGTCTACCTCAACGGGCTCTACCCGGAGCGCTTCAGCAACGAGGAGGCCGAGCGGCTCGCCCGGCTGGCCGAGGGCGAGAACGGCAGCGTCCGCGCCGCCGCCCGCGCCGCCGTCTCCGAGCACGACCGCGCCCGCTCCCAGCGCGCCCAGCTGGCCCGCCTGCGCCGCCGGGTCGAGGCGCCGGTCAAGACCCTCCCCTTCCTGTTCGAGCCCGAGCTGGGCGTCGAGTCGGCCCGCCGGCTGGCCGGGAAGCTCAGATGACTGGCTCGCGCTGATGCCCTCGGTCGACGAGATCCTCGCGGGCAAGGACATCTGCATCTGCGCCGGCTCCGGCGGGGTCGGCAAGACGACCACCTCGGCGGCGATCGCGGCCGGCATGGCGGCGCGCGGGCTGAAGGTCTGCGTGCTGACGATCGACCCGGCGAAGCGGCTCGCCGACTCGCTCGGGCTGCCCGAACTGGGCAACGAGGCGAAGCAGGTCGAGCCGGAGCTGTTCGCCGAGCACGGGGTCGAGATCGAGGGCGAGCTGTGGGCGATGATGCTCGACGCGAAGGCGACCTTCGACGAGCTGGTCGCCCGCCAGGCGCCGGACGAGGAGGCGCGCGACCGGGTCCTCGAGAACCCGATCTACCAGCAGATCTCCAGCGCCCTCGCCGGATCGCAGGAGTACATGGCGATGGAGAAGCTGTTCGAGCTGCACACCTCGGGGCGCTTCGACCTGCTCGTCCTCGACACGCCGCCGACCCGCAACGCGCTCGACTTCCTCGACGCGCCGAAACGGCTCACCCAGTTCATCGAAGGCCGCTCGCTGCGCGTCTTCATGAAGCCGACCGGGCTGGCAGCGCGGGTCGCGGGGCGCGGCGCGACCGTCGCGCTCGGCGTGCTGAAGCGGATCGTCGGCTTCGACCTGCTCGCCGACCTGGCCGAGTTCTTCAACGCCTTCAGCGGCATGGTCGACGGCTTCCAGGCCCGCGCCAAGCGGGTCAACAGCCTGCTCGCGGATCGTCACACCTGCTTCCTCGTCGTCTGCGGCCCGCAGGGCGAGCCGGTCGACGAGGCCGTCTACTTCCACCGCAAGCTGGTCGAGGCGAAGCTGCCGTTCGGCGGCGTCATCGTCAACAAGGTCCACTACCCGGCCGAGCGGCTGCGCGACGGCGGCGACGGCGACCTCGAGGCGACGCTCGACGCGAAGCTGGGCGGCCCACCCCTGGAGAAGATCGCGCCGGCCGAGCGCGAGGACCTGGCGCGTCGCGTCGCCGAGAACTTCGCCGACTACCAGGCGCTGGCCGAGCGCGACGCGCGCAACATCGGGCGGCTGGCGACCGAGCTACGGACGACGGGGACGATCCGCGTCCCCTACCTGGACGAAGACGTGCACGACCTCGGCGGCCTCGCCGAGATCAACCGCTACCTGTTCGCCTCGAGCGAGGAGCGCGAGGCGATCGCCGCCGGCCGGGCCTAAAGCCTCCGCTGTTCCTCTGCCGCGCATGGGCGGGCAAAGGCACAGCGGAGCAGGTCGGTCAGCCGGCGCGGCGGCCGTAGTGGTCGTAGTTGAGCTCGCGGACTTCCCAGTCCGCGTCCTCGGGAACCGGGAAGAGGTGGCGGACGCGCGGGGTGTCGATCCGTTCGCGGTGCTCGACGTCGCCCTCCACCGCCGGGAAGTCGAGTGTGCTCTCCTCGACGTCGACGTCGACCTCGTCCAGCCAGTGGGTCGCGGTGATGCGGATCTCCTCGGGGTCCGGGATCGGCTCGAGGATGCGGGTCTCTCCATCCATGTCGTGGTCCTCCTCTGATGGCGACTCATGGTCGGGGGCAGGGCCCGCGCCCGCCTCCGAAGGAATCAGATTTCGATCGGAGTCGGGCGCGGGCGACGTCTCATAGACCGCCGCCTCCTCCGCTTCGCGTCCGGGCATGCCGGGGTCGCTGCCTTCCTGCGCAGTCAGGGGAATCCGGGCGTCGCCTGTGCGGGCATCCTGGAGACCCGTACCCGCCCGATCGGCGACTTCGTCGCCAGCCCCGGCGGCCGTCACCGCGATCTCGAAGTCTCCCTCTGCCAGCCCGGTCGCGATCAGGGTCTCGTCGGCGGCCTCGCTGAGATCCGCGCCGAGTTCGCCGAGGGCGGCTTCTCGGAGGATGCGGCGGACGCTCTCCTCCATCCAGCCCGCCAGCTCGGTCGAGCCCTCGACCCGGGTGCCGGCCATCAGCGCCCGCTCCAACTCCAGCGCCGCTTCGATCCGCTCGCGCACGCCGAGTCGGTCGGGCGAGCCACCGGCGACCAGCGCCGCGGCGCGCATCGGCAGCGAGGCGCCGACCGGGCCCTGGCCGTCGAGCACCGCACGCAGAGCCAGAAGATGGTCGCTGAGGCCTTCGAGCGCGGTCTCGCGCTCGCAGCCCAGCTCGAAGCGGGCGACCGCCCAGGAGAGCGGGCCGGTCGGGTCGGGGCGGGCCTCCAGCGTGCTCGCCAGATCGGCCAGCTGCGCGGCCTCCTCCTCGTCGAGGCGGTAGCCGCCGCCGCGCGGCGCCGGGGCGCCGGTGGCGACGTGGCGCCAGCTCCCCTCGCCGGTCGGCGCGAAGGCATACGGCCCGAGGCCGACGCCGCCGGGCTTGAAGAGTCGCATGACGCTGACCAGCTCGCGCAGCTGCCGCAGCGCCGCGACGGCGCTGTCGCTGCCCTCGCCCTGCTCGGCGACGGCGAGGAACTGCGGCTCCCAGAAGGCGCGGCCCATGCCCTCGCTGCGCTTCGCCTCGACCGGCGCCTCGAGCAGGTCGGCGCGGACGATCTGGGCGCCGTGCGGCAGTCGCAGGCGCGGCACCGACATCTTCAGGCCGGCGATCGGCACGATCAGCACCTCGGCATCGTCGGCGTCGCCGACCTCGGCGTCGAGCGCGGCCAGGCCGGCGTCGATCCGCTCGCGGTCGATCGAGAAGTCGCTGCTGCCGTCCCAGAGGGAGGCGAGGAAGACGTTGAGCAGCTGCTCGGCGCGCTCGCCCGGCTCGGCGGGAACCGGCTCGCCGCGCTGCTCGAGGTAGGCGCCGGCGACGCCGGCGGCCTCGACCGCGTCGCGGGCCGGCTCGAACGCGGGCAGCGAGCGCAGCTCCCCGGCGCGCTCGCGCACGAAGCGCCCGGTCAGCGGCACGTAGCTGTGGAAGAAGGCGTCGTCGGGACCGGCGGACTCGGCGACGTCGAAGGGAATCTGGTCGCCGCTCGCGACCAGCGTGGCGAAGCGGGTCGCCGCCTCGGCGGCAAGCCGCCGCAGCGCCTCGTTGAGCAGTGGGTCGCGCACGAGCCGACCTTCCCCCCACCCGGCCCCGCTCCTCCGCCTGCACGCCGCCTTGCAGGACGTGCCGTGGATTACGTGCCCATATAGGGGGTCTAACTCACGGCACGTCCCCGCTGGGGAGGCTAGGCGGGGACTGGCTCTGGCTCTTCTTCGAGCAGCCAGCGGCTGCCGTAGCGGCGCATGTCCTCGATCAGGGGGACCAGGGCCTCGCCCTTCTCGGTCAGCGCGTACTCGACCCGCGGCGGCACCTCGGGGAAGGTGTTGCGGGCGACGATGCCCTCTTCTTCGAGCGCTCGCAGGCGCAGCGAGAGGGTGCGCGGGCTGATCCCCTCCAGCGAGCGCTCCAGCTCACAGAAGCGACTGCAGCCCTCGGCGAGGTCGCGGATCACCAGCAGCGTCCACTTGCCGCAGACCACGTCGGCCGTGCGGCAGACGGGACATCGGGAGTTGCTCTCGGCGCTCATATCGGGACGAGGCCGGACGGACCGACTGCCTCGCTTCACCGAGTGTAGCGCTGTGGCTTCACTTACTGAAGTATTGGCCGATGTCAGGCGTGATCAGACATGGCCGGTGACGACGGCTTCGACCTTGGTGACCTTGACGCTGTAGCGGTCGCCGCCTTCGCCGACTTCGAAGATCTCCGGGAAGCCCGGTTCGAGTTCGATCAGCTGGCAGGTTCCGGTGCCGGAGGAGCACTGGCCTTCGCCGAACACCCCGGTGACGTCGGGCGAGACGAGGAAGTACGGCTTGCGCGTCTTCGGGCTGAGCCCCATGTAGGTGACGACCTGGGTCTTTTCGCCGGGCAGGACGGTCGTCGGCAGCACCCGCTTGTGCGTTTGCGGCGGATCGGACTTCTTGTTGCCTGCCGCTTCGCTGCCGCTGCTGTGGACGATCGTCAGGTCGACCGCGAAGGTGAAGAGGACCCCGTGGTGCTTGCCGCCGCCTTCGCCGCCGCTTCCCCCTCCCGAGCCGTTCGTCGTCGATTCGGTGACCGCCGTCGAGCTGCTCGTTTCCTTCACGGTGGCCGAGGTCGAGGTGGCCGACGAAGAGGAGGAGCCCCCCGAGCCTTCGCCGCCGCCACCCAGCTTCGCGCCGCTCAGGTCGGCCTTCGCCGCGCTCTTCCGGAACGGGTCGGTCGGAGTGCGGTGGCGCAGGCGGCGGCGGTAGTCGCGCAGCCCCGGCGTCGCCTCGACCACGGTCAGCTGGGCGCCCGCGCGATGGTCCCGCTTCAGCGCCGCGATCGGGCCGGCGCCGACCGGCGGCAGCGTCGTTTCCGACTTCTGGCTGAGCAGGATCGGCGTCGCGGCGATCGCCACCAGCACCAGCACCACCAGCGGCAGCAGCCGGCGGTCGCGCAGGTCGTGGTAGAGGTCGGCGAGGAAAGCCGGCGCCCTCAGCTCCGGCATCTTCAGATCCGGTCCCTTCGGCAGTTTCATGGCGCCCCTCCGGTCGTCGTCGAGGCCGGGGTCGCGGCCGATTCGGAGGGAGCCGACGGCGAGGCGCCGGCGGTCAGCCCCTGACCGGGCGGGGTCAGGTAGGTGGTGACCGTGAAGGTCGCGGTCAGCACCGGCGAGGCGCCTCCCTTGGCCTTTGCCCCACCTTCTTCTTCGCCTTCGGGCGTCAGCGTGAAGTCGTCGATCGTCACCAGCCGGCCCTTGACCGCGACGTCTTCGTTGTGGCTCCTGACCAGTGAGTCGAGGCCGTGGATGAAGTCGGCGATCTGGAAGAAGTCGCCGGTGAAGGTGAGCGAGTAGGGCATCACCGCGAGGCCGGCCGGGCCGATCGCGGCGCCCAGCGGCAGCGATGCCGCTTCGGCCTCGGTCGCCGAGACCGGTTCGCCGGAGGCGCTCGCGGGCGGCGCGGCAGCTTCTTCGGCGCCGCCGCCTTCGCCGTTCAGGGTGAGCGAGGCGAACTCGACATGGGCGTGGTCGGCGACCCCGTTCACCTGCACCAGCAGCGAGGCGGTTTCGTCGCTGGCCGGCACCGCCGCCCCGAGCACGACAAGCTTCCGGTAGTCGACCGGGAAATGCTTGCGGGCCCGTTCGGCGACGACGACTTCGTCCTGGTGCTGGGAGAGCGAGGTTTCGACCTGATCGACCTGTTCGCCCAGCTTCGCCGCTTCTTCGCGCTGCGGGCTCAGCAGCAGCATCCAGAAGGCGAGCGCGAGCGCGACGATGACGACCATCGCGGCGAGCGTCAGCGTGCTCGATTTCCTCAGCGCCGCCATCTCAGCCGCCTTCCGAGCTTTTGCCGCTCGATTCGCTCGAGCCTTCCGAGGTCTCGCTGGAGGCGGCCTGGGCCGCTTCCGGCGCCGCTTCCGGCGCCGCTTCGCCCGATTCTTCGGGGGCCGGCACCGGCGCCGCGTCGAAGGCGACGAGGAGCGAGAAGGTCGCCGTGCCCGGCGCGGCGCTGCATTCGGAGCCTCCCGAGCCGCCGGATTCGCCGCCCTTGCCGCTCACGTCCGAGGACTGGACGCCGACCCGGGTCGCCCCGTCGATGTCCTTCAACGCGGTGACGAACTGCGCCACGCCGTCCTGGCCGTCGGCGCAGCCGCTCATCGTCATCGACGGCCCCGAGACGCCGCCGAGCAGGCTGCTGGCGCCGCCCGAGCCACCGCCTTCCGCGCCGGCGCCCCCCGAGGAGGCGCTCAGTTCGGTCAGATGGATGTCGCTCGGCAGGATCAGCGCCAGTTCGCGCATCACCCGTTCCCAGTCGAAGCGGCTGTCGGCGAGGCTCCGCACGGTCTGCACCCGCGCCTCGCTGAGGCTCTGGAACTGCGTGTAGGAGGCGAGCCGGGTCGCCTTCGCCGTGGCCACCGCGTCTTCGCGCTTCAGCGTCGCCAGTTCGCCCTTGCTTTCGGAGATCTGGTTGCCGGTGAGGACGAGGACGACGACGCCGGCCAGCGCCAGCACCAGCCCGGCGATCAGGATGTAGGCGAGCGGCCCGGTGCGCAGCGGCGCCTGGTCGCCGCGGCGGTCCTCGGGGGGGATCAGGTTGACGGGACGCATTAGATGGCTGCCTCCATGGCCGCGTGCGACTGGGGGCGTGCATGGCCAAGCAGATCAAGGACGCAGGGCGCAGCCTTTGGTGGTGCCAAAGGCAAGCCCGAGGACGCAGAGATGCGCAGTGCCATGCGCGTCATCCAGGCGTGCGGGGTCGTGGTGGCAGCCATCTTCTACTGCTCCAGGGCGAGGCCGTAGGGAAGGGTGAGGCGGGCCGCGGCGCCGTCCTCGAAGCCGCCCAGGGCGGACGGGCGCGCGACCGCGATCGGCGGGCTGAGCGCCGCCTCCATCCGCGGCGCCAGGCCGGGGATCGCGCTGCCGGGGCCGCAGAGGACGATCCGCTCGACCGGCAGCGCCGCCTCCTGGGCGCCGTAGTAGTCGAGCGACAGCCGCAGCTCGTCAAGCAGGGTGGTGACGCCGCTCTCCAGCGCCTGGCGCACCCGCGCGACGACCTCCGGGTCGCCCTCGATCTCCGCCACCGGCTGTTCGAGCCCGACGTGCGAAAGCCACTGGGTCGCGTGCTCGGCGGTCAGCTCCAGCGAGCCGGAGAGCGATTCGGAGATCGCCTCGAGGCCGGCGTGGGAGACGCGGGTGAAGAGGCAGGAGCGGCCGCGGGCCACGGCGAGGTTGGTGACGTCGCCGACGCTGCAGAAGAGGACGGCGGTGGACGGGCGCTCGGCCACCGGGTCGGCGCCGTTCTGCGCCTGCGCCTCGCCGGCCAGGGCGCGGATCATCCCGAAGGCCGAGAGGTCGACCCCGATCGGCTCGAGCCCGGCGCGGCGGATCGGCTCGACGAAGCTGGAGACCATCTCGCGGCGGGCGGCGACGACGATCACGTCGACCTGCGGCGCCTGGCCCTCCTCGGCCGGGACGCCGCCGACCACCTGGTACTCGAGCACCGCCTGGTCGAGCGGCATCGGCATCTGCTCCTGCGCCTGGAAGCGGACCGCCGCCTCCATCTGCTGGTGATCCTCGATCACCGGCAGTCGCACGGTGCGGACGACGACCTGCTGGTTGCCGACCCCGAGCCGCACCTGCTTGCTCAGCTTGTGCGCGGCGAACAGCCCCTTCAGGGCTTCGGCGAGGCGATCGGCGTCGAGCACCTCGCCCTCGTGGAAGGTCCCCGGGTCGAGCGGTCCGATCGCCGAGCGCAGCAGCTCGGCCGAGCCATTCGAGCGGACCTCGGTCGCGGCGATGCTGCCCGCCTCGATGTCGAGGCCGACCACACTGCCGGGCTTCTTCTGCTTGGCGATTCCGCTTAGTCGCATGGATAGGCGGGGGCGCGAAGGTGGCTCCGAGCGTGCCCGCACAGCCTGGATCGACAGAAAGGCCGCAGACCTTTCGCCCTGCAACTACCCATTTCTAGGAAAACCTGGACGTTCGTCCCGGTTCCCTGCTCAGAACGTGCCCAGATACCAGTTGACGAGCTGGTCGCCGTAGAGCAGGCCGGCGACGCCGCCGAGGGCGAGGAACGGGCCGAACGGGATCGCCCGCTTGCGCGCCGAGGCCCCGTCCAGCGCGATCATCCCCAGCCCGACCAGCGCCCCGGCCAGCAGCGCGACGAACAGCGCCGGGCCGACGTTGCGGCCGAGGAACAGCCCCATCGTCGCCGCCAGCTTGACGTCGCCGAGCCCCATCCCGCGCGGGTAGGCGAGGGCGGCGAGGAACAGCAGGCCGCCCGCCGCCGCAGCGGCGATCGCCCGCTCCGGCAGGCTGCCGGGGTCGGCGATCGCGGCGATCGCCACCGCCAGCACCGAGCCGACCAGGAGGATCTTGTTGGGGATGATCCGCCGCTCGAGGTCGGTCAGCGTGACCGCCATCAGCACGGTGACGAAGACGAGGCCGAGGGCGATCTCCCCCGCTTCGCCCCAGAGGACCAGCACGGTGGCGGCGTAGAGGGCGCCGAGCGTCAGCTCGGTCAGCGGGTAGCGCGGCGAGATCGCCGCGCCGCAGCAGCGCGCCCGCCCGCGCAGCGCCAGCCAGGAGACGACCGGGACGTTGTCGTAGGCGGCGATCTGCGCGCCGCAGGCGGGGCAGCGCGAGCGCGGCCCGACGATCGATTCGCCCCGCGGCACCCGGTGGGCGACGACCGTGACGAAGCTGCCGGCGAGCAGCCCCCCGAGGAAGGCGAACGCCGCGGCGCCGGCCACCGCCTAGCCTTCTTCGCCTTCGAGCGGCGTTTTGGTCTCGACCTCGAGCCGCGTCTGGTAGTTCGGGTGGTCGTACATGATCGGGATCGCGTCGGCGGGGGTGTTGGCGCGGTCGACGCTGAGCGCGACCCCGAGCCGGTGGCCTTCTTCGATCGACTGCGGAGCGAATTCCATCGTCAGCCTCACCTTGGCCCACGAGTTTCGCGGCCAGTAGCCGTTTCCCTCCGGCGTGTAGGTCCAGTAGAGGCTGCCTTCTTTGCTGTCGGTCAGCATCGTGTCTTTTTCTTCCAGCGGTTCGGACGACGGGATTTCTTCGCGTTCGAACAGGTAGACGCAGAGCGTGCCGGTGTAGAGCGCGTCGTTGAGCGTCCGCGTGTAGAACTCGAGCACGACCTTGCCGTCCATCTCGAACGCCTTCGGCATCGGGTCGGTCACCCAGCGGTGGACCTGCGACTCGGGATGGGTGGTGCCGGTCGGGTTGTAGTGGCAGCCGCTGGTGTCGTCGCGGCGGATCTGCACGCCCTTGTCGGTGTCCGGCGTCGGCTCGAGGTAGAAGTCGTCGGAGTAGTCGTGCAGGACCGGCAGCGATTCGTCTTCCGGATAGGGGTCGGGCGGGGGGCTGAGCAGCAGCGCGTCGGGGGCGCCGAGCGTGGTGCCGGTCTGCAGGCCGCTGGCGCAGGTCCCGAGCGTGTTGTGCAGCAGGTGGTCTTCGGTGGGTTCGGAATGGGCGGTCGTCCCGCTCGCCGCGCAGGGGGTGTCGGTGAGGAAGAACTGCTGGGCCGTTTCTTCGCTGCCGCCGCCGGAGCCGGGCGGTTCTTCTTCGCTCGGCGGTTCTTCTTCGCCGGGCGGTACTTCTTCTTCGACTTCCGGATTGGTCACCGCCGACTGCACTTCGACGTAGCCGGCCTCGCCGCCCTGGCTGACCGTCCGGTCCGGCTTGACCGCGACGACGACCTGCTTGTAGTCGTCTTCGCCGGGGCATTCGGCTTCCGGGCAGCTCGGGTCGTTGCGCCAGACGACGTAGCGGTAGATCGTCCCCTGGACGCCGCCGTGTTCGGGGTCGCCGGTGTGGAAGTGCGATTCGGGGCTGACGCCCTTTTCGTCCTCGACGTCGAGCGGGGCGTAGCTGCCGAGCGGGTTGCGGCTGAGCGCGAATTCGCTGCCGTTGACGCGTGAGTTTGGGTTCTTTTCGCCGCTTTCGGCGGTCGGCGTCGGGTTCACCGCGAGGCAGGATTCCCCGGCGGCGACGGTCGAGCAGTCGTACGGGAGGCTGTGCAGCCGCTCCATCTCTTCCTGGGCGAGGTCGAGCGCCACCTGCGTCGCCTTCGCGCGCTGGGCGTTCTTCGTCGCCGCGCCGAGCACGCCGAAGGTCGCCGCCGCGCCCAGCACCAGCACGACCGCGGCGACCAGCACCTCGATCATCGTCAGGCCCGCCTCCGCGTCCCCGCCGATCCGTGCTCTCATCCAGGCGCGCATGGTCAGTTCACGTAGCTGAGGATGCGCAGGCCGGCGCCGTCGGTGACGGTCAGGTTTCCGCCTTCGCCTGCCGGGTTGGCGATGTGCAGGGTGATGCCGACGTAGCTCGGTTCTTCGCTGTTCGGTTCGTAGTTGAAGACGTCGCTGCTGTCGAGGCCGCTGACCACCGTCGTCGCGGTGCCGCCGGTTTCGACTTCGGGCGCGGTCTCGGTCCTGGTGCATTCGCTCGTCGTGCACCTGTAGGTGACGCGGCATTCGATCGCCGGCACGCTCGGTTCTTCCTCGACCGCGCCGCCGCAGCTGCTGTGGCGGACCCGGGTCTTGAACGAGACTTCCGAGCCGGTCGCCGTGTAGACGGTGCTGCCGTTGCGGAGTTCGCGCGTCATCCGCTCCAGCACGTAGCGGGCGGTGGTGATGTTCTGGTTCTTCTTGCTCAGCTTCGGCTGGTCGCGGACCGCGCTGATCAGCATCGCGGTGGCGGCGCCGACCAGGATCACGCTCATCGACGCGGCGACCAGCAGCTCGACCAGGGTCAGGCCGGCCTCGCGGTCGGCGCCGCCGAATCGGGCGCGCAGCGCCTTCATCTCCGCCGCCTCACCAGCTTGAACCTGCGCTTCGTCGGCTGCGGCTGGGCCAACCCGATCGCGTTGATGCCCCTGACCTTGAAGACGTGCTTGCCGCGGTGCTGCTTCTTCAGCTTGATCGGCGAGCTGCACCGCTGCCAACGGTGGCGGTCGACCTTGCAGACGAAGCTGGTCCCGGCCTGGCCGGTCACGTCGGCGAAGCGGAAGACCGGCCGGCGCCGGCGCGTCTTGAAGGCGGGGCCGAAGGTGATCTTGGTCTGCGGGGTCAGGTACTGCTGCGCCGCCGGCAGCGTCGCCCCCGGTAGGACGATGATCGGTTCGTGCAGCGTCCCGCCGCCGCCGCTTTCGCCGCCGCCGCCTTCTTCGGGCGGCGGTTCGGGGTTGCGCTGCTTGTAGACGACGGCGGCCGAGCAGGAGGAGATGAAGCCTTCGGCTTCGGCCGTCGCCCGGAAGCTCGTGGTCGAGCCGCTCGCCACGCTGACCGCGATCCCCGGTGCTTCCAGTTCTTCTGTGCTGCCGGTGGCGACCGGTTCGCCGGAGCAGTCGGCGGTCGTGTAGAGCTTGATCGAGGCTTCGGCCACCGGCTCGGCGCCGAACAGCTTCGGTTCGGTCGAGGCGGCCGGCGAGGCGGGATCGGTGCCTTCGAGGCTCGGCGTTGGCGGCGCCAGTTCTTCTTCGAGCGCGGCGTCGTTGCCCTGGGAGACCAGCACGGTGCCGGTCGACGAGCGTTCGTATATGTCCTCTTCGGAGTCGTGGTCTTCTCCGGTCAGCCGCTCGCCGGTCGTCAGGAAGGCGCGGCTGCCGTCGCTCGAGACGCTTTGGAGCTGGGTGTCGAAGGCGCCGTTGCCGCTGAACAGGCCGGCGCCGCTTAGCTGCCCGGCCGAGACCCAGGTCGTGACGCCGCCGCTGCGGTCGTAGACGTCGGTGTATTCGTCGCGGTCGCCGGGGCCCGTCGTGTCTCCTTCGGCCGGCGGCGCCAGCGCTTCGTCGGTGAGGAAGAACAGGTGCGAGCCGTCGGCGGAGGCCCCGGCGAAGTTGGCGTTGTGGGCTTCGTTGCCGCATTCGAGGTCGGTGCAGGTGGGCCCCGGCCTGGAGACGAGCCTGGTCGGCCCGCCCGGCAGCCGGCGTTCGTAGACGTCGGCGCTGGAGTCTTCGTCTTCCGCGGTCAGCGGTTCGGCGCTGCTGAAGACCGCGGTTTCGCCGTCGGCAGACGCCCAGGAGAACGACGCCGGGATTTCCCCGTTGCCGCATTCGGAGGCTGCGCAGGAGGGGTCGCCTTCGGAGACCAGTTCCGTTTCGCCGCCGCGGCGCGCGTAGACGTCTTCGGCGCTGTCGGTGTCGGCTGCGGCGAGCCGTTCGGCGGTCAGGAAGAAGACGGTGGCGCCGTCGGCGGAGCTGCCTGCGAAGCGGGCGTTGGGTTCTCCGTTGCCGCCGCCCAGCCCGGTCGAGACGCGCGTCGCGACGCCGCCGGACCAGTCGTAGACGTCCTGCGATTTGTCGGTGTCCGCGGCGGAGATCCGTTCGTTCGTCTCGAAGAAGACGTGGGCGCCGTTGGCGGAGATCGAGCTGTTGACCGGTTCGCATTTGCGTTCTGCCGGGCACGCTTCCGGGCCGGGCCCGGGGGTCGAGACGAGCTTCGTTTCGCCCGTTTCGAGGTCGCGCTCGTAGAGGTCGGATTCGCTGTCGGTGTCGGCGGCGGTCAGCGATTCGGCGGTGCCGAAGATCGCCTTCGTGCCGTCCGCCGAGGCGCCCAGGAAGGCGACCGGCTTCAAGCCGGTGCCGCAGCTGCCGCTGCACGACGGATCGGTGGCGGATACCAGCGTCGTCCTGCCGGTTTCCAGGTCGCGCATGTAGAGGTCGGGGCTTTCGTCCGTGCCCTGCGAGGAGAGCTTCTCGTTGCTGATGAAGAACACCTTGTTGCCTTCGTCGACGACGCCGCCGGAGACGGCGCTCGCGTCGAGGTTCGCGTGGCCGCAGCTCGAGGCCGCGCACGACGGGTCGCCGGCCGAGACCAGGGTCGTCTTGTTCGTCGTCAGGTCGCGGACGTAGATGTCTTCGGCGCTGTCGGTGTCGGCCGGGGTCAGCCGCTCCTTGGTCGCGAAGAACACCTTGTCGCCGGCCGGGTCGATGGCGATGAACTGCGCGTCGTAGGAGTCGTTGCCGCCGATCGAGCCGAGCGAGGCCTGGCGGGTCACGTAGCCGAGCCCTTCCTCGAACTCGCGCACGTAGACGTCGCGCTTGTTGTCGGTGTCGCCGGGAACCAGCTTTTCGGTCGTGCTGAAGACGGCGACGCTGCCGTTCGCCGAGATCCCCTCGTAGTGCGCCGGCGCCGCCTGGGCCGCGGGCGCCGCGAGCAGGGCCGCGGCGGCGAGCATCGCCACGAGTGGCGAAAGCGTCACGAGAGTCGCGCGGCCCAGGCGGTTCCGCGGAACCGCCCTGCGGGAGCCGCACTGCGTTTGTGCGTGTGCGGGCATCGTTTCCCTATCGGCGCGAGTGGGTCATCCGTTTAGCCCTGGGCTGGACGCATGGCCGAACAGCGAAGGGCGGGCCCGGAGGCCCGCCCTTCGAGGTACTTCATGCTTGGCTAGGCCAAGGCTAGGGCTAGGGGGTCAGAGATCAACCGCCCCAGTCACCGCCGCTCGGACAGCCACCGGTGCCTGCTTCTTCACACGGGAACGACAGTTCGCCTGAAGCGTTGACGATTCCGAACTTCTGCGTCGATTTGCTGCCTTCGACTTCGATGGTGTAACCGGATTGGTCGGCGCCGGTTCGAATTTGCACGTCTTTTACGTTCGAGTAGGTGAGCGCTGCTGATCGTCGGCTCGATTTTTTCCAGTTCTGCAACGGTCGCGCCCACATAGCTGCCGTTGTTGTCGGTCGAGTACGTCTCCATTGCGACCTGGGTGGTGTGCGCGTACTCCTTGGCCTTGGCGTCGCCGGCCTTTTCCTTCTGGTTGAAGAACGCCGGCAGCGCGATCGCGGCCAGGATTCCGAGGATGAGCATGACGACGAGAAGCTCGATCAGCGTGAAGCCGGCCTCCCTGTCGCCACTGAGCCGGGCGCCAACCTTGGCCCGGAGATTCTGGAGAAACATTAGTGACCTCCTATGGTCCTAATCGTTTGCGCCAGAGCCCCGTGTGAAGCCACGTGGTGTCTGTCGACCCCGGTGGTAGCCCGGCTGACTCCCGAGTGGGAGTCCCGACGGCTTTGCGCCCCCGCCTCACAGCGGGTTTGCCTTTGGCACCGAAGCACTGGCAGATTCATCACACCGCCGTCATCGACAGACACCGAAATTCCTCAATCCCCGAAATTAGGGCTTCGTGGAGCCAAAACTCAGGTTTACGGCGAACTACGCGCCCTCGCGGCCGGATAACCCGTAAACCACCGCACCATGAGGCGACGACCTGTCGCCGTCAAGCCGGCTGGACGACGGTCAGGCCTGACTCGCCCGCGGCGGCGGCAAGCCTTCGGTCGTAGGTGAAGAAGGCGCCGATCTCGTCCCGGATGCCGAGAGCGGTGGCAAGGTGGATCGCGTCGAGGCTCCGCAGGGCGGATGGCTCCAGCGATGCCGCCTCGGCAAGCACCGGCGCGTCGATCGCGAGCAGCGCGACGCCGTCCAGCCAGGCGCGGGCTTCGCGCGCATACGCGGCCCCGTAGCGTGCGCACGCACGTATCGCCTCCACGGCGAGCAGGGTGCTGGACACGTAGCCCTCCTGCCACTCGGCCAGCTCGCGCCGCAACTCGACATGCCCGCTCTGCTCGAGCACGAGCCTGGCGTAGGCCGAGCTATCGAGATATGCCAGGCGCCGGAGCGCTATAAACGCTCCTCGCGCAATTCGTCGAGCACCTGCTCGACGGGCGGGCCCTTGGCCGGCGGCAATGTCGAACTCTCGACGAGTGCGAGCAGATTGCCGCGCGGCATCGTCGCGCCCCGCTCGGCGACAAGCCGGGCGATCGGCGAGTCGGCCGGCCCGCTCGGCGTCAGTCGCGCGACCTCCCTCCCCCGCTCGGTCACCACGAAGCTCTCCCCCTCCTTGACCTGAGCCAGGTAGCGAGAAAGGTTCTGTCGCAACTCACGCACGCCGACAGGCTCCATGTGCGTCAGGGTAGCACCTGACTGTCGCCTTCGCCACCGCTCCGTTCCTGCTTCGGCGGCTGCGACGGAGTGGCCTTCGAGGGGGCGGCCCGGTCGGATCGCGCCGCCGGCCGGGCTCCGGAATCGGAGGTGCCGCCGCCGTTGAAGAACGCCATCCAGATCAGGACGCCGGCCAGCATGCCGAGCAGCCAGTAGACGGCGAGCGTGCCGCGCGACGGGCCCGGCGGCTCCGGGCTCGCCAATGCCCGCTCGATCTCCTCCGGGCGCTCTCCCGGTCGCATGGTCAGCTCCTCGCCCGCCTTCACCACCTCCCCGTCGCGCCAGACGAAGAGGCCCTCGCTGCCGGCGTGCGGATCGACGACGATCGCGATCTGCTCGGGACGGGCGAAGAAGTTGCGATGGATGAAGAGGTCGTGCTCGGAGAGGAAGATCCCGAAGCCGGGATGGCTGTGGTACCAGCCGAGGATCTCCTCGCCCGGATGGTCGCGATCCAGGGTCGCGTGGATCGCGGACCACGCCTCGTGGGTGAAGGTGACGCGACTGCGCGCGCCATCGGCCGCGAGCGCGGGGATGATGCTGGTCACCAGCGGGCTGCCGTCCGCGCGCAGACGGCCGACCAGGACTCCTCCGACCTCGGCGTGCAGGCTGGAGAAGACATGTTCGTAGATCTGCTCGCGCACCCCCGACACGACGTAGGGCCCACCCGGGATCGACTGCTCAGCCATCGATCGCCTCCAGCCGCTCGAACGGATCGGCGTCGCCGTCGAGCACGAAGTGCGTGCGAGCCCCGTCCGCGGTGCGGGCGGTGATCACGTCGAACGGCCACAGCCCGATTTCCGCCGCGCTGCGACCGAGCAGCCACTCGTCCCCCGGCTCGACCACATGGGTCGGCTCGACCCGCCGCTCCGATCCGCAGCCGGGGCAGAGGGCATCGGCGGCCGTCAACGTCTCGATCGGGCGGCCGACCGTCGTCCTCTCGCCGCACTGCGCGCAGACCAGGGCACGCACCAGCTCGTGCTCGAGGTCGAGGACGGCGCCGGCGCCGAGATCGGCCTGCGCCTCCCCGAGCAGCTCCGCCAGCGGCCGGTCGCGCCCGAAGGCGGCGCCGGCCGCCAGGTCGTAGGTGTCGTGGCTGATGCAGTCGTCGCGGCGCCCGTAGGTCACCACGTAGGAGTCGTGGGTGAGGCCGTTGAAGGCGAAGCCACGACCGGCGAAGTCGGCGGCGAGCGAGTCGCGGTGAAGCAGTTTGATCGCCTCCTGCACCTGTAGGCCCGCGATCACCGAGGCCGACGTCGCGGTGGTCGGGACCTTGCCTTCGAGCATCTGGTCCCGGGTCAGCAGCGAGCATGCCTTGCGCGCCGCGAGCAGCTTGTGGTCCTCCTCGTTCATCGTGCACTCGTAGCAGGCCGAATCGGGCGGGACGAAGACCCGCATCATCCCCATCAGGCCCTCGATCGCGCCGTCGACCCAGGGAGTGCCCGCTTTCCAGCAGGCCTGGTTGATGTGCAGGCGCGCCTCGCGGTTGTCGAGCCCGCCCAGCACCACGTCGCAGTGGGCGATCAGCCCCGGCGAAGCCGCCAGCCGCGCGTCGGCGACGACCGGGATCGCGCGGATCTCGGAGTTGAGCTCGGCGGCCCGGCGGGCGACGACCGTCGCCTTGTCGGCCCCCTCGTCGCCCTCGCGGAAGAGGACGCAGCGCGACAGGTTGGAGTTCTCGACCTGGTCCATGTCGAGGACGACGATCGTCCCTACCCCGGCCAGGGCGAGGTTCTTGGTCAGCTCGTTGCCCAGCGCCCCCGCCCCGATGACCAGCACCGAGGCCCCGGCAAGGCGCTCCTGGTCCCACCAGGTGATCAGCGATTGGCGGTGGTAGCGGCCGTCGTCGAACTCGACCGCGAGCCGCTGGCTCGGCGCCGGCATCCGGCCCTAGCCCGCGGTGATCTCTGCCACCAGCCGCAGCACGTCGCCGTCTTTGACACCGGCCTGCTCGAGGCTTTCGTTGTCGTCGATCTGGCGCCCCGACTGCTTGTGGTGGAACTTGTAGGACAGTGGCTGGTTGTCCGGGCCGACCGGCGGCAGGCTCATCAACTCGACCAGCCTGGCGATGATCCGCCCCGAGGCGGCGTCGCCCGGGACGCTGGCCTCCTCGGTCTTGTTACCGGTCGCATCGACAACGGTGATGTCCACTGTTTACCCCCATCGCTTTCGTTTCTGGCTTTTCGATTCCGGTCCGCTCATCGGCCCATCTGACGCTCCCTGTACTGCAGCGCCGTGCCGCCGACTTCGACCGTGTCGCCGGCGCGGAGCCAGTGGCTGGTCACCGGCGCGCCGTTGATCCCCACCGCGTTGCCCTCGTAGGCGGTGATCGAGTAACGGCCGCCGCGGTCGTCGATGCGGCAGTGGAACGGGGCGACCTGCGAGTCCTTGATCAGGGTTATCTCGCACTTCGGCGCGCTGCCGAGGTTGGTCACCTGGTGGTAGACGATGAACTCCTTGCCGAGCATCCCGCCCCGCACGACCTTCAGCCAGGCCTGGCGGCGCGCGACCTCGACCAGCCCGATCGCGACGCCGATCCCCACGCCGACGACGCCGAACCCGATCAGCTGCGCCGTCGCTTCGTCTTCGACGTGGAGCCCCGCGTAGTGGAAGGCGAGACCTCCGAGCGCACCGCCGACAACTCCGCCGATAACTCCGTTGATCGCCTTGCGAGGGGCGCGCTTGGCGACCCCGAGCGAGACCCCGACCCCGGCGCCGAAGATCGCCCAAGCCAGCGCCCTCGCGAGATAGAACTTCGCGCTCGAGTAGACGTCCCCCAGTTCGGAGAGGTTTTCGACGTTCTCGTAGATGTTCTTGACCATGTGTTCGAAGATCAGCTGGGCCACGGCCCCCGAGGCGGCGCCCCCGATCGCGCCCAGCACGAGGCCGACCACCGCCGAGCGCGCCGCCGCTTCCCAGACCCCCGACCTCGCGTCTTCCCAGGCGGCGAATACGGCGGCGAAGACGGCTCCGAAGACGGCGACCTCGCGCGCCACCAGGCCGACCACGTCGGTCGTCAGCGGCGGGTGGGCGAAGAACAGCCGGAACGCCGCCCACCCCGCCAGCCCGGCGACGGCCGCGGCGGCGACGCTGTTCGGCAGGGTGCCGCCGAAGCCCAGCGACGTCCCGCCGACGGCGACCGGCGTCGGCTGCGGCCGCACGCCCTCGATCGACGGCAGCGGCGCCTGCATCGCCTGGGTCGGGGGGTCGTCGGTGGACCCGGCGGCGGCAGGATCCGGAGGAAGATCCTCCGAATTGATCACCAGGCGTTTGCTCTCTTCGGTCATGGTCCTCCGCTCTTCCCGGAAATCTCCACCTCGACCTCGGGGCGCCCGAGCTCGACGTCCCCGATCGGGAACAGCTCCGGGTGCTGCTCGGCCCAGTAGGCGGCGGTCGAGTCGAGCGGGCTCTTCGTGTTGTAGATCCGGTACTGGATCATCGCGCCGATCTTCGCGACGACGTCGGAGAGCGACTCGCCCGCCGACCAGTAGTCGTTGATGCAGTAGTGGGCCGCGATGTTGGGGTGGAAGACCGGGGTCAGCGGCACGCAGTACGGCTGTTCGCGCGGGTAGCCGGCGGGCAGGTGGACTTCGACCCGGTGCGTCTCCAAGCGCACGGGGGTGTCGCCTTCGAGGGCCAGCCCTGGGATCCGGTACTCGATCCGGTACACCTCCGGGGGCAGGCTGCCGACCGGCTCGATCTGGACCTGCGGGTGCCCCGAGAAGTCGGCCCTCAGGGCCTCGTGGTCGGACGCCAGCCGGCGCAGGCGGGGGCTGGTCGTCACCGGCCGAACCTCTGCTTCGCGCGGACGATGCGTTCGTAGGATGCCGTCAGGTCCTGTTCGGAGATCCGGGCTTCTTCGGCCGCCCTCAGGACCGCGTCGTGGGCGGGGTGGAGCCATTCCGGGCCCACGATCATGAGGATGTCGACGCCGGCCTCGGCCGACTCGGTCGCCGCAGTAGCGATCGGCAGCGATGCTTCGACGCCTTTGCTGCTCAGGTCGTCGCTGATCGCCAGGCCCTGGAACCCCAGCCGATGCCGGAGCAGACCGGTGACGACCTTCCGCGACCAGGCCGCGCCGTGGCTCGGGTCGAGTCGCGTGTAGATCGCGGTCGAGAGCATGATCGCCGGGATGCCGCGGCCGATCAGGGCCTTGTACGGCTTCAGCGAGCTGCCCAGGCCCGCTTCGACGACGCTTCGTCCTTCGTCGGTGTTGGTCGAAGCGCTGCCGAGGCCGGGGAAGTGCTTGGCGACCGCCATCGCGCGCACCTGGCCGAGGCCGCCGGCAAAGGCCGCAGCGACGCGGGTCACCGCGCCGGGGTGCGCGGAGATCGTCCGCCCCTGTTCGGCGATGAAAGAGCCCGGCAGGCCGAGGTCGACGACAGGTGCGAGGTCGACGTCGATCCCGTAGCGGCGCAGGAAGAACCCCGTCCGCTGCCCTTCCGTAAGGGCGGTTTGCGCCGAGAGCTTCGACAGCGGCTTCGGCGGCGCACCGTCGAACCGCTTCACCGCGCCCTCCTGGTCGGTGGCGATCAGCAGCGGCGGATTGCCGCCCGCCGCCGCCGCATGCTGGAGCTTGGCGACCGCGGCGCCGGTCGCCGACGGCGAGGCGCCTTCCGGGAACAGCACCACCCCGCCGATTTCGCCTCGGCGCGCGTCCCCCAGCAGAGCCGGCGTCGGCGCTACGCCCCTCAGCCCGACCATGAAGCGCTGCCCGACCATGCGGGCGACCGAGGGCAGCTGCCTTCGTTCCACCGGCGGCGACTCGTCCTCCCGCTTCGGCCGCCGCCTGACGGCGCCCGCCTCGCCACCGGCCCGGAGCGGGCGAAGCTCGTGACCCTTCCCGGTGGCGGCCGAGCCGCTGCCGCTTCCGATCACGAGGATCAGCAGGATCGCCGTAACGGCGGCGCCGCCGAGGAACAGGGCCAGGGCCGCCGGCCAGGGAACTTCGCGCAGCTCGTCTAGCACGGTTCTTTTTCCAGCTTCGCGGCGCTGATCTGCCATTCGCCGTACACCTTGCTCATTTCCCAGTAGCCGGACCAGTCGTTGCAGCCGGTCGCCACTGCGTGGGTCTGGAAGTTGACGATCGTCGCCTGTGCCGAATGGGAATCGGCCAGCGACGTTTCCACGCTGAGGTTGAAGCTCTGCAGCCCGTCTTCTTCCTGCGCTTCGGTCCAGGCCGACTCGCCGCCGGCGGATTCCTGCTCGCTCGCCGTCAGGTCGTAGAAGGCGGCGCTGTAGTTGCCGTATGCGAGACGGTGAAAGTGCGCCCTCAGGGCCTGCTGGATCTGGCTCTGCGCGTCCTGGGCGGGACTGGGCGAACCGGCTTCTTCGGATTCTTCTTCCGACGCTTCTTCGTATTCGGATTCTTCTTCCGGCGCTTCTTCGTATTCACCTTCGGTGAATTCACCCGATTCCGACGCGGTTTCCGAGGCGACGGTGACCGTTTCGGACGGGTGTTCTTCGTGCTTGGTGAGGACGATCGCGGCGGCGGTGGCCCCTCCGAGCAGGATGATCGCCACCGCAAGCACCGGCACCCACCTCGCGGGCGAGGGCCCTTTTCGCGGCGGCGGCGGATCGCCCGGAGGCGGTGGCGGCAGCCCCACCTTCTGCGTCGGCGCGGTGGACGGGTCCGGCGTCGAGACCGGCGGCAGGGGGGGAGCTGCGGGGGTCAGCTCGGGCTCCGGCTCGACCGGTTGAACCTCCTGCTGAGACGCGTCCTCACGGGACGGACCGCCGGCGCAGAGCGCCACCGCGCAGCCGCCGTTCTCCTCCCAGCAGTCGTCGTGGTGTACCGCCTTGCAGACCGGGCAGGCGATCACCGTCACGCCCTTCTCGAGACCGAACCGGCAGTACGGACAGGTACGACCGACCATCTCTGATGTCACAGGGGTTCCGGTGGTCATGTATTCAGCCTCCTCCCAAAGGCTTGAGCCGCGGCGATGTTATATACGAAATTCGACCGGACAGCGGTCCACCGCCGGCTGACCCCAGGCACGTCGCCGACCTGCCTACCCGGCGACGCCGGGCGCCTGCTGCGGTTGCCGCCCCGCCTGCCGCCGTTCCCACCACTGCCGCGCCTGCTGCCACCAGGTGTCCTCGAAAGAGGGGCGCAGGCGCGCCTGCAGGACCGCGGCGCAGGCGCCCATCATCAGCAACAGGGCGATCGCCACCTGCACCTCCCCGTGGTTGAAGAAGTTGGAGCTGTAGTGGTTGGCGGCAGCGAACCCCGGGTCGGCGGCGATCCGGGCGTTCATGCCGATCGCGTTGCCGACCCCGGCGAAGCCCCACTGGGCGGCTACCAGGTGCGAGAGCAGCTGGATCGGCTTGCCGAGGTCCTTGGTGGTGACGATCGCCCCGGCGAAGAGCAGCTGCGGCAGCAGGATCAGCGGCAGGAAGCTCGCCGCCTGGTCCTCGCTGCGGGCGAGCGCCGAGAGGGTCAGCCCGAAGCCCATCCCGACCCAGGCGATCAGAATGCAGATCGTCAGCACGTGGATCTCGGCGTTGTGCGGTGCGTCTCCGAGCGGGCGCAGGGCGAAGACGATCCAGACGAAGAGGGCGGTCTGCAGCGCGGCGACGGCGCCGATCACGACCGCCTTCGAGAGCAGGTAGGCCTCGGTCCTGACGCCGGCGGCGAGCTCACGGGTGAGGACGCTGCGCTCCGCGACCACCTGGCGGACCGAGGAGATCGCTCCGAACCACATCGACACCGTAACCATCAGGAAGAGGAGCTGGGCGCTCTGCGCGGCGTGCAGCGCGTTGCCCTGATCGTCGTAGGAGAAGACGCTCGCCTGGAAGAGGAAGGCGGCGCCGAGCGCGAGGACGAAGACCTGTGCGCTGAGGATTTTCGCGTTGCGCCGGTCACGCGCGAAGAGCAGCGAGTAACGTCGGGTGAGGACCCTCACCTGCGGCCAGATCCGGCGCCGCGGAACGGCCCGCGCGGAGGCCAGCCGGGGTGGGGAGATCGGCGCCTCGACCCGGCGGTACCCGCCCTTCGTGTCGGCCTCGTCGGTCAGCCTCGCGTACACCTCGTCGATCAGCTCGACGCCGAACGCCGCGGGTGCGCCCTCGGGCGGGCCGAGGTAGGAGAGGCGGCCGCCGGGGGCCATGATCGCCACCCGGTCGCAGAGGTCGAGGCTCTGCGTCGCGTGGGTGACGAGGAGAACGCTCTGCCCTTTGTCGGCGAGGTCGCGGCTCAGCTCCATCAGGCGGCGCTCGAGGCCCGGGTCGAGGCCGGTCGTCGGCTCGTCGAGCAAGAGCAGCTCGGGGCCGCTGATCAGCTCGAGCGCGACCGCGGCGCGCTTGCGCTGACCGCCGGAGAGGGCGCCGATTCGCCGATCGCGGATGTCGTCGAGTTCCACCTGTTCGAGCACGCGGGTGACGGCTGCCTCGCGCTCCTGCTTCGTATGGCCCTCGGGGAGGCGGAGCTGAGCGGCGAAGGACAGGGCCTCGTCGACGCTCAGCAGATGGTGCAGGGTGTCGTCCTGCGGAACGTAGCCGATGTCGGCCTGGCAGAGACCGACGTCCTGGCCGCGCATCAGCACCGTTCCCTCGCTCGAGGCCCGAATGCCGCCGAGGGTCTTCAGAAGCGTGCTCTTGCCGGAGCCGCTGGGCCCGATTATCGCCACCAGCTCGCCCTTCTGGAGCTTCAGCGAGGTGGGCTCGAGCAGCGTCTTCGAACCCACCTGAACCTCCACCTCGCGGGCTTCCAGCGGCGGCGCCAGCAACTCCACCCGCGGCGCCGCGGGTGACGGTGCGGCCGGTGGCCGGGACGGACGGAGTGACACCTCAGGCGCAGGCGGGAGCGCGGGTGTCAGCTCTGCCCCACATGCCTCGCAGAACCGTGAGTCATCCTCGACACCCTTCCCGCAGCTGGTGCAAAACGCATTCGTCGCCATCGGCCGGCCGCAGGTTACAGCGACCAACAGGGTAGGGTCCGGAACCGGGTGTGTCGTCGAGTGGGGAGTCGAATCAGATGAACGCGAGCAAGCCCCCTCAGGGGAACCTCGGCGGAGGACCGCCGGCGCCGGTCGCCGTCCAGCAGACCACCGTCATACACGTGGGCGCGCACAAGAGCGTGGTGGGAGCCGTGCTGCTCGCATTCTTCTTCGGCCCGCTGGGCATGCTCTATGCAACCGTCCCCGGCGCCATCGTGATGTTCTTCGTCAACATCATCGTCGCGATACCGACGCTGGGCCTGGGACTGTTCGTCACCTTCCCGATCGGCGTCATCTGGGCGGGCCTCGCCGCCGACTCGCAGAACAAGCGGCTGCAGGCCGTCTCCGTCCAGCAGGCCGGGACCGGTCAGGTCGCGCCCCTTCCCACTCCCCAGCCGGCGCCCGTCGCGCCGCCGGCGGACCCGCCGACCCCCACCCCCACGCCGCCACCACTGGCGCCGCCCGCGGTGGAGCCGGAGCCGGCCACCGATGCGATCGAGCGTGCCGAGGAGGAGGTGACGGTCGTTCTCAGGTCGACCGCCGACGCCAGAGCCGCCTGCGGGTCCTGCGGCAACGAGATCAACCCCCAGGCTCGGTTCTGCCCGGCCTGCGGGACGGCCCGGACGGCCTGAGGCCGCGGTGGGAACGGTCCGCTGCTCCAACTGCGGACAGCCGCTGGCGAAGGGCGCGAGCTTCTGCCGGGCCTGCGGCGCTCGGCATGCCGCCCCGGCGCCCCCGCCGCGAGCGGCCGAGCCGCCGGTCACCGGCGATCCGGCCCCCGTCCGAGAAGCAGACCCGCCCCGGCACCGGGGCGCGATCGTCGCCGTCGCCGCCATCCTGGCGATCGGCGCCGGTGCGGCGGTGGCGATCCTGCTCGCCGCAGGGGGCGGCTCGTCGACGACCACGGTGGTCCGTGGCGCCGGGGCGCCCGCCGACCGCTCGGTGAGGGCCGGTCGCTACCTCCAGGCGGGGTCGTTCCAGACCGTCTCCCACGCCCAGGCGGAGCGGCGGCGCCTTGCCGCGCATGGGATCGAAGTCGAGGTCGTTCCCTCCGATGGCGCGAAGGAGCTGTACCCCGGCTTCCAGGTGCTGCTCGGCGGGCCCTTCCGCTCCCGTTCCACGGAGGCGGCGATGCTGACGAGCCTTCACCGCGACGGCGTTCCGTCGGCCTTCGCCAGGAACCTGACCCCCGCCCCGGCGGCGGAACCCGAGGCGGCGGCGGGACGGTGGACGGGGAGGCTGGAACGAACGAGCACCGAACACCCGAACCTCGACGGGCTCCTGCCCGCGACCCTCGTCGTCGCCTCGAGCGGAGCGGCCGGCTCGCTCGAGTTCCCGACCCTGCGATGTCACGTCAGCCTCTCGCTCGCATCGACCGGTGGTCACACGTTCAGCTACAGCGGTGAACCGGCCTGCGCCGGAACCGGGCCTCTCGTCATCCGCCCGTTCGGCAACGAGCTGATGCTTACCCTGCTGTCACCCGACACCGACTCCTTCACCCTCGGAACCCTGAGCCGGAGCTGAGCCGGCAACTCCTCACTGCGCAGCGGCCGCCCGCCCGCACTCGCCGCAGAAGCGGTCGCTCTCGCGGAGCTTCGCGCCGCAGTGTTCGCAGAAGACGGTGCGCTCCTCGGTGGCCGGCGACGGCGGCGACGGCGGCGCGGGGGGCGGCGGCGCGGGCTGGGCGATCGGCGGTGGAGAGGCGGCCGGAGGCGGCGTGATCGGCGGCAGTGGGGCGGCGGCCGGAGGGGGAGTGACCGGCGGCAGGGGAGCGGCCTGCGCGGGCGCCGGTGGGCCATCGCCCGCCGGGGGCGGCGGAGGGGGCGGAGGGGGCGGAGGGGGCGGAGGGGGCGGCTGCTGGGGCAGTGCCGAACCGCCACGGTTCGCCAGCAGGTCTTTCACCTGATCCAGGGCCCGACCTCCGGTCGCCAGGTATCCGCCGACGGCGATCCCCGCCGCCGCGAAGAGGCCGAGGAAGAGTCCGGCCTCGGCACTGCCGCCGACTTCGCCTTCGCCGCCGCCGAAGGGGCTCGCTTCGCCGGCCGATACCGGGTCGATCAACCTGAAGAGGACGAGCAGCGCGGCGATGCAGCCGAGGGTGAATATGACCGAGCCGTCGGGGATGTCGAGGGCCCTGTCGTTCGCCTTGAGCAGGACGATCGTCAGGGTCGCGGCGATCGCGATCGCGAGAAGCGGGCTGATGTAGTGCAGCGAGTCCCAGGCGTTGGAGACGGCAAACCCGAAATTGAACCAACCGAGGAACATGCAGACCAGCAGGGCCAGCGCCGAGCCGGCGGCCACCTTCTCTCCCTGGTTGAGACGCTGCACCTTCAGATCCATCTCCGAGCCTCCCTCGAAATCGAACGGTAAAGTCGACCCTACACAGAGTGGGGCAGATCCTGTGGAGCCATCGACGACACTAAACCCGGGCGACCGGCTCGCAGAGTTCACGGTGATCCGCCGGCTCGGCCAGGGCGGCATGGGCATCGTCTACCTGGTCCGCGACGAGCGCCTCGACAGGCAGGTGGCGTTGAAGGTGATCGCGCCGCACCTCGCTCACGATCGCGAGTTCCAGGAGCGCTTCGCGGCGGAGGCGCGGAGCGCGGCGGCGATCGAGCACCCCAACGCGGTCACCGTCTACTCCGCCGGGTCCGTCGAGGGCCACCTGTTCATCGCGATGCGCTACATCGACGGCACCGACCTGCGCCGGTCGCTGTCCGCGTCGGGGCCGCTCGACGGAAGCGCGGCCGCCCGGTTGGTGGTCGAAGTCGCCGGCGCCCTCGACGCCGCGCACGCCGCCGGCTTCGTCCACCGCGACGTGAAGCCGGCCAACATCCTGCTGCGGGGCGAGCCGGGTCGCGGAACCGCGTACCTGACCGACTTCGGGCTGACCCGGGGACTGGGCAGCTCGCAGGCCCAGCTGACCGGCACCGGCCAATGGATCGGGACGCTCGACTACGTCGCCCCCGAGCAGCTCGCGGCCGGGCGCATCGACGCCCGCACCGACATCTACTCGCTCGGCAGCGTGCTCTACGAGATGCTGTCCGGGAGGGTGCCGTTCCACGGCGACGAGATGCAAAAGTTGTGGCGGAAGGCGAACGAGGAGCCGCCCGGACTGCCGCCCCCGGGCTCGCCGCACCAGTTCGACCCCATCATCGCCCGGGCGATCGCCAAAGACCCCGAGCACCGCTTCCGCTCGGCCGGCGACCTCGGCCGCGCCGCATCGGCCGCCGCCGGCACCGCCGTCGACCCGCCCACCGAGCGCAGCGTCGCCACCGGGGTCGCGGCGGCGGGCCTTTCCGAGGTGGACGTCCGCGTCCGCGGCGCGAGGCCGGCGCCCGCGGCGAGTCCGCCCACCGTCCGCCGGCCCCCCGCGCGCAGATCGGCCGCCGCGCCCCGGCGGCCGGCAGCGCCTCCGCCGCCACCGCCGCAGTCCTCGTCCCGCCGCGGCCACGCGATCCGGACGGCGGCGATCGTCGCCTGCGCGCTGGCCGTCGCCGCCGGGCTCGTCGCGGCGGCGCTCGTCTTCGCGAGCAGGAAGGACAGCGAACGGACGCGGACGGTCGTGACCCGGAGCACGCCGCGAAAGCAGCCCGCGACCGCCGCCGAAGGCTCGGAAGCCCGCGCCGCCGCGACCCCGGTCCTCTTCGAAGGCTCCGAGTACAGCGCCACGCTCCCGGCCGGCTGGGTCCAGCAGGAGAACGAAGAACCGGCGAGCGACGGCAGCTACGTCGAGAACACCTGGACCAGCCCGAGCGGGGACGAAGAGCTGCTGGTCGACGAGTCGCCCACCCATCCGGCCGACCCGGCCAGGAGCCTCGCGAAGATCGCCGGCGATGTCCGCGGCGCCGGCGAGACCGTCTACTCGGCGACGAACGGGGTCCGGCGGGGCGGGGTCGAAGGCAGCGAGCTCGATTTCGACGCCGGCTCCGGCCTCCCCAAACGCGCCGACTTCTTCTTCAACGTCGGAGACAACGGCTTCGCCGTCCTCTTCGAGCGGCTACGACCTGCCCACCGCCCAGAGCCGGATCGCCCCCCTGGTCTCCTCGCTGCAGATGAACTACCCGGCCGCGCCATGAGCGGTCCGCTGCGGGTCGGGCTGACGCTGCTCCTGTTCATGGGCTGTGGCGTCTGGGTCTGCCACGCCGCCGCGCAGCACCGAAGCCCGGTGGCCGCGCGGCCGACACCCTCCAGGGCCGAGGGCAGGCGAACTGGATGTGGGCCAAGCGTCACCTGTAGGACGAGGCCGCTGCCGCCGCGATGTCGGCAAGAATCGCTGAGCGTTACCGACGCGGGCTACGGAGGGGTCGCGGCCGGAATCGTCATCGAGGCGATCGAGTTTCAGAGTACCCAAAGGTGCTATCTACGCGGCTATCCGTCAGTCTCGCTGCTCTCCAAGAAAGGGCACCGAATCGCCATCGTGCCCAGGGTGCACGGTGAATCCTATCGCCCCGTCATCCTGGCCAAGCGGCGTCCCACATATGCAGATCTGCAATACGAGAATCCCAACAACAACACCAAGGCCTGCCAGCTCAAGGCCTACTACATGGGAATCAGGGTCCCTGGCGGTCGGCAACGCACCAAGGTCGCGTTCGAGGAACAGCCGATGCGCTTCTGCCCCAACATCATCCGGGTGACCGGGTTTGGAACTTACGGGCCGATCGAACTCTCAGTCTCGACAGCCGGAGGGACCGCACGAGCTATCCGGAAACGTTTGTGATATGGCTGTCGCCGTGAAAAAGCTGGCAACCGCCGTGGCGGCGATCTCACTGGCGATGGTCCTCGCCGCCCCCGCTTCCGCCTTCGAAGGCGGAGGGCGCTCGCCGAGCGAAGCGCCGATGATCGCGGTCGGACAGCACTACACCGGCCAGCTGAACAACCATCGGAGCGACGCCAACTACAACGGCGCCGAGGAGGTGGCGCTCTGGCGCCTGCCGCCGGTCACCACGCACGATGTCGTCGCCGTCGACTGGCACGGAGTGCCCTTCACCCACAGCCCCGGGAACTTCCCGGTCGAAATGCTCCTCGCGCAGGGGATCGACGATTTCAACTGGGGAAGCATCTTCGGCAGTGCCAGCGAAAGCTCCCAATACCACCTGTCGGGAAGCGGCAGCGCGCGGACGGAAATTGTCGTCCAAGCGACGGACTCCGCCTCCTACCTGGAGTTCTACGCTGGCGCCTACGAAACGAACCCGACGGAATACGAAACCTACCCGTACGACTTCACCGTAGAGCCGATCCTGCACTACCTCGCCGTCGCGATAGCGCCGGCGAAGAGCGTCAGCGCCAACGGCATCCTCAGTGCCACCGCCAACCTCGCAAACGGCCTCCCGGTCCCCGACGGCGTCACCTTCGTCCTCTCGGTGGCCTGGTCGGAAGGGGGCATAGCCAGCTACAGTGGCGTCAGCAGCGGCGGCATCGTCAACTTCCAGCTCGCGCTTCCCGAAACCGCGTGGGGCAAGAACGTCCGCTTCATCGCCTCCCATCCCGCCGACGGCACCTATCAGGCGGTGAACTCCTCCGGCGCGCATATCAAGGTGACGAAGCCGGCGCCGACGCCTCCCTCGCCCTGCGTTCTGGCGAAGCGCCGCACCCGGTCGCTCGGGCGGCAGCTCAAGCGCCTGAAGCGCCACGCCCGCAGCGCCCGTGGCATCACTCGCCGCCGCCGCCTCCACCACCGCGCGCACCGCACCAAGCGCAAGCTCCATAGAGCAAGGCTCAAAGCCGATGCGCTCTGCGGCTGAAGTTTCGCTACCAGCTCGAATGCTCTACACGGCCCGGCTTACAGCTCTTCGGCGTGGCGACCGTGTCACCCGGGTCGAGTAAGAACAAGTCGACGCGACGGTTGGCCGGCTGGCGGCCGGGGGTCCGGACTATCGGGCAACTCTCCCCGAAGGCGCGCAGAATGACGGGAACGGCAGCGCGGGGCGCGTTCGTCGCCGCCTGCGCGTGCGGCGCCAGCAGCGTTTCGCGCACCCGCTCGGCGCGGCGCAGCGACAGGGCAATGTTCACCGAGCTCGAGCCGATGTCGTCGGCGTTGCCGTCGAGCTCGATCGAGGCGGGCGGGTGGCGTCGGGTCAGGCGTTCGAGGCTGCGCCGGGCTTGCCGCAGCCGCTTCTTATGCTGCGGCGTGGCGCTGCCGAATTCGAAGAACGCTTCCGGCAGGCGGAGCAACAGCAGTTCGGCGGCGTCGGTGACGCCATCGGGATCGGTCACCGCAAGCCGCACCCGGTAGGGCCGCCTGCGCGGCTTCAACTTCAGCACGACCCGCTTATGAGTGCCGAGCGAGCGCTTCCCGAGCCTCCAGCGGTCGACCAGCGGGTGACCGGCAGCGTCGCGCGAGTGGCTGCCGTCGAAGACGAACCGCCTCGAGCCGCCCCGCATCCGCGCCTCGATCCGCGCCACCGGCGGCTTGCCGACCCGCAGCAGCGGGGCACCCGCAAGCTGGCCGCAGTCGATCGTGATCACCCCGCTCGAGGCGCTTTCGGGAACCTCGAAGGCGATCCTGTCGCTATGCCAGGCCTGGCGCAGGAACCGGCCTTTGAGGCCGACGAAATTCTTCTCGCTGGCGAGCCTCACTTCGGGCAGACTCCCGGTCGGCGTTCCCAGTTCGACGATCTTCTCCTTGCTCCCGTTGCTCTGCTTGATCTCCCCGCCGCGGATCTGCAGGTATTCGCTGTGCCTCGGCCGGCCGCCGCCGCGAACCTCCGCGACCCTGCTGTCGTCGAGCTTGACGAAGCGTGGGCCTTTGTATTCGGGTTCGTCCTTCAGCAGGTGGGGACGCCCTTCGCGCATCCGGTAGATGCCCAGCTTGTCGAGGCTGAGAATCTGGTCGTGGTCGGTCTTGACGTATTCGGCGTCGGAGGCCCGGCGGGTCCCTTCGCGCGCGAGCGTGACGGGGACGCCGTTGAGCCGCAGCGTGCGTCCTTCGGGCCTGCTGCCGAAGCCGTCGACGTTCTCGTTGGGAGCGCTCAGGCGCAGTTCGACCAGTTTGCCGGGCAGGGCTATTTCGGGGACGAGGCTGAGTCCGGAGCCGAAGTTGGGCCGCACCGCCGGGCCCGGGCTCCCCAGGCGCTGGTCCAGTCCCGGGTTGTGCGCTTCGACTTCCTTGGCCTCCCGCGCTTCTTCAGCTTCTTCGAGCTTCTGGGACCGTTTCTCGGGAACGGTGAGGCTTACCGCGCCGGCGGCGGGCGTCTCCACTGAGGGCGTCAGGTCGTAGGCCATTTCGAGCGCCGAGGTAGCGGCACTCTCAACGTCCTGCGAGGGTCCGATCGACATCGCCACGACTTCCTTCCTCGGCACCCAGAGCAGGCGGCCGCTTTCGGGGGCAATTTCATTGCGGCAGCCTTCGGTCGCGACGTTGGCAAAGTAGACCCGATGGCTCGCCTCGGTGACATAGATCCCCTGGATCGCTTCGTCTGGGCCGTCCGTGCTACGGATCAGGGCGATCGGCTGGACCTGCGGGTCGGCGAGATTGTGGGCCATCCAGCTGAGCGTGCCGAACAGGGGCACCGAGATGAAGATCGCCAGCCCGTACCAGATGAAGCGCGTGCTGGCAAGTTCGGCGATCCTCCAGAGCCCGAACGTGAGGGCGGCCGCGGAGAGGAGCGAGCCGATCAGCCACGGCTCCCCGAGGATCGCCGCCGGGGCGAGGATCGCCAGCAGGCCGAGGGTCCAAACGACGCAATGACCCACTGGGCTGAACGTCATACGCGGCGGTTTTTCCGTGTGGGGCTCGACGCGCTTCCAGCGCGGCATTCGTCTCTGCCTCTGCTCCAGAGAAAGCCGCTTGAACTCCTTGTGCCGCTCGTTCAGCGCCTCCTTCGCCGCTTCAGCCTGCTGGCGGTTCCAGATCTCGTCGTCACGGCGACCTCGTATGCCCTTCCGCCAGACGACCCAGATCTCCCTGTACCCCCAGCCGAGGACCGAAGTGGCGAGCGCCGTCGTTAGCGCCACCTTGGCAGCGGCGACCGAACCCGCCAGCGGGAGCGCGACGAGGGCCGCGACGAACGCCAGGGCAAGAGCGCCGACGACCAGCACTCTGGCCTTTACGGCCCACTTCCGCTCGGCCCCCTCCTCGTCCTCGAGAGCGCGCCGTCCTCCTCGCTCGTCCCCCTCATTTCTTGCTTCCTGGGCACGGTAGAAGGACCCGCTACACCACATGACCTCGAGCCCCAGCGCCGCCCCGAACGCCGTTAGGCCGGCGACCCCGATCACCGGGAGTCGGCCGTCGAACAGCAAGGCGCCGAGCGCGCCCACCGCACCTAGCGCCACGGCGAACACCACCGCCACGACGATCGTCCACCCAGGCACCGCGCTGGCGCCGCTGGCGAGACGGAAAGGCCTGTCCTCCTGCTGCTGTTCGATTTCCCCTTCGCCGGGGTCGCGATCCACCAGATCCTTCTCGAAGCGAACGAAAGCACCGACGAAGGTCGCCCAGAGGACGCCGGCCAGCGCGAGCACGACGCACTCGGCGGAAGCCACCCTGACAGGAAGCGGTCGGTCGCCCGCGAAGGCGATCACGGCGATGCCCTCGAACATCACGAGGACGATCAGGCCGCGACTCATCCCGGGCGTCGCCCGCCCGTGGCGGTCAATCAGGAAGATGGCGAGGACAGCGAGCGCGCCGAAAAAGCCGCAGAGCACCAGCAGCGAAGCTCCGATCGCCACCAGCTCGTGGCGTGGGAACGCCGACACTGCCTGGTCAGGCGGAACGTGCGCCGCGAAGTACCGCGTCCAGACGATCACGCTGCCGGCGAAGGCGACAAAGCCGACCGAAACGACCGCCGAAACCACCACAGGTAGCGCGGCGGTGACCGCGGACTTCAGCAGCCCGAGCGCCGACGAAGCGTCGGCGGAATCCTTCGGCGCCTCGTCCTTCGGCGGGCCTGAGCCCTTCTGACCCTCACTCATTGCGCGGCTCCCTAGCCCACTGCTTTTGAAGTAAGGGTGATGAACCTACTTAGTCATGCATCGCATTGTCAAGGTATAAACAGAGCGGTTTGTGACGATTTCATTAAGCGCTTTGGGTGCTGCCGCCGTGGAGGCTTGGCTCGAACGGCTCGAGAACGGCGAAGAACTCCTTCGCCTCCCAGCTGTCGCCCTTCTTCTGGTCGCGATGCCGGGTGAGGATTCCTGCCTGGTGAAGATGCTCGAGGCCGTTGATCGCCGCCACCCGTGAGCGTCCCGTCAGCTCCTCGGCGATCGCCGCGGTGACGATCGGGTAGGACGGAAGGAGATCGAGGATCGCCTGGGCGGTGGCGTCGGAGCGCATCGGCTCAGCGCGATCGACCCACTCCGCCTTGAGCTCGTCGATGCGGCGCAGATTGCTCTCGGCGATCTCAGCAGAGTCCTCGACTGCCTCCGCGAACTTTGCGACCCAGAGGTCGACGTCGTCGCGGCGAAAGTCGTGGAGGCCGGCGATGTACGCGTCCTTGTCGGTGACCAGGACGAGCGATACCGGCGGGACATATCTGGGCGCGACCCCTCTGCGACGAAGCAGAGCGTGGATCAAGCACCGGCCCACTCGTCCGTTGCCATCGCCGAACGGGTGGATCGTCTCGAACTGCGCGTGCGCTATCGCAGCTTGGGCAACTGGCGAAATGTCGTCGCGGTTCATGAACGCGCAGAGGTCATCGACCAGTTCCGGCACATACTCTGGCGGCGGCGGAACGAACGCCGCCCGGGGCGGGGACCAGCCGCCGATCCAGCCCTGCTCCTCTCGGAGCCTTCCCGCGATCTGCTCCAGAGGTAGACCGACTGCGAGCTCGCGATGGATCGCGAGGATGTCGTCGAGATCGAGGTCGCGCGGTTCGCCTCCGATCTCGACCGCAAGCTCCATCGCCCGCACGTTGCCGAGCACCTCCGGCGCCCGGTGGTCGGGCCCCCCCGCCCCAACCTCGGTCCTGGCGAGATTCCGGTGTGAGATCACCAACTCCTCGATCGCCGAGGACGCCAGCGCCTCCGACCGCAGCAGCTGGCGAGACAGGCCCTCCAGCGGATGCACTCCCTCGCTCGACCCGCTCAGGCCGCGGACCGCCGTGCCGGCCCGCTCTGAGAGCGCCGATGTCGCCGCGCTCAACTCCGGCGCGAAGTTCCCGACCAGGTCGGGCACGAAGGCGCCGTACCTGGCCTGCTTGCCGCCGGCCCGAGGGGTGCCGAAGCGCGACTCCCACACGTGGGTCTCGTGCCGCCCCCGTCCCTTTCTTTCTCCACTGCTCGAGCCTTTAGGCTGACGGTCCATGCTTAAAGGATAGTTCATTAACCTTTAAACCAAGGCCGAACTTCCCAAGCTTGGCCCGCTACCGGATCTTGTCGTAGAGGCTGAAGATCGGCAGGTACATGGCGATCACGATGAAGCCGACTACGCCGCCGACGAAGACGATCATGATCGGCTCGATCAGCGAGGTGAGGGCCTTCACCTTGGCGTCGACCTCGGTCTCGTAGAAGTCGGCGATCTTGGTCAGCATGTGTTCCAGCTGGCCGGTTTCCTCGCCGACCGCGACCATGTGGCCGACCATCGGCGGGAAGATCGGGTTGCGCTCGATCGGCCCGGCCAGCGAGCCGCCGCGCTTGACCGAGTCGTAGACGTCGTCCATCGCCTTTTCGAGCACCACGTTGCCGGCCGTGTCGCCGGTCAGCTTGATCGCCTGCAGCATCGGCACGCCGGCCGAGACCGAGCCGGAGAAGGTGCGCGACCAGCGGGCCAGCGCGACCTTCTGGATCACGTCGCCGATTTTCGCCGGCAGCCGCAGGGTGAAGCGGTCCCACGCTTCTTTGCCGGATTTCGGTCCGCTTCCAGCGGAAGAAGAGGATGAAGCCGATCACGATCCCGGGGATGAGGATGAACCAGTAGCCGGTGATCGCGTCCGAGGCGGTGACGCAGATCTGCGTCGGGATCGGCAGTTCCGACTTTTCGCCCGGGTTTTCTTCGGCGATCTGTTCGAAGATGCCGACGAAGACCGGGATCACGAAGGCGACCACCGCGACCAGCACCACCATCGCGAAGCCGAAGATCAGCGCCGGGTACATCAGCGCCGATTTCACCTGCCGGCGCAGGCCGTCGGTTTTCTCCACCTGGTAGGCGATCCGGTCGAGCGCGTCCTCCAGCCGCCCCGATTCCTCGCCCGAGCGGACCATCGCCCGGTAGAGGCGGTCGAACACTTCCGGGTGGCGCTCCATCGCCTGCTCCAGCGTGCTGCCGGCCTCGATGTCGGCCCGCACCCCGGCGATCGCCTCCTTGATCCGCTGGTCCTGGGTCTGCTCCTCCAGCGTGTACAGGGTCCGCAGCATCGGCATCCCCGAGGCGACCAGGGTCGCGAACTGGCGCGAGAAGATCGACAGTTCCCGCATGTCGACGCCTTTCCAGGTGCGCCAGAGGTTCTCGATCTTGAACGCCTCGCGCTTCTCGCTGACGTCGAGGACGATCAGCCCGCGCTGGCGCAGCTGCTCGCTGACCTGCGCCTTCGACTCGGCGTCGACCTCGCCGGCCGTCGCCGCGCCGGCCACGTCCATCGCCTTGAAGGCGAAGGTGGTCGCGCCCGCCACGGCCTAGGCCCCCCCGCTGTAGACGGGCGGCGGCGAGGCCGGCTGCGGCGTCCCGTCGCCCTGCATCGCCGCCGGCATCACCGGCGCCCCGCCGAGCAGCCGTTTCAGCTCCTCCGGGACCGAGGCGCGCTGCTCGGCCAGCGAGCGGGTGATCGACCCCGCCCGCACCAGCCGCGCCAGGTCGGCGTCCATCGTCTGCATCCCGACCGCGCCCGAGGTCTGCACGGCGGCGTAGATCTGGTGCGTCTTGCCCTCGCGGATCAGGTTGCGGATCGCCGGCGTCGGCACCAGCACCTCGCAGGCGACGACGCGGCCCAGCCCGTCGGCGGTCGGCAGCAGCTGCTGGGTGACGATCCCCTGCAGGGCGATCGACAGCTGGGTCCGCACCTGCCCCTGCTGCTGCGGCGGGAAGACGTCGATGATCCGGTCGACCGTCTGCGCGGTCGACTGGGTGTGCAGGGTGGCGAAGACGAGGTGGCCGGTCTCGGCCGCGGTCAGCGCGGTGGAGATCGTCTCCAGGTCGCGCATCTCGCCGACCAGGATCACGTCGGGGTCCTCTCGCAGGGCGGCGCGCAGGCCGAGCGCGAAGTCCGGCGCGTCGGCCCCCACCTCGCGCTGGTTGACGATCGAGCGTTTGTGCTGGTGCAGGAACTCGATCGGGTCCTCGATCGTCAGGATGTGGTCCTGGTTCTCGACGTTGATCACGTCGAGCATCGCCGCCAGGGTCGTGCTCTTGCCCGAGCCGGTCGGCCCGGTGACGAGGACGAAGCCGCGCGGTTTGGCGCACAGCTCGCGCAGCACCTGCGGCACGCCGAGCGAGTCGAGGCTGGGGATCTCCTGCGGCACCAGGCGGAAGGCGGCGCTGACCGAGCCGCGCTGGAAGAAGCAGTTGACGCGGAAGCGGGCGACGTCGGGGATCGCGTAGGCGAAGTCGAGCTGTTTGCCGGTCTCGAAGCGCTTGCGCTGGTCGTCGTTGAGGATGCTGTAGACGACCTCGCGCGTCTGCTGGCTGGTGAGGACCGGGAAGCCCTCCATCGGCGAGATCTTGCCCTTGTCGCGCATCGCCGGCGGAAACCCCGGCGTCAGGTGCACGTCCGAGGCCTTCGCCTCGACCATGCGGCTGAGCACGGCTGCAAAGTCGAAGTCCATGCTCACCTAGATCGACCCCCAGGCCCGATCCCTAAAGCCCCGGTCCCCGACGCCCCGGAAGACAGTTGATGCATTTTCCCCACTACGAGGGGGACAATGCATCAACCAGCGCTCAGGCGGTGACACGGATGACCTCCTCGAGGCTGGTCTGGCCGCCGCGGACCTTGGCGACGCCGTCCTCGCGCAGGGTCAGCATGCCCTCCTCGTGGGCGACGGCGGCGATGTCGGCCTCCGACGCGTGGTCGACCGTCATCTCCTTGATCCGCTCGCTCATCCGCATCACCGAGAAGATCCCGACCCGGCCTTTGTAGCCGCTCTGGTTGCAGCGGCTGCAGCCGACCGGCTCGTAGGCCTCGAGCTCGCCGCCGACCCGGATGTCCGCTTCGGCCAGCGCCTGCGGCGGCACGATCGCCCGCCGCTTGCAGTGCGTGCAGAGCTTTCGCGCCAGCCGCTGGGCGACGACGCAGTCGACCGAGGAGGCGGTGAGGAAAGCCTCGATCCCCATCTTGGTCAGGCGGGTGATCGCCCCAGGGGCGTCGTTGGTGTGCAGCGTGGTCAGCATCATGTGGCCGGTCAGCGCCGCCTCGATCGCGATCCGCGCCGTCTCGCCGTCGCGGATCTCGCCGACCATCACGATGTCGGGGTCGGCGCGCAGCATCGAGCGCAGCCCGGTGGCGAAGTCGAGCCCCGCCTTGCGGTTGACGTTGATCTGGTTGACCCCTGCCAGCCGGTACTCGACCGGGTCCTCGATCGTGATGATGTTCTTCTCGACTTCGTTCAGCTCCCCCAGCGCCGCGTACAGCGTCGTCGACTTTCCCGAGCCGGTCGGGCCCGTCACCAGCACCGCCCCGTAGGCCTGGTGGAAGGACTCCTCGAAGCGCTCGCGGGCGCTGCCGTCCATCCCCAGGTCGTCGAGCGAGCGCTGCGCGTTGTCCTTGTCGAGGATGCGGATCGTCGCCCCCTCGCCGCGCTGGGTCGGCAGGGTGGTGACGCGGAGGTCGACCCGCCGCTCCTCGACCGTGACGCTGACCCGGCCGTCCTGCGGCACCCGCTTCTCGGCGATGTTGAGGTCGCTCATGATCTTCACCCGCGAGACGACCGCGTTGACCATCCGCTTCGGCACGTGCGCAGCCTCGCGGAGGACGCCGTCGACGCGGAAGCGGACCCGCATCTCCCCCTCGCCGGGCTCGAAGTGCACGTCGGAGGCGCCCTCGCCGACCGCCTGGCCGAGGATCGAGTAGACGAGCTTGATCACCGGCGCGTCCTCGGCGCTGACCTCCATGTCGGCGACCGCGGCGAGCTCGTCTTCCTCCCCCGCCGCCTCCGCGCCTTCGGTGACCGCCTCGCTGACCGCGCTCTGCAGCGTGTTGAGGCGGCCGATCAGCGCCTCGATGTCCTCGGCGACGGCGACCCCGACGCGGCAGTCGAGCGCGGTCGCGATCTGGATGTCGTCGACCGCCAGCACGTTGGTCGGGTCGGCCATCGCGACCAGCAGCGTCTCGGAATCGACGAAGCCGATCGGCAGCGCCCGGTAGCGGCGCGCGGTGTTGACCGAGATCAGGTTGGCGGCGGCCATGTCGACCTGGAAGACCGAGAGGTCGACGTGGTCGAGGCCGTAGCGCTCGGCGACCGCGCGCGCGAGCTGTTCGGCGTCGATCGAGTGCTGGTCGAGCAGCAGCTGCTCGGGCGGGGCGCCGGCGGTGCGGGCCGCCTCGATCGCCCGCCGCGCGGTCTCGTCATCGACGAAGCCGAGGTCGACGAGGACGTCGGTGACGAAGCCGCTGGAGCGGCCGCGGGCGACCGGCGGGGTCAGCCCGGGCGTGCCGTCCTGCGGCTCCAGCGCCGGCGCGGTGGAGTCGCCGGATTCGGGAACCGGCCTCAGGTGGCTCGGGTAGTCCCGCGGGTCCATGCCTGCCTCAGGGGTGGTAGTCGACGGTCGGGCCCGTGTAGCCGGCGTCGATCACGGCCTGGCGGACGCTTGCGGCGCTCTGGAAGCCGTAGCTGACCGAGGCGGTCGGCACCGCCTGCTTGAGGTGCTTCGGGGTGACCACGATCAGGGCCGGCACCCTGTTGACACCGACCCCCTCGGTGATCGCCGCGTAGCGGGAGATCCGGCGGGCCGGGACGACGAAGAGGGCGACGTCGGGGAGGCCGGCGAGGCCGACCGTGGCGAAGCGGGTGAGCCGGTCGTCGATGCCGCCGTCGCGGACGAACAGCAGGACCAGCGTCCGGTTTGCCGCGTAGGCGCGCAGCACCGGGCGCGGCAGCCGCGGCGCCGCGGAGGCGGCACCGACCGCCGAGAGCGCCGAGGAGAGCGACCCGCCGGCCGACTGTTCGCCGGCGCCGGGTGCGGTGGTGCCGCTGACGCTGACCGTCGCTTCGGCTTCGCCGCCGGAGGATTCCGATTCGCCGCCCCCGCCGGTCGTGGAGATGAAGAAGAAGGCGGCGCCGAGCAGCAGCACGCCGATCACCGCGGCCTGCACGAGCGGGTTGCTGTTCAGCGCGTCTCTCATACGTTCGCTTATCTAGCTCGACAGCAACGGCCGCGAGCTTGAATCCTGGGCGGCGCGCCGGCGGCGCGGGCGCTCAGCAGTCGGAGTTGGGCGCCTGGCCGGCCTGGACGACGCCGGTGCACTCGACGTAGGACTGCGGCGTGAAGAAGATGGTGGCGGGCGGCGTTTCACCGGCTTCGGGTTCGCCACCGCCTTCGCCCGCTTCTTTCCACGGGTTGAGGATCGGCGGCAGGACGAAGCCGCCGTCCTGCTTGACGATCGCATTCTCGTCGAGGTGCACGGTCTTGCCGGCGATGATGCCGATGTAGGTGGCGTTGTTCTTGAGGTGGATTTCCGTGTTCGGCGCGTAGAGGACGAACTCGTTGGTGCCGGAGTTGTTCGACCATTCGACCTGGGTCGAGATCGAGGTCGAGCCCATCAGGTAGAAGCCGGGGAGGTTGTACTGGCCGGCGGTCGGCTGGTAGCCGGTCGAGGTGATGTTCGCGTTGTTGGAGATGTCGATCTGCTTGGCGCCGTTGGAGAGGCCGCAGTTCTCCGGGGTGTCGAAGAAGACGCGGACGATCGCCCCGTCGCCGATGATCAGGTGCGAGTTGTTGCTGAGTTCGAGCTTGCAGGCCCAGTAGTCGCCGCCGGTCAGCGTCAGCGTCTTGTTGTTCGAGGTCGAGATCGTCCGCGTCGCCGCGTCCCAGGGAACCGTTTCCTTCCACTTCGCCGAGTAGCCGTCGGACTCGCAGCCGGCCGGTTCCTTGACCGGGTTGGTCTTCGTGCACTCGACCAGTCGGTAGTCGGAGTTGTTGGTCGCGATGTCGGTCGGCATGAAGCTGCTGACCGGCGGCAGGTCGACGTTGGCTTCGGTGATCTGGTAGCCGCTGCACTGGGTGCCGTTGTTGTCGAACGTCACTTCTTTCCCGACCCCGTGGCGGATGTTGCCGCAGACGTTGCCGTTGTTGTGGACGTGGATGTCGCCGTTGGTGCCGACGTTGACCCGGGCGTCGGCGTTGTTGTCGATCTCGACGTGTTCGTCGCCGATCACGCCGTCGATTCCGGCCCCCGTGCTCCAGTCGACGCCTTCTTTTCCTTCTCCTTCTTTTCCTTCGGTCACCAGTTCGCCCGACCCGCTGGAGCCGTAGGCGATCTCGACCCGTCGGACGACGCCGCCGGCGGTGCCGGTGGATACGACGCAGACCGAGCTTTCGCAGGAGGAGGTCGACCCCAACCCGCTGACCCGGTAGGAGTAGGTGGCGTCGCCGACGACGCCGGTCATTTCCGGACACCAGCCGTCGGCTTCGGCTTCGCCGCCGACCACTTCGCCGCCGCTTCCGTTGGTCAGGCAGGCGTTCGAGGCGAGCACGGTCCCGTGCTGGTTGAGCCGGAAGCGGGCGACGTTGGCGCCCGCGTCGGCGGCGGCGATCGCGCTCTTGGAGCCGTTGTCGCGGCTGGTGCCGCTCTGGACGTCGACCGAGGACAGCACCGCGACCCCCGCCAGGGCCATCGCGGCGATCGTCGCGAACAGCGCCACCGGCAGCGCGATTCCCTGCTCGCTCTCGATCACGAGGCGCAGGCGGCGGCGGATCGTTCGGGCACGAAGCATCGCTTGCCTGATCGGCGTCGGGAGCGGCTCGCTTGAGCGAAGAGGACGGGTGATGGCGGCGGCGGCGGACGCATCTTCTACTCAATTTTCGAAGTTCTCTTGGCCCCTCAGGCGACAAAAACGCTCCTAGCACCCTGCCGATTCCCAGACACCTCCAACTCGTGCCACAATCGACGCGTAGTGATCCGGGAGGGGCCCAGCGAAGGCTCAAGCGAGGTGCGCGCCGGGGCGACGATGCTCGTCCTCGTTGCCGACCCCGACAACGTCGGCCTGCACGAGGCGCTGTCCGGAGCGCCGGTGCCGTGACAGGCGAAGGCACCGGTTTCAGGCCGCGGGCGGGGTCGCTGTCGATCGTCTTCCTGTTCGCCCGGGACGAGCCCGAGGAGATGGTCGCGCAGCTGGCCGAGATCGCGACCGGCGTCCGCCTCCCGCCCGCCCCGCCGCCGGAGGAGCCGGAATACGAGAGCGAGGGCGAGCTCGACCCCGATGCGCAGTTCGGGATCACGCCGGCCGGCGTCGAATTCCTCAACCTGATGGGCGTCTTCACCACCTGGCTGCGGCAGTGCCCGGCCGGGCCGATGAACTTCGAAGCGGTGGCCTACCCGGCGATCGACGCGCTGCTCTGCGGCTGGGCCTCGGCGGCGATGCACGCCTTCGCCGCCGAGCCGCTGACCGTCCCCGAGGCCTGCGAGCGGGTCGGCGTCCTCCCGCTCGAGGCGATCGCGATCCGGGTCGCGGCGATGGACCAGCACGGGCTGCTCGAGGCGCTGCCGCACGGGGCCGAGCCGCGCTACGCGCCCAGCGACTGGCTGCGCCGCGGCATCGCCCCGATCCTCGCGGCGATGCGGATGGACCTCCGCCACTCGAGCGCCCCGGCGGCGCCGATCGCCGTCGCCGACGTCGAGGCGGTCTTCCAGCTGGCGCTGCCGCTGCTGCGGCTGCCGGCCGACGTCGGCGGCTCCTGCGCCCTCGCGATGCAGCTTGACGCCGAGGTCTCCGAGGACCCGGTCGGAGTCACCGTCCAGGTCGAGGAAGGCCGCGTCGTCGCGCTCGAGCCGGGAATCGACGAGGACGCGGACGCGCTTGCCATCGCCTCCGCCGCCGATTGGCTCGAGACCCTGATCGAGTTCGACGTCGACCGGATCGAGACGAGCGGCGAGGGCCCGCTCGCCGGTCTCCTGGTCGACGGTCTGCACGGGACGCTGTTCGGCGAGCCGCTGCGCGCCGTGTTCGGCGACCCGGCGGACTGGTGAGCCGGCCCAGCCGAGCGACCGAACTAGCTCAGGCAACCCCTAACGTTCCGGCAAATACCTTTTGGTGCCACAATCGCAGTATGAGTGCGGACCTCGGCTACAAAGCGCGGGCGGGAGCGCTGACTCTCTTCTACGGCGTCAGCGACGTGGACCGCAGCATCCTGCGCACGATGCTGGCGGAAATCGCGACCGGCGTGCGGATCCAGGAGGAGCCTCTGGACGACTTCGTGCCCGACGTCATGGAGCTCTTCCAGGACTCCTACGTGCTCGAACCGGCGGACCCCGACCTGCCGCCGGGGACGCCGATCGGCCCGCACACGCTGGTGCAGCCGACGCCGGCGGGGCGCGAAATGCTGTTCGTGGTCAGCGTCCTGCAGGACTGGCTGAACAGCGGCCCCGCCGGCCCGCTGGAGATCGGCGAGGAGGCCGCCCCTGCGATCTGGGGCCTGCTCTGCGGCTGGTCCTCGACCCTGACGCACGCGCTGGCGGCCGAGCCGTGCAGCGCCGAAGAGGCGGCCGCGAAGATCGAGACGCTGGACCTGGAGGCCGTCGAGTTCTGCATCGAGGCGATGAAGGAGGTCGCGCTGATCGAGGCCGTGGACGACGGCGGGCAGGCGCGCTACGCGATCGGCGACTGGCTGCGCGCGGGCATCGGCCCGCTTGCCGCGGCGGCCCGGATGGAGCTTCGCCACCCGCTCGGCGACACGGCGCCGATCGCCCTCGCCGACGTCGAGGCGAGCCTGCGGCTGATCCTGCCGCTGCTGCGCCTGCCCGCCCGCGCCTCCGGCTCCTGCGCCCTCGCCGTCGAACTGGCGGAGGAGGTCGCCGGCAGCCCGGCCGGCGTCACCGCCCGGGTCGCGGAGGGCCGCGTCGTCTCGGTCTCCCCCGGCCTCGACGAGGGCGCGGATGCCCGCGCCTTCGCCCCGGCGACCGCCTGGCTCGACGCGGTGATCGAAGGGGCCAGGGTGGTCGAGCTGAGCGGCGACCGCCCGCTCGCGGGGCTGGTCGTAACCGGGCTGCGCAGAGCGCTGTTCGGGTGAATGATCGATGAGGACGACGATCGAAGTTGCGGACTTTCGGGCAGATGAAAGACCCTGCTCATTCCCAATCAGCGACGATTCGTGTCACAATCGACGTGTGGCTGGCGAGGACGGCTTCAGGGGGCGCGCGGGGGCGTTGATGCTCCTGCCGATGCTGAGCGTCGCGGATCGGGAGACGTCGGCGGTGTCCGAAGGTGGCTAGCGGCTTTCGACAGATGCGGGCCGGGACGTCGGCCCTGGCCATGGCCACCGAGCCGACCAACCGCAAGATCCTCGTCGAGATGACGACCCGCAACGTGACCTGGCCGGGGGAGGGCCCGGTCGCGATCACGCCCGGCGGGCGGCAGGCGGTGTTCACCGGCTCGGTCGCCGAGCGCTGGCTCGCGGCGGCGCCGGGCAAGGCCCTCGCCCTCGACAGCAGGGCCGGGCAGGCGGCCCTCGCGGCCCTGATCGACGGCTGGTCGGCCGCCGCCATGCACGCTGTGGCCGCCGCGCCCGCGACGACGGACGAGCTCAAAGCCGCCGCCGCGGGCCTCCCGGCCGAGGCGACGACGGCCTTGCTCGGGCGGATGCAGGCCGCCGGCCTGCTCGGGGCCAGCGGGGACAGCGGCAAGGGCGCCCTCTACCGCCCCACCGACCAACTGCGCACCGGCCTCGCGCCGCTGCTCGTCGCGGCTCGCCTGGAGCTGGGCGCGCCGCAGCCGGAGATGGCCCCGCTGACTCGGCTCGACATCGAGGCCGCCTTACAGCTGGCGCTGCCGCTGCTGCGGCTGCCGGAGGAGACCTCGGGCTCCTGCGCCCTGGCGGTGGAACTGGGCCCCGGCGGCCCCGGCGGACCTGTCGGCGTCACCGCCCAGGTCGAGAGCGGCCGCGTCGTCGCCTGCAAACCGGGCCTCGACAAGAGCGCGGACGCCCGTGCGGACGCCTCCGCCGAGGACTGGCTCAACACCTTGATCGAGCCGAACACCAAAAGCGTCCACACCACCGGCGACCGCCTCCTCGCCGGCCTCCTGCTCGCCGATCTGCACAGCAAGCTGTTTGCCTGAAGCTCCCACCGGAAGCGACCTCATCCGTAGGGCAGCTCCCCCGTGTCGTGCAGCTCGAAGCGCAGCGAGTTGATCGTCGCCCCGGCCAGCAGCGCCAGGCTCAGCAGGTAGAACCACAGCAGGGCGATCAGCACGAAGCCGAGCGTCGAGCCGAAGCGTGAGAGGCTCGAGACGTTCGAGAGGTAGAAGGGGAACGCCCAGTTGGCGGCGACAGCCGCCACGGTGACGAAGGCCGCGCCCGGCCAGACCGCCCGCCAGGGCATGTGCCCTTTCGGCACCGCCCAGTAGATGGCGCAGCAGATCCCGAACACGACCACCACCGCCAGGCCCAGAAGCAGCACCGTGTCGATCGCCTTGATGTCGGAGAGGCCGAACGGCAGCCGGTCGGTGCTCGAGGCCAGGGCCGCCTCCAGGGTCGGCAGCAGGATGCTGGCGGCGATGAACAGCAGCACCACGCCCAGCATCGCGAAGGAGAAGCGCTTCTGCTCCAGCCAGCCACGCGTCTCGACGTGGTAGATGCGGCCGAAGGCGGTGTCCATCGCCCCCCAGAAGGAGGCGCCGATCCACAGCGAGCCGAGGAAGGCGGCGATCCCGATCGTCGTCGAGTTGTCCTGGATCCGTTCCAGCACGCTGCTCAGCGTCGTCTGCTCGGTGTTCGGGAACAGCCGCTGCAGGTCGTCCAGCACGCTGGTCTCGACCCCCTTGATCTTCAGCACCTGGCCGAACACGAAGAGGACCAGCAGGGAGAACGGGAAGACGGCCAGCATCAGGTTGTAGGCGACCATCGCCGAGAGCCCGGTGACGTTCTCGCGGTAGGCGCGCTGCCAGAAGGCGCGCGCCCAGGCGCGGGATTTTCGCTCGGAATTTGGCATTTTGCCTTGACTTCAGAAAATGAAGCGCTACTATGCGAACAGACGTTTGAGGGATTCCACGGACCGCGAGACGCCGGTCCTTTTTTTACGCTTGCAGGCCTGACGCAGAAAGATGGGTGGACAATAGATGCTGGTTGCGGAGCTTCAGGAGCTTGAGGAGGTCAAAGGGCTGGTCCACAGGGGCCAGCAACTCGGTGTGCTGACCTTCGGCGACATCGCCTCGGCGGTGTCGGAGGTCGACCTCGACGAGTCCGACGTCGAGGACCTCTACGGACACATCGAGAAGCAGGGAATCGAGCTTGTCGAGGACATGGACCCGGCCCAGAAAGCGGCCGCGGACGCGATGCCCGTCGACACCGGGAAAAAAGGCCGGCGCCGCAAACAGGCGATCGACCTGAAACCGGACATGACCACGGACAGCCTGCAGCTGTTCCTCAAGGACATCGGCAAAGTCCGCCTGCTGACCGCCCAGGAGGAGGTCGAACTCGCGAAGCGGATCGAGCGCGGCGACCTCGACGCGAAGCAGAAAATGGTCGAGTCCAACCTGCGCCTGGTCGTCTCGATCGCCAAGAACTACCGCAACCAGGGCCTCCCCTTCCTCGACCTGATCCAGGAGGGCACGCTGGGCCTGGTCCGCGCGGCGGAGAAGTTCGACTACCGCAAGGGGTTCAAGTTCTCCACCTACGCGACCTGGTGGATCCGCCAGGCGATCGCCCGCGCCCTGGCCGACAAGGCGCGCACGATCCGCATCCCGGTCCACGTCGTCGAGAAGCTGAACAAGATCGGCCGCGCCGAGCGCAAGCTGGTCACCGAGCTGGGCCGCGAGCCGACCCCGGAGGAGATCGCCGACGTCACCGGCATCGACCCCGAGGAGGTCGACTCGATCAAGCGCTCGGCCCAGGCACCGGTCAGCCTCGAGAAGCCGGTCGGCGACGAGGAGGAGTCGGAGTTCGGCCAGTTCATCGCCGACGAGAAGGCCGAGTCGCCGTTCGACCGCGCCGCGGACCTGCTGACCAAAGAGGCGCTGAAGGAGGCGCTGGAGAACCTCTCCTACCGCGAGCGCCGCGTGCTCGAACTTCGCTACGGGCTCGGCGGCGAGCACCCGCGCACCCTCGACGAGGTCGGGCGCACCTTCAACGTCACCCGCGAGCGGATCCGCCAGATCGAGAACCAGAGCCTGAAAAAGCTGCAGATGCTGGGCGAAGCGCAGAAACTGCGCGAAGTGACCTGAGGCCGGCGCGGCTCAGAACTTCGTCGCGATCACGCCGACCAAGGCCACCATCACGCCGAATATGGAGGCGGCCAGCGCCCACCCGACCTGGATCAGGGTGCGCTGCATGGCGTCGAAGCGCGCGTTCATCTCCTTGAACCCGTCGTCCATGCGACGTTCAACCGTTTCGAAGCGACGTTCGACCGCGTCGAAGCGTTGGTCGACGTGCTTGGCGAAGTCGTCCATGCGTGCGTCTGTCCAGGTATCTCGCATCTCGTACATTATGCCAGAACCATAAGACAACAGATTGCGCGTGTGGCGCGCAGTCTGTAAATCTTCTGCGCCCTCTTTGTGTCGAAATCGGCAACCCGATGAGAGAGGGTCGTTTAGGAAGAAGCTTCAGGCAGTTCCAGTTCAGAGCCAGCCTGCTCGAAGCGCTTGTCGACCTGCTCGAAGCGCCGGTCGACCTGCTCGCCCAGGCCATCGACTTTGACATCGAGGACGTCGACCCGGTGCCCCAGGTCGGTCACGCCGCCGGCCAGCGCATCCATCTTGTCGTCGTTCCAGCGCTCGAGCACTACGGACATTGTTGCACCTTAAACATTTCGCCGGTTGCCGCAGGCGCACGCCTGGTAGGCAACGTGTTTTCCTACTATTAGGTATTGACGCGGCCCTGTTTATGTACGTAGGCTCTCTCTCGGTCAGTCAAGAATGTTCGTTCATACAATCGCGTTGGGAGGTTGGGGTTGATGAGGCGCTGCCGGGTGCGTGGAGGCGCGGCCCATGCAGTCCGCCGGCCGGGAACGGTCGAGCATGACTGAGGGGGCAGGTAAGACGAGTCGGATATGCGGGCGCTGCGCGTTCGTGCTGATCCTGATGGTCGGCGGGGCCGCGGCTCTCCTGTTCGCCGGCTTCGCCGAACACGGCAGCGACGCCGACGCGGCCGCGCTCTGCCCGCGACAGGTGCAGCCCGGGCGGCCGGGCGCAGTTGCGAAGCAAAAGCGGGCGAAGCAAAGGCGGGCGCGCGTCGAAAAGCACACTCTCGCGGCAACCGGGCCGGCGAACCCGATCAACATGAGCGACACCCAGGGGATCGGCGTGACCGAACTCGTCGTCGGGGCTTCCCCCGCCCTGCCGTCGAAGGTCAAGCCGCGCCAGATCACCCTTACGGTGCCCAAGCGCCTCGAACGAACCGGCAGCAACCTGAGCAGCGAATACCTGCGCCCTCCGACCTTCAGCCGGCCGAGGATCCTGGAGAACGGGAAGCTCGTCGCATTCAGGCTCTGCGAGAACGTCACCGGCGCCCAGGCCGGCTCCTACATCGGGCAGGTCATCGTCGGCGGCCCGAACGGCGTCCAGCCGGCGACCATCGCAATCACGGTCAACGCGAAGAACCAGACGTTCTTCTGGATCGGGCTGTGCGGAGCGATCCTGCTCGCCTTCGCGCTCCTGCTCGCGCAGGCGGCCGATAAGCGACAGTCCAAGGACGGAGGGCGGGATTTCCTCCGGCCCTGCGGCGAAGCGCTGAGCGACGCATGGGGATTCTGGCTGCCGACGCTGGTCGCGATCGGCGCCGCCGTCGTCGCCGTCTTCCAGGTCTGGGACAGCACCCTGGCATGGGGCGCGGACACCGGTGCCAGTCTGATCGCCCTGGGCGGAACCGCCCTGAGCGCGGCGGGCATCGGCGGCTTCCTCAGCAGCATTCGCGGCAGCTCGAAGTAGCGGCGGCGAGGCGAGAGGGAGTTCACATCGACCCCCGACTTCGCGCGCAGGCGTTCTCGTAGATCGGTCGCTGGCGACCCATGACCCCCAGCTGCCGGCGCTGTCCGCGATCTATCCAAGCGAGGCACGAAGCTCTATTTGCTCGCCGCGCACGCCTAAGGCTTTGAATTGGTACGAGCCAAAGTTTACTTTGGGCCTTGACTCGCAACCTTCGATCAGAGAAGATGCTTTCAAATTGGCCTTTCATTAAGGTCAAAAAACCACGATGTTTTTGGGAGGAGTGACCGTATGACCCAGTCCAAGACGCTTACCCGCCTGCTTACGGCAGCGGGGACGGCAATCCTGGCTCTGGCGCTACTTGCGCCACTCGCGCAGGCGAAAGAACCGGCACCCGGTTTCGAACAGTTCGCCGGCTGCCCGACCGAAGAAGAAAGCCCCAGCACGCCTATCTGCATCAGGTCGGACGTGACCGGCGGCAATCTTCAAATGGGCAGCAAGAATGTCCCGATCGAAAATCCGTTGACCCTCGTCGGCGGCATCAACGAAGAACTCGAAGGATTCACCTACAACTCCGAAGGTGGCCTCTCGAAAACGCAACAGAAAATCCCCGGCGGAGTGATCGGTCTGACCGGGCTGACCTGGCTTCTGGAATTCTTTGGCAGCGAAGCGTTGACCCTCTACGGAGTAAGCGAACTGGCTGGCAACCCAACCGAATTCACGTTCGCCACGGTGACCTTGCCGATCAAGGTCCACCTGGTCAATCCCGGCGGGCTGCTGGGCAATAATTGCTATGTCGGGTCGAACTCGAACCCGATTACGCTCCATCTGACGACCGGCACGACGAATCCACCTCCGCCCAACGAACCGATTACGGGCCAGGAACCGGAACTGAGCGAAAACGGCCCGATCCTCGCGCTCGGCAATGGCACCTACGTGGACAACTCGTTTGCCGTTCCGGGCGCCAGTGGCTGCAAGCTGTACCTGTTTGGGTTCATCCCGATCAGCATCAACGGCTTGGTCAACGAACAGGCTGAACTCCCGTCGCCGGCCGGAACCAACGAGGCGGTGCAGAACTACAGCATCGAATTGGTGGAACGCGAATACGTCTATCCGTAGCGACGGTTAGTTACGTTCGACGATGAGAAGGGTCGGGGCGATTCCCGGCCCTTCTCGTTTCGCGGCTCACCCGGGGCCAGCCAGGCCCGCGCGCGGGGCGGGGCTCGCCCGATCACGCACCGTTTTCGTTTCGGTCAAGGACGACGGATCGAAATGACATGATGGGTTGACTCTTTCATATGCTTGCGCAGATCTGGATTTGGTATGGCGGGGGGTCGCAGCTGGAAATTTCTCGGTATGAGCGTCCTCGGCTTCAACCTGACTCCGGGGAGATACATGACCACCGTCTCGTTGACCGAACATCTTCAAGCAGCGACGTCGCTGATCGACCTCGCCCGCCGGCTGGGAGCGACGTGTGCCGAAGGTGCCGAAGAGCTGGACAGGGCACTGGAAGATCCCGACGCCGGTGGCGAGGTGGAGCGGCTGGAAACCGCCGTCGCGGTGACATCCGCCGCCCTCTGGCAGGTGGAGAGGGAGGACGACGGCGGGCTCGTTCACGCGCTGGACCACGGCGACCTGAGAGAGCTCGTCGAGCTGGTTGCTGCGAACCCGCCACTGGAGCACCTCGCAGTCCTGCGGGGGCTATGCGTCAAGCCACTCCGCGAGTTCTTCGAGACGATCGAAGCGCCCCTGCTCCTCGACCGGGACATGCCGGTCCTGCAGCCCGACCGGCCACCACTGCCACCGCACGACGACGAGGGGGCGGCTCTGACGACCCGGACTCCCCACCACCAGACCCTCGGCAGAAGCGGATCGCTGACCGGGCTGCCCTACCGGCAATTCACCGGCACTGCCGGCGACAGCGTTCGGGTCGCATTGGACTTCGCCCACCGCGAGGAGATCGACGAATTGACCTGGTCGACCGAGGAGGGGTTCCCGAAGATCGCCACGCTACACCCGGTCGTAGGCGCTTCGAACTACGATGTCGAGCCGCTCGGCGATTCGGAATTCTTCGACGTGCGGCCCAGGACTTGGGACCCCGACGAGGTGCTCGATCGCCTGCGCCAAGCCGAGAGGGCGGGTGCGAAGATCGCCATCCTGCCCGAGCTCTGCCTGCCCGAGCCCGGCGCGCTGGAGGAGCGGCTCGCCGCCCGTCCGGAGGATCTCCCGCCACTGATCGTGGCGGGAAGCGCGCACGTCCGCGAACGGCACGCGGGGCGACGCAGGGAGATACGCGCCAATGAGTCGCGTATCTATCTGCGCGGACGCCGGATCGCCGGCCACCGCAAGTTCCACCCCTTCGAATTCCAGGAGCTCGGTGACTTCAGATTCGACCGGCGGCGCCGAGAGGCCCTGACCGGAGAGCCGAAGACGATCACCGTGCTTGCAGGAGAACGAACGCGCCTCGCGGTCGTTATCTGCGCAGACCTGAACGACGACAGGATACCGGCGCTGCTGATCTCCTCGGGGATCAATCTGCTGTTGGTTCCAAGCCTGACCCCCAGCCCCGGTTCGTTCAATGGCGCGATCTGCGACATCGCGTCCTACTGTCAGGGGATCGCGACCGTGGCCAACGCGGAGTTGGACGGGACCAACTCCCGATCGACTCGCCCCTTCTTCCTGATGGCCGCCGTGCCGCGCGCGGAGTCCCGCTCGCAGGCCAAGGAATACTCGGCGCCGGCCGACGCCTCCAGACCGGCCGTCGGGGTGATCGACCTGAACAAGCCGCTTGAGAGCGAGGGCGTGATCGAGTGGCTGCGATAAGCACTTGAAATTAGGTATCGGCGAGTACCACATTCGTCCAGGCAAGCCTCGATCTGGCCACCGTTCCGGTAATAATCATTAACTCATCATTGACTTTCTGCGCTCTACAGGCCAGAATGGCAGAGGTAGCGAATGGAGGAACTGGAAAATTTGATCTGTGTGCCGGGATTGAGGGGGAGGAGGGCGCGATGACTGGCTCGGTGGCCAAGGGAACGGCGGCGAGCGCCGCCCGGCTCGAGCGAAAGCGCCGAGAAATCCGGGACCTCGAGCACGAGCCCCTGCGAGTGAAGCTCCTGGTGGCGCTCGCCGATGGCCGATCGGCGCCTTCGGACCTGGCGAAGCGCTTCGGCGTCGCCACCCCCTCGGTGAGCCGCAAACTGAGCGAGCTGGAAGCGGAGGGGCTGGTGAGCTGGGAGCCGTCCGCGAGCGACCGCCGCCGCCGCGAATACAGCCTGACCCCGGCGGGAACGATGGCCCTTAACAGCCACCTCGCCTTCGGTGACACGCTGAAGCGACCCACGCCTCCGACCTCCGAAGAGGCAATCCGGTACCTGCACGCGGCGCTCGGCACTGCGGTCGGCAGACGGCGAGAGGACAATGTGCTGGACGAGACGACGGAGCGGCTTTCGCGCGTGCTGGAGCAGGCCGAGAAAAAGGGCAGCCCACGGAGTCGTGCTCGATGCGATCGCCGAGTTGGCGATCACCGCGCGGCAGAATCGCCGTCGCGATCTGATGACGGAGATGCTTCGCCGCCTGGAAGCCTTCATGGCGGACCCGCCCGGCGGCAGGCTCGAGTTGGCCGCGGTCGCTCACCTCGAATACGCGCTCGGCCGCGCCGGAGACGAGCGCGGAGAGGACCTGCCTACCCGGGCGAGCCGGCTGACGACCGCCGGGAACCTCTACCGGCAGCTCGCCTCGCTGCCGGACGAACATCGAACGTCGGCGTGGAGGGAGCGGCAGGCCTGGAGCGTCATCAGCTATGCGGGGAACCTGCGCAAGCAGTCGAACTTCGAGGATGCCCTGATGGAGGCGGCAACGGCGTTGGGCCACTTCACCGATCTCGACAACCCCTACGGGCGCTCCTATTCGCTCTTCATGATCGGGTTCTGCCTGCGTCTGCTCGGCGACTTCGAGCAAGCCTGGGGCTTCCTGGACAAGGCGCACAGGTTGGCGGCCGAGCACTCCTTCGAGCGTTTCCGGGTCGACTTCCTGATGCAGATGGGCGAGGTGCGCCGCTGCCAGGGCCGGGTGGGCGAGGCGCGGGGTCTGCTCGGCGAGTCCCTCGCTCGAGCGGAATCGCTTGACCTGGCGCTCACCGGGGCGTTCGCGAAGGTCGCGCTCGGCGCGGTCGAGTACCAGGAGGTGAGGCTTTCCGAGGCGCAGACGGCCCTGGAGGAAGCAAGGCAGGTCTTCGAGAAGTGCGCGCACTCCGAGGGCACCGCGCTGAGCGCCCGCCGCCAAGCGACGGTCGAACGTCACAGCGCCGAATCGCGCGGGGCGAGGAGCTACAGGGGGGTGATCCGCCTGATCAAGACAGCGCGAGGGCTCTACGAGAAAATGGAAAGCCCAGCCGGCGTCGCCGCGTGCGATATCGAGCAGGGCCGAGTGGCGATCCGGCGCAAACCCGAGGACGTCGCGGCGACACTCGAAGCGCTGACGGCACTGCTCGACGACCGCGACGAGCTGGAAGCAATCGAACTCGATCCGTGGGTACCGCGCGTTCTCGGCGCATTCGCCGACGAGGTCGGCGACGTCAAATTCAGGGACCGGGCGCAGACCGTCCGGTTGTCAGCTGAGAAGCTGCTCGCCAAGCGGGCCGAGCAGGGCATCGCGCAGGTCAAGCTCGTGGTCACGGGAATCTCCGGCCGCCTCGACGGCGGGCACGGCGCCGGCAACCGGGCCGATGAAATGGGCGGTGAGACGCGCCGAGAGAGAAGCGGCCTTGCCGTGGCGCCGACGTGAGGCTTGCGTGAGCTGAGCGCCTCCTCAGGCGTTGCCGCAGGCCGGGATGCCGTATTCGTCGGCCAGCTTGAACACCTTGCGGTAGGGATGGTGGAACTTGAACTGCGCTTCGTAGAAGCCCTTCGGGTCTTCGGCGGCGAAGTCGGCCACTTCCTGCAGCGCAGACAGGATCGCCTCGACCTTTCCTTCGTCCCCGCTCGGGGCCCCGAGCGCCCTGATCTCCCTGATTTCGGTGTCGAGGCGCGGAGCGAGGCGCCTTTCGACGTTTTCGGCTTCGAACCTCGCCCGGTCTGCCGCGGTGCGCAGGTGCGCCCTCTGCTCGGCGCGGAGCGCAGCCGTCAGGAACCTCTTGCGGTTCTGTTTGCAGATCCTCGTCGCCTTGGCGACGAATTCGGCCTTACCGATCGCGGGCGCGCCGCCGGCTTCGGCGCCGGAGCCGCCGCAGCCGGCTCCGGCGGCCATCGCAAGCAGCATCAAGGCCATCGGCGCCGCTCGCCGCTTGACGTTTCTCCCCTTCATAATCAACAGTAGTTGATTAGTCTAGCGTATAGCGGACGCACGTGGCCACCGGGGCGGGCGCCGTTCGGCGCGCTCGGGACCCGCTCCCTCAGTGGCTCTTATGCCGCTTCTTTGCGCTTCGCTTCTTCGCGCACCCCGCCGCCCGCACCAGCGGGCGCCCCTGGGCGCGCTTGGCGCTCTGGGCGAGGTAGGAGGCGCCGGCGCGGTGGCGGGCGCCGCAGAGGTTGGTGCTGTTGACGAACAGGCCCTTCGGGCCGCCCTGCATGTCGACGATCGCGCGGGAGACGGGGGCGTCGGGGGCGCCTTCGACGGTGGCCCTGAGGCCGCCGTGGGCGGAGTCGATCCGCACCGCCACGTCGATGTCGACGAGGCCGTGCAGGGCGAGGACGGCGTCGGGCAGGTTGTGGCTGGAGGAGCGCAGGTAGACGGGGCCTTCCAGCGGCGCGGCAAGCAGCGGGGTCCAGGCGCGGACGTGGCCGTAGACGGAGCCCGGCGGGCAGGCGGAGCCGTTGCCCGCCCCGGCCGCGAACTGCACCCTGGTGCAGATCGTGCGGAAGTGGCCCTGTTCGATGAACTCCGAGCGGGGGAAGCGCAGCGCCAGGCGGGAGAGGTTGGCGTCGCCTGCCCGGGGGGTGTAGACGGCGCGCAGGCGGGGGAAGCGGCCCCGCTTGGTGCCGCCGCGCAGCTTCAGGCCGAGCTTGGGCTTGAAGCCGAGCGCCTGCGCAGCCGGCCGCCTGGTAGCGGGCGCCGAGGCCGGCGGGGGTCTCCCCGGCGGGGGCCAGGGCGGTGCCATCGCCCCAGACCGTCGCCTGGGCCAGGGAGGGGTCGCAGGAGGTCGCGTTGAGGGTGAATTCGGGGCGGTCGGCGTGGACGCGCAGGTCGCGGAGCTCCAGCGGGATGCCCTGCAGGATGTGGGGGATCGGGTCGGAGGCTGTGCCGTCGACTTCGCCGACGTGGGTGAGCGGGTTCAGCCGCAGGGCCTCGCGCACGACCACAACCCCGGCGTCGAAGGGCCCGGCCACCGCCGGGGTGATCGCCACCGCCGAGATCGGGTCGCCGTGGTAGGGGCCGGCGAGGTAGAGGCGCCCGGGGACGTAGGTGAGCTCGGGGCCGACCCCCGCCCCGGCCAGGGTGGAGCCGATCGCCGAGGCCGCCGGGCAGGAGGGGTCGGCGAGCTCTTCGGCGCCGCCGCGGGGCCCGGTGCGGCTCTTGGCCCGGGCGATCCCGGCCTCGGGGCAGTAGGGGATGCCGGCCAGCTTCGGGACCACGCCCGGGGGCAGGACGAAGCTGAATTTGCCCATGTCCTGTTCGCCGTCTTGGCGGCTCAGGCGCATCTCGAAGGGCGAGTAGGAGCCGGCCTGGTTGCTGGCGGTGCCGGCTTCGAAGCCCGGTGCGAAGGGCGCCGCCCCGGCGGGCGGGCAGGGGCCGCCGCCGGGGCCGGAGTCGATCCGGAAGGCGGCTTCGGTCTCATAAGTGGAGCCGGGGTCCGAGTAGGGGGTGAAGGAGGCTTGGGAGGTGTAGTCGCCGCAGCTCGGCGGGGTGACCAGCGGGCTGCGCCCGCCCTCGCGGAAGTGCAGGCGAAAGCGCGAGAAGGGCAGCTGGGGCAGCTCTTGGCCGGGTTCGCCGAAGCTGCCGGTCAGCTGCCCCGTGCGGGGGTCGGGGGCGACCTTGCCGGCGAGGGAGACGAAGACCCCGAGCTTGGGTTCGCGGATCGTCATGTAGAGGGCTATCAGGGAGTGCGAGGGGTTCTCATAGGGGGTGGCGACATACAGGGCGCCGTGCAGGGTCGTTGCTTCCAGCAGCGGGGTCTGGACTTCGACGGTGCCGATCTTGGAGGCCTGCGGGCATCCCTGCCCGGGGGCGGAGTCCGCGCTCTCGCGCGCGGCCTCGGCTTCTGAGCAGGTCCCCAGCCCTTCTGCCTCGGAGGGGTTGATCGTCATCCCCTCGGGCAGGGTCAGGGAGGCGCTGCGGATCGCCGAGGCGGCGAGGCCGTCGGGGTTTTGCAGGCCTTCGTCGGCGACGCTGACTTCGACGTCGAGGCCGGTCGCAGAAGCCGCGGCGGAGCTGGTCGGGGCGGCGGCGATGCGGGGGGAGAAGCCGAGCCGCGAGCAGCCGCCGGGGCTGAGGTCGTTGGGCGGGGTCGCTTCGTCTTGGATCGAGGCGGCGCCCTGGAAGGGGTAGGGCGGCGGGGCCGGGGCCTGCCAGGAGTCGGCCCCGAAGCCGAAGGCAAGCGGCTCGGCGCAGGAGCTCGGCAGGGTCAGGAAGGGGACTTCGGGCAGCGAGACTTCACAGCTCGAGGCCGTGAACAGGCAGCTGCCGCGCTGGGGGTCGTGGGCGGGGTCGGCGGGGACCCCCCAGATCCTCACCTCGGCGGCCAGGAAGAAGATCCCCTGGGAGATGTTGGTGGAGTCGATCAGCACGTTGTGGGGCGGGTCGGGGTTCAGCGAGGCATCGACGGTGACCGGGGCCTTGCCTTCGACGATGAAGCCGAGCTTGGCCGCCCGCCCCGGGGAGGGGTAGAGGTTGTAGACGGGGACGGTTACCGAGTCGGCTTCGCCCTTGGCGCCGAATTCGACGAAGGCGGTGCCGAGCGCGGAGGCGTCGGGGCATTCGCCGCTTTGGCCGCTGAGGAACTGCACCGCGCTGCAGCGCGGGACCGCGGTCGGGTTCCCGGCCAGGCCCGCGGGGAAGGAGATCTTCACGTCCTTTGCTTCCCCGTCGGGGACGTGGGGCTGGCCTTCCTTGGTGTTGACGGCGATGTGGGTGGTGAGGGCGAAGGGGTGGGAGCCGGCCTGGGCCTGGACAGAGCCGTCTTCGGCTTCGGAGCGCACGGCGAGGTCCTTGAGGCCGAAGGCGCCCTGGGCGGGGGCGGCGAGGGCCAGGGCCGCCAGGCAGGCGAGGGCGAGTGCTCCGAGCGCCCGCATCGGGGATCCTCCCTTCGCTCTTCTCATCGGGCCGCCCTGCGGTGGTGGTGGGTGTGCTGGCCTATGGTGGCGGTGGTGGCGCCTGCGGTGGCGGTGGCGCGCCACGCAGCGGGCCTTGCCGTGGCGGCGGACCCGGCGCTTGCCCTTCGGGCAGCGCGGCGGTGCTTGCGCCGCGATGGGGTTGGCGGGGCCGCGGAAGGCCGAGCTGGCCGGGGTCTGAAAGCCCGGCGGGGGCGGCGGGCTCTGGCAGGCCTGCCCTTCGCATTCGGGCCCCGCTTGCGCGGGCGGCGGCAGGCCGCCGCCGGCGCGGGCGTCGTAGAGGTCGATCTGGCCGGGATCGGAGGGCAGCAGGCTCGCGGCGGTGGCGAAGAAGGCGTTGTTCCCGGAGGGGTCGGCGTCGAAGAATTCGGAGTCGGAGGCGCTGGCGCCCGAGGAGATCAGGCTGAGGCAGCCGCCGGAGGCGGCCACGTAGGCGGCTCTTTCTTTCGTGCAGTCCCCCGCCCCGGCCCGCTCCCACTGGTAGACGTCGGCCTTGCCGTTGGTGTCGGCTAGGGCGAGGGGGCCGTAGCTGTCGAAGAAGACGCGGGAGCCGTTGTCGGAGAGGTCACGGGAGGGGTAGAGGGAGCTCATCCAGGGATGCAGGTAGGCGGCTGCCCAGGTGCCCGGCACGGTGCCGTTTTCGGTTCGAACCCCGATTTCCCGCCCCACCGGCCGCGCTCCGCTCGGGTCGCACGACAGGCACGCCAGCCCTTCGCCGATCCCGTAGCGGTAGACCTCGGCGTCGGGTTCCCCGCTTATGCGGTCGGTGTTGTCATAGCCGGCTACGGCCTTGGCCAGGGCCGGACTGTCTGACATGAACGCCGCGTAGCGGCCGTTCGGGCTGACGCGGGCGAGGTGGCGGTCGGGGCGCTCCTGCGCCGGGGAGGGATTTTGCCGCTCGTCCTCGCGTCGCGCCCCGACAGGGTCGCGACGAAGGCGTAGCTCGGCGCTTCTTCGCCCTCCCCCGCTTCGTAGAGGTAGAGATTGGGTTCACCTTCGCCTGCGCCTTCGGCGAGGACTTCGCGTGAGAGGAAGTAGATCGCGCGAGAGGTCTTCGCTTGCGCCGAGCACGCCGCCTTCTTCGCCTGAGACCTGCGTGGCCGCTTCTTCCCCGGCGATCGCCTTGTCGACGTCGAAGAGGTAGAGCCCCGCCTGCGCGCCTTCCTTGACCCCGAACAGAGCCTCGAGCCCGACGGGGTCGCCGTCCAAAAGCGCCCCGGCGGTTCGCCGGGGAGCGCGCCGGAGACCGAAAGGGTGCAGGCGCCTTCGGGTTCGGCTTCGTCGCATTCCCCGCTCGCGGTCGGGGCGCGGTCGGCGTTCAGGCGCAGGTAGAGATCGCCCTGTCCGGCGGCGACAGTTGGCGGGAGCGCGGTCCAAAAGACCCGCGAACCGGTGGCAGTAATCGCATGCCAGAGGTTGCCGCCCCGCTGCTGGTCGAATTGAGGCGCTTCGGAGGGCGGGGTGCCGGCCGTGCTCGCCTCTTCGCTCGCGCTGCCGTCGGGCATGATGCTGACCTTCCGCACCGTCGCCGCGCCCCCGCCCGAAGGAGCACTCATAGAGCTGGGACGTTTCCGGCCGGGCTGGCTGGAGGCGGTCAACTCGTTCTGGATCCGCCAGATCGCGTGCTCTTGGTCGCCTGCGGCACCCTGGAATTCAGGCCCGTTGGTTTCGCTCAACAGTGGCTCCGTCGTCGAGCAGGCCTGATATCGACCGGTCGCGTTGTCGCGGCGGTAGACGTTCGGATATCCCGCCTGAGCCCCCGGAGCCCAGCACCGGTTCGGTATAGCTGACGTTCCAGGTGGTAGTGAGATTGGGGGAGAAGACTTTGTAGAGGTCGTCGAGCTGGCCGAATTCGACGCCGGTGAGGGTCGGCCCTTCCTGGGGGGCGGAGATCGATTCGCTCTGCCAGCCGGCGCTGGGGCCGCGGCGGGCGATGTATTGGCTGGTGAAGGGGCCGGCCTTGGGGCTTCCGAAGGCGCGGTAGGAAGAGTAGGTGAAGCCGTTGCCGGAGGTAGAACTCTGCTCGAGGCGGGCGACGCCGCCGGTGACAAGGACGTCGCCGCCTTCTTTGTCGACCGGGGAGACCATCTCGTAGGCCCGGCAGTCGGGCAGGGCGGCGGATGGGCCGGTGCGGAAGGCTTCGTTTGCGGGGCAGCCGTGCGGGCGCTTCGGGCTCGGGATAGGTTCTGAAGGTCGCTTCTTCTCCTTCGGGATGGACCTTGTTGGCGCCGACGCCGTAGACCGGGCCGCCGCCCGAGCTCTGCGCGACGAAGCGGTAGTGGTAGGTGGTACCCGGCGCAAGGCCCTTGAGGAAGACGCCCGGGGTGGCGATGTCTTCGTCGACCGCCCCCGCGCCCAGTTCCGATCCCGGCGCCAGCGGCTGTTCGGCGCAGCCGCCTTCTGAGCAGGGCGAGGTGCCGTACTGCAGGAAGTAGGTCGTGTCCGCCCATAGCTTGGGGTTGATCTGGGCTCCCAGGGTGGCGTCTTCGGTTCCCACCGAGGTCGCGTACTGGGCGTCGATCGAGGGAGCGAGTTCGGGCGGCGGACAAACGAAGTCGCCTTCGGAGTCGAGGCGGTCGGGGGCCGGGCCGTAGGCGCGAATGAAGCTGTTGGTCTGAGTCGAGTTGGTGACGTAGAGCCCGTAGCTGCCTGCCGCGTAGCAAGCTGAGCCGGTGGCGATCCCGGTGGAGGCGATCAACTCGTCGGAGCCGAAGGGGTCGGTTTCGTTGCAGTCGGAGTCGAACTCGATCACTTCGGAGTTGAACACCAGCTTGCTGACGACGTAGAAGCCCACGTCCGATGCCGCCGTGATCGCCGTTGGACTCGCGACTTCCGCCGCGCAGGCCCTGGTCCCCGACGGGTTCAGCTTCAGCACGTCTTCTTCGCCCGCCAGCGCCACATAGGCATCGCCGTTGGAGTCGACCGCGAGGGACTGCACCGCCTTGCCCGTGAGCAGCCCTTCGGGATCGGGGACGTTGCCGGTGTATTCGCCTTCGTCGTCGAAGACCTGGATCCGTTCGGAGTCGCCGACGTAGATGGTGTCGCCCGGGCCTACGGCGACGAAGCTGCCGGCCAGCCAAGGACCGAACTGGCCGTTTCCGCTGCCTTCGGTCGCCGCCTGACAGACGTCCCCAGACAACGCGGTGCAGCGATTTCGTTCGGCTTCGGTCGAGCCGACTTCTTCGACTTTCGTCTTATTGACGTCGCCGCCGAACATCAGCAGGAAGTTGCCTTCCGAGTCGAACTTCTGAACACGGCGATTGGCGAAGTCCCCCTCGGCGACGAAGACGTTGCCAGCGCTGTCCACGGCGACTCCCTGCGGTCGCGTCAGCTGACCTTTGCCGCCCCCCGCGAGGCCCCTTCGGCAACCGGTTTCCGCCGTGCAGCTCTGCAGTTCGGGGGAGCCGTCCCTCACACCCCAGCCCCAGGCCTTGACGAAGTCCCCCCAGGCGGAGAGCTCGACCAGCCGCGCGTTGAACTGGTCGCTGACGAAGAGGTGGCCGGGAACAGCGGGGTCGCTGGCCGCTCCGCGGGAGATCGAGGTCTCTATGAGCCGTTCGCCCGACTCAGTTTCGCTGGCGCTGGAGCATTCACCTTCGACGATCCTCGAAACTTCGCCGCAGTTCTGTCCCTTCTTCCAGAGCTTCGCCGGGCCTTCGGCCTCGGCAGCCGGCACCATGCATAGAGTTGGGAGAAGGACCGCGAGAAGCAGCAGCACCCCGGCCGCAAAGCCACCACTACGCCTATCAACCGGCACACTCATCCCTGCTCCCTCCATTGCCAACCGCACAACTCACCGCCAGTTCCCAGCTCCCCAACCGATTAGCCACGCTATAGGAACGCTTGCGTCCTGTCAAGACCAGTGCCAGTTCCCCGTGCCCATCTCGCAAGGCCGAGGGGCCGGGCAACACCCGGCCCCTCGTCTCCACTCCGCGGCTTCATAACCGGTCGCTCTACACGCCCAGCCTGATCGCCTAGCGTGATCCGACCTCAGCCGCTCACCTCTGAATCAATTGCTTCTCCGCCTGTATTGAACGCCCGCACTGTGGTGTTGCCTGTATAGACGCCGGTGTGGGCTCCTTTCGAAATCCCGCAGCCGAGCAACCCCTGATCGGTCGTATTTGCGATGTTGTTTGCCTGTGAGTTGACTGTCACGTCTGTAGGCGTCGATCCTGTCATGTCTTCGTAGTAGATCGGGCCGATTCCGTTCTGCGCAGGGATTGTGTCCTGGCATTTGACTCCGCCCGTGGAGTTTGTCACCGTGACGGTGACCGGACCGGTCTTGCCTTCTGTGTTGCAGACCAGGTTGGCATGGCCTTCATATTTGTCGGCTTCTATTTTTTTGTCAATAAGGAACGTATAGTGGCAGCCATTCATGTCAACGTCCGCGTTAAACGTAGTCCCTAGAACCTTGGCATGACATTCGCTGTACGTTGGATTGATTGTCAGTTCGCTGTCTGTGCCGGTTTCCGATGTACCTTGAAAGATGGCTTTTTCGCATTCGACCGCGCCAAATCCTTCTTCCTCCGAACCCGCGAAGAATTCGTGGAAGCCGGACTGTTCGCCTTCGATAATCGAGTGAACGTGGTTGTGTTCTGCCCCGATTGTTTCGATGCCTGTGAATTCAGGCGCCGCCTGCGCCGCCGAGGCCGCCATCGCGCTCATCGCGAAGACAGCCACCACGGCCAGGCCGAGGGCTTTGAGATTGCGAATCATCAGATTCGCTCCTTTCGTCTTGCTTGCGCGCCGCCGCGGTCTCGCGGTGGCGCGGGGCCCGGTTCCGGGCCTGGGCAATGCATAGCCGAGCGGAGCCTATAAGTCAAGAAAGATTTAACGATACGTTTTTAGCGAAGCAAAGTTTGCGAGAGAATTGCGGCTTTGCCTTGCATATGCCAGGTGAGCGGTTCGCGCGCCCGCGGATCGCTCACCTGGCGGCTTCGCGGCCCTGCTGCGGCCGCGCGCGTCCTCGGCGGCGCCGTATCGGAGCTACCGTCTTGAACTCTCCGATTTGGACGTACGCGACCGGGTTGGAGCCGGGAATGGGCCGATCGGCTCGGATGCCGGGGCACCCGAGCCGATCAGAACCTAGCTTCGATTGCTTGGATCTATTCTTCTGCCGTAACGGCCCAAGAGCCGATGGCATAGGTGGTCGACACCGTGGAACCTTCGAGAGCGACGTTGAGCAGGGCTCCGCTCGCAGCGTTCGAGCCTGCCCCGAGACCCGTCACCAGGAACGTGCCGATGTGTTCCTTTTCGTAGACGCAGAGGTTGCCGGGAGCGGCAAGGGGTTCGGCCGCGCTGCCTTCGACCCCTCCGACTTCGCACTGGGAGGGCACCGTTTCGGCGTCCTGCTCGGCCTTGGACACGTAGGTCCTAGCCGGCGCCGGTTCAACTCTGAGCGGGAATGAGATCGGAATGGTGGCCCGATAGGAGAGCGGCGTGGTGCCGCCTTCTTCGAGGCATTCCGTCCCGTCGCAGAGGAACTGGGTCGGCGTGGACCAGACGCCAGTCACGGTCATCCCGGCGGGGAGACAGTGCCGGCGGGGCCGGTCACACCGGTTTCCCCGGTCAAGCCCGTTTCCCCAGTCGCCCCGGTTTCCCCGGTCGCGCCGGTTTCCCCGGTCGCGCCTTTGGCGCCATCGGAGCCGTTCGTGCCGTTCGAGCCATCGGAGCCGTTCGAGCCGTTGGCGCCTGCCGGACCCTGGGAACCTGGCAGTCCAGCCGGGCCGGCGGGGCCGGTGCCCTGGAAGGACTTGGCGATCTTCTTGACTTCCTTCTTCTGCGTGCCATTGAGGCCCGCCCTTTCTTCTTCTTCTTCTGTTGCTTGCCCGAGCTGCTTGCCAGCGGGTTACCGCCAGACGCGGCGTAGGCGCCGCCCAGCATCGAAAAGACGAGCGCTCCCACGGCGATCACGCCGGGGATGCCGAAGCGGTTGCGAAGTAGCGAGAACATCAGGTTCCCCTCCCTGTCGAGGTGGTCGTTTTGGGTCCGGACCCCATCCGGACGTTGTAAACGTATCGGAATTGATGCCGCTCTACAAGGGAACGTGGGCGGTTCGCCGATTCGCCAGGCTCAGAACACGCAGGCGTTGAGGCCGTAACTCCCGGCCAAGGCGTCCGATTTCCGGAACAGAGCAGCGAGCCGTTCGAGCGTCGAGGCGGACTCTTCTTCGGAGGTGTCGACCGCCTTCTGCAAAGCCGTCAGCGTCGCTTGGACCGCCGCCTCGTCGCCCTTCGGGGCTCCAAGCTGCTGGATTTCACCGACCGCTTCTCCGACCATTGCGGTGAAGGCCGCGACCGCTTCCACCTGGGCGGCTTCGCTCGCTTCGCTGGAGAAGGCTTTCTGCACCCGTTCGACGCCCCTCGTGCAGATGGCGTTTGCCTGCTTGAGGAAAGCGGCTTTGCTGAGCGAGGAGGTCGTAACGTCGACCTTCGAGGGGCCGGTCGTGGTCGAGGCGCCGGTGCTGCCGTTCCCCCCGTCGCCGCCGCTGCCGCCGCTGCCGCCACACCCAGCAGCAACCGCAACCGCGATCGCGAGTGCCGACAGCGCACCGGCAGACAAGCCCCGTCTTTTCCTCATCGGATTCATGGCATGCGAGAGCCTACACTGAAACAGACATGAGCAATAATCAGCTTCTCTATATCTAGGCTAGCATTTGACGGCGTGAGAGCGATGACGGCAGGGGCGGCGATCCTCTCGATCGCGCTGACGTGCGGCTGCGGTGGCGGTGGCGGTGGCGGTGGCGATTCACCGTCGTCGACCGGCGCAGCGAACCCGCCGCTGAAGGTGAGTGGCCCGGAGCCGAAGGTGAGCCTGCCGAAGGGGAGGCCGCCCAAGGACCTCGTCGTCAGGGACCTCAGGCCGGGCCGCGGGGCCGAAGCGCGTCGCGGCGATGAGCTGACCACGCAGTTCGTCGCCGTCTACGTGACCGGCGAGCGGCAGGAATCGTCGTGGGAACGAGGGAGGAAGCCGTTCAGCTTCCGGCTCGGCGCGAAGGAGTCCAACCCCGGCTGGGAAAGGGGGATGCCGGGAATGCGGGTCGGCGGGCGCCGCGAGCTGATCGTGCCACCCAGGCTGACGTCCAGGTTCGGGGTTCCTCCTGGCACCGGTCCGGACAAGACCCTCGTCTACGTGGTCGAACTGCTCGCGGTCGAACCGCCGGCCGGCAGCTCGCCCGCCGCCGCGGCGCCACGGCGCCGCGAACCGCATTTGGCGGCGCCCGATCGGCCGCCGCCGAAGAACCTGGTCGTGCGGGACCTGATCGAAGGCACGGGCGCGACGGCCGAGCCGGGCGACGAGCTGACGGTCGAGTACGTCGGCATCCACTACGACGGCGCCCCCTACACGAACTCCTGGAAGCGCAGCAAGCCCTTCAGGTTCAGGCTCGGCAGCGGCACCTACTTTGTAAACCCCGGCTGGGAAAAGGGCATCCCGGGGATGAGGGTCGGCGGCCGTCGCGAGCTGATCGTCCCCCCCAAGCTGCTCCAGAAGGGTGGCGCCGCGCCCGGCAGCAGGCCCTCCGACGCCCTGATCTACGCGATCGACCTGGAGGCGATCGAATAGGCGAAGCACGCCGCTCGTCGATGGCGGGCTGCGCCGTCAGCGGCCGACCGCCTCGATCCAGTCCCAGGGCTTGCCGCAGAGGCGGCTCGATTCGTCGATCGGCACGGAGACCAGCTCACCGCTCGTGACCGGCCGGGGAGAAGAGCAGCGGGCCGGCCTCGGGCCGCGGGAAGCCGCCGCTGCCGGGATGCAGGTCGGCGCCGCCGAAGCGCAGTTCGGCTCGTGGCGCCGGCGCTCAGGTGCATCTCTCCCAGCTCGACGAAGCCGCCTTCGTTCTCGATCTGGTGGCGGGCCTCGCCGACCTTGCGCCCGTCGACGAACAGCTCGTCGAGCCGCGGACCGAGCCCTTCAGCCAGGCGACGTAGCGGCCGGCCCGCGGCACTTCAAGCTGCCGTCGGTGGCGTCGTAGACAGGGGCATGGCGGGCGGCGAGGAGGCGAACGTTGCCATCCGGTGCTCGAGCGCGAGCAGGCCCAGACCGCCGATTTCGCCGCACTCGGGAACCCCGGCCGGGGATACCCCTCCGCCGTAGGGCTGGTGTTCGGGAACCGCCGGTGGGTTCCGCCGGCCGCTGCCAGACGTCGTAGTAGTAGCCGGAGTAGACCAGGCGGTAGGGCGACGGGGGGCGGCTGCGAGCGGCGAGCGGCGCAGGACCAGGGTGCGGTATTCGAGCAGCGCGTCGGGGTCGAGCTGGTCGGTGTCGACCGCTTCGCCCTTCTCGGCGCTGCCGCCGCCGCGCAGCGTCACCTGGCGGACGCGCAGCTCCGAGGCGCCTTCGCCGTCGGCTTCGCGAAGGAAGTGGCGGGCGCCGTAGGGGTTGTATTCGGTCATCAGGGCCGGGCCCTGGCCGGCGAATTCGTGGCCGATCCGCTGGAGTTCGCGCAGCTGGCCGTAGGGGGCCAGGTTGACGCCGCCGTAGGCGAGCACGTTGGACCAGATCACGCCGCCGGCGACGGCAACGACCAGGGTGCCGCCGGCGACGCGGTCGAGGCGGAGCGCCGCCAGGGCGCCGAGCGCGGCCAGCGAGAGGGCGATCGGGGCGGCGGTGGCGAGCGCCTTGCCCGCCGCCCAGGGCGAGCCGAGGACGACGATCGCCGCGCAGGCGAGCAGCGCGCTCGCGTAGAGCAGGGGCGCGGCGGCGCGGCGGCGCCAGGCGACCCAGAGGCCGAGCAGCGCCGCGCCCAGCGCCAGCGCGACGAGAACCGCGGTGACGACGGTCCCGTCGGGATGGAAGCGGAAGTCGCCCGAGGGCCAGACGCCGAGCGCCTGGAAGGCGCTGAGCGGGCCGCGCAGGTTGCCTTCGCCGTTGGAGCCGACCAGCGGCTTGGTGGTCGGAGGGACGATCCCGGAGGTGAGTGCGGGCAGGACGAGGACGACCAGCAGGCCGGCGAAGAGCGCCGCGCGGACCGCCGCCGGGCGCGGTCCGAAGCGGCGCCAGGCGAGCACCGCGAGCGCGAGCAGCGGCGGCCCGAGCCAGACAATCCCGCCCGGGCTGAGCACCCCGACCAGCGCGGCGGCGGCGATCGCGAGCGGGCGCGATCGCGCCACCACGCGGCGCCGCTCGCGCTCGAGCGACGCCTGCGACTCCGACGCCGCTGCGCCGTTCTCGGCCGCCGAGTGGAGCTTTGACCACCGTTTTCGGGGGTCACCGTCCACTCGGCAAGTCCGGCGGCTCCGATCGCCGCCGGAGCGACGGCGGCGGCGAGGGCGACCAGCGCGGCGGCGGCGAGCTCCTTCACGCCGCCCCACATCGCGTAGCCGTAGAGCAGCGCCGGCTGGGCGGCGACGAATGCCGCGCCGGCGCGCAGGCGGGCGCTGCTGACGACCCGCAGGATGTCCCACAGCGCCAGCGAGAGCATCGCCGCGAGGAAGGACTCGTAGGGCTGGAAGACCCAGGCGAGGTCGCCGCCGACGAGCTTCTGCGCCGTGCCGAAGGGGACGAAGGCGCCGATCGGATAGCCGCCGGCGAGGTTGAACTTCAGCGTCGCGTAGTAGCTGGATGCCTCGAGGCCGGAGAGGCTGCGGCCGTGCTCCATGATCCGGTCGGTCATCGCCAGCCAGGTGGCGGTGTCGTCGAGCTTGATGTAGCCGGCGAAGGTCGGCTCGCCGGAGAGGATCACCGGGGCGCCGAAGACGAGGAAGACGCCGACCGCGACGGCGACCGGCAGCGGGTCGGGGCGGCCGAAGCGCCAGGGCAGCGAGAGGCCGGCGCCGAGCACCGCGAGCAGGACGACTGCCGGCACGGTGAACTGCGCGAGACCGCTGCTCCAGGTCGTGAACTGGCCGACGACGACGATGCCGGCCAGCCCGACCGGGGCGATCAGGGCTCCCGGCAGCCGCCGTCCGCAGAGCACGTCGATCAGCAACCCGAGCCCGGCGCAGAGCGCCAGCAGGACAACGGGGTAGAAGACCCAGGCAGCGAACAGGCTCATCGTGGGCCGCCGCTCACCGGGAACACCTCAGCGCGCCGGTCGAACCCGGCCGGAGAGCGCGAGCGTCAGCGCGCGCTTGGGCGAGGGGTCGTAGACCTCGACCTGAACGCTGTTGTCGGGGCCGGCGAAGTAGACGCTGGTCGGCGCCGCCGCGCCGGCGGCAACCTCGCGCCCGTCGCTCGCCCGGCGCGAGGTCGAGCCCGGCCGTTCGGCGAAGGCTTCGAGGGCTTTCCTCGGGTTCGGCAGCGGGTAGCTGCCGATCGTCAGCGACTTCGACGGCCCCGCTCCCGCTTCGGTGCCTTCCGGCAAGTAGAGGAGCTGCACCCCTTCGCCTGCTCCCAGTTCCTTCAGCACCAGCTCCCTGCCGGCGATCGGGCCGGCCCAGTAGATCGGCTGGCCCAGGGTGACCGCGGCTTCGCGCAGAGCGGCGACCGTGACGATCCGCGGCGCCGCCGCTTCGGTGCTCCGCCCCGGTCCGGATTCGGAGGCTCCTTCGCCTCCACCCCGCGTCGCCAGCCAGGCGATCAGGGCGACGACCACCGCAAGCACGACGACGCCGATCCGCAGCGCGCGCCGGTCGAGCCGGACGCCTTTGGCTTTGGCGGGGAACCCGCCCACGGGAACCTCGGTGGCGGCCTCAGGCGGCTCGGGACGGCTGCGTCTCCGAGCTGTCGTTCTCTGCGCTCAGCGAACCTTGCTGAAGGGCCTCGAAGTCGAGTTCATGGAGGCGGACCTGCGGCAGCTCGACTTCGAGGACGAGTTCGACCTGGTGCTGAGCCTCAACGACGGCGCCGTCGGCTACTTCGAGACGGACGAGGAGAACTCCCGCACCTTCGAGGTGGTGGCAACCGCACTGCGCTCCGGCGGCGCCCACCTAATGCAGCTTCCCAACGTCCTGCATGCCGAGAGAACCTGCCGGCCAAGATCATGGATCGCCGGCGAGGAAAAGGTCGAACTGAGCTTACACCATGGAATCCGACCGCGTACATGACGTCGGAGGTCCTCTCCGGGAACGACATTCTGAGCGTTCGAGCATGCCGTCGCCAGCGCCTCTACTCGGTCGAGGAGCTGGCGGGCCTCTACGAGTCGGTCGGCATGCGCCTCGCCAACACCTTCTCCGGCGGCGGCAAGCCGCGGGTGCCGAAGCCGAACCAGTACGAGATTTGTCGAGGCACAAGGGGACCGCCGCAGGGCCCGTGCGCGAGAACCGCCCCGGGCCGCTCAGAACCGCTTCGGCGGCAGCGTCGGCCGCGGCCTGACGATGAAGCGCTGGGTGTCTTCGTCCCAGGACGTCCCGATGGTGAGCCGTTCGACGCTGACGCCGAGGGAGTTCGCGAGCTTCACGAGGGTGCCGAGGCGCGGCTCGCGCTTGCCCCGCTCCAGCAAGGAGATCTCGGTGCGGTGCAGGGAGCAGCGTTCCGCCAGCCACTGCTGGCTTACCCCGGCTCCCTTCCTTGCCGCTTTCAGGTTGGCCCCAAAGCGGTCGCGTACGTCCATACCGACAACACAATAGGAGATTTGTCGTCCGCACGAAAGTGGGAGTCGCGGAACTCGACCGCGGGCGCTACAGGTTCGGCGCGGCGAGCAGGTTGGCGATGACCGCGAGGAGTCCGCCGATCGGCGTCAGCTGCATCTGCGTGAAGCGACTCACCAGACCCATGCCCTCGATCTCTTCGCGCCTCGCCTGGGGCCTGACGTCGTTGCCGTCTGCGATCACGACCCACAGATCCGGGGTAGCCGCAGGGCCCGCGAGCGAGAACCGCCGGGCTGCTCAGAACCGCTTCGGCGGCAGCGTCGGCCGCGGCCTGACGACAAAGCACTGGGCGTCTTCGTCCCAGGACATCCCGGCGGTGAGCCGGTCGACGCTGACGCCGAGGGAGTTCGCGAGCTTCACGAGGGTGCCGAGGCGCGGCTCGCGCTTGCCCCGCTCCAGCAACGAGATCTCGGTGCGGTACACGGAGCAGCGTTCCGCCAGCCACTGCTGGCTCACCCCGGCTCCCTTCCTCACCGCTTTCAGGTTGGCCGCGAAGCGGTCGCGTACGTCCATACCGGCACCACAATAGGAGCTTTTTCGTCTGAACGAAAGCCGGCGCTGGAATCAACGAGGCGGGTGCCGACCAAAAAGAGGCCCGCCGAAGCGGAACGACTGGCCGTCCACGTCCCAGGACATGCCGACGCAGAGGCTTTCGACGCTGACGCCGAGGCCGGCGGAGAGCTTGACGATCGTGCCGAGCGCAAGCTGCCGCCGGCGCCACCGGGCCGTTTCAGGCTCCGAACACGTCCGCGGCAGTCACCACCAGGACTCCGGCGCCGTCGTCGACGCGGTCCCGCGCGCAGATCGCGTAGCCGAGGTCATCGGCCACTCGCGGCAGCGCCGGCGCCTTCCGTTCCAGGCCCGCCCGCAGGCGGGGAGCGGCGACTCGCCTGGCCCACTTCGCCTCGCCGATCAGGATCGCCTCGCGCCCGCGGCCTGCGAGGGCGACCGCGTCGATCTCGGTCGGATCGGCGGCGGCGTTCCAGTAGGGGCCGACCGCGACGACCTCGGGCCCGATCTCGCCCGCGGCGGAGAGCCGCCGCAGGTGATCGCGGAACGCCTCCTCCCAGGGCCCGCCCATGTGGTCGTCCAATGACTTGAGCAGAACCGGCAGGATGCTCTCGCCCACCCCACGCTCGATCTCCGGCCGGTAGCGATCGAGCAGACCGAGCCAGAAGGCGAGGAAGTTGTCGGCGATCCGGTAGATGCGCCGGCGGGTGCGCCGCGGGTCCTCGGTGACCGGGACGACACGCTCGACCAGCCGCAGGGCGACCAGCCGCTCCAGCGTGCGCCCGGGGTCAGCGCGCACCGCCTGCTCGATCTCGTTGAAGCGGGTGCGCCCGGCGGCGATCGCGTAGAGGGTCTGGCGAGCCAGCTCGCCGCCCTCGCCCTCGGTGGCGAGGACGAGCTGGCCCTCGGTGAGGAGTTGGCCGCCCGGGGTGCAGGCGAGCCGCGCGAGGTTGGCGCGGACGCTGGCCCCCTGGTCCCACCAGCGCAGGTACAGCGGCATGCCTCCGACCAGGCCCCAGACCAGCGCCCGGTCCGCGGGCTCGAGGGACCGGAGCATCCGCGCCGCCTCGTGGGGGCGAAACGGGTGAAGCAGAAGAGCCAGGTCGAGCCGCCCGTAGAGGGGCGCCCGCTCCTCCTGCATGGCCTCCATCACCCGCACCGCGGAGCCGCACAGCAGAAGCTTCAGGTGGGTGCGCGAACGGAGCCGGTCCCAGGCGGCGCGGATCACGCCCGGCAGCTCGGGCGAGGTCTCGGTCAGCGCCGGAAGCTCGTCGAGGACCAGCAGCAGGGGACGGTCGGCGGCAGCGAGCGCCAGGGTCTCGAGCGCGTCGTCCCAATCGGCGAACGGGCGGACGGACAGATCGCGGACGCCGTCGCCCAGCAGCGGCTCGGCGGCTCGCGAGAGCGCGGCAAGCTCGGCGGCGGCCGGCCGCCCTCCCCCGGTGTGGAAGACCGTGGGACGCCCCGCGGCGAAGTGCTCGATCAATGCCGTCTTGCCGACCCGCCGCCTGCCCCATACGACACCGACCGCCGCCCCGGAGCGCGCCCACCAGTCCTCAAGCTGCTTCAGCTCCGCTTCGCGATTCACGAACATGGCGTCCGAGCTTACCAACAGCAAGTGTCGCCGACATTAAGGGTCGGTAACCATTTCGGCGGCGATCCGAGCGGCACCCCCGACCGGGCGCCGGGGATCCGATCCCAAAAAAAAAGGCCCGCCGAAGCGGGCCTCTCGAAGAACGGCCAGACCGTTCTCAACCGTGAAGAACTGTGTCAGGGCGGGCAGCGGCCCGCAAGCGACGTCAGGCCCTGCTTCAGCCTTTGAAGCGGAACGACTGGCCGTCCACGTCCCAGGACATGCCGACGCAGAGGCTTTCGACGCTGACGCCGAGGCCGGCGGAGAGCTTGACGATCGTGCCGAGCCGCGGCTCGCGGCCGGCGCGCTCCAGCAGCGAGATCTCGGTCCGGTGGACGTCGCAGCGGTCGCTCAGCTCCTCCTGGGAGATGCCGACGAGCTTGCGCGCCTTTTTCAGGTTGACGGAGAAGCGGTCGCGTGGTTGCACGAGACCAGACTAAGGACTTTGGAGGCTCTTGTCGATACCCAATTCGATGTTCGAGATCGATTCAGCCCTGCGCACCCTGGTCGAGCGAGGGGGATCCGACCTGCACGTCAAGGTCGCGGCGCCGCCGACGATCCGCCTGCACGGCGAGCTGGTCGGGCTCGAGGGGCACGCGAAGCTCAGCGGCGAGGACACCGAAAAGGCCTTCCACGACATCGCCGAGGTGCGCTCGCTGACCGAGTTCGAGGAAGCCGGCGAGGCCGACTTCTCCTACGCGATCCCCGGCCTCTCGCGGTTCCGCGTCAACGTCTTCAAACAGCGCGGGTCGACCTCGATCGTCTGCCGCGCGATCCCCTTCGAGATCCGCTCGGTCGAGGAGCTCGGCCTGCCCCAGGTGGTGACCGACCTGGCCGAGGAGCAGCGCGGGATCGTCCTCGTCACCGGCACCACCGGCTCGGGCAAGAGCACGACCCTGGCGGCGATGATCGACCACATCAACCGCACCCGCCCCCACCACATCGTCACCCTCGAGGACCCGATCGAGTACCTGCACGAAGACAAAGGCTCGATCGTCAACCAGCGCGAGATCGGCTCCGACACCGAGAGCTTCGCGCGGGCGATGCGGCGCGTCCTGCGCCAGGACCCCGACGTGATCCTGATCGGCGAGATGCGCGACGAGGAGACGGTGCGGACCGCGCTCTCGGCGGCGGAGACCGGCCACCTCGTGCTCTCGACCGTGCACACGCTCGACGCGACCGAGACGATCAACCGGATCATCGACTTCTTCCCGCCGCACCTGCAGCACCAGGCGCGGGTGATGCTGGCCTCGACCCTGAGGGGGGCGATCGCGCAGCGGCTCGTCCCCGACGTCAGCGGCGAGGGGCGCGTCCCCGCCTCGGAGGTGCTGGTCGTCACCGGCCGCGTCCAGGACCTGATCCTCAACCCGGACGAAACCTCGAAGATCACCGAGGTGATCGCCGAGGGCGAGTACTACGGGATGCGGACCTTCGACCAGTCGCTGCTGGGCTACGTGATGGAGGGCAAGATCGCCGAGCCGGTGGCGCTCGACTACGCCTCCTCCCCGCACGACTTCAAACTGATGCTGGCGGCCGGTGGCCAGCGCGCCAGCGGCATCGAGCAGCTCGCCGGCTAACGTCGCCCGTCCAAACGAGGTCTCATCAATTGGTACGAATTAGGTCTTGCATAAAGACCTTATTGCCTTTACATTAAACCCGAGCCAACATGGGGACGGGCAATCTTCCAGTCGACTGGTACCGCTCAACCTTCTCCGGGGACACCCGTGCGCTCTTCTGGGAAGACGGGGTCGAGGAGAAGGTGGCGCTGGCCCTTGCGATGCTCGAGCCGGACGGCTGCGAGCGCGTGCTCGACCTCGCCTGCACGACCGGGCAGCGGACGCTGGAGCTGAGCCGGCGCGGCTTCTGCGCGGTCGGCACCGACATCGACGAGCGCCTGCTCGAGATCGGCGGCTGCGAGGCCGCGGACGAGGGCCTCTACCCGTTCTTCCACGAATCCGACCCGCGCGACCTCAGCTTCCTGCGCGAGTTCGACCTGGTGCTGAGCCTCGGCGGCGGCGCCTTCGGCTACTTCGGCAGCGACGATCAGGACCGGCTGATCCTGCAGCGGGTCTCGCAGGCGCTGAAACCCGGCGGCCGGCTGCTGCTGCAGACGCCGAACGTCATCTTCATCGAAACGCAGCTGCCGGAGCGGACCTGGGTCTCGAGCGAGTCGACGACACAGCTCGTGGAGCAGGCCTGGAACGCCGCGAAGGGCCGCCTGGAAGCGTCGGTGATGGCGCTGGTCGAGGGCGATACCTTCGACGAGGTCGAAGCGGTGCCGTTCCGGCGCCGGGTCTACTCGGTAGAGGAGCTGGCGCAGGGCTTCGAGGCGGTCGGGATGGAGCTGGTCGACGTCTACGGCGAAGACGGCAAGTCGTGCACTCCGAACGAGTCCCAGCGGCAGGTCTTTGTCGAAGCCCGTTTTTGAGTAGAAAAACCGGCTGGCCGCGGGCGAAGAGCAGGACGCCCGCGGCCAGCCGATTCGCATTGGAGGAAACTCCACTTGGCCTGAATTCCTTTTATACCAGAACTTCCGGTGTAATGGAAATTAAATTGAGCCTAGCCGTAGCGCTCGCCGATCACGGCCCGCAGCTTGGCGCGGTCGTGGCGGGCCTGGACGCGGCGCACGGTGCCCGAGCGCGAGCGCATGACCAGCGATTCGGTGCTGGCGCCGGGGCCGCGGTAGCGGACGCCCTGCAGGACGTCGCCGTCGGTGACGCCGCTGGCCGAGAAGAAGACGTCCTCGCCGGAGCAGAGGTCGTCGGCGGTGAGGACGCGGTCGAGGTCGTAGCCCGCGTCGAGGGCGGCGCTGCGCTCGCCGTCGTCGCGCGGCCAGAGGCGGCCCAGCAGCTGGCCGCCCATCGACTTCAGCGCCGCCGCGGAGAGCACGCCCTCGGGGGTGCCGCCGATCCCCCACAGCAGGTCGACCGGCGAGCGGTCGCTGACCGCCAGCAGGGCGGCGGAGACGTCGCCGTCCGCGATCAGGCGGATGCGGCCGCCGGCCTCGCGCACTTCGCGCATCGCGTCGGTGTGGCGCGGGCGGTCGAGCATGACGACGGTGACGTCGCCGACGCTCCCCTCCTTGCGGTCGGCGATCAGCTTCAGCGTCTCCGGCAGCGGCCGGTCGAGGTCGAGCAGGTCGGCGATCTCCGGCGCGCCGGCGATCTTCTCCATGTAGACGCAGGGGCCGGGGTCGAACATCGTGCCGCGCTCGGCCAGGGCGATCACCGCGAGCGCGCTGGGCATGCCGAGCGCGCAGAGGCGGGTTCCCTCGAGCGGATCGACGGCGATGTCGACGACCGGGGGCGAGCCGTCGCCGATCTGCTCGCCGTTGTAGAGCATCGGAGCCTCGTCCTTCTCGCCCTCGCCGATCACGACTGTGCCGTCCATCGAGATCGAGTCGAGCACGTAGCGCATCGCGTCGACCGCGGCCTGGTCGGCGGCGATCTTGTCGCCGCGCCCGACCCAGCGGGCGGCGGCGAGCGCCGCCGCCTCGGTCACCCGGACCAGCTCGAGCGCGAGGTTGCGATCCGGCTTGGGCAGCCCGTCTGCGCCTGCGCCCGAGCGGGCGGTCGCGTCGTCTGGCGAGGCATCCCCCATGCCCGCCCCAGGCTACCTCACGGACGCGCCGGGAGTTAACCCCCCTATAGGGCGGTTAACTCCCGGCGCGTCGTCCTGGAGCGCGAAGCCGCGGCGCGTCGTCCGGAACGGGCGGCCGCGGCACTTCGTCCTGGAGCGTGCGGCCGCGGCACCCTCGCCCGGAGCGGGCGGGGGGATCAGCCGTAGGCGCAGCCGCTGAGGCCGTATTCGTGCGCCAGTTCGGCCGAGTGCTTGAAGCTCTGGCCGAACGGGGCGGTGGACGAGCCCTTCGCTTGTTCGGCGGCTTCGACGCCTTCTTCGAGCGCGGCGGTGAAAGCGTCGACCTTCGCTTCGTCGCCGCCGGACACGCCGAGGGCGCGGATTTCTTCGGCCTGGGTCTGGATCGCCGGCACGACCACCGCCAGGATCGCTTCTTTGAGCTGCGCCAGCTTCTGCCCGCCCGAGCCGCCGCCGTGCTTTTTGACGTAGGCCGACATCTTTTCCAGGCTCTGTTTTTTGCCTTCTTCGCAAATCGCGTTGGCCCGCTTGACGAATTCGGAGTCGGAGATTTCGCCCCCGGGCGTGGACTTGCCGGCGGGCGCCGACTTGCCGGCGGATTCGCCGCCCCCGCCGGACGCGGATTCGCCGGAAGACTTGCCGCCGCCCGAAGCGGATTCGCCGGAGGATTCGCCGGCGCCGGAAGCAGATTCGCCCTTGGCGGAGCCTTCGCTCGCCCCGGACTTCGCTTCGCTGCTGCCGCTCGAGCTGGAACTGCTGCCGCCACATCCCGCGAGGACGGCGACGACCGCGATCGCAGCGCAGCAAAGCGGGACGCTATTGGCCGAAATCTTCCTCACCGGGCGAGGACATTACAGAATCAACACTCAGGCGTTCCGGAATCGGCACGGGTTGCGCCCCCCGGAATCGAGGCGCCGGCAGTCGCCGCCGGGTCGGCGCCCGCGGTCGCCCCGGGTCGGCGCCGGCGATCGCGATATAGGGTCGTGGGCATGGAGCGACGATGGGGACTGACGCTGCCGCTGCCGGCGACGCCGCTGGCCGATCACGAGCAGCTGGTCAAGCGCGCCGAGGCGGCCGGCTACACCGACCTCTGGAGCGGCGAGACGAACGGGCCCGACGGCTTCACGCCGCTGGCCCTCGCCGCCGCCTGGACCGAGCGGGCGCGATTGGGGACCGGGATCGTCGGCGTCTTCCAGCGCGGGCCGGCGCTGCTGGCGCAGGAGGCGGCGGCGCTCGCCGACGCCTCGCGCGGCCGCTTCGTGCTCGGGATCGGCTCCTCCTCGGACCGGATCGTCGAAGGCTGGAACGGGATCCCCTTCGAGCGGCCGCTCTCGCGGGTGCGCGAGACGCTCGACTTCCTCCGCGCCGCGCTCGACGGCGAGCGCACCGGGAGCGGCTTCAAGCTGGAGACCGCGCCGGCGCAGCGGGTGCCGATCGTGCTCGCGGCGCTGCGCGGCAGGATGCTCGAGCTGGCGGTCGAGCGCGCCGACGGCGCCTTCACCAACTTCCTGCCGCTGTCGGGGCTGCCGCGGGTGATCGAGGGGATCGCCGGCGCGCCGGAGGACTTCGAGCTGCTCTGCCGCTTCTTCTGCCTGCCGGGCGAGCGCGAGCAGGTCGAGCCGCTGGCCCGCTTCATGTTCTCCTCCTACATCACGGTGCCGGTCTACGCCGCCTTCTACCGCTGGCTCGGCTTCGGCGAGCAGATCGACGCGATGGTCGCGGCCTGGGAGTCGGGCGACCGCCAGGGGGCCGCCGCGGCCGCGCCCTGGGAGTTGATCGAGGACATGTTCATATTCGGCTCGCCCGAGCAGATGCGCGAGCGGCTCGACGCCTTCGTCGCCGGCGGCGTGACGCTGCCGGTGCTGACCCCGATCGTCCAACCCGACAAGCTCGCGGAGACGATCGAGGCACTCGCGCCGTAGGTTCGAGGCACCGGCGCCCCACCCGTGAAGCACCGTTTAGTGACTATCCGAAAACCCCCACGCACGCCTGGCGGCGCCGGACACACTTCGCGGGGCGTCGTCCTCGGTCGGCCAAATAGCGCTGCTATTCGGCCTCCCTGCGTCCTACCCCCGCTCGGTCCGGCACTCGCCAGTCGCACGCGCGAGTTTTCGGATAGTCACTTAGCGAGCCTCACGATCCGATTCTCGGCGAGCGGCGCCGGTATGGCGCGTAGACGCCGCCCGCGGACGCGAAGCGGAGCAGGCGGCTAGTACTCGACCTCGGCACCCAACCCGAAGGCGCGGTCGGCGGCGAGTTCGACGATCTTGTCGACGATCGGCCGGTGCCAGCCCTCGCGCTTGGAGCGGCTGCCGACGGTCTCTATCGCCCGCGCCACCCGCGCCGCCGCGACCGAGGCCAGGCCGCGGAGGATTTCGAAGTCGAAGTCGCACTCTTCGCAGATTTCGGCCAGTTCGAGCAGGTAGGCCGTTTCGTCGGCCTCCTCGGAGATCACCATGCCGGTGTGCACCGACTCGTCGTAGACGGCGAGCGAGGTGACGTCGTGGATTGGCCCGATCAGCCACTTGCCGCCCTTTTCGACCAGCGGGATGTTCTCGCCGTGGGCATCGCCGTTGCCCAGCATGTAGTTGCTGAAGGCGAAGTTGAGCAGGGTGATGATGTCGTCCGGCCGCCCGACCGCGTGCAGCAGCCCGCAGGCTTCGGCGAAGCCGGGCGCTTCCGCCTCCTCCGTCTCCTCCTCCGCGAACGGGGTGATCCCGAGTGCCTGGCAGAGCGACTCCTGGTGGATGCGGGTGGCGCCGAGCCCGGTCCCCCTGCGGTCGAAGCGCTCGGAGACGAGGCAGTCGCGGCCGGCGATCTGCTCGACCCGCGTCTTCACGACCGGCAGCCCGACCTGGCGGACGACGGTCGAGCAGAACATCTCGTTGGCGACGTATTCGGGGTATTCGCCGGTCTCGGGCTTGACCACGTGGGTGCTCGGGGCGCCGGCCTGCGGCCAGGCCCAGCGGTCGTTCTCCTCGTCGCGCACCAGCGCCAGCTTGTGGCGGATGCCGGCGAGGGCGAAGCGCATCCGCCCCAGGCACTCCTCGGTGAACAGGGCGGGCGGTGGTGGCATCACCACTTCCGCCAGTTCATCCTCGCTCAGCCAGTCGAGCGACTCGGGGTCGGGATCGGCGTCGATCTCGGTCCCCTCCGGCAGAAAGACGGCCGCTCCCGGGCAGTCGCGCCCGACCTCCCTCAGCAGCTCGTAGCCGTCGCCGGGGTCGATGCCGAGCTCGCGGGCGACACGGTTGCGGCGGCGCGAGCCTGGCAGCAGCCCCTCGACGTAGGCGGCGGTCGCCTCGCGGCTGAACGGCTCGGAGCGCACCGGCATCGAATTGCTCAGCAGCGCCTTGCCGGGGCCGAGCTTCTTGACCAGCTTCGGGTCGTAGGCGAACCTGTAGTCGTTGTCTCCGGCCGGGAACAGCGTCCCGATCCGCTTCCCGCGTAGGTGAACGTCAAGGCTCAATTGCGATCCTCCTAGATCCCCGGCCTATCGGCTCGTTTGGATTCCTTCCCGCGATTCAAGACTTTAAACCGATGCGAGGGTCAGCGCATAGTCCCCGTCCGCATCGGTGAACCAGCCGGCGAGGCGCAGCCCGGCTTCGGCGTAGACGTCCTCGAGCCGCTCGCGGGTGAACTTGGCGGAGATCTCGGTTCGCATCTCCTCGCCGGCGGCGAAGCGCACGTCGAGGTCGAGGCCGTCGAGGCGGACGGTCTGCTCGACCAGCGAGCGCAGGCGGATGTCCATGCGGGCGGCCTCGGGGTCGTAGCCGGCGACGTGCTCGAAGTTGTCGGGGTCGAAGTCGCCGCCGAGCTCGCGGTTGAGGACGTGCAGCACGTTCTTGTTGAACTCGGCGGTGACGCCGGCGGCGTCGTTGTAGGCGGCGTCGAGGCGGGCGCGATCCTTGACCAGGTCGGTGCCGAGCAGGATCCTGTCCTCCGGCTCGAGCAGGGCGCCGACCCGGGCGAGGAAGTCGCGGCGGGCGTCCGGGTAGAGGTTGCCGACGGTGCCGCCGAGGAAGGCGATCAGGCGGCCTCCCTCGCCGGACGGGATCCGCTCGAGGTCGTGCTCGAAGTCGCAGACCAGGCCGCGGACGGCGAGGCCGGGGTACTCGGAGACCAGCGCCGCGGCGGTTTCGCGGGTGATCTCGGGTGAGATGTCGACCGGGGCGTAGGTGCTGAGGCAACCGGCGTCGCGCATCGCGCTCAGCAGGTGGCGGGTCTTCGCCGCCGAGCCCGAGCCGAGCTCGACCAGGGTGCCGGGCTCGCCCGCCGCAGCGACGATCTCGGCCGAGCGCTCGCTGAGGATCGCCCGCTCGGCGCGGGTCGGGTAGTACTCGGGCAGCGCCGTGATCTGCTCGAACAGCTGCGAGCCGCGATCGTCGTAGAAGAACTTCGGCGCCAGCTCCTTCGGCGTCGAGGTGAGGCCGAGCCGGACCTCGCGCGCCATCCTGGCGCCGCCGCCGGGGCTGAGGCGGATCTCGATCTCGATCTGCTCTGCGGTTGCGGGGGGTCTCATCTCCCTCCTTGGCGGTCGTCGAGTCGGCGGTGGTCGGGCTGGCGGTGGTCGGGCTGGCGGTGGTCGGGCTGGCGGTGGTCGGGCTGGCGGTGGTCGGGCTGGCGGTGGTCGGGCTGGCGGTGGTCGGGCTGGCGGTGGTCGGGCTGGCGGTGGTCGGGCTGGCGGTGGTCGGGCTGGCGGTGGTCGGGCTGGCGGTGGTCGGGCTGGCGGTGGTCGGGCTGGCGGTGGTCGGGCTGGCGGTGGTCGGGCTGGCGGTGGTCGGGCTGGCGGTGGTCGGGCTGGCGGTGGTCGGGCTGGCGGTGGTCGGGCTGGCGGTGGTCGGGCTGGCGGTGGTCGGTCGACCTGGCGCAGCGGAATCCGGCGAAGATCTGCCGCCGCTGCGGCAGGTCCCAGTTGCGGAAGCTCGGTCGCATCACCTCACGGGCGGTCGCCCAGGATCCGCCCCGCAGCACCTTGTGCTTGTCGCCGAAGAAGACCTCGGAGTACTCGCGGTAGGGGAAGGCCTCGAAGCCTGGGTAGGCGCGGAACTCGGAGCTGGTCCATTCCCAGACCTGACCGACAAGCGGCGCGGCGGGGCCCGTGGGGCCGCTGGGGTCGTCCCGGGCGCCCGCGGGTCCGGTGGGGTCGTCCAGCGTGCCGGCGAGACCTGCGGAGTCGCTTCGGGCTCCCGCGAGACCGGTGGGGTCGTCCCGGGCGCCCGCGGGTCCGGTGGGGTCGTCCAGCGTGCCGGCGAGACCTGCGGAGTCGTTTCGGGCTCCCGCGAGACCGGTGGGGTCGTCCCGGGCGCCTGTGGGGCCGCTGGGGTCGTCCCAAGTCCCGGCGAGACCGGTGGAGGCGCCCGATCCGGCGAAGGCAGCCTCCCACTCGAACTCGGTCGGCAGGCGCTTGCCGGCCCGGCGGGCGAAGGCGTCGGCCTCGTGCCAGGAGACGTGGATCACAGGGGCGGCGGGGTCGATCGGGTCGCGGCGGCCCATCGCGGTGTGAACCCAACTGCCCTCGCCATCGCGTTCCCAGTAGAGCGGCGGCTCGGCTCCCGTCTCCTCCATGTAAGCGATGTAGGCGCCGTTCGTCACGGGGGTTCGGTCGATCTCGAAGGGCGCCAGGGTGACCATGTGCCGAGGCCGCTCGTTGTCGTAGGCGAAGCCGGCCGCGGGCGCTCCGACCGCGTACTCGCCACCGTCGATCGCCAACATCTCCGCGCCGCCATGGGTCGATGGCGGCATCTGCGCACCGCCATGGGTCGCCGGCGGCATCTGCGCACTGCCTTGGGTCGCCGGCGGCATCTCCGCGCCGCCGTCGAACGCAATCGTCTCGTCCCCCCCGTGGAGCGTCCCGCTTCCCCGGCCCTGCAGCGCCTCGCCGGACGCGCCGGGGGTTGGCCCCCTACGTTCGTCCACTATCCCGTCGGGCAGCTCGTAGCCGTCGACCATCGCCAGCAGCTGCAGCATCGTCTCCTCGTGCTGCAGCTCGTGGGCGATCAGCAGCTCGTAGACGAAGCCTTCGCGCAGCAGGCGATCGGGCGCGTCGGCGCCGATCTCCACCTCGTCCAGCACCTCAAGCGTGCGCTCGCGCACCTCGGCCAGGTAGGCGCGCAGCTCGGCGTCGCGCAGAATCGGCAGCTCGCCGCGGTTGCGGCGCGGGTTCTCGATCGCGTCGTAGAAGCGGCCGAGGTCGCCGTGCAGCGGCTCGCGCCCGCCGACCGTCTGCACCAGCCACAGCTCCTCGAAGTTGGCGATGTGGCCGAGGTCCCAGGCGAGCGGGCTGAGCAGCGGCGAGTGGACGCGGTTGAGCTGCTCGTCGTCGAGCGGCTCGATCAGCGCAAGCGTGCGCCGTCGTGCCGCCGCGAGCCGGTCCGCGATCGCATCCTTGGTATTGGGGCTGGCCGTCACCTCGGTGGCGATGCCAAACACAGTAGCGAGGTCGCCTTTCGCGGATGTGAAATCTTCGCCGTTTTGGACTTTTCCCGTGCTGGAGCACGGTCAAAGTGCAACTCGCCGATAGGCTGCCGCCTCGATGGAAGTCGAGGGAGCGGGAGCGCTGGTTGCGGGCGGGGCCTCGGGGCTTGGCGCGGCGACCGCGCGAGCCCTGGCGGAGGCCGGCGCGGCGGTCGTCGTCGCCGACCTCAACGCCGAGAAGGGCGAGGCGCTGGTGGCCGAGCTGGGGCCGGCGGCGTCGTTCGTCGAGTGCGACGTCACCGACGAGGGGGCGGTCGGCGCCGCGGTCGAGAGGGCGGCGGCGGCCGAGGGCGGGCTGCGGGTCTCGGTCTGCTGCGCCGGGATCGGCTGGGCCGAGCGGGTCGCGCACAAGGGCGGTCCGCACAACCTCGAATTCTTCTCCAACGTGGTCAAGGTCAACCTGATCGGCACCTTCAACGTGCTGCGGCTCGCAGCGGCGGCGATGGGCGGGAACGAGCCCGACGGGGAGGGCGAGCGCGGGGTCTGCGTCAACACCGCCTCGATCGCCGCCTTCGACGGCCAAATCGGCCAGATCGCCTACGCCGCCTCGAAGGGCGGCATCGTCGGGATGACCCTGCCTGCGGCGCGCGACATGGCCTCGCGCGGCGTTCGCGTCGTCACCATCGCCCCCGGCCTGTTCGACACGCCGCTGCTGGCGGCGCTGCCGGAGGAGGCGCGCGAGGCGCTCGGCGCGGGGATCCCCTTCCCGTCGCGGCTGGGCCGCCCCGAGGAGTACGCGCGCCTGGTGGGCCAGATCGTCGCCAACCCAATGCTGAACGGAGAGACGATCCGCCTCGACGGCGCCCTGCGAATGCCGCCGAAATAGCGCCCGACCCCCGGCTCGGGCGTACCGTCGATTCGGTGCCATATGGGGCCGCCATGCGACGCCGCCCCGCTCCGCCGGTGCCGGCGATTCGACGCCACATGGGGCCGCGATGCGACGGCACGTCCTGCTCAGCCGATGCCGCCATCTATCGCCCGCCGGCGGACGTGGCGGTGTTTCGACGCCACATATGGCCGCCGTGCAACGGCAACATCCTGCTCAGCCTGAATTCACTGATCTCGCCGGCCCCTCCACTCCGCACCCCTTCGTCGGGAGCCACTTCCCTCCACCCAGGTAGCACCACTACCTGGGTGAGCGAGAATCGGCCCTCGACTCGGCGTGCGGAGCGGAGAGCCTCGTCGACCTCGGTGGATTCAGTCTCAGCCGATGCCGCCATCTATCGCCCGCGGCCGGACGTGGCGGTGGGACGTGCCGTCGATTCGGCGCCCACTACGGGGTCTAACCACCGGCCCGTCGGCCGCTATCCGGGGCGGCTGCGTGTGTCGTCCGCTTGCCGAGCTGTGCGTCAGCCGGTCCCGGTGGCCTCGGGGTCGCGCCAGACCCGCTTGCGCCAGGGCGGGCTGATCGCGAAGCGGTAGTAGTCGCCTTCGGCGGCGGCGATCGGCTCCAGGGGCACTAGGTGGACGCGGCGGCCGGGGACGACGCGGTCGGTGTCGCCACGGTCGCCGGCGGCGTTGCCGGCGTGGCTACCGCCGGAGACGAGCAGCACCCCGGTCTCCGAACCCCAGCCGTCGCGGGGTCGGGCGCCGATCGCTTCTGCGGCTTCGCGTACCACGTCGATGCCGGCGTCGGAGCCGGCGTTGGCGATGCTCTGAGCGTAGTTGTAGCCGTCGTGGGAAGAGGCGCGCTCGTCGACGCGGCCGTCCGGCCCGATGCGGATCTGCACGCCCTCCCAGTCGTCGGCGTGGTACCCCTCGTCTTCGGCGATCGGCACCCCGCGCAGGGTGGCCGAGTTGGCGTAGTAGGTCCAGTACTGGATGTAGAGGTGGCCGGCGCGGGGGCCGGAGCAGTCAGGCGGGGCGCCGGCGGCGAGGGCGGCGGGCGACGCAGGCCCCGTACTCGATGCGGGCGGCGCCTGAGTCCCCGAGGATCCCGACCCGAGCAGCGACACGGGGGCGGATCCGTCGCCCGACCGCCCGCCGGCGCGGCAGTCGACCACGTGGACGAAGGCGGTGACGTGCGCGCCGCGGTCTGTCCGGTGGACGAGCCCGCGCGGCGTCCCGTCGCCGCAGACGACCGCCCGGCAGCGGCGGAAGTCGACCGGCAGGGCGCGCGAGCCGCGCTCGAGCAGCAGCGTCGGCATGTGCCGCCGAACCAGGCGCCCGATTTCGTCGCCGTAGGTGGCGATCAGCGTCGGCTCGTCGCCGCAGCCGTCGGCAAGCGACGCCGCGCAGAGGATCCGCGAGGCGACCGCCCGCGCCAGTCCCGCCCCCGGCACGCGCACCCCGAGGGCGATAAGCGCCAACAACGCCAGCGAGACCACGGCGACGAGGCCGACCCACTCCACAGTCCCCTGGCCTTGCTCGTCCACACAAGTCCAAGGGACCAGCCGCCGGATGTCTCCCCACCCCTCCACCAAATCTCCGCCCCATCCCAGACGTGCCGTGAGTTATGTGCCCATATAGGGGGTCTAACTCCCGGCACGTCCCGGTGGCGGGAGACCGAGGAGGGCGCGGATCTCGGCCTCGACCGTGTCGGGTTCGCGCTCGAGGCGTCGGTCGGTGATGCGGATCGCCCGGTAGCCGGCCACTTGACGCTTGGCGTCTTTGCTCCGATCTTCCTCGAAGGCGACGCGGTGACGGTGGAACGCGTAGCCATCGAGCTCGACGATCACGCGCTCGCACGGCCAGAAGGCATCGACCTCGTGGCCGAGGATCTCGACGTTGGTCTCTCCCGGGACGATGTCGCGTTCCCGGCAGAAGAGTGCGAAGCGTTCCTCGAGGGCGGACTTCGCCACGACCGGTGCGTGCGCGTCCTCGACCAGTGTGCGGACCGGCCGCAGCGCCCGTCGTCCATGGCCGCGTGCGCACACGTCTTCGACCGCCTTCAGGTCCAACCGCCCGAGTCGATCCGCCTCTTCAAACGCGCGCCCGAGCTGTCGCTCGTCGATCACTTCGGCGAGATCGAACAGCGTGCGGGCGACGGAAGTCGCGGGGATGCGGACCACCGCCGCGCGGTCGTCCTTGTAGATGCCGCCTTCGTGAACGGCGATACCGGGCCGGCCGCGTCCCGCGGGTGCCGTCACTTCGATCGGATGACGCCGGGATCGCTTTATCAGAGCCCAGAGCGCAGCGGCGCTTCGGTGGCTGAGTAGCGCGCCGTCGCCACAGGCGAGCACTGCGGCCATCCATTCGCCTCGGGGCCCGAGTCCTCCCTGGCTCGCCAGGTAGACGCCTCGGTGCAGTCTCTGAAGTCGGCCGCCTTCGAGCCAGCGCGCGATCGTCCTCAAGCTCAGCCCGCCGGCGATCAGCTGCTCGCGCGAGAGGATGCCGTGCTGTCGCCGCGCCAGCGCAGCGAGTTCGCGTTCGCGCTTCGCCAGCGCCGCGCGCCGCCTCTCCGCCCGACGTGCCGTGAGTTGAGTGCCCATATAGGGGGTCTAAGTCCCGGCACGTCTACGTCTCGCCCCCCTTTGGGTTCGCAATTCGCGGAGTTTGCGAGAAATGCCTGGGCCGCGGAGCGGCGTGCGGGGGAGGGCGTTCGGGATCGCGGCCCGAAACCGCGGGGGGACGCCGGCTCGGCGCACCTACCGGAAGTCGGTGGGGCTAGAGGCCGCTAGAGGCTCTGGATCTCGGCGGCTATCTCGGTCGCCGCCTGTTTGGCGTCGCCGAAGAGCATCGAGGTGTTCGGCTCGTAGAAGAGGTCGTTGTCGATGCCGGCGAAGCCGGGGCTGAGGGAGCGCTTGATCACGATCACCTGCTGGGCCTGGTCGACTTCGATGATCGGCATGCCGGCGATCGGGCTGTCGGGGTCGTTCTTCGCTGCCGGATTGGTGACGTCGTTGGCGCCGACCACGACCGCGACATCGGTGCGCGGCAGTTCGGGGTTGATCTCCTCCATCTCCTTCAGCTGCTCGTAGGGGACGTCGGCCTCGGCGAGCAGCACGTTCATGTGGCCGGGCATGCGGCCGGCAACGGGGTGGATCGCATAGTTGACGGTGACGCCGCGCTTCTCCAGCTCGTTCGCGACCTCCTTGATCGCGTGCTGGGCCTGGGCGACGGCGAGGCCGTAGCCGGGGACGATCGTCACCGTGTCGGCATAGGCCAGCTTGATCGCCGCGTCCTGGGCGCCGATCGAGGTCACGGGCCGCTCCTCGGTGGCGCCACCCGCGCCCCCGGACGGCGCGCCGCCGAAGCCGGCGAAGAGGATGTTGGCGACCGAGCGGTTCATCGCCGTCGCCATCTCCATCGTCAGGATCGTTCCCGAGGAGCCGACCAGGGTGCCGGCGACGATCAGGGCGACGTTTTCGAGCGCGAAGCCGGCGGCGGCGGCGGAGACGCCGGTGAAGGCGTTGAGCAGCGAGATCACCACCGGCATGTCGGCGCCGCCGATCGGCAGCACGACGAGGTTGCCGAGCAGCGCCGCGGCGATCAGGATCGCGATGAACAGGCCCTGCGAGGGGTCGCCGTTGTTGACGGCGATGTTGACGCAGGCGGCGACGATGCCGAGCAGCAGCACCGCGTTGATCACCTGCTGCCCGGGCACGGCCAGCGGCCGGGTCGGGATCAGGTCCTGCAGCTTGGCGAAGGCGACGTTGGAGCCCCAGAAGGAGACCGAGCCGATCACGCCCGCGAGCAGGACCGGGATCAGCACTTCGAGCGGCATCGAGCCGATCGCGCCGCTGTCGATCTCGGCGATCCCGTGGCGGATCTCAGACCAGGCGATCAGCGCGACGGCGCCGCCGCCGACCCCGTTGTAGAGGGCGACCATCTGCGGCATCTGCGTCATCTGCACGCGGATCGAGGCGACGACGCCGATCGTCGAGCCGACACCGATGCCGATCGCGATCAGGCCCCAGTTGCCGATTTCGTTCAGCAGCAACGTGGTGACGACGGCGACCGCCATGCCGGCAGCGGCGATCATGTTGCCCTGCTTCGCGGTGGTCGGGTGGGTGCCGCGGCGGATCCCGAGGATGAACAGCGAGAAGGCGACGATGTAGAGCGCCGTGGCGGCGTCGCCGCCTTTCGCGAGCACGGCCTCGGCGATCATCCCCCGCACCTCCCGGCGATGGACCCGTCAACGCCCGACATCGCGGCTGGCGCCGCGACGCCGCCTCCGGGACGAGAGGTCGGGGGAAGGGACTCGCGGCCGGGCGCCGTCATCCTGCCTCACCGTCACCTTGCTCGTCGGTGGCCGGCGCCTTCGGCTTCGGCTTTCTGCTGAACATGCCGAGCATCCGGTCGGTGACCATGAAGCCGCCGACGATGTTGATCGCGCCAAAGGCGATCGCGATCGTGCCGATCACGTACTCGAGCGGGTCGCTGGCGTAGCCGACGACGATCAGCCCGCCGAGCATGACGATGCCGTGGATCGCGTTGGTCTGCGACATCAGCGGCGTGTGCAGGGTGGTCGGCACCTTCGAGATCACCTCGAAGCCGACGAAGGCGGCGAGCACGAAGATCGTCAACTCGGTGAACAGCGTCATCGGACCCTCTTTCCCTGTTCCTTTGCTGCGCATTGCGAGGTAAAGGCACAGCGGAAGCTCATTTTGCGGCCCTCTCGTTGCGGATCTCGCCGCCGTCGGTGATGCAGGCGGCGGCGACGATGTCGTCCTCGAAGTCGACGCTGCGGTTGCCCTCGTCGTCGACCAGTAGCCCCAGCAGGTTCTCGAGGTTCTTCGCGTAGAGCTGCGAGGCCGGCACCGGCATCTCGCTGGCCAGGTTGCGCGGGCCGACGACCTTGACGCCGTTCTCGACCACCGTCTCCCCCGCCCGCGTCAGCTCGCAGTTGCCGCCGCTCTCGGCGGCGAGGTCGACGATCACCGAGCCGGGCCGCATCCCCCGCACCGCCTCGGCGGTGATCAGCCGCGGCGCCGGCCGGCCGGGGATCGCCGCGGTGGTGACGATCACGTCCTGTTTGGCCGCGTTCTCGCCGATCGCCTCGACGACCTTCGCGTTCTCCTCGTCGGTCAGCGGCCGCGCGTAGCCGCCCTCACCTTCGGCGTCGGGGATGAAGTCGAGTTCGAGCGGACGGCCGCCGAGCGAGGCGATCTGCTCCCAGGCGGCGCGGCGGATGTCGAAGCCGGTGACGATCGCGCCGAGGCGCTTGCCGGTGGCAACCGCCTGCAGGCCGGCAACGCCGGCGCCCAGCACCAGCACCTTGGCCGGCGGCACGGTGCCGGCCGCGGTGGTCATCATCCCGAAGAAGCGGCCCGACTCGCGCGCGGCGAGCAGCATCGCCGCGTAGCCCGCGGCGGCGGCCTGCGAGGAGAGCGCGTCCATCGCCTGGGCGCGCGTCGTCCGCGGGATCGCCTCCATCGCGAAGCTGGTGACGCCGGCGGCGGCCAGCGCCCCGTTGGTCTCGGCCGCGGTCCACGGCGCCAGGTGGCCGATCAGGATCTGGTCGGGCTTCAGCCGGCCGATCTGCTCGGCGGTGGGGGTCGCGACGCGCAGCACCACGTCGGCCCCCCAGGCGACGTCCGGGTCGACGACTTCGGCACCGGCCTCCTCGTACTGGGAGTCGGGATGGCCCGCCGCCTCGCCCGCACCGGTCTCGACGACCACGTCGAGGTGCTCGTTGCGCTTCAGCGATTTGACCACGTCGGGGACGAGCGCGACGCGTCGCTCCCCATCGGCGGTCTCTTTCGGCACTCCGATCTTCATAAAGCTGCGGCGCGGGAGCCTATGACAAGCGGCCGGGCACGCGCTTCGACATCAGACGTGCCGTGACTTACGTGCCCACATAGGGGGTCTAACTCCCGGCACGTCAGGCGAGCGAGGCGAGGCGCTCGATCGTGTGCAGCTGCTCGGCGCGGTCGACGTGGACCGGGGAGACGATCAGGCGGTCGATGCCGGCGCCGCGGAAGCGCTCGATCCGCTCCGCCACCTCGGCCTCGGTGCCGACCAGCGAGGTCGCCTCGACGATCTCGTCCGGCATCGCCTCGAAGGCGCCCGCGCGGTCGCCGTCCTGGAAGCGGCGCTGAACCTCGTCCGCCACCTCGCCGAAGCCGAAGCGGTGCGCCAGGTCGACGTAGAAGTTGGTCTTGCGGCTGCCCATGCCGCCGAAGTAGAGGACGAGGCCCGCCTTGACGACGCTCTTCGCCGCCTCGAGGTCGCCGTCGATCGCCACCTGCAGCGAGGGCGAGACCTCGAGGTCGCCGCGCTGCCGCCCGCCCTTGGCGAAGCCCGCCTCCAGGTGCTCCCCCCAGGTCTCCTCAAAGGCGTCGACGCTGAAGAAGATCGGGATCCAGCCGTCGCAGATCTCCGCCGCCATCTCGACCGATTTGCGGCCGATCGCGCCGACGAAGACGGGGATCTCGTTGCGCAGCGGGTGGAAGTTGAGCTTCAGCGGCTTGCCCTCGCCACCGGGCAGCGGCAGCTGGTAGTGAGCGCCGTCATGCTCGACCGGCCCCTCGCGGGCGATGATCTCCCGCACCACTTCGATGTACTCGCGGGTGCGCCCCCAGGGCTTCGCGTAGGGCACCCCGTACCAGCCTTCGGAGACCTGCGGGCCGGACGGGCCGAAGCCGAACAGGAAGCGGCCGCCGGAGAGCTTGTCGATCGTCGCCCCGGCCATCGCCGCGGCGGCGGGCGGCCGCGCCGGCACCTGCATGATCGCGGCACCGAGCTTGATCGTCGCCGTCTGCGGCGCCAGCCAGGCGAGCACGCTGACCGCGTCGGAGCCGTAGGACTCGGCGACCCAGACCGACTCAAAGCCGGCCCGCTCGGCCGCGCCGACGACCTCGACGGCGTCCTCGCCCGCCGGGCCGATGCCCCAGTAGCCGAGGTTGAGTCCGAGCTCCAAAGCCATCCGCGGCGAACCCTATTGAATGTGGGTCGATGAGCGACGAGGGACTGACCGGCGCCGAGGCGAAGAAGCGCCTGCGCGAGCTGGGCCCGCCCGGGGACGCCTCCTCGCGCTCGGTCTCCAGCATCGTCGCCGGCAACGTCTTCACCCTGTTCAACGCGATCATCGGCGTCTTCTTCGTGCTGATCCTCTCGCTGGGGCTGATCGCCGACGCGGTCTTCGGCCTGATCGCGATCGTCAACTCCTACATCGGCATCCACCAGGAGCTGAAGGCGAAGCGGACGCTGGACGAGCTGGCGGTGCTGGTCGCCCCGCACGCGAAGGTGCTGCGCGACGGCGCCGAGCAGAGCCTGCTGGCGGAGGAGGTCGTCCCCGGCGACGTGGTCGCGATCGGGCCCGGCGACCAGCTCGTCGCCGACGGCGAGGTGATCGCCAGCCGCGGGATGACGCTCGACGAGTCGATGCTGACCGGGGAGGCCGACGGGGTGCACAAGGACGCCGGCGAGCGGGCGCTGTCGGGCTCCTTCTGCGTCTCCGGCAGCGGCCGCTACCGGGTCGACGCGGTGCGCGAGGAGAGCTACGCCGGGCGCCTCGCGGGCGAGGCGAAAGCATTCCGCCACCCGCCCTCGCCGCTACAGGGCGAGGTCAACCGGGTGATCGTCGCCTGCACGTGGGGGATGGCGCCGCTGGCGGCGCTGCTGCTGATCACCTTCCAGCTGCGCGGCACCGACCTGGTCGAAGCGGCGCAGACGGCGACCGCCGGCCTGGTGACGCTGATCCCCGAGGGGATGGTGCTGCTGATGAGCGTCACCTTCGCGGTGGCGGCGGTGCGGCTGGCGCGCAAGGACACGCTGGTGCAGCAGATGAGCGCGACCGAGAGCCTCGCCGCGGTCGACACGATCTGCGTCGACAAGACCGGCACCCTGACCGACGGCGAGCTGCGGCTGCTCGGGGTCGAGGTCGCCGAGGGGGTCGGCCGCGAGGAGGCCGAGACGGCGCTGGGGCGCTTCGCGGCGAGCGCCGGCGATCGCAACCGCACCCTGCAGACGGTCGCCGAGGCGTTCCCGGCGCGGCCCGAGCGGGTCGGCGGCGAAGTCCCCTTCTCCTCGCAGTGGAAGTGGAGCGGAATCACCATCGAGGGGCCTTCGCTCCGGTCGCGGGAATCGGATCGCGACGCTCCCTCCGCGAAGTCCCCCCATACGACGTCATACGTCATGGGAGCCCCGGACATCTTGGCCGGCTGCGGCGCGCTGACCCTGCCCCCCGGCCTGGCTCGCAGGCTGGAGGAGGAGACCGCGGCCGGGCGGCGCGTCGTCGCCTTCGGCGAATCGCCCGAGCCTCTACCGGACGACCCGATGGCCGTGCCCGACGGCGGAGGGGGCCGCGCGCCGGGCGACGGGGCGGACGACCTCGGAGCGGTTGGCGCAGGCGCGCCGGGCGACGGGGCGGACGACCTCGGAGCGGTTGGCGCAGGCGCGCCGGGCGACGGGGCGGACGCCGTCCCCCCCGGCGACCGCGGCGCGGGCGCGCCGCCCCGGCTGAGGGCGCTGGCGCTGGTCGTGCTGGAGGAGACGCTGCGCCCCGACGCGGCGGAGACGATCGCTTTCATGCGCGAGGCGAAGGTCGACCTGAAGCTGATCTCCGGCGACGCCCGCGCGACGGTGACCGCGGTCGCCTACGCGGTCGGGGTGCCGCAGGGCGCCGGAGTGGTCGAGGGACCCGACCTGCCGGACGACCCCGAGGCGCTCGCCGCGGCGGCGCAGGCGAACACGATCTTCTGCCGGATCGCCCCCGAGCAGAAGAAGGCTCTGGTCGCGGCGCTGCGATCCGTCGGCCGCTACACGGCGATGATCGGCGACGGGGTCAACGACGTGCCGGCGCTGAAGCAGGCTCGGCTGGCGGTGGCGATGGGCTCGGGCACGCAGGTGACCAAAGGGGTGGCCGACGTGGTCCTGCTGAAAGACGAGTTCGCGCGGCTGCCGCAGGCGGTCGCCGAAGGGCGGCGGATCGCCCGCAACATCCACCGGCTCGGCCGCCTCTACCTGACCAAGTCGATCTACGCGGCGGCGCTGATCCTGCTCGTCGCGGTGCCCGGCTTCGCCTTCCCCTTCCTCCCCCGCCACCTCACCCTGGCCGCCTTCCTGACGATCGGCGTGCCGTCGTTCGTGCTCGCCCTGGCGCCCTCGGACGGGCCGCTGTACCGCGGCCGGCTGCTGCGCGCGTTGGCCGCCTTCGCGGTGCCGGCGGGGCTGGCGACCGCGCTCGGCTCAATCCTCTGCTTCTTCCTCGTCGACACCGTCTTCGGCGGCTCGCTCGAAGCCGGGCGGACCGCCGCGACGACGACGCTGATTGTCCTCGGGCTTGCCTTCGTGTTGCTGCTGGAGCGCGGCCCGGGACGCGAGCACATCGCGATCCAGAGCTACATGCTGGCGATGGTCGCCGGCCTCGGCGCCCTCTTCGCGCTGATTCTCGCCGCCGCCCCGGTGCGCGAATTCTTCGCCATGGAACTGCTCAGCTCGACCCAGTGGTTCCTGGCCCTGCTCTGCGCGGCGATCGGCCTGATCATCGCCAGCGCACTGTGGCGCGTCCCGGCGATCGAACGCTGGGAAGCCGTCGACTGAGCCTGAATCTACCGATCTCGCCGGCCCCTCCACTCCGCATCCCTTCGCCGGGAGCCACTTCCCTCCACCCGGGTAGCACCACTACCCGGGTGAGCGGGAATCGGCGCCCGACTCGGCCTGCGAAGCGGAGAGTCTCGCCGACCTCGGTGGACTCAGGCTGAGCAACTGATCGCGGCTTTTTCCCACCCATGGTGGGGAAAATGCAGCAATCGTTGCTCCCGGGCGCCGGGTCAGGCGCGGGTCGGGGCCAGAGCCTCAGTGCCGAGGTCGGCCATCCGGTCTCTTCGTATGCGTTGAAGGCCTTTTGCCGCAGGCGCCGTGGGAAAGCCCCATCTCGCCGTGGTCGGCGGCGGGCGTGGTGCAGCGGGTGCGGGCGCTGCTGCGCTGCTGCGCTGCCGCGGTCGGTGGCGGCGATCGTGGACGATTCCTCGTCCCCCGCCCGATCGGCGCTCAGCCGGGCGCGAGGACGAACTGGGTGACGATCAGGTTCGCCGCCAGGCGCGGTTTCGAGCCCTCGCGCAGCCGCTCCATCCGCACCTCGATCACGACCGTGCTCTTGCCGGCGTGCAGGGCCTCGCCGACGGCGACGATCTCGTCGCCGTCGATGCCGGCGGCGAAGACGTTCAGCTTCAGCTCGATCGTCGTGAAGTTGTGGCCGGGCGGGATCGCACGGAAGGTCGACCAGGCGGCGACCGTGTCACCAAGCGCGGTCCAGACGCCGCCGTGGACGAAGCCGCCGGGATGGAGGTGGCGCCGGTCGACGACGATCCGCCCGCGCGAGTGCGTGTCCTCGATCTCCAGCGGCTCGATCCCGAGGTCGCCCGGAAAGCTCCCCGGCAGGAAGTTCCGCACCGACTCCGGCGTGATCAGCGAGCTCGGATGCGGCGTGTCGGCCATCGCGGCGCGGACCCTACCGGGACGTGCCGTGACTTATGCCCCTCATATGGGCACGTAATCCACGGCACGTCTGCTCAGTCGCGCCCGAGGCTCTTTACGCGAACGGCCGAGGATGCCGATATGCGCCGGATGCGAACGGCTGAGGACGCCGATATGCGCCGGTCAGGCGGGTCCACGGCCGAAATCGCCGAACGGCTCGTCGCGTTCGCGGACGGCCTGCTTGAAACCGTCCTCGGCGGCGCGGCGGACGAAGTCGTGTCCCTCCTCGGTGTGGCGGGCGACGCCGTCGAAAAAGGTGCCGAGCAGCTGCGTCTGGTGCAGGCCCTGGGCGTAGAGCGACTGGTTGACCAGCATCTTCATCATCACCAGCTGGTTGATTGGCAGCCGCGCGACCCGCTCGACCAGGGCCTCGAAGCGCGCGTCGAGCTCGGCCGCCGGCGCCGCCTCGGTCGCCAGCCCCCACTCGACCGCCTGCTCGCCGTTCAGCGAGTCGCCGGTCAGCAGCAGCCGCTTGGCCCGCATCGGCCCGACCCGGCTCGCCCACAGCGCCGTCGTCGGCGAGCCCCAGACGCGGGCCGGCGGGTAGCCGATCTTGGCGTCCTCGGCGACCACCACCAGGTCCGAGCAGAGCGCCATGTCGGTGCCGCCGGCGACGCAGTAGCCGTGGACCTTGCAGATCACCGGCTTCTCGGAGTGGAAGAGGCTCATGAAGCCGCGCACGTTGCGCCACATGAACTGGAAGTCGGTCACCGGGTCCCAGTTCGACTCCGGCGCGTGGTTGGCGGCGATCGTCGCCGGGTCGAGCGGCGACCCGGGCGGCGGCTCGGCCCCGGTCCCGCCCGGCCCGTCCTCGCCAAGCCCGCTCATGTCGCCCTCGGCAGAGGCGACCAGGTCGTAGCCGCCGCAGAAGCCGCTGCCGTTGCCGGCCAGGGCGATGACCTGGACGGCGGGGTCTAGGTTCGCCCGCTCGACGCAGGCGGCGATCTCGGCCGGCATCCTCGGCACGATCCCGTTCCCCCGCTCCGGCCGGTTCAGGACGATGCGGGCGACCCGGCCCTCCACCTCGTATACAACTGTTGCGAAATCCATTTTTCGACCCTACCCAGCGCCTGGCGGAGACGCCGACTCGGGAATTCCGCGTGCGTGGCTGGCGAGCGCCGGAGCAAGCGAGACAAAGACAAATAGCAGCGCTATTCAGGCGACTGAGGACGCAGTATCGCGCCGCTCCACCAGCGGCGGACGCACGCGGAGAATTTTCGAGGCGGTGGCTCAGCCCGGATCCACCGAGATCGGCGAGGCTCTCCGCTTCGCAGGCCGAATCGGGGGCCGATTCCCGCTCACCCGGGTAGTGGTGCTACCTGGGTGGAGGGAAGTGGCTCCCGGCGAAGGGATGCGGAGTGGAGAGGCCGACGAGATCGGTGGATCCGCGCTCAGCCGACGCGTTCAACAACCATCGCCTTGCCCTGACCGCCCGCCACGCACATGGTCTCGAGGCCGACCTGGTGGTCGTCGGTCTCCATCACGTTGAGCAGGGTGCCCATGATCCGGGCGCCGGTCATCCCGAAGGGGTGGCCGAGGGCGATCGCGCCGCCGTGCGTGTTCAGCTTCTCCAGCGGGATGTCGCACTCGTCCATGATCGGGATCACCTGCGCGGCGAAGGCCTCGTTCAGCTCGACCGCGCCGACGTCGTCGATCGTCATCCCGGCCCGCTCGAGGACCTTCTTGATCGCGCCGATCGGGGCGACGCCCATGTACTCGGGCTCGTTGCCGTAGGTGGCGGCGGTGACGATGCGGGCGCGCGGGGTCAGGCCCAGCTCCTTGGCCTTGGTGTCGCTCATGATCAGCACCGCGGCGGCGCCGTCGTTGAGTGGGCAGGAGTTGCCGGCGGTGACGCCGCCGCCGCCGAACGCCTCTGGCAGTTCGGAGAGCTTCTCCAGGGTCGAGGAGGCGCGCGGGCCGTCGTCCCTGGCGACCTCGGTCCCGTCGGGCAGCTTCACCGGGACGATCTCGCGGTCGAAGAAACCGTCCTCCTGCGACTGCACGGCGAGTTCCTGCGAGCGCTGCGCGAACTTGTCCATGTCGGCGCGGCTGACCTCGTATTTGTTGGCGACGTTGACCGCGGTCAGGCCCATTTCGATGTAGGCGTTGGGCTGGCCGTCGTTGCCCTGCAGGTTCTCGTTCTGGTCTGCGGCGCCGGCCGGCTCGGTGCGCTCGTTGTAGCGGCTGACCCACTCGACCCCGGCGGCGATGTAGACGTCGCCCTCGCCGGCCTTGATCGCGTTGCCGGCGTGGCGGATCGCGTCGAGACTGGAGGAGCAGTAGCGGGAGACGGTGACCCCGTTGACTCCCTCCGGCAGCTTCTCGGAGAGCAGCGAGACGATGCGGCCGATGTTGAAGGCCTGCAGGCCCTGCGGCATGCCGCAGCCGCAGAACAGGTCTTCGACCTCCGCCGGGTCGACCTGCGGGTTGCGCTCGAGCAGCCGGTCGACGACGTAGGCGCCCATCTCCTCGGGGCGGAGCTGCGACAGCGAGCCCTTGAAGGCGCGGCCGATCGGCGTGCGGACGGTGTCGACGATTACTGCCTCGGGCATGCGGTGCTCTCCTTGGGTCTGGGATGCGGAAGTGAGGCCGGGAGCGTAATCGACGTGGACTTCTCGGCGCAGCGCACGACTCGGCGCAACCCATCTCCACTAGGTTTGTGCGATGCCGTTGGACGGGCTGAGGGCATGGATCGGCGAGGTCGAGCGCAAGCTCGGCAAGCGCACCCGCGTCTTCCTGGTGCTCAGCGTGATCGCGATCGGCGGCGCCGGGGCGGCGATCTACCTGGCGATCGACGCCCAGGACAACTCGGTCAGCGAAGGCGACGTGCAGGCGCTGCAGCGCGAGCTCGAAGCGCGGATCGGCGGCGGGGCCGAACTGGCCCAGGTCGAAGCCGAAGTGAGCGCGCTGAAGGCCGAAGTGGAGAAGCTGCAGGGGAGCGGAGGCGGCTCGGGGAAGGGCGGCGGCGCGTCGAGCGGCGGCGGCTCCGGGTCAGGGTCGAGCGGCTCGGGCTCGGGCGCTTCCAGCGGATCTAACTCGAGCGGCAGCGGCTCGGGCGCGAGCACCGGCACCGTCCCGCAGGCGAACGGCGGCAACGCCGCCAAACTCGGCGAACTGATCGAAAAAGCCAAAGAAAAAGCGGAAAAGGCCGAAGGCAAGTAGGTCCTTGGTCGTGCTGATCGGCACGATCTCCGCGCACGCCGTCCCCCGTCTCCGTTACATTCGCCGCAATCCACCTCGCGGGCGACGCGAGCCTTGCCGTGGAAGCGGCGACGAAAGGAGTCTCAATGCCTGAGGGTTACTGCGTCAAAGAGCGCAAGAAGGTCGAGATCAAAGACGCCAAACAGGTGACGATGAAGAACGGTCGTCCCGCCATCCAGGGCTTCTGCCCCGACTGCGGCACCAAAATCTTCAAGATCGGCAAACTCTCGTAGGCGTGGGCGGTCGGCGCCGTCCTGGTGCCACGCCGCCGACCCCTCGCCCTAGATGGTTGATTCCAGGACCAGGCACGCCTGGATGACGCGCCTGGCACACTTCGCGGCTCGGCGTCCTCGGGTTTGTCTTTGCCAACCGGCAAAGGCTGCACCCTGCGTCCTCGATCCGCTTGGCCAGGCGCGCCCCCAGTCACACCTCGCCGTGGAATCGACCATCTAACGTCTCGCGCAAGCGGTTACGAGCGCTTGCGGTAGGAGGCCGTCGGCGGAACCCGCTCGCGGATCTCCGCGACCAGCCGCGCGGCGATCTCGCCCGGCTCCTCGCCGGGCTGCGCCTGGCCTCCGGACGGCTCGAAGAAGCGGGTTCGCAGCCGCGGGCGGCGGGGAAAGCCGGTCAGGTCGGCGGTTCCCTCGATCGCCACGCAGACCAGCCGCGCCTCGGGCACCTCCAGCGCCAGCCGGCCGACGCCGCTGCGCGCGCGCAGCACCTCGCCGCGCGAGCGCGTGCCTTCGGGGAAGACGCCGATGCAGGCGCCGCGCCGCAACTCCTCGATCGCCCGCGCCAGGGCGCCGGCGTCGCCGGCGTTGCGCTCGATCGGGATCTGCCCCATCCCGTTCAGCACCGGGCTCAACCCCTGCACGTCCCAGAGCGTCGATTTCGCCAGCGCCCTGATCTGCCGCCGCCCGAGCGCGGCGACACCGACCGCGACCGGGTCCCAGTGGCTGTCGTGGTTGCCGACTATCAGCACCGGCCCGCTCGCCGGCAGCGCCTCCAGCCCCTCGACCTCGAGCCGTCCCCAGGCAGAGACCACCGGCCGGCTGACGGTCATCGCGACGCGGTACATGCGGGTCGACTCCTGCAAGGGCGGTGAGTTGTACCCGACGGCCACGGCCGCCGTCGGTGGCGCGGCGCCATCCGTGAGCAAACTCACGCAGCCGGACACGTCCTGGCTCGAAGGTGGACGCAGGGATGAGCGGCGGGCCGGGCCCGCCAGGCGCTCGGCGTTCCCAGGATCCGAGGAAACTCGTGGCAAACCCGACGAACTAGAGGCCTCTAGAGTGTCAGTCGTGTCGCAAAAGCCCCTCGAGCTGATCCTGGCCCGCAATCTGATGTCGGCGCTCTCGACGCCAGCCTTCCTGGTCGACGAGGGCGGCCTTCTCGTCTTCTACAACGAGGCGGCCGGGATGATGCTGGGCAAGCGATTCGAGGAGCTGGGCACGGTCGGCCCCCAGGAGTGGGGGGCGATGTTCGGCCCCTTCGACGAGGCGGGCGAGCCGATTCCCTACGACGAGCTGCCGCTGGTCGTCGCCGTGCGCAACGGCCGCCCCGCCCACGCCGAGTTCGAGATCCACTCGGCCGACGGCGCCCGCCACCGGGTCGAGGCCTCAGCCTTCCCGATCCTCACCCCGCACGGCTCCCGTGGCGGCATCGCCCTCTTCTGGCCGGCGGCGTCGGGCGACGGGAAGGGCCAGCGGTGAAGGCCAAGCTCTGGGGCACGCGCGGCTCGGTCCCCTCCCCCGGCCCGGAGACGATCCGCTACGGCGGCAACACCTCGTGCGTCGGCGTCACCCTCTCCGACGGCTCGCTGCTGGCGCTCGACGCCGGCACCGGCATCCGCAACCTCGGCCTCGCCCTGCCCGAGGAGCCGACACGGCTGCACATCCTGCTCACCCACCTGCACCTCGACCACATCCAGGGCCTCGTCTTCTTCGCCCCCGCCTTCCGTCCCCAGACCGAGATCGTGATCTGGGGGCCGGCCTCGCCCGAGGCCTCGCTGCGCGACCGCATCGCCCGCTACATCAGCGCGCCGCTGTCGCCGGTCGAGGTGCGCGAGCTGCCCTGCGACGTCTCCTTCCGCCACACGCCGGAGAGCGAGTGGGAGATCGGCCCGGCGCGGATCCGCGCCGCCTCGGTCGCCCACCGCGGCCCGACGCTCGGCTACCGGATCGACGACGGCGCCGACTCGCTCGCCTACATCCCCGACCACGAGCCCGCCCTCGGCGCCGACCTCGAGGCGCTCGACGAGGAATGGATCTCCGGCCTCGGCCTCGCCCGCGACGCCTCGATGCTGATCCACGACGGCCAGTACTCCGATGCCGAGTACCCTGAGCACATCGGCTGGGGCCACTCCTCGCTCTCCCACTCGCTCGCCTTCGCCCGCCGCGCCGGCGCCGGGCGCACCGTGCTGTTCCACCACGACCCCCTGCACAGCGACGACCGGCTCGACGCGCTGGGGGTCGAGGCGCGGGAGCGCTGGACCGCCGGCGGGGGCGACGTCGGGACAATCGAGCTGGGCGCCGAGGGCACCGAGTACGAGGTGCGTACGGCCGCCAAACGTTCGGTCGAGCCGGTCTGACCGAACATTCGTCCCGCATTCGGTACGAATGAAAAGCTTTTCCCGTTCGATCCGTTAGCAGTAGACCTTCTCCTCGAAGGGGCTGATCTCGGTGGAGCTGTGCAGGATCGGCACCGTCAGCAGGTCGCGATAGAGGGGGACCGCGCGGTAGACATTTGAACCGCTATGCGACGCAAATGTCTACCGCGCGGGTCTGAAGCTTAGGATCGCGGCGTGGGACGCTTGGCGGTGATACTCGGCAGCAGCGCTGTGGGGCCGGGCGGCGGCGAGATCGCGGCGGCGGCCGCGGCCTGCGGCGTCGCCGTCCTCCAGCGCCACGCCGCTCCCGGCGGCGAGTACCGCCTCCCCCACCTGATCGACCACGCCGCCAACCTGCGCTCGCTGCTCGCGGCGGGCTGCGACCGGGCGCTGGCGGTCTGCTCGGTCGGCTCGCTGAAGCCGGAGCTCGGGGTCGGGCAGGTCGCCTGCCCCGACGACTTCATCGCCCTGCAGACGACGGTCACCAGCTGCGACGACCAGCGCGGCCACGCGATGCCCGGCTTCGACCGTGAGTGGCGCGACCGGGTGCTCGCCGCCTGGGCCGCCGGCGGCGCCGGGCCGCTGCGCGACGGCGGCGTCTACTGGCAGACCGACGGACCGCGCTTCGAGACGCCGGCGGAGATCCGCCTGATCGCCCCCCACGCGGACCTGGTCGGGATGACGCTGGCGAGCGAGTGCGTCGTCGCCGGCGAGCTCGGCCTCCCCTACGCGGCGATCTGCATGGTCGACAACCTGGCGAACGGGATCGCCGCGCAGCCGCTCTCGACCGCGGAGCTCGAACGCGACCGCGAGGCCAACGCGGCCCGCCTGCGCGACGCCCTGACCGCCGTCCTCCCGGAGCTGTCGCGATGACGCGCCGGGAGTTAGCCACCATATTGGGCGGTCAAACACCGGCACGTCCGGGCGGCAGTCGATGAAGGCACTGACGGTTACGGGGGCGCTCGTCGACGGCAGGTCCGTCAGGGTGCGGTGCGTGGACGGGACGATCGAGGCGATCGGCGCCGATGTCGCCTCCCAGCCGGGCGACGAGACGATCGACGCGGCCGGGGCGCCGCTGGTCCCGGCGCTGCTCAACGGCCACACGCACGCGGCGATGACGCTGTTCCGCGGCTACGGCGGCGACCTGCCGCTGATGCGCTGGCTGCGGGAGAAAATCTGGCCGGTCGAGGCGCGGCTCGAGCCCGACGACGTCTACTGGGGGACGCGGCTCGCCTGCGCGGAGATGATCCGCACCGGCACCGCCCGCTTCTGGGACATGTACTGGCACCCGCAGGCGACCGCGCGGGCGGTCGAGGACGCCGGCCTGCGGGCCCACGTCGGCGGGCCGCTGTTCGACGCCGAGGGAGGCACGGAGGCGATCAAGTCGACCGCGCTCGCCGACCTCGCCGGGCTGGCGGACTCCGGCCCGGCGATCGAGCGGTCGCTGGCCCCGCACTCGATATACGCGGTCAGCGAGGGGCTGCTGCGCTGGACCGCCGAGACCGCGGCCGAGCACGGTGCGGCGATCCACATCCACGTCTCCGAGACCGAGCGGGAGGTCGAGGACTGCCTCGCGGCGCACGGCGAGCGGCCGGCCGCCTACCTCGACCGGCTCGGCCTGCTCGGCGCGCGCACGGTGCTCGCCCACGGCGTCTGGCTCGACGAGGCCGAGCTGGAGCTGATCGCGGAGCGCGGCGCGACCGTCGTCGCCAACCCGGTCGCCAACCTGAAGCTCGCGGTCGGCGGCGTCCTCCCCTACCCGGCGGCGCGGCGGGCCGGGGTCGCGGTCGGGCTCGGCACCGACGGCGCCGGCTCCAACGACTCGCTCGACCTGCTCGCCGACCTGAAGACATTCGCGCTGATGCAGCGCCACGTCAGCGGCGACCCGACCGTGCTGCCGGCGACGGAGGCGCTGGAGATCGCGACCGGGGCGCGGGCGCCGGCGCTGTTCGACCGCGCCGGCGACGGGGGCTCGGCGGGCGCAGACGGTGGAGTGAGGGCAGGCAGCGCGGGCTCGGCCGCGGGCGGCACCGGTCTGGCCGCGGGCGGAACCGGCTCCGTCGCGGTCGACTCCGGCTCCGTCGCGGGCGGCGCGGTCCACCGCACCCCCGCGCTCGCCCCCGGCGCCCCCGCCGACTTCCTGCTGCTGCGCCGCGACGCGCCCGAGATCGGGATCGGCGACCTCGCCTCCGACCTCGTCTACGCCGCGAGCGGCGCGGTCGTCGACACCACCGTCGTCGCCGGCCGGGTGCTGATGCGCGGCGGCGAGGTCGAGGGCGAGGCGGAGATCCTCGCCCGCGCCGCCGAGCGCGCCCGCCGCCTCGGCATCGCCTGAGCCCTCGATTTGCAAGGCTGGCCCCGACGTGCCGTGACTTAGACCCCCTATATGGGCAGCTAACTCACGGCACGTCCCACGCGCATGGACATTCTGGGGACAATCGGCGAAGGGTTCGAACAGTCGCTCCTGATGGCCTACCAGGTCTGGTGGGCGCTGGTGCTCGGGTTCGCGATCTCCGGCATCGTCCAGGCCTGGGTGCCGAGCGAGCGGATCGAGGCCAGCCTCTCCGGCCGCGGCCCGAAGCCGGTGGCGCTGGCGACTGCGCTCGGCGCCGCCTCCTCGTCCTGCTCCTACGCGGCGATCTCGATCGCCAAGTCGCTGCTCCAGAAAGGCGCCTCGGCGACCACCGCGCTCGCCTTCCAGTTCGCCTCGACCAACCTCGTCTGGGAGCTCGGCCTGGTTCTCTGGGTGCTGATCGGCTGGCAGTTCGCGCTCGCCGAGTACGTCGGCGGGGTGATCCTGATCGTCTTGATGGCGCTGCTGCTGCGCTTCTTCGTCTCGCCGCGCTTGGAGACGCAGGCGCGCGAGCACGCCCAGCAGGCCCAGGAAGAGCACGTGCACGACCATGGCTCGCACGGCGGCGGCGGCGAGGAGCCGCAAACGCTGGGGCGGAAACTGACCTCGGCCGAGGCCTGGACGGGCGTCGCCGTCAACTTCCGCGCCGACTGGACGATGCTGTGGAAGGAGATCACGATCGGCTTCCTGCTCGCCGGCTTCATCGGCCTGCTCGGCAACGACTTCTTCAACTTCCTCTTCATCACCGACGCGCCGCCGCTCGTGCGGACGATCGAGAACGTCCTCGTCGGGCCGCTGATCGCGATCCTCAGCTTCGTCTGCTCGATCGGCAACGTGCCGCTCGCGGCCGTCCTCTGGTCGGGCGGGATCGGCTTCGCCGGGGTGCTCGCCTTCATCTTCGCCGACCTGATCGTGCTGACGATCGTCGCCGCCTACCGCAAGTTCTACGGGACCGCCTTCGCGCTGCGGATCAGCGCGCTGATGTTCGTGACGATGGTGATCGCGGCGCTGATCGTCGACGGCCTGTTCAGCGTCCTCGGGCTGGTCCCGACCGGCCCGCGGCCGACCCGCGCCGACGTCTTCGGCTCGGTCCAAGTCGACTACAAGCTGTTCCTCAACATCTTCGGCCTGGCGATCTTCGCCGTCTTCTTCTGGCTGACCCGCAATCGCGACAGCGAGACGTGCCCGGCCCATGCCGCCGAGAAGCCGGCTAGCGCCGCGAGCAGCAGCGCCACCCGCGGGTCGTAGGCTTCCGAGAGCCAGCCGGCCAGCGGGCCCCCGATCGGCGCCGAGCCGAGGAACACGACCGAGTAGAGGGCCATCACGCGGCCCCGCATCGCGGGCTCGACCGCGAGCTGCAGGGTCGAGTTGATGCCGGCGGCGAAGGTCACCGCAGCGGCTCCGAGCAGGGCCAGCACCGGGATCTCCAGGGCCAGCGCCGGCATCGCCGCGGCGAGCGCGGCGCTGGCGCCGAAGGCGAGCGCGGCGGCGGCGATCAGGCGCGGGCCGGTGCGCCCGTGCGAGCCGACGACCAGGGCGCCGAGGACCGAGCCGATTCCCATCGCGCCGACCAGCGCCGCGTAGGCGCCGGCGCCACCGTCGAAGCTGAAGGCGGCGAGCAGCGGCAGCACGACCTGGAAGTTGAAGCCGAAGGTGCCGACCAGCGCCATCAACCCCAGCGGCACCGCCAGCTCGGGGGTGCGGCGCACGTAGCGCAGGCCGGCGCGGATCGCCCCCGGCTCGCGGCCGGCGACCGGCGCGGCGCCGAGCTTGGCGGCGTCCATCCCCCAGAGGGCGACGATCATCGCGGCGAAGCTGGCGATGTTGACGGCGAAGCAGGGGACGACGCCGACGGTCGCGATCAGCACCCCGGCGAGGGCCGGGCCGACGATCCGCGCCGACTGCACGAGGACGCTGTTGAGGCTGACCGCGTTGACGACCCGGTCGGGGCCGACCATCTCGATCACGAAGCTCTGCCGGGTCGGGTTGTCGACCGCGTTGACGGCGCCGCGGGAGAAGGCGGCGAGATAGACCATCCACGGCGTCACCACGCCGGCGGCGCTGACCGCCAGCAGGCCGATCGCCGGCAGCGCCATCAGCAGCTGGGTGACGATCAGCAGGTCGCGCTTCGGGAAGCGGTCGGCGAGCAGGCCGCCCCAGGCGCCGATCAGCAGCATCGGCAGGAACTGCAGGGCCGTGGTCAGGCCGATCGCGAAGCCGCTGTGGGTGAGGGTGAGGACGAGCCAGACCGAGGCGAGCGCCTGCATCCAGTTGCCCGAGAGAGAAACCAGCTGACCGAAGAAGTAGCGGCGGTAGTTGGGAACGGAGAGGGAGCCGAAGCTGCGCCGGACGGCCGCGCTCACTGCGCTCCCTCGCGCTTGGCGCGCGGCTCCTCGAGGATCCGCTCGAGGATCTCGGCGGCGCGCTCCAGCGTCGCCAGGTCCTCGCCGGGCAGGTCGCGCATGCGGCGCGCCAGGTAGGCGTTCTTGCGGCCGCGCAGACGGCGCAGACGCTCGCGTCCCTCCGGGGTGATGCTGACCAGGGCGCTGCGCCCGTCCGCCGGGTCGGGCGCCCGGTCGACCAGCCCGGCCCCGGTCAGCACGCGCAGGGTGCGGGTCGCGCTCGGCCGCTTCACCCGCTCGATCTCCGCCAGCTCACTCGGCGTAAGCGGCCCGTGCCGCTCGACCGACGCAAGCGCCGCGACCGCGGTCGGCGTCAGCTGCCCTCCCACCTCGGCCGCCTCCTGCCGCAGCCGCCGCGAGGTGCGGACGATCGCCATCCGCAGCCGCGCCGCCGAGTCGGTGAGCGTCGTATCGCCGATCGCCATATTCATTAGCCGTGCTAATTAGCCTAGCAAACTATGCTTCCGGTGCTGCCGCGGGCCTGCAGAGCCTGCGGGCGCTTCGGCTGCTGCGGCTGCTGCGGCTGCTGCGGCTCGCCGAGGTCTCGCGCCAGGTCTTCTCGCTGCGCGGCCTGCACTTCCGCGAGCAGATCCGGGCGCTCGAAGCGGCGGTCGAACGGATCGTCGAGGAGCGCTCCGGCTAGATGGTTGATCCCACAACGAGGCACGCCTGGATGACGCGCCTGGCACACCTCGCCGTGGAAGCAACCATCTAGACGTGCCGTGAGTTACGTGCCCACATAGGGGTATAAACCCCGGCACGTCGGCTGTCAGCCCTCGCGGGCGCCGAACTGGCCCTCCAGCTCCTTCACCACTTCGGGGTCGCGCAGGGTGGTGACGTCGCCCAGCTTCCGCCCCTCGGCGATGTCGCGCAGCAGCCGGCGCATGATCTTGCCGGAGCGCGTCTTCGGCAGGTCGCCGGACCAGATGATGCGCTTCGGGCGGGCGAGTTTGCCGATCCGCCCGGCGACGTGGTCGCGCAGCTCGGCGACCAGCTCCTCGTCGCCCTCGTGGTCGCCCTCGAGGGTGACGAAGGCGCAGATCGCCTGGCCGGTGTCGACGTCGGACTGGCCGATCACCGCCGCCTCGGCGACCTTCGGGTGGGAGACCAGCGCCGACTCGACCTCCGCCGTCGAGAGCCGGTGGCCGGAGACGTTGATCACGTCGTCGATCCGGCCCAGCACCCAGAGGTAGCCGTCCTCGTCTTCGCGGGCGGCGTCGCCGACCAGGTAGGTCTCGCGGCCGAAGCGCGAGAAGTAGGTCTCGACGAAGCGGTCGTGCTCGCGGTAGAGGGTGCGCAGCATCGCCGGCCAGGGCCGGCGCAGGACCAGCAGCCCCTCGCCGCCGTCGGCGACCGGCTCGCCGGCCTCGTCGAAGACCGCGGCGTCGATCCCCGGCAGCGGCCGGGTCGCCGAACCGGGCTTGGTCGCGGTGATCCCCGGCAGCGGCGAGATCATGATCTGGCCGGTCTCGGTCTGCCACCAGGTGTCGACGATCGGGCAGCGCCCGCCGCCGATCGCCTTGTGGTACCAGAGCCAGGCCTTCGGGTTGATCGGCTCGCCGACCGAGCCGAGCAGCCGCAGCGAGGAGAGGTCGCGGCCTTCGGGATGCTCCGCCCCCCATTTCATGCAGGCGCGGATCGCGGTCGGGGCCGTGTAGAGGATGCTGACGCCGTAGCGCTCGACGATCTCCCACCAGACGTCCTTGGCGGGGTAGTCCGGAGCCCCCTCGAACATGACGCTGGTCGCGCCGTTGGCGAGCGGGCCGTAGACGATGTAGGAGTGGCCGGTGACCCAGCCGACGTCGGCCGCGCACCAGTAGACGTCGGACTCCGGCTTCAGGTCGAACACGTAGCGGTGGGTGTAGGCGACGCCGGTCATGTAGCCGCCGGTGGTGTGGAGGATCCCCTTCGGCTTCGCGGTCGAGCCGGAGGTGTAGAGGATGTAGAGCGGGTCCTCGGCGTCCATCGGCTCGGCCGGGCACTCGGGGTCGGCGGCGGCGCTCGCCTCGTCGAACCAGACGTCGCGCCCGTCCCGCATCTCGCAGTCGACGCCGGTGTGGCGGACGACGAAGATCGTCCGCAGCGAGTCGACCCCGTCGAGCGCCGCGTCGACCTCCGGCTTGACCGGCGCGGTCCTGCCCTTGCGGCGGGCGCCGTCGACGGTGACCAGCGCCTTCGCCTGGGAGAACTCCACCCGCTCGCGCACCGCCTCGGCCGAGAAGCCGCCGAAGACGACGTTGTGGGGGGCGCCGATCCGCGCGCAGGCGAGCATCGCGACGACGACCTCGGGGATCATCGGCAGGTAGATCCCGACCACGTCGCCCTTTTCGATCCCATGGTCGCGCAGGGCGTTCGCGAAGCGCTGCACGTCGGCCAGCAGCTCGGCGTAGGTGATCGCCCGCTCCTCCCCCTCCTCCCCGCGCCAGTGGTAGGCGACGCGATCGCCCCGCCCCGCCTCGACGTGGCGGTCGAGGCAGTTGGCGGAGGCGTTGAGGCGCCCGTCGGCGAACCACCTGTAGAAGGGCGGGTTCGAGTCGTCGAGCGACTGGCGCGGCTCGACATCCCAATCGAGCAGCCCGGTCGCCTGCCGCAGCCACCAGGCCCCGGGATCGGCCGCCGCCTCCTCGTAGACCGCCGGGTCGCTCCACAGCGCCGCCTCGCGGAACTCCGCCGACGGCTCGAATCGCTCGACCTCGAGCAGTGCGTTGAGCTCGCCCTCGAGGCCCGAGAGCCCGTCGTCGCTTGCCATCGTCGTTCCCTCCTCGTCAGCGACCGAGCGGGCCGACCGGTGAAACGGTCCGCCCCAAGGTCGGTTTGGTGACCGCCGCAAATCTTCGGTTCAACCGTCTAGCCTAGTCGGACCATGCTCTTCCGCCAGATCATCCACGAGGATCTCGGCTGCGCTTCCTACCTGGTCGGCGACCCCGACTCGGGCGTCGCCGCGGTGGTCGATCCGCAGTGGGACATCGACCCCTACCTCAACCTCGCCCGCCTGCACGGGGTGCGAATCGAGCACGTGCTGGAGACCCACAACCACGCCGACCACGTCTCCGGCCACGGCCGGCTGGCGCGGGCGACCGGGGCGACGATCCACGTCAGCGAGCTGGCCGAAGCCGAGTACGAGCACCAGCCGCTCGCCGACGGCGACACGGTGGCGCTCGGCGAGGGCGTGAGGATCGAGGCGATCCACACCCCCGGCCACCGTCCCGAGCACACCTCGTTCCTGCTGCGAGACGCGAGCCGCGGCGGCGACCCGGTGGCGGTGCTGACCGGCGACTCGCTGTTCGTCGGCGACGTCGCCCGGCCCGACCTCGCTGTCGAGCCGCGCGAGGGCGCCGCGGGGATCTTCCGCTCGCTGCACGAGCGGCTGCTGACCCTGCCCGACGAGGTCGAGGTCTTCCCCGGACACCTCGGCGGCTCGCTCTGCGGCAGCGCCGGGATCGACCTCAAGACCTCCTCGACGATCGGCTTCGAGCGCGCCCACAACCGGGCACTGGCCTTCACCGACGAAGCCGAGTTCATCGAGGACGCGGTCGGCTCGCTCGGCGAACGGCCGCCCAACGTCGAGCACATCGTCGCCCTCAACCAGGGGCCGCTGGTCGAATCGATCGGCTCGCCGGTGCGGCTGACGGCGCGCCGCTTCGAGGCGGCGATCGCCGAGGGCGCCTTCGCGATCGACTCGCGCACCAACGAGCAGTTCGACGAGGCGCACATCCCGGGCTCGATCAGCGCCTCGGCCTACGACACCGGCTTCGCGACCAAGGTCGCCCAGGTGGTGCCGCCCGACGGCGAGGTCGTGGTCGTCGCCGCCTCCGACGGCAACGAGCTGGAAGCGGCCGAACTGCTGGCCGCGGTCGGGCTGCGGGTGCGCGGCTTCCTCGGCGGCGGGATGAGCGCCTGGCGGGCGGAGGAACGGCCGGTGCAGCGGATCGAGCCGATCGGCACGCTGGAGCTTGCCGGGCTGATGGAGGGTGAGGACCCGCCGCTGCTGGTCGACGTGCGGGGCGAGAAGGAGTTCTCCGAGGCGCACATCGCCGGCTCCGTGCACGTTCCCTACGGGGCGCTGCTGCAGCGCCTCGACGACCTGCCCCGGGACCGCACCCTGGCGACGATCTGCAAGCTCGGCAAACGCAGCGGCCTCGCCGCCTCGGTCCTGCAGCGCGAGGGCTTCGAGACGATCCACGTGGCCCGCGGCGGCGTCGGCACCTGGCAGGCCGAAGGAAGGCTGGTGGAGTCTGAGGTCCTGTCCGGTAGGGGTTCCGCTTAACTTTTTTTGAACGTCGGCTGAGGCCGTCCGACGGCCGCCACCCAAAAAAAGTACAAGACGCTCCACCCCTACCGGGACGGGACCTCAGTACCCGAATGGGGAGCAGAAGCTCAGCACCCGGATCGACAACGGAAGCTCAGTACCCCGGTGAGTGGCGGGCTATGAAGCCTTCGGAGGAGTCGACGTTCCACCCCTACCGGGATAGGACCTCGGCGAGCGGTGGAGAGCAGGATCTCAGCACCCTGTTCGGAGAAGGAGCTGAGAACCCGGATCGGGGATGGAAGCTCAGTACCCCGGTGGGTGGCGGGCTATGAAGCCTTCGGGGGAGTCGACCGGGGAGGCGTGCCAGCGGGGGCCGGGGCCGCCGACCGTGTCGAAGGCGAGGCCGGCGATGATCATCCAGGCGTGGCCGGAGTTGGCGTAGACGGTGATCCAGTGGCCGGGGCCGGCTTCGCCCCAGGTCTCCAGGCCGGTCGAGTCGAGCGGGCTTGCGAGGAAGCCGCCGCCGTGCAGGGCGAAGCTGACCGCTCCGGAGCAGTCGTAGCCCGACGATTCGAAGGAGCCGTGGCCGCCGCCCCAGATGTAGGGCGTGGTGGCGATCGAGTTGGCGGCTTCGATCGCCGCGGCGATCGCCGGCGGCGCCGCGCTGGGCACACTCGCCTGGCTTTCGGAGACGTATTCGGCGCCCTCGCCGGGGGTCAGCGGGGCGGGAGCCTGGCCGGGCGGCGCCGGGCCGCCCGCGGTGGCGATCTGCGACGAGATCGCCGCCAGGTTGTCGCTCAGCGCCTGTTCGCGAGACTCGAGCTGTTCGAGGTCGGCCTGGCGCTTCGCCTGCGCCGCCTTCAGCTCGGCGAAGCGGGCGGCCGCGGCGGCGCGGGCCTGCGCCGCTTCGCGCTCCTTGACGGCGATCGCGTCGCGCGCTTCCTTCAGCTCCAGGCGGATCGCCGCCATCCGCCTGACCGCCGCCTTGGCTTCGTCGCGCAGGCCCTTGACCCGGGCGGCGACCGAGTTGTCGTAGTCCTGGACGCGCTTCAGGTATTCGGCGCGGGCGTTGACCTGCGACCAGTTCTGCGAGTCGACGACGACGCTGAGCACGTCCGGGCTGCCCGCCTCGTACATGTCGACCAGCCGTTCGCGCAGCGCGCCGAGCGCCCGCTGCAGGCGGGCGCGGACGGCCGCCAGGTGGCGCTTCTCGGCCGCCAGCTTTTCGGTCGCCTCGTCGAGCTGGGCCTGCTTGGCTGCCAGTTCGCGCTCCGCCGCGAGCTGTTCCTGGCGCAGCCGCGAGACTTCGCCCAGCATCGTGTCGATCGCCCTGTTCTGCTGTTCGATCGTCGCGCTCAGCGAGCTCTGGCTTTCGCGCACCTTGCTCAGCTTGCCCTGCGTCGCGTCGAGCTTTTCGCGCAGCGTCGCGGCGGGGGCCGTCGCGACCCAGCAGAGGGCGACGAGCAGCAGGGTCGCGGGAAGAAGCAGGCGGCGGGAGCCGCCGCTGAGCAGGGCGCGCATCGCCGGGCACGCTAGCGAAGACGCCTAAAGAGTGTTAGGAGTTGCTAATAACTTGCAACTTCGGTTGCAGAATTATGGCCCTTGCAGGAAAAACGACCGTCGCGACGAGGGGACGTGCCGGGACTTACACCCCCTATATGGGCACACAAGTCACGGCACGTCCCGGCCGGGCGGTCGGTCAGGCGAGCAGTTTGGCCTTCGCCTTGTCGAACTCCTCGCTGGAGATCGCGCCCTTTTCCTTCAGCTCGTTGAGCTTGTGCAGTTCGTCGGCCGGAGAACCGCTGTGGGCCTGTTCCTGGATGTAGGCGTCCATGTGCTTTTTCGCGTCCACCTGGGCGTGGATCGCCCGTTCGCGCATCCCCGAGCCGCGGGCGATCAGATAGACGAGCGCGGTGACGAAGGGGATGATCACGAGGAAGAGAACCCAGGCCGCCTTCCCCCAGCCCGACATCTCGTGGTCGCGGAAGAGGTCGGTGAGGATCGTGATCAGGATCCAGATCCAGACCACGAAGAAGAAGATCTCCAGGGCGAGCCACAGGGCTTCGCCGAAGTTGACGCTTGCGAACGGCATTTACGGGTCCTTTCGGTCAGGGAGGGGCAGGTGCAGGCTATACCGGGTCAGAGCCTCTGCGCAAACAGCACGGCGGCCACCGCGGTGGCCAGGTTGAGGCTGGAGACGCCGTCGCGCATCGGGATCCCGAGGCGGGCGTCGGCGCGGTCGAGCAGCTCGTCGCTGAGGCCGTGCCGCTCGGTGCCGAAGGCGAGCACCGCCCGCGGCGGCAGCTCGGCCGGCCGCAGGCCCTCGCCCTCGGGGTCGATCGCGACCAGCGGCCGGTCGCTCGCCGGCAGCGCCGGGACCGCGGCGACCGGCAGCGCGTAGTGGAGGCCGGCGGCGCCGCGCAGAGCGTCGGGGTGCCAGGGGTCGTTCGCGCCGGTGGTGAGGACGCCGGCGGCGTCGGCGGCGGCGGCGACCCGCACGCAGGCGCCGAGGTTGCCCAGCGTCCGCGGGTCCTCGAGCAGGACGAGCGGCGCCGCGCGGCCGTCGGCCAGCACCGCCCCAAGGTCGACGGCGCGGCGGCGGGCGATCGCGACGACGCCGGTGCGGGGCGCCTGCGGGACCAGCTCCGCCAGCAGCTCGGGCGAGACCGTCGCGGCGACGCCGGCGAGCCGGCCGGCGACATCGGGGGCGAGCTCGCCGGCCAGCCGCTCGAGCCCGGGCCGGTCGCAGGCGACCGCCTCCTCCAGCTCGGCGCCGAAGCGCAGCGCGTGCTTGAGCGCGTGGAAGCCCTCGAGCACGGCCAGCTCGCGGTCGCGCCGCGCGGTACGGAAACGGCGAACTAGCTCTCGGTCGACGGCGTCGCTCACCGCCGCACATCATGACCGGCCGTGGCTACTCGGTCGGCTCGACGATGAGCGCGCGGCCTTCCTCGTCGGGAAAGCCGTCGAGGAGACCGGTCAGGTAGCGGCCGATGATCTTGCCGTCGCGCTCGTGCCAGGGCGGGCTTTCCGCCAGGCGCGAGACTTCGCCGCGACCGCCGGTCGGGTGGCCATACAGGTAAAGCGGCTCGCGGCCCGTCCAGAGCACGCCCCGCAACTCCGGGTCGAAGCCGGCGGGCTCAACCTCACAGCCCACCGCGGCGGCGATCACTTCGGCCGCGGCGTCCGCCTGCTGGGTGGCGACCCCGCCCTGCTTGACCGGGAAGTTCGTCACGTCGCCGGCCGCGAAGGCGCGCTCCATGCCGACCACCCGGCAGTGCTCGTCGACGGCGACGAAGCCCTCGTCGTCGTGGGGCACACCGTCGATCCTGCGGCCCTCGAGGCGCGGCAGGCTGACGACGGCTTCGGTCTCGATCGGCTCGCCCGGAGCGATCTCCAACCTGCCCCGCTCGAAGCCGACGGGGTGGGTGCCGGCGATCAGCTCGATCCCCTGCTCTTCCAGCAGGCCGGCCATCTGCTCGGCTACCGCCCGGCCGAAGAGCTGAAGAGGCGCGTCCTCCGGCGTGATCACGGTGACCTTGGCGTCCGCGATGCCCGACTTGGCCAGCACGCCGGCGGCGAGCAGCGCCAGCTCGTACAGAGGCAGCGCCCAGCTGCTGCCGCCGGGCATCGTGAAGACCGCATCGCGCAGCGTGCCCGTCCGCAGCCGGCGCACCACGCTGCCGACCCCGCCTTCGTCGGCGACACCCCAGAAGGTGACCGCCCCCGGAACCGACCAGAGCATCCTGGTGCCGGGGCAGAGGAGCAGGAAGTCGTAGGGATGAGGTTCGCCGTCCCTGACGAAGAACCGGCGCGCCTCGGCATCGACCGAGGCGACCCCGCCGAGGTGGAAGCTGGCGCCACAGGCCTCCGCCAGCGCTGCGAGGTCGTAGCGCAGGATGCTCGCGACCCCGTAGGGCTCGCCGACCGAGAAGGGGCGGTAGACGAACTCGCGGCGTGGAGCCCAAATCTCGGTCGTGATCCTCTCGCCGGCCAGGTTACGCACCGCGAGCGCCGCCTCCAGCGCCGCGACGCCGCCGCCGGCGATGACCAGCTTCGGGGTGCCCGGGTCGCCGGCTCGATCTGTCATATGCCGACAGTAGGGATGCGGGCCGGCACCTCCATCCGCAGGAACTCCCCAGCCGGGTGCGGCTTATCACCGATGCAGCGCGTTTCCCCCGGTCTGACGTCGACCGCCGGAACCGACCCTTGACGAGCGTCGACGGCGGTGAGAACTTGGCAGGTGACGATCGAAGGCGACGAAAGGCAAGACGATGGCAGACGGTTTGATTCTCGAGTTCGACGGCGTCGGGCTCGAGCAGTACCAGGCGGTCAACGAGCGGTTGGGGGTCGACATGGCGAGCGGCGAGGGAGACTGGCCCGACGGCCTCCTCTACCACGCCGGCGGCGCCAAGCCGGGCGGCTGGTTCGTGTTCGAGGTCTGGGACTCCAAGGACACGCAGGCGCGCTTCATGGCGGACCGCCTCGGCCAGGCGCTGAAAGAAGGCGGCATCGAGGGCCCGCCCAGCCGGGTCGAGTGGCTGGAGCTGGCCGCCGCCCACCAGGCTCCGTAGCCCGGGTCCCGGGCGCTGCCCGCCGCTTGCCCGCGGCGGGCCGCTCTGGAACCAGGCGAAGACGAAGCAGGCGATCGCGACGATCAGCGCCGCGATCCCGTGCTTGGCGTGGCGATGGCTCGACCCGGCCGCGTGGCCGGGGAAGAACGAGGGCAGCGAGCCGGGCAGAGGCGGGGACTACCATCAGTCAAGTCTCACGACTCGTTTAGGGAGTGCGCCTACGCTTGATGAGACGACCGATCCGCACGAGGACGCGATGAACTACCTGCGACGCATCTCCACCCTCCGCCTTCTCGGCCTCGGCGCCGCGCTGGCGCTGTTCGCCGCCGCCACCGCGGCGATCGCGATCGCCGCCACCGGCACCGGCCCGACGCCGCCGCCGAAGCCGCTCGACGAAGCCGTCCACGACGCGCTGACCGCGCCGCCGCTCGAAGGGGTCAGCGCCCGCGTCCACTTCACCGACAACCTGATCGGCGAATCGGTCCTCGAAGGTTCCGACCCGCTGCTCGGCGGCGCCTCCGGCAGGCTCTGGGCCTCGGCCGACGGCCGCCTGCGGCTGGAGCTGCAGGCCGACGTCTCGAAGAGCAGCGGCGGCGACTTCCAGGTGCTGGTCGACGAAAGCAGCTTCACCGTCTACGACCCGGGCACGGAAACGGTCTACAAGGGGACGCTGCCCCAGCGCGAACAGGCGAGCGGAGAAGGGGAAGCCAAGGACGAACCGCCCTCGCTCGCCAAGGTCCGGGAAGGGATCGAAGAGGCGATGAAGCACGCCGACCTGAGCGGCGCGATCCCCTCCGATGTCGCCGGTCGGGCCGCCTACACGCTGCACGTCTCGCCGCAGGCGAACGGCGGCCTGGTCGGCGGCGCCGAGCTCGCCTGGGACGCCGCCAACGGCGCGCCGCTGCGGGTCGCGCTCTACGCCAAGGGCGAAAGCTCGCCGGTGCTCGAGCTGAGCGCGACCGAAGTCTCCTTCGGCCCGGTCGCCGAATCGGTGTTCGAAGTCTCGCCGCCGCCCGGGGCGAAGGTGGTCGACCTCAACCCGCCCGTTAAGGGCGAAGGCGAAGGGGGCGGGGAGCCCGCCCCGGTCACGGGGCTGGAATCCGTCCAGACGAAGACCGGCTTCCAGATCAGCGCGCCGCCCACGCTGGCGGGCATGTCGCGGGACCAGGTGCGCCTGGTCGCCGGCGGCAGCGATGCCGGCGCCCTGCTCACCTACGGCAAGGGGCTCGGCGGGATCGCCGTGCTCGAGCTGCCGGCCGGCGAAGCAGGCGCGGGCGAAGGAGGGGAAACCGGCGGCCTGCAGCTGCCAAGCGTGTCGATCGCAGGCGCGAGCCAGGCGCGGCAGCTGGAAACGCCGCTCGGAACCGTGATCCGCTTCCGCCGCGCCGGCGTCGAGTACACGGTCGTCGGCTCGGTCACCCCGGCGGTCGCCCGGGAAGCCGCCCAGGGCCTGTAGACGTGGCGGGCTAGCCCGGATGCCCGACGCGGCGCCGATCGAGGTCCGCGGCCTGGTCAAGCGCTACGGCGACCTCGTCGCCGTCGACCGCGTCGACCTGACGGTCGAGCGCGGCGACGTGTTCGGCTACCTCGGCCCCAACGGCGCCGGCAAGACGACCTCGCTGCGGATGATGCTCGGCCTGATCCACCCGGACGAGGGCTCGGTGCGGCTGTTCGGCCGCGACCCCCAGCGCGGCGTCGCCGCGCTCGAGGGCGTCGCCGGGTTCGTCGAGGCGCCGGCCTTCTACCCCTACCTGAGCGGGCGCGAGAACCTGCGGCTCTGCGCCGCCCTCGACGGCGGCGAGGCGGCGGCGCGGATCGACGAGGTGCTCGAGGCGGTCGAGATGAGCGAGCGGGCGAAGGACCGGGTCGGCGGCTACTCGCACGGGATGCGGCAGCGGCTGGGGATCGCGGCGGCGCTGCTGCGGCGGCCGCGGCTGCTGCTGCTCGACGAGCCGGCCACCGGGCTCGACCCGGGCGGGATGCGCGACATGCGCGAGCTGATCCGCGACCTCGCCGCGCGCGGGATCACCGTGCTGCTCTCCAGCCACCTGCTGTTCGAGGTCGAAGAGCTCTGCAACCGGGTCGCGATCGTGCGGCGCGGCCGGGTCGTCTACGAGGGCGCGCTGGCCGAGCTGCGCGACCGCGCCGGGGTCAGCTTCCGGCTGCGCACCGGCGACGACGGCCGGGCCCGGCGGATCTGCGACGCGCAGGCGGGGATCGAGGAGGTGCGCGACGCCCCCGGCGGCGGCCTGCTGTTCCGGGCGGCGGGCGAGGCCGCGGTCGGCGAGCTGTCGCTGGCGCTGGGCGAGTCCGGCGCGCCGGTACTGGAGCTGAGCCCGCGCCAGGCGAGCCTCGAGGACCTCTTCTTCCAGCTGACCGAGGGCGACGACGGCGCGGCCGGGGCGGAGCGGATCGCGGCGGCGGCCGAGGAGCTGGCCTGATGCCCGGCGTGCTGACCGTCTACCGCTGGGAGCTGCGCAAGCTGCGGGCGCAGAAGCGCACCTACCTCGGGCTCGGCGCTGCGGCGGCGGTGCCGATCATCTTCGTCACCGCGCTGGCGATCCGCAACGGCGAACCGCGCGACGTCGCCTTCGGCCGCTACGTCCACGACACCGGCCTGGCGATCCCGCTGGTCCTGCTGCTGTTCGGCTCGGTCTGGCTGTTCCCGCTGATCACCGCGCTGGTGGCCGGCGACATCGTCGCCGCCGAGGACCGCGACCGGACCCTGAAGACGATCCTCACCCGCTCGGTCGAACGGCAGCGGATCTTCGCCGCGAAGGCGCTGGCGGCGGTCACCTACGCGACCGCGGCGATCGTCCTCAGCGGCGCGACCGCGCTCGCCGCCGGGATCCTCGCCTCCGGCTTCAACCCGATCGTCACCCTCTCGGGGACCCGGGTCTCCGCCGCCCACGGCCTCGGCCTGGTCGGCGCCAGCCTGCTCGTCTACCTGCTGCCGATCCTCGCCGTCGCCTGCATCGGGCTGCTGCTCTCGACCGTCTTCCGCAACAGCGCCGCGGCGATCGTCGGCACGCTGATGTTCTCGCTGCTGCTGCAGCTGATCGGCATCCTGCCCGGGCTCGGCGGGCTGCAGCCGTACCTGCTCAGCACCCAGTTCCAGGCCTGGCAGGGCTTCCTCCGCGTCCCCGTCGACTGGGCGCCGATCCTGCGCGCGCTCTGGGTCTGCGCCCTCTACGCGGTGCCGGCGCTGGTCGTCGCGACGCTGGTCTTCCTGCGCCGCGACGTCGCCGGCGAGTAGCCGCGCCCGGTCGCCGCGCGCGCCGGTTCCTGGCGACCTTCTCAGGCGGCTCTCATCTGCGATTAACCTCCCCTGGAAGGCTTTCCCGGTATGCGGCAGTCCAATCGCACCGCACCCTGGCGCCGCCTGCGGCGCATCGTCCTGCTGGCGACGGGGATCTGCCTGCTGCCGGCGGCGGCCTCCTACGTGGGGAACCTCAGCGAACCGCACAACGTCCGCTTCGGCGTCGCCAGCGTCGAGTGGATGCGCCAGAACGGCGGCAACGGGGTCGTCTCCCAGATCGAGAACTGGTACTACACGCTGACCGCGCCCTCGAAGGGCGGGCCGCCGCTGCGCTCGCTGCCGCAGGTCGGGATCGCCGCCACCAGCTCGGATCCCGAATCCGCCGCCCAGCCCTACCGGCCGCCGAACGTGAAGCCGCCGATCAAACCGGCGCTGCCCGGCGAGGGCGTCTGGCGGCCGGCCGCCGCCCACGCCGGGCCGCAGCCGCCGGTCCTGCTGACGACCTTCCGCAGCGACCCCGAATACCCGCAGCTCGTCGCCGGGGTCGCCTGGATCGACTCCCGGCGCTCCCACCTCGCCTACGTGCCCGGCCTGGCCGAGCCGCCGGAAATCGCCCACCGGGGCCCGGCCGAGGTGCCGCCCTCGCTGCGGCACGGGCTGGTCGCCACCTTCAACGGCGGCTTCCCGCTGGAAACCTCGAATGCCGGCCTGGTCGTCCGCGGGCAGACGGTGGCGCCGATGGTGAACGGGATCGCGACCCTGGTCGAGTACCGCGACGGGCGGATCGACGTGGTCCGCTGGGAGCACGGCCCCGCACCCAGCCGCCACGTCTGGTTCGCGAAGCAGAACCTGCCGCCGATCGTCTACGAAGGCAGGCTCAACCCCAACCTCAGCGACGGCCCGGAATGGGGCGCGACCGTCAACAACGCGGTCCAGGTCTGGCGCTCGGGGCTCGGCATCGACCGCCACGGCAACCTGATCTACGCCGTCGCGAACGACCAGACGGTCGGCTCGCTGGCCGAAATCCTGCAGCGGGCCGGCGCCGTACGGGCGCTGGAGCTCGACATCAACGAAGACTGGGTCAGCTTCATCACCTACCGGCACCCGGGGGCGGGCGAACCGTCGCAGCTGCTGCCCGACATCTACCGGCCCGCCGACCGCTACCTGACCCCCGACGAACGCGACTTCTTCGCCGTCTACGCGAAGGGCGGCTGGTAGCGGTGGGGCTGCCGCGCGAGATCACGCCGGGCGCGCGGGCACGGCGGGCGCTGCTGGTCGACGCGATCGCCGCGCTCGCCCTGGCCGGGGTCGTGCTCAGCCTCGCCGCCGGGCTCGGCGTGGTCGGCTTCTTCGGCCTGCCGCTGCTGGTCGCGGGGCTGGTCTGGATCGGCGCCGAACGGCTGCTCTCCCGGCGGCGGGCGCGCAGATCGAACTCCCTCGCCCGCCGGGTGACATAGGATCGCGCCGGCTTGGACCCGATCTCCTACTTTCAAGCGATCGTCCTGGGCCTGCTCCAGGGGATCGCCGAGCCGTTCCCGATCTCGAGCCTCGGCCACGGGGTGATCGCGCCCGGGATCTTCGGCTGGAACATCCACCAGAACGACGAATTCTTCCTCGCCTTCCTGGTCGCCACCCACTGCGCCACCGCGCTCGTCCTCTTCGTCATGTTCTGGGAGGACTGGAAGCGGATCTTCCACGGGCTGGGGCGCTCGCTGCGCGACCGCGAGATCGGCGCCGAGGACACCGGCGCCCGGCTCGGCTGGCTGCTGATCGTCGGCACGATCCCGGCCGGCCTGCTGGGCCTGACCCTCGAGCACCCGCTGCGCACCCTGTTCGCCTCGCCGCAGACGGCGGCGGCCTTCCTGATCCTCAACGGCGTCCTGCTGCTGGTCTTCGAGCGCTTCCGCCGCCGGCCGCCGAAGCGCGGCGACTACCTCGGCGACTCCGACAGCCGCATCGCCAAGCTGACCTGGAAGGAGGCGTTCGGGATCGGCACCGCCCAGGCGGCGGCGCTGATCCCCGGCATCTCGCGCTCCGGGATCACGATGGGCGGCGGCCTCCTGTTCGGCCTCTCCAACGAGGACGCGGCCCGCTACGCCTTCCTCCTGGCGACGCCGATCATCGGCGCCGCCGGGGTGCTGAAGCTGCCGGAGCTGCTCGGTCCCGCCGGCGACGGCGTCCGCGGCCAGGCGCTGGTCGGCGCGCTCGCCGCCGCCCTGACCACCTACGTCGCGGTCAAGTTCCTGCTGCGCTTCTTCGAGACCAACCGCCTCACCCCGTTCGGGATCTACTGCATCCTCGGCGGCATCGCCTACACGCTGATCCTGGCACTGTGACGTGCCCCCGATCCCGGCGCTGGAGTGACGTGCCGGGAGTTAGCCACCATATTGGGCGGTCAACTCCCGGCACGTCCGACGACGCGTTCCGCCTATAGGTCCCAGTAGCGGCCGACGTAGGAGGCGGCGCGGGAGGTGAGGATCGGGTCGGGGGCCACGGACTCCGCCTCGCCCTCGCCGGCCAGGGCCCGCATCGTCGCCTCGACCGACTCGGCCAGGGCCGCCGGTTCGTAGCCGCCCTCGAGCACGGCGCCGAGCGGGGCGTCGAGCGAGCGGGCCAGCTCGCGGACCTGGCAGGCCATGCGGGCGAAGGAGGAGGCGTCGAGGCGGCAGCCGGCGAGCGGGTCGTCGCGGTGGGCGTCGAAGCCGGCCGAGACGAGGATCAGCTGGGGGCGGAACTCGGCGGCGGCGGCGAGGATCACATGCTCGAGCAGCGACAGCCAGAGGTCCTCTTCGGAGCCGGCGGGGACCGGCAGGTTGATCGTGCAGCCCGCGCCGGGGCCGGAGCCGACGTCGGCGATCGAGCCGCTGCCGGGGTAGATGCCCTCCTGGTGGATGCCGGCGACGAGCACGTCGGCGCGGCTGCGGAAGGCCTCGACGGTGCCGTTGCCGTGGTGCACGTCCCAGTCGAGGACCAGCACCCGCTCGGCGCCGAGCTCGCGGATCGCCAGCTCGGCGGCGATCGCGACGTTGTCGAACAGGCAGAAGCCCATCGACCGGTCCGTTTCGGCGTGGTGGCCGGCGGGACGCACGGCGCAGAAGCCGGTCGGCGCCTCGCCCGCGAGCAGCGCGCGGACCATCGCGCAGGCGCCCCCGGCGGCGTGCAGCGCCGCCGGCCAGGAGGCCTCGCCGACGAAGGTGTCGGCGTCGATCGCGCCGCCGCCGGCCAGGCACAGGTCGCGGACCGACTCGACCAGGCGGCGGCTGTGGACCAGCTCCAGCTCGGCCTCACTCGCCGCCGGCGCCTCGCGGCGCTCCCAGCCGAGCCAGTCGGCGGCACCGAGCCTCTCCTCGATCGCCCGCAGGCGCTGCGGCGAGTCGGGGTGCCCCGGGATCCCCTCGCGCGGATCGTGCTCGAGGCAGGCGGGGTGGCTGTAGTAGAGCGGGGCGCTCGCCTCGGCGGCCATCGGCCGGACTGTAGAGGGCTACCATCGGAGCGTGGGCACCCAGGGTCACGAGTACCCCGCTTACCGCGAAGCCGATGTCGTGCTTCGCGACGGCTCGACGGTCCACCTGCGCCCGGTGCGCCGCGAGGACGCGACAGCGCTGCACGAGCTGTTCGAGCGCCTCAGCCCGGGGGCGCGGACCTTTCGCTTCTTCTCCGGGGCGAGCGACCTCGGGGCGGCCGCCGAGCGGATGGCCGACGTCGACTACACCGAGCGCTACGGCCTGGTCGCGACCCGCGGCGACGGCGCCAGCCCGGTCGGCCACGGCACCTACATCGGCACCGCCCCGGGCCGCGCCGAGGTCGCCTTCGCGGTCGCCGACGAGCTGCAGGGACAGGGGCTGGGGACGATCCTGCTCGCCCACTTGGCCGAGGTCGCCGGGGCGAACGGGATCGAGGCCTTCTTCGCCGAGGTGATGCCGGAGAACCATCGGATGGTCGAGGTCTTCCGCGAGAGCGGCTTCCCGATCGAGACCTCCTCCGAACCGGGGGCGATCCACGTCGAGCTGCCGACCTCGTTCGGCGGCGAGGCGGTCGGCCGCTTCGAGGAGCGCGACCGGCTGGCCGCCGAGGCGGCGGTGCGGGCGTTCCTGGCGCCGAGCTCGGTCGCCGTGGTCGGCGCCTCGCGCCGCCGCGAGACGGTCGGCGGCGCGGTCTTCCACAACCTGCTCGAGTCGCGCTTCGAGGGCGTCGTCCACCCCGTCAACCCGGCCAGCGACGTGGTCCAGTCGGTGCGCGCCTACCGGCGGCTGGCCGACGTCCCGGGGCCGGTCGACCTTGCGGTGATCGCGGTGCCGCCCGAGGCGGCGGTCGAGGCGGCGCGCGAAGCCGCCGCCCAGGGCGCTTCGACCCTGGTCGTTCTCTCCGCCGGCTTCGCCGAGGTCGGCCCGGCGGGCGCCGAGCACCAGCGCGAGCTGGTCGAGGTCTGCCGCGAATCGGGGATGCGGCTGGTCGGCCCGAACTGCCTCGGGGTGATCGCCAACGCGCCGGACGGCAGCCTCAACGCCAGCTTCGCCCCGTCGACGCCGCCGCCCGGCAACGTCGGCTTCGTCACCCAGAGCGGCGCGCTCGGGCTGGCGCTGATCGACCTCGCCGCCGACCGCGGCATCGGCGTCTCCTCCTTCGCCTCGATCGGCAACCGCGCCGACATCACCGCCAACGACATGCTCGAGTACTGGGAGGGCGACCCGGCGACCGGCGTCGCCCTGCTCTACATCGAGTCGTTCAGCGACCCGGGCCGCTTCTCGCGGGTCGCCCGGCGGGCCGGTCGGGAGATGCCGATCGTCGCCGTCAAGAGCGGCCGCTCGGTGGCCGGCGAGCGGGCGACCGGCTCGCACACCGGCGCCCTGCTCTCGGCCTCCGACGTGACCGTCGACGCGCTGTTCGAGCAGGCCGGGGTGATCCGCACCGAGACGCTGGCCGAGCTGCTCGACGTCGCCGCGCTGCTCAGCAGCCAGCCGCTGCCGGCCGGGCCGCGGGTCGGCATCCTGACCAACGCCGGCGGCCCGGGGATCATGTGCGCCGACGCCTGCGAGGCGGCCGGGCTGGAGGTGCCGGAGCTGCCAGACGAGCTGCGGGCGGCGCTGGCCGAGCACCTGCCCGCCGAGGCCGGGCTCGCCAACCCGGTCGACATGATCGCGACCGCCAGCGCCGAGCAGTACCGGCGCTCGATCGCCACCCTCTCGGCCTGGGAGGGAATCGACGCGCTGATCGTGATCTTCATCCGGCCGCTGCTGACCCGGGCCGAGGAGGTGGCCGGCGCGGTCCGCGAGACGGTCGGCGAGATGGAACGGGCGATCCCGGTGCAGGCGGTGTTCATGTCGAGCGGCGACCGCGAGACGATGGCCGCCGGCGGCGGCGTCCCGACCTACGTGTATCCGGAGGACGCGGCGCGGACGCTGGGACGGGTGATGCGCCACGTGCGCTGGCGCGAGCGGCCGGCGGAGGAGCCGCCGCAATTCGACGACCTGAGGCCGGATGAGGCGAGCGCGGTGCTGGCGGCGGCGCTGGAGGGCGACGGCGAGTGGCTCGACGCCGACCGGACCGCCGCGCTGCTCGACTGCTACGGGATCGCGGCGCCGCCCTGGCGCCGCGCCGCCGACCCGGCCGCCGCCGCCCACGCCGCCGAGGCGCTGGGCTGCCCGGTGGCGCTGAAGGCCGAGGGGCCGCAGATCCTCCACAAGACCGACCTCGGCGCGGTGCGGACCGGGCTCGCCGACGCGACCGCGGTCGCCGGCGCCGCCGTGCAGATGGACGAGGCCCTCGCCGCGGCCGGGGTCGCGCGAGAGAGCTTCCTCGTCCAGGCGATGGTCGGCGGCGGGGTCGAGCTGCTGGTCGGGATCGCCGCCGACCCCGCCTTCGGGCCGGTGCTGGCCTGCGGCGCCGGCGGCACCCTGGCCGAGCTGCGGCGCGACGTCGCCGTGAGGATCTGCCCGGTCGGCGCCGGCGAAGCCGCCGAGATGATCCGCTCGCTGGCGATCTTCCCGCTGCTGACGGGCTGGCGCGGCGCTCCCGCGGCCGATCTCGCTGGGCTCGAAGAGCTGCTGCTGCGGGTCAGCGCGATGGTCGAGGCGCACCGCGAGATCGTCGAGCTCGACCTCAACCCGGTGATCGCCGGCCACGACGGCGCGGTCGCGGTCGACGCCCGGATCAGGGCGCGGCCCGCCCCGGCGCCCCGCCCCTGGCCAAGCACCTGGCGACCCCTCACCTGAACCGGCATGCCCACGGGACGTGGCGGGACTTCGTGCCCCTATGGGGCGTGTGAATCACGGCGTCACGGATCGCCGCGGGCGGCGACGCAAGGGACCCGGAACCTTTTGGTTTGCATAGAACCCCAGGCCATTTCCATATATGAACCTCGAAACGGCATAGGGAGCGCTGGACATGAGACAATCGCTGCTGTTCCTGCTCGGACTGATCGCCTGCCTGGCGATGGCCGCACCGGCCGCGGCCGGCACCGCCGTCCCGGGCCACGACGCGGAGAAGTTTCCACAGCGGATCGACACCGACGAAAACGGCATCCCGGACGAAGGGATCGTGACCGTCGGCCACTACAACTCGGTCTACGCGGAAGACGCCGGCGGCGCCTACTGGTGGGATCTCGGCGCCGGTCGGATCTACTCCTCACCGGGCATCGAATCGATCGCGGACCTCAACCAGGGAACGCTGACCGTCTGCGACTACGTGGTCAACTACAGGGGGACTTTCGAAAACGACCCCTGCATGGACACCGGGTACATCTCGAACTTGATCAACTGCAGAGGGAACGAACCCGGGCACTACAACTACCTGATAGTCAACGAATCGGACCCGCGCTACCGCGGCATCCCCGAATACGCGATCTGGGGCAACTGGGAATACCACGTGCTGACTGAATCCGGCAACGGCAACCTCGTCCGGCCCGAACACCCCGTCCCCTGACCATCCGACCTGAGCCTGAATCCACTCTGGATTCAGGCTCATAGGCGAGCGCCCCCCGCCGCGCCTCGGCCCCCGTGGCCCCGGCGCAGCGGCGGCGGGCCCGCCGACACAGCTCACCCGAACCTTCCAGGGGGGAGAGTTTTCGCCGCTGTGGACTTATTCCGTGTGATGGCACGGTCAAAGTCCAAAACGCGGAGTGCGAACGCGTGGGAGATGGCCAGGCGGCAGCACGGGATCGTCACGCGGCGGGCACTGCTGGGGCTCGGGTTCAGTGGAGAGGCGATCGACCACCGGATAGAGAAGGGACGACTACACCCGGTCGCCCGCGGCGTCTACGCGGTCGGCTGGCCCGCGACGACTCCCGAGCAGCGATGGATCTCGGCCGTGCTCACCTGCGGCGAGCAAGCCGTGCTCAGCCATCGCAGCGCCGCCGCACTGTGGGGGATCGGCAAAGAGCGGCGCGGACAGATCGACGTGACACTTCGGCGGCACGGTGAGCGCAACCGGCCGGAACTGCGAGTCAGAACCAGGCCGGCACTGCCGGAGCGCGACGTCACGGTCCATCGCGGGATTCCGGTGACGACGCCCGTGCGCACCCTGGTCGACATGGCGAACGATGTCGGTTGGTCGATCGTTGAGCGCGCGGTGAACGACGCCGACAAGAGAGACCTCGTCGATCCGGAAACGCTGCGAGACGCTCTCGACGGCTATCGCGGCGTACCGGGGGTGCGGCTGCTGCGGTCGGTGCTCGACAAGCACACCTTTCGAATCTCCGACTCGGACCTGGAGCTTCTCTTCCGGCCGCTCGCGCGACGGGCCGGCCTGCCTCCCCCACTCACCAAACAGATGGTCAACGGCTATGAAGTCGACTTCTACTGGCCGGAGCTGGGACTGGTGATCGAGACGGACGGCCTGAGATATCACCGCACGCCGTCATCCCAGAGCCGGGACCAGCGGCGCGACCAGGCGCATACGGCGTCCGGCCTCACCACGCTCCGCTTCAGCCACTACCAGGTAAAGCACGAATCCACCTACGTGTGCTCGGTCCTGGCGAAGGTCGCGCGAAGCCTGGCGCCGCCATGAACACCGCGTTGGACTTTGACCGTGCTATGGCACGGAGAAAGTACGAAACGGCAACCGGTTGCGGCGCGGCCCCCCCGAGGCGCCGGAGGCGGGCTCGAACCGGGGCGTCTGCTCAGCCGCTCGGTCCGACACCGCCCGCGGACACGCCTCCACCCGTCGAGGGCGCCGGGGCGGGCTGCGGCGCCGGGGCGGGCGCGGCTTCCGGTGGCGGCGTCGCGTGCTTGCCACCGCCTTCCTTTTCCGGTCCTTCTTCTTTGCCTCCTTCGAGTTCTTCTTCGCCTTCGCCCGGCGAGCGGGAGGGCCTCGCGGAGCCGCTGGTGTGGCCGCCGTGCAGGCTGGAGAGTTCGGGCAGATTGGAGGGCACGGCGAATTCGCCGCAGTTGCCGCCGTTCGCCGCTTCCATGAAGGAGCGCCAGATCGGCCCCGCGGTCGGCCCGCCGTAGCCGGTCGATTCGCGCGACTGCGGGTGACCGACCCAGACCGCGGTCGCGTAGCGCGGCGTGTAGCCGACGAACCAGGCGTCGGAGAGTTCCTCGGAGGTGCCGGTCTTGCCGGCCTCGGCGGAGCAGCCGATCGAGGTGTAGCCGGCGCCGGTGCCCTTGGTGATCACGCCCTCCAGCAGTTTGGTCACTTCATAGGCCTCGCCTTCGGTGAGGACGCGGTCGCCGGAGTCCGGGCTCGGTTCGTCGACCTTGCCGGTCGGGAACTCGACCCGGGCGATCGCGGTCGGTTCGTGGTGGACGCCGCCGCTGGCCAGGGTCGCGTAGGCGTCGGCCATTTCCAGCGGCGTGACGCCGACCGAGAGGCCGCCGATCGCCTCCGCCGGGACCGATTCGAGCGGCGCTTCGATACCCATCTGGTGCGCGGTGTGGGTGACGTTCTCCGGGCCGACGTCGAGGTCGAGTTGGGCGAAGATGACGTTGACCGAGGCCCAGGTCGCGCTGGCGAGCGACATCGTGCCGCCGCCGGGCTCGGCGTTGTTGACGACCCAGGGCGCGCCCCCGCCGGGCAGCTCGAGCGTCTTCGGCGAAGTGCCGTCGTAGTAGGTGGTGTAGGGGTCGATGCCCTGTTTGATCGCGGTCGTCAGGACGAAGGCCTTGAACGAGGAGCCGGGCTGGCGGTGGGCCTGCCAGGCGTAGTTGAATTCGCTTTCTTCGGCCGAGCCTTCGGTCGAGGCGAGGGCGACGATCTCGCCGTTGGCGGGATCGACCGAGGCCAGCCCGGACGCCGGCCCGCCTTCGGAATAGCAGACGCCGCAGGAGTCGACCGCTTCCTGCGCCCGTTCCTGCAGTTCGGGCTTGATCGTCGTGTAGGCCTTGAGGCCGCCGTAGCGGACCGTGTTCAGCCCGTACTTGTCGATCAGCTCCTGCTCGACCAGGTCGAACAGGAACGGGTCCTTGATCACCCGGTACTTGTGGCCGGGATTGAGGCCGAGCCCGCTGTGGACCGCCTTGCGGTATTCGGCCGGGGTGATGTAGCCCTGGTCGTCCATCGCCGTCAGCACCTGGTTGCGGCGGTCGAGCGCCGCCCGCGGGTCGAGGAACGGGTTGTATTCGGAGGGCGCCTGCGGCAGGCCGGCGATCATCGCCGACTCGGTCAGGGTCAGCTTGCGCGCCGGCTTGCCGAAGTAGGTCTGGGCGGCGGCCTCGGCGCCGACCGCGGTCTCGCCTTCGACCGTGCCGTAGGGCGCGGTGTTGAGGTAGGCGGTGAGGATCCACTGCTTCGAGTGCGCTTCCTCCATGTCGTAGGCGAGGTGCGCTTCGACCAGCTTGCGCCTGATCGTCTCTTCGGGGTCGCGGATGTAGAGGTTGCGGACCAGCTGCTGGGTGATCGTCGAGGCGCCCTGGACCGGCTTGCCGCCGGCCAGCAGGTCCTTCCAGGCGGCGCGGGCGATGCCCGCCGGGTCGATCGCGCCGTGGCTGAAGAAGTTGCGATCCTCGATCGCCACGGTCGCGTACTTGAGGTTCTGCGGCAGCGCCTTCGAGCGGACCGGCTGGCGGATGCTGCTGGCGCGGATGAAGCCGATCAGGCTGCCGTCGGCGGCGTAGATCGCCGAGGAGCGGCCCTTCTGCACCGGCTTCAGGCTCGACAGCGGCGGCGCCGAGTCGTAGACATCGACCGCCCAGCTGGCGGCGAAGCCTCCGGCGGCGATCGAGGCCACGGCGAGCACGCCGAACGCCAGCAGCAGCTTCCTGCGCAGCGAGTGATGCGACCGGTAACGGCGTTTACGGGTGCGGTGGGCCACTGGATCGAAAACTGTAGTGGGCGGGGATGGCGGGGCTTTCCCGCTGCGCGGCGCGCAATCCGGCGTGCGGCGCGCCAACCGCCGAGTGAACGTTTGACCCCCCTACACGGTGGTCAAGTCTCCACTCGGCGCGAGCGAGCGGTGCGCTCAGGCGGCTTTCAGCCGCGCCCGCCACTGCTCGGCGTCAAAGGCCGCCGGCTCGGTCTCGCGCAGGAAGCGCTCGAGCGTGGCGATGAAGCGGCCGGGCGCCTCAAGCTGCGGCAGGTGGCCGACATCGTCGAAGACCTCGAGCCGGCTGCCGGGGATCGCCCGGTGGGCGTCCTCCCCGTGATGCACGGGGATGATCGAGTCGCGGGCGCCCCAGACGATCAGCACCGGCACCGCCTCGGCCAGGTAGAGGCGGTCGGAGGCGTCGACCTTCTGGCCGCCAGTGCCGATCACCGAGCGCACGGTCGCCAGGAAGGCGGCGCGACGGTCGGAATCGGTCAGCGAGGCATAGCCGCGGAGAACCTCGGCGACGTCGGCGTTGGGGCGCAGGCCGATCGCCGAGAGGCCGCGCCCGACGGCGCCGCCGACCCGCCCGCCGATCCCGGCGGTGGCGGAGATGAAGACGTCGGCGCCGGGAAGGGAGGCCGCGCGCAGGACGGGGCTGACCTCGGGGCCGAGGCCGCCGCTGGAGACCAGCACCAGGCGCTCGAGCATCTCCGGGAACTGGTAGCCCATCTGCATCGCGATGCCGCCGCCGAGCGAGTGGCCGACCAGGGTCGCGCGCTCGTGGCCGAGCGTGATCAGCAGGTCGCGCAGGCCGGCGGCGAGAGCGCCGATCGAGTAGTCGCCGCCACCGGGGGCCGAGGCGCCGTGGCCGGGCAGGTCGGGGGCGATCACCGTGTGCCGGGAGGCAAGCGGCTCGATCACCTCCTGCCAGTTCTCGAAGGTGCCGCCCATGCCGTGGATCAGCAGCAGCACCGGGCCCTCACCGGCCTCGGCGTAGGTGATGGGCCGACCGTGCACGGTTGCTGTCTTCGCCTGCATCTCGGTCATGACGACAGAGTACGCCCCGGCGGGCGCCCGGTTACCGGGAGAACTACGGATTCGAGACCGGTAGCCTGCGCTGCGGGCACGCGTCCATGGCCGAATTCATCCACACCTGCTACCGGATCGGCGAGATCGACCGCTCGGTCGCCTTCTACGAGAAGCTCGGCTTCGAGGAGGTGACGAGGATGCCGATCGGTGACGAGGCGATCAACGTCTTCATGCGCCTGCCCGGCGAAGAGGTCCCGCGCCTCGAGCTGACCTACAACCACGGCGTCGACTCCTACGAGCTCGGCAGCGGCTACAACCACATCGCGCTCGTCGTCGACGACCTCGAAGGCACCCTGGCCGGCCTCGCCGCCAAGGGGATCGAGCCCGAGAAGCCCCCCTACCGCCCCGGCGGCCGCACGACCGGCCACCGGATCGCCTTCGTCCGCGACCCCGACGGGTACCGCATCGAGCTGATCGGCGAGTAGCGCTTGGCCCGCCGCCGCGGCGCGGCCGTGCTTGAGCCGGAACGAATCAGTCGGCGCCGACGGGCTCTGCGCGCCCGTCGCGGAGCGCACCGCATAGACTGAGCCGCCGTGAAGCTGGTGATCGGGATCGTGCGGCCGGAGAAGGCCAACGACGTGCTGGAGGCGCTCTACCGGGCCGAGGTGCGCGGGGTCTCGATCAGCCGCGTGCAGGGGCACGGCGGCGAGCTGGACCGGGTCGAGACCTACCGCGGCACGACCGTGCAGATGGGGCTCTCGGAGAAGGTCCGCTTCGAGGTCGCGGTCTCCGACGACTTCGTGCAGCCGACGGTCGACGCCCTCTGCCGCGGCGCCCGCACCGGCGAGGTCGGCGACGGCAAGATCTTCGTCCTGGCGCTGGATCAGGCGGTGCGGATCCGCACCGGCGAGTCCGATCGCGACGCGGTCACCCCGGTGGGCGAATGAGCCCGCCGCTCGCCGCGGTCGCCGGGATCGACAGCGGCGACACCGCCTGGATGCTGGTCGCCACCGCGCTGGTGCTGATGATGACCCCGGCGCTCGGCCTCTTCTATGCCGGCCTGGTGCGCTCGAAGAACACGCTCAACACCTTCATGATGTGCGTTGCGGCGATCGCCGTCGCCACCGTCACCTGGGCGCTGGTCGGCTACTCGCTCGCCTTCGACGGCACCGGCGCGTTGATCGGCGGCCTCGGCTACGTCGCCCTGCACGGCGTCGACTTCGCGCCGCGCGAAGGGACGACCGTCCCGCACCTTGTCTTCATGGCCTTCCAGGCGACCTTCTGCATCATCACCGTCGCGCTCGTCTCCGGCGCGGTGGTCGAGCGGATGCGCTTCGGCGCCTTCCTCGTCTTCGCGACGCTGTGGTCGGTGCTGGTCTACGCGGTGCTCGCCCACTGGGCGTTCGGCGGCGGCTGGCTCGCGGCCAACGGCACCCTCGACTTCGCCGGCGGCGTGCCGGTCGAGATGGGCTCCGGCTTCTCCGCCCTGGCGGCGGCGCTGGTCGTCGGGCAGCGCAAAGACTACGGCCGCCAGGCGTTGCTGCCGCACAACGCGGTGTACGTGCTGCTCGGTGCGGGCCTGCTCTGGTTCGGCTGGTTCGGCTTCAACGGCGGCAGCGGCTTCTCGACCGGCAACCCCAGCGTGCTGGCCTTCGTCAACACGCTGCTGACCCCGGCCTGCTCGCTGCTCACCTGGTTCGTCCTCGACCTGATCCGCGGCCGCAAAGTGACGGCGATCGGCGCCGCCACGGCGATCATCGTCGGCTGCGTGCTGATCACCCCAGCCGGCGGCTTCATCTCCCCCGGCTGGGCGATGGCACTGGGCTTCCTCGGCGCCCTGCCCTGCTACGCGATGATCGTCTGGCGCCCGCGCACGCGGGTCGACGAGACGCTCGACGTGCTCGCCGCCCACGGCATCGCCGGCTTCACCGGCATCCTCGCCGTCGGCGTCGTCGCCTCGCTCGCCTGGAACGGCGTCTCCGACGGGCTGATCTACGGCAACGCGGCGCAGCTCGGCGACCAGGCGCTGGCCGCGCTGGCCGGGCCCGCCTACGCCTTCGGCATGACCTTCGTCCTGCTGAAGCTGATCGGCCTGGCGATGCCGCTGCGCTCGAGCGAGCACGAGGAGGCCGTCGGGATGGACGTCACCCACCACGGCGAGGAGGCCTACGTAACCGGCGAGGGCGCGATCCTCGTCCTGCCCGACTCCGAGGAGGGGCAGGAGGCGCTGGCGGCCGACCTGGCCTGACCGGCGACCTGGTCCTCATAGCTGGGCCGCGATCGGCTCGGCAAGAGCGTCAGGCCCACGTAGACGTGCCGTCGATTCGCCGCCCACTATGGGGGATAACTACCGGCACGTCTAGGGACCCACGGCACCGCTCTGATCAGCCGGCCGGGAGGACCTCGATCGAGCCGTGCATCCAGGGGTGAATTGCGGAGATGAAGTAGATCCGCACCGGGCCCGCCGAAGCGTCGACGGTCAGCGGCTGTTCGATAGAGCCGCCGGGCCTGGCGCCGCTGAACCAGGAGTCGCCCCTGTGACCGACGCTGCCGAGCGTGTCCCAGCCTTCCCCGCCGGCCCGGGCGGGGTTTTCCGCCGGCGGCCCGCCGTTGCCTTCGACGCCGTGCCAGCGGGCGATCGCGCCGCAGACGACGCCTCCGCGGGCGCAGCGCCGGCGAGCGCTCCTGCCCCTCGGGATCGAGCCCCGGGCGACAAGCGAGAAGGTGTTTGGGCCGACCTTGCGCGGGTCCGTCCGGTTGACGACCCGCAGCATCTCGCCGGCGACGACCGTCGTCGGGCCGACGAAGCGCAGGCCCTTCACGCCGGCGGCGATGTAGACGGTCGGTACCGCGCCGGGTTCGACCGAGCCTTCCGGCCCGTAGGCGCCGGCCGCGGGAGGCGCGGCGACCAGACAGAGCGCCGCAAGCAAGGCGCCGAGCGCCGCAGCCATGACCCCGTGCCCGGGGTGACCGCCGGCGCCCGCTCGCGTCCCCCGGAACCTAGGCACGAAGCCGGTACCCCCTTGAGAACAGCCTCAGGTTGAACGCGAACAGCGCGGCGGTCGCCGCGGTCAGCGCCAGCAGCGAGAGCGCGATGCTGACTTCGCTGAAGCCGACGAAGCCGTAGCGAACCAGGTTGATCATGTAGTAGATCGGGTTGAAGCGGGTCAGCGTCTCGAACGGCTGCGGCAGCAGCGCTGCCGAGTAGAAGACGCCGCCGAGGAAGATCAGCGGCTGCAGGATGAAGGTCTGCGCGAAGGCGACGTCGTCGAACTGCTCGGCGCGGACGCCGATCAGCACCCCGAGCTGGGAGAAGAAGAAGCCGACCAGGAACAGCGACGGGATCAGGACGATGACGTGGTCGACCGGCAGGCCGACGAGGCCGAACGAGACGACGAAGGTCAGCGTGGCGACGATCAGCCCGCGCGCGAAGCCGCCGAGCGAGAAGGCGAGCAGCAGCTCCGCCGGCGAGGCGGGCGAGGAGAGCTGGTCCTGGATCGCCCCCTGAAACTTCTGCTGCAGGATCGAGGAGGAGTTGTTGGTGAAGGCGTTGGTCGAGAACGCCATCATGATCAAGCCGGGGATCACGAAGAGGATGTATTCGATCCCGTGCAGCTGCTTGATCCGCGAGCCGAGCGCCGCCCCGAAGACCATTATGTAGAGGAAGGTTTCCAGCAGCGGCGCGCCCAGGGTCTGTTTCTTGATCTTCATGAAGCGGTTGACCTCGCGCCGCCAGAGGGTCGCGAAGCGAATCTGCGCCGCGCTCATGCGGGGGTCACCTCGACGTGCGAGCGCGACAGCTCCTTGCGCCCGACCAGGGCCAGGTAGGCGTCCTCGAGATTGGCGGCGCCGAAGCGGGCCGAGAGCGCGGCGCTGGTCCCCTCGCCGACGATCTTGCCCTGGTCGATGAAGGCGATCCGGTCGCAGAGCTGCTCGGCCTCCTCCAGGTAGTGCGTGGTCAGCAGGATCGTCGTCCCCTCCTGGTTGATCCGCTGCACGTAGTGCCAGAGCTCGAGCCGCAGCTCGACGTCGACCCCGGCGGTCGGCTCGTCGAGGATCAGCAGCCGCGGCCGGTGCATCACCGCGCGGGCGAGGATCAGCCGCCGTTTCATCCCGCCGGAGAGGGTGCGGGTGCGCTCGTCGCGCTTCTCGGTCAGCGAGAAGGTCTCGAGCAGCTCCTTCGTCCGCTCGCGCCGCTCGCGCTTCGGCATCCCGAAGTAGCCGGCGTGGTAGTCGAGCGTCTCCTCGACCGTCAGGAACCAGTCGATGTTGAGCTCCTGCGGGGCCAGCCCGACCGCCTGGCGGGCGGCGCCGTAGTCGTCGAGCGCGTCGTGCCCGAAGACCTCGATCGAGCCGCCGGTCGGCTGGGCGAGCCCGGTCGTGCAGTGGATCAGCGTCGACTTGCCGGCGCCGTTGGGCCCGAGCAGCCCGAACAACTCGCCCGGCGCGATCGCCAGCGAGACCCCGCGCAGCGCCTCGACCCCGGTCGGGTAGCGCTTGGCGAGGTCGACGATCTGCAGTGCGTTCACGACGCTCAAACCTAGACGACGGCCGATCCGGGGCCCTCGCTGCGCCGTTTTGTACTTTGACCGTGTCATAGCCCGGTCAAAGTCCAAAGCGGCGCGTAGGGTTGCGGCGATGACCGCGCCGCTGCTCGCAGTCGACACGCCTTCGATGCTCTACCGGGCGTTCTACGCGCTGCCGGACTCCATAAGGGGCCCCGACGGGAGCCCGGTCAACGCGCTGCTCGGCGCCGCCAACCTGATCGTCCGCGAGGTCGAGGCGCACGGGCCGCGCGCGGTCGCGCTCTGCTTCGGCCCCGACGCCGCCTCCTACCGGACCGCGCTGTATCCCGCCTACCACGCCGAGCGCCCACCGATGCCCGAGGGGCTGGCGCCGCAGTGGGCCGACGCCACCGCCTTCTTCGAGTCCTTCGGCTGGACCGTGGCGCGCAGCGAGTCGCTGGAGGCCGACGACCTGCTCGGCAGCTACGCGCGGCTCGAGGCCGGGGCGGGCGGCCGCGCCCTGCTGCTGACCGGCGACCGCGACATGTACCAGTGCGCCGGCGAGCGGGTCGCCGTCCTCTACGTCCGCACCGGCGGCGAAGGAGCGGAGGAGGTGACCCCGGACGGTGTGCGCGAGCGCTACGGGATCGACCCTGAGTTGGTGCCCGACTTCATCGCCCTGCGCGGCGACCCCTCCGACGGCCTGCCCGGCGCCAAGGGGGTCGGGCCGAAGACCGCGGCGGAGCTGCTGCGCCGCCACGGCAGCCTCGAGGCGGTGCTCGACAGCGCGATCCGCGAGCGGCGGCCGAAGCTGCGCGGAGCCCTGCTCGGCGCCCGCGAGGAGCTGCTCGCCTTCAAGGGCATCGCCACCCTGCGCGACGCCGGCGTCGAGCGCCCGCCCGACCGCCCGACCGACTGGGCCGGCGCCGCGGCGGCCGCCCGCGGGCGCGGCATGAACCGCCTCGCCGAGCGGCTCGAGAGCCACGCCTGAGGGGGAAAGGCCGGCGCGGGCGGCGGCGGTCACCGGCCTGAGGGTCGCGAGCCGGCTCGACGGCGCTGCGCTCAGGCGGCGATCGGCTCGGCCGGCCGCTCGCGCGGCGCCGACCGGGAGAACTCGAGGATGCCGTCGTCGATCGCCCCGCGGCGGATCGAGCGCACGTCGAGGACGTAGTTCTGGCGCAGCTTCCAGGGCTCGCGCGAGCCCTGCTTCGGGAAGCGGTCGAGCGAGCGCAGCACGTAGCCGGAGTTGAAGTCGAGCAGCGGCACCTCGGCGACCGAGGGGTCGGCCGCCGGCAGGCAGCGGCTGTAGCCGCCGGCGTCCATGTGGGCGAGCAGGCGGCAGACGTATTCGGAGACCAGGTCGGCCTTCAGGGTCCAGGAGGCGTTGGTGTAGCCGACAGTGAAGGCGAAGTTCGGCACGCCGCCCAGCATCATCCCCTTGTAGGCCATCGTCTTCGGCACGTCGACCGGCTCGCCGTCGACGCTCAGCTCCATGCCGCCGAGGAAGAGCAGGCTGAGGCCGGTCGCGGTGACGATCACGTCGGCCTCGAGCTCCTCGCCCGACGCCAGCTCGAGGCCGCGCTCGGTGAAGGTCTCGATCCGGTCGGTGACGACCGAGGCATCGCCGCGTGAGATCGCCCGGAAGAGGTCGCCGTCGGGGACCAGGCACATCCGCTGGTCCCAGGGGTTGTAGCGCGGCGTGAAGTGGGTGTCGATGTCGTAGCCGGCCGGCAGCGAGCGTTCGACCCCGCGGCGGATCAGCTTCTTGATCAGCTCCGGCCGGCGGCGGCTGAGCTGGTAGATCGCCGACTGGATCAGGACGTTCTTCCAGCGGACGATCGCGTAGACGGCCCTGCGCGGCAGGAAGCGACGCAGCCCGTGGGCGACCGGGTCCTCGGCCGGCAGCGAGGCGATGTAGGTGGGCGAGCGCTGCAGCATCGTCACGTGGGCGGCCTTCTCGGCCATCGCCGGCACCAGCGTCACCGCGGTCGCGCCGCTGCCGATCACGACCACCCGCCTGCCCTCGTAGTCGAGGTCCTCGGGCCAGTGCTGGGGGTGGATCACCGGACCGTCGAAGCGCTCGACCCCGGGGAACTCGGGGGTGTAGCCCTCGTCGTAGCGGTAGTAGCCGCTGCAGGTCCAGAGGAAGCCGCAGGTCAGCCGCACCGTCTCCCCCGTGTCGGTCCGCTCCGCCTCGACCGTCCAGCGCGAGTCCTCGCTCGACCACTGGGCGGCGACGACGCGGTGTTGGAAGCGGACCCGGCGGTCGATCCCGCCCTCGCGCGCCGTCCGCCGCACGTACTCGAGGATCGAGGGGCCGTCGGCGATCGTCTTCTCCTCGGTCCACGGCTTGAAGCGGTAGCCGAGCGTGTGCATGTCGGAGTCGGAGCGGATCCCGGGGTAGCGGAACAGGTCCCAGGTGCCGCCGATCGCGTCACGCGCCTCGAGGATCGCGTAGCTCTTGCCCGGTAGCCGTTCCTGGAGGTGGTGCGCGGCGCCGATCCCCGAGAGGCCGGCACCGACGATCAGCACATCGAGATGCTCTGGCGACGGCTCGGGCACGGGGCGGCATTCTGGCAGACTGGCTGGTCAGCCAGTGTGACGAGCCGCATGGCGCCGTGGCAAGGGGCGCAGGCTGGGCAGGATCCTTCCTACCGGGTTCTGGCTCAGCGGATTGAGACATCCGGCCAAAGCGGACGGATAGCGGATCGGCGGCGGCGAAGCAGACCCGATGATCGTGCGGTGACGACCTCCGCCCTCCTCGCCCGCAATCCTTCCGCTCGAACCGCGTCGACCGCCCTGCTCGCGGCCGGCGCCCTGCTCGCGGCGCTCCTCTTCGCCGCGCCGGCCAGGGCGGAATTCGGCTTCGTCGCCAGCTGGGGGGAGCAGGGCTCGGGCGCCGGCCAGTTCGAATCGCCGGCCGGCGTCGCCGCAGACGCCCAGGGCGACGTCTACGTCGCCGACACCTTCAACAACCGCATCCAGGTGTTCGGGCCCTGCCACGAGCCCACCGCCTCCTGGGGCGGTTTCGGGTCGGGCGACGGGCAGCTCAGCTCACCGCTCGGCGTCGCAGTCGCCCCCGGGGGCGATGTCTACGTCGCCGACACCGGCAACGACCGGGTGCAGGAGTTCGACGCGGCCGGGGGCTTCGTCCGCGCCTGGGGCGGCTCCGGGTCACGCCCCGGTCAGTTCGACCTGCCGTTCGCGGTCGCGGTCGATGCGCAGGGGAACGTCTACGTCGCCGACACCGGCAACGACCGGGTGCAGGAGTTCGACGCGGCCGGCAGCTTCATCGCCCAGTGGGGACGGTTCGGCTCCGGCACCGGCCAGTTCGACATGCCCTCCTCCCTCACGATCGGCGCCGGCGGCGACGTCTACGTCGCCGACACCGGCAACGACCGGGTGCAGGAGTTCAGCCCCGCGGGCGCGTTCGTCCGCAGGTGGGGCAGCTTCGGCTCGACCGACGGCCGCTTCAACTCGCCCCGCGGGATCGCCGCCGGCGCGGGCGGGGAGCTCTACGTCGCCGACACGAACAACAGCCGCATCGAGGAGTTCTCCCCGGACGGCGGCTTCCTCGGCAAGTGGGGAAGCTTCGGGTCCGGCGACGGGCAGTTCCACTATGCGGTCGGCGTCGGCACGGACCCGCTCGGCAATGTCTACGTGGCCGAGAACTACCCGAACGACCGGGTGCAGATGTTCGGCGACCCGCCGCCGACGGTCGCCGACCTGCTGGCGGCGGTCCGGGCGCTGAGCCTCCCCCACGGCATCGCCAACAGCCTCGAGGCGAAGCTGAGGAACGCACGCGAAGATGGCCCGGCGGGCAGCCTCGCCGGCAAGCTCGGGGCCTTCGTCGCCGCTCTGCGCACGCAGAGCGGCAAGAAGGTGCCCACCGAGGCCGCCGCGGAGTTGATCGCCGAGGCCGGCCGGGTCGGCGGCGGACCGAGCTGCCCGGCGGGTGGCTGAGAAACGCCGGGGCCGCACGGTGGCGGCCCCGGCCAGGTGCTTCGAAGCGAGCGCGGAAGCGACTGACGGGTGGGACAAAGCCCGCCTTCCTGCGCCCGCCGGTGCCCGGGGTGGATTCCACCGGGCGCCCCAAAACGAGTGCGGCGCCTAGCGGCCCTGCACCTCCAGAGTCCCGTCAAGCATGTGAATCAAGTTAGGACCACCTCCTTTCTCTGGTCGTCCGATTGAAGCAAATCGCCTGGTCGGCCATTGCGCCGCTCGCGAATTCCCGAGCCCACGTACTCTCCGTGGCGCATGGAGTCCTCGGCGACAGCGAAGACGGTCCTGGTCAGCGGCGGCTCCGGCTTCCTCGGCGGCTGGTGCGTGGTCGAGCTGCTGCGCCGCGGCTACGAGGTGCGGACGACGGTCCGCGACCTCGCGCGTGAGCCGGAGGTGCGGGCGGCGGTCGGGTCCGAGGTCGAGGCCGGCGAGCGGCTGACGGTGCTCGCCGCCGACCTGCTCTCCGACGAGGGCTGGGGCGCCGCCGTCGAGGGCTGCGACCACGTCCTCCACGTCGCCTCGCCGTTCCCGCCGGCGCAGCCGAAGGACCCCGACGAGCTGATCGTGCCGGCCCGCGAGGGCACCCTGCGCGTCCTGCGGGCGAGCCTCGACGCCGGCGTCGAGCGGGTCGTCGTCACCTCCTCGGTCGCCGCCGTCACCGGCGCGCGCAAGCCGCCGGACCGGCCGCTGACCGAGGCCGACTGGAGCGACCCCGACAACCCGAAGCTGACCCCGTACGCGCGCTCGAAGACGATCGCCGAGCGGGCCGCCTGGGACCTGGCGGCGGAGCGCGGCGCGACCGAGCGGCTGGCGACGGTCAACCCCGGCGCGATCCTCGGCCCGGTGCTGGGCAAGGGCCGTTCCTACTCGCTACAGGCGGTCGAACGGCTGCTGCAGGGGACGCCCGGCATCCCGCGGATCGGCTTCAGCTTCGTCGACGTGCGCGACGTCGCCGACCTGCACGTGCGGGCGATGACCGCACCGGAGGCGGGCGGCGAGCGCTTCGTCGCGGTGGCGCAGTTCCTCTGGATGGCCGACCTCGCGGCGGTCCTGCGCGAGCGGCTCGGCGAGCGCGCCGCCAAGGTCCCGACCCGCAACGTCCCCAACCTGCTCGTCCGCGCGATGGGCCTGTTCGACCCCGGCATCCGCTCGATCGCCGGCCAGCTCGGCAAGCAGACGACCCTCTCCAGCGAGAAGGCCGAATCGGTCCTCGGCTGGTCGCCGCGCCCACCCGAGGAAACGATCGTCGACTGCGCCGAAAGCCTGGGGGGGTCCTACGCTGCGCTTTAGGAAGCGCATTAACCTCCAGCCGGCCGTGACGCCTGCCACCCAACCCACTCCCGCCCCGCCGGACCTCGATGCTGACGCGGGCCGCCCCTTCTGGCGGGAGTCGGTGGCCCGGCACGAGCAATCCTCGCTTCGACACAGCCTCGTCGACGTAGCCACCTCCGTGGTGCCCTACCTGGCCCTGACCGTCGCGATGTACCTCTGCCTCAACATCTCGGTCTGGATCACCCTCGCCCTCGCAGTTCCGGCGGCGGGCTTCCTCTTGCGGACGTTCGTCGTCTTCCACGACTGCGCCCACGGCTCCTTCCTGTCGACCAAGCGAGCGAACCTCTGGCTCGGCCGGCTGACCGGGCTGCTCGTCTTCCAGCCGTTCGGGAACTGGCGCCACAACCACGCCGTCCATCACGGCACCGCGGGAGACCTCGACCGTCGGGGGACCGGGGACATCTCGACGCTGACCGTGGAGGAGTACCGGTCCCGCCCCTGGAAGCAGCGGCTGGGCTACCGGATGTTCCGCAATCCCCTGGTGATGTTCGGGATCGGCCCGATCTGGTCGTTGATGATCGGGCCTCGCATCTGGTCGAACAAGATGCGCTCGCGCCAGCGCCGCAGCGTGCTCGCGACGAACCTGGCTCTCGCGATCGTCATCGGGGCGATCGTCTGGCTCGCCGGCCCGCGGGCGTGGCTGCTGGTGCAGATGCCGATCGCGATCCTCGCCGGCACGGTGGGCGTCTTCATGTTCTACGTCCAGCACCAGTTCGAGGACGTCTACTGGGAGAGCTCCGAGCGCTGGAGCTACGCAGATGCCGCCTTGCGGGGAAGCTCCTACCTGAAGCTGCCGAAGCTCCTGCAGTTCTTCAGCGGCAACATCGGCCTGCACCACGTTCACCACCTCAGCGCCAAGATTCCCAACTACAACCTGCAGCGCACCCACGACGAGAACCCGATCTTCCACGATGTCCCTGTGTTGAGCGTCCGCGACGGGCTGCGCGCAATCCGACTCAAGGTGATCGACCCGAAAAGCGGCCGGCTGCTGACCTGGGGCCAGGTCAAGGCCAGTCCCCAGGCCGCTTCGCCTTGAAGCACGGGCCGCACGGCGATTCGACATCGGTTGGCGATCAGGGACCTGCTTCCAGCGGGACCGGAGAGTCGCCTATCGTCCGGAGCGGGCATCTATGGCTCGCAGTCCAGGCGCTCGAAACCGCGTGGTTGCGAGCGCATCGGTAGACCCGGCCCGCACTCCTGCAAAGGATGATTTTCGAGCGTCTGGCCAGCTTCGCTCCAGACACCTGGTTCGGACGAACAGCGAGCACTGTTGGCATATCTCCCCGGCCTCGGTATCGCTCGAGCGGAATGGTCTTCATCGCCCCGGCGCGGGCCTCACGATTCGTCGGGGGCAATCGGGCCGGGGGTCGCCTGTCGGGCGATGAAGCTGACCGAGGAGAGGATCGGGGCGCGATCGGCAAGTCGAGGAGGTGGGTGTTGCCGGAGACGAGGATGGCGCTCTGGTCGTGCGCGCGGGAGAGCCGCGCCAAGCGGCTGCTCAGGTCTCTACCGGCGTCTCCGCCGAGCTCCCCCACTCCGACCACGAGCCGTAGTAGACGGCCACGTCGGGGTATCCCAGCCGGTGCTTGAGGGCGAACCCGACCTGGCTGGCTCGGTTGCCGATCGTGCAGTAGACGACCACCCTCCGACCGGGGTCGACCCCCCGCTCCTCGCAGGCCCGCCGCAGCGCCTCACCGTCCGCCAGGGAGCCGTCCTGTTCCCGCGCCAGCTCGACCGGGACATGAACCGCCCCGGGCAGGTGGCCGGGGCGCCCGGCTCCGTCGCTGGCGCCGGAGGGCCAGAAACGCTCGCCGCCGAACTCCTCGTTTGAGCGCACGTCCAAAAGCACCGTCTCGGGGTCCCCGATCATCTCCCGCACCTCCTCGAGCCCGACGACCAGCTCGGGCCTCTCGCCCTGGCGCTCATAAGGAGACGATTCCGGCTCCGGCACTTCGGCGCTCCAGGGGTGTCGGGCTTCCTCCCATCGCTCGCGCGGGCCCTCCATCACCCGGATCCGCTCGTGCCCGTGCCGGTCCATCAGCCAGTAGCCGAGATAGGAGGCGTAGCCGTAGAAGACGACGGTGCTCTCGGCCGTCACCCCCGACCGCGACAGAACCGCATCGAGCTCGTCCGGGTCGATCGGCGTGTAGTCGGGATGGCGCAGGTCTCGGTAGGCGTCCCAGAGGACCGCGCCGGGGATGTGGCATTCCCGATAGGCGACGGGGCTCACATCCACCTCGACCAGCCGCACCATCGGATCATCGAGGTGTCGGGCCACCCAGTCCGGATCGACCTGTGCGACGCGGTCCATTGGGCCTCAATATCCCACACCACAGATCGCCGGCGCTGCGATGGGCAAGCCTGCGAGCGCCTGGCGACGCCAACGGTTTTCGAGGGGCTCCTCCTTCCGGTGAACTCGACTTGCCGTGGAGGAATGCGGGCGATCCGCCTGGCGCGAGCGATCGAAGCTGCGATCCCGAACATCCGCATGCCGGCGAACGGGCCTGGAGACGACGCTAGGATTTGCTGACGATGACGGCGAAGAAGCGGGATACGGCGCGCGAGGGCGACATCGGCGACATGAGCCGCTCGCGAGCCGCTCGCCTGGAGGCCGCCCGCACGATGCCGATGAGCGAGCGACTTGCACGGGTGCACGCCCTCTGCAAGCAGATGAGCGCCGTCAAGGGCGCCGCCTCGGCGCCTTGAGCGAGTTCGACCTCCGCGGCCTGCTGGGGGCCCTGCATGAGCAGGAGGTTCGCTTCGTCGTGATCGGCGGCGTGGCGGTGGGAGCGCACGGGTACGTGCGAGCGACCGAAGACCTCGACCTCGTGCCCGATCCCGACCCGGCGAACCTGAAGCTGCTGACCGCGGCCCTTGGGGCGCTGGATTCGACCCTGCCGACGGTCGAGGGGCGGCCCTTCGACCCCGACAAGGACGGCGCGGTCATCCTGCGCGGCGGCAACGTCAGTGCGGACACCAGGTTCGGCGGTCTCGACGTGGTGCAGCGCCTGCGCGGAGTGCCGGCGTATTCCGAGCTGGCCGAGGACGCGGTCGAGAGCGACCTGCTGGGCATCCCGGTACGGGTGTGCTCGCTTGGCCGGCTGCGAGCGATGAAGCGAGTGCAGAGCCGCGCGCAGGACCGGGCAGACCTGGAGAATCTGCCGGAGGGCTGAGCCCTGCTACGGCTATTCCCGCACTTCCACCCCGCCATGCCGAAGGTGAAGCCAAGGTACGAATCGACAACCTCGAGGCAATCGACAGCAACCTCGACCGCCGGCAGTTGCGCTTCGTGCTCGCCTGGGCCGAGCTGCATCAAGCTGAGCTGGAAGAGAACTGTCGGCGAGCCCGCGCAGGTGAGGCACTTCAGGAGATCGAACCACTGCAATGAACGAACTTACGCCGGACATAATCACAGCAGAGGTCGTCCGCCACGGCGTCCTCCGACTGACCTTCGCCGACGGGCTGAGTGGCGAAGTCGACGTGCTCGATCGCATGCGTGGCCCGGTTTTCGGGGATGCCCTAACCCCAGAGGGCTTTGCCAAGGCCGAAGCCGACACGGACACCGGCACCGTAGTTTGGCCCGGGGGCGCGGACCTCGCTCCCGACACTCTTTATGAGCGCGTTCGTTCCGGCACTTGGCCAGAATCTCGCGCCGCCGCCTGATTAGTCATCAGCCGCAGCAAGGTGCTCGGCACTGCGGCAAAACGGAGGGGGTGGGATTCGAACCCACGAGCGCCTTGCGACGCCAACAGTTTTCGAGACTGCCCCGTTCAACCACTCCGGCACCCCTCCGGGACATCTGCTTCGGGGGCTGATTCTAGGGATGGGGCGCGTGGCGGCGTCCCAGTCCTCAAGCCGGCGGCCGGCCGGGTCGATGCAGCCCCGTGCAAGGCAGCGACCAGACCCCGCTCGGGCGGTTCGTCGACCGTCATCCCCACCTGCTGCGGGCCGTCGCGGTGCTGGCCCTGCTCTGGGGGGTCGTCTACCTGGGCTGGCGGATCGGCTGGAGCGCCGAAGGCGCCAGCCCGATCCCCTACGCGATGCTGCTGGTCACCGAGGTCTACGGCCTCTGGGCGCTCGGCACGCTCGCCTGGTACTCGTGGACGCGGCGCACGGGCGAGCGGCCGCCGGCGACGCCGGGGCGGAAGGTCGACGTCTACGTCTGCACCTACGACGAGCCGATCGAGGTCGTCGCCGCGACACTGGCCGGCTGCCGCGCCCTCACCTACCCGCACACGACCTACCTGCTCGACGACGGCCGCCGGGCGGAGATGGAGGAGCTTGCCGGGGCGGCGGACGCCGTCTACATGACCCGGCCCGACAACTCCCACGCCAAGGCCGGCAACATCAACGCCGCGCTCGACCGCACCGATGGCGAGCTGGTGCTGATGCTCGACGCCGACCACGTGCCGATGCCCGACGCGCTCGACGCGATGGTCGGCTACTTCGACGACGAGCGGGTCGCCCTGGTCCAGAGCCCGCACGACTTCTTCAACCACGATTCGATCCAGCACTATGTCGTCGGCCGTCACGAGCAGTCGCTCTTCTACCGCGTCGTCTGCCCGGGCAAGAACCGCCACGGCGCCGCCTACTGGTGCGGCTCGGCGGCGGTGCTGCGGCGCCAGGCGCTGCTGGAGATCGGCGGCGTCGCCACCGAGACGATCGCCGAGGACTTCCACACGACGATCCGCCTGCTGCGCCACGGCTGGACCAGCCGCTACCACGACGAGGTCGTCGTCCAGGGGCTCGCCCCGCACGACCTTGACAGCTACCTGCTGCAGCGCGACCGCTGGGCGCGCGGCAACCTCGCCGTCTTCACCCTGCCGGAGTCGCCGCTGCGGGCGCGCGAGCTGCGACCGGTCCAGCGCCTCTCCTACTTCGTCAGCCTCGCCGCCTACCTGGCGCCGCCGATGCGGCTGCTGCTGCTGGCGACGCTGGGGCTGGTGATGTGGACCGGGGAGCTGCCGATGAAGGTCAGCGTCCTCGCCCTCGTCGCTCTCTGGGGGCCGTCGGTGTCGCTCAACCTGCTGGCCGGCTCGGCGCTGGCGCGCGGCTACATGCGGATCGGCGAGACGGCGCACTACGAGCTGCTGACGATGGAGATCTACACCCGGGCGCTGCGCTGCATCTTCCGTCCCGGCCGCACCGCCTTCAAGGTGACGCCGAAGCAGGGCGGCGACATCGGTGGCCGCGGAGCGATCCGCAAGCTGCACCTGGTGCTGCTCGCCGCGGTGGTCCTCACCGGCGGCACCGCGCTGCGGCTGCTCGACCTGGCCGGGGTCGGGCCGCTGCCCGACCTGCCGGGGATCGCGGCGATCATCGTCCCGCTGCTCGGCCTGATCGAGCTGCGCCGCGTCCTCCGCACCCTGCTCGCCGTCGGCCGCCGCCGCCAGCGGCGCCAGATATACCGCTTCGAGGGCGACGCCGCCGCGCACTGCTTCTCCGCCTCCGGCCACGTCGCCGGCCGCCTGATCGACGCCAGCGCTGCCGGCGTCGGCCTGGTCACGGACGCGCCGCTGCCGGTCGGCGACCGCCCCGCCGTCCTGCTCGAGCTGGAGGACGCGCGCGGCGAGTCGCACGAGGTCGCCGCCCAGGTCGAGGTCCGCTCCTGCCGTGAGAGCGAGGGGCGTTGGCTGGTCGGAGCGACGGTCGAGGAAATCGACCCCGCCTCGCGGATTTGGCTGATGGAGTGGTGCTACGTCGTCTGCAACCACGAGCAGCTGCGCGGCCGCCGGCCGGCTGAGGCGGCGCCGGACGAGGCGATCGTGATGCCGCTCGACGCGGCGCCGGCGCCGACCCTGAGAGCGGTCTCAGAAGCGGCTTAGCCTCGGTTAACGGCTCGCGCCGAGACTCGGACGATGAGCGCGCTGAGACCGGGTGCCGCCCTGCTGCCCCTGCGGCTGTTCCTCGGCCTCACCTTCGTCTACGCCGGAATCCAGAAGCTGACCGACCCCGGCTTCCTCCACGCCGGCTCGGCCACCTACATCGGCGCCCAGCTCGAAGACTTCGCCAACGGCGCCCCGGGCGGATTCCTGCTGCGGACCTTCGCGATCCCCCACGCCGAGCTCGCCGGGATCGGCGTGGCGGTCCTGGAGATCGTGGTCGGGCTGCTGGCGACGGCCGGGCTGATGACCCGCATCGCCGCCGCGGCCGGGCTCGGCCTCAACCTGGTCCTCTTCCTCACCGCGAGCTGGCATACGACGCCCTACTTCCTCGGTCCCGACATCGTCTTCGTCTTCGCCTGGCTGCCGTTCGTGCTCTGCGGCGCACAGGGGCAGCTGGCGCTCGACAACGCGCTGAAGAAGCCTTCGCCGTCGCTCGCCCGCCGCACCAGGCTGCGCCCGCCCGACCCCGACGAGGCGCCGGGGACCGCGGACGCGGCGATGACGCGGCGCGTCCTCGTCGCCGAGCTTGCCGGCGCCGGCCTGGCGATCGCCGGGATCTCGGCGCTGCTCAAAGGCCCCTACACCGGATCGACCGCGACGGCGCGGGCTCTGCCCCGCGGCGGCAGGTCGGCCGGTGGAAAGGGGGGCGGATCGGCGTCCGGCTCCGGCGCCGGCAACGCCGGGAAGCTGCCCTCCGGCGCGGTCAAGCTCGGTCCCGGGAGCCGCTTGCCGAGCGGCCAGGCGGCGACCTATTCGGACCCGTCGACCGGCTCGCCGGACATCCTGATCCGCAACGAAGACGGCAGCCTGAAGGCCTTCAGCGCCGTCTGCACCCACGCCGGCTGCACGGTCGGCTACAACGGCGGCGAGATCTACTGCCCCTGCCACGGCGGCACCTACAGCGCCGAAACCGGCGAGGTCACCGGCGGCCCGCCCCCGACCCCCCTGGAACCGAAGCAAGTGCTCGAAAAGGGCGGCCAGATCTACGCGGTTCCAACCTGAGTCCTCCCGTTCGCAGGGCAGGCACGGCAGGGACGAGGAGAGCATCGCGTGCTCCCGGCGCGAGCGATCGAGGACGCCGCCAGGCGCCGCCATACGGGCGGGAGCGGAGAGGGTGGGATTCGAACCCACGAGGCGGGTTAACCCCGCCCACGCGATTTCCAGTCGCGCTCCTTAAGCCACTCGGACACCTCTCCAGGGTGCTGCCGACAGGGTATTGGCTCGGCTCAGCGGCGGGAGCCGAAGAAGCCGCGCAGCAGCGCCGCGCACTCCTCCTCCAACAGGCCGCCGGCCACCTGCGGGCGATGGTTGAGGGCCGGCTCGGCGAGGACGTCGAGGACGCTGCCGGCGGCGCCGGCCTTCGGGTCGGGGGCGCCGAAAACGACCGTGGGGATGCGGGCGAGAACGATCGCGCCGGCGCACATCGCGCAGGGCTCGAGCGTCACGTAGAGCGTCGTGCCGGGCAGGCGCCAGCCGCCGAGCGCCTCGGCGGCGGCGCGGATCGCGAGGATCTCGGCGTGGGCGGTGGGGTCGCGGCGCAGCTCGCGCTCGTTGCCGGCGGCGGCCAGCAGCTCGCCGTCGCGGGCGATCGCGGCGCCGATCGGCACGTCGCCGTGCGCCTCGGCCTCGCGCGCCCGCTCGATCGCCACGCCCATCAGGCGCCGCGCGGAATCGGTCGGCTCGTCCGCCATCGATTGGAGAGTATGTGGGACCGACAACTTCGCGGGCCGGCCGGTGTTACCGGAGGGCTCGCTCTTTTGCAGGGATTCCGCGAGCCGCCACCGACATGAGCCGACGCCTTAGAGCCCGCCCCGAAACCCCGCGTGTGCGACTGGCGAGCGCCGGACCAAGCGGGGCAAGGACGCAGGGAGCCGGCCAATGCCGGCGGCATTGCCGGTTCCCGAGGACGCCGCACCGCGCCGCGTCCGCCGCCGCCAGGCGTGCGCGGGGGGTTCCGGGGCGGGCTCTCAAGATTCTCGCCGCCCTCGTGCTGCTCGCGGGCTTGGCCGCACTCGCCGCGGCGGGCACCCCCAGCCCGGCCGGCGCGGCGATCGGCATCTCGCCGGCGCGCGAATTCGCCCCGCGGCGGATCGTCGTCAAGTTCAGCGGGCAGCGGCACGGACACGCCGTGCGTTTGCCCCGCGGGATCGGGGTGCGCCGGGCTACCGCCGCGCTGCGTCGCAGCCCGAGCGTCGAATACGCCGCTCCCGACTACCTCGCCACCGCCTCCAGGCAGGTGCCGCTGCCGGCCACGGGGGTCCCCGACGACCCGGGCTCGATCGGCGCCGACCCCGGCCCTGCCGGCGGCTGGGCCTCGCTGCAGTGGAACTTCCTCCCCTCGGCGGGGGCGCCGACCTCGCTGCTGCCGACCTCGCCCGGCGGCATCGACGCGATCGCCGCCTGGCAGCACCTGATCGCCGCCCACCGCCGCGGCGCCCGCGGAATCACGGTCGCGGTCCTCGACACCGGGATCGCCTACCGCGGCAAGCCCCCCCACTTCCACCGCAGCCCCGACTTCAGCTCCGGCCAGTTCGCCAAGGGCTATGACTTCGTCGCCGACGACGCGGTGCCGCTGGACGAGAACGGGCACGGCACCCACGTCGCCGGCACGATCGCCGAGAAGACCAACAACGGGATTGGCCTGACCGGCCTCGCCTACCGCGCCAAGCTGATGCCGGTCCGGGTGCTGGACCGCAACGGCAGCGGCCGCGCCGACGAGATCGCCAAGGGCATCCACTTCGCCGTCGCCCACGGCGCCGACGTGATCAACATGAGCTTCAACTTCGGCTGCGGCAAGAGCGTGCCCGGAATCGACGAAGAACTGCGCCGCGCCTACCAGCGCGGGGTCGTCACCGTCGCCGCGATCGGCAACCTCGGCTCGGAGGCCTGCGTCGCGCCGCCGGCCACCGGCCCGCGGGTGATCGGCGTCGGCGGCACCACCGAGGGCGGCTGCCTCGGCTCCTACTCGCTCAGCGGCAGAGACATCGACGTCGTCGCCCCCGGCGGTGGCCCTCCGGCGCCGGGCTGTCCCTCGATTCTGAGCCGGCCGATCTACCAGGTGACGCTGAAAGGCGGCAATCCGCGCCGCTTCGGCGAGCCCGGCAACTACGTCGGCACCTCGATGGCCGCCGCCCACGTCTCCGGCGTGGCGGCGATGGTCCTCGCCGCGGGCGTGATCCCGGCCGACGCCTCGCCGCGTGCCCGCGTCAACGACGTAACGCAGCGCTTGCGCAAGACAGCCCGCTCGATCGGCGTACCGGCGACCCAGCAGGGCGCGGGTTTGATCGATGCCGGCGCAGCCACGGCCCCAGCGCCGTAAGCCTCGATCGGGCGGGAGGCGCTTACGTAGTACGAACGATGATCACCGAGCAAGGTGCGTGGTGCGAAACGTTGTTCGGCACGCTGCCGAGCAGGAAGCGGCGCGCACCGGTCATCCCCTTGTTGCCGACGACGATCAGGTCGGCATCGGTTTCCTCGGCGACGTTGAGGATCGCTTCGGCGGGCTCGCCCTCGACCGGATGCGCCTGCACCTCGATCCCCTCATTCTTCGCCGCCGCGGCGGCGCCGTCGAGGACCAGGTTGACGTCCTCGCGCGGGCCGATCTCGTACTGGACGTCCGCGGGCGCGCCCTCGCGCTCGCCTTCCAGGCGCCGTTTCGGGACCGGCTGGTAGGCGCTGACGATGCTCAGCGTGGCGCCGGCGAGCTTGGCGAGGTCGACTGCCTGGCGCACGGCCTCGGCGGCGGTATCCGATCCGTCGGTTCCAACCACGATGCGAGTGAACACGCCGCCTCCTCAGTGTCGGTCGCTGGACGCGGCCGATACTAACGCGGCGCCCGGTGCCCGTGAGCGGGCAGAGCGTGGAAGCGGTCGCCGAGGATTTCGGTCGGCGTTGTCGCCAGGCGGACGATCGCGATCGCCATCGCCGCGACCAGGCAGACGACCAGCACGACCATTCCCACCTTCCACAGCAGAGGCATCGCGGCGGAGCCTAGATGGTCGCGGGGTAACCTGGGTGGCATGGAAAGGGTCGCCGACGGGGTCTGGCTGCTGCGCGGCGACCTGCGCAAGGCGATGAGCGTCTACTTCCTCGAGGACGAGGGCGGGGTCGTCCAGTTCGACGCCGGCAGCAAGGGGATGCGCAGGGCGGCGCGGCGGGAAGCGGAGCGGCTCGGCGGCCTGAAGCGGGTCGTCCTCGGCCACGCCCACGCCGACCACCGCGGTACCGCGCCCTACCTCGACGCGCCGGTCTACTGCCACCCGGATGAGGTCGCCGACGCCGAAAGCGATGCGTCGATCACCCCCTACATGGACCTCTCGCAGCTCCCGGTGGCGCCAGTGCGCTGGCTCTACCCGTTCCTGCTGCGGCGCTGGGACGGCGGCGCGGTGAAGATCGACGGCACCGTCTCCGAGGGCGACGAGGTGGCGGGCTTCCGCGTCATCCACTTCCCCGGCCACGCGCCCGGGCTGATCGGGCTGTGGCGGGAGCGCGACCGGGTGGCGCTGGTCAGCGACGTCGTCTACTTCGTCGACTCGGCGCGGCTGAAGCCGCTGCCGCCGGGCGAGGCCAGCGTCCCCCACCCGGCCTGGGCCTGGGACCACGCGCAGGCAAAGGAGTCGGTGCGCAAGCTGGCGGCGCTGGAGCCGAAGGTGGTCGCCGCCGGGCACGCCGAGCCGCTGCGCGGCGAGAACCTGCGCGAGACGCTGGAACGGGCGGCCGATAGGTACTGAGTTCGTCAGGGGCGCCGCGCCGCGGGTGGCGGCTGTCATAGGTTGCCCTCCCTGATGATCGCGACGTACGCCTCGGCGGCGCTGATCTGCGGCGCCTCGCTTCTGGTCGGACGCGCCCTCCTCAGCCTCGCCGGCCGCCATGCCTGGTCGTGGCTGGAGCCGGCCGCGGGCTTCGGGGCGGTGATGACCGTGACCGGCGTCCTCGCCCGCGCGCCCGGCCACGGCACCACGGCGACGCTCGGCGTGGTCGTGCTGGTCGTCGTCGCGGCGGCGATCGTCGTCTTCGCCGACGGGGCCAAAGGCGACTCAAACCGGCGGGAATCGGCCCATCGACCGGGAGAGGCGCTGCGGCAGGGGCTGCCGGTGGCGCTGGTCGTCGCACTGGTGCTCTCGATCCCGTTCGCGATCAGCGGCCGCTGGGGCCTGCTCGGGGTCGGCTTCAACAACGACCTCGGCCTCCACCTCGCCTGGGCGGAGTGGCTGCGCAGCGGCTTCGGGCCGGCGCCCGACGCCGGCTACCCGCTTGGCCCGCACGGCCTCGCGGCGGCGACCGCCGCGGTCCCGGGGATCGGCCTCGGGCAGGCCTTCGTCGGCGAGATCTTCGCGATCGGCGTCCTCACCGGCCTCACCGTCCTCCCCGCCCTGCGCGGCTTCGGCCCGGGGCGACGGCTGCTCGCCGCGACCCTCGTCGCCGTCCCCTACCTGGCCGCCTCCTACTTCGCCCAGGGCGCCTTCAAGGAGACCGCCGAGGCCCTCTTCGTCCTCGCCGTCGCCGTCTCCCTCGCCGACGTGCCGGGAGTTAACCACCATATTGGGCGGTCAATCACCGGCACGTCTGGCTGGTTGCGGTTCTCGTTGCCGTGGCTGGCGATCGCCGGCGGCATCTTCTTCTCCTACAGCTTCGCCGGGCTCGCCTGGCCGATCCTGATCGTCGCCCTCTGGAGCCTGACCCTGCCGGAGACGCGGCGGGCTTTGGCGCCGCGGCGGCTGCTGCGCTTCCTCTTCCGGCCGCTGACCCTGGCGGCGATCGTCCTGCTTGTCGCGCTGGCCGCCGCGGCGACGCTGGTCGGCCCGTTCGGCTTCGTCCACAGCTTCGACAAAGTCGCCGGCACGAACACCTACGGGCCGGTCTCGCCGTTCGAGGCGCTCGGGGTCTGGTGGGCGCCGAACTACCGGCTCGACGCGCCGGGTGGCGCCCACCTGACCGGGCTCGCCGCCGCGATCGCGGTGCTGGCGCTGCTCGCCGCCCTCTTCTGGTGGTTGCGCCGCCGCGAACCGACCCTGCCACTCGCCTTCGCCGCCTGCGCGATCCTCTACCTCGCCTCACTGCCGACCAGCGGCGACTACCCGCAGGCCAAGGCGCTGATCATCGCCGCGCCGCTGGCGATGCTGCTGATCGTCCGCCCGCTGCTGAGCGAGCTCGGCTGGGCGCCGGCGCGGCGGCTCGGCTGGACGGCGCTGGCAGCCGCCTTCGTCGCCGGAGCGGTCTACTCCAGCTTCCTGGCGCTGCGCGACGCGCCGGTCGGCCCGGCCGGGCACGGCGGCGAGCTGCGGGCCTTCCTGCCGATCCTCCACGGCCGGCCGGTCCTCTACGCCGGCCAGGACCGCTACGCGGCCTACGAGCTGCTCGGCGCCGACACCCACGTGCCGCTGGTCGAGTTCCCCGACCCGGCCGTCTCGCAGAACCCGGAGAAGCCGTTCGACACCGGCAACGCCTACAGCCCGATCGACTTCGACTCGTTCTCGCGCGGCACCCTCGACCGCTTCCCCTACGTGATCGCCGGCCGCGCCGCCTGGAACAGCCAGGCGCCGCCCAACTTCAGGCGGATCGCCGCCACCCCCTCCTACATCCTCTGGAAGCGGACCGGCGAAACGCCCGCAGACCGCCAGGTCCTGCTCGAGGGGACCGAGGCCGCGGCCCGCGCCGGCTGCGCCTCGCCGGAGATCCGCATCCTGCTCGCCAACCGCGGCCGCGCCGCGCTCTTCCCCTCGACAGCGATCGCGCCGAAGGCCCGCTGGGACATGGGCAGCCAGCTGACGACCGGCGAGCGCACCTCGCAGTCGGTGCGACTGCCGCGCGGTCGCTGGCGGCTCTCGATCCAGTACTTCTCGCCGTTCTCGCTCAGCCTCGGCGCGCCCGGGTTCCACCACGAGCTGAAGCCGGCGCTGGACGGCCAGCGGCCGAACACGATCAGCCTCGCCAACGACGGCCAGTTCTGGCCGGCCGGGGCCTACGCCAGCCACGGCGGGCGGGTCCGCTTCACGGTCGCCGCGGCCGCCCCGTCGACGCTGCAGCGGCTCAGCGGCTACGACGCGACCGCCTACGTCGGCAACCTGGTCGCGGTCCGCGACGGCAGGCGGCGGATCGTGCCGCTGCGCGACGCCTGCAACGGCTGGATCGACTGGTACGAATCGAAGGCGCTGCCCTGACCAAGCAGATCGACGATCTCGCTTGCAGGCGAGCGACCGAGGACGCCGATATGCGTAGGTCAGACGGCCTTGGCCGCGATCCGATCGGGCGAGACGCGGACGACATCCCAGACCAGGCCGAGCTTCTCGAGGCTGTCGATGACGAGGGCAGAGATGTCGACCTGCCAGCGGCCGAGGCCATGGACCGCGGAGGTCGGGAAGGCGTGGTGGTTGTTGTGCCAGGCCTCGCCCATGGTCGGGATCGCGATCAGCGCCAGATTTCGCGACTCGTCGCCGGTCTCGTAGTCGCGGTTGCCGAAGACGTGGCAGAGCGAGTTGATGCTGTAGGTGAAGTGGTGCAGGACGAAGACGCGGACCAGGCCGCCCCAGAGCAGGCCGGTCACCGCCGCGAACAGCGTTCCGCCGATCAGCCAGCCGAGCGCGAAGGGGACGAGGAGGCCGAGGATCGCCCAGTAGATGAAGGTCCCGTCGACCCAGTTGATCGTCGGGTCCTTGAGCAGGTCGGGCGCGAAGCGTTCCTTGTTGCCGCGCTGGGTGTGGATGAAGAGCCAGCCCATGTGGGCGTGGAAGAGGCCGCGCAGGGCGCCTGACCAGCCGTGGCCGTGGTCGACGTGGGGGCTGTGCGGGTCGCCCTCCACGTCCGAGAAGGCGTGGTGCTTGCGATGGTCGGCGACCCAGGAGATGACCGGGCCCTCGATCGCCGCCGAGCCGAGGATCGCCAGCAGCCCGTGCAGCCAGCCTTTCGCTTTGAAAGCGCGATGGGTGAGATGGCGATGGAAGCCGACGGTGATCCCGAGGCCGGTCAGCACGTACATGCCGACGAACAGGAAGACGTCGCTCCAGTGCAGCGCCTTGCCCCAGACCTGCCAGCCGGCGAAGCCGATCGCCAGGAACGGGATCAGCGTGACCAGGCCGGTGATGATCCGATCGCGCGTCTCGTTCGCTACCGGCTGGATGTCTGAGGGGAGGGGACCGCTACCTGCCATTGAGCCGGGATCATACGCGCCGGCAGGGCAAGAAACGCTCATCGAGCGGATTGGCGCGGACGGGCTCCTCCAATAAAGTGTCTCGCGATGCCGTTTGCCAGCACCACCCCCCTGCGCCGCGAGATCGAAGCCCGGATCCCCGATCGCCCCTTCACCGTCGAGTTCTGGGACGGGACGCGGTTGCCCTCCCGCGACGGCGACGGGCCGACCTTCTTCGTCCGCTCGCCGCGTGCCGCCGCGCACGTGCTGCGGGCGCCCGGGCAGCTGGGCCTCGGTCGCGCCTACGTCAGCGGCGCGATCGAGGTCGACGACATGGACGCGGTGATCGAGCTGCTCGACAACTGGCAGCCGCCGGCGCTGGCGGGCGGCGACAAGGCGCGGCTGCTGCTCGGCACGGCGCGCGCCGCCGGCCTCACCCGGCCGCCGAGCCGGCCGGCCGCGGAGCTGGTCCTCAGCGGCCGCCGCCACAGCAAGGAGCGCGACGCGCAGGCCGTCCGCCACCACTACGACGTCTCGAACGAGTTCTTCGCGCTGTTCCTCGACGAGTCGATGACCTACAGCTGCGCGATCTTCGCCGAGGGGGCCGAGACGCTCGAGGCCGCGCAGGAAGAGAAGCTCGACACGGTCGCCCGCAAGCTCGCCCTGAAGGAGGGCGACCGGGTGCTCGACGTCGGCTGCGGCTGGGGCAGCTTCCCGCTGCGGGCGGCGACCAGGTACGGGGCGAGCGTCGTCGGCATCACCCTCTCGCCGCCGCAGGCCGAGCGGGCGCGTCAGCGGGCCGAGCAGGCCGGAGTCGCGGACCGGGTCGAGATCCGCGTCATGGACTACCGCGACCTGGCCGGCGAGCGCTTCGACGCGATCGCCTCGATCGGCATGGTCGAGCACGTCGGCGAGGAGCAGATCGACGTCTACGCCCGCACCCTCGCCGGACTGCTGGAGCCGGGCGGGCGGCTGCTCAACCACGGCATCGCCCGCCTCCGCCACACCGACCCCGAGGCCGGCGCCTTCACCGAGCGCTACGTCTTCCCCGACGGCGAACCGCTGCACCTCTCGCGCGTCCTGCTGGCGCTGGAGCGGGCCGGCTTCGCCACCCGCCACGTCTCCGAGCACGGCGCCGACTACGCCGAGACCCTGCGTCACTGGGCGCGCCGGCTCGACGAGAACCTCGACGAGGCGATCCGCCTCGCCGGTCCGGAACGGGTCCGGGTCTGGCGCCTGTATCTGCGCGCGGCGCGCAACGGCTTCGAGTCGGGCTTCCTCTCGATCTACCAGGCCCGCTGCACGCTGGCCTGACGCGCCCTGGCCGGCGCATATCGGCGTCCTCGGTCGCTCGCGTGCGGAGCCTGACGCGTTCTGGCCGGCGCATATCTGCGTCCTCGGTCGCTCGCGTGCGGAGCCTGACGCGTTCTGGCCGGCGCATATCTGCGTCCTCGGTTGCTCGCGTGCGGAGCACGCCACGCTTCCTGCGTCCTTGATCTGCTTGACCAGGGCACGTCAGGCGGGAAAGTCTTTTTCTACGTTCTCCAAAGCCCAGTCGGCTCCCGCGTCGCGTAATTGTTCGACGGAATAGGAGCCGGTTGCCACGCCGACTACGCGGATGCCGGCGCCGTGGCCGGCGCTGACGTCGCGGGGGGTGTCGCCGATCGAGATGCAGGCGCCGTCCTGGAGGGCGCCGCCGGAGACCAGCTCGCCGCGGCGCAGGGCGGCTTCGGTGACCTCGGTGCGGTCGGCGGAGTCGGAGCCGTAGCCGCCGAAGGAAAAGAAGCGGTTGAGCCGGCCGCGGGCGAGCTTGATGTGGGCCGCCGCCTCGACGTTGCCGGTAACCAGGCCGAGCAGGACGCCGTCGTCGATCAGCCGCGGCAGCAGCTGCTCGACCCCGGGCATCACCCGGTAGCCCGCGGACTCGGCGACCGTGTCGGGCAGGTGCTTGAGGTAGCAGCCGATCGCCCTCGAGCGCTCCTGCGGCGTGCCCTCGCGGCCGATCACCTCGCGGAAGACGATCGCCGCGATCTCGGGGTCGGTCATGCCGGCGTCGGTGTGCTCGTCGACGTTGGCCTCGACCCCGTGCAGCTCGTCGAAAGCCCGCTGCCAGGCGACCGCGCCCGCCCCGCCGGTGACAAGCAGCGTCCCGTCGATGTCGAACAGCACGGCGTGGGGAGATGGATCCGTCATGGCCCGGACCAACCCCCGGTCGGCAGGAAGATGACTGCGGCGACGAGCTTGGTGCACCAACCGTCCAGCGCTTCGGCAAGGCTAACTGTCAGATAGACGTCGGAGTCCGGGGCGAAGCCGAGCTCGGAAAGCTCATGGCTGCCCAAGCCGGCCTTCATCAGGCTCGGCGCCACGAGATAGTCGGTGAGGGCCAGGTTGTATTCCTGACCGGCCAGCTCGAAGCCGCCTCGCGGTCGCGCCCGGCCGGTTCCCTCACGCGGCGGCTCGAGATGAAATTCGACCGCCCGGGGCCGCACCAGGGCCAGCGATGCATCCACTCCCAGCATCGCCTCTTCTTCGGGCACGGCCGAGCCGCGGTTTCCGAGGAGCACCTGTCCCTCGACCAGATGCGGCGAGAGAACGCGACCAGCATCGTCGGGGTCCAGCCTTCCGGTCAAGCGCCAACGTGATCCGGCGACTGCGACATTCTCCGGCTGCGACGGATCGCTCAATCCGCCGTCGTGCTCGAAGCGCACGATGTCAAGAGGCCTTATCTCGCGACCGCCGATTCGGTAGTGGAAGGGGGTCAGCTCACCGTGCGGCGATCCCGACACAGGCCGCAGCCAGCAGCCGGTCTGCCCGGAGACCCCGGCAACGCACCGTCCACCCCATTTCTTGGAGCAGGCGAGAACTACGATTTCCTCGACCGGCATGCCGGTCTCCTAAAGATGCACCGCCACGAGGGCGGGCCAGTGGTCGGCGAGATACTCGACGACGAGCCTGCGATGGCAGCGCTCAGGCGTCGCCTCGCTGCATAGCAGCACGGTGCGCTGCTCGAATTCCTCCGGACTCAGCTCTCGCTCTATGTGCCGCTCGCGCATCAGTCCCAGGAAGCGCTCTTCGTACTCCCCCCAGGACATGTCTTTCCTCTTCTTGTAGGCGGCGAGGATCTCTGGGCTCGGCGCCAGCAACGGGGCATGCTCGTACTTCGCAGCTATCAGCTCGCGCAGGAAGTAGGCGAGATCGTCGCGCTTCGCGAAGCCCGCCAGCTGCGATCTGTTGTTGAGCCTGACGTCGAGGAGGCGCTCGATTCGATGCGCCTTCAAGCGGCCGAAGAAATCCTCGGCGGTTGTCTGCGTGAAACCGATAGTGAAGATCTCCATAGGCTCTCCTCGTCGTCGAAAAGCGACCCCTCGGCGAGGATTATCGGCTCCGCCTCCACTTCGCGACTTCCGTCGCCTCGAATGTGGTCGATCACCAGACCTCGCTCGAGCAGAACCTTTGCCACGAGCAGACGGCGATGGCACGACGCGGGGTTCTCCTCGCTGCACATGATCGCAACCCGGTAGCGCCCGGCTCCACGCAGCAGCCTTTCGATGCCACGGCGGAACTCGTCGCTTCTCGCGACCTTCCCGTACAGGACATGCCCGGCCGGGTCGTAGAACTCGTCTCCGTCGGGCCTCCCTCCCAGCTCCTTGCCGAGAAACAGGTAACGAGCCCCGGCCACCCTCGCCACATCGCCTATGCGCGAGCGATCGGCCCACTCCACATAGCGCGAATGAGGCCAGGACCGGATGTCCACCAGAACCTCGACGCCATGTTCGGACAGCAGTTCCTGGAAGCGCTCCGCGGAGTGATTCGAATGGCCGATGGTGAGCAGCGCCATGTCTCGTCAGAGCCTAGGCATTGCCCGCGTGTTCTCCGGCCGCCGTCCATATCGTCTCCGCAAAATCGGGGTCGGAGAAAGTCGCTCGCAGCTTCACCGCGCACTCCTCGGCGCTCTCGCACGCGATCATCCGGGCGCGCTCGTAAGCCCCGAGCATCTTCTCGACGGCGGAAGGGGGGGAGCCCGCGTCGGAGAGGCGCAGGCCGATGATCGGACGGCGGTGGCTATAAGCCAGGGCAAGCTCCGCGTCTGCGGTTTCGGCCGCGTCTCCGATCAGCGCGACAACGCAATCGGCGTGCACGACCGCGTGGCGAACTCCCTCGAAGAGATGCCCTGGATCGGCGCAGCCATCGGCAGCCCGAGACGGCCAGGCGACGGCGGGCCAACCACCTGCTTCGCAGGTTTCGACGACGCGGTCGCGCAGAGGATTCGGGGCGTTTCGATCGGCGGTCCCAGAGATGAGGTAGACCCAGGCCCCCTCGTCCACGGCCCCATCTTCTCGTCGTTCTTCGGCCATCTGCTCTGGCAGTCTAGGAGCGGGGTCGGCGGTCGCCGGGCTCACTCACCGAGGAGTTCGCGCTGGCTGAGCCAGTAGAGCAGGCCGAGCGCCGGCAGGACGAGGACCGCGGCGGCGATGAAGACGACGATCACCGCGGCCAGCGTGTCCGAGGGGGCGGCTGACTGCGTCACCTTCAGCGAGGTCGGCAGCAGGTAGGGGAACTGGGCGACGCCCCAGCCCCAGATCACGGCGACGACGGCACCGGCCGCGAGCGGGCGCAGGCCGCGGCGGGCGCCACGCAGAAGCAGCGCCAGCACCGCGAGGCCGCAGAGCGCCGAGACGATCACCAGCGGCAGGCCCTCGCCGGTCAGGCGGTCGAATATGTAGCGCGCTTCGGAGTGCAGGGCGAAGATCCCCGCGACGGCGAAGACACCGGCGACCAGCGCCGCGGCGAGGGCGCGGCGCGAGAAGTACCGCTCCAGCTCGGCGTCGCCGGCGCGGCGGGCGTCGGTGACCAGGAAGACTGCGGCGAGGTAGGCGCCGCTGGCGACGAACAGCGCCCCGGTCAGCAGCGGCAGCGGCGCGATCCAGCTCGAGAAGGCGTCTCCGTCGCCGCCCGGCGGCACGTTGCCGGCGGCGATCGCGCCGACCACCGTGCCCATGAAGAACGGCGTCAGCACCGAGGAGAAGGCGAACACGGCGCCCATCGCCCGCCGGTACTCGAGCCGCCGCACCGATTTGCGGAAGGCGAAGCCGCCGCCGCGCAGGACGATCCCCACCGCCGCCAGCGTCAGCGGCACGTAGAGCGTCGTCATCACCGCCCCGAACGCTTCCGAGAACGCCGTCCAGAGGACGACGAGGATGAAGATCAACCAGACGTGGTTGGCCTCCCAGACGGGAGTCAGCGAGCGCTGGATCAGCGCCCGCGGCCGCTCGCCGCGCTCGGCGTCGCCGGCGATCAGGTCCCAGAGCCCGGCGCCGAAGTCGGCACCGCCGAACAGCGCGTAGCAGCGTCGCGCCGACCCAGAGGATGACCGCGGCGACGTCGGCGCGGGTCATCGCGGCCTCCGTGGCGGGTTGGTTCCGCATAGCGACACCAAGTCGCCACCGCCGGTCATCGGACCGCCTCCTCGGCGGGCGCGTAGGGGGTCTCGGCCTCGTCCCCCTCGCCCTCCGCCCGCCAGCGGCGCGACATCGCCCGCAGCACCAGCACGGCGCCGGTGCCGAGGCCGGCGTAGAGCAGCAGCACGGCGGCGAAGGCGAACCAGATCCCCTTCGCCTGGGTGACCGCTTCGGAGGTCCGCATGTAGCCCTGCACGATCCACGGCTGGCGACCGACCTCGGTGACGATCCAGCCCATCCACAGCGCCAGGATCGCGCCTACCCCGGAGACGGCCACGGCGCGCAGGAACCACCGCGTGCGCGGGATCTCACGCCGCCGCCACCACGACCAGCCGAGCCAGAGGCCGAGCAGCAGCAGCGCGGTGCCGATCCCGACCATCCCGTCGAAGGAGAGGTGCAGGAGCGTGTTCGCCGGCGGTCGTTCGTCGGCCGGGATGTCCTGCAGGCCGATCGACCTTGGTGTCGGCGCTGAAGCCGACCAGGAAGCGAGTCGAGGTCGGGGATCGGGATCGACGCCTTGACCCCGTCGCTGGTGCAGATGCCGCCGACGTACTCGGTCTGGTGGGTGCCGGTCTTCTGGACGCACTCCATGGCGGCGAACTTGGCCGGCTGGTGGTCGGCGACTTCGCGCGCCGCGGTGTCGCCGACGAACAGCTGGACCGGGGTGGCGACGCAGGCGATCGTCAGCGGGATCAGCAGCCCCAGCCGGTGCAGGCGGTCGCGCCGCCCGCGCAGCATCCCGACCGCGTAGATCGAGGCGACGAGGAAGCCGACGACCATGTAGGCGGCGAGGATCATGTGCGGCACCTCGTAGACCCAGGCCGGGTTGAACAGCACCTTGAGCGGCTCGGTTTCGACCACCTTGCCGGCCGGCCGTCGAGGACGAAGCCCTGCGGCTGGTTCATCCAGGAGTTGGCGGTGACGACCGAGAAGGCGCCGCCGATCCCGGTGATCACCATCGGCACTGCCGGACCAGAAGTGCGCCCAGCCGCTCAGCCGCTTCCAGCCGTAGATGTAGATCGCGAGGAAGATCGCCTCGGTGAAGAAGAAGATCCCCTCGACCGCGAAGGCGATCCCGAAGGCGTCGCCGAAGCGCGCCATGAAGTTCGGCCAGAGCAGCCCGAACTCGAAGCTGAGCACGGTGCCGGTGACGGCGCCGACCGCGAAGGTGACCGCCATCGCCTTCGACCAGCGCCGCGCCAGCCGCATCGCGTCCTCGTCGCCGCGCTTCAGCCCCAGCCAGTTGGCGGTGAGGATCATCGCCGGCAGGGCGACGCCGAGGCTGGCGAGGACGATGTGGAAGGCGAGCGTGAACGCCATCAGCTCGCGCGCGGCGAGCAGGTTGGAGCTCGACGCCGCGAGCGGGAGGGCTCGAGCGGGCCCGCCTCCGCGGCGCGGGCTGGCGGTAGCGGCGGATCAGCGCGTTGGTCGAGCTGTCGTGGGTCAGCTTCCGGCTCCTGGTCGGCCTGCAGCTCGGGGACGATCCGCTTCGCCAGCACCTTGCCCAGCTCGACCCCCCACTGGTCGAAGGAGTCGATCCCCCACACCGCCCCCTGGGTGAAGACGCTGTGCTCGTAGAGGGCCACCAGGGTCCCCAGGGTGTGGGGGTCGAGCCGCTCGGCAAGGATCGTGTTCGAGGGGCGGTTGCCCTCCATCACCCGGTGCGGGACGACGTTCTCCGGCGTGCCCTCTTCGCGCACCTGCTCGGCGTTTTGCCGAAGGCGAGCGCCTCGGCCTGGGCGAAGACGTTGGAGATCAGCAGGTCGTGGTGCTCGCCGAGCGGGTTGTTGGAGCGCATGAAGCCGATGAAGTCGCAGGGGATCAGCCGCGTCCCTTGGTGGATCAGCTGGTAGAAGGAGTGCTGGCCGTTGGTCCCCGGCTCGCCCCAGAAGATCGCCCCGGTGTCGTAGTCGACGCGGGCGCCGTCGAGGGTGACGTGCTTGCCGTTCGACTCCATCGTCAGCTGCTGCAGGTAGGCGGGGAAGCGGTGCAGGTACTGGTTGTAGGGGAAGACGCCGCAGGTCTGGGCGCCGAAGAAGTCGCCGTACCAGACGCAGAGCAGCCCCATCAGCGCCGGCAGGTTCGCGGCGAGCGGCGCCTCGCGGAAGTGCTCGTCCATCGCGTGGAAGCCGGCCAGCATCTCGGCGAAGCGGGCCGGGCCGATCGCCAGCATGGTCGAGAGGCCGATCGCCGAGTCCATCGAGTAGCGGCCCCCCACCCACTCCCAGAAGCCGAACATGTTGTCGGTGTCGATGCCGAACTTGGCGACCTCCTCGGCATTGGTCGAGACGGCGACGAAGTGCTTGGCGACCGCCGCCTCGTCGCCGCCCAGCCCGGCCAGCGACCATTCGCGGGCGGTGTGGGCGTTGGTCATCGTCTCCAGCGTCGTGAAGGTCTTCGAGGAGATCACGAACAGCGTCTCCTCGGGGTCGAGGTCGCGGGTGCACTCGACGAAGTCGGTGCCGTCGACGTTGGAGACGAAGCGGAAGGTCATCTCGCGGCGGCTGAAGTGGCGCAGCGCCTCGTAAGCCATCACCGGGCCGAGGTCGGAGCCGCCGATGCCGACGTTGACGACGTTGCGGATCGGCTTGCCGGTGTGGCCGGTCCACTCGCCGGAGCGCACCCGCTCGCAGAAGTCGCCCATCCGGTCGAGCGTCCCGTGCACCTCCTTGACCACGTCGACCCCGTCGACGATCAGCGAGCGCTCGCGCGGCATCCGCAGCGCCACGTGCAGCACGGCGCGGTCCTCGGAGACGTTGATGTGCTCGCCGGCGAACATCGCTTCGCGGCGCTGCTCGACGCCGCGCTCACGGGCCAGCTCGCCGAGCAGCATCACCGTCTCGTCGGTGATCCGGTTCTTGGAGAAGTCGAGGTGCAGGCCGACGCCATCGGCGATCAGCCGCTCGCCGCGCTGCGGGTCGGAGTCGAACAGGTCGCCCAGCTTGGCGTCCTTCAGCTCGCCGTAGTGGCGCTCCAGCGCCTTCCAGGCAGCCCCCTCGCGCAGGTCCGGCGCGCTGCTGCTCACGTGCGCGCCCCGAGCTGCGACTCGATCGTCTTCAGCAGCTCGTTCCAGGAGTCGACGAAGGCCTGCTTGCCCTCCTCCTGGAGGCGGGCGGCGAGCGCCTCGACGTCGATCCCCGCCGCGTCGAACTCGGCCAGCACCTGCTCGGCGTCGCCGCCGTCTTCGGGCAGCGGCTCGCCGACCTCGCCATGGTCGGCGAAGGCGTGCAGGGTCGGCTCGGGCATCGTGTTGACGGTGAACGGAGAGGCGAGCCCTTCGATGTAGAGGACGTCGGAGGCTTCCGGGTCCTTGGTGCCGGTGCTCGCCCAGAGCAGCCGCTGCGGCCGGGCGCCCGCGTTCTCGAGCCGCTGCCAGCGCTCGGAGTCGAGCAGCTCCCGGTAGGCGCGGTAGGCGCGCTTGCCGATCGCGATCCCCAGCCCGTCGCGCAGCTCGTCGGGCACTTCGCCCGTCACCGCCTTGTCCCAGCGGCTGACGAAGAGCGAGGCGACCGAGCCGACCGCCGGGTCGAGCCCGGCCTCGATGCGGCGCTCGACCCCCCGCATGTAGGCCTCTGCGGCGCCGAGGTAGTGCTCGCGCGAGAAGAGCAGGGTGACGTTGACCGGGATGCCGGCGAAGATCGTCTCCTCGATCGCCCGGTGGCCGGCCCCGGTGCCGGGGATCTTGATCAGCAGGTTGTCGCGCTCCGCCTGGCCGTGCAGCTTCGCCGCCTGTTCGATCGTCGTCTCCGTGTCGTCGGCGAGCTTCGGCGAGACCTCCAGCGAGCACCAGCCGTCGACCCCGTCGGTGCGATCGTGGACGTCGCGGAAGAGGTCGGTCGCGCGGCGCAGGTCGGCGATCGCCAGCTCGAAGAAGATCTCCTCGGGCGAGCTTCCGTCGGGACCCAGCTCGGCGATCTGCTCGTCGTAGACCTCGCCCCCCGAGATCGCCTTGTCGAAGATCGTCGGGTTGGAGGTGAGGCCGGTGACCGACAGCTCGTCGATGTAGCGGGCGAGCGTGCCGTCGTCCAGCATCGTGCGGGTGATGTTGTCGAGCCAGAGGCTCTGGCCCAGCTCATGCAGTTTCGCGTTCGGCTTCATGGCTCTCCTTTCGCAGTGGCTCTCAGCTCACCTTGGCACGATCCAGCACTTCGCGCGCGGCCTCGGCGATCCTGTCGGGAGTGAAGCCGAACTTCGTCTGCACGTCCTTCAGCGGCGCCGAGGTGCCGAAGGTGTGCATGCCGATCCGCGTGCCGCCCGGCCCGACGTAGTGGTCCCAACCGATCGTCGAGGCCTCCTCGACCGAGACACGCGCGGTCACGGCCGGCGGGAGCACCTCGTCGCGGTAGGCCGCGTCCTGGCGGTCGAACAGCTCCCAGCAGGGCAGGCTGACGACCCGCGAGCCGACCCCTTCGGCGCTCAGCTCCTGGTGCGCGGCGACCGCCAGCGCCACCTCGCTGCCGGTGGCGATCAGGATCAGCTCCGGCTCGCCGCCGTCGGCGTCGGCGAGCACGTAGCCGCCGCGCCGCAGGCCCTCGGCCGGCGCGTACTTGGAGCGGTCGAGGATCGGCACGTTCTGCCGGGTCAGCACCAGGGCGACCGGCTGGTGGGTGCGGTCGACCGCGACCCGCCAGGCCTCGGCGACCTCGTTGGCATCGGCGGGGCGGATCACGTCGAGGCCGGGAATCGCCCGCAACGAGGCGAGCTGCTCGACCGGCTGGTGGGTCGGGCCGTCCTCGCCGAGGCCGATCGAGTCGTGGGTGAAGACGTGGATCACCGGCAGCTCCATCAGCGCCGAGAGGCGGATCGCCGGCCGCGCGTAGTCGGAGAAGGTGAGATAGGTCGACCAGAGCGGCCGCAGCTTGGATAGCGAGAGGCCGTTGGAGATCGCCGCCGCCTCGTGCTCGCGGATCCCGAAGTGGAGCTCGCGGCCCTCGTAGGCGCCGGGCTCGAAGTCGACCGCGCCGTCGAAGCTCAGCCGCACCGAGGTCGAGTCGGTGAGGTCGGCCGAGCCGGCCAGCAGCCAGGGCACCCGCGCAGCGATTGCGTTCTCGACCTGGTTCGAGGCCTTGCGGGTGGCGAGGCCCTTCTCGTCGGGCTCGAAGCCCGGGATCCCGGCGTCCCAGCCGTCCGGCAGCGCCCGCTTCTGCGTCGCCTCGATCTCCGCCGCCAGGTCGCCGTTGTCCTTCGCGTAGTCGGCGAGCCTCGCCTCCCAGGCGGCGCGCAGCTCGGCGCCGCGCTTGCCGATCCCGGCCGCGAAGTGCTCCTTGACCCCGTCGGGGACGAGGAACTGGGCGTCTTCGGGCCAGCCGTAGGCGCGCTTCGTCTCCCGCACCTCCTCCTCGCCGAGCGGGTCGCCGTGGGCGGCGGAGGTGTCCTGCTTGTGGGGCGAGCCGTAGCCGATGTGGCTGTCGACGATGATCAGCGTCGGCCGGCCCTCCTCGCCCTCGAACTCCTCGAAGGCGCGGGAGAGCAGTTCCATGTCGTTGGCGTCGCCGACCCGGGTGACGTTCCAGCCGTAGCCCATGAAGCGGGCGGCGACGTCGTCCTCGTAGGTGATCCGGGTTTTGCCGTCGATCGTGATGTGGTTGTTGTCGTAGATCCAGCAGAGGTTGTCGAGCTTCAGGTGGCCGGCGATCGAGGCGGCTTCGTTGGAGACGCCCTCCATCAGGCAGCCGTCGCCGGCGATCGCGTAGACGTCGAAGTCGAAGAGGTCGAAGCCGGGGCGGTCGTAGCGGGCCGACTGCCACTTGCCGGCGATCGCCATCCCGACCGACGTGGCGATCCCCTGGCCGAGCGGCCCGGTGGTCGTCTCGACCCCCGAGGTCCAGCGGTACTCCGGGTGGCCGGGGGCGCGCGAGTCGAGCTGGCGGAAGCGCTCGATGTCCTCGAGCGAGACCGCCGGGCGGCCGACCACCTCGTAGTCGGGTTCGACCGCCTGCACCTCGGTCAGGTAGAGCAGCGCGTAGAGCAGCATCGAGGCGTGGCCGGCGGAGAGCACGAAGCGGTCGCGGCCGGGCCAGATCGGGTCGGCGGGGTCGAAGCGCAGGAAGCGCTGCCAGAGCGTGTAGGCGACCGGCGCCATCGCCATCGGCGTCCCCGGGTGGCCGGAGTTCGCCTTCTGGATCGCGTCTATCGACAGCGTGCGGATCGTGTTGGTGCAGAGACGGTCGATGTCCGCCCCCCCGTTGCGGGCTGTGCTCGCTGCTTCAGGTGCCATTCGACGCCTCGACCCTATCGATTCGGCAGGCGGCCGGGTTGACGATTGGATACACGGCCATTCGCGGTCGGCTCGGGGTCAGGGCTCGATCCGGGTGACCGTGCCGTCGCCGTTGTTCGCCACCCAGACCGCTTCGCCGCCGAGCGCGACCGCGCCCGGCTCGGGGCCAACCGAGATCGGGCCGCCCTGCGGCTCGCCGCTCTCGATCCCGATCCTCGTCACCGTGCCGTCCTCGTTGTTCGCCACCCAGACGGTGTCGGTGCCGGCGTCGATCCCGCCGGGCCGCTCGCCGACCGCGATCGGCTCGCCGAGCAGCGAGCGGGTCGCCGGGTCGACCCGGGTCACGGTGTCGGAGCGGCTGTTCGCCACCCAGACGAGGCCGCCTGCCACCGTCAGCCCGGCCGGGCCGCGACCGACCGGGATCGGCGGGCCGGCGACGGCGCTGCCGAGGTCGACGCGGCGGACCACGCCGGTCGAGGCGCTGCTGACCCAGAGGCCGCCGGCACCGGCGGCCAGCCGCAGCGGCGCCGGGTGGGGGGCGATGCCGCGCTTGAAGACCGCCCCTCCCGGGTTGACCGCGGTGATCCCCGCGCCGTCGTCGTCGGCGACCCAGATGCGGCCGCCGGCGGCAGCGATCGCGCCGGGGCGGCCGCCGACGTCGATCCGCGCGACGACCCGCTCGCTCGCCGGGTCGACGCGGAGGAGCCGGCCGCTGCGCGGCCTCGTCACCCAGACCGAGCCGGCGCCCACGGCCACGCCGGAGACGCCCTTGCCGAGCCGCAGCGGCGCGCCGGCCGGCTTGCGCGTCGCCGGATCGATCCGCGAGAGGGTCCCGTCGGGGGCGCTGGTCGCCCAGACCGCGCCCTCGCCGACGGCGAGGTGCAGCGGCCCGCGACCGACCGCGATCGGCGCCGAAACCGAGACGCCACCCCCGCCGAGCAGGAGGATCGCTACGGCCGCGGCGAGCAGGGCGAGCAGGGCGGCCGGGACGATCAGCCAGAGCCGCGGCAGGGCGGCGAGGCGGCGAAACAGGCCACCGCCCTCGCCTTCGCCAAGCCGGACCGTCGGCCGCTCGGGCGACTCCGTCAGCACCCTGGTCGACGCCGGGGTCGCCCCCTGCACCTGGCGTGCCGCCTCGATCATCGCGCCGGCGCTGCGGTAGCGCTCGGCGGGGTCCTTGGCGACGGCGCGCTCGACGACGGCGTCGAGGCCGCGCGGCATCTCGGGCTCGGCGTCGCCGGCGCGGCGCGCGAAGGGGGCGATCCCGGTCACCGCCTCGTAGAGGACGCAGCCGAGCGAGTAGACGTCGGCCGCGGGGCCGACCTCGCGGCCCCGCCACTGCTCCGGCGACATGTACTCGGCCGTGCCGGCGATCGAGACGCCGCTGAGCACGCCGCTGTCGCCGAGCGCCTTGGCGAGGCCGAAATCGGTGAGGTAGGCGCGGTCGCCTTCGAGCAGGACGTTGTGCGGCTTGACGTCGCGGTGGACGATGCCGGCGGCGTGGGCGGCGTCGAGCGCCTCGGCCACCTGGCCGAGCAGGGCGACCGCTTCGGCCGGCGGCAGCGGGCCACGGGCCGCGATCCGCTGCTTCAGATCGCCACCCTCGACCAGCCGCATCGCGACGATCAGCTCGCCGTCCTCCTCGCGGGCGTCGTAGACCGGCACCACCCCGGGGTGCTCGAGCCGGGCGGCGAGCCGCGACTCGCGCAGGAACCGTTCGCGGAAGCCGGAGTCGCCGGCCAGGTGGGGGGCGATCACCTTCAGCGCGACCGGCCGCTCCAGCGCCAGCTGCGTGGCCCGGTAGACGACCCCCATCCCGCCGCGCGCGATCAGCTCGTCCAGCCGGTAGCCGGCGAGGGTCGAGCCGATGGCCGGATCCGTTGCCACATGGCGGTTATATCGCCGCGCAACGACGAAGGGGCCCCCTATCCGCTGTGGAGAGGGGACCCCTGCGCGAGCCAGGTGGGAGCTAGCGGCGCACCGGCTGCCAGGCGATCACCGGCCCGATCGTCTCGGCCACCGTGCCGCTGTCGAAGGAGAAGCCTTCCGCCAGCTGGGTGGCCCGGCGGCTGGCGACGTCGATCGCCGACAGCGTCTCGACCCTTTCGCCGCCGGAGTAGTCGGTCGCGACGAAGGCGGCCACCTTGCGGCCGTTGGAGGAGAAGGCCGCGTTGGTCGTCGAGCCGTCGATCAGTTCGGTCAGCTTGCGGGCGCGGCGATGACTGCGACCGCGCCGGCCGAGAGCCTTGACCCAGAGGCCCTGGTCGCGCCGGAAGAGCAGCCGGCGGCCGTTCGGCGAGACGTCCTCGACGTAGGCCGAGCCGGCGCCGGCGATCAGCGCATGGGCCCGCGTCCCGTTGCGGCGCATCGTGAAGATGTCCGCGTAGGCGTCGGGCCCTTCGCCGTCGCGACCGCGGCTGAAGGCGATGCCGCCGGCGCAGTAGCGCGGGTCGAACTCGTCGATCCGGCCGGTGCGGGTGAGGCGGCGCTGCCCCGCGCCCGACGGCCGCACCGAGTAGAGGTCGGCCGTGCTGCCCCACGCCCGCGCGAAGCGGCGGGCGAAGACGATCAGCCGCCCATCGCGGGAGAACGACGCTTCGCTGTCGTCCGCGCCGGACGAGGTGAGCGGCTGCGCCCCGCCGCCCCGGAGCCGCACCGTGTAGAGGTCGTGCGCAGCGCCTTCCGCGGCGGCGCGCTCGAACAGGACGAACCTGCCGTTCGGCGAGACGAGCGGGCGGCCGTCGACCTCGGCGCCGGCGGTGAGGGCGTGCTGGCCGGAGCCGTCGGCGCGCATCGCGTAGACGTCGCCGCCACGGACGAAGACGATCGTCCGCCCGTTCGGGGCAAAGTCGGGCTGGCTGTCCGAAGGGCTTTCGGTGAGCTGGTTGAGGTGGCCGTTGCGCACCGCGAACAGGCCGGCCGGTTCGGCTTCCAGCCCCGTCGTGGAGCGCGAGAAGACGACCGCGCCGGAGGAGCCGGCCGCGGCGGCGCTGCCGGCCATCAGCCCTGATGCGACGACGGTGAGGAGAGCGATGAGAATCGAGCGGTTGAGCATCGGAGTTCCTTTCCTGGTGGTTGGGAAGTGCTCAGCCGATGCTCGCCCGCGCCGCCGTGCGCGCCAACGACAGCGCCGTCCCGCACCGAGCCGCCTTTGGCCCGGTCCGGGTCAGCGGTCGAGGCCCAGCTCGATAACCCGGGCGGCTATCAGGCGCGGCCGCTCGCGACCGGCGTCGCCGGGCACGTCGAGCTTCGCCGCGAGCGCGTCGAGGCGGCGCTGGGCGGTGCGCTCGCTGACGTGCAGCGCCGCGGCCAGCTCCGCCCGCGTCGCGGGGCGGCCGGCGAAGGCGCCCTCGCTGCGGTAGGGGGCGACGAGGGCGGCGGCGGTCGCCCGCTCCTCCTCGCTCAGCTCGACCGCGGGAGCCGACGCCGCCACGGTCGCCCCCGCCCTGCCCGGCACGGGGTCGGAGACTTCCAGCCGCTGGCCGCCGACGACCAGCGTGTCGCCGTCGCGCAGGCGGCGCGGCCGGTCAAGCGGCTCCCCGTTCAGCGCCGTGCCGTTGCGGCTGTCGAGGTCGGCGGCCATCAGCACCCCGCCGCGGCTCTCGATCTCCAGGTGGTTCCAGGAGACCGCCTCGTCGTCGATCGTGATCTCCGCCTCGGGGTCGCGGCCGACCACGGTGCGCCCGGCGGAGAGCGGGAAGGAGCGAGGCGCCCCGTCCTTCCCGGTCAGCCATATCCTCGCGTCCATCTCGCCGCGAGCATAGAGTCCCGGGCGTGAGCGCCGACGACGAGAAGCGGATCGCCGCCGAGGCGGCGGCGGAGCTGGTCGAGGACGGGATGACGGTCGGGCTCGGGACCGGCTCCACGGTCGCGCACCTGCTGCCGGCGATCGCCCGCCGCGGGCTGAGCGAGATCCGCTGCGTCGGCACCTCGGTCGCCACCGAGGAGAAGGCACGCGAGCTGGGCATCCCGGTCGAGGAGTTCAGCGAGCTGGAGCGGCTCGACATCGGGATCGACGGCGCCGACCAGGTGACCCCGGACGGCTGGCTGATCAAGGGTGGCGGCGCCGCGCACCAGCGCGAGAAGATCGTCGCCGCGGCGGCCGAGCGCTTCGTCGTAATCGTCGACTCCGGCAAGCCGGTCGAGAAGCTCGCTCCCCCGGTCCCGCTGGAGCTGTTCGCCTTCGGATTGCGCTCGGCCCTGGCCCGGCTCGGGCCCGACGTGACCCTGCGCGACGTGCCGCGCAGCCCCGACGGCGGCGTAATCGCCGACTACCGCGGCGAATTCGGCGACCCGGCGGCGCTCGCCGCCCGGCTCGAGGCCGACCCGGGGGTCTCCGCGCACGGCCTCTTCCCGCCGAATATGGTCAGCGACGTCCTGGTGGGGGCGGGAAACGCCGTCGACCGTTCGACACTGAGCTGATTCGCCAAGGAGACCCCAGATGACCGACTTCGCCGCGCTGTCCATCGCCGGCCGCATCGCCACCCCCGACGCCCCCGACTGGGACGAGGCGCGCGCCGCCTGGAACCTGGCCGCCGACCAGCGCCCCGTCGCCGTCGCCTTCGTCGAGGGCGCCGACGACGTCGCCGCAACCGTCCGCTTCGCTGCCGCTAACGACCTCCGGGTCGCCTGCCAGGGAACCGGCCACGGCGCTGCCCCGCTCGGCCCGCTCGACGAAGCGATCCTGGTCAAGACCGAACGGATGCGTGGCATCGAGGTCGACCCGGACGCGCAAACGGCGCGGGTCGAGGCCGGCGTGCTGGCCGCGGAGCTGGGCGAGGGCGGCGGCGGCCACGGCCTCAGCTTCCTGCCCGGCTCCGCCCCCGACGTCGGCGTGATCGGCTACACGCTCGGCGGCGGGCTGAGCTGGCTGGGGCGGCGCCACGGCTTCGCCTGCAACCGAGTCAGGGCAATCGAGCTGGTCACGGCCGCCGGCGAGCCGCGCACGGTCGACGCCGGCAACGGCCCCGACCTCTTCTGGGCGCTGCGCGGCGGCGGGGGCGGCTTCGCGATCGTCACCGCGCTGCAGGTCGAGCTGCTGCCGATCGCCGAGCTCTACGCCGGCGCCCTCCTCTTCCCGGCCGAGGTCGGCGCCGCCGCGGTGCGCACCTACCGCGACTGGGCCGCCGGGGTGCCAGAGGAGATCACCTCGATCGTCCGCTTCCTCACCCCGCCGCCGATCCCCGACGTGCCCGAGCCGATCCGCGGCCGGCCGCTGCTGACGATCGACGCCGCCTGCATCGGCAGCCGCGAGGAGGGCGAAGCGGCGATCGCGCCGCTGCGCGAGATCGGCGAGCCGATCATGGACACCTTCGCCTGGATGCCGGCCGCCCGCCTCAGCCGTATCCACATGGACCCCGAGAACCCGGTGCCCGGGATCGGCGACGGCTTCCTGAGTCGCCGACCTCCCCGACCAGGCGATCGAGGCCTTCGCCGCCGTCGCCGGCCCCCGCTCCGGCTCGCCGCTGCTGCTCACCGAGCTGCGCCAGCTCGGCGGCGCCCTCGGTCGCCCGGCGGAGGACGGCGGCGCTCTCTCACATCTCGACGGCGCCTTCGTGATGTACAGCGTCGGCCTGCCGATGACGCCTGAGCTGGGCGCGGCGATCCCCGCCCACCTGGCGACCATCGAAGACGCGATGCGCCCCTGGATCGGCGGCGCCTACTACAACTTCACCGACCGTGCCTGCGACGTCGACGCGATCCTCTCGGCCGACGTCTGCGCCCGCCTCGCCGAGGTGAAGCGCAAGCACGACCCCGACGACCGCATCCTCGCCAACCACGCGGTCTCGGCGAGCGGCACCTGAGCCAGACCGAGGTCAGCCAGCGAGCGTCTTCAGCTTCTCGACCGCCGGATCGTCCTCGCCGACCAGATCGGCGATCGTCGTCGTCGCCTCCTCGATGTCCTCGGGCGTGGCGATGGCGATCGCCTCGATGTCGGCCCAATCCTTGGTGCGGTCGAAGAGGGCCTTGAAGATGGTCAGAGACGCACAGTCGAGAACTGGGACCTCGCGTCCTTCCAGCGGGACCCAGACGACGGAGCCGGCGACGGCGTCGTGCAGGGGGACGTTGTTGAGGAACACGTCGACCGGCGTGCCGTCCCAGTCGAGGCGAGCCTGTCCATCGCGCACAACCTTGGCGACATCCTTCTTCCTCACCCGCACGCCAGCCGGAAGCGATGCCAAGGCGGACTCTGCCTCCGACGCGTCAACGAAGATATTGACGTCGAGGTCGCGGGTACCTCGCGGCTCCTCGACGCAGTAAGCGAGGGCGATCGCCCCGCCGAATGCGTGCGCGAGGCCCGCCTCGGTGAGGGAGTCGTGGATCGAGAACAGTTTTTCGACCAGCTCGCTCATCCCCTGGAATCTCCCGTTGCGAGACGGTCCGGCAGCCGGGGGTAGCCGAGCTCAGCGCGGGGCCGGAACGGAAGCGCCTCGGCAAGCTCGAGCACTTGGACGAGAATTTTGCTCGCCCGATGGGCATCTACCGGCGGCTTATGCGGTATCAGCGTCAGCTCGAGGCCGCCGGCCGCAGCCAGGCGCGTCAGCGCATCAGCGCCGGGCTGACGCTTGCCGTGCACGTAGGCGTTGACCACAGACCTCGGCATCCCCGCCCTACGGGCAAGCTCTGCCTGGCTGAGGCCACTGCGGCTGAGAATCTCGCTGGCCAGCATTAAAGCCATGTTAGCGCATCAGCTAACAGCCAATTAGGGCTCGATGACGTTGCCCTGGTCGGGCTTGTCCTCCGGAGCGGCCTGGCTGTAGTCGCCGAAGGGACCGTCGCGCTCGGCGACCGCGGCGGGAACGCCCTCGCGCCCGGCCAGCTCGATGAAGCGCTTCGCGTCGGGGGTGTTGCGCATCAGGCCGTCGAGGATCGGGCCGAGGGTCTGGGTCGAGGCGAGCCCCATGCTCTCGTAGGCGTGGTTGACGACCAGCTTCATCGCAGCCAGCTGCGAGGCGGGGATCGAAGCCAGCCCGCGGGCGGCCTCGGCGACCTCCCCCTCGAGCCGCTGGAACGGGACCGCCCGGTTGACCAGCCCGACCTCGGCGGCTTCGGCGCCCGACAGCGGCTTGCCGGTCAGCGCGTACTCCTTCGCCTTGGTCAGCCCCAGCCGGTAGAGCCACATGCCCGACAGGTAAGCCCCCCACATCCGCGAGTAGGGGGTGCCGATCCGGGCGTCCTCGCTGGCGATCACCAGGTCGGCGCAGAGCGCGAAGTCGCTGCCGCCCCCCACGCACCAGCCGTGCACCTGGGCGATCACCGGCTTCGGCGCCCGCCAGACGCTCATCAGCTTCTGGGTCGGCGCCAGGGCCGGCGCGGTCGCGGCGACGAAGTCCTTGCCCGGGTCCCACTCGCCCTCGGTGGTGAGCGCCTCGTCCCAGTGGTGGAAGCCGCCGCCGAAGTCGTAGCCGGCGCAGAACGCCCGCCCGGCGCCGCGCACGACGATCACCTTCACGGCCTCGGCGGCGATCGCCCGCTCGACCGCCGCCTCGACCTCTTCGGGCATCGGCGGGACGATCGTGTTGAGCGAGTCGGGCCGGTTGAGGGTGACCGTCGCGACCCCGTCGGCCTCGCCGTAGAGCAGCGTCTCGAAGTCGCCGCCGCCCTGGCCGGCGCTCATCCCCCCGAGCTCCCCATCGCCGCCTCGTCGGCGACGAGGACCATCGTGTCGTTCTCGACCCGACCGGCCGGGATCGAGGTGTCGCCGGCGAGCAGCTTGGCGAGCGGCTCGCGCGCCTTCTCGCCGAAGGTCAGCCAGAGGATCCGGCGGGCCGCGGCCAGCTCGGGGTAGCTGAGGGTCATCCGGCGGTGGCCCTGGTACTCCCCGCCGGTCAGCGCGACGCGGCGGTCGGTGACCTCGAGCACCGGGTCGTCGGGGACGAGCGAGGCGGTGTGGCCGTCGGGGCCGAGCCCGAGGTGGACGAAGTCGAGCCGCTCGGGCAGCTGTGATTCGTATTCGCTCGCCGCCGCCTCGAGATCGCGGGTCGTCACCGGCATCGGTCGCAGCGTCGCCTGGTGCGGCAGCGAGAGCATCTGCACGAGGTGGGTGAGGTTGCGGGCTTCGTCGCCGGGCGGCGCCACCCGCTCGTCGACCTGGTAGATCCGCGTCTGCTCCCAGGGCATCTCCTCCAGCTCGCCGAGCACGCCGACCATCCCCCAGGGGGTTTTTCCGCCGCTCAGGGCGAGGGCGAACTCGCCCCGCGCGGCGACCGCCTCCTGCCCCGCCGCGGCGATGATCTCGGCGGCGCGGCGCGACGCGTCGCGGTCGTCGGCGAAGACCTCGGTCTCGATCGGCATCGAGATCGCCCCGCCGCCGGCCTAGGCGGACTTCTCGTCGTGGCCGCCGAACTGCTTGCGCATCGCCGACAGCACCTTGTCGCCGAAGTCGTCCAGCCCGCGCGAGAAGAAGCGCTCGTACAGCGCCGTGGTCAGCACCGGCGAGGGCACCCCCTCGTCGATCGCCGCGATCGAGGTCCAGCGGCCCTCGCCGGAATCCGAGACGCGGCCGGCGAAGTTCGAGAGGTCGGGCGATTCCTGCATCGCCGCCGCGGTCAGGTCGAGCAGCCAGGAGCCGATCACGCTGCCCCGCCGCCAGACCTCGGCGACCTCGGGCAGGTCGATCTCGTACTGGTAGTACTCGGGCTGCTCGAGCGGCGCCGTCTCGGCGTCCTGTTCGCGCGTCGCCTTGCCGGCGTCGGCGTTGCGAAGGATGTTCAGCCCCTCCGCGTAGGCGGCCATCACCCCGTACTCGATCCCGTTGTGGACCATCTTCACGAAGTGCCCGGCGCCGTTCGGGCCGCAGTGCAGGTAGCCGTTCTCCGAGGGCGAGGGGTCGCCGGAGCGTCCCGGGGTGCGCTCGGCCTCCTCCACCCCCGGGGCCAGCGAGGCGAAGACCGAGTCGAGCCGCTGCACGGCGCCGTCGGGCCCGCCGATCATCAGGCAGTAGCCCCGTTCGAGGCCGTGCACGCCGCCGCTGGTGCCGCAGTCGACGAAGTCGATCTGCTTCGCGCGCAGCTTGCCGGCGCGGCGGATGTCGTCACGGTAGTAGGAGTTGCCGCCGTCGACGATCGCGTCGCCCGCCTCCAGCGTCGCGGCGACCTCGTCGATCGTCTTCTCGGTGATCTCCCCGGAGGGGACCATCACCCAGACGGCGCGCGGCGCGCTCAGCTTCGAGGACAGCTCCTCCAGCGACGATGCGCCCTCGGCGCCCTCCCCGGCCAGTTCGGAGATCGCCTCGGGGTTGACGTCGTAGACGACGACGCGATGCCCGTCGCGCATCAACCGGCGGGCCATGTTGGCCCCCATCCGTCCGAGACCGACCATTCCCAACTCCATCAGCGCTTCCTCCTCCTCGACGTCTGCTTCGGCTCGATGCGGCTAACCCTACGCGACCGGCGCGGCTCGGCTGTTGCTCGCGTAAACAACTATCCGGTCCAACTCGGATAGCCTGCGCGTCGATGGCGAAGCGCACCGACAGCGCGGCGGCGGCCGACGTGCTGACGATCTTCGGGATCAGCGGCGACCTGGCGAAGAAAATGACCTTCCGGGCGCTCTACCGGCTGGAGGTGAGCGGCAAGCTCGGCTGCCCGATCGTCGGCGTCGCGCTCGACGACTGGACCGACGAGCAGCTTCGCGAGCACGCCCACAAGGCGATCGCGAGCACCGTCAAAGACCCCGACGAGGAGGTCTTCGCCCGGCTCGCCGCCCGCTTCTCCTACGTGCAGGGCGACTACGCCGATCCGGACACCTTCAAGCGGGTCGGCGAGGCGATCAAGGGGCGGGAGCGCCCCGTCTTCTACCTGGAGATCCCGCCGGCGCTGTTCGCGACCGTGGTCGGCGGGCTCGGCGAGGCCGGCCTGACCGCGAACGCGCGGGTGGTGATCGAGAAGCCGTTCGGCCACGACCTCGAATCGGCCCGCGCCCTCAACGCCGAGCTGCACGAGGTCCTCGCCGAGGAGCAGATCCTGCGGATCGACCATTACCTCGGCAAGGAGCCGGTGATGGACATCGCCTACCTGCGCTTCGCCAACTCGCTGCTCGAGCCGGTCTGGAACCGCGAGCACGTCTCCCACGTGCAGATGACGATCGCCGAGGACTTCGGGGTCGAGGACCGGGGCCGCTTCTACGACGCGGTCGGGGCGATGCGCGACGTGATCCAGAACCACGCCCTCCAGGTGCTCTCGCTGGTCGCGATGGAGCCGCCGGCCGGCAACCAGCCCGACACGGTCCGCGACAAGAAGGTCGAGCTGTTCCGGGCGGTGCGCGCCGCCGACCCGCAGCGCTACGTGCGCGGCCAGTACGACGGCTTCCGTGAAGTTGAGAACGTGGCGCCGGACTCGACCACCGAGACCTTCGCCGCGGTCGAGCTGGCGATCGACAACTGGCGCTGGAGCGGCGTCCCCTTCTTCATCCGCGCCGGCAAGAACATGCCGGTGAAGGCGAGCGAGGTGAGCGTCGTCTTCAAGCGGCCGCCGCGGCTCGGGGTCGGCGACGGCAAACTGCCCGAGCCGAACCAGATGACGGTGCGGATCGAGCCCAAACCGGGCGCCCGCACCCGCCTCTGGGCGAAGCGGGCCGGGCTCGAGGAGGTCGAGCCGGCCGACCTCGAGGTGCTGTTCGAAAAGTCCCCCGGCGAGGACCCCGAGCCCTACGAGCGGCTGCTCGGCGACGCGCTGGCCGGAACCAGCCAGCTCTTCACCCGCGAGGACGCGGTCGAGGAGACCTGGCGGATCGTGCAGCCGCTGCTCGACGACCCCGGGCCGGTGCATCCCTACCAGCCGGGCACCTGGGGGCCGAAGGAGGCCGACAACCTGACCCGCGGGATCTGCCAGTGGTTCGAACCATGGCTGCCATGGCCGCCTGGCGCAATGCCGACCGGCGTGCTAGGTTTTTGATTCCTAGTTAGGGCAACCTAATTAGGGTTCCCGGAACCCGGACGAGAAAGGCGGCTGGCTGGATGATCCCCACCCTGGTGATCGCCCTGCGCGAGGGCGTCGAGGCGACCCTGATCGTCGGCATCGTCGCCGCCTTCCTGGCCAGGGAGGGACGGCGCGACGCGATGCGCCAGGTCTGGGCCGGGGTGGCGATCGCGGTGGCGCTCTGCGTCGGCATCGCGGTGCTGCTGCGGGTGGTCGGCCAGCAGCTCCCGCAGCGCGAGCAGGAGGGGCTGGAGACGGTGATCGGCCTGATCGCGGTCTCCGCCGTGACCTACATGATCGTCTGGATGCGGCGCCACGCCCGCGGCATCAAAGCCGAGCTGGAGGGCAGCGCGGCGACCGCCCTGGCGGCCGGCTCGACGATGGCGCTGGTCGCGATGGCCTTCCTCGCGGTCCTGCGCGAGGGCTTCGAGACCTCGGTCTTCCTGCTCGCCGCCTTCCAGGACGCCAGCGACCCGGCCGCGGCCGGCGCCGGCGCGGTGATCGGCCTGATCGCGGCAGTCGCGATCGGGCTCGGCATCTACCGCGGCGGCGTGCGGATCAACCTCGCCCGCTTCTTCCGCGTCACCGGCCTGATCCTCGTCTTCGTCGCCGCCGGCCTGCTGGCCACCGCCGCCCACACCGCCCACGAGGCGGGTTGGCTGAACGGCCTCCAGAGCCAGGCGGTCGACCTCTCCTGGCTGGTCCAGCCGGGGACCGTCTCCGGCTCGCTGCTGACCGGGATGCTGGGCCTACAGCCGCAGCCTGCCGTCGGCGAGGCGCTGGTCTACCTCCTCTTCGCGCTGCCGATGGCGCTCTACGTCCTCTGGCCGGACCGGCTGCGGCCGAGCCGCGGCCTCGCCCGGCTCCGCAGAGGCCGGCGGGCCACCCCGGCCGAGCTACCCGCCTGACCCGCCCACCGCGATGACGGAGATGACTCGACGCCGGCTGCTGGCCTCGGCCGGAATCGGCGCCGCCGGGCTGGGGCTGGGCGGCGCCGGCGGCTTCCTCGTCGGCCGTGAGACGGCCGAGGCCTCCGGCGATGGCACCGGCGCGGTGCCCTTCTACGGCGCGCACCAGGCGGGAATCGCGACCGCGGCCCAGGACCGCCTTCACCTCGCCGCCTTCGACCTGGTCACCAACAGCCGCGCGGAGCTGCGCGAGCTGATGCGCGAGTGGTCGCAGGCGGCGGCCGAGATGACCGCCGGGCAGACGGTCGGCGGGGCCAACTCGCTGCAGCCGGCGCCGCCCGACGACACCGGCGAGACCGTCGGCCTGCTCCCCTCCCGCCTCACCGTCACCTTCGGCTTCGGCCCGAGCCTGTTCGGGCGCCGCGGACTCGGCCTGCGCCGGCGGCGGCCGGCGGCGCTGGCGGAGATCCCGCCGCTGCCGGCCGACGAGCTCGACCCGGCCGAAAGCGGCGGCGACCTCTGCGTACAGGCCTGCTCCGACGATCCCCAGGTCGCCTTCCACGCGGTCCGCAACCTGGCCCGGATCGGCCGCGGCGCGGTGGTGATGCGCTGGTCGCAGCTCGGCTTCGGCCGCACCTCGACCACCAGCCGCAACCAGGACACGCCGCGCAACCTGATGGGCTTCAAGGACGGCACGGCGAACATCCGCGCCGAGGACGCGGAGGCGATGCGGCGCTTCGTCTGGGTCGGCGGCAACGGCAGCCCGGCCTGGATGCGCGGCGGCAGCTACGTGGTGACGCGCCGCATCCGCATGCTGCTCGAGGTCTGGGACCGCTCCTCGCTGGAAGACCAGGAGGCGACGATCGGGCGCGACAAGTACCAGGGGGCGCCGCTGGGCGGCTCGAAGGAGTCGGACCCGCTCGACCTCGACGCCCAGCGCGACGGCAAACCGGCGATCCCGGTCGACGCCCATGTGCGCCTCGCTTCCGCCTCGTTCAACGGCGGCGAGCGGATCCTGCGCCGCGGCTACTCGTTCACCGACGGCGTCGACGAGAGTCTCGGCGAGCTCGAAGCGGGGCTGTTCTTCATCTGCTTCCAGCGCGACCCGCGGCATCAGTTCGTGCCGATCCAGCGGCGGCTCGGCTCCAACGACGCCCTCAACGAGTACATCAAGCACGTCGGCAGCGCCGTCTTCGCGGTGCCGCCGGGCGCTCGCCGCGGCGGCTACGTAGGCGAGACGCTGCTCGGCTGATGGACGTGCCGCCTCTTCGGCGCCCATATGGGCCGGCGGCGCGTTTTATTCCGACTTCATCCGTAGGTTTTTGTTAGGGTGCCCTAACTCTCGAAGAGCAACCGCAAAGGAGCCCCGCAGATGAGCCGAATCCCCGTCCACCCCGCGCTGCTGGCGATCGGCATCGGCCTCGCCGCGATCGCCGCCACCGGCTGCGGATCGAGCGGCGAGGCCCCGGCGGGCGCCAAGCGGATGTCGTTCGCGATCACCGACGCCGGCTGCGAGCCGAACACGGCGAAGGCGCCGGCCGGGCCGATCGTCTTCGAGGTCGAAAACACCGGCACCTCGAAGGTGAGCGAGTTCGAGGTGCTGGACGGGGACACGATCGTCGGCGAGGTCGAGAACCTCTCCGACGGCCTCTCGAGAAGCTTCTCGCTGACCCTGGAGCGGGGCGAGTACACGCTCTACTGCCCGGGCGGCTCCGAGGAGCGCGGCACGCTGACCGTCTCCGGTGAGCTGCAGGCGAACGACAGCCCGCAGGTCGAGGCGGCGATCGCCGACTACCGCTCCCACCTGGAGAAGAACACCGGCGAGCTGGTCGCGGCGACCGAACCGTTCACCGCGGCGGTGATCGCCGGCGACGTCGAGCGGGCGAAGCGGCTCTACCCGGCGGCGCGCGTCCCCTACGAGCGGATCGAGCCGGTGGCCGAGTCCTTCGGCGACCTCGACCCGCGCATCGACGCGCGCGAGAACGACGTCCCGGCCGACGAATTCGAAGGCTTCCACAAGATCGAGCAGGCGCTCTGGGTGGACGGCACGACCGCCGGCATGGCGCCGGTCGCCAGGAAGCTGCTGGCCGACGTGAAGGAGCTGCGGCGCAAGGTGAAGACGGTCGAACTGCAGGCGGTGCAGATCGCCAACGGCGCCAACGAGCTGCTCGGCGAGGTCTCGGCCTCGAAGATCACCGGCGAGGAGGAGCGCTACTCGCACCTCGACCTGGTCGACTTCGAGGCCAACGTCGAAGGCTCCGAGGCCGCCTTCGACGCGGTCGAGCCGCTGGTCGCGAAGCGGGACCCGGAGCTGGTCAAGCGGATCGAAGCCGACTTCGACGCCGTCTACGCGGCGCTGAAGCCCTACCGCCGCGGGAACGGCTTCGTCCCCTACGCGGAGCTGAGCGAAGCCGATACGCGCGAGCTGGCGCAGAGGATCGACGCGCTGGCCGAGCGCTTGTCGGAAGTCCCGGCCCTGCTCGTAACGGGGTAGGCCGGCGGGTCCTGTCGCGGGGTAGGGCACCCCGTCCTCGCCGGACGGGGAACCCAACCCCGCACCACCCGCCGGACAACGTCATAGGCTGAATTGGTGACTCACCAAACGGCAGATCGCGCCGATCAGCTGCTCCGGGAGCTCGGATTTGAGGCGTGGCGGCCGGGGCAGAAGGAGGCCGTGGAGGCGGCGCTGGGCGGCCGCGACTCGCTGATCGTGATGCCGACCGGCGGCGGCAAGAGCCTCTGCTACCAGCTCCCTGGGCTGGCGACCGAGGACCTGACGATCGTGGTCAGCCCGCTGATCGCGCTGATGAACGACCAGTGGACGCGGCTGAGCGCCGCGGGTCACCCGGTCGCGATGGTCACCTCGGCGATGGCCGACGAGGCGGTCCGCCGCTCGCTCGACCAGGTGCGCGGCGGCGAGGCGCGGATCGTCTACTGCTCGCCGGAGCGCTTCGCCTCGACCGTATTCCTCGAGGCGCTCGCCCGGCGGCGGGTCGACCTGCTCGCGGTCGACGAGGCGCACTGCGTCTCGGAGTGGGGCCACGACTTTCGCCCCGACTACCTGCGCCTGCCGCAGATCGCCGAGCGGCTCGGGCGGCCGACCGTGATGGCCTGCACGGCGACCGCGACCGAGGCGGTGGCGCGTGAGATCGCCGCCCGCTTCGCGATGCGCGACCCGCTTCAGGTCCGCTCCGGCTTCGACCGGCCCAACCTCTCCTTCGACGTGGTGCGGCTGGAGGGCAAGGGGTCGAAGGCGCGGCGGCTGGCGCTGCTCGAGGCGGGGCTGGCCGACCCGGCGAACCGGCCGGCGATCGTCTACTGCGGCACCCGCCGCGACACCGACGAGATCGCCACGTCGCTGCGCGCCGCCGGGCGGTGCGCCCTCTCCTACCACGCCGGGATGGAGGCGGAGGACCGCGACGCCGCCCAGCGGCGCTTCATGGAGGGCGAGATCGACGTCGTCGTCGCCACCAACGCCTTCGGCATGGGGGTCGACAAGGCCGACGTGCGCTCGGTCTGGCACGTGGCGATCCCGACCAGCCTCGAGGCCTACTACCAGGAGGCCGGGCGGGCGGGACGCGACGGCGAGCCGGCGAAGGCGGTGCTGCTGGCGATGCGCGCCGACCTCGGGCGGCTGGTCCGCTTCAACCAGCAGCGGGCCGGCGACCCCGAGCTGGCGATCGCCCACGAGCGCGGCTGGCGCGACTACCGGACGATCAAGGCTTTCATCTACTCGGAGCGCTGCCGGCGCCGCAGCGTCCTCGAGCACTTCGGCGACCGCCAGGCCGGCGCGCCGCTGGGTCGCTGCTGCGACGTCTGCGACCCGCAGGGCTGGCTGCCCGATCCGGAGACGATCGCCGTCCACCCGGCGCGGCGCGCTCGGAAGGCGCCGGTCGCGCCCCCGCCAGAGCTGTCGCCCGCCGACGCGTCGCTGTTCGAGCGGCTCAAGGAGTGGCGGCTGCGCGCCGCCGACGGCAAGCCCGCCTTCACCGTCGCCCACAACACCACCCTGGAGGCGATCGCCGCAACTCGCCCGGCCAACCCCGAGACCCTGCTGGCGATCCGCGGCATCGGCCCGAGCTTCGTCTCCAGGCACGGCGACGAGGTGCTGACGCTGGTCGCCGGTCACTCCGGCGAGTAGTCGATCTAGGCGGCGCGGCGGCGCAGGGCGATCCCGGTGAGGATCTCGCGGACGACCCGCTCGGCGGCGAGCGCCGTGAGGTCGGCCGAGCCGACCGCGGTGGGGATCACCTCGACGACCTCGGCGCCGACCAGGTCGAGCCGGGCCGCGACCTCCCGGCAGGCGGGCAGCAGCTCGGCGGTGCTCATCCCGCCCGGCTCGGGGGTGCCGGTGCCCGGGGCGAAGGCCGGGTCGAGGACGTCGATGTCGACCGAGAGGTAGGCCGGGCCCTCCCCCACCGCGGCTATCGCCCGCTCGATCGCCGCTTCGATGCCCAGCTCGCGGACCTCGTGCATGAAGACCGGGACGATGCCGAGCCCGCGCTGCCAGGCGAACTCCGCCTCCCCCGGCCAGTAGCCGCGCAGGCCGAGCTGGGCGTAGCGACGCGGATCGACGTGCCCCTGCTCGACCAGTCGGCGCATCGGCGTCCCATGCGAGACCTCGACGCCGAACACCGCGGCGCCGGTGTCGGTGTGAGCGTCGAAGTGGACGAGGCCGAGCGGGCCGTGGCGGGCGGCGCAGGCGCGGAGGTCGGGCTCGGCGATCCCGTGATCGCCGCCGAGGACGATTGGGATCGCGCCCGCGTCGAGCGCCTCGCCCACCGTGCGCTCGATCGCCGCGTGGCTGGCGGCCGAGTCGGCCGGCAGCACCGGCGCGTCGCCGTAGTCGACGACCCCCAGCTCCGCGAAGGCGTCGACCCCGGCCTCCAGGTGCGGTCCCGGCGGGCAGCTCGCCGCCCTGATCGCCCGCGGCCCGAGGCGGGCACCGGGCCGGTCGGAGACGAGGTCGTCGGTCGGGGCGCCGACGATCGCCGCGTCGGCGCCGGCCAGCTCGGCTGGGTTCTCGGTGTAGGGGGCGCCGCCGAAGCTCGGCAGGCCGGCGAAGTCGGGCTTCTCCCCGTATTCGCGCCAGCGCTCGAGCGGATCGATCACCGGCGCTCAGTCTGCCAGGCAACGGCGCCCCCGGCCGACCTGACGCCAGCTCGATTGCAGGGACGGGGGCGCCGGCCTGCCACCATCGGCGGCTCGACGTGATCCGCCTGCGCCACAAGCCGGTTGCGCTCGGCGCGCTCTGCGCCGTCGCGGCGCTCTGCCTGCTCGCCGTCGCGCCCGGCGCCGGGGCCTCGCTGGTGCCGCGCGGCGACAGGGTCTTCTTCGGGATCAGCGACACCGGCGACAGCGGCGACTTCGGCCAGTTCTCCGTCTCGCTGCACAAGCACCCGGCGCTGATCGAGACCTTCCGCACCTGGGGCGCCGACTTCCCCGAGTCGATCGAACGCTGGCAGGCGGCGCGGGCGCGGCCGGTCCTGCACGTCACCAGCGCCGACAACCAGGACGGGCACGAGCTGATCAGCCCGCGCGGGATCGCCACCGGCGGCGGCGACGGCTACCTGATCCGGCTCAACAGGCTGTTCTGGGCGAAGAAGATGCGCGCCTACGTCCGCCCGCTGGGCGAGCCGAACCGCTGCCTCAACGTCTACGCCTCCTACGACTGCGCCGGCAAGCTGCGCGACGCCGCCCACAAGCCCCGCTGGTACAAGCGCGCCTTCCGCCGCATCTACATCGTCGTCCACGGCGGCGGCAAGCGGCGCCAGATCAACCACCGCCTGCACCAAGCCGGCCTGCCGCCGCTGCGCAGCTCGGTCGGCGGCCTGCCGACGGCGCCGGTCGAAGTGATCTGGAGCCCGCTGCCGGCCGGCTCGCCGACCAAGCCGAACAACCGCCCCCGCCACTTCTTCCCGGGCAGCCGCTGGGTCGACTGGGCGGGCACCGACTTCTACTCCGACAACCAGGACTGGAAGGCGCTCACCGGGCTCTACAAGCGCTTCTCCGGCAAGCCGTTCGCGCTCACCGAGTGGAGCGTCTCGACCGGCGACGACTCCGGCTTCGTGCGCAAGCTGATCGCCTGGGTGAAGCACCGCCGCCGCGCCAAGATGCTGATCTACTACCAGGACTTCGGCTCGACCAGCTCCTACCGAATCCAGAACTGGCCGGCCAGCCTCGGGGTGCTGCGCAACGCGCTGCACTCGCCGCGCTTCCCCGCCTTTGCCCCGTCCCCGCCGAAGGCGCCCCCGCCGCCGCCGGGGGGCGTCGCGCCGCGGCGATAGCGGCCAAGGACCTAGCGAGCGACGACTCGCCTGGCGACCGCCGCCTTGTACGTGTAGGGCTGAAGCGCTTGGATGCTCGAGTAGCCGACCAGGTAGATGCGGCGGCCGTCGGAGATCACCGGCGTGTAGGCGCCGGTCCTGTAGCGGAAGACGGCGCGGCCCGTCTTCATCGCGAAGCCGGTGGTCGTGGTGCGATCGAACTCTGCCGCGTAGACGATGTTGCCCACCGCGCTCAGCGAGCCGATCACCGGGCCCCCGGCCGACTTGATCCAGCGCGGCTCGCCGCTTTCCGCGTTGAGCGCGTAGACGTTGCCGTCGAAGGAGCCGATGTAGACGGTCGGCCCGGTGTGGCTGGTCTTCGCCACGGTCGGCCCGGAGTAGGCGTAGCCGCCGGTCGAGTAGGTCCAGGCGATGCTGCCGTCCTTGCGGTCGAAGCTGTAGACCCGGGTGTCGTTGTTGCCTGCGTAGACGCGGCCGAAGGCGACGGCCGGGGTCGAGTAGAACTCGCCGCCGGTGCCGAAGCCCTGGCCGAGCGAGCCGGTGTGCCAGAGCCGCTGGCCGTTCGTCGCCTCGACCGCGTTCATCTCGCCGCCGTAGTCGCCGACGTAGAGGACGCCTCGGTAGTAGGCGGGCGCCGCCTTCACCGGGCCGGAGAGCTGGGTCGACCAGCGGACGTTGCCGTTGCGGGTGCTGAGCGAGTAGAGACGGCCGTCTTCGCTGCCGAAGTAGACGCTGCGGCCGACGACGACCGGCGAGGACTCGGCCCGGTCCGGCAGCGAGCGTTTCCACAACGTCTTGCCGGTGCGGGCGTCGAGCTTGATCACGTGGCCGGGAACGAGGTTGACGATGTAGAGGCCGTGCCTGCTGTAAGCGGGGGAGGAGGCGTTGAGCCGGCCGATTCGCCGTTCCCACAGCACCTTGCCGGTCTTCGCGTCGAGCGCGAAGGCCGTGCCGTTGTTGTTGACGAAGTAGAGGCGCCCGCCGGCGAAGACCGGCGGGAACTCGAGCAGCGGCCCGTCGCCGAAGCGCCAGAGCCGGCGGAACGGCGGCCTCACGCCCTTGGCCGGCAGGTAACGGGTGCGGGCGCGGTCGTAGCCGAAGATCGGCCAGTTGACGGTCCTCGCCTTGAGCGGCTTCTTCGGCTTCTCCGGCTTGAAGGCCGCGTTCGGGTTGCGGACGTCAGGCGGGCGCTTCAGCAGCTCGTAGCCGACGAGGACCGCGGCGGCGAGGGTGGCGAGGGTGGCGGCGAGTGCGATCGTCACAGGCCGGTGGTCGCGCCAGATCGCCTGCGGCTCTCGCAGCAGGCGCCTGCGGTCGCCCCAGAGACGGCGGAGCGCCCGCCACGCCCTCCCGGGCAACGCCTTCACCGGCGCAGCTCCCACATCTCGACGAAGCCGAAATCGACGAAGCCGAGCCGTTCGTAGATCGGCGCTCCGGCTTTGGTCGCCTGCAGCGTGGCGGTCGACAGGCCTTCCTCGCGCGCCTCGGCGAGCGCCCGCCGCAGCAGCCAGCTGGCGATCCCGCGGCCGCGGTGCTCGGGCGGCGTCGCGACGCCGGTCACGCAGCAGTCCTCGCCGACGACGATCGTGCCGACGCAGCCGACCGGCTCTTCGCCGGCGTAGGCGCCGTGCCAGCGGATCGCCGTCTCGCCGGCGAGCCCGGCGCGAAAGCCGTCGGGCCCGTAGCCGTAGGCGCGGTCGTTGAGGTCGGCGGCCATCGCCGGGTCGCCGGGACGCGGCGCGATCCCCCGCGGCGCCGGCGACTCGGCCGCCAGCTCGGCCAGCTCCATGGCCATCGCCCGCGGCTCGGCGTCGAGCAGGTGGCCGCGGCCGGCGAGCAGTCGCGCCGCATCGCGGTCCTCGTCGGGGACCCATACGGTCCAGGCGCGGATGCCGTGCGCCTCGTAGGCCTCCTCCAGCGCCCCGACCTCCCGCGCCAGCGTCTCCGGGTCGTCGTAGTAGACGGAGTTGAACAGCGAGCGCTGGGGCGAGGCCGGCACCAGGGAGGCGAGCAGCCCCTCGCCGCGGATCAGCGCCGAGTTGGCTGCGGCGCTGCCGAACGCCTCGACCTCGTCGCGGATCCCGGCGACGGCGCGGCGCCGCAGCTCCTCGTCAGCGACCCGCTTACCCATCCGGGCCGGCTCAGCCTCCGGTCGCGGCGCGCCGCTCGGCCTCGGCGCAGATGCCGCCGAGGAGCCGCTTGATCGCCTGCTTGACGATGGCGACGACCACTCCCCCGGCGAACGGGACGGTTGGGTTGGTCCGCAGCGCGTAGGTGACCTTGGTCCCCGCCCCGGCCGGCTGCAGGGAGACGGTGCCGACGTGATCCCTCACCGGCAAGCCGGACAGCAAGGTGTAGGAGTAGCGATCGGGACGCTCGTAGGCGATCACTTCCTCCCGCAGCGGCGGTCCGACCGCGCTGAGCACCCGAATCGCCCCGACCCCGTTCGGCGCCGGCTCCCCCTCCCGCTCCAGCTCCGACTTGCGCAGCGGCGTCAGCTCCGCGTAGCGCCGGTGGTCGGTGAGCAGGTCGAAGACGACATCGGGAGGCGCAGCCACCTCGCGCACAAGGGTGAAGCTAGCCACGGCCGGGAGCCTACCGAGGCCGCCCCGCGCCAAACCCGGCCCGGTCGCTAATCCCCGCTCGGTTCTCCGGGGGCTGCCTGCTCCTGCGGTTCGCCCTCCAGGTCCGGCGCCTTGCCGGAGGGCATCCAAAACAGGGCGACGAGGAAGGCGACCGCCATCGCGCCCGCCATGCCGTAGAAGACCGTCCGGGAGGAGAGCGCGAAGTCGTACTGGACGGCGGCGAAGACCTTCTGCGCCCCGGCGCCGGCGTGTTCGGCGAAGCTGGATTGGCTGCCGCCGCCCGCCTGGCTCAGCGCATCGGCGACCTGGTCGGCCTTCGCCTTCGGCAGCCCCTCGGCGCCCAGCGTCGACTCCAGGTTCGCCTTGTTCTCGAGGATGAGGACCGTGCCGAGCACCGCGAGCCCGAGGCTGGAGCCGAAGTTGCGCACCGTCTGGGTGATCCCGGTCGCCTCGCCGTAGCGGCTGCGCGGCACGCGGTTGAGCGCGTCGGTGTTGGCCGGGCTGAGGACCAGGCCGACCCCGATCCCGGCCAGGACCATGAACGGCCACTGCGAGCCGACCGAGAGCTCGGGCAGTTCGTGCGCCCAGAGGGCGAAGCCGACCGCTGCGATCGCGCACCCGGGGACGACCGCCGACCGCGCGCCAAGCCTGTCGAGCACCCTGCCGCCGCGCTGGGTGGCGACGAAGAAGCCGGCGAAGAAGATCAGCAGGTAGAGGCCGGTTTCCGAGGCGCTTTCGCCGAGCGAGATCTGCGCGTACATGCTGGCGAAGAAGAAGAGCGGCACGAAGGCGATCATCAGCAGGAAGAGAATCGCGTTGTCGACCGCGAAGGCGCGGTTGGCGAACGTCCGCACCTGCATCAGCGGGTGGGTCAGCCGCAGCTCGTAGGCGGCGAAGCCGACGAGCAGCGCGATGCCGGCGACGATGCAGATCCAGGTGACGGCGCTGCCCCACCCCCAGACGCTCGACTGCTGGAGGCCGAGCACGGCGAGGCCCATGCCGGCGCAGATCAGCAGCGCGCCGCGGTAGTCGAGCGGCGCGGGGTGACGCTCGTCGGATGGCTTGGAGATCGCGGTGAGGACAAGCGAGCCGATCGCCACCGGGACGTTGATCCAGAAGATCGCCCGCCAGGTCCACTCGGTCAGGTAGCCGCCGGCGATCGGCCCGATCGAGGTGAAGGCGCCGGCGAGGCCGAAGAAGATCGCCAGGGCTCGGCCCCGTTCGCGAACCGGAAAGGCGTCGAGGACGATCGCCAGGGCGGCCGGGAACATCAGCGCCGCCCCCGCCCCCTGGACGACCCGGAAGACGATGATCCACGGCTCGGCCGCGCCGGACTCCGGGGTCGCCCCGCAGAGCGCCGAGGCGGTGGCGAACACCACGACCCCGATCGTCACCATCCTCCGGTGACCGGCGATGTCGGCGAGCCGCCCGCCGAAGGCGAACAGCGCCGAGAGCGAGAGCAAGTAGCCGTTGATGATCCACTGCACGCCGGTCGAGGAGAGCGAGAGGTCCTGCTGGAGCTGTGGGATCGCGATCGCGACGATCGTCTGGTCGATGAAGGTCATCGAGACCGCGAGGATCATCGCAGCGAGGATCAGCGTCTTCTTGCCGCTTCCCGCTTCGGCCATCGCTGTGGTGTTTGCCGCCGCAGCCCCGAATCCTGCCCGTCCGGTAGTCTCGCCCGCCGATGCCCGACGTCTTCTGGATCGGCCTCGCGATCGCCGGCCTCGGCGTGCTCGTCGGCTTCTTCGCCGCGGCACGCTCGCGCAGCACCAGCACCCTGACCGGCGTGGCGATCGGCGCCTTCCTGGGCGTGATGGCCGGCTTCCCGCTGCTGGCGATCGGCCTGTCGACCAGCTGATCACCCGCCGATGGGCCGATATGTGGGGCCGGGGTGGACATTTCGGCCCGCCGCGCTGAGCCGGGACGGGCGGGTTTCGGTCGCGGCCTCCACCGTGGCGCATAGGATCGCGCCCCCTTGACCGTCGCCAAGCGTCGTGCCCTGATCGCCATCGGCATCCCGCTGATCATGGTCGGGATCGACGGAACGATCCTCAACGTCGCGCTGCCGACGATCGCCCGCGACCTCGGCACCAGCTCCTCGCAGCTGGTCTGGATCAACTCCGCCTACATCATCGTCTTCGGCAGCACGATCCTGCTCTCGGCCTCGATCGGCGACAAGTTCGGGCGGCGGCGGGTGCTGCAGATCGGGATGGCGGTGTTCATCGTCGGCTCGGCCCTCTCCGGCCTCTCCGACGCGATCGACAGCGCCTCCTTTCTGATCTTCGCCCGTGCCCTCCAGGGGCTCGGCGCCGGCGCGATCCCTCCCTCCACCCTGTCGCTGATCCGCTCCACCTTCACCGACGAGAAGGAGCGGGCGCGGGCGATCGGCATCTGGGCCGGGCTGTCGGGGATCGGCCTCGCGGCCGGGCCGATCCTCGGCGGGCTGATCCTCAACTCGACCTCGGCCTGGGGCTGGATCTTCTACATCAACGTGCCGATCGTGATCCTCGGCCAGGCGATGATCCACCGCAACGCCGCCGAGTCCAGCGATCCCGCCGCTCCGCCGATCGACACGCCCGGCGCGCTGCTTTCGCTGAGCGGACTGCTCGCCCTCTTCTACGCGCTGATCGAGGGACCGGTGCGGGGTTGGGACTCGGCTCTCGTGCTCGGCGGCTTCGTGCTGGCGGCCGTGCTGCTCGTCTGGTTCGTCCTCTACGAGCTGCGCCGCAGCTTCCCCGAGCTGGACCCGCGGCTCTTCAAGGCCGCCGCCTTCACCTCCGGCGTGCTGGCGATCACGGTCGCCTTCCTCGCCCTGATGGGCCTGATCTACGAGCTGACCCTCTACCTGCAGACGGTGCGCGGCTACTCGCCGCTGAAAGCCGGCCTCTCGCTCGTCCCCTTCGCGATCGCGCTGCTGGTCATCGCGCCGCTGGCGCCCAAAGCGGCCGAGCGCCGCGGCGACCGGCTGACGGTGATGTTCGGGATGGCGGTGCTCGCCGCGGGGCTGCTCGTCTTCCTGGCGACGAGCACGAGCTCGTCCTACTTCGTGGTGCTTGCCGGGCTGATCCTCGCCGGGGCGGGCGTCTCACTGATCCAGCCGCCCGCCTCGGCGGCGATGATGAGCTCGGTCTCGGCGGCGAAAGCCGGGATGGCGTCGGGCACCAACGCCGCGATCCGCCAGATCGGCGCCTCCTTCGGGATCGCGGTGATGGGCGGCATTGGCCAGTCGATCTTCAGCCATCACCTGACCAGCTCGGCGATCTACGCGAAGCTGCCGGGCGAAGCGCAGTCGGCAGCCGAGTCGAGCATCACCGGAGCGGTCGCGGTCGGGGAAAAGGCCGGCGGCGCGCCCGGCGCCGAATTGATCGAAGTCGCCTCGGACGGCTTCGTCACCGGGATGCACTGGGCGGTGATCGTCGCCGCCGCCTTCGCCGGGCTCGGCCTCCTGTTCGCGGCGCGGCTGATCCCGAAACGGGCCGGCGGGGACGGCGGGGATCGCCGGCCGGCCGGCGGGGCCTGAGCGCCTCGATGGCCGACTCCAGGCGTCCCGAGGCGCCCCGCGGTGAAAGGGTCCTGCCGGGCGTCTGGAGGCTGCGCCTGCCGCTGCCCTGGCCCGGGGTGCCGCACGGCAACGCCTGGGCGGTCGCCGCAGACGGCGGCATCGTCCTCTTCGACACCGGGATCGGCGGCAAGGACGGTCTGCGCCGCTTCGACCTCGCCCTCGCCCAGGCCGGCTTCGGACTCGAGGACGTGCGGCTCCTCGTCTGCACCCATTCGCATACCGATCACTATGGGTTGGCCGCGCCGATCGTCGCGGGGGCCGGCTGCGAGCTGTGGATGCACCCGGCCTGGGAGCACGTGCGGCTGCTCGCCGACGACCCGGCGGCTCACCTCGAGCAGCGGCTCGAGGTGGCGCGCCAGAGCGGCGTTTCGCCGGCGGCGCTGGAAAGCTACCGCGAGTCGCGCAGCGACGGGGAGACCGGGATCGACGCGATCGTCGAGCCCGACCGCGACCTCCTGCCCGGGGTCGAGGTGACGACGGACCTGGGGACCTGGCAGGTCCACGAGACGCCCGGCCACGCCCCCTCGCACGTGATCCTCCACCAGCCCAAGCGGAGACTGATGATCTCCGGCGATCACCTGCTCGGCCGCACCGTGCTCTTCTTCGACCACGGCCACAGCCCCGACCCGGTCGGCGAGTTCCTCGGCAGCCTCGAGGAGATCGAGCCGCTCGACGTCGGCCTGGTCCTGCCCGGCCACGGCCGTCCCTTCCGCGACCCGGCGGCGAAGATCGCCGAGGCGCGGCGCCAGGTCGAGGAGCTGCTCGGGAAGGTGCGCGAGGCGCTGGCCGGGGGGGAACGGACGGCATTCGAGATCGTCGGCGAGATCGTCGGCGCCGAGAACCTCAACACGCCGGTCAGCGCCTGGGTCCTGCAGATCGTCCTCTCCTGCCTCGACCACCTGACGATCCTCGGCGAGGTCGAGGCGGTCGAGGGAAGCGATCCACGGATTTGGAAGGCCGTGTAGGGGACGGTACGTTTGCGGCGATGACCCGGCTGCGCCGCCCGGCACTCGCCCTCGCGACGATCGCGCTCCTCTGCCTGGCGGCGATCGGCCCGGCGCAGGCGAGCGGCGCGGCGGCGGCGCGGCCGAGCGGCAAGACCCCCGCCCAGCGGCTGATCGACGCCTACGCGCCGCGCCTGGTGATCCGCGAACAGGAAGATCCGCCCTGCGAAACGACGGCGGAGCAGTACGAGTCGACCACGGTCGGCGCCGTGCTCGGCAATCCGCACGTGACCCTGACCAGGATCGGGCCGGGCGGCAAGGAAATCGTCGTCAAGCGGGCGCCGACCGCGGCCGACGTCGCCGGTCTCGGCGAAACGTTCCACCTCAACCTGCCGGGCAACCCGCTCGGCAACACCTGCGTCTACGCCAAGGACTTCGCGAAGCTGAAGCGCCAAGGCAGGGCGCCGGCCGCCACCTACGCCCACATCGCCCGTGAAGCCGGCCACCCGGGCTTCGCCGTCCAGTACTGGTTCTTCTGGTACTTCAACCAGTTCAACGACCTGCACGAGGGCGACTGGGAGGGAATGCAGATCACCTTCCCCAACGCCTCCGACCCACGCCAGGCGCTCGAAGAAGGACCGGACGAAATCGCCCTCTTCCAGCATGCCGGCGGCGAGAAGGCGAGCTGGGAATCCGGCAAGGTCGAGAAGGAAGGGACCCACCCGGTCGTCTACCCGGCGGCCGGCTCGCACGCGACCTTCTACGACTCCGCGGTCTACGTCGAGAACGGCCGCAAGGGCTCGGGGGTCGGCTGCGACAACACCACCTCCCCGCACCGGCGGATCGCCGCGCAGCCGATCCTGGTGCCGACCCGGCCCGGCCCGAACAGCCGCTTCGGCTGGCTCACCTACCTGGGCCGCTGGGGGCAGAAGGAGAAGGGCTTCAACAACGGCCCGACCGGGCCCGCGACCAAGGCCCGCTGGCTCGAACCGTTCGCCTGGATGGAGGAAATCCGCACCACCAGCCCGCGGCTGCCGGCCGGCTCGGTGCTCGGGCCGACCGTGACCACCTCGTTCTGCACGGTGGTCGCCGAGGTCACCAGCTTCCTCAACACCGGGCAGCGGGCGCCCTGGATCCTCTGGGCGATCCCCGCCGCCGTCCTGCTCTTGGTCGCGCTGATCGCCTGGCGGACGCGCTGGCGCCCGGTCGACCTCGGCCGCCTGCGCGCCCGGCGCGCCTTCGGCCAGATCGTCGTCGCGAGCGGGCGGCTCTACGGGCGGCACTGGCTGGCCTTCGCGCCGATCGGGCTGAGCGCGATCCCGATCGTCGGCGGGCTGACCGTGCTGAGCTGGCTGCTGACCGGAGACACGGGCCGCCGGCTCGACGACAAGGCGGGGCTGTCCGGGCTGCACGTGGCGCTCGGCGAACTGGTCGCCGCGGTCGGCCTGCCGATCGCCTCCGCGGTGGTCTCGGCGGCGGCGATCGTCGCGGTCGGGCAGGTGGCGACCCGCGGCGGCACCGGCTTCGCAGCCGCCTACCGCGGCCTCTGGCAACGCTTCTGGCGGGTGGTCGGGGCGCAGCTGCTGGGGATGCTGGCGGTCTTCCTGATGGCGATCACGGTGGTCGGCATCCCCTTCGCCATCTGGAAGTTCTTCGGCTGGCTGTTCGTCGAGCAGCGGATCCTGTTCGAGGACAAGCCGCTGCGCGAGGCGTTTCGCAGCAGCTCGCGACTGGTCCGCGGCCGCTGGTGGTACACGGTGCGCGTCGCCGCCTTCTTCTGGCTGATCAGCACGATCGCCGGGCCGATCCTCGGCTTCGCGCTGATCTTCACCTACCTGCCGCTGCTGCTGATCAACGCGATCGGCGCGGTCGTCTTCGCCCTCTTGATCCCCTACGTTGCGATCGGCCAGACCCTTCTCTACTACGACCTCGAGGAGCTGGGCGAGAAGGCGCCGGCGCGCTGGCGACTGCGCTTGCGAAGGCGGCTGAGGCGGCGACCGGCCGCGGCGGCTGAGGCGTAGACGGAGCTCAGAGCTGGGCGACGATCAACCCGGCGAAGCCGACGACGAAGGTGATCATCATCCCAGCGCTGAACTGCATGAAGGTCCGCTGAAACGAGGCGAGCTGGGTGCGCAGTTCGCGTATGTCGGCATCGATGCGCCGAAATCCTTCGTCGACACGATGGTTCAGATCGTCCAGCCGCTCGTCGGTCCAGCTCTCTCGCATCGACTCCATGATCGCATGGTCGCAGACAAGATGTCACATGTGTGTGCCGGAACTGTAAATCTTTGACAGGCGCCGGTCGAGCAGGTCGAGCACCAGGCCGAGCGCGGCCGAGGAGGCCGCGACGACCAGCAGGATCCGTTCGATCGCCTCGCCCTCGGGGGTGCCCGCCGCCTTCAGCCCCTCGATCAACGCGGCGGTGATCGCCACGCCGAGGCCGCCGAGGCCGATCACCAGGGCCAGCGTCACGCCGGAGGCGGCGCCGGCCTTCTCCACCGCCACCACCTGCTGGGTGCCGACGCTGACGATCGACCAGCCGAGCCCGTAGCCGAAGCCGAACACGGCGAGGCCGAGCAGGTAGGCGCCGAGGCCGGGGTCGAGGGCGACGACGACCAGGCCGGCGGCGCCGACGCCCATCGCCACCGGGATCACCCGGGCGACCGCGAAGCGCTCGCCCAGCCGCCCCGAGATCGGCCCGGCGAAGGCGAGCATCCCCGAGCAGGCGAGGAAGATGGCGCCCGCGGCGATCGCGCTGTAGCCACGGGCCTGCTGGAGGTAGATCGTCGTCGCCAGGGTGGTCGAGACGAAGGCGACGTTGGAGATCGTGCCGAGCGCGGTGACCACGACGTAGGGTCGGTTGCGGAACAGCGAGAGGTCGACCAGCGGCCAGCGCACCCGCCGCTCGACCGCGACGAAGGCGGCGAGCAGGGCGAGACCGGCGAGGAAGCAGCCGATCGTGCGGGGCCCGAGCCAGCCCCACTCTTCGCCGCGGTCGACCGCCAGGGTGACCAGGCCGATCCCCAGCGCGACCGCCAGCAGGCCGGCCCAGTCGAGCCGCCGCGGCACCGTCTCGTCGCGCGACTCGCGCACCGAGCGCAGCAGCATCGCGATCGCGAACACCCCGATCGGCAGGTTGACGAAGAAGATGCCGCGCCAGCTGATCGCGTCGGTGACGAAGCCGCCGAAGAACGGGCCGATCCCGGTGGCGAGCGCCGCCAGCCCGTAGACGTTGCCGATCGCCCGCGCCTGGCGCTCCTGTGGAAAGGCGTTGCTGACCACCGCGACGGCGAGCGGGAACATGATCGCCGCGCCGATCCCCTGCACGATCCGGAAAGGGATGATCACCCCCGCCGAGGGCGCCGTCCCGCAGACCGTCGAGGCGGCGACGAACAGCGCCGTGCCGGCGATCAGCAGCCGCCGCCGTCCGTAGATGTCACCGAGCCGCCCGCCGGGGATCAGGAAGGCGGCGAGGGAGAGCATGTAGCCGCTGATCACCCACTGCAGGTCGGTGACCGAGACGTGCAGGTCGCGCGACATCTGCGGCAGCGCCAGGTTGAGCGCGAAGAAGTCGAGCTGCACCATGAACATCGCCGTCGAGGCAGCGATCAGGACGCCCGTGAGGCGCTGCTTCTTCTGCGCGGTGGCCTCGGCGCCAGCCACGCGCGCAGCCTATCCGGGTAACTTGGGCCCGTGAGGATCCTCGCCTTCAGCGACCTGCACCGGGATCTGGGCCAGGCCGCCGAGCTGGCCGAGATGGCGGCGGGCGCCGACGTGGTGATCGGCGCCGGCGACTTCGCCTCGGTCCACGAGGGCCTCGAGGAGGCGATCGGCGCCCTGGCGGCGATCGAGACGCCGACCGTGCTCGTGCCCGGCAACAACGAGACCGACGAGGCGCTGCGCGAGGCGGCGGCCGGCTGGAGCGCCGCCACCGTCCTGCACGGCGAGGGCGCGACGATCGAGGGGTCCGAGTTCTACGGCCTCGGGGCCGGCGTCCCCGTCACCCCCTGGGAGTGGAGCTTCGACCTCGACGACGAGACGGCGGCCGGGATGCTCGCCGCCTGCCCCGAGGGGGCGATCCTCGTCCTCCACTCGCCGCCGCAGGGCCACTGCGACTCCGGCGGCGACGGCCACTTCGGCAGCGAGGCGCTGCTGCGGGCGATCGAGGAGAAGCGCCCCCGCCTCGCGGTCTGCGGCCACATCCACGAGTCCTGGGGCTGCGAGAGCCGGATCGGCGAGACGCCTGTCCACAACCTCGGACCGAAGGGCGTCTGGCTCGAGGTCTGACCGGGTAGGATGGCGGCATGATCGTCGCCCTGATCGTGATCGTGGTGATTCTCGTCGTCACGGTCCTCTACTACATCGGCAAGCGCAACTCGATCATCGCCTCGCGCAACCGGGTCGACGAGTCGTGGAGCGGAATCGACGTGCAGCTGAAGCGGCGCCACGATCTCGTCCCCAACCTGGTCGAGACCGTGAAGGGCTACGCGGCGCACGAGAGCCAGGTGTTCGAGAAGGCGACGAAAGCGCGGGCCGAGGCGATGTCGGCCCGTAGCGTCGGCGACACCGCCAAAGCCGAGCAGAAGCTGAGCGGGGCGCTGACCGACCTGCGGGCGGTCGCCGAGAACTACCCACAGCTTCGCGCCACCGAGAACTTCCAGCAGTTGAGCCGCAACCTCTCCGAGCTGGAGGACGAAATTCAGGCGGCGCGGCGGATCTACAACTCCAACGTGCAGTCCTACAACACCACGATCCAGCAGTTCCCCGGCTCGGTGATCGCCAACCAGAGCGGCTTCACCGCGCGCGAGTACTTCGAGATCGAGGACGCCTCGCAGCGCGAGCCGGTCTCGGTCAGCTTCGGCGACCGCGGCTGAGCCGAGTTCCCTAAGCTTCCGGCCATGAGCGCAACCAAGGAAGCGACCCTCTGGATCTGCGAAAGCTGCGGGTTCATCTACGACCCCGAGGTCGGCGACCCCGACGGCGGCATCCCGCCCGGAACGCCGTTCGAGGAGGTCCCCAAGGACTGGTTCTGCCCGGTCTGCGGCGCGCGGACCTCGGAGTTCCGGCCACTCGAGCCGGGCGAGGCGTAGGCCGCCGGGAACCCGCCCTTGAAGCATGACTACGACTGGATAGTCGTCGGGTCCGGATTCGGGGGCTCGGTCTCGGCGCTGCGTCTGGCCGAGAAGGGCTACGACGTCGCGGTGCTGGAGTGCGGCAGGCGATTCGACGACGACGACTTCCCGAAGACGGCCTGGGACACGCGCCGCTACTGGTGGGGCCCCCGGGTCGGGCTGCGGGGCATCTTCCGGCTGACCACGTTCAAGGACGTCTCCGTGGTCAGCGGCTGCGGGGTCGGCGGCGGCAGCCTCGGCTACGCCAACACGCTCTACGTCCCGCCCGCGCAGTTCTTCGAAGATCCGCAGTGGGCCGACCTCGAGGACTGGCAGGCGACGCTCGGCCCCCACTACGAGACCGCGCAGCGGATGCTCGGCGTCGTCGTCCACGACCGCGACGACCCGGCCGACCAGCTGCTGCGCGAGCTGGGTGAGGAGATGGGGGTCGGCGACACCTACCGCAAGACCCCGGTCGGCGTCTACCTCGACAACCCGGGCAAGACCGTCCCCGACCCCTACTTCGAAGGGGCCGGGCCGGAGCGCACCGGCTGCCTGCAGTGCGGGCGCTGCATGGTCGGCTGCCCACACGGGGCGAAGAACACCCTGGTCAAGAACTACCTCTGGCTGGCCGAGCGCAGCGGCGTCGCGGTCGAGCCGGACCGCACCGTCACCGACATCCGCCCGCTCGGTGCCGCGGACGGCAGCGACGGCTACGCGGTGAGCAGCGAGCGCTCCGGGATGCTGCCCGGCCGCGGCCGCCGCACGGTCACGGCCCGCGGCGTCGTCGTCGCCGCCGGGCCGCTCGGCACCAACAAGCTGCTGCAGCGCTGCCGGCTGGGCGGCTCGCTGCCCCGCGTCTCGGCGCGGCTCGGCGAGCTGGTCCGCACCAACAGCGAGAGCATCCTCGCGGTCACCGTCCCCGAGGACTACCCGGAGGACCTGACCAGGCGGGTGGCGATCACCTCCAGCATCTATCCCGACCCCCACACCCACATCGAGACCGTCACCTACGGCGAGGCGGGCGATGCGATCAGCACCCTCTACACCCTGCTGGTCGGCGACGGCACCCGGGTGACGCGGCCGCTGAAGCTGCTCGGCCAGATCCTCCGCCATCCGCTCAAGTTCGTGCGGGCGCTGTGGCCGCGCGGCTGGTCGCGCCGCACGATCATCGTCCTCGTGATGCAAACGCTCGACAACGCGATCGCCCTGCGGCCGAAGCTGAAGCGCTCCGGCGAGGTGCGCCTGCAGACCGAGCAGGACCCCGAGCGCCCGATCCCGACCTTCATCCCGGTCGCCAACGAGGCGACCGAATGGCTGGCGAAACGGACCGGCGGGGTCGCCCAGAGCTCGGTGATGGAGGCGACGCTGAACATCCCGACCACCGCCCACATCCTCGGCGGCGCGGCGATCGGCCATGGGCCCGCGGACGGCGTCGTCGACGCCGGCCAGCGTGTCTTCGGCTATCGGAACCTGCTGGTCTGCGACGGCGCCGCGGTGCCGGCCAACGTCGGCGTCAACCCGAGCCTGACCATCACCGCGCTCGCTGAGCACGCGATGAGCGAGATCCCCCCGAAAGAGGGGGCCGAGCCGCGCGAGCTACCCAAGTCAGCGCGGCCCGCCCCGGTCGGCTAGCTACCCGGCAAAGCGCTCCGCCACGTAGTCCCAGTTGACGACGTTCCAGAAGGCCTCGATGTATTCCGGGCGCTTGTTCTGGTACTTCAGGTAGTAGGCGTGCTCCCAGACGTCGCAGCCGAGCAGCGGCACGGCGCCGTCGGTGACCGGCGAGTCCTGGTTGGGCGTGGAGACCACGGCAAGGCCGGAGCTGTCCCTGACCAGCCAGGCCCAGCCGGAGCCGAAGCGCCCGATCCCGGCTTTTTTGAACTCGTCCTTGAAGGAGTCGAACGAGCCGAAGGTCTCGCCGATCGCCGCAGCCAGGTCGCCGCCCGGCTCGCCGCCGCCGTCCGGGCTGAGCATCTGCCAGAAGAGCGAGTGATTGAAGTGGCCGCCGCCGTTGTTGCGGACCGGCGTCTGCTTGTCGCCGGGCAGGCTGGAGAGGTTGCGCAGGACGTCCTCGACGTCGCGATCTGCCCACTCGGTTCCGGCCAGCGCTTCGTTCGCTTTGTCGACGTAGGCCTGATGGTGCTTGTCGTGGTGGACCCGCATCGTCGTCTCGTCGATGTGGGGCTCGAGCGCGTCGTAGGGGTAGGGAAGGTCGGGAACCGAGAAAGCCATTTGGGCGTCTCCTCCTGGTCGAGCTGGTCGGAATCGAAGTCGCTCCGGAGCCTAGCGCGCGACGGGTTCGAACCGGCAGGAAGGAAGCTGCGCAAGCGGCTAGTAGCGCAGCAGCGCGGCGATGCCGTCGACCGTGGAGAGCAGCTCGGCCGCCTCGCCGGTGACCGCAGAGACCCCGGCGCCGCTGGCGAGGGCGGCCTGCACCAGGGCCTCGGAGCCATCGGCCCGCGCCGCGTCGAGCACCAGCCGCTCGACCCGCGCTTCGCCGAGCGCCGCTTCGGTCTCCTGCGGGCCGGCGGCACCGCGCATGCCGCCGCGGGTCTGTTCGAGCGCCAGCTCGACGAGCTCGCGGTCGCGGGCGTCGTCCAACCGCTCGGCAGCCGCGGCGATCGGCTGCTCGAGCTTTGCCAGCGGCTCGGAGATCAAGTCGGCGTCGTCGCCCGCCTCGACCGCGAGCGCCGAGGCGGGGACACCGTGGCGGAGGTCGCGGACATGCTCGGCGGCGCCGAAGACGAGCAGCTGCCGCCAGCCGCGCTCGGAAGCGAGCGGCGCCGCGAGGCGCCCGCACTCGCCGAGGAAGCGGTGGCGGCTGTCTTCGAGCCGCTGGTCGTACTGGTCGCGACCCGCGGCGCTGACCGCCTGGGCACGAGCCGGGTCGGCGACCCGGGGCGCCTTGCGCTCGCGCCAGTCGCCGCTGAACACACTCAGCTCCCACCTGTGCAGCTCCTCGAGATGGCCGGGCGCCCACTCGAGCAGGCGCACCCGCTCCGCCGACGTCAACGCCACCCCCCGCGGCGTGCCGCGCTCGATCAAGCAGAGCAGCGGCGCGACCAGCGGACGCTCGGCGAAGCGGGCGATCGTCGCCTCCGGGGAGAGGTGCGTGGACCACCAGCGCTGCCCGGCCGGCTCCGCGGCGACCTCGACGAAGCCGGCTTCGCCCCGCGGCAGGTCGCGCCCGTGGTTCTCGAAGCGCTCGCCGATCCGCTCGACCGTCGCCCGCAGCGCCTTCGCCGCCTCGTGGTCGAGCTCGCCCGCCCGCTCGCGCACGGCGGCCAGGCCGTTGTGCAGCTCGGTGCGCCAGGCGCCGCCGCGGTCGCCCGGGTCGAGCCGCAGGTAGACCGATACGACGCCGAGCGGCGGCTGCCACTCCGCCAGGCGGCGGGCGTCCTCGAAGCTGGGGAGGCTCACGCGCTCGGCCGCGGGATCGACTGCTGACTGGAATCCATGTCCACCCCAACGGTACCCACCCGCCGGCCTCCCCGGCCGCGCGCCCCGCGCGCAGGCCCCCGCGGCCGCTATACAGGTTCGAATGAAGGAGGTGCGAATTGGCTGCTCGGGGTGGAGCTACCGCGACTGGCGGGACGGCTTCTACCCGCCGGGGACGCCGCAGTCGCGCTGGTTGAGCCACTACGCCTCGGTCTTCGACACTGTCGAGGTCAACGCGACCTTCTACCGCCTGCCGGCGGTGGAGACGGTGCGAGGCTGGGCCGAGCAGGTCCCCGACGGCTTCCTCTTCGCGGTCAAGGCGAGCCGCTACCTGACCCACATGAAGCGGCTGCACGACATCGAGGCCGGCATGGAGCGCTACTGGGAGCGGATCGAGCCGCTGCGCGAGTCGGGCAGGCTCGGGCCGGTCCTCTGGCAGCTGCCGGAGCGCTTCGAGCGCGACGACGAGACGCTCGCCGCCGCTCTCGCGGCACTGCCTCCCGCCGAGCACTGTTTCGAGTTCCGCCACCCGAGCTGGTTCGCGCCCGCCGTGTACTCGCTGCTGGAGGAACGCGGCGCCAGCCTGGCGCTGGGCGACGACCCGCGCCGCCAGCTGCCGGCGGCCTCCCCGGCCGGCCCGCTCGCCTACCTCCGCCTGCACTACGGCGCCCAGGGGCGCGACGGCAACTACTCCAAGCGCGAGCTGCGGACCTGGCGGCGGCGGATCGCCGCCTGGCGCTCACGCCGCCGCGTTTTCGTCTACCTCAACAACGACTGGCGGGAATTCGCCCCCCGCAACGCGCTGACGCTGCGGGCGGGGCTTACCGTCCAGGCTTAGCGCGGGGGACGGTGTCGGCGTCGCCGCCCGTCCAGGCGTTGAAGCGGTACCAGGCGGGCTTCGCTTCGCGCTCCTCGGTCAGCAACCCGGCCGAGTCGCAGAACTGGCAGCCGCCGGGGCCGATGTCGGCCCAGGAGAACCACCAGACGCCGCCGATCCGCCAGGAGAAGCGGTGGCGGCTGAGCATCGCAAACGCCTGGTTCAGCTCCCGCGCCTGCCCCCGCAGGCCCCGCTCCCAGCGGGTCTGGAAGCTGTCCGAGCCCCAACCCAGCTCGGTGACGTAGAGGGGGGTGTGGGCGTCGTGGTTGTTGCGCATGACGCGGCGCAGGTTGCGGATCTGGGGGCGCATCGCGGCGGCCCTGGCGACGTAGGGGTGCAGGGCGACGCCGTCGAAAGATCGCTTCACCCCGCGCAGCTGGTAGACGCGGTTGAGGAAGTCGCCGGAGCCGACGTTGGGCGGTATCTGCAGCGGACGCCCGAAGAGGCCACCGAGGATCACCCTGGCGCCGCGATCGGCGCCGTGGATCGCCCGGCCGCTGATCCGCAGCAGCCGCGCGAAGCGCTCCGGGTTGGAGTTGCTGGAGTAGCTGACGATGTTCTCCTCGTTCCAGACCTCCCAGTAGCGGATCGGTCTGTAGGGCAGGTCGGGGTTCTGCCGCCAGAATTCTCCGCGCGGCCCGTAACGCCGCACCGCTCGCCGCAAAAAGTTCGCCCACGCCCGCAGCTTGCGGCCGTTGCGCACCGGTTCGATCCGCGGCTGCGCGGCCACCCAGCTCGGCGTGCCCCAGACGAAGGGGAAGACGCGCAACCCGGCTTCGGCGGCGATCGTCACGGAGTCGTCGAAGGCCGCCCAGCTGGGCGGCACCACGGCAGGATTGCGCGCCTCCACGCCGATCCAGTAGAGCGGCAGGCGCACGCTCTCGATCCCCGATCGCGCCATCAGCTCGTAGTCGGACTGGGTGGCCGGATTCTGCGGCGAGATGCCGATGAACCCGGGCGGAAGACTGGCTGCCGCGGCAGGCGACGGCAGGGCGAGCAGCGCCGCCGCGGCGGCGATCAGTGCGAGCTTTCGATTCATGGCTTCACCTCGGAACCCCTGCCGCCCGAAAAGTAGCGGCCCGCGCCGTCGCACCGGGCTGCGGTCCCGCGCCGGTGCCCGCCGCCCGCCTCTGAGATAATCGCCCCCTTCGGGGCGTGGCGCAGCCTGGTAGCGCGCACCGTTCGGGTCGGTGAGGTCCCCGGTTCAAATCCGGGCGCCCCGATTGAGCTCGAGTCCGGCGATTCGGTTCGCGCCGACTCAGCCTGCGTCGCTCGCAGCTTTGATCCCGTCGCGCAGCTGCTTGCCTGCGAGGTAGCTGGTGTTCCTGCCGCGTCCGCGCTGCTCCACGAGCCCGGCATCGAGCAGGCGGCGGAAGTCGGCGCTCGCCGTCGCCGGCGACACCCCCGCCTCTTTGCCGTATCTGCTCCGCTCGGTTCCGCCAACCAGGCTCTGCTCGAGTGCGATCACCAGTCGTTCTGGCCAGTTGCGACCCTCGACCAGCTCTTCCAGATGCGCCCAGCGCGCGGCGGCTGTTTCGATCTGAGCCAGGCGCTGCCGCGCCTGGGCGAGGTGAGCATCGACGCAGAAGGAGACCCAGCCGGTGGCGTCGCGCTCGGGCCGGTAGCTCCCCCCCTGCGCCTCCCGCAATGCGGCGTAGTACTCCTGCGTGTGGCTGCCCAGGTACTCCTCGATCGAGAAGAACTCCGGTGCGGCGAGCCCCTCGCGGGCGAGGAGGAGCGACTGGACGATTCGCGCGACACGGCCGTTGCCGTCGCGGAAGGGGTGGACCGAGACGACGTGAAGATGCGCCATCGCCGCTCGCACGACGACGTCGACCTCGAGGTCGCCGCCCGTTAGCCAATCGAGCACCTCGTCCATCAGCTCCACCGCCTGGTCGTCGTCCGGGCCTTCGTACTCGAGCAATCCGTCGGCGGCGGTGACCCCGATCGGCCCGGTGCGCCACAGGCCGGGGTGCTTGTCAGGTTGGAAGTAGCAGGCGTCGAAATGCAGATCGAGGATCACCCTGTCGACCCAGCGAAACGAAGGGTCGACCCCCATCGCCCCCACGTGGTCCATAGCCCGTGCGTAGCAGGCGACCGCCTGGCGATTCTCATGGTCGCGATCGCCGAGGTCCCGGCCGTCGGCCAGTGCGAGCGCTTCCTCCGGTGAGACGCTGAAACCCTCGATCGAGGTCGAGCCCTCGATTGAGCTGGCGCGGACCTGCCGCCGCAGGCTGCCCATCCAGCGGCTGCTCGTCTTTACCTGGTCGCCCAATGCCGCACGCAGCTCGGCCAGCTGATCGAGCTGCTTTTTCAAAGCAGGGGTCATCGGTGGCGTCGCGTAGATCATGACCAGAAGTATAGACGATTAGACGTATAATCGTCTATCACCTAATTGTGTGCGCGGACGTGCTCGCTGGCCCAGCTACCCGACCGCTTCGATCGCGCGTTCGATCCGGGCCAGGTCGGGGCCGTCCTGCAGAGTGCGGGTGCCGCCGGGGCCGTTGACGATCGCCGCCAGTCTGGTGCGGATGCCGAGCTGCGTGCCGAGCTCTTCGTAGCCTTCGAGCCGCTTCGCGATCGCCCCGTCGGAGCCACCCTGGGCGTCGAGGTACTCGCGCCATTCGGGGACGTCGAGTTCGCCGATCGAGCCGGCCAGCGATTCAAGGAAGTCGTCGTCGATCCCGAAGCGCCTCGCCTCGTCCTGGTTGCGGAAGAAGAGATAGGTGTACTGCCAGCCGTAGCCTTGCTCGGCAGCTGCCTCGGCGCCGAAGAAGCCGAGCTCGAGCGGGTTTTCGGCGATCGAGTAGTGGCGCATCAGCAACTTCACGTCGCCCGGCCGCACCTGCCGTTCGACCAGCGGCGGGATCGTCGCCAGGAACTCGGCGCGGCAGTTGCCGCATTGCAGGTCGTTGAAGACCTGGATCGAGACGGGGGCGTCGAAGGAGCCGAGCCGATCCCCTTCCTGGGGGATGCCGCCGAAGGTCGACTGCGTCGTCCCG
>CAVXSI010000003.1:0-30123 GCA_963764365.1 uncultured Solirubrobacterales bacterium
ACCTCGAACGGCGCTTGGGCTGAGGTCAGGGCAGAGCGTCAGCGGGGCGGCCTGATCGGGCTCGTCGCTGAGGCCGCTGCGCCGTTGCCGCGGAAGGCGGGGTTGCGGACGCCGCGGGCGAAGGCCCGGGTTGCCTGCCGCGAGCTCTCCAGGACCCAGTCGGTTCCGCGGTCGATTCTGTCGAACCAGATCAGGCCGCGGATGCGGCGGTAGTTCGTTCTCAGCTGCTTGAACATGTCGCGGATCCAGCGGGCCTTCGACTTCGGCGCCCCGGCCGAGGCGAACTCGGCCAGCACGATCGGCTTCTTCGGGGCGACCTTGCGGGTGAGCGTCCGGTAGGTGGAGGAGAAGATGGAGTCGAAGCTCTGCCAGCGATGGGGGTTCGCCGGGCTGTTCGCCCAGTTGAACCCGTCCATGCAGGTCCAGTCGACGTAGCGGTTGCCGGGATAGAGGCGCTTCAGCGAGCCGAAGCGGTGGCCCACTTCGACGTAGGGGCACCAGACCCAGGTCGCGTTGGTCGCCCCGACCGAGGCGAAGATGTCGTGGACGTGGCGCCAGGCGGCGACGTATTCGCCGGGCTGGTTGCCGTTGACCCCCTCCGACCAGGGGAACCAGTTGCCGTTCATCTCCCAGTCGAAACGGAGGAAGAACGGTTGGCCCCAGCGGGCGGCGGCCTGGGCGAACTGGGCGATGTAGCCGTCGTAGACGCCCGCGATCACGTCGGCGAGCTGGAATTCGGGCATCTCGATCGGCGAGGCCGCCTGGTCGGAGACCAGCGACTGGCTGCTCCAGTTGAAGAACGGGATCGCGCCGTAGGCGTGGACGTTGTCCATCGCCGTGGTCGGGAAGTCGAAGAATTCGCACGGCGCCGAGCTGCAATCGGCAAAGGGCGAGCCGAGCGCGATCAGCGACATCCCCTTTCCGAGCAGGCGCTCGAGGACGGAGACCCCGCCCATGTTCCAGGGTGGTTCGTCGCCCGTGATCTGCCTGCCGATCCAGGTGCCCCAGTAGGCGGGTCGCTGTTTCGGTGGGTGCGTCCGCGGCTTGTGCACGTGAACGTGGTGGCCGCCGTTCTGCCGCCGCTTGGCCGGCGAGGCGGGCGCCAGGACGGCGGCGAAGATCGCGATCACGGCCAGGGCCACAAGCCCCGGCCCCGCAATCCCCCCGCCGCGACGCCGTCGCGTATTTCCGGCTGAGTGTCCCATTCAGCGAGCCGCAGAAGTGTATAGGCCGCCCGGCGCTCAGCTCGGCGGGGGGATCGGGCTCGCGTCGAGCCCGGCGTAGGCGTTGCTCCTGTACATCGGGTCGGCGACGCCGGCGGCGAAGGCTCGGACGGCCGATGCGGAGGTCTCGATCGGCCAGTCCATCCCGTCCTCGAAGTTGTCGAACCAGGCCACGCCCCGCACCTGGGGGTACTCCGTCGGGATCGCGGCCAGCGCTTCGGAGATCCATTCCGCCTTGGAGCCGCCGCTCTCGGTCGATCCGATCTCGCCGATCAGCAACGGCTTGCCGGGCGCGATCGATTCGGCGATCGCGTCGTAGGTCGAGCGGTAGGCTTCGTCGAAGCCGGTCCAGGCGCCATGGGCAGGGCCCCAGTTGTAGCCGTCGAGGCCGGTCCAGTCGACGTATTCGGGCCCTGGGTAGTTGCCGGCGAGGTTCCCCAGCTTGCCGCCCGGATCGATCATCGGGCACCAGACCCAGGTCGCGTTGGTCGCCCCGACCGAGGCGAAGATGTCATGGACGTGGCGCCAGGCGGCGACGTATTCGCCGGGCTGGTTGCCGTTGACCCCCTCCGACCAGGGGAACCAGTTGCCGTTCATCTCCCAGTCGAAACGGAGGAAGAAGGGGTGGCCCCATTCGCGGGCTTCTTCGGCGAATTCGCGGATGTAGTCGTCGTAGGTGCCGGCGACAACGTCGGCGAGCTGGAAGTCGGGCTCATCGAGGCTCGACGGGAGTGCCTGTGAGCTCCAGCTGAAGACCGGAATCGCACCGTGCGCGCGGATGTCTTCCATCGGCGTGAGTGGGAAGTTGTAGAAGGAGCAGGGCGTCGAGGAGCAGTCGGCGAACGGCGAGAAGAAGCTGACCAAGGAGGACGGCTTGCCCGCCAGCGCCTCAAAGCTGGAGACCGCGGACATGTCCCAGGGCGCCTGCGAGCCGGTCAGCTGGCTGCCGATCGTCGCGCCCCAGTAGAGGGGGTGGGGAGGCAGGCTCGACGACTGCGCGCAGGCGCGTCGCCTGCGCCGAATTACCCGCCGTTGTCGGCGGGTGAGACGACGAGTCCGGCGATGAGCCTGGGAGGCGACGGCGCGCTGGCCGCAGCGCCGCCCTCCCAGGCGGCGAGCCCGGTCGAGGCCGGCGTGGGCGGCGACGGGGCGGAGGTGGGCCTGTGTGCGCTTATGCCGGGCGGCGCCGGCGAGCGGCGATGCGACCAGCAGCAGTGCGAGCGCGGCGAGCGTTGCCGGAAGGAGGCGTCTGCCGTAGATGGCCATGTGGGCGCATCGACGTGACGCGGGGCCGGTTCAGCGCTGAGCAACCGGCTGGACGTTTGTTGAGGTCGACTGAAAGCGGCGTTGCCGTTGCGGCGTTCCAGCCGCGGCTTAGCGACTATCCGAAAACCCCCACGCACGCCTGGCGGCGCCGGACACACTTCACGGGGCGTCGTCCTCGGTCGGCCAAATAGCGCTGCTATTCGGCCTCCCTGCGTCCTACCCCCGCTCGGTCCGGCACTCGCCAGTCGCACGCGCGAGTTTTCGGATAGTCACTTAGCGCGCCGGCGGTGGGATCGGGCTGGTGGCGATTTCGCTGAACAGGTTGGGGCGGTAGACCGGATTGCGAATGCCGGCGGCGAACGCCCTCCTGACGCCGCGGGGGGACTCGATCGGCCACCTGTTGCCGCGGTCTTCGACGTCGAACCAGACCAGGCCGTGGACGGATCGGTAGCGGCTCGGCACCGACCTCAGCATCGTCGATATCCACGCCGCCTTCGAGCCCCCGTAAGTCGTCGAGGCGACCTCGCCCAGTACGACCGGCTTGCTCGGCGCGATCCGCCGCAGGCGCTTGTAGGACCGTCCGAAGACGCTGTCGAAGCTCTGCCAGTGGCTCCAACTCCAGCGGGTGCCCCAGTTGTAGCCGTCGAGGCAGGTCCAGTCGACGTAGCGGTTGCCCGGATACTGCTTCCGGTATTTGAATTCGTAGCCGACGTTCGGGCACCAGACCCAGGTCGCGTTGGTCGCCCCGACCGAGGCGAAGATATCGTGGACGTGGCGCCAGGCGGCGACGTAGTCGCCCGGCCGGTTGCCATTGACCCCCTCCGACCAGGGGAACCAGTCCCCGTTCATCTCCCAGTCGAAGCGGAGAAAGAAGGGATGTCCCCATTCGCGAGCGCCTTCGGCAAATTCGCGGATGTAGTCGTCGTAGGCTCCGTGGGCCACCTTGGCGAGCCGGAAGCGGGGGTCGTGGGTCCCTTCCGAGGTCGACGAGGAACTCCAGCTGAAGAAGGGGATCGTGCCGTGCTCGCGCAGGTTCTCCATCGGCGTGGTCGGGAACGGATAGAACGTGCAATGCCGGCCCTGGCATTGGGCGAAGGGGGCGGAGAAGCCGATCAGTGAGACCGGCTTGCGCGCGATGTGCTCGAACTTGTAGACGGCCTTCATGTCCCAGGGAGCCTGTTCACCGGTCAACTGCGGTCCGATCTGGGCCCCCCAGTACAGCGGCGAGCCGGCGGCCCGCTGCGGCCCGCCTCGCTTCGCCGTGGCCGGAGCCGCCGCGGAGGTTCCGATCGCCAAGGTCGTCGCGAGGGCCAGCGCGATCACGCTCGCGAGCACCGCCCGCAGCCGGCCGGGCACCGCTCTGGTTTCTGGTCTGGTCATCGTCGTTCTCTGTCCATCAAACCCGCGAGATCGCGCATCGGACCGGCAAGTGTAGGGAGGAGGCGGGTTCGGCTGGCGCCGGACGGCGCGCCGGGCGTCTGCTTGCGCCGCTCGGCCGCCGGGCGGCTGGATCGGTTCGCCCGCGCTCAGCGAGCCGAACGAGTTGGTCGCGTAGGCGGGGCCCTGGATCGCGGCGGCGAGGCGATCTCAGTCGTGCCGGCGATGTGGAGACCGTCGCGCAGCGCGAATCGCCGGCGACCTGGCGCCTGGCGCGAGACGAGCCGCTATCGGGCGAGCCCGAGGCGCGCCCGGCGCAGCCCGAGCGCGAGTTCATAGGCCTCCTCGTACTGGGGCACGACCGTCTCCGGGGTGTAGAGGGCGGCCTGGCGCGCGGCCGCCGCCGCGCCCATCCGCGCCCGCAGCTCCTCGTCGCCCAGCAGGCGCCTGAGCGCGGCAGCGAGGGCGGCGCGGTCGCCCGGCGGCACCAGGATGCCGCTCTCGCCGTCGGCGACCGAGTCTTGGAGGCCGCCGATCCGCGAGGCGACGATCGGCTTCCCGGCGGCGGCGGTCTCCAGCGCGACCACCGGAAACGGATCGGACCAGATCGAGGGGGCGACGGTGAACAGCGAGCGGCGCACCGCCTCGAGCACGACCCCGTGCGGCATCGGACCGAGCGCGATCACGCCTGCCGTCTCTTCGATCTGGCCGGGGAAGCGCCGGCCGATCAGCACCAGCGGGGGCGGAGAGTCGAGCTGCCGGTAGGCGGCGACCAGGTTGTTGACGCCCTTCTCCTTGCTGACGTCGCCGAAGTAGAGGACGAACGGCTCGTCGGGGAGGCGGGCCAGGTCCGGGTCGTCGGACGGCGGCGGCGGTTGCTCGGCGACGAAGTTGGGGATGACGCGGTGGACGTCTTCGGTGCCGAGGCGGCAGAGGTCCCTGACCGCCCCGCTGACCGGGAGGAAAACATCGACACGGCGTCGCACCCGGCGCTCGGACGCACGGGTGCCGAGCGCGGCGACCATCCCCTTGGCGGCGCTTTCGTAGACGTCGCAGGCGCAGCGAACGCACTTCGCATTGGCGGGGCCGCTGCAGACCCCTCCACGGTGCATGAACCGCTTCGTCGCGCAGACGAGGCCGTAGTCGTGCATCGAGAGAAGCAACCCGACCGGCGAGTTGCGGTCGAGCGGCAGGTAGGCGTGAACCAGCCAGTCGTGGGCGTGGACCACGTCGGGTCTGTGGCGCTTCAGCAGGCGCCGCAGCTCCAGGGTCGTGCGAGGGTCCGGGGCGGGCGGCGCATGGTGGCGTTCGGCGTCGAACTGGACGCCCGGGATGTCGTGCACGACGGTGTTCAGCGGGTAGACCGGCACCGCCTCGGAGGCGGCCGGCTCGGAGTGAGGCTGGCGAAGGGTGGCGACCGCAACGTCATGGCCGCGCTCGGCCAGTTCGGCGCTGATGTCCTCGACCATGCGCTCGATGCCGCCGACGATCGGCCCATATGACTGGGTCAGCATCAGGACGCGCATCGGCACGGTCATCGTACAGACGCGCTGTAACCTCTACGCGCGTGCCCGAAGCCGCAAACCAGAGGGGTGAATTCACCCCTCCATCTGTCTCCGTAGTCATCTGCGCATTCACCGCCGAGCGGCTTCCTGCCCTTGACGAGGGAATTGCCTCGCTGCGCGCGCAGACCGTCGCGCCGCACCAGATCGTGCTGGTCATCGACCACTCCCCGGAGCTGCTGGAGCAGTGCCGCGAACGCTGGGGCGGCGCCGTCCAGGTCGTTCCCAACCGCGAGCCGCGTGGTCTCGGCGGGGCGCGCAACAGCGGGGTCGCCGCCGCCGACGGGACCGTCGTCGCCTTCCTCGACGATGACGCCGTCCCGGCGCCCGACTGGGTCGAGCGGCTCGGCGCCGCCTACCGCGACCCGGCCGTGCTCGGGGTCGGCGGCACGGTGTGGCCGCGCTGGCTGGAGGGACGGCCGGGCTGGTTCCCGCCGGAGTTCGACTGGGTGGTCGGCTGCACCCACTCGGGGATGCCGCGCAAGCCGGAGCCGGTGCGCAACGTGGTCGGCGCGAACATGTCGTTCCGGCGCGATGCCCTGGTCGAGGCGGGCGGCTTTCGCGGCGAGCTGGGACGGGTCGGCAGCAACACCGCCGGCGCCGAGGAGACCGACCTCTGCATTCGCGTCGGCCGCCGCCGGCCCGAGGGGAAGGTCCTCTTCGACCCCGAGGTCGCGGTCGAGCACCTGGTGCCGCCGGCGCGCGCCACCCTGCGCTACTTCGTCGACCGCTGCCTCGGCGAGGGCCGCTCGAAGGCGATCCTCTCCGGCCTGGTCGGCAGCGAGGCCGGGCTCGAGTCGGAGCGGACCTACGTCAGGCGCACGCTGCCGCTCGGCTTCCTGCGCGGCTTCCGCGACGCACTGCGCGGCGATCGGGGCGGACCGGCGCGCTCGGCGATTCTGGTCCTCGGGTTGGCGGCAACCGGTCTCGGCTACGCCACCGGGCGCCGCCGCGCTCGCGTTGCGGCCGCGGCGGAGCGGCGCCCGGACCCCGAGCGGCCGCGCGTCCTCATGGTCACCCCGCGCAACCCGCTCGGCCAGGGCGGCGTCGAGCGCCACGTGATCGAGGTCGCCCGCAGGCTGGCCGCCGGCGGTGCGACGGTCGAGGTGCTCTGCGCCGAGCCGGGCGGCCCGCGGCTGCGGGAGTTGGATCGTGACGCGGTCGCGATCCGCGCCGTGCGCGCCTGGCCGGCGCGGCGCGACTACTACTGGGCGCCGGGGATCTGGCGCGAGATGGCGCGTCGTCGCTGGGACATCGTCCACGTGCAGTCCTACCACACGCTGGTCGCGCCGCTGGCGATGCTGCGGGCGCTGAGGCTGGGCATCCCCTACGTGGTCACCTTTCACGGCGGCGGGCACTCGTCGGGCCTGCGCAACCGCGCCCGACGCGCCCAGCGCCTGCTGCTGCGCCCGCTGCTGCGGCGGGCGGCGTGGCTGATCGCCGTCGCGCGCTTCGAGGTCGACCTCTACGGACGCGAGCTGGGGCTGCCGCCCGAGCGCTTCGCTCTGATCCCGAACGGGATCGAGCTCGTTGCCGCGCCCGCCCCGGTCCGCGACGGCGGGCCGCCGACGATCGCCTCGATTGGGCGGCTCGAGCGCTACAAGGGCCACCACCGCGTCCTCGACGCGTTCCCGGAGGTCCTGCGCCGCGAGCCGCGGGCGCGGCTGACGATCGTCGGCAGCGGGCCCTACGAGGAGCAGCTGAGGCGGCAGGCGGAGTCGCTCGGCGTCACCTCGGAGGTCGAGTTCACCAGCGTCCCGGCCGGCGACGCCGCGGCGATGGCGAGCCTGCTCGCGCGCGTCTCCCTGGTGATGCTGATGAGTGAGTTCGAGACCCATCCCCTCGTCGCGCTCGAGGCCGCGGCGGCGGGCTGCCGGCTGCTCGTCGCCGACGCGGGCGGGCTCTCCGAGCTCGCCGAGGAGGGCCTGGCGCGCGCGGTTCCGCTTGACGAGGAACCGGCCGCCGTCGCCCGGGCGGCGGTCGAGGAGCTCGCCAAGCCGCCCCTCGAGGCGGGCCTGGACCTGATCTCCTGGGACGAGACCGCCGCGCGCCTCGCCGCGCTCTACCGCACGGTCATCGCCGGCGGCGACTCAGCCGCGGTGCAGCCGGCCGAGCAGCCGGTTGACGGCGCCCCGGCGCTCGGGGAAGAGGAAGGGCAGCGCCAATGACCTGACGCGGCGCCGTGGCGCCGCCGCGATCGCCGCGAACCAGCCCGCGTACATGCACCGCATCGCCACCGAGACATCGCGGCGGCGGGGGATCGTCCGCGCGGCTTCGGCCAGCAGCGAGCCGGCGCTGTCCTCGGGCAGCGGGTGGCGCTCCGGGTCGAGCCTGAGCGAGATCAACCGGTTGCCGAGGTCGGCGACCGAGGCGATCCGGCGCGGCCGCGCCAGCCCCAGCTCCGTCGCCAGCCGTTCCAGCGCCTCGACGGTCGAGCGGGCGAGCAGCACCGAGTTGCGCAGACGGTCGAGGTCGAGGTCGGGCGCCTCGTGCTCGAAGTTGTTGCCGCCGTGAACGCGGTAGGAGGAGCAGGTCTCGTCCAGCGAGAGCACCGGGCCGAGCAGGGTCGTGGTGTGGACGAGGTACCAGTCGGCGAGGATGCGGAAGGGCTCCTCGGGGATCGGCAGCACGCGCCGCAGCGCGTCGGCGCGGAAGGCGTTGGCGCTGGTCGGCATCCAGCCGAGGTCGAAGGAGAGCTTGAGCTCCGCCTCCCTGAGGTCGCCGCTCGGCATCGGCAGGTGGCGAAACGGCTTCACTTCGCCGGTCGGCCGGCCGTCGGCGTCGATCACGTCCATCCGGTACTGGACCCTCGCGGGGGGGTCCTCGCCGGCGAAGGCCGCCGCGACCCGCTCCGCCGCGTCGGGCTTGAGGACATCGTCGGCGTCGAGCAGGATCACCGCGTCGCCGCGGCAGCGCTCGATACCGGCGTTCAGCGCCGAGGCCTGGCCGCCGTTCTCCTTCAGCACCACGGTCACCGCGTCCTCGTGCTCGCGCAGGACCTCCCGCGAGCCGTCGGTCGACCCGTCGTCGACGACGATCACGTTGAGCGGGGCGGGTCTGCGCGAGGGCGCTGGCGATCGCCTGCGAGAGGAAGCGGGCGTAGTTGTAGTTGTCGATCACGACGTCGATCGCCGGCCCGCCGGCCGCGGGGCCGGTCATCGTGCCGCTTCGCCCCCGGCGGGAAGCCACCCGCGCACCCGCCGGTAGACGGTGTCGGGGTGGCCGCGCCTGAACAGCGTCGCCTCGACCGCGGTCGGCCGGTCGGACGAGCCGGCGCCGAGGCTGACGACGCGCGATTCCCCGGGGGCGAGAGCGAACGAGCGGACGGTCGGCCGGCGTGCGTCGTTCAGCCTCACCTCCAGCCGGTACGAGATGGATTGCCGCTGCTCGCTGGTCACGCCGACCCGCGCCGCTCGGCCGGACTGGTCGGTCGGCGTCATCCACAGTGCCGTGTAGCCGAAGGCGCGGTCGGCGTGGACGGTCTTCTGGGCGATCGCCAGCGCGGCGATCGCCAGCGCCGGCAGCGCCCACGACGCAGGATCGCGGTCGCCGGCCTCGGCTTCCGCGGCACGAGCAGCCGGCGCGACGATTCCGGCATCCGCCGTACCGCCGCGGCGCGGCAGCCGCCGAGCACGATCGGCAGCAACAGCAGCGCCCAGGGAGCCCCGTGGATGCCGCCCGGGAAGTAGTTGAGCAGGACACTGCCGGAGCGCCAGCGCCGCGAGGCTGATCGCGAAGCTGAGCGGCACCAGCTCGGCCAGCCGATCGGCTGGCGCCCCGCCGCCGCCACGGTGATCGCATAGCCGGGCAGGTACAGCGCCAGCGGCGCCGCGAAGACGACCCGCAGCGCGCCCGAAGGGGAGCGAGCAGCGAGAAGACGGCGCAGGCCGACGGCGGCCGCTACCGCAGCCGCAGGTCCGCGTGCCGCCTCACGGGCGCCCCCTCAGGTCGTCCCGCGGAGACCGTGCCGTTGGAGTAGACGACGGTCGTGGCGTTGGCGAATTACGCCGAGGGGCTTGGAGATGCACGTCGATTGGGCAGCAGGCGATTCGTTCCGGGCGGCCGCGGATCGCGAAGTGTTGCCTTTGATGGCGTTGGAAGCGATTTCGCGCTGGTCGGCGACCAGGAACCGGATGTGGTTTTTCGAGCAGCGGCAGCTCCCAGCCGGACAGCCCTGACTCGACCAGGATGTCTTCGATGTCCGGGGTCTTGCCTGCCAGGGTCGACTTGCGTCCCGGCATCATCAGTAGGCGCGCCTCGGCGGGATTGGCGGCGAAGCGCTCGTCTTCGGGAAGGTTGCGCTTCGCCCATTCGGCGACGCCGAGCGGCGGGGCGACGATGGTCCCCCCGCCGGCGCTGGCTCGGATCGGCCAGGCGAGCTGGAGGTCCCAGGGCCAGCCGGAGATCGCGCCGCCGACCAGCACCACGCCGAGCCCGGCGCTCAGCAGCGTCCGTCCCAGCCACGCTCTGCCCGTGGGGCGCCAGAGCTCGTAGCCGCCGCTGGCGAGCGTGAAGGCGAGGCCGATGAAGAGGAACTCGCCGGCGCGGTTACCCGTCTCCCAGGCCGCGGGCGCCAGCCTCAGCGCCAGGGTGCCGAAGAAGGAGAGCGCGGCGATGCCGAAGATCAACGCGAACGGGTTGGATCGGTGGCGTCGCCAGAGCCGGAGCAGGCCCAGTGGCAGCGCCACCGCCAGCAGCGCCACCGCGAGCAGCGCCACAACGCGCGCGATTGCGGGCGTTTCGACCGTTTCGGTTCCCTTGTTCGCGAACAGTGCGCGCGGCGGCGCTTCTCCCGATGCCGTGTTGACGATCGCGTGGAAGGCGTTGCCGAGGACCGGCGACAGATAGCCCAGGGTTGCGGTGGCCACGAGCACCATCCAGGCGACCGCGAGAACCGCGGCCACCACCGCGAAACTCCACGGGTTCGCCCAGCGCCAGGTCCTGCGCAAGAGCCGGTAGGCGATCGCCAGGGCGGCGACGATGACGACGAGCGCGTAGGAGGTGAGATGGTGGGTGACGACGATCGCCGCCGTCCCGAGCAGGACCGGGACGGACCACTCGCGAGCCCACTCCTTCCGCGTCCGTTCTCGCTCGGCGAGCGCCATCAGCACCACCACCAGTAGCGGGAGCGACAGCGACTCATAGGAGAACTGGGCTCCCCAGAAGAGGAAGTTGAAGTTGCCGGTGTAGATCGCCACCGCGAGGCCGGCCGTGCGAGCGGAGCCGCTGATCCGGGCGAAGAGGAAGAACAGCGCCATCACGAGGGAGAGACGGGCGGCTCCGACGAGGACGACGCCCGCCGCGTAGCTCGAGATCCCGGTTAGTTCCGTCAGTGCCGTCGCCGCCCCTTCCAGACCGGGGTAGAAGGGCGTCACCGGAAGGATTTCGTTTGCGTGGAAGAGGTGGTGGTGGACGCGAATCTGTTCGACGTTGAAGGCGTGCACCAGCTCGTCGGAGAAGCTGAACAGCGGCGCGTCGCGGATCACCTTGACGCCGTACAGACCGAGGCCCAGGAGGCAGACCAGCGCTAGGCGCTCGCCGGTCGACGCTTCGCGCGAAGTCAGCCGGTAGAAGATCGGCAGGGCGATCAGCAGGATGCCCGCCCAGTAGATCAGTGGCGACGGGGCCTCGGTGGCGCGCGAGAGCGAGTTGGCGACCGAACAGACCAGCAGCCCCGCGCCGGCTGCGAGGGCGATCGCCGGGAACCGGCTCGACCGGGCGGGCCGGTTGATCGGAATCACGCTCTTGCCTGGCGCGGCGACCGTAGCCATCGGGCGATCTTACGGCGCGCGCGGCGGGCGCCTAGCGGTCTCTGCCGGCTTTGAAGCGGCTGAGCAGCGCGTGGGCGCGACGAAATCCGAAGTGACCCAGCTGCCGGGCGCGGCTGATCGCGGTCGGGCTGCCGAACTCCTCGATGGCGCGATCCAACCAGGCGATCGAGCCGGCCAGGTGCTCCACCGTGTCGCTGCGTTCCTCCGGCGGGATTTCAGCCACCAGCCTCGCCTTCACCGCTCGGGGTGGGGACAGTGGGACTGCCTCGACCTGCCAGAGCCGCGAGAGCCACGTTTGGGCGAAGCGACCGCGAGTCGAGAGCTCGGACAGGCGGTGATCCTTCTCGGACATCGTCGCGAGCATTTCCTTGACTCGGGGGGTCATCGCCTCCGGTGGGATCTCGGGGCACAGTCCCACTCGCAGGATCGGGCGCGCGGGCGTCATGTAGTCGGGCCCATAGCGATGGTCGATCAGAAAACGATCAACAGGTGCGGGCGCGGGCAGCGACAGCTCGCCGATGCGGACCGGCTCGAGCGTTTCCACGTATCGCTTCGGGAACCGGTGGCCCCGGACGCCCGGCCAGTCGTAGCTCGGATCGAAGTTCCCTGTGAGGACGTCACCTTCCTCCTGCCAGGTGAAGATGTCCAGGTTCGCCTCATTCTTCGGGCTGTAGTCCACGCGGATGAGGCAAGGTTCCGGCCTACTGACTGAATGGCCGGCAGCTTCTATCTCCGGTGTCAGCGCAACGATCGCGTCGGTGTCTGCCGCCAGAACGCCAAAATCGACATCCTCATCCCAGGCAATCAAGGCATGGTCTCGCACCGCTCCGAGCAGCGTTCCGTAGTCGACCCAGTGGGCGATTTCGTTTCTCTCCAGCAACGCATGCATGAAGCTGGTCAGTTCCAGGAGGTGGTCGGTGCAGCAAGGAGGGCGGGCCGCTCCGATGCCCCAATTCCAGAAGTCACACCGCAGGGTCTCACGCGTGCACCCGCCTGTCCTGCGCGCGGTCTGCATCAGCCCTCCCGAGTGCGCAGTCGGTTCAGTATCTCGCTCGTCGAGATGCCGGCGGTGTAGGGAACCGTCCTCAAGATGCCGAGCGCGGCGGGAGCTGCGTACATCCGCTCCTTGGCCTCCTCGTCGATATCGTCGCCATGGACGACGAGGTCGATGCGATTCCGGTCGATCCACTCCCCGCTTACGGAAAGCGGCGCGTCCGCGATCACCTCGTCCACGTACCGGCAGGCCTCGACCACGCCAATCCGCTCCGACATCGTCATTACCGGACGGCGCTTGTATGACGCAACGGTTGCGTCAGAGTGGATACCCACGAGCAGTGTGTCGCCGAGTTCACGGGCGCGCCGCAAGAACTCGGCATGGCCGTAGTGAAAGAGATCCGCAACCATATCGGCGTAGACCCTGGTCATTCGCCGAGTATCGAGAAGAGGTCATCGATCACGCGCTCGTTCACGGCGCTGCCCATATGCGCCACCCGGAAGATCTCCTCTCGCAGCGCGCCCTGTCCCGAATAGATCACGTATCCGTGCTCCAGGCCTCTTTCCATCAACTGATCGAAGTTGCTATCGCCGAGGCGGAATGCCGTGAGGACGTGCGAGCGGTCCGACTCTGGAAGGAGTGGCTCGAAGATCGTCGAGCCGGTCGTCCAAACGCGCTTCGCGAGTCGCCGATAACGGTCCCGCCGATCTTCCGCGGCGAGCAGCTCAAGGGCGATGTCGAGAGAAATGAACGCCTGCACATTCGGGGTATATGGGATTTCCTCCGCATACCGCGCGAGGTCGAGCACCGGCACGGTCGATTGTTGTGTCAGGTCCGCTGACCAGAAGACCCCAGCGATGCCCGGCAGGGCCTCCAGGCACTTATTGCTGTTGAAGCAGATCACGTCGGCCCGTCGATCCACCGGATGCACCGGCAGTGAGCTGACCGCGTCGACGAAGATCCGCGCACCGTGACGTCGGGCGATCGCCGCCACCTCCGCCAGGGGGTTCAGCAGGCCGGTGGTCGTCTCGTGGTGGACGATTGCGATCCAATCGGGCGCGACAGCCTCGACCTGGGCCTCGAGCGCATCGAGGTGGGGCGGCTGCCCGATGCCGGCCGCATGCTCGATCACCACGGCGTCCTCGATTCCGGCGAGGGTCTTCGTCAGGCGCCGGCAGTAGACGCCGTTGTCGATGACCAAGATCCGCCCCCGTACGAGCGAAGCCAGGGCAGCATCGACCGCGAGCCCACCGGAGCCATGGAGGAGGCTCAAACTGTGGGTGGTGGGATCGATCTCGGCCGCCCCGTAGAGATTTGCGATCACTCGCTGTCGCAGTTCGGCGAACTGCGGCTGGCGATGCGAGAGCTCGACGTTAAACAGGTTCTCCTTGATCGCCGGGTCCAGGTTCACGGGACCGGGGCTGAACAGGACCTGCCGCTTCTCTTCGAGCATCAGGTCGGTTGGCTGCGCGGCCCAGCCGTCAGGATCGAACGGATCTGCGCTGCGTTTGCCTCGGGCGGGATGTCGACACGTGGCGGCTTTCCGGCCCGCGCCACCCGAATGACCTCGGTAACTCCGGGATATGTGTCCTCCAGAGGTGCGCATGGTTGTCCGCCCACTGACTCGTGGCAGCCGTTGTCCAACACGTAGTGGAAGAACGAGCTGGGCGCACGATCACGAATCGTGTGAGTGGTTCCCATGCTCATCAGCAGCGAGGCATCACCATTGATTACGACGACCGGCCGTTCGCTGTTGATCGCGATCCCGAGTCCGATTGCCGGTGCCAGTCCCATGCTGCCCTGCATGTAGAAGACTCCGTGCTCGGGCCCGGCGACCTCACAGACCGCGCGGCTCACGTATCCGGTCGACGCGACGTAGATCGCCTCCCGTCCGTGCCGGTCGAGGATCTCACGGATAGCTTCGTCTCTAGCTTTCATTGTTCTCGCCACTGACGATGATCCAGTTCTCCCACCCGATCAGCTTCAGGAGCCCCTCGTCTACCTCGCCCATCACGCGGTGTTGGGGCAGCGTGTGTCTGTGGCCGACGACCAGCAGCGGCTCGATTCCGTAGGGAATACAGAGGGACGTGAGTGGGTTGATCGTGTGGCCGAGCCCGGCGTTTTGCAGATACACGCAGGCACGACGGCCGGTCAGCGAAGCTCCGGCCGCGATAGCCACAGCCTCGGCCTCCCAGGTTGCGGGCACATGCTGCGCGTGTGGAAGCTCGTAGGCATCCGCGATCAGGGCCTTCAGGCCGCTGTCCGGGACTCCGGTGAAGAAGTCATAGCCCTCCTCCTGGAGCTCGGCCAAGAGCCCGTTATCGGATGTAGCGTGCCTCATTTTCCTTCAACTCGTCGACGTAGATGAACTCGAAGACCTCGTCCATGCTGACGACCTCGGCATCGGCGTCGGAGAGCCGTCGGTTCTCCATCACAGCTCCGAAGGTCTTGCGCAGGGCCCGAACGATCGTGCGCACCCCGTAATTGGCGAATATCACCAACGAAAAGCCGGCGTCCTCGAGCGTCTTGAAGGGCACCGTGTGGTACGTGGTGGGAACGCAGACCAGCGGCGTGGTCTCGGTCTTGAACCAGCGATCCGCGAACTCGAGGACAGGCGCGGCGTCCGTTCCCTTATGGTGGACGAGGATTCCCTCGGCTCCCGCCGCGGCGTACGCCTTGGTCCTTTCCAGGGCGACGTCCATGCCCAGCTCCTTGATCAGGGCCTCCGTGCGGGCGATGACCGCAAACTCGGGATTCGTGCGCTTCTCGAGCGCAGCCTGAATCTTGCCGCAGAAGGTCTCGGCCGGCTCCAAATCATCCTGCATACCGTAGAAGCTGCATCGCTTTGGAAAGGGGTTGTCCTCGATGCAGATACCTAGCGCGCCGGCCTTCTCGAACTCGCGCACCAGCCGGATCGTGTTGATTGCATTTCCTCCACCCGCATTTCCGTCAACCAACACCGGCGTCTGGACCCGGTCGACCATCTGCTCGACGACCTGCACGTAATCTGCGGTGCCCAGGATGTCTGCGTCGGGGAGGCGTGCGGCGGCATGCACCTCGAAGCTGGAGACCCAGAGTCCGTCCGCTCCCGATTCTTCAGCGATTTTTGCGCCGAGAGCGTTGTGAACGCCAAGCAGCGTCGAAGCGCCGTCGCGCTCAAGCAGGTCTTTGATCGAATATTGGGGCTGCATGGCCGTCCTTTGCACGAGGGAGAGGGGGTTAGGGCGAGTCAAGGATAGATTCTTCGCTGCCGATATACGGATCCCAGCCACCGATGTGCGAGGCCGCTTGCACTCGCCAAAGGGTTTCCGGGATAATCCCGCACCGCGATGGAGCAGTTGACTACGCCCAACAAACCCGCGACGGCAACCTCGACCGGAGCCATGCCGACCCCGGAAACGATCCGCCTTCAGCCGACGCGCGGTTTCAGCCGCATTCTAGCGCCACGCGAGCTCTGGCGCTACCGCGATCTCGCCTTTCAGATCGCATCTCGCGACGTCACCATTCGCTACCGGCAAACCGCCTTCGGTGCCGCCTGGGCGATCCTGCAGCCGGTTGCCTTCATGGTCGTCTTCTCGATCATCTTCGGGCAGGCCGCCGGCATCCCCTCCGATGGTCTGCCGTACGCGCTGTTCAGCCTTGCGGCGTTGGTTCCCTGGATGTTCTTCGCGAATGCCTTCCTGCTCGGCTCCGAAAGCCTGGTGCTCAACCAGGAACTGGTCTCGAAAGTCTATTTTCCACGCATCTTCCTGCCGGCTGGGGTCGTCGCTGCGGGCTGTGTGGACTTCGGCATCTCCCTCGTCATCCTCCTCGTCGTCGTCCTCGTCTACGGGATCGTGCCGTCCCTGGCCATCCTTGCGCTGCCGCTCCTTGTCGTGATCGCGGTGGCGACGGCACTGGGCGTCGGTACCGCGCTGTCGGCGGTCAACGTTCGCTACCGCGACGTGCGTTACGTGGTCCCCTTCGCGACGCAGGCCTGGCTCTTCATCACGCCGATCGTCTATCCCAATAGCAGCCTCAGCGAGCCCCTGCGGACGCTCTCGGCTGTCAATCCCATGGTCGGAGTGGTCGAAGGCTTCCGCTGGGCGGTGCTCGACACAGGCAGCGCACCGGTCGCCCTGATGGCGATCTCCGCCGCCGCCGCCGCGGTTCTGCTGGTTGCCGGTCTCGCCTACTTCGACCGGGTGGAGCGAAGCTTCGCCGACTTCATCTGAGCCGAATGAGCGACGTTGCGATTCAGGTAGACGGCCTCGGCAAACAGTACAAACTCGGCCTCAATGCCTCCTACGGCTCCTTGCGCGAGAGCGCGGCGGAAGCGATGAGGAACACGGTCGGCAGGCTCGCCGGCCGGAAGGAGCGGCCCGATACTGACATCCTCTGGGCGCTGCGCGACGTCTCCTTCACCGTCAACAGAGGGGAAGCGGTCGGTCTGATCGGCCATAACGGCGCCGGCAAGAGCACGCTGTTGAAATTGCTGTCGCGAATTGCGGAGCCGACCACCGGCTGGGCCGAGGTGACGGGGCGAGTCGGTTCGCTGCTGGAGGTCGGGACCGGGTTTCACCCCGAGCTGACCGGGCGCGAGAACGTCTTCCTCAATGGAGCGATCCTCGGCATGCGCCGCTCTGAGATTCGCAAACGCTTCGATGAGATCGTTGACTTCGCCAACATAGAGCGCTTCCTCGACACGCCGGTCAAGCGGTACTCAAGTGGAATGCAGGTCAGGCTTGCGTTCGCGGTTGCTGCCTACCTCGAACCCGAGATCCTCCTCGTAGACGAGGTGCTGGCGGTGGGCGATGCGACGTTTCAGCGCAAGTCGCTGGCGAAAATGGCCCAGGTGGCGAGGGAGGGGCGGACGGTGATCTTCGTCTCCCACAACCTGGCGACGATTCAGGCGCTTTGCGAGCGCGGTCTCCTGCTGGAGCGGGGCTCGGTGATTGCCGATGGCCCGATCGAAGAGACCGTCACGGGGTACCTGCGTGCCTTCGAGCGTTCCGCGAGCGACGACCTTCTGAGCCGCACCGATCGCGACGGCCGCTCTTGGCGCGAAAGCGAGGTCCGCCGCCTTGCTGTCTACGACGCCGCCAGTGACGAGGCGGATGTCGTCGTTGGCGGCCGCGGCGCCAGGATCGTCGTCGAGGTGACGAAGGTTCTGCCGATGATGGAGTGCCAGCTGACGATCCTCAACAGCCTCGGCACCCCGATCACGTCCTTCGACAGCGAGTTGGTTGCTCAAGGAGATACTCGCGATGAGAACGTCGGCGCGCGGATCGAATGCATAGTCAACTCGCTGCCGTTGATCCCCGGACGCTACCGAGTCGACGTCCTGCTCAAGGGACGCCAGGAGATCCAGGACGGCCTCCAGGCCGCCGCCTTCTTCGATGTGGAGCCCGGGGTCATCGAAAGCCGCGCGATGCCGGAGAGGGGCGCTGACGGCGACATCGTCCTGCCCCACGTCTGGCGCCTGCCATCCTGAATTGGATGGTGGGAAGCCTGGGTGATCAACCGCTGCCGAGCCACAGCTTGCGCACGAATCGCAGGATCGAGTCCTGCCCTTCGATTTCGATGCGCGGTATCAGCAACGGGTCGTCCCCGAATCCGACTTTCCGGGCGTGGGTGGTGCAGGCGCCGCGGAAGCCGTTTGCGACGATGCCGACCGTACGGGCGTCATAGCGCCCGTACGGATAGGCAAGAAGGGAGATGTCCATTCCAAGCGCCCGCTCCAGGTCGTCGCGCGAGCCCTTGGTCTCCGTCTCGATCGCTCCGGCCGGTGTATCCGGCAGCGATACGTGCGTTCGGGTGTGGGCCCCGACGCCGATGCCGCCGTCACGCATGTGTTTCACCTCGGCCAGAGACATGAGTGGACGCCCGGCCAGCTCGCCGTCGCGGTCCCAGCTGTTGCCGGCGCCGAGCCGGGCACTGACGAGGAAGACGGTCGCCGGGAATCCGTGTCGCCGGAGGATCTCGTCGGCGATCTCGAGGTTGTCCCGGTATCCGTCGTCGATGCTGATCGCAACCGATCGGCGCGGCAGCTCCCTGTTCTCGTCGAGCATCAGCGCCAGGTCCTCGAGACGAGTGACGCGGTAGCGCAACAGCGACAGCAGCCTCATCTGCCGGGCAAACGAGCGCTTCGGGACGATGAACCTCTCGGAATCGTCGGTCTCGGAAAAGGCGTGGTACAGGAGCACGGGAACGCCCCGGGTGGCTTGGATCCAGCCCGAGCGGCCGATCCGCCGCCGGACCCCACGCCAGAAGGCTTGGCGAGACACGAAGCCGAACCAGGTCTGACGCCACTCGCTCCCGGGAATCAGGCGGCCCAGCCAGGCCAGGACGGGCGTCGGGACACGCAGCCCGAGCAGCAGTCGGCGCAACGCGATCTCGTGGATCGTCATCTGGTTGAACCAGCCGAGCAGTCGATGCCGCGTCTCGGGGTGCGCCTTGACGAACTCGGTGCACCATGCCCCGAAGCGTTCCTCGTCGGCGAGGATCCGCCCACCCGGCTTCTGGTCGTCGTGCACGGCTGTGGCGCGTGGAAGGAAGCGTGCGGAGCAGCCCGCACGACAGAGCCGGAACGCGAGCTCCAGATCCTCGATCGCCGGTGCGTCTTCGGCAAAGCCGCCCACGTCGATCAGGGTTGCTCGCGGGACGGAGAAGTTAGCCCCGTAGCAGTCGGTCCACTCGGCCTCGCGGCCGAGTCGTTCCCGGTAGCGCTGATTCCAAATCTTCGCGAACGCCCGTGAATATGGGTCACCGTCGGTCGGGGGCTCCTGAACGAGGACCCCCATCCCCAGGGCCTGAGAGGTTTGTCGGTGGGTGCGGAGATGCTCTTCGAGCAGCTCTGGCGCGGCGACGATGTCATCGTCCAGGAACAGGCAAACCCTTCCCCGCGCGGCGTCGATGGCGGCGTTGAGGGCCGCCGACTTGCCGCCCTTCGGCAAGTGCAGGACCCGAAGCGTGAACGGCGCCGGGAACGATTCGACCATCGGCGCGGTGCCGTCGGTCGAACCGTCGTCGGCAACCACCACCTCTATCGGCGCGAAATCGACGGTTTGGCTGCACAACGCTTCCAGGCAGCGACGCAGCAGCTCACGGCGGTTGTGGCTGGCGATGATCACACTCAACTCGAGCGGCTGATTCGAGGCCATGGGGCGGGCGAATTTATCGAGGGCTGCGGTCAGGTCCTCAGCCGGGACGCCCGGTCGCTGCCGTTCTCGGCTGCGCCCCGCGCGCCTCCTCGTAAACGGCCTCCAGCCGTCTTGCCCAGCCGCTCGGGCTGTGGTGGCGCTCCGCGAAGCCGCGAGCCCGGCTGCTCAGCTCGCGGCGTCTCTCGGGGTCGTCGAGAAGACCAGACACCGCGTCGGCGATTTCGCTGCTTCCGTCGGCGATCGTCAGAGGCGGATCGGGCTCCAGGACGTCGAATCCCTCGGCTCCGCGGGTGGTGGTGACCGTTGCCTTGCCGGCGGCGAGGGCTTGCAGGACCTTCATTCGCATGCCGCCGCCGGTGCGCACGGGGGCGAGCACGATCGAAGCCGCCTCCAGGTGGGGCTGGACGGTGGGTGCGTCGGCGATGACCTCGACGTTGACGCCGGCAAGCGCCGAGATCTCCGGCGGCGGCGCGGTGCCGACGATGGTCAGTAGTGCGGCTGGGTGACGGGTGAGGATCTGGGGCATGATCTGACGCGCCAGCCAGGTCGCCGCGTCGCGATTGGGCTGATGGGTGAAACTTCCGACAAAGAGTAGCGTTCCCGGGATCTCCCGCTCGGGATCGGCGGGAGGGGGGAGGATCGTTCCGAACGGGCTGATCCGCACCCTGGAGGCGACCTCTGGCGCCAGGGCGGCGATCGCTTCGGCATCGCGGCGCGTGAAGGCCAGTACCCGCGTGAAGCGCCGCCAGCCGACTCGCTGGAAGCGTGGCCGCCGCCGCCAGTCGAGCTCGTGCATCGCTCGCGAGGGCCATTTCGACGGCCACCCCAGCCTCCAGTCGACGGGGCGGGGCCGCAGGACCTCGTGCTCGGTCAGTACCGCCGGCACGTCCTCCGGCAGGCGCAGCGCCGACATCGCGCTGTCCTCGACCGCGATCACGTCGAAGTCCTCGGTCGCCACCGCCCGGTCCACCAGCCTCTGGACTCCAGGGACCGCGAACCAGACCGATCGCCAGGGCCTTGGCGTGAAGGCCCACGTTCCCGCCAACCGCCCGCGGCGTCGCCAGCGCGCGGCGGGCGATCGCGGCTGGCGGCGGTCCGCGAAACGCGCGTCGAGGCCGGAAGCGGCCAGCGCGGCGGCTGCCTCCGCCTCTCCGGGCTCGTCTCCGACCGCGCTGATCAGGGTCACCGAGTGGCGCTTGCGCAACCCGGTCAACTGGGCATCGAGCAGGACCGGAATCGCTCCGCCTCCCTCGGCTTGAGGGACCATCGAGGTGACGAGCAGGATCTTCAGGCGCAATGTCCCACGGCCGCGACCTACGCCGCGGGAGCCCGGCCGGCCCTGCGGCCTTCCGGTTGATAGTGCTCGTCCAGCTCGCGTATCGTCGGCGCCGGTCGTCTGCGGGCGCCGCCCGACCTGGTGTTGCGCCTGGCTTCCATGACGATCGTCTTCAGTACCCGGAAACCGTCGCGGAAGGTCTTCAGGTTGCTCTGTCCGTGGATCCGGCTCGACTCGTAGCTGGGCACCTCGGTGATCTTCATCCCGGCGCCGGCGATCCGCAGGTTGATCAGCGTCTCGACCTCGAAGCCGGGCACGTCGAGCGAGATGAACGGCAGGCAGCGCGCCCAGAACGCGTTGTAGCCATAGCAGAGGTCGGTGAAGTGGGTGCCGTGCAGGAGGTTGGCGGTGCCGCTGAGGAAGGTGTTGCCGGCCTGCGCAACCGGGTGATGTCGTCGCTGCCGCCGTCCTTGAGGAAACGCGATCCCTTGGCGAAGTCGGCACCGGCCTCGAGCGCCTCGACGAAGCGGGGAATCTCGGCCGGGTCGGCGGAGCCGTCGGCGTCCAGCATCACAACGAGGTTGCCGGTGACCGCCGCGAACCCCGTCCGCAGCGCGTCCCCCTTGCCGCGACCGCTCTGGCTGAAGACCCGGATGCTCGGGTAGGCGCGGCGGGCGGCCTTGATCGTGTCGTCGTGGGAGTTGCCGTCGACCAGGATCACCTCGTGCAGGCCGTCCGGCAGCTGGCTGAGCACGTGGCCCAGGTTGCGCTCCTCGTTCATCGCCGGGACGACCACGCTGACCTTCGTCTTGCGCTCGCGGCGCCGGTCCGGTCCCGAGTAGGGAACCGGGCTGCGCCAGGCGAGCGCCTGCACGTCGATCAACGGCACGCCGGCCACCTGGCCGGCCGTCGCCAGGGGTGCGTCGAGCAGGTCGAGCGGTCGCGGCAGCAGGCTGACCGGGACGCCGATCGACCTGAAGGCGCGCACCAGCCCGAGCAGGCCCTCGTCGTCCGCGTCCCGGCTGGAAATGACGACGCGGTCGGCGCCGAAGCGGTCGACCACGTCGAGGGCCGAGACCCGTGTTGCGGGCTCCGAGCGGCTGTCGTCGGTGGGAACGGTGCAGACGATCCGCGCGTAGCGCCGCAACGGCGCGTAGGCGCGCAGCCGCTCGGAGGTCGGCTCGTCGCCGACCAGCACCCAGCGCTCGACCGGGTCGATACGGCGCTGCAGCGAGCCGCTGAGCGCCCGCGCGGCGGTGTCGAGGACGGCGAAGAAGACCAGCAGCGCCAGCTGCTGCTCGCCCGTGAGCGGCGTCAGCAGCGAGGACGACCAGGCGAACAGGGCGGCGACGAGTAGGCGGATCATCGGCCAGGCGAGTCCGTTCTCGTCTCCGAGCGGGCCGTGGACCGGCTTCGAGCCGTAGACGCCGAGCGTGGCGTAGACGGCGATCAGCAGCAGCGGGGTCACCGGCAGGGCGGGGAAGAGCGGCTTGGACGAGGCGGCCGCCACCACAACGAGCGCGATCGAGGAGGCGAGCAGGTCGATCGCCGGCACCAGCCACCAGCCGAGGCCGCGCTTGGTTCGGGGCAGGCTGCCCAGGGTCGGGCGATCCTGGACCACCGCTTCGCGTTTGGCGGCCGGGGAGGGAAGTCGGGCGTCGAGTGGGAGGTCGGTTGAGGAATGCATCGGCTGTCGCGGAGACGTCTTCTTTCTTTGTCGGGTGCTGCCCCCGGGGCCGTCCGAGGGCGGGCAACTACCTATCGGCACGGCAGGCGAGCCACGTTAGCGTCCGCAATTTGCGAAAAGCAATTTTCTTGGGTATGTACAGGAAGTGTGCAGGAACTCCGCTGAGGCGCAACCGCCTCGCTGTTCAGACTGGCTGCACCTCCCCGTAAGTGGGGCGGATCGCTACCTACAACCTGTTCAACCCTGCTGGAAGCCGTACGACTCGGCCAGTTCGGGGTCCTTGGCGGCGAGCATCTCCGCCAGATCGACCATCACCTTGCACTGCTTCCAGGTCGCGTCGTCCTGCATCTTGCCGTCGATCATGTGGACGCCGCGGCCGTCGGGAATCGCCTCCAGCACTTTCTTCGCGAACCTGACCTCGTCCGGCGGCGGGCTGAAGACCTTCTTCGCGATCTCGATCTGCACCGGGTGCAGCGACCAGGCGCCGACGCAGCCGAGCAGGAAGGCGGCCCGGAACTGGGTCTCGCAGCCGGCCGTGTCCTTGATGTCGCCGAAGGGGCCGTAGAAGGGCAGGATCCCGGTCGAGGCGCAGGCGTCGACCATGCGGGCGATCGAGTAGTGCCAGGGGTCCTGCTGGGCGGTGACGCGATCGGCCTCGGGGTTCTCGGGGTCGGCCGGGTCCTCCATCGAGCGGTAGCCGGGGTGGCCGCCGCCGACCCGGGTCGTCTTCATCCGCCGCGAGGCGGCGAGGTCGGCGGGTCCGAAGCTCATCCCCTGCATGCGCGGGCTGGCGGCGGCGATCTCCTCAAGATTGACGACGCCCTGGGCGGTCTCGAGGATGGCGTGGATCAGCAGCGGGCGGTCGAGCCCGGCCTGGGCCTCGAGCTGGGCCAGTAGACGGTCGACGTAGTGGATGTCCCAGGCGCCCTCGACCTTCGGCACCATCACCACCTCAAGCTTGTCGCCGATCTCGGTGACCAGCGTCGTCAGGTCGTCGAGCACCCAGGGGCTCTCCAGCGAGTTGACGCGGGTCCAGAGCGCGGTCTGGCCGAAGTCGGACTCCTTCGCGGCCTTGATCAAGCCGGCGCGGGCGGCCTCCTTGCGGTCGACCGGGATCGCGTCCTCGAGGTTGCCGAGCAGGATGTCGGTCTTCTTGCGATGTCGGCGGCCTTGGCGACCATCTTCTCGTTCGAGAAGTCGAGGAAGTGGATCATCCGCGACGGCTTGAAGGGGATCTCGCGTAGCGGCTCGGGTGCGCCGATCGCCAGCGGGTGAAAGAAGTCTCTGGGGTTTCTCAAGCTGCTCCTCGGGTCATTGTTCGCCTGCTCCTTCCCTGTGCCCGGCTCAATCTAGCCAAGGGCGTCGGTGGGCGCGTGCCCCGGGCTATCATCGCCGCGCAGATGTCCACGCGGAATCAGCCGGGGAAGCTCAGGGAGCGCGCGCAAGCGTGAGCTCCCGGTTGCGGGACGCGGTCCGCCGAAGCCCGGCGCTGACCCGCTTCCTCGTTCGCGTCGCCGGGCGGGCCCAGGCGCTGCGGGACCGAGGGCTGACGCGCTCGGGGCGCTGGCGGCGGCGGGCGGGCGACGAGACCCGCTACTGGGAGGACGCGCTCACCGCCGACGACGCCCGCGAGGCCTTCTCCGAACGCCTCGATCCCGAAGCCCCGCTCGAAGACGACAGCCTGATCCGGGCTGTCGACGAGGTTGATGCCGAGGTGGTTGAGATCCTCGACGTCGGCTCCGGGCCGTTGACCTCGGTCGGCAAGACCCATCGCGACCGTCGGCTGAAGATCGTGGCGGTGGACCCGCTCGCCGACGACTACGCGCGGATCCTGCGCGAGGCCGGCATCGACGCGCCGGTGGTGCGGCCGCCTGCGGGGGCGAGGAGATCGCCGAGCACCTCGGCGAGGACAGCTTTGACGTCGCGTACGCGCTCAACGCGCTCGACCACTGCGCCGACCCGATGCTGGTGCTCGACAACATGCGCAGGGTCGTCAGGCCCGGCGGGCGCATCGCCCTCACCCACATGCGCAACGAGGGCGAGCGGAACGGACTTCGCCTGCCGAAGTAGCCGTTTCGCTCGCCCTCGTTGCGCATGTGGGTGAGGGCGATGCGCCCGCCGGGCCTGACGACCCTGCGCACGTTGTCGAGCACCAGCATCGGGTCGGCGCAGTGGTCGAGCGCGTTGAGCGCGTACGCGACGTCAAAGCTGTCCTCGCCGAGGTGCTCGGCGATCTCCTCGCCCCCGCAGGCGACCGGCACCACCGGCGCGTCGATGCCGGCCTCGCGCAGGATCCGCGCGTAGTCGTCGGCGAGCGGTGACCGCCACGATCTTCAGCCGACGATCGCGGTGGGTCTTGCCGACCGAGGTCAACGGCCCGGAGCCGACGTCGAGAATCTCGACCTCCTCGGCATCAACCTCGTCGACAGCCCGGATCGGGCTCCGTCTTCGAGCGGGGCTTCGGGATCGAGGCGTTCGGAGAAGGCCTCGCGGGCGTCGTCGGCGGTGAGCGCGTCCTCCAGTAGCGGGTCTCGTCACCCGCCCCGCCGCCGCCAGCGCCCCGAGCGCGTCAGCCCTCGGTCCCGCAGCGCCTGGGCCCGCCCGGCGTCGCGAACGAGGAAGCGGGTCAGCGCCGGGCTTCGGCGGACCGCGTCCGCAACCGGGAGCTCACGCTTCGCGCGCTCCCGCGAGCTTCGCGGTTGATTTTGCGTGGACATCTGCGCGGCGATGATAGCCCGGACGCAGGCGCCCACCGGCGCCCTTGGCTAGATTGCAGCCGGGCACAGGGACGGAGCAGGCGAACAATGACCCGAGGAGCAGCTTGAGAAACCCCAGAGACTTCTTCCAGCCGCTGGCGATCGGCGCGCCCGAGCCGCTGCGCGAGATCCCCGTCAAGCCCTCGCGGATGATCCACTTCCTCGACTTCTCGAACGAGAAGATGGTCGCCAAGGCCGCCGACATCGCCAAGAAGACCGACATCCTGCTCGGCAACCTCGAGGACGCGATCCCGGTCGACCGCAAGGAGGCCGCCCGCGACGGCCTGATCAAGGCCGCGAAGGAGTCCGACTTCGGCCAGACCGCGCTGTGGACCCGGGTCAACTCGCTGGAGAGCCCCTGGGTGCTCGACGACCTGACCACGCTGGTCACCGAGATCGGCGACAAGCTCGAGGTCGTGATGGTGCCCAAGGTCGAGGGCGCCTGGGACATCCACTACGTCGACCGCCTGCTCGCCCAGCTCGAGGCGAAGGCCGGGCTCGACCGCCCGATCCTGATCCACGCGATCCTCGAGACGGCGCAGGGCGTCGTCAACCTCGAGGAGATCGCCGCCGCCAGCCCCCGCATGCAGGGGATGAGCTTCGGCCCCGCCGACCTCGCCGCCTCGCGGCGGATGAAGACGACCCGGGTCGGCGGCGGCCACCCCGGCTACCGCTTGATGGAGGACCCGGCCGACCCCGAGAACCCCGAGGCCGACCGGGTCAGCGCCCAGCAGGACCCCTGGCACTACTCGATCGCCCGCATGGTCGACGCCTGCGCGTCGACCGGGATCCTGCCCTTCTACGGCCCCTTCGGCGACATCAAGGACACGGCCGGCTGCGAGACCCAGTTCCGCGCCGCCTTCCTGCTGGGCTGCGTCGGCGCCTGGTCGCTGCACCCGGTGCAGATCGAGATCGCCAAGAAGGTCTTCAGCCCGCCGCCGGAGGAGGTCATGTTCGCGAAGAAGGTGCTCGAGGCGATCCCCGACGGCGGCGGCGTCCACATGATCGACGGCAAGATGCAGGACGACGCGACCTGGAAGCAGTGCAAGGTGATGGTCGAGCTCGCCGAGATGCTGGCCGAGAAGGACCCGGAGCTGGCGGAGGCCTACGGCTTCTCGTAGGCCGTTGAACCAGTTGTAGGTACGCTACGCACCACTTAGTTGGCTGAGCATTCCCTTCTCCCAAGCGGTTGCGCTTCGGCGGAATTGCTGCAAACTAGTTGTCGTAACTTGAAATTCCCTGTACGAAAAATACAACTCGCTAACGTGCCTGCCCCTGCCTGCCGATACGGGTAGCTGCTCCAACCCCCACAAGCCCCTGAGGTCTCTGGAAAATAGGGCCCACCCCGCCTGCAAATGCATCCCTCCGCCGCCGAACTCCCGCTTGATCGCCCACTCCCGGCTCCCCGCCCGCGAAGGAGGCTGTCGTCCAAGATCGCCCGACGCTGGGCAGCCTTCCCGACACAAGCGCGGAGCCTCATCGTGGATCGTCCCGGCGATCGATCTGCTCGCATCCTCGGCTCGCGCTCGATCACAGTTGCGGCCGCAACGGCGCAACGTCTTCCCCGCGCTGCCAATCGCGCCGCTGCTCCTCATCGCCGTCTACGGCGCCCTCGGCGTCTACTCCTCGCAGCCCGACCGGCGGGCCGCTGGCGCCGACAACGGCCTTGCCTGGCCGGTCATCCGCCTCGTCGTCGCCGCTCTGTTCGCCTGGGTGGCTTCACTGCTGACCCCACTCACGGGGAGCAGCAGCTGGCCTCTGGGCTTCTTCGTCGCCCTCGACATCGTCGCCGATCGCTCAGCGGCTCGCTCGTGCGCCGGCTCGACCCGTTGAGCGCTGGGTGCTGGTCGGCGACGAGCCGACCTCCGAGCGCCTGCGCGCCTACACGCCGTTGCGCGCGCTACGCGGGGTCGTCTGCACCGTTCGCCACGACCAGCGCTCGGACCCCGACACGGGTCTCGGCCCTCGAGTGGTCGACCGCTTCGGCGCTGACCGCGTCGTCATTTCCAGCCGGGACGCGGACGACGAGGGCCTGCTCGAGCTGGTGCGGGCGTTCAGGTCGATTGGCGTCCCGGTCAGCCTGCTGCCGCGGCCGCTCGACCTGCTCGACGCGCCCCCCGGCGACGCCAGCCAGGTCGGCGGAGTGCCGTTGATCGACGTGAGGCGCTCGCCGCGCGCCCCCCGGTTCCCTACGTCGGGCCCGGACCGGCGAGCCAGCGCAAGACCAAGGTCAGCGTGGTCGTCCCGGCGATGAATGAGGAGCGCAACATTGGCCAGGTGCTCAGCCAGCTGCCCGAAGACCTCCACGAGGTGATCCTCGTCGACGGGAACTCTCAGGATGGAACGATCGAGGCCGCTCGCCGCGCCTACCCGAGATCCGCGTCCTCAGCCAGAGCGGTCGCGGCAAGGGGGACGCCTGCGCACCGGGTTCGCGGCGGTCACCGGCAACCTCGTCGTGATGCTCGACGCCGACGGCTCCGCCGACCCGGCGGAGATCCCCCGCTTCGTCGAGGCGCTGGAAGCCGGCGCCGACTTCGCCAAGGGATCGCGTTTCCTGGGGACGGCGGCAGCGCCGACATCACCCGGTTGCGAAGCGTCGGCAACACCTTCCTCAGCGGCACCGCCAACCTTCTGCACGGCACCCACTTCACCGACCTCTGCTACGGCTACAACGCGTTCTGGGCGCGCTGCCTGCCGTTCATCTCGCTCGACGTGCCCGGCTTCGAGGTCGAGACGTTGATCAACCTGCGCATCGCCGGCGCCGGCATGAGAATCACCGAGGTGCCGAGCTATGAGTAGAGCCGGATCCAGGACAGAGCAACCTCAACACCTTCCGCGACGGTTTCCGGGTACTGAAGACGATCGTCATGGAAGCCAGGCGCAACACCAGGTCGGGCGGCGCCCGCAGACGACCGGCGCCGACGATACGCGAGCTGGACGAGCACTATCAACCGGAAGGCCGCAGGGCCGGCCGGGCTCCCGCGGCGTAGGTCGCGGCCGTGGGACATTGCGCCTGAAGATCCTGCTCGTCACCTCGATGGTCCCTCAAGCCGAGGGAGGCGGAGCGATTCCGGTCCTGCTCGATGCCCAGTTGACCGGGTTGCGCAAGCGCCACTCGGTGACCCTGATCAGCGCGGTCGGAGACGAGCCCGGAGAGGCGGAGGCAGCCGCCGCGCTGGCCGCTTCCGGCCTCGACGCGCGTTTCGCGGACCGCCGCCAGCCGCGATCGCCCGCCGCGCGCTGGCGACGCCGCGGGCGGTTGGCGGGAACGTGGGCCTTCACGCCAAGGCCCTGGCGATCGGTCTGGTTCGCGGTCCCTGGAGTCCAGAGGCTGGTGGACCGGGCGGTGGCGACCGAGGACTTCGACGTGATCGCGGTCGAGGACAGCGCGATGTCGGCGCTGCGCCTGCCGGAGGACGTGCCGGCGGTACTGACCGAGCACGAGGTCCTGCGGCCCCGCCCCGTCGACTGGAGGCTGGGGTGGCCGTCGAAATGGCCCTCGCGAGCGATGCACGAGCTCGACTGGCGGCGGCGGCCACGCTTCCAGCGAGTCGGCTGGCGGCGCTTCACGCGGGTACTGGCCTTCACGCGCCGCGATGCCGAAGCGATCGCCGCCCTGGCGCCAGAGGTCGCCTCCAGGGTGCGGATCAGCCCGTTCGGAACGATCCTCCCCCCTCCCGCCGATCCCAAGCGGGAGATCCCGGGAACGCTACTCTTTGTCGGAAGTTTCACCCATCAGCCCAATCGCGACACGGCGACCTGGCTGGCGCGTCAGATCAGTCCCAGATCCTCACCCGTCACCCAGCCGCACTACTGACCATCGTCGGCACCGCGCCGCCGCCGGAGATCTCGGGCTGCCGGCGTCAACGTCGAGGTCATCGCCGACGCACCCACCGCCAGCCCCACCTGGAGGCGGCTTCGATCGTGCTCGCCCCCGTGTGCACCGGCGGCGGCATGCGAATCGAGGTCCTGCAAGCCCTCGCCGCCGGCAAGGCGACGGTCACCCCCCGCGGAGCCGAGGGATTGGACGTCCTGGAGCCCGATCCGCCTCTCAACAATAGCCGACGGAAGCAGCGAGGGGACGCGGTGTCTCGTCTCGGAGAGCGGAGAGAGGCCGCGAGCTGAGCAGCCGGGCTCGCGGCTTCACAAAGAGTGCCACCACAGCCCGAGCGGCTGGGCAAGACGGCTGGAGGCCGTTTACGAGGAGGCGCGCGGGGCGCAGGCGAGAACGGCAGCGACCGGGCGTCCCGGCTGAGGACCTGACCGCAGCCCTCAAGAATTGGGCCGCCCCATGGCCTCGAGATCAGCCGCTCGATTTGAGGGGGCAAATCGCCAGCCACAACCGCCGTGAGCTGCTGGTCGCTCCCTGGAAGCGTTGTGCAGCCAAACCGTCGATTTCGCGCCGATAAAGGTGGTGGTTGCCGACGACGGTTCGACCGACGGCACCGCGCCGATGGTCGAATCGTTCCCGGCGCCGTTCACGCTTCGGGTCCTGCACTTGCCGAAGGGCGGCAAGTCGGCGGCCTGCCGACGCCGCCGTCGACGCCGCGCGGGGAAGGGTTTGCCTGTTCTGGACGATGACATCCGTCGCCGCGCCAGAGCTGCTCGAAGAGCATCTCCGCACCCACCGACAAACCTCTCAGGCCCTGGGGATGGGGGTCCTCGTTCAGGAGCCCCCGACCGACGGTGACCCATATTCCACGGGCGTTCACGAAGATTTGGAATCAGCGCTACCGGGAACGACTCGGCCGCGAGGCCGGGTGGACCGAGCTGCTACGGGGCTAACTTCTCCGTCCCGCGAGCAACCCTGATCGACGTGGGCCCGCCGGGGCGCACCGGCGATCGAGGATCTGGAGCTCGCGTTCCAGGCTCTGCTGTGCGGGCTGCTCCACACACTTTCCTTCCACGCGCCACAGCCGGTGCCCGCGAACAACCAGAAGCCGGGTGGGCGGATCCTCGCCGACGAGGAACGCTTGGGGCCGTGGTACACCGAGTTCGTCAAGGCGCACCCGAGACGCGGCATCGACTGCTCGGGGGCCGATGACGATCCACGAGATCGCGTTGCGCCG
>CAVXSI010000004.1:0-44194 GCA_963764365.1 uncultured Solirubrobacterales bacterium
CGCCCAGTTCGGAGGAGTACGTCTGCCAGTCGCGGCTGACCTTGAAGACGTCGTCGGCCGTCGTCACGGACCAGTAGCCATCCTCGTCTGGGTACTCCGAGATTCGCGCGGACCAGTGGACGGGGCACTCCTTGCGCAGCCGCCGGAACAAGTCCTGGGGCGGACCGTCTTGGAAGTTGACACGATCGGCAACCAGCACCTGATCGAGCGGCGTCTGGTCCTGGTCGGTGACGCTCATGAGGTGTCCTTCCGTTCGGTCGTTTCGGTGTCGGCCAGGCCAGCATACCCGCCATACAGCGCCTCGATCTCGGCCGCGTACCTGCGCTCGATCGGCTTGCGCTTCAGCTTCTGGGTCGGGGTCAGCTCCTCGCCGCCCGGCGCCCACTCGCCCTCGATCAGGTGGAACTTCTTGATCTGCTCGACCCGCGAGAGCGAGGCGTTGCCCATCTCGACCCCCGCCGCAACAGCTTGGCGAACGGCCTCCTCGCCCGCCATCGCGCCCGGCGAGGCGTCACTCAGCCCGTGCTCGGCGGCTAGGGCCCCGCAGGCATCGGGGTCGAGGGCGATCAGAGCGACGTTGTAGGGGCGACGGTCGCCGATCGCGACAACGTGAGCGGCCAGCGGGCAGGCGGCCTTGATCTTCGCCTCGATGTTGGCCGGCGACATGTTCTTGCCGGCGGCGTTGATGATCAGCTCCTTCTTGCGATCGACGATCGTCACGTAGCCGTCGTCGTCGATCTCGGCGATGTCGCCGGTTGCCAGCCAGCCGTCCTCGCCCAGCGCCTCGGCCGTCTTCTCGGGCATGTTGCGGTAGCCCTTCATCACCATCGGCCCGCGCACCAGCAGCTCGCCGTCAGGGGCAAGCTTCAGCTCGACGCCCGGCAACGGCGGTCCGACGGTGCCGACCCGGATCGCTCCACGGCGGTTGACCGTGGCGATCACGGTCGTCTCCGACATCCCCCACAGCTCGCAGATCTCGATCCCCAGCGCGGCGAAATAGTGGAGCACCTCGGGGGGAGTCGGTGCCGCGCCGACCCCGAACCACTCGCACTCGTCAAGGCCGAGGTTGGCGCGGATCGCTGCCCTCTCCTGCTCGGGGAGGGCCGCCGGATCGTCGATCCCCTGCGCTTCCAGCGCCGCCTTCAGTTTCTCCCAGATCCGCGGCACGCCGCCCCAGATGGTCGGCTTCACCTCGGCCGAGTAGGCGACCACCTGGCGCGGGTCGGGGCAGCAATGCACGGTGGCTCCCCAGATCATCGAGCCGTAGAGCTGCAGGATCCGGTCCGCGGCGTGGGCGGTGGGAAGGAAGGAGACCGACCGTCCCCGCGGGCTGATGTCGATCGCCTCGAGCAGCGCCTGCGCGTCCGCGATCACATTCGCGTGGGTGAGCTGCACGCCCTTCGGCGGGCCGGTCGTGCCCGAGGTGTAGATCAAGCAGAGCACGTCCTCGGGCTCGACCGCGCGCCAAGCTGCCTCGAAGTCGAGATCGTCACGATCGTCCGCGAGCGCCTCGAGCTCCTCCAGCGAGATCGTCCCCTCCGGCGCCTCGCCGATCACGACGATCCGCTCCAGCGCGTCGACGCGCTCGCGCGCCTCGAGCAGCTTCTCGACGAACTGCGGCTCGGTGACGACGACCCGGCTCGCCGCGTCGCCGACCACGTACTCGATCTGCTCGACCGAGGAGGTGTTGTAGATCGAGTAGCAGGTGGCGCCAAGGTGCATTGCGGCGGCGTCGCAGAGGTGCAGCGCCGGGCGGTTGACGAGCATGAAGCCGACCGTCTCGCCCCGCCCCACCCCGAGCGCGTCGAAGGCAGCGGCCCGCCGGCGCACCGTCGCCGCGAACTCCGCCCAACCGCACTCGAAGTCGGTGTCCTTCAGCCGCAGCGCCGGCTGCTCGGCGTACTCCTCGGCGGTCGCCTGGAACGCCTCGCACATGGTCGCCGCCTGCAACGCCTTGGGACGCGCTCTCTGCGTGTTCGCGGTTGCCGACCCCATTTGTCTCAAGCCCCCTCTTCCGGTTCCGGCATTGAGAATTATCAGCCGGACGGGGCTGCCGCAAGGCCCAAGCGGGGACGCCGCCGATTGACCCGCCGCGTCTCACAGTCGCCCGTTTGCCCGGATCTGCGAGACGCCGTCGGCCAGATGGGCGCCGTGCTCGCCGGCTGAGCGGCGCGCCGCAGGGTCAGGAGGCGAGCCGCTTGCGGTCGACGACGGCCGCGGCGTGGGCGCGGCCGCCACTCCTCAGCGCCATCGAGACCAGGACGTCATTGCCGATGGTGCGGGCCTCCTCGATCGCTGCCCACCGGCCACCCAGGGACGTCGTCACCTCCTCGAGGCGATCGAGGACCGCATCGCGCCCTCGCCAAACCGCGGCACCCCACCCGGGAGGATCCTCAAACTCGACCGACGGCGATGCCCACGCGGCGGCTGATATCGATCCGCCCGTGTTCCACGCCTCATAGGCCTTCCGCACGAACCACGCGTCTGGATCGCTCGTCTCCAACCGGGGCAGGTCGGGCTTGCCGCGGATCCGTGCGGCGAGGCCGCGATTGGGGTTGCTCGAGATGCGCACTGGATGCGCAGAGGTCATGGAGGCAAGCTGCTGGCGACCGCCGGGCCGTCGACGAGTACCTGACACAGGAGGAGCGAGACGCCGCGACGTGGCGGGCCCAATGGAAGAAGGCGGTCGAAGAGACCGCCGGGATCGCATCCCATCTTGAGCAGGGGTCCGAGTACGTCGAGAGCGTCCGGCGCCGCGACGCGAAGCGGCTCTCGGGGTTCGATCAGTGACGGTGGTCCTCGACACCGGTGTGCTTGTCGACCACCTTCGCTCGTCCCAACCAGCGGCCGACTACCTGGCTGGCCTCGAGGACCGGCCTTCATGCTCGGAGATCAGCCGCATCGAGGTGATCCAGGGACTGCGCTCCGCGGAGCGACGGACCGCAGAGAAGCTATTCGCGCTGATCGAGTGGGTTCCGGCCACCGAGGCTGTAGCGCGCCGCGCCGGCGACCTCGGGCGGCGCTGGCGGCGCAGCCACCCCGGCATCGGAGTCGCCGACCTCGCGATCGCCGCGACCGTCGAGGAGGTCGACGGAATTCTTGCGACGCTGAACCTCAAGCATTTCCCTATGTTCGAGGACCTTCGCGCACCCTATTGAGATCACGGACTCCCGGTCGTAGACACCTCGGGGGGAAGCGGAGGTAGCCCCAGCAGCGTCTGCACGGGCCTGATAGGACCTCGTGCATCCGCGTCCTGGTCACAAGTACGCGTATGCCCTATTCGCTCCGCCTCGTCCGCGCGCTCGGCAGCCAGGGACACGAGGTGCACGGCGCAGACGCCTACGGGGACGCACCGGGCAGCCGCTCCCGCTTCGTCGCGGGGCGCCTCGTCACTCCGCCTCCGTTTCCGAGGACCGCGGAGTTCGTCGCCGCGGTCGCGGACTATTCGCGAGCGCACTCGATCGATCTCGTCGTGCCGACTTTCGAGGAGACGTTCGCGCTCGCCGCGCGGCGCGGAGAGCTGCCCGAGGGCACGGGACTTTTCGCCGCGTCGTTCGAGACCCTCGCGCAGCTGCACGACAAGTCGAGCTTCCAGGCGCTGGCGGCGCGGCTCGGGATGCTCACTCCCAGCACGACCGTGGCGACCGACGTCGACGGCCTGAGGGCCGCCGCCGAGCGCCTTCCGCACTACATCGCCAAGCCGGCCTTCTCGCGGGCGGGCACCGCCATCGTCACCGACGTCGGGCCGCGGGCCGGCGAGCGGTCGATCGAGCAGGCGAACCCGTCGCCGCGGAGCCCATGGCTGGTGCAGGAGTTCATCGACGGCGACGATCTGGCCTGCCTTGCCGTGGCACGGGAAGGGAAGGTGGCCGCCTACGCGACCTACGAAGAGCCGCTGCAGGGAGAAGGCGGCTACGCGATGCGCCAGGTCGCCATCGACGCCCAGCCCACGCTCGCGATCGCCACGACGATCGCGGCGGCGGTCGAGATGCACGGCTTCTTCGGCCTCGACTACCGGATGACCGAGAGGGGGCCGTACCTGCTCGAGTGCAATGCCCGGTGCTCGCCCGGAGCGCTGCTGTTCGAGGACGACGAGCTCGCGAGCGCGATCCTCGGCGAGCCCCCCTCCGAGCCGCTGCTGATCGAGCCCGGTACGGCGGCGCAGTTCGACGACGCGGTCCTGACCGAGAACCTTCACGGGATTCGCTCGATCCCCCACGCCATCAACGAGCTGCTGGCCACGCCCGGCGCGTTCCTGGATCCACGCGACCCGCGCGGCGACCTCTTCGGCTGGCTGCGGTTCCGGCACGACTCTCGGGTCGCGTCCCGAGAGCACATCAGCTACGCCGAGCAGAAGCTCGGCGACATCAGCTGGAACGGGGAGCCGCTCGCCTGAGGCTCTTCAGGCTCGAAGCTGGGATGCGATCAGATCGGCGGCGGCCTCGGGCCGCTGGGCCGGGAACGCGTGGCCGGCGCCGGCGAAGAGCTCGATCCGCGCGCCCGGGAAGCGCGCCGCGAGCAACTCGGCGTTGCCCGGTGGGATGACGACGTCCTCGGCGCCGTGCCCGATCAGGACCGGTGCGATCGGCGACGCGCCGGCGACGCCCGGCGACGCCGCCCACCACTGCGCCATCGCCCGCTCCTGCGCGGCGAGCGCAGCCGGGTCGAGCGCGGCCTGCGACGCTGCCACGAGCTCGCCGAACTCGCGGTCGAAGCGGGGAGCGACATGGGGAGGAAAGATGACCGAGATCGTGCGCGATGCCCGTTCGCGGGGGGTCCCGGAGTGGTCGACGAGGCGGCCCCAATCGGCGGGCTCGGCGCGAATCGCGCCGGGGCCGCCCGGGTCGGTGGAAAGCAAGGCGAGCGACTCGACCCGCTCGGGGGCCCGGACCGCAAGGGCCTGGGCGACGAAGCCGCCCATCGAGAAGCCGACGACCGGGATCCGGTCGATCGCCAGCTCGTCGAGCAGCGCCTCGAGGTCGGCGGCCATCGAGTCGATCGTCACCCCGGCTGGATCGCCGAGGTCGGAGCCGCCCACCCCTCGGTTGTCGGGAGCGACGAGCGCGAACCGGCGCCCAAGCGCCGCCAGGAAGTCCGGGGGCCAGTCGTCGGCGCTGCCCGCGTAGCCCTGCACGAGCAGCAGGCGCGGGCCGGCCCCGAGCGCGCGCCAAGTGAACCGGCGCCCCGCAACAACCACCGTCCCGTCCCGCTCGAGCGCGCTCACCAGCCGAGTGTATTCACCGCTCCCGGCCAGAACGAAGGCGCCCTCTCGCGGAGAGGTCTCGGGGCTCGCCATCCAGGGAATCGGCCTAACCGGACGGTATTTGAGCCATGAGGTGCTCGAACGCCTGCGCGCGCTGCATCAGGCAGCGGCAAGCTCCGGAGCCGGCGCCACCTCGCGCTCGGGCTCCTGGTCGGGAACCTGACGCTCAATGCCGATCAGCAGCTCCTCGTCGAGCACCGCGAGGATGCGCTTCAGCACCGGGATCGTCGGGATGTGATCGCCGCCCTCGACCTTCGAGATGAAGGAGTGGGAGGTTCCCGCCCGGTCGGCGACCTCCTTCTGCGTGAAGTCAAGCTCGTAGCGCCGCTCGCGGATGTGGGCGGCGATCCAGTTTCGCTTGTGTAGCCTGCGGATCGCTGCGTACTCGTCGCGGGCCTCGCGATAGTTCTCGCTGCGGCGGCCACGATCCCGAGCGGCCTCCGCAGCTGCCTTTCCCTTCGGGCCGAGGCGACCATTCTCTCGTGCGCTCATGGCCAGCTAGTTTATCTATATAGATAAATGAGTCAAGGGCTTCATCGACGGTTCGATGGCGCATCTCTGCCCGCTGCCCGCGGAGGCCTTCGTGGTTCTGCGCCCATCCGTCGCTTGAAATCGGCCATCCGTCGCTTCGCCAGTGCCTTCTCCGAAGCGGGCACGGCTCCGGTGTTCTTCTCGAAGGCGTGCAGCAGCACGATCAGGTTCCCGGATCGCTGGTAGAGGATTCGGTAGCGCGTATTGGCAAATCTCACTCTCAGCTCGCGCAGCTCGCCCTCGATCTGCGAGCTGACCGGGAACTCCGGCGGCGGAGCATCCGGCGCTTGGTCGTTCAAGTGCTCCTCGATGTAGTCGTCGATCTTCGCGGCACGCTTCGCGGGAAGCCCCTCGATGAACCGATCGACGGGTTCGACACCGCGCTTGTCGCGATAGTAGATCGCCTGCGTCCCCGCCATCGGACGAGCATTGCAGGCAGTGCTGCCGTCGCCAGCCGCCGTTGCGGCGCCAGGCCGTACCGGATGTATCTGGGAGCGGGCGAAGACATTTGGTATGACCGGTTTCATGGATACTTGAAATCACAGATTGTGATTTCAAGTCGCTGAACTCCTGGGCGGAAAGCTGGAACATGAAGTCGGCCGAAAACGCTTTTCGTTCCGCCTGACCTGCTGAACGAGAACCCTGGTCTCGACCCCGTAGAGGTCGGCAAGATCCTCGTCGAGCATCACCTGGCAACCGCGCGCGACCAGAATCCGCTTCTCGATCGCAGGGGCCGCGGTCAGCTCCAGCGATGCCTTCTTCTCTTCCGAGCCTCCCATCCCCGAACAGCGTGGCAGATGCGTCGGAAGCTATTGTCTTCTAATCGGGGAGGCCGGATTGAACCGGATCGGGTTCTACAGGCAGTCCTGAACCTGTTCGAACTCCGCCTCGTTCCCGCTGCGAGCCACCGATGCAACGACCGAGCCCCGCTGCTCGACCGAGCCCCCGGCCCCCGCACCCTCGAGGAACGTTTCCTCCGCGTCCGCCTGCTCGGCGGCGGCTTCCTCGCTTTCGAAGAAGGAGACGACGATCCCGTTCGGCAGACTCCCTTTCTCGGCGGGAAGGGTCACCTTGAGCGTGTCTTCCACCCCGATTTCCTCCCCAAGCGAATCCTGCTGGGTTTCGACCTGGAGCCCCGCCTCTTCCATGCAGGTGGTGACGTCCTCGACCGACGAGGACGAGCCGTCGCCGCCCCCGCACCCCACGGCCAAGAGCGCCGCGCAAACGACTGCCAGGAGAATTGCCGAACCTCGAAACAGAAGGCACAAGGCTACCTCATCCGCCCGCGGCCGCTTGGGTAGATCCCAAGCCGACCTGTCGGGATTCGTCACATCCTGACGGGGCGGTTGACCTGATCGGGGAGGCCGGATTTGAACCTGCGACCGCTCGGCCCCCAGCAGGCGGACATCCCCTGCACATGCGTCCCTACGCGTCCCTCGCGTCCCATCTGTCCCTGGCTGCGAACAATCCGGACCGATCGGACATAGCAGTCGGTACCAAAGCGGTACCACGCCAACGGTCGCGAGTGCATTCGGAGCCGATGCCCTCCAAATGGAGGGTTCGCAGGGGGGTCGCGAGACATAGCGGGGGCGGGATTCGAACCCGCGACCTTCGGGTTTGAGCAAAGCGGGTCAGAGGCGCCGTTGCCGCCTTCGACCGTCAGAGCGCATTGACGAATCGGGTCAGGACAGAGACGAGCCGCTCCGGCGCGTCCTCCTGGACGAAGTGGCCGGCGTCTTGGATGCGCGTCACCTCCGCCCGCGGCAGGGTGTCTTCCCACCACTCGATGTAGCTGGGCAGCAGGACGCGGTCCTTCATCCCCCACATGACGTGGGCCGGCTTTGCCTCGAAATGCCGCCTCAGCCCCGCCTCGGTCTCGGCGTTCATCCGATTCACCGGACCGCCCTCCCCGACCGGCACCTGGCGCGCGAACATGAGCATCGCCGCGCGCTCGGACCAACCGGCGTGAACGGCGCGATAGGCGCGCCGCGCGGCCGGCGGCAGGGGCTCGTCGCGCTCGATCGCCAGCCTGAACATCAAGGGCTTGAAGGCGTCGAGGCCCTGCACGAGCAGCTCGCCGACCACGGGCGCGCGGAGGAGGCGCAGCGGCGCCGGCAGGGGCACCGTCGCCCTGCCCGCGGGAAACCGGGAGCCGCGGAACTCGTGCGCCAGCGTGTTGACGAGGAAGAGGCCGTCGACGCGCTCCGGGTGCCTGGTCGCCCAACGTAGGCCGATGGGTCCACCCCAGTCGTGAGCCGCCAGGACAGCTCCTTTCAGTTCGAGCGACTCCAGCAGATCCTCGAGGCGGCGCGCGTGACGAGGGACCTCGTAGAGCGTCGGCTCCCCCGGCTTGTCGGAGCGGCCGAAGCCGAGGTGGTCGGGGACGAGGACGCGATTGCCGGCGGCGACCAGGGGCGGGATCGTCACCCGGTACAGATAGCCCCAGGTGGGATTGCCGTGCAGGAGCACCACCGGGCGACCGTCGCGGGGACCCTCGTCCACGTAGTGCATCCGCCCCGCACCGCACTCGTGCCACCTCGGCGCGAATGGCCAGGTGCCGTCAAACGTCCAGTCGACGGAATCGCTCATCGATCGGCCCAGTACGCATTAGGCTAATCGGATGGGGAGCCGAAGAGGCGGAAGCGCCGCCGTCGCGGGACCGGCGCTGCCGCCTCCCGAGCCGCAGGATTCGAAGCTTCGGCCCCCTCCGCTGCGCTCCGGCGGCGTGCCTAGGACCGCCCTGATAGACCAGCTGCGGAGGACGAAGGACACACGGGTCGTCTTCATCTCGGCCCCCCCGGGATACGGCAAGACCACCCTGCTGGCGCAATGGGCCTCGCGCTCGCGGGCGCCGTTCGCCTGGTTGACCCTCGATCAGCACGACAACGATCCCGTCGTCCTGCTCGGTCACATCGCCGCCGCTCTCGAGCGAGCTTCGGCGCTCGAGGCGAGTGCCGTGACGCCGCCCGGATCGCCGACCGGGCCCGCGATCGCGAAACGAGTGGCCTCCCGCCTGAGCGGAGCGGGGACGCCGTTCGTCCTGGCACTAGACGATCTGCACTTCGTCGACGACCCGCGCTCTGTCGACGCGCTCGACGCGCTCGTGGACCATCTGCCCGGGGACTCCCGCTTGGTGCTCTGCGGACGGGGCCTGCCGTCGCGGCGGCTGGCGGCGCTCAGAGCCAGTGGGCTGCTGGTCGAGATCGGCCCCGACGAGCTGCGCATGGATCGGGCTCAGGCGGATGAGCTGCTGCGCGCGGTTGGAGTCGAGCTCTCGGATGCCGAGCTGGGCAAGCTCGTAGACCGCACCGAGGGCTGGCCCGCGGGCCTTTACCTGGCCGCGTTGGCGAGCCGTCGGGGCGGCGCGACCGGGCTCGAGGACGCGACGACCTTCCGGGGAGACGATCGCTTCGTCGCCGAGTACCTGCGTTCGGAGCTGCTCTCCGATCTGCCCGCAGACGAGCTTCGCTTCCTCACCCGGACCGCGGTCCTCGACCGCATGTGCGGGCCACTGTGCGACGCTTTGCTCGGCACTCGGGGGGCAGCCGAGGCCCTCGACTCGCTCGAGCGCTCCAACCTGTTCGTCGTTGCCCTGGACCCGAGCAGGGAGTGGTATCGCTATCACCACCTCTTCCAGGAGCTGCTGCGGGCCGAGCTCGAGCGGGCGGAGCCCGGGCTGGGGGCGGACCTCCTGGCCCGAGCCTCCGCCTGGTGCGAGGAAAACGACCGTGCCGAGGCGGCCGTCGGCTATGCCCAGGGAGCGGGCGACGTCGACCGGGTCGCGGCGCTCGTCACGGCCCACGGTCAGGGGGCCTACCAGCGCGGCCACGCGGTCACTGTGGAGCGCTGGCTCGAGTGGCTGGAGAAGCACGATGGGCTGAAGCGCTCCCCCCTGATCGCCGCGCTCGGCGCCTGGCACAGCGCGATTCGCGGCCATCCGGCCACCGCGGAGCGCTGGGCAGATTGGGCCGAGCGAGGGCTGATGGAGGATGCGGTCGCCGAGGCCGACCGGACCGCGGTCGAGCTGTGGCTGACGCTGCTGCGCGCCGCGCAATGCCGCCAGGGCGTAGCGAAGATGCGAGCCGACGCGGAACGCGCCGCGGAGGGCTTCGGGCGGGTGAGCCCCCACTGGCCCACCGCCGTAGTCCTGCTCGCCCTCTCCCACTTACTCGGCGGCGAAGAGGGGCGCGCCGAGGAGCTCTTCGCCGACGTGGCGGAGACCGCCGCCGCGACGGGGGCGCCGAACGCCGGCTCGATCTCCCTCGCCGAGCGAGCTCTGCTCGCGATAGAGAGGGGCGAGTGGAAGCAGGCCGAGGCGCTCGCGGGCCAGGCCGGGGCGATCGTGCGCCAGTCGGGAATGGAGGACTACCCGCCGAACGCCCTGGCCTACGCGGCGGCGGCGCTGGTCGCGATCCACCGCGATGACCAGGAGGCCGCCGACGGCCTCCTCGCCAAGGCGCAGCGCATGCGACCCCAGCTCACCTACGCCCTCTGCCCGTTCTCGATCCAGGCGCGTCTCGTCCTCGCCCGCGCCTACGCGGCCCGCGCCGACATCGCCGGCGCCCGCACGTTGCTGCGCGAGGCCGGCGGGCTGCTGCGGCGGGGACGCGACTTCGGGGTGCTCGCCGCGAGGGCGGATGAGCTGCGCGCCAAGTTGGACATGGCCACGGCGAAAGCGCCGGGCGCCTCGACGCTGACCAGCGCCGAGTTGCGCCTCCTCCCCCTCCTCGCCACCCACCTCACCTTTCGCGAAGTCGGCGAGCGCCTCTACGTCTCACGCCACACGGTGAAGTCGCAGGCGATCTCGATCTACCGCAAGCTCGACGTAACCTCGCGCAACGCCGCTGTCGAGCGCAGCCGCGAGCTCGGCCTGCTCTGAGGCCGCCCCGCCCTCGCCCGCGGCGACCGGGAGGCTTTCATGCCATCGGGACGATGACGTGAGGGCGACGGCGCTGTTCGATAGCGACGTGGAGCTGCACCCAGCCACCGCACCGGGAAAGTGACCGAGCACAAGGAGAGGCTGCGCAGTCTGGCGATCAACGACGAGGGCTTCGTGCGCTCGGTGCTTGGGATGGAGCTCGACTCGGCCGAGCTGAGCCGGCTCGACTCGAAAACCCACGCGCTTGTGCGCCTCGCCGCGCTGATCGCGGGCGACGCTGCGCCCAGCTCCTACCAGTCGAGCGTCGACGCTGCGCTAGTGGACGGGGCGAGCATCGACGAGATCGTCGGGACGCTGATCGCGGTTGCCCCACTGGTCGGCCTGGCGCGCGCGGTCTCCGCCGCCCCGGAACTCGCGCTCGCGCTCGGCTACGACGTCGAGGCCGCGCTGGAAAGCTCGGAGGACGACGCCGAGTGATCCTCTCGGCGCAGCGCGCGCCTCACCGAGTGGGTCGCCGCGTCTTGCGCCGACTGGCCGCCCTGAGGTCCCGACGCAAGTGGATGGCGTCGGCTCCGGCCGGCAAGCGAGCGCCCGGCGCCGAAGACGACGGGCGCTGAATCGGCCGCGGGTCGGCGGCTCCTACGCTCCTATTCCGTGGACTTCGGCTTCACCTGATAGATGAACAGCGAGCCGTCGTTGCCCATCGTGTAGAAACGGCCGCCGTAGCCCGGGTTGATCAGGCTGCCCGGCGCCGTCGAGGGGTTGAGCTCGGATTTGGCGATCGTCTTGCCCGTGTCCTCGTCCACCCACAGAACGCTCTCGGTGTAGCTGAAACCGGTGGCGATGTCGGCGGTCGTCGCTTCGGGATCGATGTTCTGGCTGACCAGCACGCGTTCGTCCTTGGGGCCGACCATCGTGAAGTAGTCGCTCGACCACCAGTCGGGCCGGCTCCACGCGACCTTCATCTCGCCCGTTCGCTGGTCGAGGTGGATGGCGTAGACGCCCTTGAGGAAGTAGTCGTCGACGAAGATCAGGCTCTTCTCCGGGTCGACTCCCGGGGCCGCCGGCGTCTCGCTGATGGTCGCGCCGGAGGCGACCGGGAACGACTTCCCCCAGGGGCAGACGCTGTGGACGTCATTGGGGTTGTCCTGGTTCACCGCGAAGACGCACTGCGGGGTTTCATTGGAGGGGTTCGCATTGCTGTCCGCGATTACCCAGTTGCCGATCACCACCGGCGAGGCGCCGCCAGTCTGGCCCTTGAGGATCACCTTCGGCTGCCAGGAGAGATCCTGGGTGAGCTTCCCGGTGGCGGGGTCCCAGATCACCCGGACCAGGCTCTTGGCGCCGTTCCCGTAGATGTAGATCTTGCCGTTGTGCCTGACGGCGACCGTCCGCGCCGTCACGTTCTGATCGATCTGGATCGAGTCGAGGTTCTTCAGGGTCACCGGGTCGGCGGCGACGAAGTTGCTCTTCGGCGCTTCGCCGTATTCGGAGGGACAGGACGCCATCGCGTTGTTGGTCTGGGTCGGGCAGCCGACCGACCTGGTCTGCGACTTGATCAGCAGCGTGCCGCGCGCGTCGGGGGCGACGACCATCCCGTCGAAGTTGTGGTCGACCGCTGGCGTGCCGACGATCGGCTGTTCCTCGGAGGCGAGGATGGCGCCGTCGTCTCTGGCGAGCTTCCAGAACGTGTGCCCGGCCGCCGCTACCAGCGTCCCGTCCTTGATGATCGCCAGGCTGCCGAGAGCAAGCCACTGGCCCGAGACGTTGACGTTCGACAGATAGGTGCGCCAGATCTCCTTGCCGGTCGACGGGTCGAAGCGCGAGACGTACTGGCCGGCGCCTGGGACGACCCCGCCGGCCCACAGGTAGCCGGCGTTGGGGCCGTCGAACACGACCAGGCCGATGCCGCCGGGATAGGTGGTTTCCGACTTGTACTGGAAGACTTCGTTGGGGCCGTTGAAGTCCCCGGTGAAGCTCGCGCAGGGCATCAGGCCGGACCTGATGTTGTCGGTGTGCTCGGGCGCGCCGATCGCCGGCCAGTAGCCGACGTAGTTGTTCGCGGAATCCTTTGCCCAGCTCTCGACGCAGCGGGTTTCCTTTCCGAACAGCGACTGGTCGCCGGTGAGGGGACCGGTGGTCGCCGCCGCGGAGAGCACCACCCCGTTCAGGTTCGTCTTCACCGCGCCCGTGCTGCCGCTCAAGGTGGGGATCAAGACCGCCAGCAGCAGGACGATCAGCGCCAGCGCCACCTCGCCGAGCGGCTTGACGATCCGCCAGACGGTGTGAAGGGCGCGTCTCACGACGCGGCCTCCGCCTGGGTCGACGGCGGCGGGGGCGCGAGCGGAGCGCGGGACGCCCGACGCTGCGAAAGCGTCATCGTCGCGCTGGCGAGTAGGAGCCAGACGACGAAGGCGACGCTCGGCGCCCAGCGGCCGAGCGCGCCGGTGCCGGCGTTGAGGACGCTCGCGGCGAAGAACGGCGTCATGAAGCCACAGACCGAGAGCAGGGCGGCGACCATCGCCAGCACGCCCAGCCAGCGGCCGAGGACGCCCGTCTGCAGGATTACCTTCGCCGCTCCGAAGAAAAACAGCGAGAGCACCCCGCCGCCGAGGGCGATCAGCAGCGAGGAGGCGGTGTAGAGGGCGGCGACGCTTTCGGCCTGGGCCGGGCTGGTGCTGAGCCCTGCGGCGGCGATCAGTGCCATGCCCGCCAGCGCCAGGACCGAGCCGGCGACGCCACCGATCGCGGCCGCCGTCGACCCCCGCCCGGGGTCGCCCTCCGCCTCGCGAAAGGTCGTCCAGAGGCTCGCCAGGAACCAGAGGAAGAGCGCCGTCCCGAGGCCGTCGAGAAGCACCGCGACCCGAATCGCGCTCAGGTGCGCGGCCAGGTAGGCCGGAGCGGTGTCGGCGTGGGCGACGTTGGGAAGCGCCGGGTCGCCGCCCGGGCTCGTGCCCAGGAAGACGACGAAGGAGATGACGAAGAGGAGCGCGGCGAGCAGCCCGCTCGCGGCGCCAACCTGCTGCCGGCCGCGGTCTTGGTCAGGCATGCCTCACCGCCTATTCCGTCGCCACCGGCGGCTCCGAGGACGCCGGCATCGGTTGCAGGAAGTAGAGCGATCCGGAAGACTGCGCTGGGTAAACCCAGCGACCGCCGTAAGTGGGCGCGACCAGCCCGTTGAACCCGATCGGTGGCAAGAAGTCGGATTCGGCCAGCGGCTTGCCGGTGGCGGCGTCGCGCCAGACGACCTGTTGGGTATAGCTGCCGGTGGCAAGAGCGCCGAGGCCGATGTCCGGGTTCCACTTGGTCGTCACCAGGATCCGCTCGCCGGGCGGCCCGAACAGCGGTTGGAACTCGAAGCTGCGGTCGTCCACCACCCACTTCCTCGTCAGCTTCCCGGTCCGTGGGTCGAGGTGGATGCCGGCGATCTTTCCTACGCCGCCGTCCGCCGAATAGACCATGTTGTTCTCCGGGTCACCCTCCGGCTTGGGAGGCGCGTTGCTCGTCTGCCCGGATTCCAGCTGGCCGAACGGGAAGATGGTCTGAGTGTTCGAGGCGTCGTCGACGTTGATCGCGACGATCGAGGATACCTTGGTTTCGCTGCCCAGACCGTTCGTCTGGATGACGATCCACTTGCCCATGTAGGTGGGGGCGTCGCCGACCGACTGGCCCTTCTGCAGGTAGGTCGCCACCCACGACTTGTCCTGGCTGAGCTTCTTCGTGGCCGGGTCCCAGAAGAAGCGGTAGGCCTTTTCGATCATCGCGGTGTAGATCGCGATCTTGCCCTTGTAGGGCGCAATGATCGTCGGCGTGGCCGAGTCTTCCGGCGCGACGATCGAGTCGTAGACCTTGAGCGTATCGGGGTCGATCGCGAGCATCGGCGAGGGCTTCAGGTTGGGGCCCCCGGCCGATTGCGGGCAACCCTCGAGCCCACCGCCCCCCTGGAGCAGGCAGCCCTCTTCGCGGTTCTGGCTGCGCAGGATGATCGTCCCGTCGGGAGCGACGGTCAGCTCCTTGTAGTTGAGGTCGTTAGGCGAGACGGGACCCGGGGAGGGCAGGTTCCTCGACCTGACGATCGCGCCCGTTTCGCGGTCCAGCAGCGCGATCCTGTGATTCCAGGCGAAGGCGATCCTCCGGTTGGCGAGGACGTTGAGGTTCGTCCCCCCCATGAAGACCTTGTTCACGTTGCCGTTTTCGAGGTAGGTTCGCCACACCTGCGCGCCAGTGATCGGGTTGATGCGGGCGATGAAGGGACCGGGTTCGACGCGCCCGGTGTTGGGAGTGGCGGTCCCCCCCACCACATACATGCCGTTGGGTCCGTCGTTGTTGACGTAGTAGACCTTCGGGTAGAAGCCGTCGGCCTTGTAGGTGTAGACGACGTTCGGTTCGCTGCGCGAGCCGAGGAAGTCGGCGCACGGGTAGACGCCGCTGCGCTGAGCGTCGGTCAGCTCGGCGCCGTTGAGGGCCGAGAAATAGCCCGGAGTGGCGATCCCTTCCTGGCAACCCTGCTCCTTCCCGTAGAGGCTGAGATCGCCGGGGAGTGGGCCGACGGTCTTCTGCTCGTTCGGCGTGACGTTTCTCGCCGCGCCCTGCAGGACCGCGAACTGCGGGGCGACGTCGCTGGTCGTCGAGAGAGCGGGAACCAGGATCAGCGCCAGCAGGGCGACGAGGGCGACGAGGGCGGCCAGGAGCGGCTTGACGATCTGCCAAACGCGACTCACGAGGCCGCTCCCTCGGCTCCGCCGGCCGCCGGCGCCGCCGCGGCGTGACGGTGGCGACGCTGCGCGAGCGTCAGGGTGGAGCTGGCGAGGAGGAGCCAGACCACGAAGGTGACGTAGTGGGCATAGAAGCCGAGCACGCCGGTCGCCGGGTTGAAGATCCCGCTCTGTGCGTAGGGGGTGACGAAGCCGAAGACCGAGGCGACCGCGGCGAGGATCGCCAGCCAGCCGAGCCATCTCGGCAGGCCGCCCGCTCTCAGGGTGACCTCCGCCACCCCGAGGAAGAAGACTGAGAACGCGGCGCCACCGAAGGCGAACGAGAGCGCCGCCGCCGTGTAGAGAGCGGGAACGGCTTCGGCTTGAGGGAGGCTAGTCGTGAGGGTCGAGGCGCCGGTGAGCACCAGACCCGTCAGGGTCAGCGCCACCCCGACCAGGGCGCCGCCCGAGGCGATCGCCGAGCCCCTCGCCGACCCACCCTCCGCGGCGCGAAGGACACCGCACAGGGTCCCCAGGAACCAGACGAACAGAGCGAGCCCGATGCCATTCAGCATCACCTGCGCCTTGATCCCGTTCAGGTGGTCGGCGACGAACGCCGGAGCGGCTTCGGCGTTGGCGATGTTCGGCAGCCGCGGGGTGTTGCCGCCGCTCGGATCGGTGTTGAGGAAGATGAGAAACGCGGCGAGGAAGAGCAGGACGGCGAGCAGCCCGCTCGCGGCGCCCATCTGCTGCCAGCTGCGATCTCGGTCGGACACGGTTCAGAACGTAGGCCCGCCGGGCGCCCCGTTCATCGTCCCGATGGGATGAAATCGGGGTACGGCGGGTCAGCCGACAGCTAGGCGGTCCGTGATAACGAGCCGGACCAGGAAGGCGACGACCACGCCGACGATCACCAGGGGCGCGACCGCTGGCCCGGCCGAGGCGGTGAGGACGATGCCCAGGATCGAGCCGGCGAGCGGCAGTCCCAGCACTGCCACGACATGGGTTCGGTGGGCCTGGGCGGTCGTGGATCGGTACCAAAAGCGGTACCACAAGAGGCTCTTGAATCTCGCCCGCCTGGCTCGAGGAACCGAGAGCCCGCTTCGGAAGCGGGCCTCCGGGATATCGGGGAGGCCGGATTTGAACCGGCGACCGCTCGGCCCCCAGCCGAGTGCGCTACCAGACTGCGCCACTCCCCGTGGCTGTCGTTCATTTTGGCGGATTGGCGGGCGGGCGGCGGACCGGGCGGCGACCAAGCCGCTCTTCGGGCAAACTGAGCGCTGCGAGGGATCCGCGGCAGCGGGCTCTCGCGCTCCCCGCGGCGGTAGCTCAATGGTAGAGCCTCAGCCTTCCAAGCTGATGATGCGAGTTCGATTCTCGTCCGCCGCTTGACCCGGTCCGCTGGCCGGCCGCCGCCGAGTAAACTAGATTTAGTCTCATTATCATCTCGGACTTCACCGAGAGTCCTCGCCGACCAGGAGACGACCGACCCCTTGCTCGAGCCCTTCCAGCTTCCCTTCGTCCAGCGGGGACTGATCGAGGTGCTGATCCTCGCCATTCCCGCCGGGCTGCTCGGCAGCTGGATCGTGTTGCGCGGCCTCGCCTTCTTCTCCCACGCGGTCGGGACCGCCGCCTTTCCCGGTCTGGTCTTGGCCGACGGCCTGGGCTTCGCCGCTCCGCTCGGCGCCTTCGGCGCCGCGCTCGCCTTCACCGCAGGGACCTCGGGCCTGCGCGGCCGCCGCAACGGCCAGGACGCGGTGGTGGCGTTGGTCCTGGTCGGCTGCCTCGCCGCCGGCGTGATCCTCGCCAGCGATGTGTTCGGCTCGGGCTCGAACATCGAGACGCTGCTGTTCGGCAGCCTGCTGCTGGTTGACGGCGGCGATCTCCTGCTCGCCGGCTGCGCCGCCGCCGCGACGCTGCTCGCCAGCGCCCTGATCGGACAGCACTGGCTTCGGATCGGCTTCGACCCGACGCTCGCCGATCCAGCCGGCCCGAGCCCGCGGATCTTCGACGCGGTGCTGCTCGGCCTGGTCGCGCTGGCGAGCACGGCGGCGCTGACCGTGGTTGGAGCCCTGCTCGTCACCGCGCTCTTTCTCGTCCCCGCCGCGACCGCGCGCCTGCTGACCAATCGGCTGCTCGGCTGGCAGCTCCTCAGCGTCGGCCTGGTCGCGCTCGAGGGCACGGTCGGCCTCTGGCTCTCGGTCAAGACCGACGCCCCTCCGGGGGCGACGATCGCCTGCGTCGCCGGGGCCGCCTTCGTCGTGGTCGCGGCGGCGCGCGCGCTGCTCCGTCTCTCCCCCCGCGCCGCGACCGTCGCCACCGCGCTCGCGACCCTGGCGCTGCTCGGGGCCGGGTGCGGTGGCGGCTCCGGCGACGCGGGCTCGGCGAAGCTCGACATCGTGGCCACCACGTCCCAGCTCGGCGACTTCGTGCGCAACGTCGGCGGCGACGAGGTCGACGTCCACCAGGTCCTGCAGGCGAACACCGACCCGCACGACTACGAGCCACGGCCCTCCGACGTGGAGGCAACGGCCGGCGCGAAGCTGGTCTTCGCGAATGGCGACGACCTCGACGCTTGGGTGGATCAGCTCGTCGCCGACAGCGGCAGCGATGCCGAAGTCGTCGACCTCGGCGCCAGCGTCCCGATCCGCCTGCCCGGCGAGTCCTCGGGGTCGGAGGCGTCGGGATACGACCCCCACTGGTGGCACGATCCGCGCAATGCCGAGGCCGCGGTGCGGCAGATCGAGCGCGCGCTGGCCGCCGCCGCTCCCTCGCAGACGGCGCAGTTCGCGCGCAACGCCGACGCCTACCTCGCGGAGCTGAGGGCGCTGGACCGCGGGATCGCCACGTGCATCGACTCGGTGCCGACGTCGCGGCGCAAGCTGGTCACCGACCACGACGCCTTCGGCTACTTCGCCAACCGCTACGGAATCGAGGTCGTCGGCGCGGCGATCCCCTCGCAGACGACCCAGGCGCAGGCATCGGCCAGGGACCTGAGCGAGCTGGCGAAGACGATCGAAGCCGAGAACGTGAGGGCGATCTTCCCCGAGAGCTCGCTCAGCCCCAAGGTGGCCGAGGCGGTCGCACGCCAGACCGGCGCCTCGGCCGATTACACGCTGTACGGCGACACACTCGGGCCCGAAGGGTCGAGCGGGGACACCTACCTGGGGATGGAGGAGGCGAACGCCGAGGCGATGGTCCGGGGGTTCACCGGCGGAGGTCACGGATGCAGGCTGAAGCCCTGATCGAGGCCAGCGGACTCGCCGCCGGCTACGACGGCAGGCCGGCGATCTCCGGCGTCTCCTTCTCCCTGGAACCCGGTGAGAGGTTGGCGCTGCTCGGTCCGAACGGCGGCGGCAAGACCACCCTGCTGCGAGCGCTGCTGGGCGAGCTGCGCCCGCTGGCCGGAGAGCTTCGCGTCGGCGCGCGCTGCGGGACCGTCCCGCAGACCGAGCGCGCCCGGCTCGACTATCCCGTCTCGGCGCTCGACGTGGCCGCGATGGGGACGCTCGCGCGGCTCCCCTGGTGGCGGCGGCCGGGACGCCGTGAGCGCGAGGCCGCGATGCAAGCGCTGCGCAGGGTCGGCCTCGACGAGCTGGCCGCCGAGACCTTCGGCAAGCTCTCCGGGGGTCAGCGCCAGCGGGTCCTGATCGCCCGCAGCCTCACGCAGGACGCTCGGATCCTGCTGCTCGACGAGCCGTTCTCCGGTCTGGACCGCCCCAGCTTCGAGCGCCTGGAAGCGCTGATCGAGACTCTGGCCGGAGAGGGACGGGCGGTGCTGATCGCCACCCACGACCTCGACCAGGCGCGCCGCTCCGACAGCGTGCTCTGCCTCAACCGCAGCCAGGTCGCGGTCGGGCCGCCCGAGGAGGTGCTGGACCTCGCCGTCCTCGAAGCCACCTACGGGGGCGCGATCGTCGAGCTGCCCGGCTCCGACACCCGGGCGATCCTCCCGCCCCACCACCACTAGCGATGCTCGAGCCACTGCAAGACGAGTTCATGAGGCGCGCGATCGCCGAGATGACCCTGCTCGGGATCGCCGGCGGCGCGTTGGGCTGCTGGGTGGTCCTCTACCGGCTCCCCTACGCAGCCGAGTCGCTGGCGCACTCGATCTTCCCCGGCTTGGTGCTCGCCGCGATCGCCGGCGTGCCGCTGATCCTCGGCGGGGCGCCCGGCATCGTCTTGGCGGCGCTGGCGATCGCGATCGTCGCGCGGGCTCCCGGCGTCGGCCGCGAGGTGGCGGTCGGGGTCGTCGTCACCACCCTGTTCGGGCTCGGGGCGCTGCTGGCGCTCTCGCCGGCCTCCCCGCCCGGCATCCAGGAGGTCCTGTTCGGCGACATCCTCGGTCCCTCCGATGTCGATCTGCTGGCGGCCGGCGCCCTTGCCCTGGTGGTCGTCGCCTGGCTCTCGCTTCTTCACGGCCGGCTGCTGACCGGCGGCTTCGATCGCGCTGCCGCGCGATCCCTGGGCGCGGCGCCGGGGAGCACCGAAGCGGTCCTTCTCGTCCTGCTCGCGCTGGCGATCGTGGTCGCCGTCCAGGGGCTCGGCAACCTGCTCGTCGTCGCGATCTTCGTCGGGCCCGCGGCAACCGCCCGCCAGCTGACCGAGCGGATCGCTCCGATGATCGCCCTCGCGGTCGCGGTCGCGGTGCTCGCCGGCCTCGCCGGCCTCTACCTCTCCTACTACGCGGGGACGGCCGGCGGCGCCTCGGTGGCGCTGGCGATCGTCGCGGCCTACCTGCTCTCGCTGCCGATCGCGCGCCTGCTGTCGGTGCTGCGCGGCGCGGAGAGGGCGTCGGCGGAGGCTACGATCGGCTGAGATGCCCACGGCCGTCGACACCGCATGGACCGAGCACGCGCTGACGACGCTCGGCGAGGCCGGCTACCGGCGCGGCGGCGCCCGCACCGCCGTGGTCGAGTCGCTCGCCCGTCACGACTGCGCGGTGACCGCCTTGGAGCTGGAGGAGGAGCTGCGGCGCGGCAGGGCCTCGGTCGGCCGCGCCAGCGTCTACCGCGCGCTCGAGCTGCTGGAGGAGCTGCGGCTGGTGCAGCGCGTCGAGGCGGCGCGCGGGATCGCCGCCTACGAGCGAGTCGACCCCAAAGGGCGCCACCACCATCACGCGATCTGCCGGCGCTGCGGCCGGATGGAGCCCTTCGAGAATCGCGGCCTCGAGCGGGCGATCGGGCAGGTGTCCGAGCAGGTGCCCTTCGAGATCGCCGAGCACGACGTCGTGCTCCGCGGCCTCTGCGAGCGCTGCGCGAGCTGACGACGTCACCGTCGCGAAACGAGCGCAGCTTTGTGCGCCTACGGCGCCAGCAGGTAGAAGCGGTAGAAGTCGTTGTCGATCGGGAGGACCTCGAAGCGGCCGAACCCGGCCCGCTGGGCGTAGTCGCGCACGGTCTCCGCCCTCATCACGGTGCCGGTGCCGGCTGCGTTCTCGCCGACCATCCCGACCGGCAGGCAGTGGAGGATGCTGAAGCCATAGTAGAAGCGCTCGATCTCGTCGGTCGGCGGTTCGAACGCGTCGGGGACCCGCTCGTCGGCGACGATCACCGAGCCGCGATCGGCGAGCATGCCTCGGGTGGCGGCGAGCACGGCGACCGGCTGGGACATGTCGTGAAGGGCCTCGTGGATGTAGACGAAGTCGTAGGCGCCCGCCAGCTCCTCGTCCGCGGCATCTCGCTGGTGGAACCGCACGCGGTCCTCGAGGCCGCTCCCGGCCAGGTGCCCTCGGGCCGCCTCGATCGACGCCGCGTCAGTGTCGATGCCATCGACGACGACCTTCGGATACCCGCGCGCGAGAGCAAGGCTCGAGTAGCCCTGGCCGCAGGCCACGTCGGCGACGCGCGCCGGCGGATCGGCGCGCAACCGGTCGTGCACCGGGGGCACCGCCGGCAGCCACTCGGTGGCGAGCAACTGCTCGAACATCGGCCGCGTGAAGCGGGCCTGGCCCTCGTGCAGATCGGCGCCGTAGCCCTCGAAGGGGACGCCCTCGCCGGTTCGAAAGGCCTCCAGCACGGCATCCAGCGGGCGCACGGAGCCGACCACGAGCTGGCCCAGCGGCGCGATGCAATTGAGGCTCGGCTCGTCGACCAACGCCTCGGCGTGGCCGGGCGGAAGCGAGTACCTGCGCGCCGCCGCGTCGCCGTTGGCGGGCTCGAGCTCGAGAATGCCGGTCGCGGCCTGCTGCTCCAGCCACTCGCGCACGTAGCGCTCGCTCAGCCCGGCCGCGGTGGCCAGCTCGGCCGAGGTCAAAGGGCCGCGCTCGGCAAGCGCGCGGTAGAGCCCGAGCTTGTCGCCGATGTACACGGCGAGCACATCCCAGGTGCCGACCGCCGCCATGAACAAACGCTCGACCAGCGCATCGCGTCGCTCGTCGGCGGTCAGCGGCGCGGAACTTTCATCAGGCATCGTCGATCACCCTGTCTGAGTGTCGCAGGCGGCGAGCGGGGCAGCCAGGACTCGAACCTGGAATCGCCGGTTTTGGAGACCGTGCGCATAGCCGTTAACTCACTCCCCCAGGGGCTTTGCAGAGCCAAATCCTAGTCGAGGGTTCCCCCAGGGCAATGCCGGGGGGAATGAAGCGATCCGCGGTTGCTCAATCGAGGACGACGACCTCGCAGCGGATACCCGCCGCCCGCTTCATCCCACCATCCGCCGTCATGAGCACCGTGCCAAGGGACTCGGCGAGGGCAACGTAGGAGGCATCGTAGGCGCTGAGATTGTCGCGCAACTCCCAGATTCGAGCGAGTAGCGGCAGGTGAGGGATGCGCCGAAGGGGCAGCGCTGCGAGGTCGGCGAGAGCCTGGGCAGATCGGCGCTGATCGAGCCTCTTGGCCCGAGCGGCGCGGCGCAGGGTCGAGACGACCTCGAGGTCGATCAGCTCCGGCGCCACAAGCTGCTCGCCGCGCAGGCACTCGCGGGCACGGTCGCCGTCGGTGTCATCGTCGGCGAGCGCTGGCGCAAGTACGGATGCGTCGACGACGATCACGCCGCACGCTGGCGGTCTTCGCGGAGGGTCTCGGCCGCGAAGTCAAGGCTGAGCGAGCCGCCAGCGCGGGCGCCTGCTCGGTCGAGGATCTCCTCTATCGTCTCCGCCTCGGCCTGTCGGGTGAGCTGGGCAAGCAGGTACTCCTGCATCGACTGCCCCGCGGCGGCGGCTCGCTGGCGCAAAACGCGATGCACCTTCGGCGGGACGTTCTTGATCTGGACACTTGGCATGGCTTGAACCTCCTGGGGCTATCCTAGCGCCACTTTGGCGCCACGACAGGAACATTGGCGGTTGGGTCGGGACGAAGTGACCCGACCATCGCTGAGCTCCCCTCCCCTTGGAGGACCTCCGCAGGCTTGTCGGTAACCTCCGAATCGGGTGAGCCGGGCCGATCCGAGGCGCCCGCCACCGCAATCCCGTACCGGCAGCGGGAATGCGGCCAGTAGATCCAAGCGAATCGAGCGGGGCAGCCAGGACTCGAACCTGGAATCGCCGGTTTGGAGACCGGTGCCAGATCTCGTCAGATGGCTCTGGCAAGCGGAAAAACGGCCTGGCCTTGGATCGGGGGAATGCGAAAGGGAATGAAAGCTTTGACAAACTCTGGGGCTGCCTGGTCCAGTATCTCAGCCTCGCAGCGCACGCCCGAGGCTCGCCTCAACGGATACCGCTCCGGCTTCTCGACCTTATCGGTGTGCCTGTACCAGAAGATAGCCTGAGCGACCGTGATCGAGCATGAGTGGGTTCATCTGACGGGGGAGCAGCTCAGTGCGGACCCGGCACTCGTCCATGCAATCGAACGTTTCCAAGCGCCTCCCGACCGGGCCGGTGACGCCGCCGCAGCGTGGCTCAAGGAGCGGGCACTCAAGGAGATGAGCCACATCGCCACCTACGTGCTGCTCATCAGGGGCGATGTCGCTGGTTTCTACTCGCTGGGGATGAGCGAGGTCGAGCTGCGATCCCAGCACCGCAAGGGGATATCGGCGAGCCACCCGCGCCAAGGGGCCGTGCTCATCCTCTGGCTTGCGCGGGCAGCCGACGCGGACGTGGATGCCGCAACCATCCTTCGCCACGCGGTGGGTATAGCTCAGATCGGCTCGCGGAGAGTCGGCGCGGCCGTCATCGCTGTCGACCCCTTCGACGCCGCAACCGAGGACTACTGGCGACAGCACTTCGGCTTCCGCGCGTCGCTGACGAAGCGAGCCGACGCCGATGGACAGCAGCGAAGCCGGCTCTGGCTGCCGCTCTTCTCTGAGATTTAGTCAGACAGGCTGCCTGGTGCGCACGCCGGGCCGCGTAGTTTCCGCCACATACCGCTCGGCGTTCAGGCAGAACTCGCGCCATCGCTCATCGAGGCGAGCCTTGGCAAGCTCATCCGCATCGATCACCGTCGGTGACTCAGCCGCCTGCTCAGAGTCTGGAGCAGCCGCGAGGACATGTCTTTGATCGTCGGCCATCTTGCCCTAAAGGGTATCGGCAAACGGAGTCGGGTTTCAAAACTTCTTCTCCCGCTGGGCGTTGGCAATCTTTGGCTGGCCACCTACCGCACATGCCGCTGCCGCGTCGGTGGCTATCTGGCGATCTCGGTGGTGATCCGGTTCGTCTCGGCTGCCATCGCGATCGCGAGGACGCACTCTCGGCCCAGGTTCGGGTTCGGGCCCTGGAGGTTGACGAGTGCCTGATAGAGGCCGTGGTCGATGGCCGCTCGGAGGTGGCTGAGGTTCGGGTCGTTGAGCCCGAGGAGCCGGAGATCGTTTTCCCCGAACGCTTGCAGTTCGAGCGCGAGCGGGTCAAGGTCGGCCTCGGTAACTAGGCAGCCCGCGTCCCCGGGAAACCATTACATCGTTTGATGTCCTATTTGCCGAGTCTGAGGCAAGATCCCGCTCAGACAAAACGTCTGTGCCGCGCGCCCGGCCGCTGATCGGCCGACTCGGGACGAGCAATCTCCTGCCACGTCCGATATTTGAAATAGATGGCATGCAACAGAGACAACATTTCCGCCCGCCTTGAGGGGCCTCGACGGGTCCGAGCGGTCGATTCAGAGCCACGGCGCAGCGGCGGCAAACGAGCGCGGCAGCTGGCGGCGGTGAGCTGAGATGGGACGGAGGACAAAACTGACGCCCGAGGTGGAAGACAAGATCGTCACCGCGATCCGAGGCGGCTGCCCCTACCGGGTCGCAGCTCAGCTGGCTGGGATCTCTGAATCCACCTTCTACAACTGGATCAAGCTTGGCGAAGAAGGCCAGCCCCCCTACGCCGAGTTCCTCGCTGCCGTGCAGAAAGCTAATGCTGAAATACAGGCAAAGTTGACGTTCCGGTTCAGCATGGCGGCGGATGAAGACTGGCGTGCTGCGCGCGACTTCCTTGCTCGTCGCTGGCCGGGGGATTGGAGCGAGGGCCGCGAAGCTGCCGGGGGGCGAGAGGGTCCCCCAACGGAGGATCGGCCGCTGCGGCTCAGCCTGCCGGAGTTCGCCGACCCCAAAGTAAGGGAAGCACTCCAGCGCGCCGTTGAGGCTGTCGGCGAAGCACGGGAAGCAGCAGACGGAGATTGGCCTGGACCCCTCCAACGTTGTCACCTCAGGCCGCTGATTTCGTAGTCGCTTCTGACTCCTGAGCATCCTCCCAGGTCTTCCTCACCTCCTTCGGGGTGCGGTAGCCGAGCCCCGAGTGGGGCCGGTGGTGGTAGGCATCGACGTAGGCGGCGATCGCCGCCCTTGCGTCCTCGAGGGTTTCGAACTCAGAGCGCCAGATCAGGCGCTCCTTCAGCTTGGAGAACCAGGACTCGATGAAGGCATGGGACTCGGGGTCGCGATATCCGCCGCGGCGGTGGGTGATCTCCAGCTCCCCCGGCCGGGCCCGGAAGCCGCGGGAGGTGTAGGCGGTGCCGTTGTCGGTGCCGAGGGTCAGCTGAGCTGGCTCGATCGCGTGGGCCTCGGCGCCCGCCTCGATCACGGCTTCGGCCTCCTGGCGGCGGCAGCGAAGGTCAAGGCCCCAGGCGGCGATCTCACGTGTGCAGCAGTCGACGATCGCGTTCAGGTAGCACCAGCCGTGCTCGGCGACCCAAACGGAGGTCATGTCCATGTGCCAGAGCTGATCGGGCCGCTCGACGCGGAAGTGGCCGGGCCGGCACCGGCGTTCGGAGGGGCGGTGGCGCTGCAGTAGGCGCTCGCCCCGCATCACCCGCTGGGCTCGCTTGCGTGAGACCGGCCGCTCGATCTCCCTGCTCGTCAGCGCCGCGACCATGCGGGTGCCGTCGGTCGGGTTGGCCTTCGCCACCCGGGTGATCGCCCTGTCGACTGTCCCCGTCGCCGGCCGAGGGCCCGGGCGGGTCCTCGGCTTGGGGGTTCGGTAGATCGCCTGCCGGCTGATCTGCATGACGCGCGCCACCACCGCGGCTTTGCGGCCGCGGGCAACCAGCCGGCGGGACCGGCGACGCGCTCTCTCACTCCCAGCCCCGCAATGCTTCCCCCGCGACCTCCAGCTCGTAGGTCTTGCGGCCGAGGGTGCGCTCCAGCTCTCTGATGCGCTTTTGCATCTCCTTCTCGCCCTGGCGCTCGTCTTTGCCGGCGAGGGCCAGCCTGCCGCCCTCAAGCAGCTTGTCGCGCCAGGAGTAGTAGAAGAGCCTCCGCGATCTCGTGCTCGCGGCAGACGTCCTTGACGGTCCGATCGCCGCGCAGGCCTGCCAGCACGATCTCCAGCTTCTGGGAGGCCGTGAACTTGCGGTACTTGCGTTGCTCTGCCAACTCGATCTCCTTTGGGTCGAGCGGCCATCCTGGGTCTCGCCTCGGATGCCTCTCCGGGGCTTCGCCCCTCCGAGGCATCCGAGCGATCTACGTCAGGTTGGTGTCAACGCGGGGGTGGGGTCCAGGCCACCGGGGCTATTGCTTCTTCCTGTCCCTCCCGGGACCTCCCCTCAGCTTGTCCTTGCCCGGCCCCCCGAAGAGGAAGTCCTTGCCCGGCCCCCCGAAGAGGAAGTCCTTGCCCGGCCCGCCCCAAAGCCCGTCGTTGCCGCCGCCGCCCTTCAGCTTGTCGTTGCCGCCCTGGCCCTTCAGCTTGTCGTTACCGCCCTGGCCCTTCAGCTTGTCGTTGCCGGCGCCGCCGTTCAGCTTGTCGTTGCCGTTCTGACCTGTGGCTCGCACTCTCGCCGAAGCCGCTACCGAACCATCCCCGTTCAGCTTGTCGTTGCCGGCGCCGCCGTTCAGCTTGTCGTTGCCGGGGCCACCATTGACGACGTCGTTGCCGGCGCCGCAGTTGACCACATCGTTTCCGCCGCCGGCGTCGACGGCGTCGTTGCCGGCGCCGCAGTTGATCACGTCGTCCCCGGGAGTCCCGTGGATCACGTCGTCACCCGGCGTGCCGTTGATCTTCCCGGCGGCTGCGCTGAGGACTCCGCTTCCCGGAGCGCCGTTGATCGTCCCGGCGGCTGCGCTGGGGGCTCCGCCTCCCGGAGCGCCACCGGGAGCGGCGGTGTCGACGGTGAAGGTCTCGGTCGCCGGGCTCAGGTCGGTGTTGTTGGCCTGGTCGATGGCCCGCACCCGGAAGGTGTAGGTGCCGTCGGGTTCGAGCGCCGCCGAGGTGAAGCCGCTGGTGCAGGGGCCCCAGTCGGCGGACCCCTGGTCGACCGAGCACTCGAAGGTCGAGCTCGCCTCGCTGGAGTGGAAGTCAAAGCTCGGGGTCTTGTCGTTGGTGGTCCCGTGGGGAGGCGAGTCGATGATCGTGTCCGGGGCGCTCGAGTCCTCGGTGTAGTCCACCGAGTTGGAGCAGCCGGAGTCGGTGCTGGCGGCGTTGCTCACCCGGGCGGAGAAGGTGGTGGTCGAGTCATCGTCGACGTGGAAGCTGATCCCGGCGCCGGTGAACTGGGCGACCGTGTCGGTGGCGGCCGGCGAGCCGGCGCAGGTGCCGTTGGTGTAGAGCTTTACCTGGGTTGGGTTGCCGGCGCCCACCGTTCCCTTCACCTCCGGGTCGTTGTCGTTGGCCGGGCTGGCCGGAACTGTGGCGGTGATCACCGGCGGGTCGGGCACCGTGGTGTCGACGGTGAAGGTCTCGGTCGCCGGGCTCAGGTCGGTGTTGTTGGCCTGGTCGATGGCCCGCACCCGGAAGGTGTAGGTGCCGTCGGGTTCGAGCGCCGCCGAGGTGAAGCCGCTGGCGCTGGTGCAGGGGCCCCAGTCGGCGGACCCCTGGTCGACCGAGCACTCGAAGGTCGAGCTCGCCTCGCTGGAGTGGAAGTCAAAGCTCGGGGTCTTGTCGTTGGTGGTCCCGTGGGGAGGCGAGTCGATGATCGTGTCCGGGGCGCTCGAGTCCTCGGTGTAGTCCACCGAGTTGGAGCAGCCGGAGTCGGTGCTGGCGGCGTTGCTCACCCGGGCGGAGAAGGTGGTGGTCGAGTCATCGTCGACGTGGAAGCTGATCCCGGCGCCGGTGAACTGGGCGACCGTGTCGGTGGCGGCCGGCGAGCCGGCGCAGGTGCCGTTGGTGTAGAGCTTTACCTGGGTTGGGTTGCCGGCGCCCACCGTTCCCTTCACCTCCGGGTCGTTGTCGTTGGCCGGGCTGGCCGGAACTGTGGCGGTGATCACCGGCGGGTCGGGCACCGTGGTGTCGACGGTGAAGGTCTCGGTCGCCGGGCTCAGGTCGGTGTTGTTGGCCTGGTCGATGGCCCGCACCCGGAAGGTGTAGGTGCCGTCGGGTTCGAGCGCCGCCGAGGTGAAGCCGCTGGCGCTGGTGCAGGGGCCCCAGTCGGCGGACCCCTGGTCGACCGAGCACTCGAAGGTCGAGCTCGCCTCGCTGGAGTGGAAGTCAAAGCTCGGGGTCTTGTCGTTGGTGGTCCCGTGGGGAGGCGAGTCGATGATCGTGTCCGGGGCGCTCGAGTCCTCGGTGTAGTCCACCGAGTTGGAGCAGCCGGAGTCGGTGCTGGCGGCGTTGCTCACCCGGGCGGAGAAGGTGGTGGTCGAGTCATCGTCGACGTGGAAGCTGATCCCGGCGCCGGTGAACTGGGCGACCGTGTCGGTGGCGGCCGGCGAGCCGGCGCAGGTGCCGTTGGTGTAGAGCTTTACCTGGGTTGGGTTGCCGGCGCCCACCGTTCCCTTCACCTCCGGGTCGTTGTCGTTGGCCGGGCTGGCCGGAACTGTGGCGGTGATCACCGGCGGGTCGGGCACCGTGGTGTCGACGGTGAAGGTCTCGGTCGCCGGGCTCAGGTCGGTGTTGTTGGCCTGGTCGATGGCCCGCACCCGGAAGGTGTAGGTGCCGTCGGGTTCGAGCGCCGCCGAGGTGAAGCCGCTGGTGCAGGGGCCCCAGTCGGCGGACCCCTGGTCGACCGAGCACTCGAAGGTCGAGCTCGCCTCGCTGGAGTGGAAGTCAAAGCTCGGGGTCTTGTCGTTGGTGGTCCCGTGGGGAGGCGAGTCGATGATCGTGTCCGGGGCCGTGGTGTCGACGGTGAAGGTCTCGGTCGCCGGGCTCAGGTCGGTGTTGTTGGCCTGGTCGATGGCCCGCACCCGGAAGGTGTAGGTGCCGTCGGGTTCGAGCGCCGCCGAGGTGAAGCCGCTGGTGCAGGGGCCCCAGTCGGCGGACCCCTGGTCGACCGAGCACTCGAAGGTCGAGCTCGCCTCGCTGGAGTGGAAGTCAAAGCTCGGGGTCTTGTCGTTGGTGGTCCCGTGGGGAGGCGAGTCGATGATCGTGTCCGGGGCCGTGGTGTCGACGGTGAAGGTCTCGGTCGCCGGGCTCAGGTCGGTGTTGTTGGCCTGGTCGATGGCCCGCACCCGGAAGGTGTAGGTGCCGTCGGGTTCGAGCGCCGCCGAGGTGAAGCCGCTGGTGCAGGGGCCCCAGTCGGCGGACCCCTGGTCGACCGAGCACTCGAAGGTCGAGCTCGCCTCGCTGGAGTGGAAGTCAAAGCTCGGGGTCTTGTCGTTGGTGGTCCCGTGGGGAGGCGAGTCGATGATCGTGTCCGGGGCGCTCGAGTCCTCGGTGTAGTCCACCGAGTTGGAGCAGCCGGAGTCGGTGCTGGCGGCGTTGCTCACCCGGGCGGAGAAGGTGGTGGTCGAGTCATCGTCGACGTGGAAGCTGATCCCGGCGCCGGTGAACTGGGCGACCGTGTCGGTGGCGGCCGGCGAGCCGGCGCAGGTGCCGTTGGTGTAGAGCTTTACCTGGGTTGGGTTGCCGGCGCCCACCGTTCCCTTCACCTCCGGGTCGTTGTCGTTGGCCGGGCTGGCCGGAACTGTGGCGGTGATCACCGGCGGGTCGGGCACCGTGGTGTCGACGGTGAAGGTCTCGGTCGCCGGGCTCAGGTCGGTGTTGTTGGCCTGGTCGATGGCCCGCACCCGGAAGGTGTAGGTGCCGTCGGGTTCGAGCGCCGCCGAGGTGAAGCCGCTGGTGCAGGGGCCCCAGTCGGCGGACCCCTGGTCGACCGAGCACTCGAAGGTCGAGCTCGCCTCGCTGGAGTGGAAGTCAAAGCTCGGGGTCTTGTCGTTGGTGGTCCCGTGGGGAGGCGAGTCGATGATCGTGTCCGGGGCCGTGGTGTCGACGGTGAAGGTCTCGGTCGCCGGGCTCAGGTCGGTGTTGTTGGCCTGGTCGATGGCCCGCACCCGGAAGGTGTAGGTGCCGTCGGGTTCGAGCGCCGCCGAGGTGAAGCCGCTGGTGCAGGGGCCCCAGTCGGCGGACCCCTGGTCGACCGAGCACTCGAAGGTCGAGCTCGCCTCGCTGGAGTGGAAGTCAAAGCTCGGGGTCTTGTCGTTGGTGGTCCCGTGGGGAGGCGAGTCGATGATCGTGTCCGGGGCCGTGGTGTCGACGGTGAAGGTCTCGGTCGCCGGGCTCAGGTCGGTGTTGTTGGCCTGGTCGATGGCCCGCACCCGGAAGGTGTAGGTGCCGTCGGGTTCGAGCGCCGCCGAGGTGAAGCCGCTGGTGCAGGGGCCCCAGTCGGCGGACCCCTGGTCGACCGAGCACTCGAAGGTCGAGCTCGCCTCGCTGGAGTGGAAGTCAAAGCTCGGGGTCTTGTCGTTGGTGGTCCCGTGGGGAGGCGAGTCGATGATCGTGTCCGGGGCGCTCGAGTCCTCGGTGTAGTCCACCGAGTTGGAGCAGCCGGAGTCGGTGCTGGCGGCGTTGCTCACCCGGGCGGAGAAGGTGGTGGTCGAGTCATCGTCGACGTGGAAGCTGATCCCGGCGCCGGTGAACTGGGCGACCGTGTCGGTGGCGGCCGGCGAGCCGGCGCAGGTGCCGTTGGTGTAGAGCTTTACCTGGGTTGGGTTGCCGGCGCCCACCGTTCCCTTCACCTCCGGGTCGTTGTCGTTGGCCGGGCTGGCCGGAACTGTGGCGGTGATCACCGGCGGGTCGGGCACCGTGGTGTCGACGGTGAAGGTCTCGGTCGCCGGGCTCAGGTCGGTGTTGTTGGCCTGGTCGATGGCCCGCACCCGGAAGGTGTAGGTGCCGTCGGGTTCGAGCGCCGCCGAGGTGAAGCCGCTGGTGCAGGGGCCCCAGTCGGCGGACCCCTGGTCGACCGAGCACTCGAAGGTCGAGCTCGCCTCGCTGGAGTGGAAGTCAAAGCTCGGGGTCTTGTCGTTGGTGGTCCCGTGGGGAGGCGAGTCGATGATCGTGTCCGGGGCCGTGGTGTCGACGGTGAAGGTCTCGGTCGCCGGGCTCAGGTCGGTGTTGTTGGCCTGGTCGATGGCCCGCACCCGGAAGGTGTAGGTGCCGTCGGGTTCGAGCGCCGCCGAGGTGAAGCCGCTGGTGCAGGGGCCCCAGTCGGCGGACCCCTGGTCGACCGAGCACTCGAAGGTCGAGCTCGCCTCGCTGGAGTGGAAGTCAAAGCTCGGGGTCTTGTCGTTGGTGGTCCCGTGGGGAGGCGAGTCGATGATCGTGTCCGGGGCGCTCGAGTCCTCGGTGTAGTCCACCGAGTTGGAGCAGCCGGAGTCGGTGCTGGCGGCGTTGCTCACCCGGGCGGAGAAGGTGGTGGTCGAGTCATCGTCGACGTGGAAGCTGATCCCGGCGCCGGTGAACTGGGCGACCGTGTCGGTGGCGGCCGGCGAGCCGGCGCAGGTGCCGTTGGTGTAGAGCTTTACCTGGGTTGGGTTGCCGGCGCCCACCGTTCCCTTCACCTCCGGGTCGTTGTCGTTGGCCGGGCTGGCCGGAACTGTGGCGGTGATCACCGGCGGGTCGGGCACCGTGGTGTCGACGGTGAAGGTCTCGGTCGCCGGGCTCAGGTCGGTGTTGTTGGCCTGGTCGATGGCCCGCACCCGGAAGGTGTAGGTGCCGTCGGGTTCGAGCGCCGCCGAGGTGAAGCCGCTGGTGCAGGGGCCCCAGTCGGCGGACCCCTGGTCGACCGAGCACTCGAAGGTCGAGCTCGCCTCGCTGGAGTGGAAGTCAAAGCTCGGGGTCTTGTCGTTGGTGGTCCCGTGGGGAGGCGAGTCGATGATCGTGTCCGGGGCCGTGGTGTCGACGGTGAAGGTCTCGGTCGCCGGGCTCAGGTCGGTGTTGTTGGCCTGGTCGATGGCCCGCACCCGGAAGGTGTAGGTGCCGTCGGGTTCGAGCGCCGCCGAGGTGAAGCCGCTGGTGCAGGGGCCCCAGTCGGCGGACCCCTGGTCGACCGAGCACTCGAAGGTCGAGCTCGCCTCGCTGGAGTGGAAGTCAAAGCTCGGGGTCTTGTCGTTGGTGGTCCCGTGGGGAGGCGAGTCGATGATCGTGTCCGGGGCCGTGGTGTCGACGGTGAAGGTCTCGGTCGCCGGGCTCAGGTCGGTGTTGTTGGCCTGGTCGATGGCCCGCACCCGGAAGGTGTAGGTGCCGTCGGGTTCGAGCGCCGCCGAGGTGAAGCCGCTGGTGCAGGGGCCCCAGTCGGCGGACCCCTGGTCGACCGAGCACTCGAAGGTCGAGCTCGCCTCGCTGGAGTGGAAGTCAAAGCTCGGGGTCTTGTCGTTGGTGGTCCCGTGGGGAGGCGAGTCGATGATCGTGTCCGGGGCCGTGGTGTCGACGGTGAAGGTCTCGGTCGCCGGGCTCAGGTCGGTGTTGTTGGCCTGGTCGATGGCCCGCACCCGGAAGGTGTAGGTGCCGTCGGGTTCGAGCGCCGCCGAGGTGAAGCCGCTGGTGCAGGGGCCCCAGTCGGCGGACCCCTGGTCGACCGAGCACTCGAAGGTCGAGCTCGCCTCGCTGGAGTGGAAGTCAAAGCTCGGGGTCTTGTCGTTGGTGGTCCCGTGGGGAGGCGAGTCGATGATCGTGTCCGGGGCCGTGGTGTCGACGGTGAAGGTCTCGGTCGCCGGGCTCAGGTCGGTGTTGTTGGCCTGGTCGATGGCCCGCACCCGGAAGGTGTAGGTGCCGTCGGGTTCGAGCGCCGCCGAGGTGAAGCCGCTGGTGCAGGGGCCCCAGTCGGCGGACCCCTGGTCGACCGAGCACTCGAAGGTCGAGCTCGCCTCGCTGGAGTGGAAGTCAAAGCTCGGGGTCTTGTCGTTGGTGGTCCCGTGGGGAGGCGAGTCGATGATCGTGTCCGGGGCCGTGGTGTCGACGGTGAAGGTCTCGGTCGCCGGGCTCAGGTCGGTGTTGTTGGCCTGGTCGATGGCCCGCACCCGGAAGGTGTAGGTGCCGTCGGGTTCGAGCGCCGCCGAGGTGAAGCCGCTGGTGCAGGGGCCCCAGTCGGCGGACCCCTGGTCGACCGAGCACTCGAAGGTCGAGCTCGCCTCGCTGGAGTGGAAGTCAAAGCTCGGGGTCTTGTCGTTGGTGGTCCCGTGGGGAGGCGAGTCGATGATCGTGTCCGGGGCCGTGGTGTCGACGGTGAAGGTCTCGGTCGCCGGGCTCAGGTCGGTGTTGTTGGCCTGGTCGATGGCCCGCACCCGGAAGGTGTAGGTGCCGTCGGGTTCGAGCGCCGCCGAGGTGAAGCCGCTGGTGCAGGGGCCCCAGTCGGCGGACCCCTGGTCGACCGAGCACTCGAAGGTCGAGCTCGCCTCGCTGGAGTGGAAGTCAAAGCTCGGGGTCTTGTCGTTGGTGGTCCCGTGGGGAGGCGAGTCGATGATCGTGTCCGGGGCGCTCGAGTCCTCGGTGTAGTCCACCGAGTTGGAGCAGCCGGAGTCGGTGCTGGCGGCGTTGCTCACCCGGGCGGAGAAGGTGGTGGTCGAGTCATCGTCGACGTGGAAGCTGATCCCGGCGCCGGTGAACTGGGCGACCGTGTCGGTGGCGGCCGGCGAGCCGGCGCAGGTGCCGTTGGTGTAGAGCTTTACCTGGGTTGGGTTGCCGGCGCCCACCGTTCCCTTCACCTGGGGGTCGTTGTCGTTGGCCGGGCTGGCCGGAACTGTGGCGGTGATCACCGGCGGGTCGGGGACCGAGGTGTCGACGGTGAAGGTCTCGGTCGCCGGGCTCAGGTCGGTGTTGTTGGCCTGGTCGATGGCCCGCACCCGGAAGGTGTAGGTGCCGTCGGGTTCGAGCGCCGCCGAGGTGAAGCCGCTGGTGCAGGGGCCCCAGTCGGCGGACCCCTGGTCGACCGAGCACTCGAAGGTCGAGCTCGCCTCGCTGGAGTGGAAGTCAAAGCTCGGGGTCTTGTCGTTGGTGGTCCCGTGGGGAGGCGAGTCGATGATCGTGTCCGGGGCCGTGGTGTCGACGGTGAAGGTCTCGGTCGCCGGGCTCAGGTCGGTGTTGTTGGCCTGGTCGATGGCCCGCACCCGGAAGGTGTAGGTGCCGTCGGGTTCGAGCGCCGCCGAGGTGAAGCCGCTGGTGCAGGGGCCCCAGTCGGCGGACCCCTGGTCGACCGAGCACTCGAAGGTCGAGCTCGCCTCGCTGGAGTGGAAGTCAAAGCTCGGGGTCTTGTCGTTGGTGGTCCCGTGGGGAGGCGAGTCGATGATCGTGTCCGGGGCCGTGGTGTCGACGGTGAAGGTCTCGGTCGCCGGGCTCAGGTCGGTGTTGTTGGCCTGGTCGATGGCCCGCACCCGGAAGGTGTAGGTGCCGTCGGGTTCGAGCGCCGCCGAGGTGAAGCCGCTGGTGCAGGGGCCCCAGTCGGCGGACCCCTGGTCGACCGAGCACTCGAAGGTCGAGCTCGCCTCGCTGGAGTGGAAGTCAAAGCTCGGGGTCTTGTCGTTGGTGGTCCCGTGGGGAGGCGAGTCGATGATCGTGTCCGGGGCCGTGGTGTCGACGGTGAAGGTCTCGGTCGCCGGGCTCAGGTCGGTGTTGTTGGCCTGGTCGATGGCCCGCACCCGGAAGGTGTAGGTGCCGTCGGGTTCGAGCGCCGCCGAGGTGAAGCCGCTGGTGCAGGGGCCCCAGTCGGCGGACCCCTGGTCGACCGAGCACTCGAAGGTCGAGCTCGCCTCGCTGGAGTGGAAGTCAAAGCTCGGGGTCTTGTCGTTGGTGGTCCCGTGGGGAGGCGAGTCGATGATCGTGTCCGGGGCCGTGGTGTCGACGGTGAAGGTCTCGGTCGCCGGGCTCAGGTCGGTGTTGTTGGCCTGGTCGATGGCCCGCACCCGGAAGGTGTAGGTGCCGTCGGGTTCGAGCGCCGCCGAGGTGAAGCCGCTGGTGCAGGGGCCCCAGTCGGCGGACCCCTGGTCGACCGAGCACTCGAAGGTCGAGCTCGCCTCGCTGGAGTGGAAGTCAAAGCTCGGGGTCTTGTCGTTGGTGGTCCCGTGGGGAGGCGAGTCGATGATCGTGTCCGGGGCCGTGGTGTCGACGGTGAAGGTCTCGGTCGCCGGGCTCAGGTCGGTGTTGTTGGCCTGGTCGATGGCCCGCACCCGGAAGGTGTAGGTGCCGTCGGGTTCGAGCGCCGCCGAGGTGAAGCCGCTGGTGCAGGGGCCCCAGTCGGCGGACCCCTGGTCGACCGAGCACTCGAAGGTCGAGCTCGCCTCGCTGGAGTGGAAGTCAAAGCTCGGGGTCTTGTCGTTGGTGGTCCCGTGGGGAGGCGAGTCGATGATCGTGTCCGGGGCCGTGGTGTCGGCGTTCACCGTCCATTCGAAGGTGTCGGTGGCGGAGGCGAGCTGAATGCCGCGGAAGCTGAGCATGAGCGCCGCGCCGCTTGAGGTTGGCTCGCCAGAGGCCCGCGTCCACGTCTCGGTGGTCGAGTACTGGCCGGTCGTGGCCACCACCGCCTCCGCGGTGCTGGAGCGGGCCGCATCGGTCACCTGGGTGAAGCCGTTCGTCCAGGTATTCAGGAAGTCGCGTCCCCCGCCCAGCGCGATGAAGGCCAGCAGCAGCTCGCGATCCTGGCTGGTGGGTTCGCTGAGCCCGATGGTGGCGCTGGTAGCGGGTTCAAACCCGGTCGAGGCGGTCCGATCCAGCACCTCGGCCTGGACGGCATGCAGGCCGCTGTACTCGAGCAGGGTCAGGCTGGTGAAGGCCGCGCCGCCGCTCACATCGAGCGTTACCGTCGACGGCTCACCGGGGCCGGCGATCCGGTAGAAGGCGGCCAGGTTGGGATTGGTCTCGACGTCGAGCGCCACGTTCCAGCCGGGGGGCATGGTCGGATCGCGGCCGCCGCCGAAACGGGCCAGGGCGACCAGCAGGTTGCCCTCGGTGGGCTGGGAGGGGAAGGTGGCCGGAAGCGAGGAGACCGACCCAGACTCGGTCACATCCTGCACCAGGTTGATGGGCGGCAGCGTCACGTCCTCGGCGACGGTGGCCTCGACGTCATAGGGGCTGCCGGCGGCCGCGCCGGTATCCAGGGTGCCGCTGATCTGGCCCGTGTCGGGGTCGATGCTGATGCCCGGCGGCAGGCCGGTGGCGGTGTAGGTCAGGTCGTCTTCGTCGGCATCGTTGGCGCCGGCCGAGAAGTCGACCGCGTCGCCCTCGTCGTCGGTCCGGTCACCCAGGTCCTGGTTGAAGGCGGGGGCGGCGTTGACGATGGTGACCGGGGCCGAGGTTTTGGGCAGGCTGCTGGTGGATTTGTCCGAGGCGGTGACCCGCACCGAGATCGCGTCGCCCTTGTCGCCGTTGCCGGGCACCGACAGGTCGAGCGTATCCCCGGTCTCGCCGGCCAGGTCTTCCCCGTTTTTGATCCACTGGTAATCGTAGGAAAGCGGATCTTTCTCGGCGTCCGTGGCATCCACGGTGGCGGTCAGGGTGTCATCGGTCTCCGGCGTCGGCTGGTCGATTGAGACCGAGTTGATGACCGGCGGCGTGTTGCCCCCGCCGGCGTTCACCGTCCATTCGAAGGTGTCGGTGGCGGAGGCCGGTCCAATACCCCGGAAGGTGAGCAGCATCGCCTTGGCCGCTTGGCCGCTGGTCCAGCTCTCGGTCGTCTCGAACTGTCCCGTGGCGGACACCACGCGGTCGGCGACGGCATGACGCGACGTGGAGTTCGTGGTCTGCTGGGTGAACCCTTCCGTCCAGGCGTTCAGGAACGGGTTCCCGAAGCCGCCGAGGTCGATGGCGGCGATCAGCAGCTCGTTGGCCTGGCGGGTCTCCGCAGTCGTCCCGGTCGAGACGCTGGTCGAACCACTCGGCGCGGTGTTCTGGGCGATGCGATCGAGCACCTCGGCCTGGTTCGCCCTGAGACCCGAGTACTCGTAGATGGAGAGCGCGCCGTTGGAGTTTTCGCCATCGACGTTGGCCAGCGTCGCCGTTGACGGCTCGCTGGCACCGGCCACTTTGAAGAAGGCGACGGCCGTGGGCTGCGCCGCGTCGGACATCTCGAGCGCTTGCTGCCAGCCGGCAGTCATGGTGTAGCCGCCGGTGGTGTTGGTGAAGCCGAGCGCGATGAGGAGGTTGCCCTGTGTCGGCTGCGACGGGAAGGTGGCCGTCCTGGCGGGAGCCTGGCCGCCGTCCTCCACCGCCTTCTGCACCAGGCTGATGGGAGCGGTCGGCTCGTCGTCGGCGACGGTGACCTCGACGTCATAGGGGCCGCCGGCGGCGGCGCCGGTATCCAGGGTGCCGCTGATCTGGCCCGTTTCGGGGTCGATGCTGATGCCCGGCGGCAGGCCGGTGGCGGTGTAGGTCAGGTCGTCTTCGTCGGCATCGTTGGCGCCGGCCGAGAAGTTGACCGCGTCGCCCTCGTCATCGGTCCGGTCACCCAGGTCCTGGTTGAAGGCGGGGGCGGCGTTGACGATGGTGACCGGGGCCGAGGTTTTGGGCAGGCTGCTGGTGGCTCCGTCCGAGGCGGTGACCCGCACCGAGATCGCGTCGCCCTTGTCGCCGTTGCCGGGCACCGACAGGTCGAGCGTATCCCCGGTCTCGCCGGCCAGGTCTTCCCCGTTCTTGATCCACTGGTAATCGTAGGAAAGCGGATCTTTCTCGGCGTCCGTGGCATCCACACTGACGGTCAGGGTGTCATCGGTCTCCGGCGTCGGCTGGTCGATGGAGACTCCGAGGATCGCCGGAGGCAGGTTGCTCGAATCGGCCGGGACCGAGATCTCGCGGACCTTGCCGTCGTTCTCGCTCGGGTCGCTATCGTTGTCCACACCACGGCTCGGGATCCAAATGTTCATCGCTTCCGAGCCATCGCTGGCCGGGGCCAGGCCCAAACCCGAGCTGTTCCCTGGGAGGCCGCTGGTGTCAATGGTGCGCACGAGCTGTCGGTCCAGCGTGATCTCGTAGATCGCGTCCCCGTTCCTTGCGCCCACCAGCAGCGTCTGGCGGACCGGGTCGTAGGCGAGCCCCTCGTAGTCGGTCGATCCCAGCACGCTGACGTCGAAGCTGGTGACGAGGTCGTCGTCGTCGCCAAAGATGCCGTTCACGGGGTCCACGCGGTAGACTTCCGTGGGTTCCCCATTGAGGAAGAACAGGCACCCGCACGCCGAGGCGAAGGCCGGATCCTCGGTGTCAGTGACGCCGTACGCGCCGGTGTTGATGACGCCGGAGTGAACATCGTCTGACGTGCCGAGCAGCCCGTCGGTCCCCGGCTGCACCTCGAAGATTTTGTTTTGGGGCTCGTCGGTGGAGATGAAGGCGGTGTCGGTTTTGGGGTTGTAGTCGATCCCGGTCGGCTCGTTCGTGTAGCCGCCAACGCCTTCCACCGTCCAGGTCGTCCCGGTGCGCACCACCATCCCGGTGCGGGTCATTTCCCACATGTTCACGTCGTGGTAGCCGGCCCCGGTGGTCTCATCCACCTCCGAATCGACGAACAGCAGGTGATCGCTCGCCGGCAGATAGGTGATCCCGGATGGGTCGGGGCTGTTGGGCCACACTGGGCCGAAGACAGACGTGTCGATCGTCTGCTCCAGCGTCGGTACAACGACAGGGGCCGCGGAGGCGCCCGCCGCTGCGGTAAGCGCACCGACGATCACGATGACGATCGCCGTAGCCGCAGTCAATAGATTACGAACCTCGTACCTCGCTTCCCTTTCGCCTTGCGCCCCCGGCCCCGCAGAACTGCTCCCCCCTGCCGGGAAGCGGAAGCAAGTCCCGAAGCGACCGACCCGCGAAGAATACCGCGCAATTTGCGAAACAATAGAGAAATCGTCCAAATCTCCGCCCATATATTCGTCCAAATTTCGGTCCTCCGCTTAATCTAAAAGAAGATTTGGCTCGCTGGGAACGAGATCTGGAGGATCCGGCCGCCATGATGGCCCGTGGCGGCCACTTTACGATTGCCCGGTTTTGCAGGGATTCTGGCCTACCGCCAGTGACGGCCCGTTCGGCTGACTCCGGCCAGTTCGACCCCATGCGTTAGCAATCGGTTAGCAGGCTCACCGCTTGCCGCCGCCCCACTGCCAGCGCCAGAAGTCGAGGAGCCCTCGAGGTCGGCGAAGAGGATCGCCGCCGGGCGCACCCGCCGTGGCGACGCGCCGCATTCGCTCGAAGTGGTCCAGATCCCCGATCGAAGCCAGCCCGCTAATCGTCGACATACCACCAGATCACCGCTGCTGAGGCGAAAGTCTCCGTCAGGTAGACGAACCGGTACTCGCGATCGTACACCTGGGCCCCGCAGGCCATCCTGGCTACACCGCCGCAAACCACAAGACGGCGTCGCCCCCTTAGCGGGCCGCGCCCCAGGTCTGCTCGGCATAGGCGGGCCGGTCAAGGTGGCGAGGTTGCGTTCACAAGTTACCGGGGTGACGACCGTTCCTTTGGCGAGGTCTTGGAGTGGTTCGCCAACCCGAATCATCGTCGTCGGAACACTGCTCTTCCTGATCGGCGAACCTCGAGCTGATCCGCATTCTGCAGAGCGTGACGCTCTGGCTCTTTGCGGCCAGGGCCAAGGATCCGATTCCGATGGCACCCGTTCCGGACCTGCACGTCGCCGTCCTAACCCAGATTCTGCGCCAAGCCGCATCGCTCAGACTCGCTTGAGCACGTGATTCCGCCGCCTGAGCGGGGAAAATGGGGGTGTCGAGAACCCCATTCCCCACTCAGGAGGCTTCACCATGAAGGTGAATCGAAACGGACAGCCCGAAACGGTAGAGGTGACCGCGGACGGCGAGGGATTCTGCTCGCAGGCCGGCGCTCTGCTGCTCACCAACCTGTGTGACAGGTTGGGGCTGACCGAGGCGTTGGGAGAGGCGCTGGCGCCCACCCGGCAGCGGCGCTCCGCCCACGATGACGGGGAGATCCTGCGCGACCTGATCGTCATGCTGATCCAGGGCGGCGAGCACGTCTCGGACCTGGCGGCGCTTCGCGACCAACCGGGCCTCTTCGGCGACGTCGCCTCGGACTCCACCGCCTTCCGGGCGATCGAGCGGATCGGGGAGGCCGAGCTGGAGGGCATGCGCGCCGCGCGCAAGCTGGCGCGAGAGAGCGCCTTCGCGCTCGGCGCGGGCCCCGAGCAGACGACCCTCGACGTCGACGCCTCGCTGCTCGGCGCCCACTCCGAGAAGGAGGGCGCCGCCGGCAACTACAAAGGCGGCTTCGGCTTCCACCCGATGCTCTGCTACCTGGAGGGATCCGAAGGGGCGCTCGATGGCGTCCTGCGGCCCGGCAACGCCGGCTCCAACACCGGCACCGACCAGGTGGCGGCGATCGAAGCGGCGCTCGAGCAGCTGCCGCCCTCGGCGCTGGAGGGGGAGATACTCGTGCGCGGCGACTCCGCCGCCTGCGTGCACGAGGTGGTCGACTTCTGCCGCGAGGGAGGCATCCGCTTCTCGGTCGGCCACGACATCACCGCCCCGGTGCGCGAAGCGATCGCTGCGGTCCCCGACGACGCCTGGGTGGGCGCGATCGGCCAGGACGGCGCACCGGTGGCAGAGCACCCGACCCGCCCCCGCGAGGCCTACGTCGCCGAGCTGACCGGCCACCTCGACCTCTCCTCCTGGCCGGAGGGATCGCGGCCGATCTGCAGAAAGGAGCGCGCCCACCCCGGAGCGCAGCTCTCGCTCGTGGACACCGACGGCTGGCGCCACACCTGCTTCCTCACAGACCAGAAGGGCGATGACCTCGCCGAGCTCGACCGCGACCATCGCGCCCACGCCCACGTCGAGCAGCGGATCGAAGACTCCAAAGCGCTGGGACTGGCGAAGCTGCCCTTCCGCGGCTTTGCGATGAACGAGGCCTGGATGCAACTGGTGCTCGCCGCCCAGGACCTCCTCGGCTTCGCCAAGGCGCTGACGCTCACCGGCGATCTCGCCAAGGCCAAGCCCCAGACCCTGCGCTACCGCCTCTTGCACCAGGCCGGCCGCCTGGCGCGCTCGGGCCGGCGCAACCGCCTGCGCCTCGCCCGCCACTGGCCCTGGGCAACCGATCTGGTCGCGGCCTGCCGCAAGCTCGACGCCTTACCGCTTCCGGCGGGGTGAGCCCGCCGGCTCCGGGGTCGCGCACGGCGGCGCCGTGCTGTCCACTGCTGCGCGGATTGGCCTCGCAGCGTCGAAACCGCTACCGGTGTGCTCCCAAGGCGGTTCCGCGGGACCGCCTTGGGAGCACACATCGGGACCGACACTCCACTCACACCCGATTGGCCCAGCGGGAGTCACTCCGGCGGGCTTGCTGCAAGATCTGGGCTAACGACAATCGTTTCCAGCAGGGAGCCGCTTGAGGTGGTCACGGGGACCCTTGAGCGGATGAAGGAACTCGACCAGCCGAACGGGATGACCGTCGATGTATGGCTGCTCGACGAGGAGGACTCGCCGGAAGTGAACGAACGGTGCGAGCAGCTAGGCGTGCTCCACTTCTCCCGCAAGGGCCGCCCGCAATTCAACACGCGATGCGGCGCGTTCAAGGCGAGGACCAAGCACGGGAACCACAACGCATGGCGCCACTTTCATGAGTCGGAGTACGACATCGTCGCTCAGATGGATCCGGACCATGCGCCACGTTCCGACTTCCTCACGCGATCGGTCGGCTATTTCACCGATCCGGATGTGGGATTCGTGGTGGCGCCACAGGTCTACGGCAATCTAGGCGACGACTTCATCGCTCATGGCAGCGCCGCTCAGGCGTACGTCTTCCACGGCGTCATCCAGCGTGGTGGAAACGGCATGGGGGCTCCTCTGCTGATCGGCACTAATCACCTTTATCGTCCTGATGCGTTTAGCCAGATCGACGGCTACCAAGACAGCATCATCGAGGATCATCTGACCTCGATGGCGCTCTACGCCACCGTCAATCCAGTAACCAGAAATCACTGGAAGGGCGTCTACACGCCGGACATCCTGGCGGTCGGCGAAGGACCGACCTCCTTCGCCGATTACTTCAACCAGCAGAAGCGCTGGGCATACGGGATTTGGGAGATCTGCCTCAATCACAGATCTCGGTGGTTCCCCGGAATGACGCGAACGCAGCGCCGGTCGTTCACGCTGTTGCAGTGCTTCTATCCGTCGGTTGCGGCTGCCTGGCTGCTGAGCAACTCCATCACCATCAGCTACTTCGTCAGCGGCTATTCCAGTGGAAAGCTGTTGCAGGAGTGGCTCGTCCTGTGGGGGGCGTCGGTTGCCTCGACCGTAGGGCTGTTCCTATGGCTGAGGCGGTTCAATCTCGCCGAGCACGAGCGCCGCGACTCGGCGCTGACGGGGATGGCGTTGCTCCTGATGTGCATTCCCGTCTACGTGTCTGCGAGCATCGCGGCCGTCTTGCGGAGACCGCTCGGGTACGCTGTGACTGCCAAGGGCCACTTGTCGAGCCCCGATCGGTTGGCCACGTTCCATCCTCATTTGTGGTGGGCGGCGGGCGTGGGAACCCTTTTTGCGGCGGGTCTCGCGGGGTTCGGTTCCGGCTATGTCGCAGTGAGGTTCTGGATGACGATCTCGTGCGTCGTCTGCTTGAGCCCGTTGGCCGTTCACGGCTTTCGAACTCTGAGACGAAAATGGCAGAACGCCTTGAGGAAGACGATGTCTGGTCACGAGGCTGTATCGGGCCGCCTAGCACAACCAGTTCGTGCCTGGAAGCCGCTTTCCGAGATCCCCGTTCAGAGGCCTGGCTCCATTCACTCCGGGGCGGCCATGTGGCACGTCAGCGAGCCGCTCGGTCCTGCTCACTCGGCCCGATGAGCAGCTGAGCAGTAGCGAGCATCCTCGCGATGGGCAGAGAGGCCAGCGCCGCAGACAACGAACCCGCGATCTTCGGGTTGTGAGCCCGAAGAGGCCTCTTCAGCCACCGGCCTCGCGCTGCAGGTACTGGTTGAGAAGGGCGGCTGCCTCATCCTCATTGCCGGGCATCAGGTGTCCGTAGCGATCGAGCGTCACGGTGATGCTCGAGTGGCCCATGTAGGTGCTCAGTGCCTTGGCGTTGACCCCGGCGGCGATCATGAAGGCAGCGTAGGTATGCCGGCACTCGTGCAGCCCGATCGGCTCGAGGTTGGCCTCCTTCCAGGCAGCCTTGGCTCGATCGGCAAGCTGTCTTGGCGCAAGGGGCCTTCTCTCTCCGCTGCCAAATACCAAGTCTCCCTCTGCGGCGGGCCCGCCCTGCAGCCGATGCTCGATCAAAAGGAGGCGGAGCTTGCGGCCGAGCGGCACGCGCCTCCTCCCCGCTCTGCTCTTCGGCTCGATCGGGCCGACCTTGGTATCCCAGCTGCGCTCCACCCGGATCACGCCCCCCTCGAGGTCAAGATCAAACCAGCGCAGGGCCTGTAGCTCGCCGCGCCTTAAGCCCGCGTAGAGGGCGGTGGCCCAGGGCGGGCGGTCCTTGGGGCAAAGCGCCTCAAGCAGCGCAGCGGCTTCAGAGGGACGAGCGATCCGCTCCCTCCCTGCCCTGACGGCCGGCAGGGATAGGCCCAGGGTCGGGTTCACGAAGACCTCTGAGCGCAAGATCAAGCGGCGGAATATCGTCCTGAGGGGCATGATCGAGTTGCGAACGGTGCTGGGAGAAAGGCCCGCTGCGCTTAGCTGATCGACCAAGTCCTGCACCGAGTTTCGGCTGATCGCCGGGATCTTTAAGTGCCCAAGCTCGGGCAAGACCTTCCCCGCCAGGGCCTGTTCGTAGCTGCGCAGCGCCGAGGGCTTGTAGGGATCGCCCGAGCGGTTTCGGATCACACCGGCGTTTGCGCCGCTCAGCCACCGAGCCGCCTCCTCGGCAAGCGTCGTCCGTGAGGGGGCGCGAAGGGTGCCCCGCCGCAGCGCCACTTGGGTCTCGGCCCGCCAGCTGCGGGCGTCGGTGAGCGAGGCGAAGGTCTTTCTGATCGTTCGCTTGTCGCGGGCCGAATAGACCTGCGCCTGATAGCCAGGGCGGCAATCGCAGCCGTCCCCACCCGAGCGGCTGGCACAGGCCTGGGAGTGCCGGATGACGATCCCCTCCGCTCCTTTGCGCGAGCCCTTGGGCACGCTCCAACCACTAGCTCCTGGCGGGCCGAATTGGAAGTCCGGGGGACGCTTTGAGCGATCGGTTCTGCGATTGACTCTCTCACCAAGCGGTGCGAAGGCGGCGTGTCGGACCCCGAACCGGGCGGGGATGGCCGTGCCTCGATCGATGCCCAAGGCAATCCATAAGATGCAACGCCCCTGCAAATGGCCGCAATCCTGCGAGATTCGCGGTGCTTGTCCGGACTCGGGCGAGCGGGGCAGCCAGGACTCGAACCTGGAATCGCCGGTTTTGGAGAC
>CAVXSI010000005.1:0-7605 GCA_963764365.1 uncultured Solirubrobacterales bacterium
CCAGAGCGCCGTCGAGTCGGTCCTGGTCCAGGCGCGGGCCGGCGAGGCAGATCGCGCCCAGCTGCTCGCCGCCGCGGCCGACGTCGAGGCCCGCCTCGCCCGGCTCCCCTTCGTGCGGCGGCTGCGCGGCCCCCGCGCCGGGGGCGAACGGGTCTCGGCCGACGGCCGCTCTGTCCTGGTCGAGTTCCAGATCCCCGAAAACGACCGGATCGACCCGACCGACGAGGTCGACGTGGCGATCGCCGCCGTCGCAGCCGCGCAGCGCGCCCACCCGGACCTGCGGATCGCGGAGGTCGGCGACGCCAGCGGCGAAAAGGCGTTCTCCGAGAGCATCGGCGAGGACTTCCACCGAGCCGAGGTCAGCTCGCTGCCGATCATCCTGGCGATCCTCGTCGTCGTCTTCGGCGCCCTGGTCGCGGCCGGGGTGCCGCTGCTGCTGGCGCTGACCGCGGTCGCCGCGACGATCGGGCTGCTCGGCCCGCTCAGCCACCTCAGCCCGGTCTCCGAACAGGTCAACTCGGTGGTGCTGCTGATCGGCCTCGCGGTCGGCGTCGACTACTCGATGTTCTACCTGCGGCGCGAGCGCGAGGAGCGCGCCGCCGGCAACTCCGAGCGGGCCTCGCTGGAGGCGGCCGCGGCGACCTCGGGGCGGGCGATCCTCGTCTCCGGCTTCACCGTGATGGTCGCGATGGCGGGAATGTACGTGGCGGGGGATCCGACCTTCGCCTCGATGGCGACCGGGACGATCCTCGTCGTCGCGGTGGCGATGGTCGGCTCGCTGACCGTGCTGCCGGCCCTGCTCGCCTGGCTCGGCGACCGGGTCGAGAGGGGGCGCGTGCCGCTGCTCGGAGTCCTGAAGCGGCGTCGCGTGGGCTCGCGGCTGTGGTCGGCGACGGTGGATCGCGTGCTGCGCCGACCGCTGCTCGCGGCGCTGGCCGCCTGCGGCCTGCTGGTCGGGCTGGCGATCCCGGCCTTCGGCCTGCACACCGCCAGCTCCGGGGTCGATGCGCTGCCGCGCGAACTCGAGGTGGTACGGACCTACGAGCGCATCCAGGCCGTCTTCCCCGGCGGCGAGGACCCGGCCGAGGTCGCGGTCGGCGCCGCCGACGTGGACGCTCCGGCGGTGCGCGCGGCGATCGCTCGGCTGCGGCGCCGGGTGCTCGCTGACCGGCATCGCTTCGGCCGCCCGGTATCGGTCGACGCCAGCCGCGACCGCCGCGTCGCCGTGATCGAGGTGCCCCTCGCCGGCAACGGCACCGACGCCCGCTCGGGCGCGGCGCTCGACCGCCTGCGCAACCGGCTCGTCCCGGCCACCGTCGGGGCGGTGGCGGGCGCCCGCGCCGAGGTCACCGGCAACACCGCCGAGTCGCAGGACTTCAACGATCTGCTCGCGCAGCGGATGCCTTGGGTCTTCGCCTTCGTCCTCACCGCGACCTTCGTGCTGCTGCTGCTCAGCTTCCGCTCGATCGCGATCCCGCTGACCGCGATCGGGCTCAACCTGCTCTCGGTCGGCGCCGCCTACGGGGTGATCGTCTGGGTCTTCCAGCACGGACACCTGGAAGGGCCGCTCGGCTTCCACTCCAACGGCGCGATCACCTCGTGGCTGCCGCTCTTCCTCTTCGTCGTCCTGTTCGGGCTCTCGATGGACTACCACGTCTTCATCCTGACCCGGATCCGCGAGGCGTACGATCGCGGCATGCCGACCGAGCAGGCGATCGCCCACGGCATCAAGACGACGGCCGGCGTCATCACGAGCGCCGCTGCGGTGATGGTCGCGGTGTTCGCGATCTTCGCCACCCTCTCGTTCCTCGACTTCAAGGAGATGGGCGTGGGGTTGGCGGTGGCGATCCTGATCGACGCGACGGTGGTGCGGGCCGTGCTGCTGCCCGCGACGATGATGCTGCTCGGCGAGCGCAACTGGCGGATGCCGCGGAAGCTCGGCCGGCTACCCCGGGTGGGCGGGGGCTCGGCGCCGCGCTCGGGGGAGGTGGGAGCGTGAAGGCCGCCGCCGACGCCCTGCGGGGGCTCTCGCTCGTCGACCGTCTGGCCCGCGCCGGGCTCGACCTCGTCTACCTGACGATCGGGATGGCGACCGCGATCCTCGGCTTCGGCATCTGGCTCGGGGCGGGGATCGCGACCTTGACCCTGCTCGTCTTCGTGGTCGGCCTGCCGGTCTTCCTGCTCAGCACGCAGCTCTTCCGCTGGACCGCGGAGCTCGACCGCCGCAACGCCGCGCTGGCGCTGGGCGGGCCGCTGCGCGGCCGCTACCGAGACCACCGCGGCGAGGGCTTCTTGGCGCGACTGGGGCGGACCGCCGGCGACCCGCAGACCTGGAGGGACCTGGGTTGGCTGATCGTGCACTCGGTGCTCGGCTTCGTCTTCGGCCTCTTCGCGCTCGGCCTGGTTGCCCTGACCCTGGCGATGGCCGCGATGCCGGCCTGGTACTGGGCGATCCCGGATGGTGCCGACGTCGCCTTCTGGCACGTCGACACGCTCGGCAAGGCGTTGGTGGCGACGGCGGCCTCGATCCCGATCGCGGCGGTCACGATGCTGGCGCTGCGGGGGATGACGATCGCCGTGTCCGGCCTGGCGGCCCTGCTGCTCGGCGGTGGGCCGGAGCCCACGGCCGAGGCAGCCGCCGAGCCCGGCCGCGGCCCGGCCTGGCGGAGCGCCGACCCCGAGGCGCTGCTGGCGGCGCAGGCGGCGATCTCGGCGCTCGCCTTCGGGGTCACCGTGGCGGTCTGGCTGGCGGCCGGGCGGGGCTACTTCTGGCCGGCCTGGGTGGCGCTCGGGCTCGCGATCCCGCTCGCCCTGCACGCCTCGGTCCGCGAGGCGCTGCGGGCGCCGGCCGCTCGCCGGCCGCTCGCCGTGCAGGTCGCGGTCTCGGCCGTGATCGCCGCCACCGCGGTCGCGGTCTGGGCGCTGGCCGGCGGCGGCGCCTTCTGGCCGGTCTGGGCGCTGCTCGGCCTGCTGGTCGCCCTTGCCCTCCACTTCCTCGTTGGCACGATGTGGGGGCGGGTTTTCCCCGACGCCCGCCAGCGCGAGCTGGCCGAGCGGGTCGACGAGCTGACCCGGACCCGGCGCGGCGCGCTCGACGTGCAGAACGCCGAGCTGCAGCGGATCGAGCGCGACCTCCACGATGGCGCCCAGGCGCGGCTGGTCTCGCTCAGCATGCAACTGGGGCGGGCCGAGGAGCGGCTCGCCGACCAGCCGGAGACCGAGGCGCTGGTGCGCCAGGCGCGGGGCGAGGCCGGCGCCGCGATCGCCGAGCTGCGCGACCTCGCCCGCGGCATCGCGCCGCCGGTCCTGGCCGATCGCGGCCTCGCCGCCGCGATCGAGGCGCTCGGCCGTCGCGCCGCGATCCCGGTCGCGGTCGCGGTCGAGCTGGAGCGCCGCCCGCCGGCGGTGATCGAGAGCGCCGCCTACTTCGTCGTCGCCGAGGCGCTGACCAACGTCGCCAAGCACGCGCCCGGGGCGGAGGCCTCGGTGCGGGTCTTCGCCGAGGGCGAGACGCTGGTCGTCGAAGTCTCCGACAACGGGCCGGGCGGGACCGACCCCGCGGGCAGCGGGCTGGCCGGACTGCGCGGCCGGGTCGAGGCGCTCGACGGGACCCTGCGCGTGATCGGCCCGGCCGGCGAAGGGACGACGGTGCGGGCGGAGCTGCCGTGCGGGTAGTCGTCGCCGAGGACCAGGCGCTGCTGCGCGAGGGCATCGTCGCGCTGCTGCGCGAACACGAGATCGAGGTGGTCGGCCAGGCCGAGGACGGCGACGCGCTGCTCCGACTGCTCGCCACCCACAAGCCCGACCTGGCGATCGTCGACGTGCGGCTGCCGCCGAGCTTCGGCGACGAGGGGATCCGGGCGGCGATCGAGGCCCGCCGCCGCGACCCCGAGGTCGGAATCCTGATCCTCTCCCAGTACGTCGAGCCCGTCTACACGGCGGAGCTGCTGGCCGGCGGCGAGGGCGGGATCGGCTACCTGCTGAAGGAGCGGGTCGGCGACGTGAGCGGCTTCCTCGACGCGGTGCGGCGGGTCGCCTCCGGCGGCACCGCCCTGGACCGCGAGGTGGTCGCCGAGCTGGTCCGCGACCGCGGCGCGGGCGAGGGCGGCCCCCTAGCCTCGCTCACCCCGCGCGAGGGCGAGGTGCTGGAGCTGATCGCCGAGGGCCGCAGCAACGCGGCGATCGCCGCCGCCCTGGTGATCACCCAGGGCGCCGTCGAGAAGCACATCTCCAACGTCTTCGCCAAGCTCGACCTGCCGGCGACCGACGACGACCACCGCCGCGTGCTCGCCGTCCTCGCCTTCCTGCGCGCCCGCGATGCCGCCTGAGCGGGCAGGCCGGAGGATCAGCGCTTCGATCGCTACCCCTTTTCGACGACCTTCACGGTGCCGTGCATGGACGGGTGGATTTCACAGAAGTATGCGTAAGTGCCGGGCTCCTTGAACGATTCCGACTTGATCTTGCCCTCCTCGATGATTCCGGTGTCGAACGTCCCATCCTCGGCCGTCGCCGTGTGGGGCGCGGAATCCCGGTTCATCCAGATCACCTTGCCACCGACCTGAATCGTCACCGGGTCGGGGTCATAGGCGAAGTTGACTATCTCCACCTTGGCCGCGCGGACCGCCTCACCGCTGGGAGCCGGGGCGTTGCCACCTGAAGCCGGGGACGTGGCGCCGGCGCTCCCATCGCCCGTGCCGGTGCCTGACTTCTCGTCACCCCCGCAGGCGGCAAAGGAAAATGCCAGCAGGACAAAGGCGGGTGCGAGGAGCAATCTTATCTTCATCGTCGGAGGCTAGACCCTTCCGGCACCCGATGCTCAACGGCCCGGTGCTGTCGTCGCCAGCGAACGCCGGCCCAGCAGGATCTGACGACACCCGCCGCGCCAACGGCTCGCCGCCACGACCGCCCCGATTTGCGCCGTTCAGCGCCCTTGGAACGAGGCGTGACCCGGGCCGTTGGCGAGAAGGGACTCGATCCCGTGTGCGAGGTCCTCGGTCTCGAACAGCGGTGCGCAGGCGCTGGCCGTGAGGGCGTCGGCGGCCGCCAGTCCCTGCTTGCGGTAGGTGAGCAGCAGCTGCTTGGTGACCGCGTATGCGCGAGTCGGCCCGGCGGCGAGGCGCCTCGCGAACGCGATCGTCTTCTCGTCGAGCTCGGCATCGGGCAGCACGCGGTTGACCACGCCCCACTGCTCGAGCGTCGCCGCCGGGTAGGGCCTGGCGGTGAGGACCATCTCGATCGCGTGGCCGGAGCCCGCGCGCGCCGCGAGTCTGTAGGCGCCGCCGATGATCGGGGTGAGGCCGATGATCGGCTCGGCGAAGGCAAACTGCGCGGTGTCCGAAGCCCAGATCAGGTCCAGCGTCAGGACCGTCTCCAAGCCGGCGGCGAGGCAGAGACCGCGGACCGACGCGAGCGTCGGGAAGGGGAGGCGCTCGGTGCGTATCGCCAGATCGCGGAATCGGCTGATCAGCTCCTCACCCTCGTCGGCGCTGAGGTTCCCAAAGACCTCGTCGGCCTTTGCGCCGGCGGTGAAGTTGTCACCCTCGCTGCGCAGCAGCAGGGCGCGGATCGAGGACTCCTCGGCCTCCTCAGTCGCTGCGACCAGACCCTCGATCAGCTCCAGGTCGAACAGGTTCAGCGGCGGATTGGCGATCGTGATTACGCCGAGGTCTCCGTCCTGTTCGAAGTTCACCTTCGACACGGACGCCGAGACTACCGGCTGTTCGGCCTTGTTCATCCTCGGTCACGGCCACCGGGTCCGCCTACGGGCCGAAACGTCGCCGCTGGGCCGACGATCGATCTCGTCTGTAAAGTCGAGGACCGGGCGACGATGACGGCAACCATCAGCCACGTTCTGATCGACCAGCTGCTGACCCCGCTGCTGATCGTGATCGGAGCGGCGCTCGTCAGCAGGCTGGCGCGCTATGTCATCAAGCACACCGTGCGCCGGTTCGGGTCGCGCGACATGCAGCGCCGGATGACAGTCGTGCGCCATCACGCGCCCGCCGCCTTCCTCAAGAGCGGCGAAGCGCTGACGCTGCGCTCGGCCCAGCGAGTCGAGGCGGTAGCCGCCGCCGCAGCCGGTGCGGCGAGCTTCGTGATCTGGATCGTCGCCATGGTCCTGATCCTGCACTCCTTCGGCGCCAGCATCGGGCCGATCCTGGCGGGCGCCGGGCTGCTCGGCGTCGCGCTCGGGTTCGGCGCTCAGTCGCTGGTGCGGGACCTCGTCTCGGGCTTCTTCATCCTGGTGGAGGACCAGTTCGGGGTCGGCGACTGGGTCACCGTGGGGAAACCGGACGGCGTCCAGGCGAGCGGTGAGGTCGAGGAGGTGACGCTGCGGGCGACCCGTCTTCGGGCGGTCGACGGCACTGTCTGGCACGTGCCGAACGGGCAGATGACCCCGGTCGGGAACATGTCCCAGCACTGGTCGCGGGCGCTGGTCGACGTCCGGGTCGCCTACGCGACCGACGTTGAGCAGGCCCGTCGGGCGATCAAGGAGGCCGCCGACGAGGTCTGGCGTGCCGACAACGCGATTCTCGAGGAGCCCGAGGTCTGGGGGGTCGTGAACATGGATTACACCGGGATCCTGATCCGCCTTGTCGCGAAGACCGAGCCGCTGCAGCAATGGCGGATGGGCCGCGAGCTGCGGGAGAGGATCAAGGCTCGATTCGACGCGGAGGGGATCGAGATCCCGTCGGTTCCGGTCGCGGTCCCGGAGACTGCGTCTGCCGGGCCCGCGGACGGGTGAGCCCGATCACTCCGAGTCTCTGAGAATCAGGATGCACTCCGCCCGACCAGGGCGATCGTGAAGCCGTCGTAGCCCTTGCCGCCGACCGTCTGGATCGTCGTGGCGGTGACCCGCGGGTCGGCGGCGATCTCCTCGTGCAGGCGGCGCTGGGCCGCGGTCGTCGGGTCGTCGCTGTCCGCTTCGGCGAGGGTCCCGCCCCGCACGACGTTGTCGGCGACGATCAGGCTGCCGGGGTGGGAGCGGTCGACCGACCAGGCGAAGTAGTCGGGGGTGTGGACCTTGTCGGCGTCGATGAAGGTCAGGTCGAACGGGCCGGCGCCCTCGGCCTCCAGCTCGGGCAGCAGGTCGAGGGCCGGCCCGACCCGCAGGTCAACCAGGCCCGAGAGCCCGGCCCGGGCGATGTTCTCGCCCGCGACCTCGGCGAAGCGCGGCTCGGCCTCGAGGGTGACCAGGCGGCCGTCCTCCGGCAACGCTCGCGCCAGCCAGATCGTGCTGTAACCGCCGAGGGCGCCGAACTCGAGGACCGCCTTCGCGCCGATCGCCTTGGCCAGGAGGTGGAGCAGCATCCCCTGCGGAGGGGAGACCTGGATCGAGGGCAGCCCGGCTTCCTCGCTCGCCCGGACCGCGGCATCCAGCGCCTCGTCGTGCGGCGCCAGCAGCCCGGCCACGTAGTCGTCGACCGCCGACCATGCCTCGTCTGTCATGACGAGTGTGTATCAGGGGCGAGCTCGCCGCCGGGCGTCGCGCGCTCGCGATGAAGCGGGCCGCAACGCCGCTACCCTTCGTCTCCCGGCGCCTTGGCGGAGTGGCTACGCAGCGGCCTGCAAAGCCGTTTACACCGGTTCGATTCCGGTAGGCGC
>CAVXSI010000006.1:0-24852 GCA_963764365.1 uncultured Solirubrobacterales bacterium
CAAGTGCCTCGTCCTCATCAGGCGAAAAATCCAGCGACGGAGGGGATGGCCCCTCGCCCGCGGCTGGGTCCGCCGCCCGCAGCGCATGGTCCCTGACCAGATGGTCGAGCCGCTCCAGGCTCAGCGCCAGATGCGACCCCCGCTTCGACTGGGCGACCGCGTGGATCTCGTCGACGATCACCGCCTCGACGCCGGTGAGGATCTCCCGCGCTTGCGAACTGAGCATCAGGTAGAGCGACTCGGGGGTGGTGATGAGGATGTCGGGCGGCGTCTTGCGCATCGCCCGCCGCTCTTTCTGGCTGGTGTCGCCGGTGCGCAGGCCGACCGAGATCTCTGCCCCGATGCCCCGCAGCGGCGCCCGCAGGTTGCGCTCGATGTCGTAGGAGAGCGCTTTCAGCGGCGAGACGTAGACGATCTTCACGCCGCTGCCGAGGCGATCGGCCGATTTTCCGTTCTGAGGGCGACCTTCAGGCCCGTCGGCGGGGGTCCGCGAGAGCCGGTCGATCCCCCAGAGGAAGGCGGCGAGGGTCTTGCCGGAGCCGGTCGGGGCGCAGATCAGCGCGTTGGCGCCGCCGGAGATCGCCTCCCAGCCGCCGGCCTGCGCCGGCGTCGGCCCCTCGAAGGAGCCCTCGAACCAGCGCCGGACCGGAGCGCTGAACGGCGCCAGCGGGTCAGGATCCAGACTCGTCTTCGCATCAATGGCCAACCCACCGATCCTACGCCCCGCTTCGAGACGTGCCGTGGGTTACGTGCCCATATAGGGGGTCTAAACCACGGCACGTCCAGCGACCGCGGTTGACCGGGCTCGGGAACGCGCGGTGGATCCGGGCTTACGGCCTGCCGCCGGCGAAGTGCGTGTAGGCGTACCAGGCCGGCTTCGGGGCGAAGCCTTCGCCGAACAGCCCCGAGCCACCGCAGAAGTTGCAGGTGCCCGCCTGGTCTTCGACCGAGAACCAGTACACGCGGGCGATCTTCCACTTGCGCTGATGTGCCTTGAGCAGGCGGAAGGCCCCCTTCAGCTGCCTCGCCTGGCCCTGCAGCCCCTTGGCGAAGGAGTTGCCGCGGGTCGGGTGTTCGGAGCTCCAGCCGAGCTCGGTCAGCCACAGCGCCTTGCCGGCGTCGTGGTTCTTCTTCAGCACGTCGCGGACTTCTTCGATGTAGGGGGCGAGGTACTTGTAGTTGCCGGTGTACGGATGCAGGGCAACGCCGTTGAACTTGCCCTTGATCCCCGGCGTGCGCCTGTACATCTGTTCGAGGAAGTCGGCGGCGAAGTAGGCGAGCGGCGGCCGGCGCCTGAAGGTCGCCTCCTTCGGCTTCGCGAAGAGGCCGCCGAGGACGATCCGGGCGCCGTGGTCGGCGCCCTTGATCGCGCCGTAGGAGAGCTTCACCAGCTTGCCGTATTCGGCCGGGTTCGGCCGCCCCACGAAGTACTCGAAGTTCTCCTCGTTCCAGACCTGCCAGACGCGGATCGGGCGCCTCGGCACTTCCGGGTTTTCGGCCCAGAAGCTGCCGCGCGGGCCGTAGCGCAGGATCGCGGCCTTGACGAAGCGGGACCAGCCGGAGCGCTGGCGGCCGTTGCGAACCGGCAGGCTCTTCGGGCTGCCGTAGCGGCGGTCGACGGGGACCGCCCAGCTCGGGGCGCCGGAGAGGAACGGCAGCACGTCGAGGTGCGCCGCGGCCGCCCCCTTGACGATCGAGTCGACCGACGACCAGTCGAACGGGCCGCCGGCGCGCGGCTGCACCGCGCCCCAGTCGATCGACGCGCGCACGCTTTCGACCCCGCCGCGATCGAGCCGCTGGAACTGTTCGGAGGCGGGATAGGCCTGCGGGACGACCCCCCAGAAATCAGCTGGAAGCGCCGCCGCGGTCGAAGCGGAGGCCGCAAGAGCCAGCGCCGAGATCGCCAGGGCCGCCGTCAGGGCACGTGCCTTCCTCAAGATCCACATCCTCTCTGTCGGCATCGAGTCAACCCGCCTCGGGCGAGACACGCGCGTCCGGCGTGCGGCGTTGGCGCCTCTGCCTGTACACGTAGGCGCCGATCGAGATCGCGGCCAGCGCGGCCACGGCGATCAGGATCGGCACCAGCGGCGAGGAGCCGCCGCCGTTGTCCTGCGGGGAAGAAGTCTGTTCAAGGTGCTGTGCATGGGAGATCCCGGCCTGTTCGGAGCCGTTGCCTGGGCTACTCTGCCCGTGGTCGCCATCGCCGCCGCCCGAGCCGGCGCCGCCGGCAGGCGTCGAAGATTTGCTTTCCGTCGTAGGACTTTCTTCCGATGAACCCGAATGAGTCGAACCAGAGGGCGCTTCAGCGCCACCGCCGTTCAATTCCGAGCTGTTCGCCTTGGGCCCCGAGTGGGACGGGGGCTTGCTCCCCGGCGGGGTGGCGCTAGGCGCGACGGGTTCGTATTGAGCTTCGCCCGAGCCTTGGGCACGAGCGAAAACCGGGAAACAGGCCATTGCGAGCAGAGCAAGCAACGACACCAAACAGAGGATGGGGCGACCCCCGCGAGGGGCCGGCAGATGGCGCGTCCCGGTCATCGCGCGAAAGGTTAGACCAAATGGCGGCGCTCCTCGCGCCCGTCGCGCTGATCGTCGGGCTGGCACTCGCAGGGGGCGGTTTCGAAGTGACGCCCCGCCACGTCGCCGGTCTCGTCGTGTGGCTGATAGTCGTCGTGCTGCTGGTCCTCGGAGCGGCGTCGCGGGCGGCGCTGGGCCGCTCGTTCTACTGGGCCGCCGCCGGAATCGCCGCTCTCGCTGTCTGGTCCGCATTGTCGTCCCTCTGGTCGGGGTCGGTGGAGCTGAGCTTCATCGAGGCTGACCGCGAGCTCGTCTATCTCAGCTTCTTCCTTGCCGCTTTCCTGATCGCCCAAACCGACCAAAGGCGCCAACGTTTCGCCGAAGGCCTGGCGATCGCGGTGACCCTGGTCGCCCTGCTCGGGCTCGCCAGCCGCCTCCTGCCCCACGTGCTGGAGGTCTCCGAATCGCTCGGGACCGGCCCGCGGATGCGCTACCCGCTCGGCTACTGGAACGCCAACGGGGCGATGTTCGGGATCGCCGTGGCGATGCTGCTGTGGACCAGCCGCCGCAGCGCCTGGGCCACCCTGCGCTGGGCTTCGGTGGCGGCGATGCCGGCAGTCCTGCTGGCCCTCTACTTCACCTACTCGCGCGGCGGCCTGCTGGCGCTGGCGATCGCCGCCGGGGTCACGATCGCCCTCTCGCGCGACCGGCTGTGGATGCTGGCGACGCTCGGCATCGGGGTGCTCGGGGCGCTGCCGGCGGTGCTCGCCGTGCAGGCGCGGACCGCCCTCGCCGACAACGTCGCCACCCCGTCGACCGTCGGCCAGGGAGTGGCGGTGGCGCTGATCCTGCTCGCCGGCGTCGCCCTCGCCCTGCTGCTGTTCGCGGCGCTGCGCTGGGCCGAGCGCCGCGAGGGCGGGCTGACCGGCCGGGCGGTCGAGCTGTCGCGCAACCCGGCCGTGCTGAGGACCATCGCCGCGGTCGCCGCGGTCGCCGCGATCGGGCTCGCGATCGCGGTCGGCGGCCGCGCCTGGGACCAGTTCAACCGCGCCGACACCCAGTTCCCGGCCAGTCCCGAACAGCATTTCTCCCAGCTCAGCGGCGCCGGGCGCCACGACTACTACCGCGTCGCCGTCGACGCCTTCAAGGAAGAGCCGCTGCACGGGATCGGCGCCGGCACCTACCGCTTCGCCTGGGACCGCCACCGCACGATCGAGCAGCCGGTGCTCGACGCACACTCGCTCTACCTCGAGGCGTTCGCCGAGCTGGGCGTGGTCGGCGGCCTGATCGTGCTGGCCCTGGTCGGCGGCCTGCTGTGGACCGCGTTCGCCGCCTGGCGCGCGGCCCCCCACCCCCAGCGCGAGCGCTACGCGATGCTGTTCGCGGCGATGCTCGCCTTCGCGGTCGGCGCCGCGATCGACTGGTTCTGGGAAATCCCCGCCTTCGGCGCCTTCTTCCTCCTCGCCGCCGGGGTGACCGTCGCCGCCCGCTGCGCGCAGCTCGCGCCGGCCGCAGCGCCGGCCGGAGGCGGGCGCGGCGACGACGAGCGCCGCTTCGGCGTCACCGTCGCCGGCCTCGCCGTCGCCTGGATCGCCGCGATCGCGCTGATCGGGCCGCTGCTGGTCGAACGCGAGCTGTCCGCGAGCCGCAGCGCCGCCGGCGGCGGCAACTTCGGCTCGGCGGTCGAACACGCCGGCACGGCGCGCTCGATCGAGCCCTTCGCCGCCTCGCCCTACGTCCAGCTCGGGCTGCTGGCGGAGCTGCAGCGCGACTACCCGATCGCCAGGGAACGCCTCTCGCAGGCGATCTCCCGCCAGGACCTCGACTGGGAGCTCTACTACCTGCGCTCGCGGGTCGAGCACGAGGCGGGCGAAGCAGCGGCTGCGCGGGCGGATCTGAAGCGGGCCAGGGAACTGAACCCGCTCGAAGAATGCCTGCAGACGGGGTGGGAATGCGGGTGAGCGACGAGATGGCCCGAGACGCCCAGAAGACCGCGCCGCCGCAGAGCCCCGCGCCCGGGCGCGGGGCTCTGCGGCGGCCCGGCCGGACCGGCGCCGCGACGCGCCTCGGCCTGGCCGGCGCCGCCGGGGCGCGACGCCGCGGCTCGCTGATGCGCCGCTCGCTCGCCACCGGCGACTGGCTGACCCTGGTGGCGACGCTCTGCATCGTCACCGCGGCGAGCCCGAAGACCGACGTCGGCACCCTCTTCTGGGCGGTGATGTTCAGCCCGGTCTGGATCCTGGTGCTGAAGCTGCACGGCCTCTACGACAACGACCACCGCCGGATCCGCCACAGCACCCTCGACGAGATCTCCGGCCTGGTCTCGGCGGCGGCGCTGGGGACGCTGGCGCTCGACGGCCTGCTGGCGCTCAGCCCGGTCGGCCCGCTGGCCGCCCCCAGCGCGATCGCGGTCGGCGTCGGGGCGCTGTTCGGCAGCTTCGCCTCGCGGGCGGTGCTGCGCTTCTTCTGGCACCGCCTGGCCGGCGCCGCGGCCGGGATCGTGGTCGGGCCGGCGACGGCGGTCGGCGTCGTCGCCCGCCGCGTCGCCACCCACCCGGAGACGCGCCTGCACCTGGTCGGCTACCTGGCGCCGCTCGGCGCCGGCGAGACCGCGGCGGCGCCGGAGGGCCTGCCGCGGCTCGGCTCGATCGCCGAGATCGCCGAGGTGGCGCGCGAGCTGAGCGTCGAGCGGGTGATCGTCACCGAGCAGGAGATGAGCGAGCCGGCGGCGGAGCGGCTGATCGAGGAGTGCAAGGCGGCCGGGCTGGCACTGACCTTCCTGCCCCAGCACTTCGGGCTGCTCGGGCCGGGGATCGAGCTGAACCGGCTCGCCGAGCTGCCGGTCCTCGACTTCCGCTTCTCCGACCCGCCGCGCTCGACGGTGGCGATGAAGCGGGCGATGGACCTGGCGATCGGCGGCGTCACGCTGGCCCTCGTCTCCCCCCTGATCGCCGCGATCTCGCTGCTGATCCTGCTCGACTCGGGCCGGCCGGTGCTGTTCCGCCAGCGGCGCGCCGGCAAGGACGGCGTCCCGTTCACGGTGCTGAAGTTCCGCACGATGGTCCAGGACGCCGAGCAGCAGCTGCCGGAACTGGTCGACCTCGAGAAGCTCGACGAGCCCGCCTTCAAGATCGCCGACGACCCCCGCGTGACCCGCGCCGGGCGGATGCTGCGGCGCTTCAGCCTCGATGAGCTGCCGCAGTTCGCCAACGTCGTCCGCGGCGACATGTCGCTGGTCGGGCCGCGGCCCGAGGAGGAGCAGGTCGTCGCCCTATATGACGAGCGCCAGCGCCTGCGGCTCGGCGTCAGGCCGGGGATGACGGGCCCGATGCAGGTCTACGGCCGCGGCGACCTGACCTTCGAGGAGCGCCTGGCGATGGAGCGCGACTACCTCGACAACATCTCCGTCGCCGGCGACCTGGCGATCCTGCTGAGGACCCCCGCCGCGATCGTCCGCGGCGAGGGATCGCACTGAGCGGGCCGCGGATGGCGGCCGGGGCCGAGCTCGAGGTCATCGTCGTCAGCCACGGGGCCGAGGGCCTGCTGCGGCGCTGCCTCGCCTCGCTCCAGGCCCACCCGGCGGCCGCGGGGATGCGGGTCACCGTGGTCGACAGCGGCAGCCCCGACGCGACGCCGGAGATGGTCGCGCGCGAGTTTCCGGCGGTGCGGCTGATCCGCCGCGGCAACATCGGCTTCTCCGCCGCCAACAACCTGGCGCTGCGCGAGAGCGAGGCGGACGCGGTGCTGCTGCTCAACCCCGACACCGAGGTCGACGCGGGAACGCTCGACGCGGCGCTGGCGCGGCTGCGCTCGGACGAGCGGATCGGGATGGTCGGCGTCAAGCTGGTCACCGAGAGCGGCGAGCTCGACCATGCCTGCAAGCGCTCCTTCCCGACCCCGCTCAGCGCCCTCGCCCACTTCACCGGGATCGGGCGCGGGGACGACGCGGCGGGGGCGCTGAGCCAGTATCGCGCCACCCACCTCGGCGACGACGAGGCGGGCGAGGTCGACGCGGTCAACGGCGCCTTCATGCTCTGCCGGGCCGCGGCGGTGGGCGAGGTCGGCCTGCTCGACGAGGGCTACTGGCTCTACATGGAGGACCTCGACTGGTGCCGGCGCTTCTGGGACGCGGGCTGGAAGGTCTTCTACGAGCCGGCCGGGGTCGCCCTGCACGTCAAGGGCGGCTCCAGCGGCGCTCGCCGAGCGCCGCGGCAGGAGATCGCCTTCCACCGCGGCATGGGCCGCTTCTACCGCCGCTTCGACGCCCCCGGGCACAGCCCGCTGCTGAACGCGGCGGTCTATGCGGGAATCGGCGCCAAACTCGCGACCAGCCTCGCGATCACCGCCTTCAGCGGGCGGTAGCGAGCCCCAGAACCGACAAGACCCGCCGAAGCGGGTCGAGTCTGGCGAGGACGAGGAGGCCGCCGACCAGCGGCCAGCGGCCGCCGAAATCCATCAGCGCCGCCAGCAGCAGCCGCATGTCCGACTTGCTCAGAACGGCAGCGTCTCGGCCACCTCGGCGAGGGTCGGGGCGCTGCGGTCGCGGTCGCTGAGCAGCGGCTCGGCGACCGGCCACTCGACGCCGACTTCCGGGTCGTTCCAGGCGATGCCCGCCTCGGTGACGGGGTCGTAGAGGCTGGAGAGAAGGTAGGTGACGTCGGCGCTCTCGCTGAGCACGGCGAAGCCGTGGCCGAAGCCGGCCGGGACGAACAGCTGGCGGTGGGACTCGTCGTCGAGCACGTGGCCCTCCCAGCGGCCGAAGGTCGGCAGAGTCGCGGCGCAGGTCGACGGCGACGTCGAAGATCTCCCCGCGCGGGCAGCGGACCAGCTTCGCCTGGCCGGGCTCGGTCTGGAAGTGCAGTCCGCGCAGCGTGTCCTTCGCCGAGCGCGAGTGGTTGTGCTGGACGAACTCGACGTCGATCCCCAGCCCTGCCCAGGTGTCGCGGCGATACGTCTCGACCAGGAAGCCGCGCGAGTCGCCGTGGACCTCGGGCTCGACCAGAACCACGCCGTCGAGCTTCGTCTCCAGCCGCCGCGGCATCAGCCCAGCGCTTTGCCGTACTGGCGTTCGTAGTACTCGCGGTACTCGCCGGAGCGGATCGGCCCCCACCACTCCTCGTTCTCGCGGTACCAGCGCACGGTCCGCTCCAGCCCCTCGGCGAAGTGGACCTGCGCCTCCCAGCCGAGCTCGTCGCGCAGCTTGTCGGAGGCGAGCGAGTAGCGGCGGTCATGGCCGGGGCGGTCGGTGACGTATTCGATCAGCGACTCGTCGCCGCCGGTCAGCTCGATCACCCGTTTCACGACCTCGATGTTCTCGCACTCGTCGGGGCCGCCGACGTTGTAGGCCTCGCCGGCCCGGCCGCCGATCAGCACCGTGTGGATGCCGCGGCAGAAGTCCTCGACGAAGAGCCAGTTGCGGACCTGGCGGCCGTCGCCGTAGACCGGCAGCGGATCGCCGTGGATCGCGTTGAGGACCATCAGCGGGATCAGCTTCTCCGGGTACTGGCGCGGGCCGTAGTTGTTGGAGCCGCGGACGATCGAGGCCTCGATGCCGTAGGTGTGGACGTGGGCGGCGACCAGCAGGTCGCCCGCGGCCTTCGTCGCCGAGTAGGGCGAGGAGGGGTCGAGCGGCGAGGTCTCGGTGAACGAGCCGGAGTCGATCGAGCCGTAGACCTCGTCGGTCGAGACCTGCAGGTAGCGGTCGAGGCCGAGCTCGCGGGCGGCGTCGAGCAGGGTGCCGGTGCCGATCACGTGGGTGCGGGCGAAAGCGTCCTGGTCGTCGATCGAGCGGTCGACGTGCGACTCGGCGGCGAAGTTGACGACCGCGTCGCAGCCCGCCATCGCCTCGCGGACGATCGCCGGATCCTCGATCGCGCCCTCGACCAGCTCGGTGCCCTCGGGCAGGTTCTCGCGGCGGCCGGCGTAGGTGAGCTTGTCTAGCACCCGCACCTCGTGCTCGCCGCCGATCAGGCGCACGTAGGTGGAGCCGATGAAGCCGGCGGCGCCGGTGACGAGGATCTTCACGCCGCCGCCTCGCTCTCGGTGCGGCGCTGGGCCAGGTAGGCGCCGAGGCCGTCCCGCCAGGTGGGCAGCTCGATCGCGTGCTCGCGCTGGCTGGCGAGCGCCGAGTAGGGGGGGCGCGGCGCCGGGCGGCCGAGCATCTCGGTCGTCGCCGACATCACCTTGCACTCGATCTCGGCCTGCTCGAAGATCTCGCGCGCGAACTCGTACCAGGAGCATTCCCCGGCCGCGGCCATGTGGTGGATGCCGAACTCGACCCCCTCGATCAGCCGCACGATGCCATATGCGAGGTGCCAGGTATAGGTCGGCGAGCTGACCTGGTCGCGGACCACCAGCACCTCGCCGTGATCGGCGAGGCGCAGCATCGTCTCGACGAAGTTGGGGCCGGCGGTGCCGAACAGCCCGGCGGTGCGGACGACGAAGTGGCGCTTGTTGGCGGCCCGGGTCGCCTCCTCGCCGGCCAGCTTGGAGCGACCGTAGGCGGAGAGCGGCGCCGGCTGGTCGGTCTCCAGGTACGGAGCGCCCTTGCTGCCGTCGAAGACGTAGTCGCTGGAGACGTAGACGACCGCGGCGCCGACCGCCGCCGCGGCGGCGGCGACGTTGCCGGCGCCCTCGCCGTTGACCCGGGCCGCCTCGGCCTCGTGCTCCTCGGCGCCGTCGACGTCGGTCCAGGCGGCGCAGTTGACGACGACCCCGGGCCGCTCGGCCTCGAGCTTTGCCGAGACGGCAGCGGCATCGGTCACGTCGAGCTCGGAGCGGCCGAAGCCGACCACCTCGTGGCCCGCGTTGTCGGCGGCCAGCATCACGTCACGCCCGAGCATCCCCGCCGCGCCCGCGACCAGCAGCTTCACCGCGAACCGCCCATCAGATGATCTTGATCTCGGATTTGTCGCCGACCAGCATCCGCAGCGTCTTCGGCCGTCCCTCGCTGCGGGTCAGCTTCACTTCGCGGCCGAGCAGGCTCGCCTCCATGCGGGTGTCGAGGTCCTGCACGACCGAGCCGGCGAGGACGATCGAGTGCTCGATTTCGGAGCGGCAGATCGTCACCTCGTCGCCGATCGAGGTGTAGGGGCCGACGTAGGCGTCCTCGATCCGGGCCCCGGCGCCGATCACCGCGGGGCCGCGGACGACCGAGCCGGAGACCTTCGCCCCGGCCTCGACCACGACCCGGCCCTCGACCTTCGAGGCCTCGTCGATCTCGCCGTCGAGGCGGGTCTCGATCTCCTCGAGCACCAGCCGGTTGGCCTCGAGCATGTCGGCGAGCTGGCCGGTGTCCTTCCACCAGCCGCCGACCACCTCCGACTGAACCCGGCGCCCGTCCTCGATCAGCTTCTGGATCGCCTCGGTGATCTCGTACTCGCCGCGCCAGGAGGGCTCCAGCGAGCGGGCGGCGTCGAGGATCAGCGGGCTGAACAGGTAGACGCCGACCAGGGCCAGGTTGGAGGGCGGGTCCTTCGGCTTCTCGACCAGGCGGACGACGTCGTCGCCGTCGAGCTCGGCGACGCCGTAGGAGCTGGGGTCGGAGACCGGGGTCAGCAGGATCAGCGCGTCGGGCTCGGACTCGCGGAAGCTGGCGACGAGGCCGCGCAGGCCGTCGGCCAGCAGGTTGTCGCCGAGGTACATGACGAAGGGCGAGTCGCCGAGGAAGTCGGCGGCGGTGAGGACCGCGTGGGCGAGGCCCGCCGGCTTGTCCTGGACGATGTAGGTGATCTGCGCCCCGAACTGCGAGCCGTCGCCGGCCGCCTCGCGGATCTCCTCGCCGGTCTCCGGGGCGATGATGATCCCGATCTCGGTCACCCCGGCCTCGACCAGCGCCTCGATCCCGTAGAACAGCACCGGCTTGTTGGCGACCGGGACCAGCTGCTTCGCCGAGGTGTGCGTGATCGGCCGCAGCCGGGTGCCGGCGCCGCCGGAGAGGATCAGTCCCTTCAGGGCCTCCATCGAGGCTGCAACCCTACCGGGGCGTCAGGGGCCCAGCAGGGCCAGGGGGACGACGGCTATGCCGTCCTTGCGCCTGTAGGCCTGTCGTCCGGTCGTCAGCACGACCGCATCGGCTAGTTCGTCGCCCAGCTTCTCCCGCAACCAGAGCAGGTGGCGCACATCGCGGTCGTCGACGATCGCGCCGAGCTTGACCTCGATCGCGACGATCGCCTGGCCGCGCTCGACGATCAAGTCGACCTCGCGTTCGCCGCGCCAGGTGCGCAGGTGGCCGATGCGGGCTCGAACCCCTTGTGCGTAAACCCTCACACAGAGGGTTGCCAACGACTCGAAGAGGGCTCCGAGCAGCGTCCCGTCCCGGGGAATCGCCGGGCCCGCCGGACGAGCTTTGAGCAGTGTGTCGGCCTCTGCTCCGAGAAGCCGCGCCGCCAAGGCCGGGTCGGCGAGGTGGTGCTTGAAGGGAACGGCGAGGCGTTTCAGATGATTTCGGGTCGGCAGCCACGGTTCAACCGGATCGAGGGTCCAGAGCTTCTCCAGGACATCCCGGTATGGCAGGACCGCGCGCCTGGTTGGCGCCTCGTTGGGCTCCTTCGCAGCTGCGTCCCTGATCTTCTCGAAGGAGGCCGTAGTGGCAGTCGCCGCCGCATACGCGGTCATCCAGCGCCGCAGGATCGACGGTTTGCGCACCCTGTAGTCGAGCTCCTCGAAATCGCGATCGACGATGTGATCGATGTATGAATCGAGCTGGGCCTGCCGCAGGTCGTGTGGAAGTTGACGTATCCCAGGAAAGCCAGACGCGAGTATCTCCTCGACGTAATCGGGGAGCCTCATCTCAGCGATGCCTTCGACCTTCGGGCGCCCGCCTTCGATCAGCTCGGCCAAGCTCACCGTTGCGGCATCGCCTCCACGCTCCGCAAGCGTCATCGGCCGCAGGCGCATCCGCACGATCCTGCCCGCCCCTGAATGCACCGGCAGCTTCGTCGGTCTGGCTGAGCCCGTCAGCAGGAAGCTTCCGGCCCCGGCGCCATCGTCGACCGCGCGGCGCACCCGGTCGAACGACTCGGGCAGGCGCTGCCACTCGTCGATCAGGATGGGGCGATCTCCCGTAACCAGGACCGATGATTCGGCTTCGACGATCCGGCGTCCTTCTATGTCGTCAAGCCGGTAGATGGTCGCCGCCCGCCGTTCTGCCGTGACCGTCTTGCCTACACCCCTGGCCCCCTCGATACTGATGGCGGGTAGGCCGGCGAACAGCTCGTCGAGCTCGTCGTCGATCACCCGCCGCCGATATCCGTCGGCTCGTTGGCCTCCCCCATGCGCTTCGCTCATAGATCTATTATACAGTTTCGCGGCTAACTAGTATCCTATTTCGCGGCTTCTTATTATCCATTTTCGCAGCTCTCTACCATCCAATTTCTCAATGCCACCCACCGTCTACATCCCCCACTTCAACGGCCTCGAGCGCCTGGCCCGGGCGCTCGAGAGCCTGCGGGCGCAGACCCGGCCGGTCGACGTCGTCGTCGCCGACAACGGCTCAAGCGACGGCTCGGCGGAGCTGCTGCGCGCGCGCTTTCCCGAGGTCGCCCTGGTCGAGCTGGGGCGCAACCTCGGCTTCGGACCGGCGCTCAACCGGGCGATCGCGGAGCAGCCGGGCGACCCGGTGCTGCTGCTCAACAATGACGTCGAGTGCGATCCGCGCTTCGTCGAGGCGATGCTGGCGGCCGCCGAGGGAGCGGAGACCGTCGCCGGAGTGCTGCTCCAGGAAGCCGACCCGGGACGGATCGACTCGGCCGGCGTCGTCGCCGACCGCACCCTGATGGGCTTCGACTACCTGCACGGCGAGCCGGCGGCGGCGGCGCTCGCGGCCCCCGCCCCGCTCGGGCCGAGCGGCGGGGCCGCGCTGTACCGGCTCGACGCCTTCCGCGCCGCCGGGGGCTTCGACGAGCGCATCTTCCTCTACTACGAGGACCTCGACCTGGCACTGCGGCTGCGCGCCGCCGGCGCCCGCTGCCGGCTCGCCCCCGAGGCGCGGGCGCTGCACGCCTACTCGGCCAGCAGCGGCGCCGCCTCCGCCTTCAAGTACTCCCACAGCGGCTGGAGCCGCGGCTACATGCTGCGCCGCTACGGCGTGATGTCGCGCCCGCGAGACGCGCTCCGAGCGCTCGCCGCCGAGGGAGTCCTCTGCGCCGGACAGATCGTCCGCGACCGCACCGCGGCCGGGCTGCGCGGCCGCCTGCGCGGCTGGCGCGACGGCGCCGCGCTGGAGCGGCGCCAGGTCGACCGCGGCGCCCTGCTCGACATAACCCTGCGCGAGTCCCTGCGGCTGCGTCGGCAGCGCCGCGGCTGAAGGGACGTGCCGGTGATTCGCCGCCCAATACGGTGGTCAACTACCGGCACGTCGGCGCGGGCTCGCTTCGCTTGCCACCTGCGAATATCTCCACCCGGTGGCAACGGAGTCCTCGGACAGCGATCGAGAGACCGGAACGGCTGGGCCGGAGGAGGGCGCGGCCGGCGTGATCGTGCTCGGGCCCGGTCGCAGCGGTACGAGTGCGATCGCCCGGGCCTTCGTCGCGGCGGGATTCTTCGCCGGGAGAGACGGCGATCTGCACGGCCCCGCTCCCAGCAATCCGTTCGGGCACTTCGAGTCGCTGGAAGTGATGAAGGTCAACGAAGACCTGCTCGCACGCTTCGATTGCAGCTGGTGGGCGGATGCGCCCCCGATAGAGGAGCAGCTCCCCCACCGGGCGGAGGCGGTTCCCCGGCTGCGGGCCGTCCTCGACTCCCTGATCTCCTCGGCCGCGGGCGCCCCGGTGGTATTGAAGGAGCCGCGCATCAACAGCCTCCTGCCGCTCTGGCAACCGGTGATCGAAGGGGTGCTGCATCCGGTGCTGGCGCTGCGAGACCCGCTCGAGATCGCCCTCTCCCACAGCGCGATGGACGGCACGTCGCCGGTCCACGCGCTCGCCGCCTGGGAGGCCCAGATGACGATCGTGCTCGACCAGCTCGACGGCGCGGAGGCGACGATCGCCCTGTATGACCGGCTGACCACCCGGCCCGACACCGCAACCGAGATCGTCGCCGACGCGACCAAGCGACTCGTCCGCTCTCGCGCCGCTGTCGTGCGGCCGGCCGACGCGGCCTCGGCGCTACGGTCAGACCTTCGCAACCAGGACGCCGCCGGGGTCGACCACGGCGACTACCTGACCGCGCGGCAGCTGCTGCTGTGGGACTACCTTCGCTCGCTGCCGCCCGGCCGAGCCCGACTCGTCCTGCCCCCGGAGTTGCGCGCGCCGAGCCCGGCGGCGCGCCAGACGACGCGCAAGGAGAGCGAGCGGGTGCGGCTGGTCGAAGCGCATGCCCGGCTCGTGGCAACGTTGGCAAAGGCCGACATCCACCGGGTCGAGCTGGAGCAGCGGCTCGAGGACGTCAACGGGCGCCTGGCAGAGGTCGCCGCGCTGGCGCAGAGGGAAGCGGCCAGCGCAGCCGCGATGCGAGAGTCGTCGAGCTGGAAGCTGACCGCGCCGCTGCGGCGGTTGAAGCGACCGCGCGGCGGCTAAGAGTCCATCCGAAAACCCGCGTGTGCGGCTGGCGAGCGCCGGACCAAGCGGGGCAAGGACGCAGGAAGGCCGAATAGCGGCGCTATTTGGCCGACCGAGGACGCGGCACCGCGCAGTGTCCGCCGCCGCCAGGCGTGCGCGGGGGTTTTCGGATGGACTCTAAGAGCTCAGCCAGGCCTCCGCAGCAGCAGGCGCGCTCGGGCGCGCCGCAGCCAGCCGGCGAGGCCGGAGCGCAGGCGCTGCAGCTCCCGGTGCTGCTCGTCGATTCTGCCGCCGAGGTCGCGAACGTGCTCGTTGAGGTGATCGACCGCCTGCTGTGCGGCCGCCAGCTCGGCGCGCGCTTGATCCAGCTGGGAGCCGAGCGCCTCCCGCTCGGCGGCAAGCGAATCGCGTTCATCGAGCAGCTTGGCCAGGCGCCGCCCGGCCGGGACCGCGCTGGACCGCGGCGCGCTCGCACGACTCAGCGAGAGGCTCCGAAGCTCGGCCGCCAGCTCGGCGTTCGCCTCGAGCAGTGCTTCGACCCGAGGGTCCTGGCCCTTTCCCGCTTCGTCCGTCACCGGACCGCTTCGCCCCAGTAGCCGTCAGGATGCCGCTGCTGGCGGCGGGTCAACACTTCGTCCCATGCATGCAGCTCGGCCTTCCGGTCGAAGGAGCGCTGCAACGAGCCGGGCACGACCCGGTAGCGGGCGAGCCGCTCCGGGATCACGGCACCGAACCGGCCGTCCTCCCGCAGGCGCCGGTACAGCTCCCAGTCGCCCGAGTAGACGGACGATTCCTCGTAGCGGTAGCCGTGCTCGGTGAACAGCGTGCGGGGTAGCAGCGCCAGCGTATCGCCATCCCAGTTCTCTCCGTCGTCTCTCAGCACCCGGTTGCCGAGCGGAGCGTATCCGGAGGGGTCCTCGAAGGGCGATCCGTCCGGACCGACGAAGCGCAGCCAGCAGGAGACGTAGGCGAGCTCGCGGTCACGCTCGAGGACCTCGAGCGCGCGAGCGACGAACTCCGGCTCGAGCACGTTGTCGGAATCGAGCATCGCGACGAACTCGCCGCCCGCCACGGCGATCCCGAGGTTGCGGGCCGAGCACTCACCCCCGTTCGGCTTGGTGACGACGCGGACGCGCGGCAGCGCCGCCAGTCGCTCCAGCACCTCGTCTGCCGGCTCGAAGGAGCCGTCGTTGACGACTACGACGTCGAGGTTGCGATGGGTCTGGGCAAGCAGCGAGTCGACCGCCTCCTCGACGTATGCGGAGGCGCGGAAGTAGGGCACGACCCCGGTCACCGCCGGTCGCTCGCCGCCGGCGGTGCGGCGGCGGCGCGGCACGGTCGGCCTCTCCGCCAGCGCCCGCTCGTAGGCGGCGGCGATCGGCTCGGCCCCCGCAAGCCGTCGGAAGCGCTCGAAGATCGCGCCGGAGGCGCGCATCCGTTCCAGCTCCTCGCGATTCCCGAGCAGCCCGGCCAGCGCCTCCCGCAGCGGGCCGGCGCCACGGCCGCGGGCGAGCCAGCCGGTGACCCCGTGCTCGACCAGGCCGGTCAGTCCACCTACCGGAGTAGCGAGGATCGGCATTCCCGCCCTCATCGCCTCCAGTGCCGGCTCGGGGCTCGCGGCGACCGCGGCCGGGACCACCAGCAGGTCGTGCCCGTCGAGCAGCCCCCCGATGCCCTCCTCCGGAAGGCTCGGGGAAATCTCCAGGCGCGGATCGCTCCCGAACATCTCTTCGATCGTCAGCTGCACCGAGTAGCCGGCGGGGGCGGTGAGGGTGTCGCCGCCGGACATCGTCAGCCGCCACTCGGCGACCGGCAGGCGAAGGCAGGCTTCGGCGAGATCGAGCGCTCCCTGGCTGCGCCGCAGGTCACCGGCGAAGAGGATGCGCAACGGCTCGGCGGGATCGCGGCGAGCCGGGGTCGGCGACTCGGCGGGAACGTCGAACGGCTCGCCAAGACAGGTGGCCGGCGGCAGCTCGACTCCCTCGTGTGGACGGTGGAGATCGGCGAGCTCGCCTCCCGCCCAAACCACCGTGTCGGCCAGCCGCAGTTGCTCGGCCTGGAGATCGCGGAGGCGACCACCCTGCCGGGAGGCGAGGGTGCCGTCGTGGAGCGCCAGCAGCTCGCTGCTGGCGACCAGGCGCAGGGCGAACGTCGTCTCGGCCAGCAGCGGGTGGCCGCAATCTCGGGCGAGCAGCGGCACCAGAGCCGGGGCGCCCCGGTCGCAGGCCTCGACGTGGTCCGGACCGGGATCGCCGTAGGCGCGCTCGATCGCCTCCAGCACGAAAGCCGACTGGCGGTGATCGGCGTCCGAGAAGGCGATCCCGTCGAGCGCTGAGCCGTCCCCGACGAACAACTCGCGCAACGACGAGCCGGCCCCCCCGCTCAGCAGCGGGGCCGCGTCGCCGGGATAGATCGCCGTCACCTCATGGCGCTCCGCCAGCAACCGCCCGCGGCGTCGGCAGGCGCGCGCCTGCTCGCCACTGGCGTCGTCGCCGGCCGAGATCAGGCAGATCCTCACGTGGCCGCTCCCTCGCCGAGCCAGCGGCGCGCCAGCGCCGGGTCGCCGACGGCGCCCAGCCGGCGGCGCTCGGCGAGCAGGGCCGGCAGCCGGCCCAGGGCACCCAGCTTGCCGCGCAAGGTGGCGCGGAGGCGGTGCTGCCGGGCGGCGCGGATCAGCGCGCCCAGCTCGACCGCGGCGATCCGCGGGATCGCCGACGCGGGCATGAACTTGATCTGGGTGGCGAGCCGGTTGCGGGCGACCAGCCGCGCGTTCTCGGCCGCCGGGCGGCGGAAGCCCTCACTCCAGGAGGCGTTGCCGACGTGCCAGACCACTGCGTCGGGAACGTACCCGAAGCGCCAGCCGGCGATCCGCGCCCGCACGTTGAGGTCGACGTCCTCGTAGAAGGAGAAGTAGCTCTCGTCGTAGCCGCCGAGCTCGGCGAACAGCTCGCGGCGCAGCAGGCAGGCGGCGCCGCAGGCGCCGAAGACCTCGCGCGGCGCCAGCCGGCGCGGGCTCTGCCGCTCGCCGGCCCCGGTCTCGAACGCTCGCCCGTCGGCGGTCAGCGCCTGGCCGGCGCTGTAGAGGCGGGCCGATGCGACGTCAACGTCCCCCCCGTCGTCCAGCTGGAGGATGCGCGGCTGCACGCCGCCCAGCGAGCGATCGCCTTCCAGCGCGTCGAGCAGCCGGCCGACGCAACCGGGCTCGAGCATCGTGTCGGCATTGAGGACCAGGATCGAGTCCGACTCGGTTCGGGCGGCGCCGAGGTTGACCGCCGCCGCGAAGCCGACGTTCCGCGGCAGCGAGACGTGCCGCACGCCCTCGGCCACGAGGTAGTCGACCGAACCGTCGGCGGAGCCGTTGTCGACCACCAGCAGCTCCAGCGCGGCCCCCTGGTCGCGCAGCGAGCCGATACAGCGCGGCAGCAGGCCCCGCGAGTTCCAGCTGGGGATCACGACCGCGGCCGAGCGGGCATCGCTCACGGCCGCAAGCCTGACAGCCGGTCGGGCTGGACGCCGTGCCGGGCAGGTAGCCTGCAAGCCGATGAGCGTGCTCCGTGGCAAGGAGGCGACGGCGCAGGCCGGCCCCGCCGAGGCTCCACCCGTCTACCTCGACGCCCGCGCCGAATTCGCCGCGCGCTACCTGCAGGGCGAGGGGCTGGAGATCGGCCCGCTGCACCTGCCGCTGAGGATGCCCCCGCATGCCCGGCCCCGCTACGTCGACCGGATGCCGGTCGAGCAGCTGCGCGATGAGTACCCCGAGCTGGCCGGCTGGGACCTGACCCCGGTCGACGTGATCGACGACGGCGAGCGGCTGGCGACGATCGCCGAGGGCTCGCAGGACTTCATCGTCGCCAACCACTTCCTCGAGCACTGCGAGAACCCGATCGGCACGATCGAGACCCACCTGGGGAAATTGAAGCCCGGCGGCGTCCTCTTCTACGCCGTGCCCGACAAGCGCTACACCTTCGACTTCCGCCGCCCGGTGGTGACGCTCGAGCACATGGTCGCCGACTACGTCGAGGGGCCGGAGGGCTCGCGCGGCGAGCACTACGAGGAGTGGTCGCGGCTGGTCCTGGTCGAGGAGGCCGAGCCGGAGGAGCAGACGCTGGCCCGGGCACGCGAACTGGAAGGCGCCAAGTACTCGATCCACATGCACGCCTGGACGCAGGCCGAGTTCCTGGCGATGGTGCTCGAGTGCCGCGGCCGCTTCGGCGAGGCGTTCGACATCGAGGCGGCGGCGCGGCAGGGAATCGAGTTCGTCGTCGTCCTCCGCAAGCAGGGCCCGCTGCCGCCGCCCAAGGGTGGGCCGGCCGCCGTCGACGGAAGCGCAAAGCGACTGTGGGCGAAGGCCCGGCGCCGCGCCCGCGCCGCCCTGCGCTCACGAAACCGGTAGGGGATGCAGATGCCCGTCGACGACGCCACCAGCACCTCGCCACCCCCGTCGCCGACGACGCCGGTCGAGCCGGCGCAGCGTCCCCTCGCGATCCAGGTCGAAGGCCTGAAGAAGTCCTTCCGCATCCCCACCCAGCGCGTCGACTCGATCAAGGAGCGGGCGGTGCATCCGTTCGCCGCGCGCGACTTCCGCGAGCTGCGGGCGCTCGACGGGATCTCCTTCGAGATCCACCAGGGCGAGTTCTTCGGCATCGTCGGCCGCAACGGCTCCGGCAAGAGCACGCTGCTGAAGATCCTCGCCAGCATCTACCGCGCCGACGCCGGGCGGATCCGCATGGCCGGGCGGCTGGCGCCGTTCATCGAGCTCGGGGTCGGCTTCAACGTCGAGCTGACCGCACGCGAAAACGTGGTCCTCAACGGGGTGATGATGGGGCTGACGCAGCGCGAGACGCGGCGCCGGCTCGACGCCGTGCTCGACTTCGCGGAGCTGCGCGAGTTCGCCGACCTGAAGCTGAAGAACTACTCCTCGGGGATGCTGGTCCGGCTCGCCTTCTCGACGATGATGGAGGCCGACGCCGACATTCTCCTGATCGACGAGGTGCTGGCGGTCGGCGACGCCGCCTTCCAGCAGAAGTGCGCCGACGCCTTTCACGAGATGAAAGCGAGCGGCAAGACGATCATCCTCGTCACCCACGAGATGAAGACGGTCGAGGAATACTGCCACCGGGCGATGCTGATCGAGGGCGGCGAGATCCGCCGCCTCGGCGACCCGGCGGAGATCGGCCGCCAGTACATGCGGCTCAACTTCCAGCCGGGGGCCGAACCGGGGCCCGAAGGCGGCGCCGAGGCGGTGGCGACCGCGGCCGAGGGCGCGCGCCTGATCGACGCCTGGATTGAGGACGGATCGGGCGAACGCGCGACCGGCGTCGAGCACGGCGAGCGGATCCGTCTGCGGGCCGAGGTCGAGCTGACCGTGGACACGCTCGGCGTCTCGGTCTTCTTCATCGTCGCCAACGCCGACGGCGTCGGGATGTTCCAGTTCGGTGGCCCGATCGAAGGCGCGGACGGCTCCGGGCGGCTGCGGGCCGGCGACCGCGCCACGGTCAGCGCCGAGCTCGAGAACCCGCTGGCGCCGGGGCGCTACTTCGCCCACTGCGGCGTGCGCCAGGATCAGGGCAAGGGCGAGGTCGACCTGTTCGTCCAGGGCGCGGTCGACTTCGTCGTCTTCGGCGGCGAGCGCTCCGGCGGCGTGCTGGCGCTGGAGCACGAGATCGAGGCCCGGGTCGAGCCGGGAGGCGGCCCGTGAGCCCGGCGCCGGTCGCGGCGGCGCCCGAGCTGCGCGAGGTCGGCGGGCCCTCGGCGCTCGGCGGCGGTTGGCGCCGCTTCTTCAGCCTGCTCTGGCTGATGTCGGTGACCGAGTTCAAGCGCACCTACTTCGGCACCGTGCTCGGCTACCTGTGGTCGCTGGTGCGGCCGCTGATGCTGTTCGCGGTGCTGCTCTTCGTCTTCACCAAGATCATCCGCGTCGGCAGCGGGGTCCCGTACTACCCGGTGCTGTTGCTGCTCGGCATCGTCCTCTACTCGTTCTTCCAGGAAGCGACCAACAGCGCCGTGACCTCGGTCGTCGCGCAGGAGGGGGTCGTGCGCAAGACCCAGTTCCCGCGCCTGGTGATCCCGGTCTCGGTCGTCCTCACCAGCGGCTTCAACCTGCTCCTCAACCTCGTCGTCGTCTTCGTCTTCATCCTCGCCTGGGGGGTCGACCCGGCCTGGACCTGGCTGCTGTTCCCGCTGCCGCTGCTGTTCCTGTTCGCGCTCGGGGCGGGAGTGGCGATGCTGCTCTCGGCGCTCTACGTGCGCTTCCGCGACGCCGCGATCATCTGGGCGGTGCTGGCGCAGACGCTCTTTTACGCGACCCCGATCCTCTACCCGCTCGGCAAGAACGGCCTCAACAACCCGTCGATCGAACACCTGCTGATGATCAACCCGCTGGCGGTGATCTTCGAGCAGGTTCGGGTCTGGATCCTCGAACCGAACGCGCCGACGGCCGCCGACGCTGCCGGAGGCCCGCTGCCGCTGGTCGCGGCGGCGGCGATCTTCTTCGCAGTCTGCGGCCTCGGCGCCTGGGTCTTCAAGCGCGAGGCGCCGCGTATCGCCGAGGAGTTGTAATCAGGCTGATACAGAAGGTTGCAGCACCGTGGTAGCCTGGAACCCGGTTGTCGGCTGTGCGCGGGGTGGTTCCCCGCTTCGCCAGACTCGACCCGCTTCGGCGGGTCTTGTCGTTTCTCGGGGTTGCTTTCGGAGTTGTCGCTCAGCGGCAGACGCGAACCGGCTGTGGCGCTTCGACGTGCAGGAACCACGGCTGCGGCGCGGAGTCGCGGGGGATGTGGAGGATGGTCGTCATGCCGCCGCGACCGCCCGCGAGGACGATCGGGTATTCGCCGGCGGCGAAGCGGCGCAGCGTCAGCGCCGCCGGCTCGTTTGACGGGACGACGATCCGCGTCCGGCCGGGGCCGACGCGGATCTCCGGCTGGGCCGGCCCGGGGGCCACGACGAGACAGCGCCCGCCTGGGCGCAGCCCCGGCCGCGTCGTCGTCTCTACCGGCAGCGCCTGGGCGAGGACGACGTCGACCTGGCGGCGGCCGGGGGCCGGGGCGGTCAGCAGCTGGGACGGCGTGTAGGCGGGCGAGCCGTGCTCGGCGGCCATCGCCAGGTAGTCGCCGGCGTCGACGTCGACCAGCGACGGCGTCCCGGCGACTTCCGGCCCCAGGGAGAAGCCGGCGTCGACGGTTCGGTGGGCGATTTCGATCGCCGCCAGGTCGGCCCGCGTGAGCACGGTCTGTTCGCGCAGCCAGTCCTTCCCGTCGCGCAGCGGGGCGAGGTTGAGGACGAGCGCGAAGGCGGTCAAAGTTCCGCCGGCGAGCAGCGCCGTGCGGCCGAACCGCACGCCGCGCAGCAGCTCGGCGGCGAGCAGCAGGACCAGCGCCGCCCCCGCGTACATGTAGCGGCTGGTGTACGCCTCGCGGCCGGGGATGTAGTTGAAGGCGGCGAGGAACCAGTAGACCGCGGTCGTCGCCGCGACCGGCCAGAGGCGCGGCGAGGGCCGGAAGCCGCGAGCCAGGCGCCGGCCGAGCAGGGCGACCAGCGCCAGCAGGACCGGCGCTCCCCAGGCCACCTTGCCGACGCCGCCGATCGCGGCGAGGCCGAGCAGCGACGAGAGCGAGGCGGCGAGCCCCTCGAACACGTAGAGCGGCGAGAAGAGGACGTTGTGCAGCGAGAGGTGGGTTTCGGCGTCGTGCCCCCAGCCGGCCCACCAAGCCGCGTAGAGCAGGATCGGGATCGCGGCGAGCCAGGCGCGGCGCAGACCGTGGCTGCGGCGGCGCTGGAGCACGTCGACCGCCGCGGCGGCGGCGAAGGCGACGCCGAGGCTGGAGAAGCCGATCGAGATCGTCAGCAGCGCGCAGGCGGCGGCGTCTCCGCGGCGGTCGCCGCGGTCGAGCGCCAGCAGCATCGCGACCCCGAACAGGACCGAGCCGGCGAGGGCGATCTCGAACGGCCACAGCAGCACCTCCCAGGCCGGGCCGACGAACAGCAGCAGCACCGCCGCGAACAGCGCCGGCCAGGGGCCGACGCGGCGGCGCGCGAAGACGAAGACGAGCGCGCCCGTCGCCGCCAGGACGAGGGTCATCGCCACCTGTTCCGGCAGCGCCGACGCCATCCCGAAGATGCCGACCAGCAGTCTCTCCAGCGCCACCGGGATCACGACGATGTGCTCGTTGTGCGGTTCGAGGAAGGCGATCGCGGTGAACGCCCGCCGGTGCATCAGGAAGGCCCATGTGTCCTGGAAGAAGGTCAGGTTCCACTCCAGGGCGAGCAGCAGGGCGCTCGAAGCGAGCAGGGCCGCGGCGAGGAGGACGACCGGGGCGTTGCGCTTCGGCCAGGTCATCGGCGGGCGAGTGTATTCGGCGCGTCCGGGCTGCCCGCGGCCCGCAGCGCGGAGAGCGCGAAGGCGGCGAGCGCGGCAGCCGCGAGGACGCACGCCGAGGGCGACCATGAGCTGCCCGGCACGGGCGTGAAGGCGGGCACGTAGATCGCCAGCGAGAGCGCCGAGGCGACCGCCACGTAGTAGACCGCGAAGCGGGGCAGCACGGCCCGCAGGCCGACGACGCAGCCGCAGATCGCAAGGATCGGCAGGGCGAGGCTGCCGACGTGGATCACCGTGCGCGCGGGCTGGTTCCCGAACAGGATCAGGCCCCAGAGCAGGCAGCCGAGCAGGACGACGGCGAAGCAGAGCAGCGCGAAGGGCCACTCGCCCGGGTCGCGGGCGCGGCGCCGCCGCACGGCCATCGCCAACGGCCCGAGCAGGAGCAGGCCGAGCGACGGCAGCAGGTAGAAGAAGGCGATGACGCGGACCGCCGCGACCGCGTCGCCGAGCCTGCCGTCGCCGACGTCGCGCACCGCTTCTTCGCCGAGCTTCCAGGCGGGACCGCCACCGGCGATCGTGACGAAGTTCTCCGCCTTGTTGTGGACGACGCCGCCGAGGCCGGCTTCGCGGTAGCTGTCGGCGACGGTTTCGCCGGTCGAGCGCGAATCGATTTCCGGCACCCCGGCGAGCATCCACTTGTTCAGCCGGTTGGCGGGCGGGTCGCCAGAGTGCTGGTAGGCGAGCCAGGGCACGGTCAGCACCGCTCCGACGATCAGCGCGATGCCGATCCAGCGCCGGCTCGGCAGGCCCCGCAGCGCGGCGACGGCGGCCAGCGGCAGGATTGCGAACAGGCTGGAACCGTGGCCGAGCATCGCCAGGGCGAGCAGGGCCGCCGCCAGCGCCGCCGCACCGAGGTCGCGCCGCACGCCGTCCCAGAGCGGGGTGACGACCAACGCCGCGGCGGCGAGCACAAAGGCCGCCGGCAGCAGCTTCGGCCAGACGAAGAAGCCGTTGACGAGCGCGACGTCGCTGACCAGGACGGCGATCGCGACCAGGCCCCTGGTGACCCGGCCGAGGCGGGCGGCCAGCAGCAACGCCCAGAGGCCGACGATCCAGAGCTGCTGCAGAACGACGCCGAGCACCTGGTAATTGAGCCCGCCGGAGCCGTCCCAGCCGAAGGTCCGCTGCGAGAGCACGTAGCCGATCTGCAGCGGCGGCCGGTCGCTCGCCAGCCAGCTGCCGGGGTAAAGCGGCGGCGTCCCGTCATGCCCGTGGACGTAGAACCATTCGGAGAAGAAGCGAGGGATGTCGTTGTCGGTCGGCAGCTGGCCGGAGAAGCGGCCGGCGGCCATCGTCAGCGGGGCGTCGCTGCCACCGTGGGCGAAGCCGAGGAAGAGGACGAAGGCGGAGCCGAGCGCCCACAGCGCCAGCGGCGTCGCCAGGCCCCGCAGCACCTCCCCGTCGATGTGGCCGCCACGAACGACCAGCCGGCCAGCAGCGGCGAGCCCAGCAGCGCGAACCAGGCGAAGCTCTGGCCGACGCCCGGATCGGCGTAGTAGGCCCAGAAGGCCAGCATCGCGACCGTGCCGCTGGCGGCAAGCGCGATCCCCAGCAGCAGCGGAAGCTGCCGCACTCCGCAGCGGGCGGCGAACAGCGCCGCCGCGACGCCGGGCAGCCCGGTCAGCGCCAGGCGCGCGAGCAGGAGCAGCAGCAGGGTTCCGCTGTCGCTCATTCCCCGCGGTTCCCCCGCGGGGAAGTCGGTGGCCTGCCCGCCATGCCGCCCAGGCTATCGGCGAGCATCCCTCCCATCTCCGACTCCCACTAGGGTGCGCCCGATCGCATGACCCTGCGCTCCCTCCTTCGCAGCCGGATGTTCTGGATCTGGATCGGCGTCTGGATCGTCACCCGCGCCCTGATGGTCGTCCAGATCGGCACCTGGAACCACGTCAGCGGCGTCAATTACCAGGACACCGACCAGTACCTGCTCTGGTCGGAAATCCTCGCCCACCAGCACATCATGCCGATCGAAGACACCTGGCAGTACCCGCCCGGCGCCGCCTTCCTGCTGCTGATCCCCGTCTCGGAATCTCGTTGTTCGGGGTCATGTACCAGCCGTCGTTCGTGGTGATGATGGCGCTCGTCGACCTCGCCGGGCTCGCCCTGATGGCCTTCCTCGCCCGCCGCACCGGGCGCAGCGTGGGGGTCTGGATATGGCTGCTGGCGATGCCGCTGCTGCAGGCCTTTCCGATCCTCCGCTTCGACCTCGTCCCGACGGTGATCGTGATGGCCGCGCTGGTGGTCATCCACCGCCGCCCAGGCTGGTTCGGCGCTCTGGTCGGACTCGGAGCGGTGATCAAGGTCTGGCCGATTGTCGCCCTATTCGGCGAGTGGGACCGGCGGCGCCTGCTCCGCTCCTCGGTGGTCGCGGCCACCGTGATCGTGGTCATCTTCGCGGTCGCGGGGGCGCTCTTCGGCGATCAGTCGACGTTCTTCGACAACCAGGACGTGCGCGGGCTTCAGGTGGAG
>CAVXSI010000007.1:0-9200 GCA_963764365.1 uncultured Solirubrobacterales bacterium
GAAGTCGTGGTTCTGTCTGGCTTGAGTGATTAAGTCTTCTGCGGAAATTCCGGGCAGCCGGTTATTGCTGCCTGCGGGCGAACCTGGGAAATATAGCCGGATTCACGAGCTGGCTCCGACTGGCTCGCCCGAGCGGTGCTCGACGATCTCCTCGGCGATGTTCGAGGGCACCTCTTCGTAGCGCTCGAACTGCATCGTGTAGTTGGCGCGGCCCTGGGTCGAGGAGCGCAGATCGGTCGCGTAGCCGAACATCTCGCCGAGCGGGACGAAGGCCTGGACCGCGAGCGCGTTGCCGCGCTGCTCCTGGCCCTGGACTTTGCCGCGGCGCCGCGAGAGGTCGCCGATCACGTCGCCGAGGAACTCCTCCGGGGTGACCACCTCGACCGCCATCACCGGCTCCAGCAGGACCGGGTTGGCCTTGCGCGCTCCCTCCTGGATCGCCATCGAGCCGGCGATTTTGAACGCCATCTCCGAGGAGTCGACATCGTGCGAGGAGCCATCGATCAGTTCGACCCTGACGTCGACCATCGGATAGCCGGCCTTGACCCCGTTTTCGAGCGCCTCGCGCATGCCCTGTTCGGCCGGCCCGATGAATTCGCCCGGGATCGCGCCGCCCTTGATCTTGTTCTCGAACACGAAGCCCTCGCCGGGCGCCGGCTCGACGTTGATGACGACGTGGCCGAACTGGCCGCGTCCGCCGGTCTGGCGGACGAAGCGCGCATCGACCTTCTTCACGTCCTTGCGGATCGTCTCGCGGTAGGCGACCTGCGGCTTGCCGACGTTGGCGTCGACTTTGAACTCGCGCAGCATCCGGTCGACGATCACCTCGAGGTGCAGCTCGCCCATCCCGTGGATCAGCGTCTGCCCGGTTTCCTCGTCGCTTTCGATCTTGAAGGTCGGGTCCTCCTCGCCGAGCCGCTGCAGGGCGGTGCCCATCTTCTCCTGGTCGGCTTTCGTCTTCGGCTCGATCGCCACCGCGATCACCGTCTCCGGGAATTCGATGCTCTCCAGGGCGATCGGCGCGTCCGGGGCGCAGAGGGTGTCCCCGGTTCCCGTTTCCTTCAGGCCGACGCCGGCGCAGATGTCGCCCGAGTAGCACTCCTCGATCTCCTCGCGGCTGTTCGCGTGCATCATCAGCAGCCGGCCGATCCGCTCGGTCTTGCCGGTCAAGACGTTGAGCACCCGGCCGCCGGCGCCGAGCTTGCCCGAGTAGACGCGGAAGTAGGTCAGCTTGCCGACGTAGGGATCGGTCATCACCTTGAACGCGAGCGCCGCGAACGGGCCGTCGTCGTCGGCCGGGCGGGTCGCCTCGGTCGGCTCGTCCTCGCCCTTGCCGGCGGGGACCAGGCCGGTCACCGGCGGCACGTCGAGGGGCGAGGGCAGCAGCTCGACGATCCCGTCGAGCAGCGGCTGCACGCCCTTGTTCTTGAACGAGGAGCCGCAGAGGACCGGGGTCACCTTGGTGTCGAGCGTGGCCCGCTGTAGCGAGGCGGCGATCCGCTCGTGCGGGATCTCCTCCTCGGCCAGGTAGGCCTCCATCAGCTCGTCGTCGTAGTCGGCGCAGGCCTCGATCAGCTCGTTGCGGTACTGCTCGGCCTGCTCCTTCAACTCGCCGGGGATCTCGGTCGTCTCGAACTCGGTGCCGAGCTCGTCCTTCCAGACCAGCGCCTTCATCTCGATCAGGTCGATCACGCCGAGGAAGTCGGCCTCGCTGCCGATCGGCAGCTGGATCGGCAGCGGGTTGGCGCCGAGCCGGTCCTTCATCGTCTCCACCGCGTTGAAGAAGTCGGCCCCGGTGCGGTCCATCTTGTTGATGTAGGCGAAGCGGGGAACCCTGTACTTGTCGGCCTGGCGCCAGACCGTCTCCGACTGCGGCTCGACCCCGGCGACGGCGTCGAAGACGGCGATCGCGCCGTCGAGCACCCGCAGGCTGCGCTCGACCTCGACCGTGAAGTCGACGTGGCCGGGCGTGTCGATGATGTTGATCCGGTGGCCCTTCCACTCGCAGGCGGTCGCGGCGGAGGTGATCGTGATCCCGCGTTCCTGCTCCTGCTCCATCCAGTCCATCACCGCGGCGCCCTCGTGGACCTCGCCCATTTTGTGGGTGCGACCGGTGTAGTAGAGGATGCGCTCGGTCGTCGTCGTCTTGCCGGCGTCGATGTGCGCCATGATCCCGATGTTTCGGGTTTTCTCTAGTGGGAAGCTGCGTGGCATGGTCTTAAGGTGGGGGTTGTGATGGAGAGTCGCCGACCTCGGCGCATGAAAAAGGCCCTGGCGGGCCCGGCGAAGCGAACTTCGAAGAAGAAGCCTGAGCGACGGGCGATGATAGCAGCGACGCGGCGGCGCATCCGGGCGGTCGCCGGCCGGGCGCGGGCGGCGAGCCGGCGGGTCGATCGGGCCGCCGACCGGGTGCTGACCCGAGCCTGGCCGCGGCTGTCGAGGCTGGGGCGCGGCGGCAGGCGCTTCGCGATTCGCCTCGGCCGCCGGCTGCGGCCTCTCGCGGCGCTGCTCTTCCACCTCCTGGGGGCGCTGGAAAGGCGACTGCTGCGAGCCCGTGACCGGTCGCTGCGCGCGGCGACCCGAGCCGGCGCCGTGCTGACCCCGCAGCGGGCGACCTGCCTGACGGTCGTCGCCGCCGCGATCTGCCTCGGCATCTCGCAGTTCGTCGACTACCGCGCGGTCGAAGTCGGCGGCTCGGACTACGCCGGCCTGCCGGGGGCGAGCGCGCCGACGGTCGCGGTCAGGACCGCGGGCGAAGCGCACGCCTACCTGCTGCTGCCGGTGGCGGCGCTGGCCGCGGCGCTGGCCCTGGTGGTGCTGGTCGACGGCCGCCGCCGCGGCCTCGGTCGCATCGTCTTCGCGCTCGGCCTGCTCAGCCTCGCCGCGATCCTCCTCGTCGACCTGCCGGCCGGCCTCGACGCCGGCGCCCAGGCCTCGCGCTTCTCCGGCGCGACGGCCGTCCTGCTCGACGGCTTCTACGCCGAGGTCGCCGCCGCGGCCGGGTTGACGATCGGCGGTCTCCTCTTGATTTGGCGGCCGAGGGCGCGGAAATCGAGTCTGGGCAGGACGCAGGGAGGCCGCCGCAGCGCGCGCACCCTGCCTGTGCGCAGGCAGGGTGGCCGCCCAGGGACACCCCCAGACGAAGGTTTGCAGCGCCCTGCCGCTACTATGCGCGGCCGTGCCGAACACGAACCAGCTAATCCGCAAGGGCCGCAAGCGGCCTAAGAAGAAGACGACGACGCCGGGCCTCAAGTCGGGGCACGGCCGCAAGAAGGGTGTCGCCGCGCCGCAGCGGCGGGGCGTCTGCACCCGCGTCGCCACCGTGACGCCGAAGAAGCCGAATTCGGCCCTGCGCAAGATCGCCCGTGTGCGCCTGACCAACGGGATGGAGGTCACCACCTACATCCCCGGCGAGGGCCACAACCTGCAGGAGCACTCGGTCGTCCTCGTCAGGGGCGGTCGCGTCAAGGATCTGCCGGGCGTCCGCTACAAGGTCGTCCGCGGCACGCTCGACGCCGCCGGCGTCTCCGACCGCAAGCAGGCCCGCTCCCGGTACGGGGTCAAGGCTTCGTAAGATGCCCCGGCCCGCGACCCCGCACACCTGGATGACGCGCATGGCGCGGCGCATCTCTGCGTCCTCGGATTTGCCTTTGGCACCACCAAAGGCTGCATCCTGCGTCCTTGATCTGCTTGGCCACGCACATCCCCAGGCGCACGCGGCCACGAACCGGGGCATCTGATGCCGCGCCGCTCCGCCGCACAGCTCCGCCCGGTCGAGCCCGACGCGCGCTTCCGCAACCGCCTCGTCCAGCAGGTCATCAACAAGACGATGCAGGACGGCAAGAAGTCGCTTGCCGAGCGGATCGTCTACGACGCCCTGGCGATCGTCGGCGAGCGCTCCAAGGAGGACGCGGTCGAGACGCTGGAGGCGACGATCAAGCAGCTGACCCCGGTGCTCGAGGTCCGCTCGCGCCGCGTCGGCGGCGCCACCTATCAGGTGCCGGTCGAGGTCCCCGCGCGGCGCGCCCGCACGCTGGCCGTCCGCTGGCTGGTCGACTTCGCCCGCAACCGCCGCGAGTACTCGATGTCGGAGCGGCTCGCCGGCGAAATCCTCGATGCGCTCCAGCAGCAGGGCGGCGCCTGGAAGCGCAAGGACGACATCTACCGCATGGCGCAGGCGAACAAAGCTTTCGCCCACTACCGCTGGTAGCCAGCCTCGCTGGATGAGCCGCCCGATCCTTGCCGTCGACGTTGACGGGGTCATCTCCCTGTTCGGGTTCGACGATCCCCCGGGCCGGGACGAGGCGCAGTTCGAGCTGATCGACGGGATGGTCCACTGCATCTCGCTGCGCGCCGGCGAGCGGTTGAAGCGGCTGACCGAGGACTACGAGCTGGTCTGGGCGAGCGGCTGGGAGGACAAAGCAAACGACTACCTGCCGAACCTGCTCGGCCTGCCCGAGCTTCCCTGCCTGAACTTCGACGGGGCCGCCCGCTTCGGCTCCGCCCACTGGAAGCTGGGCCCGCTCGACGCCTACGGCAAGGGCCGCCCGCTGGCCTGGATCGACGACAGCTTCGACGAGAGCTGCTACGAGTGGGCGCGCGGCCGCGGGCAGCCGACCCTGCTGGTGCCGACCGAGCCCCACCTCGGCCTCGAGGAGGTCCAGGTGGACGCGTTGACTGACTGGGCGGGCGGGCTAGACTGAAGCCTGGTGGAGGGGTTCTGGCCAATCTTCTTCCTGCTCGTCGTCCTGAAGATCCCGGTCTTCGGCTCCCTCTGGCTGGTCTGGTGGGCAAGCAAGTCCCCCGAAGAGGACCCTGCTGACCAGGGCGACGGCGGCTCCGACCGCCGTCCCCCCTTCCCGACCCGCCCCAGGGGGCCACAGCACACCCCCGGAGGAGCGGACGCCATGCGGAGGAGGCCCGCTGGCATCCCCAGCGCACCGCTCCCGGGAGCCGAGAGGCGGGGCGGGGGTGTCCCTCCCCGGCAGCGGCGTCCTGTTTTTCGCACAGATCACTCAGCGAGAGACGGCGAGTCCAAGGCGAAAAACCCAGCAACGGGGAGGGACACCCCCGCCCCGCCCCCCGCTACCGAGTAGCGGCAACCGCCCGCTTCCGCTCCCTGCGAATCTCTCGCAGATAGGGATGGAAGTCGACCTCGATCGTATGCCGCTTGGAGGCGACGAACCGCTTCTCCATCCGCTTCCGGTAGTCGACGATCTCCTCCCGCATCGCGGCCGCTGACGGCAGGCTCGCGCTGCCGTCGAGCAGGTCGGCGATCCATTCCGCCTGCGCCTCGGCGATCGGCATGATCGGCCCGAGCGGCTGGATGAAGCCGACGAAGTAGAGGCCCGCCTGGTCGAGGGCGACGACCCGCCGGTAGAGCGGCAGCCGGTTGTCGCGCACCGGGAAGACGCCCTCGGCGAGGAAGGGGAACTCGATCTCGTAGCCGGTGCAGTAGACGACCAGGTCGACCTCCTCCTCGCTGCCGTCGGCGAAACGGACCGTGCCGCCGCCGGCGAAGCGGTCGATGTTGGGCTTGACCTCGATGTCGCCGTGGCCGAGCCGCGGCAGCAGCTCCGAGGAGACGGTCGGGTGCGCCTCGAGCAGCCGGTGGTCGGGCTCGGGCAGGCCGTAGTCGCCCATCTCGCCGACCGCGACCTTCAGCATCCGCCCGATGAAGAAGCGCTGCACCGGCAGCGGCAGCCGGCTGGCGAGCGGCGGCGCCGCTTCGTCGATCGGCTTGCCGTTCAGGTACTTGGGCAGGACGAAGGCGCCGCGCCGCATCGCCAGGAAGGTCTTCTCGGCGATCCGCGACGACTCGACCGCGATGTCGACTGCCGAGTTGCCGATCCCCAGCACCAGCACCCGCTTGCCGACCAGGACGTCGGGCTCGCGGTAGTGGTGGGCGTGAATCTGCTCGCCGGCGAAGTCCTCGGCGCCGGGGAACGGCGGTTCCGGCCAGCGCGGCTTCCAGTGGTGGCCGTTGCAGACCAGCACCGCGCGGTAGCGCTCCGTCCGCCGCCCGTCGGGACCCTCGACCGTGACCTCCCAGGGTGCGGTAGACATTTGCTCCGGGTAGCGGCGCAAATGCCTGCCGCGACCGTTTTCGTCGTCGTCGACCGGCTCGACGCTCACCACCTCGGTGTTGAACGCGATCCGCTCGGCCAGTCCGAAGCGCTCCACGTAGGCGTCGAAGTAGGCGGCGACGTGCTCGTGGCTCGGGTAGTCCGGGTACTCCGCCGGCATCGGATACGCCTTGAACGACATCAGCTTGCGCGAGCTGTTGATGTGCAGCGACCGGTAGGCGGACGAGGTCCCGTTGTCGTTTTCGTAGCGCCAGTTGCCGCCGACCGTCGACCCCTTCTCGAAGCAGTCGAACGGGATCCCCCGCGCCTGCAGAACCTGGGCAGCGGTCAGCCCCGAACTGCCAGCGCCGACAATGCAGACCTTCTCTCCATTGGCCATACGGCCAATCTATCTCTCACGACGATGCGGACTGGGCGATGCGCGCTTGGCGATGCGCGCGATCGCCCCGAGGGACTCACCCGTTCCGCGCAGTTTCAGCGCCGGTGGTGCCCCCGCTTGTTCCGCTTCTTCTTCGGCATCTTCACCACGTAGGTGTGTTTCGAAACGCTGGCCACGCCACCGGTCGGAGTGAAGGTGAAGCGAACCTTCAGCTTCACCTTGCCCCGCTTGTGCAGCGTCTTCAGTGCCGCGCCGGTCAACTTCAGGCGCAGCGTATTGGGTCCGGCGACAACCGCCTGGTTGAGCTTCCGGGTCAACGCCGGGCGCTTGCACTTGCGCCTCTTCTTGCCCTTCTTGTGGGAGCACTTCGCCTTCTTGCCCTTCTTCTTGGCGCTGATCAGAGCGCCGGCCTGACCTTGCTCGACGCTGCTGGCTTTGCCTTCCTCCTCCGGGATGCTTTCGCCGATCACGTTGCCGGCGCTGTCGAAGACGATTTTCACCAGCACGACGTGGCAGCCTCGGGCGCAGCTGATCCGCGGTTCGAATTTGAAGTGGTTGGACGGCGGGGGCGGAGGAGGCAGCGGCGTGACGCAGTGCTCGCTCGAGTCGCGCACCTGGCCGCTCGGGCAGGATGGCAGAGCCGCATTGGCGGCTTGTTTCACCAAGCTGACGATTTCTCCGCCGAGGAAGCCCGATTCGCCATCGAGCGCAGAGCCGCCGGTGAGGCCGGCCCAGTGTTCCCAGTACGGCAGGTAACCGTAGGTCCCACCGTAGTAGTTGACGACGCCGATTGGCTTGCCGTCGTTGACCAGCTGCTGGAGAACCGTGGACTGCCAGTCGAGGTCGTCTTCGGTGCCGACGGTGTTGTCTCGCCCGGGGTCGACACCGGTGTCGAACGGGGATCCTTCGATCTGGAGGTCGCCGGGGATCCCTTCGTTGAGATCGTTGTCGTGAGGGACGTTGTCGGCGACAAGCACGATCACCCCGCGTGCGCCGGGCCGCCAGCCGACGCTCGAGTTCACGTCGGACTCGTACAGCGCCCGCCCGTAGGCCTCCGGGCCGTCGCCACCGCCTTCGGCGAACAGCCCCAGCAGGGCGCTGGTGACCTGCGATTCGTTCGGAGTGATCGGCACGTGAAGCGTCCAGGGGTCGTGCCCCTCGCCGATCCCGTAGGTGAACAGCCCGGCGTTGTTGACTTCGTTGTAGTCGCTCACCTCGGCGAGCCCGAACTGCGCGTTCGGCAGCGAGGCTCCGATCTGCGCCATCGCTTCCTGGATCTCCGACTTGGCTTCGGTCAGCGCGCCGCTCATCGAGCCGGTGGTGTCGAAGACGAACAGCACGTCGGTCGAAGCCGGCGTGTCCGCGCTCGCCGCCGGGGCGAAGACGCACGCCAGCGCCGCCAGCGTCAGCAGAAGAGCGGAAACTGCACGAACGGGCTTGAGGGAAGCTGAAGTTTCCACCGGGATTGACCCCCTGCATTCGAACGGTCGCGTGACCTTTTGGACAGAGCCACGGGAGCACACCAGCGAGGAGGGCTTCCCGCAATGGGCCGATTGGCCCATTGCTCGATTCGCTCAGGCCTGCACCAGGCGACCGACCACGCCGGCCCGGGTGCGCACACCGAGCTTCTCGAAGACGTTCTCGAGATGGCGCTGGACGGTGCGCGGGCTGATCGCGAGGACGTCGGCGATCTCGCCGTTGGTCCTGCCGTCGGCGATCAAGCTCACCACCTCACCCTCGCGCTCGGTCAAGCCGAGCGCCTTGACGCGTCCGGGCGCGAGCGGGTCGGCCTCGGTTTCGAGCAGCAACACGTCCGGCTCTTCTGCCTCGAGCCCCTCGACCAGGCAGGCGCGCAGCCGGGTTCCGTCGCGGGAGACGATCAGCTCGCCCGGCACCGGGCCCGAGAAGGCGCCGCGAGCGCTGTCGCGCACGGCGGCCACGTGGTCGGCCAACTCGGCCGGGAGGGCTCCGTCCCGTCCGATGGCGCCGGAGAGATAGGTGTCGAGCAGCAGCCCGGCGCGCGGGCTGAGCGCCTCGGCCCGCCCGGCGCGGTCAAGCACGACCACGGCGCTGGTCGGCGGCACGCTCAGCTCCGACTCCGCGAGGACGGCGCGGGCCTGACTCCTCGCCCGCGCCACGAGGTATGCCCGCCCGGCGTACGGAGCGACCAGCGCGAGCAACTCGCGATCGCGCTCGGAGAAGCCCCGCTCGGGCCGGTTGACGGTCACCCCGAGGACCAGCCCCCGCGCGCCCGGCAGTCCGAACGCGATCTGGTCCTCGACGTCCACCCGCCGGTAGAAGTCACGATAGAGGTCAAGCGCGTGGAAGTCCTCGACGCTGAGGAAATCGGAGATCGCCCGCGGCGAGAGATCGCCGGTCGCCTCAACGTGAGCGATCACCGGGTGCTGGTGGGCCAGGCGCTCGAACACGACGATCGCCTCCCCGTCGAGCACGTCCGGCGGCTCGAACAGCGCGACCACCTTCTCCCTCTTCAGGTCCACCTCGTTGTAGGAGGCGATGTGCCCGGGCACCAGGTCCAGCACGCGGAGCACCACAGACCGGTACGCCTCAAGATCCGGAGCCAACTCACAGGCGCGCACGAACTCGAGCGCGGCCCGAAAGTCCGCTTCTCCCAGCACAGCCATTCCACCCTCCCGATACAGCCGTATAAAGCTGCCTCAGGCTACCGAGCTAAGACTCGTCCTTGCTCGACTCGATCTCCTGCGCCAGCCCCT
>CAVXSI010000008.1:0-63267 GCA_963764365.1 uncultured Solirubrobacterales bacterium
CCTCGCCCTGCAAAAACGCGCCGTGGAGGAGAACGAAACCGGCCCGCCCGAGCCGGACCAACTCCCCCGCCCGCGCCGTATGATCGGACCCCTCCCGGGCGCGTAGCTCAGTGGGAGAGCGCTCGCCTCACACGCGAGAGGTCGCTGGTTCGAACCCAGCCGCGCCCATCGGACGAATCTCCTGCATCTGACGCGGATTCGGCGGCCTCCAGGGTCAATTGCTCGCCCGGCTCGGGCACCGAGAAATCGTCGCCAGTGCCCAGCAGTGCCCAATCCGAGCCCTCGGAAACTATTTTCAGCCGCTCCCGCTCGCCCCTCTCCCCGGTACATCACCTGCGCGTAGATCGAGAGCGTGACCTTCGGATCGGTGTGCCCGACCTGGCGCATGACGTAGGGGACCTCCGCGCCGGTCGCGAGCAGCAGCGAGATGAAGGTGCGCCGCAGCGAGTGCGGCGTGATGCCCTCGGGCAGCGGGTGGCGGTCACGGCCGACCAGGTTCTCGCTCGCCCGCTCGACCGCCTTGACGACGACTCGGCGGCGGGCGTTGTTGCGGTCCTGCCTGCGACCGCTCTCGGTCGGGAACACAAAGTCGTCGGCGCCGGCGAAGCGCGTCTGCGCCTTGTGCACCGAAAGCTCCTCGCGCAGCGCCGGAAGAAGATCGACCAGGCGGATGCCGGCGTCGGTCTTCGAGTCGGCGACCCGCAGCCGCCCAGCTGGCAGGTCGACGTCGCGCCAGCGAAGGGCCAACGCCTCGCCGATCCGCAGCCCGGCAGAGCGTCAGCGTCGCCAAGAAGGCGCGGCGCGGGGTCGCCCGTCGATCCACCCGCGCCTCGGCGTCGAGCTCACCTCCGGCGTCGAGCAGGGCGACGATCTGCTCGGCGCGGTCGAGCCAGGTCCGCGCGGGCCTGCGCTCCTTCAACCGCCGCCGCTTCCCGCGCGCCGGGTTGCGGTCGATCAGCTCGCGCTCGACAGCGACCTCAAGGATCTGCGCCAGCCGCGTGATCGTCTTGTTGATCGACGTGGCGGAGACGCCGCCCTCGTCGACCTTCTCCTGTCGGTAGCGGTCGACCTCGGCAATCGTGATCTCCGAGAGCCGGTGCCGGGCAAAGAACGGCAGCAGATGGTTGCTCAGCTGCCAGGTGTAGTCCTTGAGCGTGTTCTCCGACAGACCCTCGCTCCGCAGCCCGTGCAGCCACTCAGAGGCGAACTCGTGGAACGTAGGCTCGGGGGCGGGCTCCTTCGCCTCCTGCCGCTCATAGGGCGTCCAGATGCCGCGCCGCACGTCGGCGAGAACGTTCGCCAGCTCCTCCTCGGCCTTGCAGCGGCTCCAGCCTTCGGCGGCGGTGCCCAGCGTGACGTAGCGCCGCTTCCCGTAGGCGCGGAAGCGCAGCGCGAAGGTGCGACCGCCCTTGCGATCCAGCTCAAGCACCTGTCCGGTCGCCTTCTCGCTCATTTCTCGCCTCGCTCCGATCCTAGACAGCCGAGTCGTCCCGCCCTCGAATCGGCAGCAGCCGAGCCTCCGACCTCCGACCCCGCAGCGGCCGACCCGCCCGCTCACCCGAGCGGGCGGGCGGGTCGGCCGCCGGCCCCTCGCGGATCCTGTGAAGCACCCGAGCGGCGACCTGCGGGTCGAAGCGCAGCCGCGGCTTGCGCCCCGAGCCAAGCTTGACCGCCCCCAGCTCGATCGCGTGCGTATAGACCCACGACCGCTCGATCCCCAGCCGCCGCGCCAGCTCCGCGGCGTCAACCAGCTCCGACCCGCCGGAGAGGCCGCGACGTTCAAGCAGCTCGATAACCCGACGAGCAATCGCCTCGACGGTCGGAGCGTCCAGCGCAATGCGTTTCGATGCCATCGGATTCGTTGTCCGCGAAAGCGGCCAACTGCCCCACAACATCCGTCCAAACGAACACCCGTTTGGGGGGGTTCATAGTGTGTCGGCGGTCGAGGCGGGGGGCACGATCACTGCGAAGTGATCGTGCGTGAGGGGGAGGCGGTCGTCGGGAAGCGACTCGACACGACAGGCTGGTCCGAGGCGAATCGTCGGGGTGCCTGCGTGCATCAGAGGTAGGGGCGTACGGAGCGGAGCGAAGGCGTGGCGACCGCATTCAGCCGTCGCCGGGGCCGAGCACGCTGGTGATCCCCTCGATCAGGTCGGGAGCCGGCCAAGAGAAGTGGTGCTCGAAGGCGACCAGCAGAAAGCCCATCATCGCGAGCGCAAACGAAGGGTAGTCATCGCTCTCGCTGCGCTTCTCACGGGCATGGATCGTCACCTCTCCCCGCAGCGGCATCGTCATGAACCGTTCGATCGAGACCGTGTCCGCGTGAACCAGGTTGCTCGTCTTGCTGTAGACGGCGGTGTAGACCCCGATAAAGGTGAGGATGTCCGGGTCCTTGGGGTCGTAGCTGCGGAAGGCGGGCGAGATCTCAGACCAGTGCTTGTCAACTGCGCCGGCCAGCTTGTGCATCTTGATCGGCTGCTTCGCCTCCCTTGCCTTCGCCGCCTCTGCCGGCGTGAGAGGTTCGAGCCCGAACCTCTCCTTTGCGTTCTTGTGAACCTGATACCTCCGGTATTCAGCCCACTCTCGCCACCGCCCGATATGGGGCTCGGGATCGATCGCCAGCCAGCAGAAGGTCGCGACGTGCTCGATCAGGATGCGTAGGAGCATCTGCGCCTCCCCCGGCATCCCCCGCTCGATTGAGAGCGTCACCGACTCCAACAGCGTCCCGGCACGGGCTAGGAAGCCGTGAGCGACCGGCGACCATATGTCGTCTGGCGGCAGTTGAAGCGGAAGCCGATCTTCGATCAGCGCAGCGATCTCGTCGGATGCCTTGCGCAGTTGCGCCTGGCGAGACGTCGACCGGAGGATTGTCACACTTCCTATCTGGCATCGACTGAGGGTGGCAGCCAGACCGGCGGCCTGGCTGCCCGCAAGATCAGGGCATCTACTCTTGCCGAGGACGCGTTCCCTCGATGCCGAGGGCATCTACGGTGACGGCGAGGCCATAACCGAGGCCGAGGGCGAACTCCCGCATCTCGTCCGATATCTCACCGTCCTCATCGAACTCAGGATGGTCAGAGAGGATCATCTTCCCGCGTTCCCCAAGAACTCCAACTGCAAGACCACGCACTTCCGTCCAAACGTCGTTCCCTTGTGCGAAAGGTGCAGGCATGCTTTCCCTCACCTCGTTCATTCCGACGGTGATGACTGTGACCCGCTCTTCGTCCTCGTCGTCAAACTTTCTGCGTAGCTGCGACTTGAAACCATCATCGAAGGTATTCACGCTATCGGTCAGCTCGATCTCCGCACGGCGAAGCCAATAACCGAGCGCGATCGCGTCCAAGACGAGGTTGTATTCCTCGCGGAAGTTGGACAGCCGATCGGCAGTGCTGACTACCGCAGCACCAGGAAGGGCATCCCACTCCCACGAATCCACAAGGTGATCATGGCCGGCGGCGACGAGGCGGTAGCCGAGACTGTCTGGATCGAGCTTCCTGGTGCTTACCAAGCCGAGAAACTCGTCCTTCGCGGCCTTCCAGAGATACGCGAAATTGAACGAGGAGGTCATCAGCCAGTCAAATCCCGCTACTTCGCTCCACATCTCCAGCGGAACATCCCGAACAGGCTCAAACGCCGGAAGCCCGTCAGCTGCAATGCCAGCGATCCGCATTGCGTAGTAGCTGTAGGCGGCCTGTCCTCGCTGGATTTCCATGTTTCCCGCCCACCCGCCACGCTCGATAGCTTCCCTCGTCAGCTCTTCGTTGAGCGCCTCGACCACACTCGCCCGTACCTCCTCGATCTGCTTCAGATCCTCATCGGGGAGAGCAAACATCTGCCGGACAACCCTGAACGCTTCGCCTATGGCGCTCTGGTCGAGTCCCTCTCCCTCGATCTCAGGCGAAAGTATCGCCGTCACGGCAAGGGTCAAGAACACGGAGGCGCGAGCACCAGCCTCGGGGGAGACGTCCTTCCATGCCCTGGCGACCCTGCGGCCAGACGGCTTGTTGTTCTTGGAGGTCCCGGCCCCGATAGACATGCCGAGAAGATGGCTGCCGACTCGACGCGCAAGAGCTGCTGCGTACTCGCCGTCGTCCTGTAGGTCTGCATCCTCACGCAGCGGTCGATTTGCCTGCGCGTACAGCTCCTCGACGACGTCGAAGTGCTTGCGATTCTTGGTCCGCCAGGTGGCCGCCTCCAACATCGGGGCAAGTCTGTCGCATTTCGGCTGGAGGAGAAAGTGTCGAGGGTCGTGAAAGAATTTCTGTCGATGCAGGAAGCACGGGCGACGTACTGCTTCTGCGGCTGCGGCGCGCGGGTCAAGCACCCGAGGCTTGTCGTGACGAACACGAACGGATGGGAGCTGGCCGACGAGCTGGCCAAGTGGACCAAGCTGGAACTCTTTTCCTCTCGCGCGGGACTGGACCTGTCGGGGAGCGACTTGGCGGACAACATCGCGAGGGGTAGGGATCTGTGGCGGAGCCTCCGTGACGCGATTCATTCGGGCGAGCGCGCCGACAGGGGCGATGAGGAGACGGCAGTCGTCTGGCGCAAGCACGCGAAGAGGGCTCGCCACAAGCTTCGCAAGCAATTTCGCCGGGATGGACTTCCCGATCTGTTCGATGTGCCCGACCTGGATGCACAGCGAACTGACGGCCTGGATCGTCGCAGGTGAGGAGCCGTCGTGGGCAGCTGACGCGACCGACGGCCCGGACTACGGTAGTTGAGACCGCCGGTGGGCGCACGGCGGGCATGCGCTTTGATTTAGCCAATGAGAACCGAGACCCCAGATCGTTCGTTCACCATCGGCATGTCGCTGCACAGTCCCGCTATTTGTGCTCTCGAATTGCGTATCTCTCTTTCGCGCCTTGAAGATGGTCAGCGCGCGCTACAGGCCGTTCAGCCCGAGCCAGACGAATACTCGGCGCCCTCTGGAATCGATCGCTCAAAGGTCGAAGCCGGTTATCTCTTGGGGGTGCAACAGGCCGTCGATATTCATTCCATCTTGCGCGGAATACGAAATGTCCTCCGCCTTCTGGAGGACCGGGTCGCAGATGATGGGGATGATCGCCTTCCCCGAGTTGAGGCCGAGTTTCGACGCTCCTTTCCAGCCGCATGGGACCTTCGCGACATTCTCGAACACCTTCCCGATTACGTCGCTGGCGAAGGAAGGCTCCAGAAAACCGGCGCGATGCCTGCGGACTCGAATGTCCCTAACCTGGTTTATTCCTCGGTAAAGGATCCCTTCCTCCGAGATAACGCTTCTATTCAATTTCGATAAGCAAAAGGTCGAGATCAAGGCAGCGGCGCGCAAGGCCATCGAAATCGCCGATCTGTTGACCGAGAGCGAACGCGGAGCTGCAAGCTAGCCACGTCGTTGAGCCGCAGTCATTGACCGGCACCGAAGACGCGGCCACCCTATCTCCCGCCGCCGTAGAGCAGATCGCCGAAGTGCTTGTCGAACTCCTCGGGGGACATGCGCTTTCCGCCCGCACGCTCCAAGATCGCGTCGGCGGAGGTCTCCTTCGACGGCCACTCAGGCGCGATCAGGAAGCGGCCATCGGCCAATGCCTCCTCGACCACGAAGGAACCCTCGATATCGCCGCTGAGCTTGACGTGGCGCTGCTCCATCCGAGAAATCATGGCAGGGGTCGAGGTCACCGAGCCTCAGCGGCACCAGCGGTCTTCGTCTTTGGCTGCGGGGTGCGGTACCCTGAGTTCGTGGCCGCGACGCTCGACAAGGACAAGCTGCACGACGTGCTCGATCAGGCCGTGATCGTGATCGACGAGCAGGATCTCGAGCGCTCACGCCGCGATCCGCGGGTGCGCGCCTTTCATGAGAGCGCCGAAAAGCTCATGGCGGAGCTTGAGGCCGAAGGCGCGAACTACGACTGAAGGTTGAGCCACTGCCGGCGTAGACGGCGATTGCCTGGCACCGGCTGCTCGGAGTCCTGAAAGCCGAAGCGCTGGTGCCACATCCCGGCTGTGTCCTGGTCGAACGGGTCGACGACAAGCACCGTCGCGCCGACATAGTGAAGCGCACGTCGCGCGATGCCGTAGGCGTGCTGGAGCAGCTCATCGCCGATCCCCGGCGAGCCTGCCGACCGCGCGAACTGAGCAAGCAGGATCGCCGGCTGGGTGCGGTAGTGCACGCCGCCGAGCTGCGCGCGCTCCTCGCTGCTGAGCGCGACCTGCGCGGCGCATAGCGCGTAGACGCCGGTGACCTTGCCGTGGCTGAGCCGGACGCGCACGGTCGCCTCCTGCGGCTCGCGCAGCGCCCGCTCGGCGAGCCATTCGGCAACGCTCTCACCGGCAGGGCCCGCGGCCGGCTCGAAGGAGCGGATCGCCTCGCCCAGCTCGGGCAGCGTCGTGACGACCTGCTGATCGACACGCAGGTAGGCGCGGGCTCGCTCCAGGATCTCGCGCGAGGGTTGTGGGTCGGGCGGGCTCATGACGGCAGCGAAGCGTACTCGTCGCGGGCAGTCCCGCCATTGGCCGGAGATGGCGGTCGACGAGGGCATCCCGATAAGCCTTCCACCACATTGACTCTGGATGCCCTTAGCGACCTTCAGGTATTCCGTCGGTGGCGAGAAGTCATGGCCGAGCTACAACGTCGTGGACTGATCGAGTCAGCCAATAGGCCGGTGATCGGATTGGCGACTACGCGGAGGTACTGGTTGCGCGAGCTCTGAGCGCGGAGGCCCCCTCCGGGGCCCGACACAGGTGTCGATTTGATTACCGCCGACGGGACCACCCTTCAGGTCAAAGCCCGTCGCGACCCCGCCGGTGGACAGGCGACTCATTTTGACTTCTCGAACCTTCGTGAGCGGCGATTTGACTCTTTCGTAGGTGTTCTATTTGCCGAGGATTTCACTGTCCGCGGTGCCTGGCAGATGCAATGGGATGTCCTCAATGACCTTGCGAGGCCGAATGGACGCAAGCAACCGAGTCCGCATCAAGGACATCGAACGGGCGGCGGTCAGCAACGAGGCGATCGAGGCGATCGAGCTGTAGAACCCCGTCTGAATCCAGCGACCGAAACTCGCTGGAATCAGAGGCACGCTGCTGGGCACCAGTGCCCAGAGCAGGCATTATCGACCGCAAACTACGGCAATTTGGCGGTTCAGAGAATCGGTGGCGGTAGGTGCTTCATTCCGCTTGGGAATGCGGGTTTGGGAGCACTGTTCGGCTGGCCCTCGGTGTGCCTCGCACGCGAGAGGTCGCTGGTTCGAACCCAGCCGCGCCCATCGGATTTCCCTTTGTAGAGCCAAAAATCAGGGAGTGGTTCTAACCCAGTCCAGAACTTGGCTCTACAACTCGAATCGCAAGACCCCGCGACTCGCTTACAACCAGAAATCTACCCGCTGAGGCGGCGGAAACGATCCTCAGTTAAGACGAAGATTGGGCATGGCTTCCGCGAGGGCTGATTCTGCCGCCTCGCGTCCAACTTCGACCGCCTCTTTAGGCGGTGTCCATGCTACGGCGGGCGCCGCCGCGTTCCTGATTTCGCCTTCCGTCGGAGACGAGTCCAACGCTCTCCGCCCGAAGCCCGCGATCTCTGGCAGATCATCGAGGGTGCCCCAGGCAACCTCGGAGTCGGGGCCGAATCGCCCCAGGAGGTCTTGGACAGTTTCCCCGCGCTCCTGAGCAACCCACTCGAATGCGGATGGAAACAACGCCGCAGTTGCAAGAAGTCGGCGAGCCAGCGTCGCCTCCTCAACCGGGAGGTTGTTCCGAAAAAGGGGAGCATCAGTTCCCGTGAGATCGCCATCGGAAGGCGGTCCAAGGTGCGCCTCGGTGAGACGGGCGGCGGCCCGGTTCGCGTCTTCCTCATGCGGAAGCACGTTGTAGAGGGCGGCGCTCCCATCCAGACAGGGAAGGTCGAGTTGACCAAAAGCCCGAGCGATGGTCGATTGGATAAAGCCCATGGCGAGGTAAACGTCCGGGCAACGATCGTATTGTCGCGCGTGCTCAAGCTCGTGGCGAAGCCTCCCGAGTGCGATCCGAGCAGTGCTGAAGTCCCTCACAACGATCCTGTGCGTGTTCCGGTGGACGGCCCCGGTGGTAATAGCCGTTAATGAAATCCCTCCTGGCGTCGTTCGCTGCATTTGCGACCTACGCGCCAATGGCAATGCTTGCTCGTTTGCGGCTCGGTTCGCCTCAAGGCGCATTTCATGTACCTGAGTTAGGCGTCGCTCCTTATCAGCCACACGAAGACGCTCCCTGACAAGCAACACAACGACGCCAAGCGTAATGAGCACTATGCCCCCAAGGAAGACAGCAGCAAATTCAACTCCGATGAAGTCGCGGCTTGAGAAACCAACCCCACCTACCCGAATTCCGGCAGCCGCACATACCAGGGCGGCCCCTACGGCCATCAAGGTTGGCCCCGGCCATTTCTTAAACAAGCGGGCGATAGCACCGATATCTAGAGGTGCAGCTGGGTCTTAGTGTTCAGACTTTCTGTTATCGGCTGACTCGGCGTTCATCCGACTACTTATCTCCTTTTCCCATCGCTGGAGTATCGCTTCATTCAGAAGCCAAGACAATTTAGGAATTTATGGGACTTATAACGCGCCTTCCGCTCAAGCCCGTACTTTACCTGTGCCATGACAGTTCGCGCAGTATGTTGCACCTCTCCCGGAACAACCCCCGCAGATGATTCGCTCCGGGCGGCGGATTTGGACTTTGGACTGTCTTCTGCCCGCCACACCTCGTACATGAAAAGGTGCCGCTGCCGCCACAAACAGAGCAGGGCTTATTCCCAGCGGGGTTTGGAGTTGGATCGAAGCGAGAAGGGGCGGGTCTGGAGGAGTCTGCACCCGAGGAGCTATCGCCCCCCAATTTCGACAGCTTCGACAATATGAACAGCCCGATGAGACCAAGCACCACATAGGTACCCACTCGCACGACCTTGCTTTCACCTGGTTCACTTAGGCCCAGGTCATCTTCGACGGCCGCTGGCATCTTTTGGCCACCTCCGTCCCAAGAACCTCCGCCTTGTCGATGGAACTGGGACTGATAATCCTGGGTGCCCGCACCGTAGTCGACTGTGACGACCGCCGTGGCCCAGCTGCGCTTTGTTGTCGAAACCCTGATGTCGGACACCTTGATCTTCACGCCCGGTTCGCCGTAGCCGCGGTGCGCTGCTCGTTCGATGCCCTTCCGCTCTCGTGGTGTCGGGTGCCGGTCCGCAGATGCAGACGCTGGGATGAGCAAGATAAGGAGTGCCACGAGACCGAGTAGAAGCGGCCCTCTGTTCCTGCCCCGTCGCATCGTGCGCGACCCTACTGTATGTGCGCCTCGTGTTAAAGGAAGCCTGTTCGAGTCCGAACTTCGGATGACGCTGATCGGCGCGCCTGACGGAGTAATCATGCGAAACCCGTTCAGCAGGAGCAGCAAGGCGAGCCCTCCTCGCCACCGTGGCTCCTTCGAGCGCGACAGGGGCCGCGCACGGAATCCCGAACGCTGCCCGGAACGGGCAACGACTCAGAACACCAACGGAGCCGTACATACAACTGGGGCTTGACGGACGCCATCCTCGCTGGATACCCTAGGAGGCGATCCATGAGACGGCTAGCTCTACTCGCAGTTCTTGTCCTAACTCTAATCGGAGTGGAGAGCGCGCAGGCATGGCCCCAGCGCTTCACCATGAAGGAGATCACGAGAGATGAACTGGCCAGGGCTCGTGGGTCCAGGGCGTGGGACTGCGATGAAAGTTCATGCATCATCTCCTACAGTTCGAAGTGCCGATGGTTCACTCATGGCCGCATCGAGTGCTATTGGAGCTTTGTCGCAAAATCTCTCAAAGACGATGAACTTGGGTACGAATACCATGAAAGGATCTACTTCACGCTCTGGTTTCCGCCGAATCGGCACAGCCGCAATCTCCCTCACCGCGGCCGCAACGAGACCGAAATCGATCTAGGTGGCGCTCGCTGCGCTCCCCGGGAAGAGCCATACCTATGTAACGGCCCCTGGGTTTTTAAGCACAAACCCCATCGGCCTTGGTCTGGGTTGCCCGGCGGTTGCATAGCGGGCTGCGGACCGAACTACAAGTCGTAGCCTTTGAGATGAGAACTTCAACTTGAGGTTGAGCCGCTCGCGGCACGCCTCTACGGTACATCCATGACGTTTATACTTGCATCCCGATCAGCGCCGCCCGCGCTCGATCGGACTTCGTAGGCGCATAGTGGCGTCGCGTCGTGGCGATGTCCTTGTGGCGCAGAACCTCAGACACAACGTCGATCGGAAGTTCCTCGTCGTTGAGCGCGATCGTCGCCCAGGCCCGGCGATAGGCGTGCGGGGACACCCGCGAGGTCTGACCGCCGACCGCATCGCAGCGTCCGGTCGCTTTGCGCAGCCCGACGCCAGCTCGGATGCCGTGCCAGTTGACGATCTTGGTGACGCATTGTGGGCTCGTCTTCTTGCCGTTCTTCGTCAGCAAGACGTAGGCGGTATCCGGGTCGCTCAGCGCGTCGCGAATTGCCGGGTTGTGTTCGGCTTCGGAGAGCTGCCAGCGGCGATACAGCCGCAGCTCGCGCAGCAGAGGCGGCGCCAGCGCGAAGATGTCCACCTGATCGTTCTTGCCGACGACTTCCCAGGTGCCCTGCTCTAGGTCGATGTCGGGCCAGCGCGCGTCTGAGAAGGTCGCGCGCCGCGATGGCGCGTAGAACATCCAGTACGCAAGCAGGCGACCCCTCGGCGAGCCCGGCGCCTCCAACAGCCGTTTGATGTCGTCCTTGCTCGGGGTGTACCCGCGCTTGTGAATGACCTTCGGCGAGGACTCCAAGGCCCCCGGGTTGTGGTCGGGAAGATCGTCCTCGGCGAGGAAGTGGCGGTAGAGGAACTTGATCGCAGACAGGTAGCTCTTGCGGTAGGAGGCAGACCAGCCCTTGCCGCCCCGGCCATCCGGGTAGCCCCTTGCCTTGCACCACTCGCACCGCAGCCGCGCCTCATGGGGGCGCGCGCCGCCCTGCTTCTCAAGGTGGGCCATGAACAGGCGGACGTGCTTGCGCTTGGCCGTGTAGAAGGTCGCGCCGTGAACGCTCGCGAGGTAGTGGTTGAAATGGACAAGGTGATCCCGGTATCGCTCAAGCGTCGGCTCCTTGCCGATCCCGGCGTGGTTGACTTCGATCGCCTCGTGGATCAATTGCTCGTTGGACAGTCCCATGCGTAGCTCCTCGAATTGGTCGAGGAATCGGGCGGGAGCTGAATCGAGCTGCGCGGCGCCGTCCTTCTGAGCGTTGGTCATGGCCGATACGTCCGGCGAGAGGGCACGATCGCCCCCGCCTATTTCCGGCCACGCCCGCAGCCCGCGCTTCTATCTGGCTTTGCAGCGTCGAAAGCATCCGATTTCCCGTTCCTCGATCTTCCGAGCCGCTATGGGTCTTTTGGTTCGAGCCCGGCGCTGGAACGCTGGTTCGAACCCAGCCGCGCCCATCGGACGAATCCCCTGCATCTGAGCGGGATTCGGATGCCTCAAGAGTCAGCTGCTCGCCCGGCTCGGGCAGCGCGAAATCGCCGCCAGTGCCCAGCAGTGCCCAATCGGTGCCCTCGACGACGGCCTTCAGCCGCTCCCGCTCGCCCTCTCCCCGGTACATCACCTGCGCGTAGATCGAGAGCGTGACCTTCGGATCGGAGTGCCCGACCTGGCGCATGACGTAAGGAACCTCCACGCCGGTTGCGAGCAGCAGCGAGATGAAGGTGCGACGCAGCGAGTGCGGCGTGATGCCCTCGGGGAGCGGGTTGCGCCCGGCGGTCGTCAGGTTCTCGTTCGCCCGCTCGACCGACTTGACGACGACGCGGCGGCGGGCGTTGTTGCGGTCCTGCCTCGCGCCGCTCTCGGTCGGGAACACGAAGTCCTCGGGTCCACCGAACCGCGTCTGGGCCTTGTGGATCGAAAGCTCCTCCCGAAGCGCCGGAAGGAGATCGACCTGCCGCACGCCGGCGTCGGTCTTGGAGTCGGCAACGCGCAGGCGACCGGCAGGCAGATCGACATCGCGCCAGCGCAGGTCGAGCGCCTCGCTGATCCGCAGTCCGGCGAGCGTCAGCGTCGCCAGCAGCGCCCGGCGCGGCGTCGCCCGCCGATCCACCCGCGCCTCGGCGTCAAGCTCGCCGCCCGCGTCGAGCAAGGCGACGATCTGCTCTGCCCGGTCGAGCCAGGTCCGCTCCGGCCTGCGCTCCTTCAATCGCCGCCGCTTGCCGCGCGCCGGGTTGCGGTCGATCAACTCGCGCTCGACTGCGACCTCAAGGATCTGGGCGAGCCGCGTGATCGTCTTGTTGATCGACGCCGCCGAGATCGTTTCCTCCCGCACCTTCTCCTGCCGGTAGCGGTCGACCTCGGCAATCGTGATCTCCGAGAGCCGGTGCTTGGCGAAGAACGGAAGCATGTGGTTGCAGAGTTGCCAGGTGTAGTCCTGAAGCGTCGCCTCCGTGAGTCCCTCGTGCCGCAGGCCGTCGAGCCACTCGGACGCGAACTCGTGAAAGGTCGGCTCCGGCGCAGGCTGCTTCGCCTCCTGCGGCTCGTACGGCGTCCAGATGCCGCGCCGCACGTCGGCCAGGACGTTCGCCAGCTCGTCCTCGGCTTTGCGGCGACTCCAGCCTCCGGCGGCGGTGCCCAGCGTGACGTACTGCCGCTTCCCGTAAGCGCGGAAGCGCAGCGCGAAGGTGCGACCGCCCTTGCGATCCAGTTCAAGCACCTGCCCCGTTGCCTTGTCGCTCATCCTCGCCTCGCTCCGATCCTAAGCCGCCGGGTCGCCCGGCCCCTTGATCGGCAGCAGCGAAACCTCCGACCTTCGGTCCCGCGGCGGCTGGCCCGCCCGCTTACCCGAGCGGGCGGGCGGGTCAGCCGCCGATTCCTCGCCGACCCTCCGCAGCACCCGCGCCGCGATTTGCGGATCGAAGCGAAGCCGAGGTTTCGGCCCACTGCCCAGCTTGACCGCCCCGAGTTCAATCGCGTGCGAGTAGACCCAGGAGCGCTCGATCCCGAAGCGCCGCGCAAGCTCAGCCGCATCGACTAGCTCCCGGCCCTGAAGCCCGCGCCGTTCGAGAATCTCGACCACGCGGCGCGCAATCGCCTCGACAGCCTGCGGGTCGAGCTTGATGCGTGGGGATGCCATCGGGTTGTAAGTCCGGAAAGTCGCCCAACTGCCCCAGAACATTCGTCCAGGCCGGGCGTCCGGAGGCGTCCTCGAACCGAGTCGCTCCTATGTCAAGAACACCTCTGAGAGACGACGGTGTTGCTGGGGATATAGATCTAGAAATTCAGGGAGAAACAGCAACAACCCGCAACCCCTGCAGCGTCCGGGGAAAACCGCTCCCCATCCACAGCTCAATGGTGCTTGGGGAAGGTCAGGAACGTCGCACCGCACGCCAGATGACCCCTGGATGGCGCGCCAGCTTGAAACCGACCGCGAGGGCGAACCAGGTAGTGGCAAGCCAAGGGCGCAAGTGAGGCCTTAGCCGCCGGATCCGTCCCTCGGAATCGAGCTCAAACGCCATCGCGTCATCAATCCTGAACGGTCCCACGCGGGCCTCAGCGATCATGAGGCCTCGGTTGCCGTCGACGATCTCTTCGGTCCAGCGTAGCTCGGACAGGCTGCCGTAAACGGCCGCGAACAGAAGCCGCAGATCCTTCTTGCCGCGGATCACGCCATGTGCCAGCAGCGGCGAGACAAGCTCGGCATCCGGCGCCAATGTGTCTACGAACTTGTCGAGATCGTTGGCTTCCGATGCAGCCCGGAACTCAGCGGTCACGTTCACCACCGCAGCCTATGCGACCCATGACGATCAACGTCAACGCGTGGGCCAATCCCGACCGCTCGGGATCGCTATCTCCAGATTTCGCTCAGGCCTCGATGGGGCTCACTCTCATCCGTGCTCCAACAGGGCCGGAGGGACCGACTCCTGCTCCTGCATCGCCCGGAAGACGACCCGCACCAGGTGTCGTTTGAGACAGCGGAACGCCTCCTTGGTCGACTTGCCTTCCGCCCGCTTCTTCGCCAGGTAGGCGCGAGCGGGAGGATGGACCCTGGCCTGGGTGAGGACGACCTGGTGCAGGGCAGCGTCCAGCTTGCGGTTGCCCATCCGCGAGAGCCGGTGGCGTGCGTAGCGGCCCGAGGAGACCTCGATCGGGGCACAGCCGGCGTGACGGGCAAGCGCCGCGTCGGAGTGAAAGCGTCGAGGGCCGCCGACCTCGACAAGGAGGCGCGCGGCAATCAGGTCGCCAACGCCCGAGAGAGCGAGCAGGCCAGGGGCCATCGGTCGCACCAAGACGGCGATCTCGGCCCGTAGGGCGTCGATCGCCCGGGTCAGCTCGCCGATCCGCGCCAGCAGCTCGCGACAGATCCGCACCTGCACCCCGGCCCCGTAGCGCCCCAGGCGCTGGGAGAGGCCGCGGCGAGTGTCGGTGCGGTTGAGGGTGCGGGCGAAGGGCTCGAGGTCGGAGTCGAGATCGTGCATGTGCCAGCGCAGGCGCGAGCAGATCGCTGTGCGCTCGCCGACAAGGTCCTCGCGGTGGTCGACCAGGAGCTTCAGCTCGCGCAGCTTCGGGTCGTGGGTGGCGCGCGGCAGATTCGGCTCGCGCAGGGCTGCGCGGGCGACGGCAAGAGCGTCGATCGAGTCCGACTTGCCATAGGTGCGGGCGGTGGTCCGCTCCCTCGCCGTCAGGCGCGTGCCGACGCGCAGCACCAGCTGCTCGGCGCCCAACAGGAAGCGCTCCAGCCGACCGTTGACGTGGCGGCAGTCCTCCAGGGCAAAGCGCAGCTCGCCATCCTCACCGGCGAGCTCGCGCGCCCAGGCCAGCAGGCGCTCGTGGCCTTCGGCTGTGCCGGGGATCGTCAGCTCGCCGAGCAACTGCCCGGTGCCGTCGGCGACCGCGGCAGCGGTGTGGGTGTCTTTGTGGGGGTCGATGCCGATCGTGATCACTTCAGGGCGCCTCCCTAGGCTTGTCGTGGTTCTCAGAGCGGATCGGCGGCGGACAGAACCGGGTTTGGTGGTCAAGCTCCTATCAGGTCACGCCATCGGTCCTCGAACGCGGCGGGCGACAGGACCACTTGGTCAGCCCGACGGGCGACATCGAATGTCGGGTCAGCCCGCCGCGCCGAGGACGGTAAGTCCGTCGATGGACACCTCCGGGAGGGGGACACGGGAACCCAGTTCATAGTGTGTCGGGCTATCGGGGCGAGGATCGCCGGCAGCGCCAGTGATAGTGCGCGAGGGGCCGGCGGTCGGCGTGCTGTCGTCCGAGACATCTGGGATGTTTATTTGCTTGGATTACGAGCAGACACTGGATGCCCTTGAGGAGCTGGAAACCGTTCCGGTGGTGGTCGATAGCCTCGTCACCAACCCGGGTCGTCTCTATAGGCCGGGACACCTGAGGTCATCAGACACCGGCATCCTCAGGTATCGCGAGCCCGACAGAGCTTCTGATAGGCCCATCGATGAGGCTGCCTGGCACGCCCGGATCAAAGACTGGAAGCGCCGCGACAAGTGTTGCTTCCGCCTTGAGCCCGGCGATAGGGGATTGCTGCTCTCACGAAACCGATTTCGCTCGGCTCGCTGGGATGCCGACTCCCTGGTAATCGACATGGAGGCATTTCGCCATCGGATATCGCCGCTGTATCGACGCGACGGGCAGCCCGCCAAACAACTGGAAAACATGCTAAAAAAGTTTCGGGAGGTCCAGATGAAGAGAGCGGAGAGCCAGGATCAGCAGGGCGCAGCCAGCACCACCCTCGGTGATTTCTTGGAGCGCTGGGAGAAGCGTGTGTTTGCCACGCCACAGCATCGCGAGAGCACCGAAGCCCTTGTCGAGCTCTACCGCGACCGGAATTTGCTGCCGGGCGGACGCGATGTCGACCTCAGCTGCTCTTGCCCCAAATCGCGGGAGTGCTGGGCCGGCGCGCCCGACCCAGAGGACCCGGCCAACTCAGGTATCGCTCTGCCGTGGCTCGGTCGCTCGTACTTCGACGCGCGAGTTGTGCTGCTGGGCATGAACTTCAACAACTTTGGCGGCCTTGCCGCCCATTACTACGTCTGCGAGGACCACATTCGCTCGATGGAGGAGGGCAAGCGGGGAAAGAACGGTGAGGCCTTCTCCCGCGGCGCCATGCAGTATCTCCGAGTCGTGCTCGCCAACATGGATCGCGAAGAAATCCCAGCCGATCTGGACAGCGTTTCCAACGAGGAGCTGGCGGCCCTCTGGGAGCGCTGCGCCTATGCGCAGACGATCAAGTGCGCCCCCGGGACCGAACGATCAAATCCAACTGACGCGATGATCGCCAACTGCCCTGAGTTCCTCTTGAAGGAGGAGCTTGAGGTTCTCAAACCCTCTGCAATCCTCCTGTTTGGCCGCTCCGACCTTCGTGACGTGGTCCGGCCGTGGTCAGTGGCGGAGGACGGCTATGGCCTGGAAGAGGGGCCGCACCTGGAGCGCAATCGAGCCGTCATCGGGGGCCGCGACGTGACGCTTTTCTCGCTCAACCATCCTTCTAGCCAGAATTCACACTACGTATCCGACTCGCTGGGGCAGCTGGCCGAGTCGCTTCGCCGGTGGCCTATCAGGTAAGCGGGAAGCCGCCAGTGGCATCGGCATGACCTGTGAGGTCGGCTAGCGAATGCGGAATGATCCAGAACTTCGGTGACGGGTCAGCGATTCCGAAGCGATCTACCGCACGGACACCGAATCGGTAACGCCCAGGCGGCAGAGTGCGAACGAGGGGGGACCGGCAACCCCTCCAACCTCGGCGGTACAGACATTGAAACCGCGCCGGTCTTTTACTGGATGCGAAGGCGAAAGCGCACCCGGCGCTTGTCGCGAAATCTTCGGGGGCCGGTGCCGCCACCGCGTCCGGGGACCGCGATCGAGGCGGATGTCGGTCGTGACGCTCTCGCGATGGCCGCTGGGATCGTCGGTCGTCAGGCTGGCCGTGTAGCGACCGTCGGGAAGCAGACGCCCCTGCTGATTACGGCCATCCCAGGAGAGCCTATGGCTCCCACGCTTGACCGTGAAGTTGCTCGCCAGTTCGCGGACGATCCGGTTGTGGCTGTTGTAAACGACCGCCGTCAACTTGGTTTCCCCGGACAGCGTGTACAAGAGACGCACAAACTTCCCCGGCACGACCACGTGAGCAGAGAACGCGACCTTGGAGAGGACCGCCGGAAGCGCATAGATTTGGGCCGACCACACGGCCTGCGGCCCTTCCAGAGCAGAGAGCGTGAAATAGTACTGGCCTGCTTCAAGGGTTCCAAGGGCGAACTGTCCGGACGAGGCAAGCCGCTGGGTGAACACAGGCTGGCCGGGCTTGACAACTTCGATCGCCCCCGACGACAGAGTGATGTTCGCAACGTATTGCGCTTCTCCCGGTGCCAGGAAATGAAGGTCGCTTGAGGTGCTGCGGTAGCTGTTGGCGCCCGCATAGCTCGTCGGCGTGGTCGGCATGGCGTAGAAGGTCACCGAATACGTCGTTGCTACGGCACACTGTGCGGTCCCAGAGGCCGCTTCGCCGGCAGATAGTTTGGGACCACCGCTCCAGATAGTGTCGGCACCGGTCGGCCGGATGAAGCCGAAGTCGAAGTCCATAGCGCCTGAGCTGACGTAGCGCGTTACGACGTTGGGGTAGTCGGTTGGGACGGGAGGGACCGACCAGTGCTCGTTTTCGTCTTCAGGGTTGCAACTCGCTGTGGCTGATCCGAGTGGCACCGGTTCTTCGGCGCGACCCGTGGCCGGGAAAACCGCAAAGGCGAGGAGCGAAAGGAGGACCAGGGCCATGGGTCCGCTCACAAAGCGAGAAGCGGCGTCCGGAATCGTCCTGTCCTGCTTGTACATCGGGCCACACCCTATCCCCCCGTGCCGCCGCGCCCGCTCATAACCTCCGGACCGTGAGCGAAACGCCCGAGCAGATCAAGAAACATATCGCCACCTTGATCGAGTTTGAGACGAAATATGGCGAATATATACGCGTGCTCGAAGAGGACTGGGCTGCGAGCATCGCGGCCGGCGCGATAGGCGCTCCAGACGACCTCGGATCGGACATGTCTGCAGATGATTTCGCTCGACTCACGCGAAACGTCCAGATGCTGGCTACCCGTGCAGACCGGGCGATCAAGGCTTCCGGACTCGCCCCACTTGACGGCTCAACCGACCTGCCGTCCCAGGCATTCAACTTCGAGGTAAACGATGGTTATGCCGCCGACGACGGGATGGATCTTCCGCGCAAGCTCTTGGAGCGAATGCCTAGCCAGATTTCTGGCCTCGAAATCAAGCTGGAGGAGGCCGAAGCCACGGAGGAGAAAGCGACAATGCGGCTCAACGTACAGGATGATCTCGGGGCGGCTGAAGCGGGAGCGACGCTTCTTGCCTTCGCGATCACGATCGCGGAGGGGAAGTCGAATCTCGTTCCTCAAAAGGAGTACCGCGCCGTCCACAAGCGCCTTTTTGAATCCCCGACCGCTCGCCGCGTCGCGAACAAAGCGTTACGTCGCTACACGACGCCCGATCTACTCTGGGGCTACCTGCGTTCGGTTGCAACGGGTTCCGGCTCGTGGACCCTTCGTCGCAACGCAGCCCATGAACTGATCGATCCCGTCTTGGATGCCCTCCACGACCAGACGGAGATGCCAGCCGACGACTTGGTCACCTCGGCTGCCACGCGACTGAACGCTGAGTCGGTGCGCGAGGCTTGGTCCCGGGCGCTGGACCGCCGCGACTCGCACCCGGACGGGGCGATCACGACAGCGCGGACCCTGCTGGAGTCCACCTTGAAGACGATCCTCGACGACCGGCAGGTTCCGTACAAGGCAGACGCCGACCTTCCAGCGCTCTACAAGGCGGTGAGCAAAGAGCTGAACCTATCGGCGGGAGCCCATACCGAGCAGGCGTTCAAGCAGATACTCGGAGGCTGCCATTCAGTCGTCGTCGGTCTGGGGAGCCTGCGAAACAAGGCGGGGGATGCGCACGGTTCGGGGCGAACGCTCTATCGCCCGGCCCCGCGTCACGCTGCGCTCGCCGTCAACCTTGCGGGCTCGATGGCGTTGTTCCTGATCGAGACCCATGAAGCAGAGCGAACCCAAGTAGGACGGTTAGCTCGTCCATCCAGCGTGGGAGATTGACAAGCATGTCTGCACCCTTGGACCCGACTCTGGCCGCACTGCTGATTCGCCTAGTCGAGCTGGACGGCGGACAATACGAAACGTTCCATCCGCACTTCCCCGGTGGGGGTGGAAGGAAAGCCGACCTCCTGGGGTATGACGAGACGATCCCAGAGGGACCGACCAAGGAGCTGGCGAATCGGGGCTACCTCGACATGGAGCCGCACCCTGGCAAGAGGCTCGGTAATTTCCGACTCTCCGAGAAAGGGCGGAACCTGGCGGCGCAGCTTGCGTCGACAGGGGAGGGAGCGGTCGATCTTTCTTGGCCCGTAGTCGAGCCCGTGCTGCGCCAGATACACAACATCTGGAAACGTGAGGGAGCGCCGCAACTCGGCATTTCGGGGATGGCAATCATGAGCGAGACCGAGCCGCCGATGGAGACAGCCCAGTTCGCGGCGATCCTTCAAGAGTTGGCGCGAGCTGACTGGGTCGAGTACCGACAGGGATTGGGTCCGCCGCTGCCTCAGGGTGTCCGGCCAACGTCGCGAACGCTCGCTCGGTTCGAGGGCTGGCCGTCTGAAGATTCCCAGATCGCCGGGGAGCAGTTCATCGCTCTGCTGGAAGAACGCATCGACGCGGAGCCCGACGCTGAGAAACAGTCGAAGCTAAGGGCTGCGCTTACGACCGGAGGGTCCGCCCTCAAAGACCTCTCTGTCGAGGTCGCTGCGGCGATCGTTGCGCGTCAGGTTGGCGGCGGCTGACCCTTTAGTCGAGCCCGTTGGCCAGCTGGCCCGACTCGATACCAAGCCAATCGCACCACCCACCCACCCACCCGACACCGGAGACCTGCGCGGTTGGCGACGCGGAGATGCTGGCGACGCCGATGAGCGATGCTAATCTATGCCTTGCGTGGTATAGATTATGTCCAAAGCACCGACTTTCCCCCTGCTGACTAGGAACGAGATCGCTGAGATCAGCGGCGTGTCGATCAATGCCGTGAACAAGGCGTTGGAGCAGCGAGTCGCCAAGGCCCGGCGCAAACGGGGACGGACGCTCCTGGCGGCGGATGAGGCGGCGGCGTTGGCGCTGCTCTCCGAACTGCCGGCCGGCCTCTCGATCAAGCTCAAGCGCGAGGTGCGGAACTGGATCGTCAAGCGTAGCCCCGCCAGCGCGGAGGAGTTCGAGCTCTCCCGCGCGCTGCGGATCGCGATGACCGAGAACGCCGCCGATGTCGCCAAGCGGGCCTTCGAGTACGTGCGCATGCGCGAGAAATACATCGAGGTCGACCCCGGCAAGATGGGCGGCACGCCGGTGATCCGGGGGACGCGGGTGCCGGTGCGCACCCTGGCCCAGCTGGTCGAGGGCGGCGAGAGCCGCAAGGCGCTCAAGGAGGACTACCCGCACATCCCCGAGGAGGCATACGACGTCGCGGTGCTCTGGGCGAAGGGCAACCCCCGCCGAGGGCGGCCAGCCGGCCGCACACGAAGCGCCGATCTGCCGGTCGCGCCGTACCGGCGGCGTGAAGCTCTGGATCGACGAGTGCCTGTCCCCCACGCTCGTCGAGCGCGCAAATCAGCGCGGCTACTGGGCGACGTGTAATCGCGATCGGGATCTGCTGGGCGCCGCGATTGCGTCCTTCACGAGATCGTCATCGACGAGGAGGCCGTCTTCGTCACCAACAACGAGTCGGATTTCGTCGTCCTCTGCCAGGAGGTCGATCTGCATACCGGCCTCCTGATCCTGCCGCAGACCGGCAGCGCGCGAGGCCAGTGGCCTCTGATCGACGCGGCGCTCGACTACATCGAGGAGAAGGCCAAGGCCGCCGGCGAAACGGCCGCCGAGTGGATGCTCAACAAGCGGGTGGAGGTCGATCCAGAAGGAGCGGTGAGGCACGGCGATCTTCCTCAGGCTGAGTAGAAGATCGGCCGTCCACTCCGGCAAAGGTAGCTGGGCACCAGTGCCCAAAGCGGGCATCATCGGACGCAAACTGCGGCAATTTGGCGGCTCAAAGGATCGGCGGCGGCAGGTGCGTCATTCCGCTTGGGAATGCGGGTTTGCGGGCGTTTTTCGGCTCGTCCTGGGCGTGCCTCACACGCGAGAGGTCGCTGGTTCGAACCCAGCCGCGCCCATCGGGTCGAAAGCCGGCCGTTGCGGCTCCCTCAGGGGGATAGCTCCGGGATGTGGCGCTCGATGTGGTCGGCGACGGTTTCTCTCACCCACTGCTGTGTGGGGCCGTCGGCCATGCGGTAGCGACCGAGGAGCATCCTCTGGTCGGTGAGGGGTAGGCCGGCTATCTCCCAGCGGACGGCGAGGCGCTCGAAGAGGAGCTCGGTGCGGCGGCGCCAGGCGTCCTCCTGGGAGGTGGCCGCGGTGGCCGGGCCGGCTTCGATCTTGGCGATCGTCGCCGGGCTCAAAGACTGACGCAGGGTGAGCACGTTCCCGTCGGCGTCCGTGTAATCGACGGTCGGCGCCTTCTCCCTCGCGCGCCGCTGCTTCTTGCGCTTCGCCATCGGCCTGAGTCTGCCACGTGCCGGGACTTACACCCCCTATATGGGCACTTAACCAACGGCACGTCTGCCTTCCGGTCAGTCTTCGGGGGTTGGGGGGCGGCGGGCTCGCTTGCGCTCGCCGGTGCGGCGCTTCCGCTCGAGGCGGCGGGCGCGCGAGGCGCGGGTTGGCCTGGTCGCGCGGCGGCGGCGAGGGACCCGCAGGCCGGCGGCGATCTTCTGCGCCAGCCGCTGCAGCGCCAGCTCGCGGTTGCGCGCCTGGCCGCGGGCCTCCTGTGCGACCGCGGTGACCGTCGGCCCCGCGCGCTCGATCAGCCGTGCCCGCTGCGCCTCGTCGAGCGCCGCCGAGGCTGCCACGTCAAACACCGCTTCGACCCGCGAGGCGGTCACGTTCGCGTGCTGCCCGCCCGGGCCGGAGGAGCGGCTCACCCGCAGCTCGACCTCCGCCATCGGGATCGACAGCCGCTCGTCGATCTTCAGCTCCTCGGCCACCCGCTCACCGTAGCCCGCGGGGCAGCGGGACAGGCGCTCAGGCCAGCGCGTCGATCCTCGCCGCCAGCTCGAAGTCCGAGGCGGTGACGCCGCCTTCGGAGTGGGTCGAGAGCGAGACCGTCACCTCGTCCCAGGAGATCGAGAGGTCGGGGTGGTGGCCCATCTCCTCCGCCGGCTTGACCAGCGCCTTGACGAAGTTGACCGAGCCGACGAAGTCGCCGCGCTTGAAGCTCTTGACGATCGCCTCGCCGTCGCGCGACCAACCCGGATGCTCGGCCAGCCTCGCCTCGATCTCGGACTCGCTCAACGGCGCCATCGGCCCATGCTCCCACAAGACCCGCTGGTCATCCCCGGGGGGCCGCTGCCTGCCGACCAGCCGCCGTCCGCCGGGGTCGAGCGCTTCCGCGCCCCGCCGAAGGAGCGCCGCGGCTACAGGTGGTCGCCGAGATGTTCCGCCGCCACCACAAGCCGAGCAAGGCCGGGAACGCGGCACCGATTGTCGACTTGTCCACACCGTAGTGGGGACAAGTCGACAATCGGTGCCCGGGCGCGCCCGGGCGCGGGCTCAGCCGCCGATCGGCGCCCGCGGGTTCGGCCCCCAGAAGACGATCGAGCCGAGCATGCCGACGATGTGGACGAGGATGATGTTGACGACCATCGACTGCGCGGTGGCGGTGCCGACCCCGACCGGCCCGCCCGAGGCCGTGTAGCCGTAGTAGCAGCCGACCAGCACGATCACCGTCGCCATCACCATCCCCTTGGCCAGGCTGTAGAGCAGGTCCAGCTGGTCCTGGAACATCCAGAAGATCAGCAGGTAGCCGCCGGAGGAGACGTCGCCGATCTGTTCGACGACCGAGATGTAGCTGGCCAGATACATCACCCCGATCCCGACCAGGTAGATGAACGGCAGGGCCAGCCAGGCGCCAAGCAGGCGGGTCGCGGCGAGGAAGGTCACCGGGGGGATCCCCATCACCTCGAGCGCGTCGATCTCGTCGGAGATCCGCATCGCGCCGAGCTCGGCGACGATTCCGGTCCCGACCTTGGCCGCGAGGATGTAGCCGAAGGCGTAGGGCAGGCCCTCGCGCAGATCGCAGTAGGCCGAGAACAGGCCGGCGTAGGAGGGAACGCCCTGGGCGCGGAACAGGTAGGCGCCCATCACCCCGCACTGCAGGCCGAGGATGAAGACGAAGACCCAGATGATGATCGCCGAGCCGAGGATCAGGATCCCGGCCTGGCGCAGGCTCTCGCCGAAGAAGCGCAGGACCCGGCCCGAGTAGACCAGGCCGGCGACCCGCGAGCCGAAGCGGGCGATCTCGCCGAACGAGTCGAGCCAGCCACGGGGGACGTCGAGCCAGCCGATCAAGGTCGGTCCGCGCTCACCGGATCGTCTGCAGGTCGGGGTTGGTGGCGAGCAGGACGGTGGTGAAGACGTAGAGGAAGGAGAAGACGCCGACGAAGGAGATCACCACGGCCTGGTTGACCGCCCGACCCACCCCTGCGGCACCGCCCGACGCGGTCATCCCCTTGAAACAGCAGACGACGGAGATGATCGCCCCGAACAGCGTGCACATCACCACCGAGCCCCAGATGTCGGTGATCGAGGCGTTGGCGAAGAGCGTCGCGAAGAAGCCGCCCAGCGGTTCGTGGTAGAGCAGCGATGCGGTCATCCCGGCGGTCAGGCCGAAGACCACCGCGAAGACGTCGAGCAGGCCGGTGATCAGCATCAGCGCGATGAAGCGGGGCACGACCAGGTTCTTGATCGGGTCGACGCCGAGCACCTGCAGGGCGTCGAGCTCCTCGCGGATCTTGCGGGCGCCGAGGTCGGCGGTGATCGCCGTGCCGGCCACGCCGCCGACGACGATTGCGGTCACCACCGGTCCGATCAGGCGGATCGCGGTGATCACGAAGAAGCCGCCCAGCCGGTCGACGGCGCCGAACAGGTGGAGAATGCCCGCGGCCTGCAGCCCCGGCGCCCCCAGGCAGAGCGCGAAGGTCGAGATCGACATCGGGAACCAGGACAGCTTCAGCACGAAGAGGAACTGGCCGACCAGCTCCTCCCCGTACGGGTACGGCGGCCGGATCGCGGAGACGATCGTCCGCGCGGTGAGGATCACCATTTCCCCGATCTGCTCGAAAGCGGACTTCGCGGGCAGGAAGGCCCGCGCTAGGACTTGCGTCGCCACCAGCTCATCGCCCGCTCGAGTGGACTCGCCTCCAGCGCCCGCTCGCGGCCCGTCTCGCGGGCGCGCCGCTCGGCGTCCCGCTGGGCCGCCGAGAGCTGCGCGACCAGCGTGTCGCGGGTCTGCTCCAGCTCCTCGACCCCGGCGACGTGGGCGGTTGCCCGCCGCGGCGCCGTCGGCAGCTCGCCGGCGACGGCCGGCGGGTAGGTCGCCAGCTCGGCCTCGAGGCGCCCGATTTGGCGGCGCAGCTCGTGGCGGACCTCGATCGCCTCACTCGCCTCGGCGACGTCGGGTAGCCGGACCTGCCGCTGCGCCGGGGCACCTTCGACGACCTCCGGCATGCTCGCGCAGGCGGTCGCGACGATCGCCAGGTCGCGCGGGCTGAGCCCCGCCGCGCGCGCCCGCGCCAGCGCCTCGGTGGCGATCTCCTCCAGCCGCGGCTCCGCCGCGATCCCCTCGGCGACAAAGGTTCCCTGGCCCTGCCTGCTGACGACCAGGCCCTCCGCCTCGAGCCCGGCGTAGACCGCGCGCACGGTATTGACGTTGACGCCGGCCCAACGGGAGAGCCGGCGGAAGCTCGGCAGCCGCTCGCCGGCGCCGAGCCGGCCGCTGGCGATCAGCGCCCGCAGGCGCCAGGTCAGCTGCAGGCCGACCGGCAGCTCATCGGCCGGATCGGTGGCGAAGGGATTTGCCGCGGCTTCCGGATCGTGCGTGCGCTGTGCCATTGAATCGGCACAGTACCCGCCAGTACCGCGTCAGTCAACTGGCACAGCCGGTGGACGCGGAGGAGGAGCCGCGGGCGCCGCCGTGTCTCGCCGCCAGCCACAGCCGGTGCGGCGCGATCGTGCTGCAGGTCCCGGCCGTCCAGCGACCGCGGCGGCGAATCAAAAACAGGCCGTAGCGACGGTCGAGCCGCCGCGGCAGCGCGCACGCCGCCGCCCGCCGGGCGCTGCGAACCGAGATCGTCTCTCCATGGCCGACCTCCGCCCGACCGCGGAAGACGCGCTCCACCCGGTAGCGGTAGTCGGCCCGCTGCGGTCCGCGCGGGACCACCTTCACCAGGGTGCCGACGATCGCCGCGTCGGCCCGTTCAAGCGCTTCCACGGGAACCGGCGGAGCGCATGAACAGGCCTGGGCGCTCCCGGCAAAAGCCAGGGCACCCAGGCCGACGATCACCGCAATCGCCAAGCGCCTAACTCCCATCTGTCAACTGTAGAGATAAACACAAAAATTCACAAATGCACGCGGTGAAATTCCATGGCGTGGATCGACGCGTGCGACCGGCGCGCGCCGGGCCAGGCTAGGCAAGGGCGCCGGGTGACAGCGTTACCTGGCCGACCGAGGACGCCGCGTCGCGCCGGTCCGCCGCCAGACGTGCGCGTGACACAAAGACGGGATCTCACGGCGTGAGGACGACCTTGAGAGCTTCGCGGTTGTCGTAGAGCGCGTACGCCTCGGCCGCCTGGTCGAGCTTCATGTGGTCGCTGACCAGCGGCGCCGGGTCGAGCCGGCCCGCCTCGATCAGGCCGAGCACGCGGTCGACGTGGGCGATCACGTTGGCAAGGCCCAGCCGCAGCGTCAGCCCCTTCAGCCAGGCCAGTCCCATCGGCACCTCGGCCTGGCCGGCATAGGCGCCGATCCCGGAGACGGTGCCGGCGTCGCGGGCGAGGCTGATCGCCATCGCCAGCGGCCCCGGGTCGCCGACCGCGTCGACGACGACGTCGACCCCGCGGCCTTCGGTCGCCCGCCGCACCGCCCGCTTCGGCTCGTCCTCGGTCAGGTGCAGCGGCACCGCCCCGAAGCGCTCGGCCATCGCCAGCCGCGCCTCGACCGAATCGACGGCGAAGACCCTGGTCGCGCCGGCCGCGACCGCCGCCTGCACCGCGCAGAGCCCGACCGGCCCCAGCCCGAGCACGGCGACCGTGTCGCCGGAGCGGGCCCCGGCGTGGGCGACCGCGTGGTAGCCGGTCCCCATCACGTCGCCGGCGAACAGCGCCACCTCGTCCGCCATCCCCTCCGGCACCCGCCGCAGGGTCAGGTTGGCGCGCGGGACCAGCAGCTGCTCGGCCTGGGCGCCCTGCAGATTCCCCAGCTTCGAGCCGTGACCGAACGTCTGACCGCGCTCGCAGCGATGGTAGTCGCCGCGCAGGCAGGACGCGCAGGTCGCGCAGGCGGTGTGGAAGCAGCCGAGCACCCGGTCGCCGACGGCAACCCGCTCGACCCCGGCGCCGGCGTCGACCACCGTGCCGACGAACTCGTGGCCGATCGTGAAGCCGGGCTCGACCGGCACCCGCCCGTGGTAGATGTGCAGGTCGGAGCCGCAGATCCCACTCGCCTCGACCCGCACGACCGCGTCGTCGGCGGCCGCGACTGCGGGATCGGGCTTCTCCTCGATCCGTACCTCGCCCGGCGCCTGGAAAGTGACTGCCCACATGTCACGAGAAACCTAACCGCTCGTCGGGTAGACGGTCGGCTTCGAATTTATGCGTCGGCGGGGGCGCGACTGGCCAAGCTGGGCGGTGCGCACGGCCGCTGCGCATAGCAGCGCTACGCGCGAGGACGTGGGTGCCGATCCAGCGCCGCGCCAGGCGCGTCATCCGCGGCGTGGAAATTCGGAGTCGGCCGTCTACCCGACGGAGACGCCGGGCACCTGGAAGCGGCCGATGTCGACCCCGGGGCTCGCCGTCTCGGCGATCCGCGCTTCCAGCGCCAGCTCTTTCTCGAAGTCGGCCTCCTCGCCGTGGCGGAAGGAGACGTCCTTGCCCTCGAGCAGCTCGACGAAGACCTCGACGTAGCGCGGGTCGAGCTGTTTGCCGGCGACCCGCCGCAGCTCCTGGATCGCCTCGTAGCTGGAGACCGGCGCGCGGTAGGAGTCGCGCGCGGTCATCACGTCGTAGGTGTCGGCGACGGAGATGATCCGCGCCAGCTCGGGGATCGCGTCCCCCTCGAGGCCCCGCGGATAGCCTTTGCCGTCGACCCGCTCGTGGTGGGCGAGGATGATCTCGGCCACCGGGCCGTAGCCGTCGAGCGAGGAGACGACGCGCGCGCCCTGCTGCGGATGGCGGCGGATCAGCATCCAGTCTTCGTCGGTCAGCGGCACGTTCGCCTTCAGGATCCGGTCGGGGAGGATGAACTTGCCGATGTCGTGCAGCAGCGCGGCGATGTGGACCAGCTCCTCCTCGCGGCGCGAGTAGCCGGCCCGCTGCGCGATCGCCCGCGAGTAGCGGGCTACGGCGGCGCTGTGACGGGCGGTCATCTGGTCGCGCAGGTCGAGCGTGCGCAGCATCGCGCTCAACATCCCGACCTGGAAGCTGGCGAGCTGTTTGCTGCGCGCCTCGAGCTCCTCGGCCCGCTGCTGGGAGAGCAGCAGAGCGCCGAGCAGATACTGGAAGGTGATCAGGACGATGCCGAACAGAGCGACCCCGGCGATGCCGATCTGGTGGTAGATGAAGGTGACGCCGACCGCCATCAGCGCCGCCGCAAGCTCCGACGGCAGCACCGGCACGAGCACGTAGCGGACCTTGGGGAAGAAGGCGCTGCGCTCCAAATAGCATTTGTAGAGGCCGATGATCGTGAAGTTGATCGCCAGGGCGAGCAGGAAGGTCGCGAAGACGAGCGTGTAGTAGGAGGGATCGGAGGGGGTGATCCCGAAGCCGACGATCGTCTCGCGGAAGGCGACCCCGCCGATCAGCGGGAAGGCCGCGTAGGTGAGGACGTTGTTGAGCAGGTAGTGCGGCGCATCGCGCCAGCGCGCCCAGCCGACCAGGATCGTCAACACCCCGATCAGCGCGGCGGGCAGCCCGCCGAGCAGGACCATCGCCAGGACCAGCGCCAGGAAGCTGCCGGAGGTCTTCAGCCGCGAGGCGGTTTCGATCGCCGTCAGGTCGCTGAAGACCGAGAAGCCGAGCAGGATGCCGAACAGCGGCAGGTTCCAGTCGGCGGTGCCGGCTCGGATCAGGCCCCCGGCGACGACGACGCCGAGCAGTGCCACCTGTAGGAAGATGATCAGCCGTGTCGGTCTCTTTGCTGGCATGGTGTCGCGCTACCGCGCCCGCGCCTGCGGCCCGCGCCTGCGTCGGGTGGCCGGGGGGACTTCCTTGCGGAAAGCCGGTTCCCTGCGCCCGCAGACGACCGGGGCACGTTGCGCATCTCGCGTTGCAGAAATCACCGTAGACGGTCGCGGCATCCGCAACAAGGCGTCTAATCCAATTGACCAGGAGCTTGCAAATTGCGGAAAAGCAGACGGAATCGGCCCCAAGAAAGCGAAAGACGCCCTCAAGGGGCGCCTATCGCGCAAAACAGAACCGCAAATGAAGTTCCGTTTCCAGAAGTTCTAGTGACGCCAGCCCATTGCTCTTCCTTTCCGTTGAAGCCCAGGAACTTATGCACTGCTGTTTCGAACTTGGCAATGTTGTACCACAGCTTGGCGGAAAGTTGTGCATCTGCAGGAAATCTTGTGCAGAACTACCTAGAACTCCCAGCTATGAACTACGCATAAGTCGCACTCCCCGATGCCCGCCAGCCCAGCCCTGATCGATCCGCTCCGCAAACCGGCCTTCCGGCGCCTGGCGATCTCCTACGCGGTCAACGAGCTCGGCGACTGGATGGGGATGGTCGCCCTCTCGGTGCTGGTCTTCGACCGCACCGGCAGCGCCCTGGCGACCGCCGGGCTGTTCGTCGGCACCCGCTTCGTCCCCGCCGTTCTGGCGCCGGTCCTGGTCGCCCGGGCCGAGCAGCCGCCGCCTCGCTTCGTGCTGCCGGCGCTCTACGCGGGCGAGGCCGCCGCCTTCGGCGCGCTCGCCCTGCTCGCCTCGCACTTCTCGCTCGCCGCGGTGATCGCGATCGGCGCAATCGACGGCTCGCTGGCCCTCACCGGCCGCAGCCTGACCCGCGCGGTCACGGTGGCGATGCTGGCCTCGGCGGACGAGCTGCGCTCCGGCAACGCGGTCCTCAATGTCGCCTTCACCGGCGGCGCCGCCGTCGGGCCGGCTCTCGCCGGGCTGGTCGTCGCCGGCTTCGGGGTCGAGTCGGCGCTGCTGCTCGACGCGGCCTCCTTCTACGCGATCGCCTGGATCCTGTTGACCGCCGGGCGCCTGCCACGGGCCGAGCCGGACCCCGGGCGGATGCGCGAGCGCCTGCGCGCCGGGCTCGCCTACATCCGCCGCACAGCGCGGCTGCGCCGGCTGCTGGTCGCCGAGGGGCTCGCCTTCGTCTTCTTCGCCGCTGTCCTGCCGGTCGAGGTGATCTACGCGAAGGAAACGCTCGGCACCGGCGACGCCGGCTACGGGCTGCTGCTCGCCGGCTGGGGAGTCGGGATGGTGCTCGGCAGCCTCGTCTTCGCGACGATCAGGCGGGCGCCGCTGCCCCACCAGCTCTTCTTCAGCACGCTGACCGTCGGCGCCGGCTACCTCGGCATGGCGGTCGCCCCCACCCTCGCCGTCGCCTGCCTCGCGGCGGCGATCGGCGGCACCGGCAACGGCGTCCAGTGGGTGGCGGCGGTGAGCGCCGTCCAGGAGCTGACCGCGGCGAACATGCAGGCGCGGGTGATGAGCGTGCTCGAATCGATCGGCGCCGCGATGCCAGGCGTCGGCTTCCTGCTGGGCGGCGCGATCGCCGGCCAGTTCTCGCCACGGGCCGCCTTCTTCGTCGCTGCGGGGGGAATCTTCGCGATCGTCGCGGTTTTCGCTCTGCTGCTAGGAAGGAGATGGGACTCCGACGGCGCAAGAGTAGGTCCCGGGGAGCTTGGCGCCGCCGACGAGGTTATGGTGGAGTTAATTCCCGCGGAGGTTCTGTCCAGTCTAGATCGGAGGCCCTGACGTGAAGAAGTTCGGCGCAATGGCGGCGATGATCGGCCTCGCGATGCTCGCGCTCGGCCTGTCCTCCTGCGGCAGCAGCTCAAGCGGGAAGGAAGGCGGCACCCTGAAGGCCACCTACGCCTCCTTCCCCGACTACATCGACCCGGCCCTCTCCTACACCCAGGAAGGCTGGACCGCGATGTACGACACCTACATCCCGCTGCTGACCTACGCCCATGCCGACGGCGAGGCCGGCGGCAAGGTGGTCCCGGGCCTGGCCACGGGCCTGCCGCAGATCACCGACGGCGGCAAGACCTACACGCTGCAGCTGCAGAAGGGGCTCAAATACTCCGACGGGACCCCGGTCCAGGCCTCGGACGTCAAGTTCGCGATCGAACGGATGATCAAGCTCAACTCCCCCGGCTCGCCCTTCTACACCAGCATCGTCGGCGCCGAAGCGCTCCAGGAAAAGAAGTCGGACAGCATTTCCGGGATCGCGGCAGACGACAAGACCGGCAAGATCGTCTTCGAGCTGACGGCGCCGCGCGGCACCTTCAGCAACGAGCTGGCGCTGTTGTTCACGGCGCCGCTGCCCCCCGACACGCCGATCAAGAACGTCTCGGCCGACCCGCCACCCGCCACCGGCCCCTACGAGATCGTCAAGTCCGAACCCGGTCGCGGCTGGTCCTACGCCCGCAACCCGCAGTGGGCGAAGAACAACGCCAAGCTGATGCCGGAGATCCCCAACGGCCACGTCGACAAGATCGACGTCACGGTCGTCCGCAACGCCGCGACCCAGGTCAGCGAAGTCGAACGCGGCAGCTCCGACTGGATGCAGACCACGATCCCCGCCGACAAGTACGCCTCGGTCAAGAGCAAGTACGAAGGCACCCAGTTCCGGGTCGAGGGCCAGCTCAGCAACTACTTCTTCTGGCTGAACACGAAAAAGGCGCCGTTCAACGACCTCCGGGTCCGCCAGGCGGTCAACTACGCCGTCAGCGGCGCCGCGCTGGAACGGATCTACGCAGGGTCGCTGTCGGCGAACCAGCAGATCCTGCCGCCGGGAATGCCGGGCTACAAGAAGCTGAGCCTCTATCCCTACGATCTGGCGAAGGCGAAGAAGATGGTTGCCGAAGCCAACCCGAGTGACCGCGGAGTCACCGTCTGGACCGACGACGAAAGCCCGAACAACGAAGCCGGCGAATACTTCCAGGGACAGCTGAAGGCGATCGGCCTCGACGCGAAGCTGAAGATCGTCAACGCCGACAACTACTTCACGGTGATCGGCAACCAGTCGACGCCCGACCTCGACGCCGGCTGGAGCGACTGGTTCGCCGACTACCCGAACCCGTTCGACTTCTTCCACCCGCTGCTCTCCGGCGAAAGCATTCAGCAGACCAACAACGCCAACTTCGCCCTCTTCGACGACCCGAAGCTGAGCAAGAAGGTCGAAGAACTCGGCGAAGAAGAACTCGGGCCCGAGCAGGAAGCCGCGTACGCGCAGGTCGACCGCGAATACATGGAACAGGCGCCGTGGGCGCCGTACGGCGAGAGAACGGTCTCGACCTTCGTCGCCGGCTCGATCGACCTCGGCAAGGTCGTCTTCAACCCGACCTTCGGACAGGATCTGGCCAGCTTCCAGTTCAAGTAGCCGCCGGCGCGACCACAATGGGTCGGTGGCGGCCGAGTCCTCACCCTGGCGACTGGCGCTGCGGCGCCTGCGCCGCAACCGCGTCGCGCTCGCCTTCCTGGCACTGTTCGCGCTGATCACCGCCTTCGTGCTGGCGGCGCCGCTGTGGGCGGGCGACATCGCCCACACCGGCCCGAACGAGACGCACACGCTGGAGAAGGTCGAAGTCGGCGGCGAAAAGCGCGAAGTCGTCAATCCGGAAGGCCAGCCGATCGGGCCGCAGTGGTTCGGCGCCGGCGGCAGATACTTCCTCGGCGCCGACGGCCGCCTCGGCCGCGATGAGATGGTGCGGCTGATGTACGGTGGCCGCACCTCGCTGTTGATCGGCCTCGTCTCGGCTCTGATCACGACCCTGCTCGCCGTCATCCTCGCCCTGCTCGCCGGCTACTACCGCGGCTGGGCCGACACCGTGATCTCGCGCGGCCTGGACATCGTCTGGGCCTTTCCGGTGCTGCTGCTCGGCATCGCCCTGGGCACGGCCCTCGCCGTCGGCGGCCTCAAGATCGGCCCGATCGAACTCTCCGGCAGCTCGATCTGGATCCCGATCCTGATCATCGGCATCGTCTACACGCCCTACATGGCACGGCCGCTGCGGGGCGAGATCCTCGCCCTGCGCGAGCAGGAGTTCGTCGAGGCCGCGGTCGCCCAGGGGGCGGGACCGCTGCGGGTGATGTTCGGCGAGCTGCTGCCCAACCTCAGCTCGACGATCATCGTCTTCTTCACCCTCAATATCGCCAACAACATGCTGCTCGAGTCGGCGCTCTCCTTCCTCGGCGCCGGGGTGCAGCCGCCGAGCTCCTCCTGGGGGACGATGATCGGGACCGGCTTCGAATTGATCACCAGCGACCCGCTGCTCAGCATCCTGCCCGGGCTGATGATCCTGCTGACGGTGCTCTCGCTGAACGTGTTCGGCGACGGCCTGCGCGACGCGCTCGACCCGAAGTCGCGGGTCCGCCTCGAGGCGCACGCGGGAGCCTTCGAGCCGGAGCAGGAACCGGCCTGATGGGGCGCTTCGTCGTCCGCCGCCTGGTCGGAATGGCCTTCGTCCTCTTCGCGATCTCGTTGATCGTCTTCCTGATCTTCAACGTGATCCCCAACTCCGATCCGGCGCAGCGGCTGGCAGGGAGGGAGGCGACCCCGGCGCTGGTGCAGAGCGTCCGGGAAGAATGGGGCTTCGACGACCCGCTGCCGCAGCAGTACCTGACGACGATGAGGAAGGTCTTCAGCGGGGAGCTGATCTCCTACAGCACCCGACTCAACGTCGACGAAGAAATCGTCAAAGGGATCCCGGCGACGCTCTCGCTCTGCGTCGGCGCCGCGGTGATCTGGATGTTCTTCGGCATTCTCTTCGGCTATCTCTCAGCCGTCCGGGCCGGCGGCCCGGTCGACCGCGTGCTGACGGTCGTCGCGGTGGTCGGGATCTCGATGCCGGTCTTCACCCTCGCCTCGATCTTCCTCGTCTACCTGACCTACAAGACATCGATCTTCCCCTCCGGCGGCTACGTGCCGCTGACCGAAGACCCGGTCCAGTGGGCCTACCATCTGGTCCTCCCCTGGACGACGCTGGCGATCCTCCTGATCGGCTTCTACAGCCGCGTGCTGCGCTCCAACATGCTCGACGCGATGGACAGCGACCACGTCCGCGCTGCTCGGGCGAAGGGTCTGAGCGAGCGCCAGGTGATGACGCGCCACGTGCTGCGCAACTCGCTGATCCCGATCGTCACCCTGTTCGGGCTCGACTTCGGCGCCGTGGTCGGCGGCGGCGCGATCCTCACCGAAGCGATCTTCGGCCTCCACGGCGTCGGCGGCTACGCCTACGAAGCGACGGTCAATCTCGACCTGCCACCGATCATGGCGGTGACCCTGTTTGGGGCCTTCTTCGTCGTCTTCTTCAACGCCCTCGTCGACATCGCCTACGCGCGGCTCGACCCGCGGGTGCGGCTAGGGGGCGCGGCGCGGTGAGCGAGGCGCTGCTCCACGTCCACGACCTGCGGGTCGGTTTCGTCACCGAAGGCGGCCTGCTGCAGGCGGTCGACGGCGTCTCCTTCGACCTCGCGCCGGGCGAGATGCTGGCGATCGTCGGCGAGTCGGGATCGGGCAAGAGCGTCACCGCACAGACCATCGTCGGCCTCACCCGTTCGCCGAACGCGCGGATCGAGGGCTCGGTCGAGCTGGGCGGAGAGGACCTGCTCGGAGCGAGCGAGTCCGAGCTGCGCCGCTTCCGCGGTGAGCGGATCGGGATGGTCTTCCAGGACCCGATGGCCTCGCTCAACCCCGTCTACCGGGTCGGCGAGCAGATCGTCGAGGCGATCCGCGCCCATCGCGGTGGCGAGAGCAGGTCGGGGGCGCGGCGGCAAGCGATCGATCTGCTCGACTCGGTCGGGATCCCGGACGCGGAGCGCCGTGTCGACGACTACCCGCACGAGTACTCCGGCGGGATGCGGCAGCGGGCGATGATCGCGATGGCGCTTGCGCTCGAGCCCGACGTGCTGATCGCCGACGAGCCGACCACCGCCCTCGACGTGACGATCCAGGCGCAGATCCTGGCGCTGCTGGAGCGGCTCAACCGGGAGCGCGGCCTGGCGACGATCCTGATCACCCACGACCTCGGCGTCGTCGCCGCGGTCGCCGACCGGGTGCTGGTTATGTACGCCGGCAAGGTGGTCGAGCAGGGGACGCTCGACCAGATCTTCTACGACCCGCAGCACCCCTACACCTGGGGCCTGCTCGGGTCGCTGGCCCGGATCGATCGACCCCGCCCGCGGCGGCTGCCGCAGATCCGCGGCGCGCCGCCCTCGCTGCTCGGCCTGCCCCCTGGCTGCGCATTCCGGCCCCGCTGCCCACGCGCCTTCGGCCGCTGCGCCGAGGCGCCGGGGCTCGAGGCCCGGCTCGCCGAGGCGCCTGACCACCGCGACCGTTGCTGGCTCGATCCGGAGGCGAAGCGCGAGCGCCGCCAGGTCGAGGGGCGGATCGGCCTCGAGGAGCCTGCGTGAGCCCGGCCGAGCCGATCCTCGAGGTCGAGGGCCTGGTCAAGCACTTCCCGGTCAAGCGCGGGCTGCTGTTCGACCGCGAGGTCGACCGGGTCCGCGCCGTCGACGACGTCAGCTTCAGCGTCGGCCGCGGCGAGACCCTCGGCCTGGTCGGCGAGTCGGGCAGCGGCAAGTCGACCCTCTGCCGCACCGTCCTGCAGCTGCTGAAGCCGACCGCGGGCACGGTCCGCTTCGAGGGCCGCGAGATCGCCGGGCTCTCACGCCGCCGGATGCGTCCGCTGCGGCGCGAGATGCAGATGGTCTTCCAGGACCCCTACGCCTCGCTCAACCCGCGCAAGCGGGTGGGGCAGATCGTCGCCCAGCCGCTGCGCCTGCAGCGGCTGGCCTCGGGCCGCGAGCTGCGCCGGCGCGTGCAGGAGCTGCTCGAGCGGGTCGGCCTCTCGCCCGAGCACTACGACCGCTTCCCGCACGAGTTCTCCGGCGGTCAGCGGCAGCGGATCGGGATCGCCCGGGCCATCGCCCTGCGGCCGAAGCTGATCGTCGCCGACGAGCCGGTCTCGGCACTCGACGTCTCGATCCGCGCCCAGATCGTCAACCTGCTCGACGACCTCCAGGACGAACTCGGGCTGACCTACCTCTTCGTCGCCCACGACATCGGCATCGTCCGCCACGTCTCCGACCGGATCGCCGTCATGCACGAGGGCCGGATCGTCGAGCTGGGCGAGGCCGACCGGGTCTGCGAGCGGCCGTCCGACCCCTACACGAAGACGCTGCTGGCGGCGGTGCCGATCCCGGACCCGCGCGAGAGCCGCGAGCGGCGGAGCGCGGCGCCGCGGTGAGCCTGCCGCTGTCGCCGCCGATCGCGCCGCAGCTGGCGCTGACCCGCAAGAAGCTGCCGCTGGGCGAGGAGTGGGCCTACGAGCAGAAGCTGGACGGCTTCCGCGCGATCGTCTTCGTCGACGGCGAAGACGCCTACATCCAGTCGCGCGGCGGCAAGGCGCTGGCCCGCTACTTCCCGGAGCTGAGCTTCGTGCCGGGGCGCTACGTGCTCGACGGCGAGCTGGTGATCCGCGACGCCGAGGGCAAGCTCGAATTCGACGCCCTGCAGAGCCGCATCCACCCGGCGGAGTCGCGGATCGCCCTCCTCTCGAAGGAGATCCCGGCCGGCTACCTTGCCTTCGACCTGCTCGCCGAGGGCGACGAGTCGCTGCTGAGGACGCGATTCGGCGAGCGCCGGGGGCGGCTCGAGGCGCTGGCCAAACGGACCGGGGTCGAACTGTCGCCGCTCAGCGCCGACACCGTGCGGGCGGAGGAGTGGCTGCGCCGGACCGAGGGGACGATGGCGAAGCAGCTCGACGCGCCGTACGAGCCGGGCAAGCGGCGGGGAATGGCGAAGGTCAAGCGCGAGCGCGAGATCGACTGCGTGGCGATAGGCTGGCGGCCGGGCAAGGAGGAGGGCACGGTCGGCTCGCTGATCCTCGGTCTCTACGACGGCGACCGGCTGCGCCCGGTCGGCCACATCTCCGGCTTCAGCGCAACGGCGAAGCGGGCGATGCGGGAGATGCTGGCGCCGCTGGAGACGGGCGAGAGCGGGACGGCGGAGCCGAGCCGCTGGACCGGCGGGCGCAACCTCGAGTGGGTCGCGCTGCGGCCGGAGCTGGTGATCGAAGTCGGCTACGACCACGCTGCGGCGGGGCGGATCCGTCACGGCGCGCGCTTCCGCCGCTTCCGCGACGACAAGGACCCTCGCGAATGCAGATTCGAGCTGCTGGACGAAGGGTAGGCGGCGGCGGAGAGCAAGCCGAACCGCGCGCGGTGGACATTTGCGCCGCTCTGCGGCTCAAATGTCCACCGCGCCCTGCTCCTCGAAGTGCTTGCTGAGCATCGTCACCTGGCCCTGGTAGTTGGAGCCGAGGTCGGCCCCGTAGAGCCGCTCGGCCGGGGCGCTGGTCCGCTCCAGGGCCAGCTTGCAGACCGGCTGGCGGTGTTCGAGCATGAACGAGACGTCGCGGGCGCGGACCTCGAGCGCGGCACGGCTGCCGTGCCGCCCGCCGGCCGGGTCGTAGCCGAAGCCGGGGTCGAAGAAGCCGGCGTAGTGGGTGCGCAGCTCGCCCGCGGTCGGGTCGTAGGCCATCATCTCGGCGGCGATCTGCGGCGGGATGCAGACGCCCTCGGCCGAGAGCAGCAGGTAGAAGATCTCCGGCTCGAGCACGATCCGCCCGCCCGGCTCCGGATAGACCGGGTCCCAGTAGTCCGTCCAGCGGTAGGCGCGGATCCGCGAGAGGTCGATCGGCAAGCTGTTCTTGCGCGCCCGGTAGCCGACGATCCGGTCGCTCGGACCGGACAGGTCGACGCTGAGGAACAGCCCGTCGGCCAGCGCCAGCTCCGACTCGCGCAGCGCGTGGGAGTCGAGGTAGAGAAGCGGGAACTCGTCCTGCAGGTCGCGGATCTCGGCGTCGCTCAGCCGCACCTCGCCGCGCGCCAGCCGCAGCTGGTTGAGCGAGAGCCCGGTCTGGACCTGGATCGCGAACGAGCGCGGCACCACCTCGAGGTAGAGCCGCCCGCGGTAGCCGGGGCGAATCTCGTCGAAGCGGTGGTGGCGGTCGGTCAGCACCCGGGTGAAGACGTCGAGCCGGCCGGTCGAGCTCTTCGGGTTGGCCTTCGCCCGCACGTCGTCGGGCAGCGCCAGCCCCTCGATCAGCGGCACCAGGTAGGGCCGGTCGCGCTCCAGCACCGCGCCGTCGCGCAGGTCGATCTTCTGGAAGGCCAGCCCCTCGATCTTCTCCTCGACGGTCGACTCGACGTCGGGGAGGAAGCTGCAGCGCAGCGCCCAGGCGAAGTCGCCGAGGCGCAGGTCGATGCTGGCCGGCTGGATCGACTCCGGGCGGATCCGGTACTCGCCGGAGCTGACCCATTCCGCCTCGATCGCCTCGCCCAGCGCCTGCGAGGGCAGCACGCCGGCGCCCGCCAGGGCCCCCGGCCCCGCGATCGCGGGCTCGGCCGCTCTTGCCGGATCGTTCATCGAGCGGAGATTATGCGGCGGGCCTCGGCGGCGCCGAGGTAGGGAGCGAGCGCAAACTCCGCGATGTCCGGAAAGAATCGCTCCAGCTCCTCCGCCTCGCCGGCCAGCACGCGGCGCCCGAGCAGCGAGGCGATGCCGCCGACCACCGCCTCGTCCACCGCCTCCGCCGGCCGCCCGGCGGCGGTCCCACGGGGAGCGCCGTCGCGCAGCAGCGGCACGAAGGTCTGCACGGCGACGAGGAAGCGACCGTAGACGTCGGGCCCGGCCCGCAGCCCCTCGACCAGCAGCAGGTTGGCGCAGCCGGGGTCGTTCGCCAGCCAGGCGAGGATGTTTCCGATCGCCTCGCAGACCCGCTCAGCCCAGCCGGCCTGTCGTTCGCAGGTACCGGCGACCTCCGCCCGCAGTCGCCTGGCCGCGCTGTCGTAGGCGGCGAGGAAGCACTCGTCCTTGCTCGCGAAGTGGCGGTAGAAGTCGCTCTTGGAAACGTGCGCCTGGCTGCCGATCGAGGAGACCGTCGTCCGGTCATAGCCGTTCTCGTCAAGCGTCGCGGAGATCGCGACGAGCAGGCGTTCGCGCTGGTTCTGGGCAACGTACTCCCGGGACAGGCCGTGACGACCGCGAGGCAGGCGACGCATCGCTGCCGAAGTCTGTCACTGCTCGGTCTTACCTGTCTGCTCCCCTGGCGCCGAGGCGCAGGTACGGGGTCATCATGAAGTCGGTCAGCTCGGGCAGCAGGCCCTCGGCCTTGGCCGCCCCCCCGCGGCGGATCTGCTGGTAGACGATCCAGGCGACGCCGCCGATCAGAGTCTCGTCGATCGTCTCCGGCAGGCGCTGGTCGTCCGGCGTGCGCGCTTCCGCCATCTCGACGAAGTCCTGCAGGGCGTCCTCGTAGCGTTTCGAAGCCACCGGCGTCGCCGAGAGCGACTCGATCATGCACATCCGCGCCAGGTTCGGGTTTTCGGCGACGTAGCCGAGGAAGGCCGCGAGGCCGGCTTCGACCTGCTCCTGCCAGGCGCCGCTGGCCTCCGCGCAGGCGAGCTCGATCCGCTCGACGACGTCGTCGCGGGCGGCGTCGAAGGCCGCGAGGAACACCTCCTCCTTGCCCTCGAAGTTGTCGTAGAGCGTCTTGCGCGCGACCCCGGCGCGTTTGACGATGTCGGAGATCTTCGTCGCCTCGTAGCCCTGTTCCGCCGTCAGCTGCGCCAGCGCGTCCATGATCCGGCGCTGCTTGTGCTGGGCGATGAACTCGCGTGGCAGCGCCGGTCGGCTGGACGCTGCCGCACTCCCTGCTTTCCCCCGTGGCGGCATACCGGCAAGGATACCTCCGCTCAGGCGCAGGCCAGGCACGCCAGCTACCTATCTGTTACCGTGTGGTGACTTGTTTGTTTTCTAGTAGAAACAAAAGCGTTCCTATGTCAGCGGAGAGGATAGTCCTGAGCAGGGAGAAGTTGTCCAGCGCCGTCGGCGACCGCTGGTCCGCGGAGGAACTCGACGAAGCGGTGGCACTGCTGACGAAGGCGGACGGTCGCTTTCCGGCCGGGGTGAGGACGCTGCCGCCGGATCTCGTCAGGGCGGTGCAGCGCGAGCGGCTGCTGGCGGCGATGATCAGCGTGGTCACCGAGATCGGCTACCGGGCGCTGACCGTGCAGGACGTGCTCACCCGGGCCGGCGTCTCCCGCCCCACCTTCTACGAGCAGTTCGAGGACAAGGAGAGCTGCTTCCTCGCCGCCTTCGACGGCGCGGCCGCGCAGATGCGCGTGCGCGTGCGCGACGCCGTCGCGGCAACCGATTCCGGCTGGCGCGACCGCTTGCGGACCGCTCTCGCCGACCTGGTCCGGTTCATCGCCGAGGAGCCGGAAGCTGCGCGCACGGTGATCGTCGAGGCGCGCGCGTCGAGCCCGGCGGGGCTGCGGCGCCGCGACGAGCTGCTCGACTCGTTCGCCTGCTGCGTCGACGGCCTGGTCCGTGGCGAGCTGCCCGAGCCGCCGTCGGCGATCGCCGCGGCCGGCGTCGTCGGCGGAATCGAATCCGTGCTCTACGCCCGCCTGCAGAAGGGCGAGGCAGACGACCTCGAGGGCCTGGTCCCATCGCTGATGTACTTCGCGGTCCTCGCCTACGCCGGCCAGGGAGCCGCCGACGACGAGCTCGACGGCGCCGCGCTCGCCTGAGGGCCGCCAGACGGCCTCAGCGCCGCCGCCGCTTGCCACTCTTGCGACCGCCCCGCGCGGCGACCCGCAGCGTCCGCTCGCTCTCCTTCTCGATCGCCTCTCCCATCGCCAGCTGGAAGCTCGCCAGCAGGGCGCCGGCCGCGAGCGGCCGCATCCGTTCCAGCGCCTCGCTCATCTTCGGCCAGTCGCGCTCCGGCCGGCCGGCTTCGTCGAAGGGCTGCCAGATCTCCTTCACGAACAACTCGACAAAGGCACGGGCGACGCCGTCGGCGTGGCGCCGCAGGCGCTCGGCGGTGGCGATCGAGCCCTCAGGGCCGATCCCGAGCTCGGCCAACTCCGCCGCCGCGCGCAGCAGGCGCGGGCTGATCACCTCGACCCGGCCGTCGGGAAGGGTGCGGAAGACACCCAGCTTCTCCGCCCGCCGCAGCAGCTTCGGGTCCGGGCTATCGCCCCAGATGCGGGCCAGCTCCTCGGCCTCGAAGATCTCCGGCGCCTCGTCTTCGAACGGGACGCGCAGGGCGCGGGTGAAGTCGAAGATCGCCGAGGCCCGGCCGTCGCCACTGTCGAGCACCCGGCGGATCGCCTCCAGGTTGAGCCCGTCGGCCTGCATCTCCCGAGTCAGCTCGATTCGCGCGACATGCTCGTCGTTGTAGTAGCCGGTGCGGCCGCGGACGACCGGCGGCGGCAGCAGGCCACGGGTCTGGTGGGCGCGGATGTTGCGGACGGTCATCCCCGTCCGCTGCGCCAATTCGCGGATCGTCATCTCGCCCTCGCCGGGCTTGGAGCTCATACATGGGGGAGGCAGGATTCGAACCTGCGTAGGCAGAGCCAATCGGTTTACAGCCGATCTCCTTTAACCACTCGGACACTCCCCCGAGACTGTCGGCGAGTCTAGGATATGCGCGATGCCGAGCGACAGGTTCTATTCGCGGATCTCGCAGGCCAGCGCCGCCGGGCTGCGCTGGACCGGGAAACTCAACATCCCGCTCTACCGGCTCAGCGGCGGGCGGATCGGGGGGCATGTCGGCAAGGCGCCGGTGCTGCTGCTGACGACCACCGGCCGCAGGTCGGGTCGGGCGCGCACCGCGCCGGTCGTCTACCTCGCCGAGGGCGAGAACCTCGTCGTGATCGGCTCCAACGCCGGGCACAGCCGCGAGCCGGCCTGGTCGCTCAACCTGAAGGCGAAGCCCGAAGCCGAGATCGAGGTCGGGCGCCGCAAGCTGCCGGTCCGCGCCAGGATCGCCGCGGGCGAGGAGCGCGCCGACCTCTGGCGGCGCCACAACGAGCAGTTCTCCGGCTTCGACGAATACAAGGCGAGGACCGACCGCGACATCGCTCTTTTTGTCCTTGAACCGATGTCGAGCTGACGGTCGGAGACGGCGTCAGGCAAGGACGCAGGGAGCGTGGCGGCTCTGCACGCGAGCGACCGAGGACGCCGCCTGACGCCGTCTCCGACCGTCAGCCGGCCCCTCTGAGCATCTGTGCCTCTGGCAGGTGCTGCAGCTTTTTCAGCGTGTTGTTCTCGATCTGGCGGATCCGCTCGCGGGTGACGCCGAATGTGTTGCCCACTTCCTCCAGGGTCAGCGGCTCCGCGCCGGTCAGGCCGTAGCGCAGCTCGATCACCTGGCGCTCGCGCTCGGGCAGCGCCTGCAGGGCCTTCTGCACGCCCTCCTTCTGCAGGTGTTCGCTCGCCTCTTCGAACGGTTCGGCGACCGTGTCGTCGGCGACGAAGTCGCCGAGCTCGGAGTCGTCCTCGTCGCCGACCGGTTTCTCCAGCGAGATCGGCAACTGGGCGACGCGGAGGATCTCGCGCACTTCACCGAGCGGCCAGCGCAGCTCCCCGGCGATCTCTTCCGGCTCGGGCTCGCGGCCCAGCCGCTGCACCAGCTGGCGCTCTACGTGGGCAACCCGGTTCAGCTTCTCGACCATGTGCACCGGGATCCGGATCGTCCGCGCCTTGTCGGCGATCGCCCGCGTCACCGCCTGGCGGATCCACCAGGTCGCGTAGGTGGAGAACTTGTAGCCGCGGCGGTAGTCGAACTTCTCGACCGCGCGGATCAGCCCCAGCGAGCCCTCCTGGATCAGGTCGAGGAAGCTCAGCCCGCGCCCCAGATAGCCTTTCGCGATCGAGACGACGAGCCGCAGGTTGGCCTCGACCATCTGCCGCTTGGCGACCATGTCGCCGCGCTCGATCCGCTTCGCGAGTTCGACCTCCTGGGAAGCGGTGAGCAGCTCGACCTGTCCGATCGAGCGCAGGTAGAGGCGCAGCGAGTCGAGGCTCGGTTCGATCGTCAGGTCGAGCTCCTGTTTGCGCGCCTGCCCGTTCGCAGCCTCGGCGCGCTGCTCCTTGTGGGCGCTGACGCCGTCCTCGGCGATCACTTCGACGCCCTGCTCGACCAGGTGCGCGTGCAGTGCGGTGACCTGCTCCTTGGTCACCTCCACCTCCTCGAGTGTGGTGGCGATGTGCTCGAAGGTCAGGTATCCGCGGTCGCGGCCGAGCGCGATCAGCGCCTGGAGCTCCTGAGGCCCCGCCAACGGCTGCGCATCGGAATCCTGGTTCAGTCCCTGTGGGACCGTCTCCAACGGCTCGATCTCACTGCCTCCGTAACCCTGGTTCCCCTCCACGGGGCCGGCCCCAACGCTCCGGCCCCGAAAGTATAGGAGAACCGATCGCGTCCACGGCGGAGTCGATCGCCTACCCTTTGCAGGGCGATGGAGAGCCGCATTCCCACCACCGCCCCCGACGTACAGTCCTCGACGCCGGCTACCCAGGTCAGCCTCTCGCGGGTCGGCGTCACCGGGGTCGAGAAGGTGATCCGGGTCCAGGCCGACGGCGGCGCAAACCTCTACCACGCCGACTTCGAGTGCTTCGTCGACCTCAACCCGCGCCAGGCAGGCGTCCACATGTCGCGCTTCGAGGAAATCGTCGCCGAGGCGATCGACGAGGTCGTGCTCGGCGAGGCCTTCCGCGCCGAGATCCTCGCCGCCCACATCGCCGAGCGGGTGCGCGAGCGCCAGGGCGGCCTGCGGGCCGAGGTCTCGGTCACCGCCCGCTACCCGGAGACGGTGACGACCCCGGCGAGCGGCCGGCCGACGCAGGAGATCTACGTCCTCTTCGGCACCGCGGTCGACTCGCTGCGCGGCACCCGGACGTTGACCGGCGTGCAGGCGCAGGGGATGACCGCCTGCCCCTGCGCGCAGGAGATGGTCGCCGGCCTCGGCCGCGAGCGGCTCGCCGAGCAGGGCTTCGACGCCGAGCAGATCGAGCGGGCGATCGAGGCGGTGCCGGTGGCGACCCACAACCAGCGCGGGATCGGCACCCTGCACATCGGCTGTCCGGAGGGCGGCCCGGCCTGGATCGACGCGCCGGAGCTGCTGCGGATCGTCGAGCAGTCGATGAGCTCGGAGATCTACGAGTTGATGAAGCGGCCCGACGAGCTGGCGGTGGTCGCCAAGGCGCACGCGCAGCCGCGCTTCGTCGAGGACTGCGTGCGGGAGATGATCCGCCGCGTGGTCGAGGACTACCCCGACCTGCCCGGCGATGCCTTCGTGATGGCGCGGCAGGAGAACCTCGAGACGATCCACCGCCACAACGTCGTCGCCGAGCGCTACGGCAAGCTCGACGACCTGCGCGGAGAGCTGCGCGACGGCGAGCCGCAGCGCCGCCACACGACGGTGCGCGAGTGGCTGGAGGCGCCGTCAGTCGACGCCGAGGAGAGTCGGATTGCGTTTGGCGCCGACTGACGGCAAATCAATTCCGCCGATGACTTCGGCCTTCGGCCTTCGCCATATGCGGGTTTGCCTCGGCAAGGCGCTTTCGTAGGCCGAAGAAGTAGTCGGCGCCGCTGATCAGGGTGGCGGCGACGGCCAGGTAGACGAGCACGTCGACCCAGGCCGGGGCCGGGTTGGCGGCGATCAGCGCGATCACCGCGGCGATCTGCAGCACCGTCTTCACCTTGCCCATCCAGCTGGCGGCGATCACGACGCCGCGCTCGGCGGCGATCGCCCGCAGCCCGGTGACGGCGATCTCGCGGGCGATGATCACCATTGCCACCCAGGCCTGCAGCCGGTGCAGGGAGACCAGGGAGATCAGCGCCGCGGTGATCAGCAGCTTGTCGGCCAGCGGGTCCATCAGCTTGCCGAAGGTGGTGATCGAGCCGCGCGAGCGGGCGAAGTAGCCGTCGAGGCCGTCGGTCAGCGCCGCCAGGGCGAAGACCGCGGCGGCCAGGGCATCGCCGTTCGGCGTCTCCCCCAGCAGGGCGACGACGACGACCGGCACCGCGATGATCCGCAGCAGGGTGAGGAAGTTCGGCAGGTTGAGCGGGAACACCGCTCAATCCACCCGCTCGACCGCCGGCGCCGCGTCACGCTTGGCGAAGTACTCCTCACCCTCGATGCTGATGTGGGGGACGATGCGACCGAGCCGGCCCGGCAGCCACCAGGCGCGCCGGCCGAGCAGGACCATCACGGCCGGCACCAGCAGACAGCGGACCAGGGTCGAGTCGATCGCGATCGCCACCGCCAGGCCGACGCCGAACTCCTTCACCACGGGGTCGCCGTTGAGCACGAAGCTGCTGAACACGCAGACCATGATCGCCGCGGCGGAGGTGATCACCCTGCCGGTGTTGGCCAGCCCTTCGACGACCGCCCGGCGCTCGTCGCCGGTCTGCTTGTAGTGCTCGCTCATCTGGGTCAGCAGGAAGACCTCGTAGTCCATCGAGAGCCCGAAGAGGATCGCGAACATCAGCAGCGGCACGAAGCTGACGATCGGGATCGATTCGTCGAGGCCGATCAGCGAGGCCCCCCAACCGAGCTGGAAGACGGCGGTCACCACGCCGTAGGCGGCGGCGACCGAGAGCAGGTTCATCGCCGCAGCCTTGAGCGGCACCAGCAGCGAGCGGAAGGCGAGCAGGAGGACGACGAAGCTGAGGGCGACGACGATCGCGATCATCAGCGGCAGCTTGTCGCCGATCTGGGTCGCGAGGTCGATGTAGCCGGCGGTCTGGCCGCCGACGTAGGCCGTCCCGGCAACGCCCGCCATCGCCTTCGGGATGACGGTGTCGCGCAGGTTTTCCACCAGGTCGACGGTCGAGCCGTCCCACGGGGCTGACTTGGAGACGACGGTGAAGACCGCGACGGTGCCGGTCTTGTCGAGGGTCGGTGGGCCGACCTCGGCGACGTCGCCGGCGCCGCCGATCGCCTTCCCCAGGCCCGGCAGCGCCGCCTTCGCGTCCTCAGGGGTGTCGAATTCGGAGGCGATCAGCAGCGGCCCGATCAGGCCCGGGCCAAAGCCTTCGGCGAGCGCGTCGTAGTTCTGGCGCGCGGTGGTGTCCTTGGGCAGGGCGCCGATGTCGTTCTGGCCCAGTTCGAGTTGGGTCAGCGGCAGGGCGAGCACGAGCAGCACCGCCAGCGCCGCCAGCGAGGAGCGCCAGGGGCGCTCGGATACCCATTCCGCCCAGCGCCGCCAGCCGTGCGGCTTGCGGTCGTCGGGATGGGTCTTGCCGAGCTGGAAGCGCAGCGAGTCGATCCGCGGCCCGAGCGCCCCCAGCATCGCCGGCAGCAACGTGGTCGCGGCGGAGACGGCGACCACGACCGCGATCGCCGCCGTGTAGCCGAGCGTGGCGACCAGCGGGATGCCGGCGAAGGCGAGCGAGCAGAGGGCGATCACCACCGTGAAGCCGGCGAAGACGACGGCGCCGCCCGCGGTCGCGGTGGCGCGGGCGACCGACTCGTGCACCTCCATCCCCTCGCCCAGCTGCAATTTGTGCCGGGTGACGATGAACAGCGCGTAGTCGATGCCGACGCCGAGGCCGATCATCGTGGCCAGGGTCAGCGAAACGCCCGGGACTTCGATCACGTGCTCGAGCAGGCGGATGATCGAGAGCGAGCAGGCGAGGCCGAAAACGGCCGAGAGGATCGGCATCGCCATCGCCGTAGCCGTGCCGAAGGCGAAGAGCAGGATCACGATCGCGGCGGCGATCCCGATCGCCTCGCTCTGCTCGGTCGCCGGCTTGGAGAGCTGCTGGCCGACGTAGCCACCGATCGATACTTCGAGCCCGGCCGCTTCGGCCGGCTTGCCGGCGTCGAGGATCTGCTGCGCCTTGCTCTGGGCCAGGTCGCCAGGGCTGATCCCGAGGACGACCGGCGTGTAGGCGATCGTCCCGTCGGCGCTGACCAGGCCCTTGCCCTTGGCCTGCGCGCTGAGCGGGTCGACGGCCGAGTTGACGCCGCCGAGCCCGCTCAGCCGCTTCGCCGTTTCGGCGATCGCGGCGCTGTACCTCGGTTGGTCGAGCTTGCCGCTCGGCGCCTCGAAGGACATCGGGTTGGACCCGTAGGCCTGTTCGGGCAGGTTCTCTTCCAGCAGTTCGGTCGCCTTGGTCGAGCCGGTCCCGGGCAGGGTCAGGTTTTCGCTGGTCTGACTGCCGGCGGCGCTGCTGAAGCCGATCAGCGCGCCGGCCGCGACCAGCCAGAGCGCGATCACGGGCCAGTGGTGGCGGGAGCAGAAACGACCGATCGCGTAGAGGGGGGCGGTCACCGCGCCATCATCCCCCACCGTTCGGAACGCTGCCGCTCGGAGGGGGCACTTCGCCGCCGTCGAACGCCTCCGGCACCGAGGCCGCCGGGCTCGCGCCGAGCCCCTGCCGCAGCACCACCAGGTGCTGAGCGTGGCCGGCGGCCAGCGACGCGGCGAGGCTGCGCGGCGCCGAGGTGTAGAGACGCGGCGCCACCGCGATGTCGGCGGCCAGCGCAGCGCTTTCCAACTCGTAGACGTCGGCGAGGACGTCTCGCTGGTCGTGCATCGCGGGCGTTTCGACCTTTGCCGCTTCGGCTTCGACTTCGCCGCCGACCCCGCGGATCGCCTTGGTCAGGGCATCGACGTACTCCTGCTCCTGCGCGCGGAGCTCGCGCCCGACCGCGCGCAGCCGGCCGTGCAGCAGCGGCAACCCGCGGGCATAGGCGTCGACCGCGGTCAGCTCCTGCGCGAGCGCCTGGTTGAGGATCGTCGCGTCGGCGGCCTTTTCGGGATCGGTGCGCGCCCCGTCGCCGCTTTTGCCGCAACCGGTGGCGAGCAGGGTCAGCGCGGCCCAGAGCGAGACGAAAGCGGCGGTGCGGCCGAAGCCGCACCGCCCACCGTAGCCACGCAAGTGCCGATCGGCGCCCATTGGCCGCGAAGCCTATGGACTACTCCCGCCTCCCCGGCGACCGGCGCCGGAGGCGTGAGGCTATTTCCGCTTCGCCTTGCCCTTGGCTTTCGCTTTGCCTTTGGCCGAGCGCCTCTTGGTCGCTTTGGGATCGGGCCGGTCGGCGGGCAGCTCGACTCCCATCATCGCGACCATCACGTTCAGACCCTCCTCCTGCGTGCGGGTCATCCGGTCGGTGCTTTCGGACTGGACCTTGATCAGGCCCTCCAGGGCCTTGTTGAGGACCTTGCCGGCATCCGCCCAGCCCTTCTGGTCGAGCAGCAGCGGCGTGCGGCTCATGTGTCGGTCCTCGTGCGCATCGACGGTCCCGGCCTTGAGCGCGGCGGAGACGTCGTCGAGGACCATTTGCATCAGATCGGCGCTCATCCCTTCGCGCACCGATTTCGGCAGCTTCTTCCAGTCCGAGTCGGCGATGTAGGGGCGCGAGGTGGCACGGTAGTAGTGCTCGACCGCGCCGCGCCGCGGCTCGGTCTTGACCAGCGTGATGCATTCGTAGTCTTTGAGCACTTTCACGTGGTAGCTGACCTGGCTGAGGCCTTCTTCGAGCTCTTGCGCGAGTTCGTTCGGGCTTGCCATCCGTTCGTTGAGGATCGTCAGGATTTCGACGCGCAGTTCGTGCGCAAGTGCTTTGACCAGCTGGAGGTTGACTCCACCGGTCGTCTTCGCCTTGCGTTTCCTGCCCTTGCGTTTCGTGGTCTTGCTCTTTGCCGCCAAAGGACTCCTCCAATGCGTTGCGTGGCTATCTAACTACTCCATCGTATTACCAGCAACGGCGTTTCTCAAGCGAAACACAGCAAATCCCGTAATTTGCTGCGTTTCTGGTCAATGATGGAACTTTCTCCATCATCGCTGCGATCGAAACGTCCGCTGCCCGCAAGCAGCGAAACCAGGTCACCCGGGGATCGGGAGAGGGGGGTGAATTCGGATGAAGATCGGTGCTGCCAGTCATGCTGTTCCGCTGCTGATGGTCCACAAGACCGCCTGAGCCGCTTCCGGAGGGCCCTGCACGCCAACCGCCTGCAGGGCCTTCCAGGCCGTGCATTCGGATTCACTGCGACTCCGAAACTGATTCGCTTCGGGGGTGGCCTCTCCCCCGCCCGCCTCCGCCGCGGCCTCGATCGAGCACCTCGCCGCCGAGATCCACGCCTGCCGCGCCTGCCCGCGCCTGGTCGCCTGGCGTGAGAAGCAGGCGGCAGAGCCGCCTCGCCGCCATCGCGGCGAGGCGTACTGGGCCCGTCCGGTGTCCGGCTTCGGCGACCCCGGCGCCTCGGTCGCGATCATCGGCCTGGCGCCGGCCGCACACGGCGCCAACCGCACCGGGCGGATGTTCACCGGCGACCGCTCCGGCGACTGGCTCTACGCCGCCCTCCACCGCGCCGGTTTCGCCAGCCGGCCCGAGTCGCGCCGCTGCGACGACGGGCTGCGGCTGCGGGGCGCCTACATCACCGCCGTTGTCCGCTGCGCCCCTCCCGCCAACAAGCCGAGCCCGGCCGAGCGAGACACCTGCCTCCCATACCTCAGCCGCGAGCTGGCACTGCTGCAGCGATGCCGCACGATCGTCGCCCTCGGAGCCTTCGCCTGGGACGGCGCCCTGCGGGCGCTCCGCGAGCTGGGTCAGACGACTCCCGCGCCGAAGCCTCGCTTCGGCCACGGCGCGGAGGCGCGAATCGGCGACTGGACGCTGCTCGGCTGCTACCACCCAAGCCAGCAGAACACCTTCACCGGCCGGCTGACCGAGCCGATGCTGGACGCGGCGCTGGCCCGCGCCCGCGAGCTGTCCGGCTGACCGCCCTGGACAACGGAGAACCTGCCCGCCGCGCCCCGTCCCAAGGGAGGGCTTGATCCGATGCCTACGTTCTGGGTCCTCGGGCCGAAACCGATCCAGGCTCTGACCGGTCTCAAACCGCGCATTCGATCCCCCAGCGACCGAGGTTGGATACGGAGACAGATGAGACCCAGAATCAAGCGAACGACCGAGCGGATGGTGGCGCCGGACGGCGACCTCTTCCTGATGCGGCCCAGCGCCGGCGCCGACGTGCAGATCGAGAATCCCGACGAGGCCGGACTGCGGCTGCTCGACGCGCTCGACGGCCAAAGCGAGCGGGCGGAGCTGGAGGATCGCTTCGGCGTCGACGAGGTCGGCGACCTGCTGGCCCAGCTCGAGGAGCTGGGCCTGATCGAGGACGCGGCCGACGACGACCTGATCGCCGACCGGGCGATGGAGCGCTTCGACCGCCAGATCCGCTACTTCAGCGACATCTCCACCGGGCCGACGCCGTCGCAGTGCCAGGCGCAGCTCGAAAGCGCGCGGATCGTCGTCCTCGGAGTCGGCGGCCTCGGCGGCTGGTCCGCCTGGTCGCTCGCCTGCACCGGGGTCGGCGAGATGCTGCTGATCGACGGCGACCGGGTCGAGCTCAGCAACCTCAACCGCCAGACCCTCTACGCCGAGGGCGACATCGGACGGCTCAAGGTGGAGACGGCGGCGGAACGGCTGGGCGCGTTCAACTCCTCGATCAAGCTGGAGACGGTCGCCGAGCGGGTTGACGGCGAGGATTCGGTCGCCGAGCTGATCGAGGGCTACGACATCGTCGTCGACGCCGCAGACTGGCCCGCCCACGAAATCGAGCAGTGGGTCAACAACGCCTGCTTCGCGGCGGAGATCCCCTACATCACGATGAGCCACTTCCCCCCGATCGCCCGCGTCGGACCGCTCTACGTGCCCGGCAGGACCGGCTGCTTCGCCTGCCAGGTCGCCGCCTACCGGCGCGACTATCCGATGTTCGACACGGCGATCGAACAGCGGCGGGCGAAACCGTCCCCGGCCGCGACCCTGGGCCCGGCCTGCGCCCTGATCGGCGGCCAGGTCGGCCTCGACATCCTCCACCTGCTGACCGGCCTGGCCGATCCCTCGACCCTGGGCACAGGCCACATCTACGACCTGCGGACGATGGAGGTCGAGCGCGAGGAGGTCGTCCCCGAGCCGGACTGCCCGGTCTGCGGACACCTGCCGCCGGTGGACCGGGTGGCGAAGGAGCCGGAGCGCTCGAGCCAGTCGTAGCCGAGGCCGCTCTGCCCACCTTGGGATCGTCGACTCCGGCAGCGACGGAACCGCGGCGCGATCCTCCTAGAATGCAGCGAGTGCCGGCGTAGCTCAGTTGGTAGAGCACTTCATTCGTAATGAAGGGGTCCCCGGTTCAAATCCGGGCGTCGGCTTTTCGGTGTCGCCGGTGCCGATTCAGGACAGCGGCGTTCCGGCCAGGGTGGCGACCTTCCAGGTGCCGGCTTCGTCGGCCATCGGCATCGCCAGGACGGTCTTTCCGGCGCCGGTGTAGATGAGGAAGGCGCGTTCGCCTTCGACCCGCAGCGAGCCGACGTCTGCCTGCGCCGCTTCCGCCTTCATATCGGACTTGGCGGCCGGGTTCGTCAATGCTGCGAGTGTCTTGGCGCAACTCGCGCCTTCGCCCTGCTTCCCCTGCGCGGCGAGCTTTTCGAACGATTCGACGACGCTCTTCGACATGTACGAGCAGGTTGCCGCCCAGTCTCCGGCGGCCCGGGCGTCGAGAAAGCCGTGCAGCGCCGCGGCGGCTGCCTCGAGTTCCGAGCCTTCCGCCTCGGAGCCGAATTCCTGGACGCTGTTGTCGCCTCCCTTGACCCGGTACTGGGCAGAGCCGCCACCGGAATCGTGGTGGGGCTTCGGCTTGAACGCGGTCGTGCCTTCGCCGCCACCGGACCCGGACTTGCCCTGCGCCTCCGCCTTGCCCTTGCCGCCCTCGCTCGTGGCGCCTTCCTTCGTCGCTTCGCCGCCCGACTTGGCTCCGGACCGCGCCGGTGAGGTCGTCTCCGAGGTCGTCGAACTGGAGTCTCCGCCCCCGCCGCAGGCGGCGAAGGCCACTGCCAACAGCAACGCGGCCAGCGCTGCGACCGGCATCTTCGATCCCCGTCCCACTGAGGACATCCTAGGGAATGGGCATTATCCGCAGTCGATGGCTGACGGGATCTCGATCGTCCTCGCGGACGACCACACGGTGGTGCGGCGGGCTCTGCGACTTCTCCTCGACGAGGAGCAGGGGTTCGAGGTGGTCGCCGAGGCCGAGGACGCCGACGGCGCCGTCCGCTACGTGCGCGGGCACAAGCCCACCGTGCTGATCCTCGACCTCAACATGCCCGGCCGCTCGAGCCTCGAGGCGATCCCCGACATCAAGGGAGCGTCCCCGGGGACGGCGATCGTCGTCCTGACGATGCAGAAAGAGCCGGCCTTCGCCCGGCAGGCGCTGCAGCTCGGCGTGCTCGGCTACGTGCTGAAGGAGGCGGCCGACGACGAGCTGGTGCAGGCCGTGCGCCGGGCGGCCGCCGGCGAGACCTACCTGCAGCCGGCGCTGGGGGCGCAGCTGGCCGCCGAACCAGAATCGGCCGCCAGCGACCTCAGCGAACGCGAGACCGACGTGCTGCGACTGATCGCGCTCGGCCACACCAACGCCGAGATCGCCGAACAGCTCTACATCAGCGTCCGCACGGTCGAGACCCACCGTGCCCACATCCAGCAGAAGCTCGGGGTCAGCAGCCGTGCCGAGCTAGTTCGCAGCGCGCTCTCCCGCGGACTCGTCGAGACCTGAGCCGGACCGGTCCGCGAGCGGGATCGAGGCCATCGTCCGCGTGCCGTTGCCGAGCTTGGATTCGATCTGCAGCTCGCCGCCGACCAACTCGACCCGCTCGCGCATCCCGTCCAGGCCGAAGCCCTCGTGCTCCGCCCCGGTGTCGAAGCCGCGGCCGTCGTCGGAGACCAGCACGTCGAGCTGGTCGTCCTGCTCGATCACCTGCAGTGTGGCCGCGCTCGCCTGGGCGTGCTTGACGACGTTGGTCAGCGCCTCCTGCACCAGCCGGTAGACGGCGGTCTCGAGGTCGGGGTCGAGCCGATCCGCCTCGATCGAGAGGTCTGTGGCCAGCTCGATCCCGTCGCCGCTGGACACGCGATCGGCCAGATCCTCCAGCGCCGCCCGCAGGCCGAGCTGGTCGAGCGTGGCGGGCCGGAGCTCGGTGATCAACGCCCGCAGCTCGTCGATGTCGCGGTTGACCGCCTCCAGCGCCTCGCGCACGGATTCGGCAAGAACCTCGGGGTCGCCGTGCTTCAGCGCCGAGGAGAGCAGGACGCGGCGCGACCCCAGCCCCTGCAGGACCGAGTCGTGCAGCTCGCGCGCCCAGCGCGCCCGCTCCCGCTCCGCCGTGATCAGGTTCTGCCGCAGCCGCTCCTTGGTCACCGACTGCACGGTGGCGATCGCGATGGCGGCGCTGGCCGAGGCGGCTACCAGCATCCGCGCGTCTTCGGGGTAGAAGTCCGGCCCTTCCTCGAGCCGGTCGAGGGCGACGATCGCCCCCATCGACTCGCCGCGGAAACCAAGCGGGGCGAGCAGCGCGGCACGCGCCTCGAGGCCGATGCCCGCGATCGCGGCGAGCGCGTCGCTCGGCGTCTCCACGTCCAGGGCCAGATAGCGGCCAACCGGCCCGTGGCCGCAATCCCCCGCCGCCGCGACCACCTCCAACCGCGGCCCCGAGTTGCGCAGGAGCACGAGCAGCGAGCGCGCGCCTACCAGTGCCCGGGTCCGCTTGGCGATCGTCCCCAGGACCAGCGAGCGATCGGTCTCGCCGCCGACCGCGCGGGCGATCTCGGTCGTCGCCTCGAGCCCGTGCACCGCCCGCTCCAGCGCTCCGCGCTCCTCCTCGGACTGGCTGTAGAGGCGGACGTTGAAGATCGTCACCGCCGCCCATTCGGCGAGGATCGTCACCGCTTCCTCGTCGGCGTCGTCGAAGTCGCCGCCCGCCTTCTCGGTCAGGTAGAGGTTGCCGTATGCCTGGCCACGGACGATGATCGGCACGCCGAGGAAGTTGTGCATCGGCGGGTGGCCGGGCGGGAAGCCGTAGGAGCGCGGGTGGGCGCCGACCTCGTGCAGCCGCAGCGGCACCGGGTTGCGGATCAACTCGCCGAGCACGCCGCGGCCATGTGGCAGATCGCCGATCCGCGCCCGCGTCTCCTCGTCGATGCCGACGTAGATGAAGCGCTCCAGCTCGCGGCGGTCCTCGTCGAGGACGCCGAGCGCCGCGTAGCGGGCGCCGGTCAGCTCGCGGGCAACCTCGACCACCTCGCGCAGCACCGCCTCGAGGTCGAGCTGGGCGACCAGGCCCCTGCCGACATCGATCAGCCTCCGCAGACGAGGCTCGTCCAGCACCGCTTGGCCCACATGGAAAAATGTACCGGAAGGGCTCCCAGCCTGCGGTAATCGGTTTCTGTTTGCGCTGTTAGCGACTTTTGAGTGATCTTTCGCGCTCGTCCTGGCTCGGACCTGCGTACCCTGCCCCACCCGGGGAACCAGGCGTCCCTTCAGGGAGGCGCCCTCTATGCCGACCAGAAGACACATGCCTCGCAGCAAACGGACGGTGGCCGCCGTCGCCCTCATGCTGATCCTCTCGCTGGCCTTCGCCGCCACGGCGATCCCCCGCGGGCAGATCGTGATCCACGGCGCCGCGTCCGGCTCGCGCCTCGAGCTCAGCACGCGTGGCGGCCTCCTGGTCGTCGAAGGCCGGATGTCGGCGGAGCACCCCGCCGGCTGCCGACTGCGCCATCACCGCATGCTCGCCCTCTGCCGCCTGGCCGGCGCCGGCGAGGTCGAAGTCGACATGGGGCCGGCCGGCGACTTCGTCGAAGTGCGGAACCGCCTGCCGCTGTCGCTGACCGTCCGCCTCGGAGCGGGCTCGGACAAGTTCATCGGCAACGGCGAGCGCGACACCTGCTATTCGGAAGGCAGCCGCCGCAACCGCTGCGTCGGCGGCCCGGGGAACGACATCTGCATCACCGGCGAGAAGAACAGCGACTGCGTCGGAGGCGCCGGCAACGACTACTGCCAGACGGGCGCCGGCAGCGACGGCTGCTGGGGCGGCCCCGGGAACGATGTCTGCCACATGGGGCCCGGCCAGGACGGTTGCCACGGCGAAGGCGGCAACGACCGGCTGTTCGGCGGCGCCGACCGCGATCGGCTCTACGGCGGCCCCGGCTTCGACACCTGTGACGGATTGCCGGGGCGCGGCCGCTCCGAAGGCTGCGAGAGCGGACCGGGGCGCTGACCGCGCCTAGGCGGGAGCCCCGCCCGCCGGTGGCGGAGGCGGAGGCGGGGGCGGCTCGGTCGGTGGTGGTGGCGGCGGCGGGGGAGGCGGCACCGACCCGGCTGGAGGCGCCGGTGCAGCCGGCGCGGGCACGGCGGGCGCCTGCTCGCCCTTGATCGCGACCAGGCGGAAGTAGATGACCGCGGCGACGAGCGCCGCGATCGGCGCCGTGATGGTCGAGGAGATCAGGTTGAAGACGATCCTGCCGGCGGCGCTGTCGGAGATGGCGATGCCGATCGCACCAAGGACGAAGTTGGCGACAAAGACGATGACGTAGACGACGACGATCACGCCGAAGACCTGCCAGCCGTTGCCGCGAACCAGCTCGCGCGAGCGGCCGAAGGCGTCGATCACGCCGCTGTGCTCGACCACGATCACGGGCGCGATCACCGACCAGATCGTCAGCAGGATCAGCCCGGGAACGATCAGCAGCAGGAAGCCGATGCCGATCGCGATCCCGGCCAGCAGGCCGGCGCCGATCAGCGGCAGGACGACCGGGCCGGTGGCGCGGATCAGCTCCTCGATCGTGAAATCGCGGCGGCCGTCCTGAACGTCGCTGACCAGGTTCACGACCATTCCCTGGTAGAGCGTCACGGTGATCACGCTGACCGCGAGCGCGACCGGGATCAGGATCACGCTGCCGGCGATGATCGCATCGATCACGGCGACAATCAGGTAGAGGACGAAGGCCAGCGGCAGCAGCACCCCCGCCTGCGATCCGTAGGTGGAAAAGGCCTGGCTGAGCGTCGCGCCTACATCGAGCTTTCGTTCCATGGGGTGAGCTTCTACCTCAACGCGCCCGTCCCTGCAAGCCCTGAAGCCAAATGTCACGGCGAAACGGAGCGCCCGTTCCAAACGTGAAGATGAGTGGAGGTCAAAGGTGAAGACCTCCGCATAGCGGGGGCAGGATTCGAACCTGCGACCTTCGGGTTATGAGCCCGACGAGCTACCTGGCTGCTCCACCCCGCGGCGGTCTGCTCATGCTAGCAACGTGGCGCTGTTTGGCAAAGAGCCCTGAGGGCGGCGCAGGTCGGCTTGCGGGATCGGATTCGTGGGGTTCGCCGGGCGACGGCGCGCTCTAGAGTGCCCGGCCCCAATGGCTGGCGCCCCTGACAGAGTCGCGGTGGTCGACGTCGGCAGCAACTCGACGCGGCTGCTGATCGCCGAGGTCGCCGGCGGTGGGGTCGCCGAGGTCGCGCGGCGGAGCCGGGTTACGCGGCTCGGGCGCGGGGTCGACCTCTCCGGGCAGCTCTCCGACGAGGCGATCGAGGCCGCCTGCGAGGCGATCGGCGAGTACGTCGGGCTGTGCCGGGAGAACGGGGTCGAGACGGTCGGCGCGATCGCGACCAGCGCCGTCCGCGACGCCGCCAACGGCGACGCTTTCGTCGCCGAGCTGCGTGAGCGGTTCGCGCTCTCGGCCCGGGTGCTCGACGGCGAAGAGGAGGCGCGGCGCACCTACCGCGGCGCCACCTTTGAGCAGCCGCCGGCCGAGCTGACGCTGGTGATCGACATCGGCGGCGGCTCGACCGAGATGATCGTCGGCGCCGGCGAGGAGATCGCCTTCCACGTCTCGTTGCAGGCCGGCGTCGTCCGCCACAGCGAGCGCCACGTCTCCGGCGACCCGCCGACAGCCGCCGAGTTGGAGGCACTCGCCGCCGACGTCCGCGGGCTGATCGCCGGCGCGCTGCAGGACTACGGCGAGGCCTGGCCGAGCGCCGGAATCGCCGTCGCCGGCACCCCCGCTTCGCTCGCCGCGGTCGACCTCGGGCTCGAGCCCTACGACCCCAGCCGCGTCCACGGCCACGTCCTCTCGCTGCAGACGATCCAGCGGCTGCTATCGCGCTTCGCCTCCACCCCGCTCGCCGAGCGGGCGCAGATCGCCGGCCTGCACCCCGACCGCGCCCCGACGATCGTCGCCGGCTGCGTGATCCTGATCGAGGCGATGCGCGCCTTCGGCCTCGAGCAGATCCGCGCCTCCGAGCACGACATCCTCTACGGCACGGCACTCGAACTGGCGACAGAACGCGGCAAAACCACATGAACGAGGTGGGGATAAACCCGTGGGACCCGGTGTACAGACGAGTTTTCGGCCCCCTTACAGTTGGGTAAACGAAGCGGCTGAACCCCCAAAAGTTGGTAAAGTGTCTCTACCAACTTGTCAGTAGCGGTAAATCCGGGACCTAGACATTTCGGATAGGCAAGCGCATAATCGCCGCATCGGGAAGGAGATGAGGACGCGAGTCCCATCCTGACCCGGGACAAGGGTTCGGACGATTGCCGCATCATGGCGCCTCCCGCCGTCTGAGCCCACCAAATAAGTACTGGTCCCTGATGACGTACCCCTGCCCGTCCTATGGGACCATCTTGAATCGGCCGCCAGAGATGGCGGTCGATTCTCGTTTCGGGCCGGTCCGCTCCCAAGGCTGGCCAACCAGCCAGTTTTCCCCTCTGTCAAGCCAGATTCGACTTGCGCGGGTAGACGACCTCGGGGTCGGTGAGGACGTTGACCAGCGTCGGGCGGCCCGACTCGAAGGCCTTCTCCAGGGCGGGCCGCAGCTGCCCCGGCTCGCTGACCACGGCCCCGTCGCAGCCCAGCGCCTCGACCACCTTCTCGTACGGGGTCTCGGGCCGCAGCTCGGCCGCGACCGAGTATCCGTAGAGGAATTTCATCGGGTGGTGCTCGAGCGCCCAGATGCCGTTGTTGCCCATCACCCCCACCACCGGCAGACCGTGACGCGCCAAAGTGTCGAACTCCATCCCCGCGAAGCCGAACGCTCCATCGCCGAGCAAAAGGCAGACCTGGCGCTCCGGATGCGCCAACTTGGCGCCAAGCGCCTGGCCGGGCCCGGCGCCGAGGCAGCCGAACGGCCCCGGGTCCATCCAGCAGCCGGGCTGGAAAGTATCGACGAAGCGCCCCGCGTAGGAGACGAAGTCGCCGCCGTCGCCGACGACGATCGCGTCGCGGTCGAGCACCTCCCCCAGCTCCCTGTAGACGCGGACCGGGTGCAGCGGCGAGCGGCTGTCGTTCAGCTCCTCCTGCTCTGCCGCACGCTTCTCCGCCTCGACCGCTCGCAGCCGCTCGAGCCAGGGGTCGCTGCGCCGCTCCCCTCCCGTCACCGCCTCGTCCAGCGCCGCCAGCGTCGCCGCCACGTCGCCGACCAGGTCGATTGCGGGCGCCCGGTTGGCCGTCAGCGCGTTCGGCGCCGCGTCGAGTCGGATCAGCTTCGTCTCCTCGCCGAAGCTGCCACCGAAGCCGAGCCGGAAGTCGATCGGCACGCCGACCACCAGCGCCACGTCGGCGCCCTTCAGCCCGGCGCCGCGCGCGCGGCTGAAGGCCAGCTCGTGGTCGGCGGGCAGGCAGCCGCGTCCGAGCCCGTTGAGGAAGACGGGGATCCCGAGCGACTCGGCCAGCGCCCGCAGCGGCTCCTCGCCATGGCCCCAGTAGAGGCCGGTGCCGGCCATGATCGCCGGCCGCTCGGCCGCGGCCAGCAGCGCAGCCGCCGCCTCGACCCCCTCGGCCGGCCGCAACCCCGGCGCGGCGGCCTCGCCGATCCCGGCCTCGCCCTCGCTGAACACGATGTCGAGCGGGTAGTCGATGAAGGTCGGCCCGGACGGCGCCGTCAGCGCCAGGTCGAGCGCCGCCGCCGTCCGCGCCCCGATCGCGCCGGTCTCCTTCACCGTCTCCGCCGACTTGACCAGCGGCGAGACGAACGGCAGGTGGTCGATCTCCTGCAGCGAGCCCGAGCCCCAGCGCAGCTCCGGCGCCCGCCCGCCAAGCACACAGACCGGCGAGCAGTTGGCCTGGGCGCCGGCGATCGCGCTGATCCCGTTGGTCACCCCCGGCCCCGCGGTCAGCGCCGCGACGCCGAGCCGCCGCGTTGCCTTGGCGAAGCCCTCGGCGGCGAACACGGCCGATTGCTCGTGGCGCACGTCGACGATCTCGATCCCCTCCGCCTTGCAGCCGTCATAGATCGAGAACAGATGCCCGCCGGACAACGTGAACAGATGGCTGACGCCGCGAGACTTCAGCGCCTTGGCGACTATCCGTCCCCCGTGGTCCATTCCGGGTGGAGCCTATGGAAGAACCGATTAGCGAGCGTCACGATTGATTCTCCGCGAGCGGCGCCGATATGGCGATTTCCGCCGCCCGCGGACGCGAAGCGGAGCAGGCGGCGGAATAATGGGGGTGCCCGGGTGGCGAAACTGGCAAAAGCGGCGCACTTAAAATGCGCTGCCCCTTCGGGGGCTTGCGGGTTCGAGTCCCGCCCCGGGCATCCGCTTTTTGTCGGCCGTTTAGGTGGCGGGGGCGTCTAAACAGGCCGTAAAGATTTGTACGGACCGCAACTATCGCGTTGCTACGGTGTCCCTAGTTACGAAGTCAAAGCCCCGCAACGCCTTCCCTGGAGAGTGAAGCTTGGAGGCATCGGCTCTAACCCACGCCAGTCAGCGCGGACTCCTCGCCCGCCGCTCCCCGCTGCTCAAACTGCAGGGGGACGAACGGCTGATCGCGATGGCCCGCAGCGGCAACGCCGGCGCCTTCGAGACGATCGTCGACCGCTACCAGGGCCGGCTGCTGGGCTTCTGCCGGCAGATGCTGGGCTCCACCGAGGACGCCGAGGACGTCCTCCAGGAGGTCTTCGTCAACGCCTACCGGGCGATGCTCGCCGACGAGCGCGAGATCAACCTTCGCCCCTGGCTGTACCGGATCGCCCGCAACCGCTGCCTCAACCACCTGCGCAAGCCGACCGCCGACGCGCAGGAATCGATGGACATGGTGCCGGTCGTCGAGGCCGCCTCGACCGCCGAGAAGGTCCACAACCGCGAGGAGTTCCGCCAACTGCTCGACGACGTCGGCAAGCTGCCCGAGACGCAGCGCTCGGCGCTGCTGCTGCGCGAGATGGACGCGATGTCCTATGAGGAAATCGCCGCCGCGATGGAGACCAGCGTGCCGTCGGTCAAGTCGCTGCTGGTGCGGGCGCGGATCTCGCTCGCCGAGGCGAGCCAGGCGCGCCAGCTGACCTGCGGCGAGGTGCGGCTGGAACTGGCGGAGGCGGCCGAGGGCCTGCGCAAGGTCTCCGGCCCGGTGCGCCGGCACGTCCGCGACTGCGAGGAATGCGCCGACTTCCGCTCCCAGGTGCGCTCCAACGACAAGGTGATGGCGGCGCTGTTCCCGGCCGGCGCGCTGGTCGCCTTCAAGGGCCTGATCCTCTCCAAGCTCGGCCTCGGCGGCGCCGGCGGCGCCGGCGCGGGCGCGACCGGCGGCGCGGGCGCGGGCGCGGGCGCCGCGGCAAGCGCCGGCGCGGGCGCCACCGCGACCGGTGCGGTCAGCAGCGTCGGCGCGGCGATCGGCGGCAGCGGCGCCGCCGGCGGCATCGGCGCAGTCGGCGGCGCGATCGGGACCAAGGCTGTCGCCGGAGTCGTCACCGCGGCGGTGATCACCGCCGGCGCGGTCGAGGTCAACCAGAAGGCCGAGACGACCCCGGCGCCGCGAACCTCGCCTGCGGCCAAGATCTCGAAACGCACCACCTCCCCGGCGATCGCCCTGCACCACGCGGCGGTCTCCCAGCCGCAGCCGAGCAGCGAGCCGGCCGTGACGCAGCCGGCCACCGAAGCGCCGGCGCCCGCACCGAAACCGGCACCGGCACCCGAAAGCGCCACGCCCAGCGACGAAGCGGCCGGTCAGTCGAACACCGGCGGCGCCGGGACCGAAGGCAAGGCGCCGAAGGAAGCGACCTCGAAGCTGACCACGGCCAAATCGCCGAGCGGTGCCGCAGGAGCGCCGGCCGGCAGCGAAACGGTCGTCGTCACCGTCGGCGGCACCAAAACCCCGCCGCCCCCCGCCGAAGCGGCGGCGCCTCCGGCCGAAACCACGCCACCACCGGCGGAAGAAAGCAGCCCCGCGCCAAGCGAATCGCCGCCGCCCTCGGAAAGCCCGGCGACGGAAGCGGCCTCGCCCGCCGCCAGTTCCGCGATCGGCGAAGTCAGCTCAGACGTCAGCTCAGACCGATCACCTGTCAGCTCAGACCAATCACCTTGAGCCGCCGCATCAGGCATTTGCCCGCGAACTCGCGGGTGTCCGCCAGCGAGTAGCCGAACAGTTCGTAGTCCTCGTCTTCCGGCGCCCACGGCGGCGACAGCACGCCGTCGGCGGCCGGCAGCGCCTCCTCCAGGGTGCGCTTGATCGCCTCCTTGTAGCGCTCGTCCTCGCGCGCCTTCTCGCGCAGGAAGACCGAGCCGAAGGCGACGTGGCGGTGCTCGTCGCGGGCGACGTTCTGGAAGCCTTCGACGAAGGCCGGCAGCGTCCCCTCGCTTTCGTTGAAGTCCATGATGAAGTGCTGCCCGGTGAGCGCCAGCATCCCCTCGATCACCATGTGGTAGAGCGTCACCGCCTCGACCAGCGCCTCGGTGTCCTCCGGTTCGGCCGAGAGGCGGTCGGTCCGCTGCTTCAGCATCTCGTCAAAGAGACGGCTGAAGTTGTCGTTGAGGTGCTCGGAGGTCTCCGCCAGCATCTCCGAGAGGCCGTCGGCCTCGAGCACCCCGACCTCGCGGTAGAAGCGCTCGAAGAAACGCACGTGGCGCGCCTCGTCGGCGATCTGCGTGCAGAGGAAGATTTTCTGGTCCTCGGTCGGGGCGGCGCGCATGATCGGCCCCAGCTCCTCGGCGACCTTCTGCTCGCCGATGAAGAACGAGGACAGCCCGTACATCCGCTGGAAGCGCTCTTCGGCGCCGATTCGCTCGTGCCAGTCCTCGCGGTCGCGGCTGAAGTCCAGCTCCTGGGTCTGCCACTGCTGGCGCTCCCAGAGCGAGTACAGCTCCTCGTAGGTCAGCAGCTTGATGTCGCCCGTGCGGTCGGCCGCCTCGTTCAGGGCGGGGTCGGCGGTCGCCTGGAAGTCGGCGCGCTCGGTCCTCGGCTGCGTCCCGGTTGCCTCTTTGGCCTCCATCTCTCTCTCCTCGGCTTCGGCTGCGGGTCGAGGGGCGAGACTAGCAGGGGCCTGGCCAGGCAGCCAGTTTCTGCGGCGTTCGCAGTTTGCTCCCGCGTGCGACCCAAACTGCGAACGCCGCTCAGGGGGAGTGCGTCTCGCCCGGCTTCAGCACGACGACCTGCGACGAGGTCTGCGACTCGACGTCGGCCTTGAAGGCCTCGGCGTCGCTGGCGATCGGCGGGAAGGTGTCGTAGTGCATCGGGATCGTCGTCGGCGCGCCGATCAGCCCCGCCGCCACCGCCGCGTCGTGGCGGTCCATCGTGTAATGGCCGCCGATCGGCATCAGCGCGACATCGACCGGGTTGCGTTCGGCGATCAGCTTCATGTCGCCGAACAGGCAGGTGTCGCCGGTGTGGTAGACGGTGACCCCGCCGATCCGGATCAGCAGGCCGGCCGCGGTCCCGAGCGAGACGCCGTGCTCGGCGCTGTAGGGAGCGTCTACGGAGCCCGGCGCGGTGCTGGTGTGCCAGGCGGGGACGAGCTTGATCCAGCCCCAGTCGAACTCGATCGTGCCGCCGAGGTTGGGGTCGCTGACGCTCTCGACGCCCTGCCCTTCGAGCCAGTTGGCGAGCTCGACGATGGCGACGCAGTGGGCGCCCGTCCGCTTGGCGGCGGCGACCGCGTCGGCCAGATGGTCGGCGTGGCCGTGGCTGAGGGCGATGTGGGTCGGCTCGACCTCCTCGGCGGTCGCCACCGCGGCCGGGTTGTTGGGCTTGAGGAAGGGGTCGACCAGCACCCTCGTCTCCCCGTCGCTCAGCTCGAAGCACGAATGTCCGTGGAACTTGATCTCCATCTCAACTCTCTCCTTGCGCTCGTTCGCTCTCGGTCAACTCCTCCTGCAACGCCCAGCCGACCGCGACTCCGACCATCATCCCCATCCGCGCCTCCTCGGCGAGCAGGGTGCGCACCGCGGCGATCCGCTCCTCCGGGTCGGGGACGGTGGCGGCCTTCAGGGTCTCGGCCTCGTGCGACTCGCCGAACCAGCCGCCCTCTGCGAGGGCGGACGCCAGCGGCCGCTGCAGCTGCGGCGCCGCGCGGGCGACGATCGCCTCCGCCTCGGCGAGCCGCTCGGCCTCGGCGAGACGCTCGATCGCCGCCTCCAGCCGCTCTTCGTCGGGAAGCATGGCGAGAGGCTATTCGTGGCGCAGGCCCGCCGCCGCGAGGCCGGCGAGGGCGCCGACGACGCCGCCGGCGAGGCCGGCGAATGCGTCGGCGCTCGACTCGAAGATCGGCAGCGCCAGCAGGACCGCGGCGGCGACGGCGACGCCGATCGGGTCGTACTCCTGGTCGATCCGGTGGTGGGCCTCGGCGCGGCGGATCGCGAACCAGGCGGCCACCGCGCCGAGCGCCATCCCGTTGCCGCCGGCGATCGTGACGATGTCGCCCTGGGCGCCGGCGACGGCGCTCGCCGCGATCATCCCCAGCGAGCCGCAGGCAACGAGCAGCACGCCGGTGGCGAAACTGCCGAGCCGCTGCTCGATCCCGGTCGCGAAGATCGCCAGGCCGACCGCGACGACGAACAGGTAGCCGACGTCGGCGTATGCGAAGGGGGCGGTGAGGAAGCGCCACCACTGGCCTTCGACCGGCACGTTGAGGCCGCCCAGCGTCGCCAGCGTCTCGCCGCCGGCCTGCTGGGCCAGCAGCAGCAGCGCCGAGGCGAGGATCGCGCCGATGGTCGCGTAGGGGCGGTGGGCGTCGGCGGCGCGGCGCGGCAGGCGGATGCGGAGGAAGCGGCCGGCGGGCTGCGGCGCGGCTTCGCCTCGAGCCCGTCGCCGGTCCGTTCCAGCTGCGGCGCCCGCTTGCGCAGCCTGGCGCCGCAGTACGGGCACTCGGTGACGTAGGGACTGACCTCGGAGCCGCAGTTCTTGCAGATGACGCTGAGCTCAGTCTCGCTCATGGTGATTCGAGGATAACCCCCCCGGTCGAGGGCGCTCGCATCGCGCCCCCGGTGCCATACTGCGGCAGAACCCATCTTCGAGGAGGAATCAGCGTGGAGT
>CAVXSI010000009.1:0-33234 GCA_963764365.1 uncultured Solirubrobacterales bacterium
CTGCGCGAACACGTTCGACATCAGCAGGTCATGGTGCTCGCCGAGCGGGTTGTTGGAGCGCATGAAGCCGATGAAGTCGCAGGGGATCAGCCGCGTCCCCTGGTGGATCAGCTGGTAGAAGGAGTGCTGGCCGTTGGTCCCCGGCTCGCCCCAGAAGATCGCCCCGGTGTCGTAGTCGACGCGGGCGCCCTCGAGCGTCACGTGCTTGCCGTTGGACTCCATCGTCAGCTGCTGCAGGTAGGCGGGGAAGCGGTGCAGGTACTGGTCGTAGGGGAAGACGCCGCAGGTCTGGGCGCCGAAGAAGTCGCCGTACCAGACGCTCAGCAGGCCCATCAGCATCGGCAGGTTCTCGGCCGGGCGGGCGGTGCGGAAGTGCTCGTCCATCGCGTGGAAGCCGTTCAGCATCTCGGCGAACCGGGCCGGGCCGATCGCCAGCATCGTCGAGAGGCCGATCGCCGAGTCCATCGAGTAGCGGCCGCCGACCCACTCCCAGAAGCCGAACATGTTGTCGGTGTCGATGCCGAACTTCGCGACCTCCCCGGCGTTGGTCGAGACCGCGACGAAGTGCTTCGCCACCGCGGCCTCGTCGCCGCCGAGCCCGGCCAGCGACCACTCGCGCGCGGTGTGGGCGTTGGTCATCGTCTCCAGCGTGGTGAAGGTCTTCGAGGAGATCACGAACAGCGTCTCCTCGGGGTCGAGATCGCGCGTGCACTCGGCGAAGTCGGTGCCGTCGACGTTGGAGACGAAGCGGAAGCTCATCTCGCGGCGGCTGAAGTGGCGCAGCGCCTCGTAAGCCATCACCGGGCCGAGGTCGGAGCCGCCGATGCCGACGTTGACGACGTTGCGGATCGGCCGGCCGGTGTGCCCGGTCCACTCGCCCGAGCGCACCCGCTCGCAGAAGTCGCCCATCCGGTCGAGCGTCTCGTGAACCTGCTTGACCACGTCGACGCCGTCGACGATCAGCGAGCGCTCGCGCGGCATCCGCAGCGCCACGTGCAGCACCGCGCGATCCTCGGAGACGTTGATGTGCTCGCCGGCGAACATCGCTTCGCGGCGCTGCTCGACGCCGCGCTCGCGCGCCAGCTCGCCGAGCAGCATCACCGTCTCTTCGCTGATCCGGTTCTTCGAGAAGTCGAGGTGGAGGCCGGCACCGTCGGCGACCAGGCGCTCGCCGCGGGTCGGGTCGGCGGCGAACAGGTCGCGCAGCTCGGCGCCGCGGATCTCCGCGTAATGGCGCTCCAGCGCCTTCCATGCCTCCCCCTCCCGCAGCCCCTCAGCCTCCGCTGCTCCTGGGGTCACGCGCGCGCTCCCAGCTTCGACTCGATCGACTCCATCAGGTCCTCCCAGGACTTGACGAACTTCTCCTTGCCCTCCTGCTGCAGCCGCTCGGCGAGGGCGTCGACGCCGATTCCGGCGCTCTCGAACTCGGCCAGCACCTGCTCGGCATCGCCGCCGTCGGCCGCAACCGGGTCGCCGACCTCGCCGTGGTCGGCGAAGGCGTGCAGGGTCGGCTCGGGCATCGTGTTGACCGTGAACGGCGAGGCGAAGCCCTCGACGTAGAGGGTGTCGGAGGCTTCCGGGTCCTTGGTTCCGGTGCTCGCCCAGAGCAGCCGCTGCGGCCGCGCCCCCGCGTTCATCAGCCGCTGGGTGCGCGGCGAGTCGAGCAGCTCGCGGTAGCCGGCGTAGGCGCGGTGGCCGACCGCCAGGCCGAGCCGGTCGCGCAGCTCGTCCGGCACCTTCTCGGCGACGGCGACGTCCCAGCGGCTCATGAAGATCGAGGCGACCGAGGCGACGTAGGGATCGAGCCCGGCCTCGATCCGCCGTTCGACCCCCTTCATGTAGGCGTCGGCGGCGGCGAGGTGGTGCTCGCGCGAGAACAGCAGGGTGACGTTGATCGGGATCCCGGCGAAGATCGACTCCTCGATCGCCGGCAGGCCGGCGGGGGTGCCGGGGATCTTGATGAAGAGGTTGTCGCGGCCGGCTTCGCCGTGCAGCTTCGCCGCCTGCTCGATCGTCCCGGCGGTGTCGTCGGCGAGCTTCGGCGAGACCTCGAGCGAGCAGAAGCCGTCGACCCCGGCGGTGCGGGCGTGGACCGGGGCGAAGAGGTCGGTCGCGTCGCGCAGGTCGGCCAGCGCCAGCTGGAAGAAGATCGCCTCCGGGTCGTCGAGCTGCGGGGCCAGCTCGGCGATCTGCCCGTCGTAGGCGTCGCCGCCGGAGATCGCCTTGTCGAAGATCGTCGGATTCGAGGTCAGGCCGGTGACCGACAGCTCCTCGATGTAGCCGGCGAGGGTGCCGTCCCCCAGCATCGTCCGGGTGATGTTGTCGAGCCAGAGGCTCTGGCCCAGTTCGTGCAGCTGCTGCGTCGGCTTCACGGCGATCCCTTCCTTCTCAGTCGCTTTCAATTCACCTTTGCACGGTCCAGCACCCCGCGGGCGGCCTCGGCCACCTTGTCGGGGGTGAAGCCGAACTTCGTCTGCAGGTCCTTCAGCGGCGCCGAGCTGCCGAAGGTGTGCATGCCGATCCGCTTGCCGTCCGGGCCGACATAGTGGTCCCAGCCGATCGTCGAGGCCTCCTCGACCGAGACGCGGGCGGTGACCGCCGGCGGCAGAACCCGGTCGCGGTAGGCATCGTCCTGGCGGTCGAACAGCTCCCAGCAGGGCAGGCTGACGACCCGCGAGCGGATCCCCTCGCCGCTCAGCTCCTCGTGCGCGGCGAGCGCCAGCGCGACCTCGCTGCCGGTCGCGATCAGGATCACCTCCGGCTCGCCGCCGTCGGCGTCGGCGAGCACGTAGCCGCCGCGCCGCAGGCCCGCCGCGGGGGCGTACTTCGAGCGGTCGAGGATCGGCACGTTCTGGCGGGTCAGCACCAGGGCGACCGGCTGGTGGGTGCGGTCGATCGCGACGCGCCAGGCCTCGGCGACCTCGTTGGCGTCGGCGGGGCGGATCACGTCGAGCCCGGGGATCGCCCGCAGCGAGGCGAGCTGCTCGACCGGCTGGTGGGTCGGGCCGTCCTCGCCGAGCCCGATCGAGTCGTGGGTGAAGACGTGGATCACCGGCAGCTCCATCAGCGCCGAGAGGCGGATCGCCGGCCGCGCGTAGTCGGAGAAGGTGAGGTAGGTCGACCACAGCGGCCGCAGCTTCGAGAGCGAGAGCCCGTTGGAGATCGCCGCCGCCTCGTGCTCGCGGATCCCGTAGTGCAGCTGGCGGCCGTCGTAGGCGCCGGGCTCGAAGTCGACCGCGCCGTCGAAGCTGAGGCGGACCGAGGTCGAGTCGGTCAGGTCGGCGGAGCCGGCGAGCAGCCAGGGCACCCGCGCGGCGATCGCGTTCTCGACCTGGCTCGAGGCCTTGCGCGTCGCCAGCCCCTTCTCGTCGGGCTCGAAGCCGGGGATGGCCGCGTCCCAGCCGTCGGGCAGGGCGCGCTTCTGCATCGCCTCGATCTCCGCCGCCAGGTCGCCGTCGCGCTGCGCGTACTGGGCGAGCTTCGACTGCCACTCGGCACGCGCCTCGGCGCCGCGCCGGCCGACCCCCTCGGCGAAGTGCTCCCTGACGCCTTCGGGGACGAGGAACCGGGCGTCCTCGGGCCAGTCGTAGGCGCGCTTGGTCTCCCGCACCTCCTCGGCTCCGAGCGGCTCGCCGTGGGCGGCTGCGGTGTCCTGCTTGTGCGGCGAGCCCCAGCCGATGTGGCTGTCGACGATCACCAGCGTCGGCCGCCCCTCCTCCCCCTTGAACTCGTCGAAGGCGCGGGTGAGGAGCTCCAGGTCGTTGGCGTCGCCGACGCGGGTGACGTTCCAGCCGTAGCCCATGAAGCGGGCGGCGACGTCGTCCTCATAGGCGAGACGGGTCTTGCCGTCGATCGTGATGTGGTTGTTGTCGTAGATCCAGCAGAGGTTGTCGAGCTCGAGGTGGCCGGCGATCGAGGCGGCTTCGTTGGAGACCCCCTCCATCAGGCAGCCGTCGCCGGCGATCGCGTAGACGTCGAAGTCGAAGAGGTCGAATCCGGGGCGGTCGTAGCGGGCCGACTGCCACTTGCCGGCGATCGCCATCCCGACGCTGGTCGCGATCCCCTGGCCGAGCGGCCCGGTGGTCGTCTCGACCCCCGAGGTCCAGCGGTACTCGGGGTGCCCGGGGGCGCGCGAGTCGAGCTGGCGGAAGCGTTCGATGTCCTCGAGCGAGACCGCCGGGCGGCCGACCACCTCGTAGTCGGGTTCGACCGCCTGCACGTCGGCCAGGTGGAGCAGCGCGTAGAGCAGCATCGAGGCGTGGCCGGCGGAGAGGACGAAGCGGTCGCGGCCGGGCCAGATCGGGTCGGCGGGATCGAAGCGGAGGAAGCGCTGCCAGAGCGTGTAGGCGACCGGCGCCATCGCCATCGGCGTCCCCGGATGGCCGGACTGGGCCTTCTCGATCGCGTCTATCGACAGCGTGCGGATCGTGTTGATGCAGAGCCGGTCGATGGCCGCAACCTATCGATTTGCTCCTCAGGGTTGGATTCGGACGACGGTTCCGTCGCCGTTGTCGGCGACCCAGACGGCTTCGCCGCCCACGGCGACGGCGCCCGGGCTCGGCCCGACGGAAATCGGGCCGCCTTCCGCTTCCCCGTTTTCGATGCCGATCCGACTGACCGTGCCGTCGCCGCTGTTGGCAACCCAGAGGATGTCGGTGCCGGCGTCGATTCCACCGGGCCTTGCGCCGACCCGAATCGGCTCGCCGAGCAGCGAGTGGGTCGCGGGGTCGACCCTGCCGACGGTGCCCGAGCGGCTGTTCGCCACCCAGACGAGGCCGCCGCCGACGGTGACGCCCGCCGGCCCGCGGCCGACCGGGATCGGCGCCGCCGCCGCGGCCGTCGCCAGGTCGATCCGGCGCACCGCCCCGGTCGAGGCGCTGCTGGCCCAGACCGCGCCGGCGCCGGCCGCGAGCCGCAGCGGCGCGGCGTGCGGGGGGACGCCGCGCTTGACGACGGCGCCGTTCGGGTCGATCGCGGTCACCCCCGCGCCGGTGTCGTCGGCGACCCAGATCCGGCCGCCGCCGGCGACGATCGCGCCTGGGCGCCCACCGACGTCGATCCGCGCGGTGACCCGGCCGCTGGAGGGATCGACGCGCAGCACCCGGCCCTGTCGCGGGCTGCTGACCCAGATCGACCGCTTCGCGACGGCGACGCCGGAGACGCCGCGATCCAACCGCAGCGGCGGCCCATCCACTTCGCGCGTCTCGGGGTCGATCCGCGTCAGGGTCCCGTCGGCGGCGCTGGTCACCCAGACGGCGCCGTCGCCGACCGCGAGCCGCAGCGGCCCGGGGCCGACGGCGATCGGGGCGGACACGGAGACGCCACCGCCGGCGGAGAACAGGACCACGACGGCGGCGACGGCGAGGGCCGACAGGGCCGCCGCGGCGAGCAGAACGCGGCGCGGCGCGGCGACAGCGCGGTCCCGCCATGCCCGAAGACCGACGTGCCGGGAGCCGGATGCCGATCTGGGCGCCGAATCGCCGGCGCGCCTGAGCGTCGGGCGGTCCGCGGCGTCGGAGAGGACGCGGGTCGCCGCCGGGGTGGCGCCCTGCACGCCGCGCGCCGCCTCGATCAGCGCGCCGGCGCCGGCGTAGCGGTCGGCCGGCTCGGCGGCGACGGCGCGCTCGATCACCCGGTCGAGCCCGCGCGGCATCAAGGGCTCGCGCTCGCCGTCGCGGCGGGCGTACGGGACAACCCCGGTGACCGCCTCGTAGAGCACGCAGCCGAGCGAGTAGACGTCGGCCGCGGGACCGACCTCGCGCCCGCGCCACTGCTCGGGCGACATGTACTCGGCGGTGCCGGCGACCGAGGCGCCGCTGAGCACGCCGCTGTCGCCGAGCGCCTTGGCGAGGCCGAAGTCGGTCAGGTAGGCGCGCTCGCCTTCGAGCAGGATGTTGTGGGGCTTGACGTCGCGATGGACGATGCCGGCGGCGTGGGCGGCGTCGAGCGCCTCCGCCACCTGGCCGAGCAGGGCGACGGCCTCGGCCGGCGGCAGCGGCCCGGCCGTGGCGATCCGCTGCTTCAGGTCGCCGCCGGACACGAACCGCATCGCGACGATCAGCTCGCCGTCCTCCTCGCGGGCGTCGTAGACCGGCACCACGCCGGGATGGTCGAGCTGGGCGGCGAGGCGCGACTCGCGCAGGAAGCGCTCGCGAAAGCCGGCGTCGCCGGCCAGGTGCGGGGCGATCACCTTCAGTGCCACCGGCCGCTCCAGCGCCAGCTGGGTCGCCCGGTAGACGACCCCCATCCCGCCCCGCGCGATCAGCGCGTCGAGCCGGTAGCCGGCGAGGTTCGAGCCGATGGCGCGGTCTCCCATGCGGCGGTTATATCGCCGCATGGGAGAGGCGCGGCGGTCAGCGCACGGGCTGCCAGGCGATCGTCGGGCCGATCGCCTCGGCGACGGTGCCGCTGTCGAAGGAGAAGCCTTCGGCGAGCTGGTCGCCGCGGCCACTGCGGACGTCGATCGCCGACAGCGTCTCGACCCGCGTGCCGCCCGAGTATGCGGTGGCGACGAAGGCCGCCACCTGACGGCCGTCGGACGAGAAGACCGCGTTGGTCGTCGAGCCGTCGATCAGCTCCGTCAGCTTGCGGGCGCGGCCCCGGCTCCCGCCCCGCCCGACCCGCTTCACCCAGAGGCCCTGATCGCGGCGGAACAGCAACCGCCGCCCGCCGGGAGAGACGTCCTCGACGTAGGCCGAGCCGGCTCCGGCGATCAGCGGGTGTGCCCGGGTGCCGTTGCGGCGCATCGTGTAGATGTCTGCGAAGGCGGCCGGGCCCCCGCCGCTCTGGCCGCGGCTGTAGGCGATCCCGCCGGCGCAGTAGCGCGGGTCGAACTCGTCGACCCGGGCGGTCCGGGTGAGACGCCGCAATCCCGCCCCCCACGGGCGCACCGAGTAGAGATCGTCGTTCGCGCCGGCGCCGCGGACGAAGACGATCAGGCGCCCGTCGGGCGAGAACGACGCTTCGCGATCGTCGGCGCCGGACGCCGTGAGCGGACGGGCGGCGCCGCCCCGGAGCCGCACCGTGTAGAGATCGCGCGGGGCGCCTTCGGCGGCGGCGCGCTCGAAGAGCACGAACCTCCCGTGCGGTGAGACGAGCGGGCGGGAGTCGGCTTCGGCGCCGGCGGTGAGCGCGTGCTGGCCGGAGCCGTCGGCGCGCATCGCCCAGACATCGCCGTTGCGGACGAAGACGATCTTGCGCCCGTCCGGGGCGAAGTCCGGCTGGCTGTCGGCGGGGTTTTCGGTCAGCTGGTTGAGGCGGCCGCGGCGGGCCGCGAACAGGCCGGTCGCTTCGCCTTCCAGCCCCGAAGCGGTGCGCGAGAAGACGACCGCGCCGGAGGAGCCGGCGGCCATGGCGCTACCGGCCATGAACCCCGGGGCGAGGACGGCGAGGAACGCGATCAGAATCGAACGGCTGAGCTTGAGCATGAGATTCCCTTTCGGAGTCGGTTGCATCTGCAACGCCGATCCTGCGCTGCGAAGGCGGGCGCGCCAACGACAGCCGCGCCCCGTGCCGGGCCGGGTTTGGCCCGGACCGGGTCAGCGGTCGAGGCCGAGCTCGATCACCCGGGCGGCGATCAGGCGCGGGCGCTCGCGGCCGGTGCCGCCGGGAACGTCGAGCTTCGACGCCAGCGCGTCGAGGCGGCGCTGGGCGGTGCGCTCGCTGACCTGCAGCGCCGCCGCGATCTCCGCCCGGGTCGCGGGGCGGCCCGCGAAGGCTCCCTCGCTGCGGTACGGCGCCACCAGCGCACTCGCGGTCGCCCGCTCCTCCTCATTCAAGGCAACCGCCGGAGCGCTCGCGGCGACGGTCGCCCCAGCCCTGCCGGGGGCCGGGTCGGAGACTTCGAGCCGGTGCTCGGCCAGGATCAGCACGTCGCCGTCGCGCAGCCGCCGCGGCCGGTCGAGCGGCTCGCCGTTGAGCGCGGTGCCGTTGCGGCTGTCGAGGTCGGTCGCCATCAGCATGCCGCCGCGGCTCTCGATCTCGAGGTGGTGCCAGGAGACCGCATCGTCCTCGATCGCCAGGTCGGCCTCGGGATCGCGGCCGACCACGGTTCGCCCGCTTAGCGAGTGCGACCGTGGCATGCCGTCCTCTCCGGTCAGCCAGATCCGCGGGTCCATCGTGAGGCGAGCATAGACGCGGCGGGCGTGCCGGCGATTCGTTACTGACCACCGGCACGTCCGCGGATAGAGTGCCGCGGCGTGGGGTCCGAGGACGAGAAGCGGCTCGCCGCCGAGGCGGCGGCGGAGCTGGTCGCCGACGGGATGACGCTAGGCCTCGGCACCGGCTCGACCGTCGCCCACCTGCTGCCGGCGGTCGCCGCCCGCGGGCTCGACGGGATCCGCTGCGTCGCCACCTCGGTCGCCACCGAAGAGCAGGCGCGCGGGCTCGGCATCCCGGTCGAGGAGTTCAGCGCCCTGGAGCGGCTCGACCTGGCGATCGACGGCGCCGACCAGGTCGACCCGGCCGGCTGGCTGATCAAGGGCGGCGGCGCCGCCCACCAGCGCGAGAAGATCGTCGCGGCGGCGGCCGAGCGCTTCGTCGTGATCGCCGACTCGAGCAAGCCGGTCGAGGCGCTGACCCCGCCGGTGCCGCTGGAGCTGCTCGTTTTCGGGCTTGCCTCGACCCTCGCCCGGCTCGGCCCCGAGGTGACGCTGCGCGACGTCCCGCACAGCCCCGACGGCGGCGTTATCGCCGACTACCGCGGCGAGGTCGCCGACCCGGTCGCGCTCGCCGCCCGGCTCGAGGCCGATCCGGGGGTCACCTCGCACGGCCTCTTCCCGCCGGGTATGGTCAGCGAAGTTCTGGTGGGGGCCGGCGGCGCCGTCAACCGTTTGACCCTGAACTGACCCGTCCAAAGGAGCCCCCCGATGACCGACTTCGCCCAGCTCAGCATCGACGGCCGCATCGTCGCCAACCACGCCGTCTCGCTCGGCGAGGCCTGAGCCTGAACGGCGGGCGTCAGCTCCTCGACGCAGCGGCCGAGCGCGATCGCCGCGAGGACATCCTGCGGGAGAGTCGCCGCCACCGCGACAGCCTGTATCGATCGACGAAATCCTCGAGAGCCCGCACGGTCGCCGGATCCAGAGATTCGCCGGCCCGCAGCCGGGCTCCGACCGAGGTGTAGATCCCGCCGACGACTCCGACCGCCGTCGTCCTATCCATCGGCAGCATTCCGGCCGCACGATCGATCGCGGTCTCGATCGCATCGGCGTCGATGGCGAAACCCCAGGCGACCACGGCCGCTTCGGCTCGATGGCCCGCGACCCAATTCGCCCAGTCCCCTCCGGCATCTATGCACCTGAAGACCTCGTCGAGCGAATGGCTCAACGAGCCTTTCACGCAACCTTCGAGGCGATCGAACGCCGCGTAGAAGCTCGCTCTACCCGCCCTCGACCGACGCAGGACCAGATGAATGCTGGGCCGCGGCCCCACCTCGCTGATCGCGAGGCACGTCCCCGCGATTATGCGATCGCGCAGTGCGTTCTTGTCTTGCTTCCCTCTGGGCACGAAGCCGGCTTGCCGTATTCCTGTCGGTAGCGACGTCGGAAATCTATCGTCTGTCAGACTATCCTACCCGCTCTCGGTTGCGCGCGCCAATAGTGGTATTCTCGTACCACTATGGCGTTCATCGTTCCCACCAAGCCGGGTCGATTCGAGGTGCGAGAGTCGCGGAGCACGGCGAAGGGGCCGCGCAGCAGAACCCTGGCCTCGTTCGTCGAGCTCAGCGACGAGGTCGTCGAGAAGGCAAGGGAGCGGGCTGACAAGCCGGCCTCGGCACGTGAGTTGCGCAGGGCCGCGAGGCGAGCGGGTGCGCCGGTGCGCCGGCCCGCCGCCGAGCGCGCCGCCCGTGAGCTGATCGCCGAGCTTGCGCGGGGACGACGGCTCGACCCGGGCCTCCGGCAGATCCTGCTCGAACTGCTCCAGAGGGGATACCGCGAGGACGCAGATCCGGCGCCGGCAAACGAGGCGGCGCGCTCGGTGGCCGGATGGATGGCGGCGACCCCGGAGGAACGTGGGGATGCGCTCGTCGATCTGCTGCTGCTCGCGGATGCGCTCCCGCACGGAGGTCGGCAGGGCAAGCAGCTGCGCTTTCCACGGCTCGACTCCACCGAATCGTGATCGAGCCTGTGTCGAAAAGCCCGCTCGACAGCGAACCGCCGCTGCCCGACAAGGTGATCGCAATCGATGAAGCGCTCGCGGACGCAAAGATCCCCCACGCAATCGGCGGCGCGCTCGCCCTTGCCTACTACGCGGAGCCGCGGGCAACGATCGACGTGGACGTCAACGTCTTCGTCGGCACCGACCGGCGCGGCGATGTGATCGAGGCTCTTGGCGCGATCGGGATCGCCGCCGCCGACCTCGACGACAAGGCATTGGAGCGAGACGGGCAGTGCAGGCTCTGGTGGGGCCAGAACCCGGTCGATCTGTTCTTCGCCTACGACCCCTTCCACCAGGCGATGCGAAAGCAGGCTCGTCGGGCGCCTTTCGGCGGCACCACGATTCCGATCCTCGCCCCCGAGCACCTCGCCGTCTGCAAGGCGATGTTCGACCGGCCGAAGGACTGGCTCGACATCGAGCAGATGCTGATCGCGACCGACGAACTCGATGTCGACGAGATAGAAGGCTGGCTCGACCGCATGGTCGGCCGCGGCGATCGGCGGCTCGAGCGGCTGGCGGAGCTCCAAGCGGCGGGCCCTGGATGAGAGCCGGTTCGGCGCCCGACAGGTAGCGCCGCCGCTTGGGACCTATCCCGCCGCGCTCGCGGCGGCCTCCTCGTCGGCGACGACGAGCATCGCCCCGTTCCCGACCCGGCCGGCCGGGATCGAGCGGTCGCCGGCGAGCAGCTTGGCGAGCGGCTCGCGGGCCTTCTCGCCGAAGGTCAGCCAGAGGATCTCCCGGGCGGCGGCCAGCGCCGGGTAGGTGAGGGTCATCCGGCGGTGGCCCTGGTACTCGCCGCCGGTCACGGCGACGCGGCGGTCGGTCACCTCCAGCACCGGGTCGCCGGGGACCAGCGAGGCGGTGTGGCCGTCGGGCCCGAGCCCGAGGTGGACGCAGTCGAGCCGCTCGGGAAGCTGCGCTTCGTACTCGGCCGCGGCGGCGTCGAGGTCGCGGCTGGTCACCGGCATCGGCCGCAGCGCCGCCTGATGGGTGAGCGACAGCATCTGCACCAGGTGGGTCAGGTTGCGGGCGTCGTCGCCGGGCGGGGCGACCCGCTCATCGACCTGGAAGATCGTCGTCTGCTCCCAGGGCATCTCCTCGAGATCGCCGAGCACGCCGACCATCCCCCAAGGCGTCTTCCCCCCGCTCAGCGCCAGCGAGAACTCGCCCCGTTCGTCGACCGCCAGCCGCCCGGCCGCGGCGATCAGCTCGGCGGCGCGCCGCGAGGCATCGCGGTCGTCCGCGAAGACCTCGGTCTCGATCGCCATCGCGGTCGTCCCCGCCGGCCGCCTAGGAGGCCTTCTCGTCGTGGCCGCCGAACTGTTTGCGCATCGCCGAGAGGACCTTGTCGCCGAAGTCGTCGAGGCCGCGCGAGAAGAAGCGCTCGTAGAGGGCGGTGGTGAGCACCGGCGCCGGCACCCCCTCGTCGATCGCGGCGATCGAGGTCCAGCGCCCCTCGCCGGAATCCGAGACCCGCCCGGCGAAGTCCGAGAGGTCGGGCGATTCCTGCATCGCCGCCGCCGTCAGGTCGAGCAGCCAGGAGCCGATCACGCTGCCGCGCCGCCAGACCTCGGCGACCTCCGGCAGGTCGAGCTCGTACTGGTAGTACTCGGGCTGCTCGAGCGGCGCCGTCTCGGCGTCCTGCTCGCGCGTCGCCTTGCCGGCGTCGGCGTTCTTGAGGATGTTCAGGCCCTCGGCGTAGGCGGCCATCACCCCGTACTCGATCCCGTTGTGGACCATCTTCACGAAGTGCCCGGCGCCATTCGGGCCGCAGTGCAGGTAGCCGTTCTCCGAGGGCGAGGGATCGCCGCTGCGACCCGGCGTCCGCTCGGCCTGGCCCACCCCCGGCGCCAGCGAGGCGAAGATCGGGTCGAGCCGCTCGACCGCCCCGTCGGGGCCGCCGATCATCAGGCAGTAGCCGCGGTCGAGCCCGAAGACGCCGCCGCTGGTGCCGCAGTCGACGAAGTCGACACCGCCCTCGCGCAGCTTCTCGGCGCGGCGGATGTCGTCGCGGTAGTAGGAGTTGCCGCCGTCGACGATCGCGTCGCCGGCCTCGAGCACGGCGGCGACGTCGTCGACGGTCTGCTCGGTGATCTCCCCCGAGGGGACCATCACCCAGACCGAGCGCGGGTGGCTCAGCTTCGAGGCCAGGTCGGCGAGCGACTCCGCGCCCTCGGCCCCCTCGCCGGCCAGCTCGGCGATCGCGTCCGGGTTGACGTCATAGGCGACGATCCGGTGCCCGTCGCGCATCAGGCGGCGGGCCATGTTGGCCCCCATGCGTCCGAGTCCGACGATTCCCAACTCCATCAGCGCTTCCTCCCTCTAGTGGCGACCGGCTCGATCGCGGCTAACCCTACGCGACTCCACCGGCCCACTCGGATAGCCTGGCGGGCGATGGCGAAGAGGCGTTCCAGTCAGAGCGACGGCGCCGCGGCCGACGTGCTGACGATCTTCGGGATCAGCGGCGACCTGGCGAAGAAAATGACCTTCCGGGCGCTCTACCGCCTCGAGGCCGGCGGCAGGCTCGACTGCCCGATCGTCGGCGTCGCGATCGACGACTGGGACGACAAGAGGCTGCGCGAACACGCCCGCGAAGCGATCGGCTCGACCGTCGACAACCCCGACGAGGATGTCCTCGACCGCCTCGCCGCCCGGCTCTCCTACGTGCAGGGCGACTATGCCGACGCCGCCACCTTCGAACGGGTCGGGAAGGCGATCGGCGACGCCGAGCGTCCCGTCTTCTACCTGGAGATCCCGCCGGCGCTGTTCGCGACCGTGGTCGGCGGGCTCGGCGCGGCCGGGCTGACCGCGAACGCGCGGGTGGTGATCGAGAAGCCGTTCGGCCACGACCTCGAGTCGGCCCGCGCCCTCAACGCCGACCTGCACGAGGTGCTGGCCGAGGAGCAGATCCTGCGGATCGACCACTACCTCGGCAAGGAGCCGGTGATGGACATCGCCTACCTGCGCTTCGCCAACTCGCTGCTGGAGCCGGTCTGGAACCGCGAGCACGTCTCCCACGTGCAGGTGACGATCGCCGAGGACTTCGGCGTCGACGATCGCGGCCGCTTCTACGACGCGGTCGGTGCGATGCGCGACGTGATCCAGAACCACGCCCTACAGGTGCTCTCGCTGGTCGCGATGGAGCCGCCGGCCGGCAACCACCCCGACTCGGTCCGCGACAAGAAGGTGGAGCTGTTCCGGGCGATGCGCGCCGCCGATCCGAAACGCTACGTGCGCGGCCAGTACGACGGCTTCCTCGAGGTCACCGACGTGGCGCCGGACTCGACCACCGAGACCTTCGCCGCGGTCGAGCTGGCGATCGACAACTGGCGCTGGAGCGGCGTCCCCTTCTTCATCCGCGCCGGCAAGCAGATGCCGGCCAAGGCGAGTGAGGTGAACGTCGTCTTCCGCCGCCCGCCGCGGCTCGGGATCGGCAACGGCAAGTTGCCCGAACCGAACCAGATGACGGTGCGGATCGAGCCGAAGCCGGGCGCCCGCACCCGCCTCTGGGCGAAGAAGGCCGGGGTCGAGGAGGTCGAGGCGGCCGACCTCGAGGTGCTGTTCGAGAAGGTCCCGGGTGAGGACCCGGAACCCTACGAGCGGCTGCTCGGCGACGCCCTCGCCGGCCGCAGCCAGCTGTTCACCCGCGAGGACGCGGTCGAGGAGACCTGGCGCATCGTCCAGCCGCTGCTCGACGAACCCGGCCCGGTTCACCCCTACGAGCCGGGAACCTGGGGTCCCAAGGAGGCCGACAAGCTGACCCGCGGCATCTCGCAGTGGCTCGAGCCCTGGCTGCCGGGTGAGATCGGCCAGGTGGCGAGCGGCGTGCTAGGTTTCTGACGTTCCCTGTTAGGGCAACCTAATCTCATGATCCCAACGTTCGTCATCGCGCTTCGCGAGGGTGTCGAGGCCTCGCTGATCATCGGCATCGTCGCCGCCTTCCTGGTCAAGGAGGGGCGGCGCGACGCGCTGCGGCAGATGTGGCTCGGGGTGGCGATCGCGGTCGTCCTCTGCATGGGCGTGGCGGTCGCCCTGCGCGTCGTCGGCCAGGATCTCCCCGAGCGCGGGCAGGCGAGCCTGGAGACGGCGGTCGGGCTGGTCGCGGTGGCGGCCGTCACCTACATGATCGTCTGGATGCGCAGCAATTCGCGCGGGATCAAGGCCACGCTCGAAGGCAGCGCCGCCTCGGCACTGGCGGCCGGCTCGACCACGGCCCTCGTCGCGATGGCCTTCCTCGCGGTCCTGCGCGAGGGGTTCGAGACCTCGGCCTTCCTGCTCGCCGCCTTCCAGGACAGCGCCGACACGACGGCGGCCGGGATCGGCGCCGTCGTCGGGCTCGCGGCCGCGATCGCGATCGGCATCGGCCTCTACCGCGGCGGCGTCCGGATCAACCTCACCCGCTTCTTCCGCATCACCGGCCTGATCCTCGTCTTCATCGCCGCCGGCCTGCTGGCGACCGCCGCCCACACCGCCCACGAGGCCGGCTGGATCGGCGTCCTCCAGGGCCAGGCTGTCGACCTCTCCTGGCTGGTCCGGCCCGGGACCGTCTCCGGCTCGCTGCTGACCGGGATGCTCGGCCTGCAGCCGCAGCCGACCGTCGCCGAGGCGCTGGCCTACCTGCTGTACGCGGTGCCGATGGCGCTGTTCGTGCTCTGGCCCGACCGGCTGCGTCCGCGACGGGCGGCGGAGCGCCGGGACCGCGCTCTGGCCGGAGGCGGCCGCGCCGAGCCGGCCGAGAGCCCGGCCTGACCGCGCCTGCGCATCTTCGCTGACGCTTTCGGCGCAAAATCGTTACCTCAGACACACACGGCATCCAGCGAGACCCATAGCCTCGGTGCATGTTCAGCACCGACGATCGCGCCGACGCGCTGCTGGCGGAGCTCGGCTTCGAGCAATGGCGGCCGGGGCAGAAGGAGGCGGTCGAGGCGGCGCTGGCGGGGCGCGACTCGCTGATCGTGATGCCGACCGGCGGCGGCAAGAGCCTCTGCTACCAGCTGCCCGGGCTGGCGACCGAGGACCTGACGATCGTCGTCAGCCCGCTGATCGCCCTGATCGTCGACCAGTGGACGCGGCTGACCGCGGCCGGGCACCCGGTGGCGATGATCACCTCGGCGATGGCCGACGAGGCGGTGCGGCGCTCGCTCGCCCAGGTGCGCGGCGGCGAGGCGCGGATCGTCTACTGCTCACCCGAGCGCTTCGCCTCGAACGTCTTCCTCGAGGCGATCGGGCAGCGGCGGATCGACCTGCTGGCGGTCGACGAGGCGCACTGCGTCTCCGAGTGGGGCCACGACTTCCGCCCCGACTACCTGCGCCTGCCGCAGATCGCCGAGCGGCTCGGCCGGCCGACGGTGATGGCCTGCACCGCGACCGCGACCGAGGCGGTCGCGGGCGAGATCGCCGCCCGCTTCGCGATGCGCGAGCCGCTCCAGGTGCGCTCCGGCTTCGACCGTCCCAACCTCTCCTTCGATGTCGTGCGGCTGGAGGGGACGGGCTCGAAGGCGCGGCGCCTGGCGCTGCTCGAGGCCGGGCTGGCCGACCCGGCGAACCGGCCGGCGATCGTCTACTGCGGCACCCGCCGCGACACCGACGAGGTCGCCGCGGCGCTGCGCGACGGCGGCCTCTCCGCCCTCCCCTACCACGCCGGGATGGACGCGGAGGAGCGCGGCGCCGCCCAGCGCCGCTTCATGGCCGGCGAGGTCGACACGATCGTCGCCACCAACGCCTTCGGCATGGGCGTCGACAAGGCCGACGTGCGCTCGGTCTGGCACATGGCGATCCCGACCAGCCTCGAGGCCTACTACCAGGAGGCCGGGCGCGCCGGGCGCGACGGCGAGCCGGCGAAGGCGGTGCTGCTGGCGATGAAGGCCGACCTCGGCCGGCTCGTCCGCTTCAACCAGCAGCGGGCCGGCGACCCCGACCTGGCGATCGCCCACGAGCGCGGCTGGCGCGACTACCGGACGATCAAAGCCTTCATCTACTCCGAGCGCTGCCGGCGCGGCAGCGTCCTCGCCCACTTCGGCGACCGCCGGGCGGGTGCGCCGCTGGGCCGCTGCTGCGACGTCTGCGACCCGCAGGGCTGGCTGCCGGACCCGGAGACGATCGCGGTGCGCCCGGCGCGGCGCGCCCGCAAGGCCCCGGCCGCGCCACCGCCCGAGCTGACCCCCGCGGACGCGGCGCTGTTCGAGCGGCTGAAGGAGTGGCGGCTGCGCGCCGCCGACGGCAAGCCCGCCTTCACGGTCGCCCACAACTCCACCCTGGAGGCGGTCGCCGCGACCCGCCCGGCGACGCCCGAGGCCCTGCTGGCGATCCGCGGCATCGGCCCCAACTTCGTCGCCAAGTACGCCGACGAGGTGCTGGTGCTGGTCGCCGAGCCGGCCGCCGCCGCCTGAGCCTGAGCCCGAACCCCGGTCAGCCCGGCGGCCGGTCGAGCAGGACCGCGTTGTTGGCGTAGCCGGTGAAGTTGCCGACGATCCGTCCCCAGCCAAGCCGCTGCCGGCGCCGGGCGCGGTAGACGAGCACGGTCATCCGGCCGAGATCGTCGCGGCGGACCAGGCGGAAGCTCGGCGGCAGCGCGCTGCGGACGCCGGCGGGAGGCGGGCGGCCGCTGACCACGTCGACTTCGGCGACCGGGCGCGGCGCCCGCACCCACTGCTTGTGCTCGATCCGGGACTCGCCGCCGCCGAGGTAGAAGGCGAGCGGTTCGTCGCCCTGCTCCCAGACGAGGATCGCCCGCGGGGCGCGGGGCGGCCCGATCGCCCGCGCCGCGCCGCGCCAGTCGTCGCGCTGCAGCGCCGGGCGAAAGTCCGCGTAGACGCAGAAGGCGAGCAGGTAGGCGACGAGCGCGATGCCGACCGCGGCGCCGAGCCGGCCGGCGCGGGGGGCCGCGATCCCCGCCGCGACGACCAGCGCCAGCGGCACGAAGGCCGGCAGCAGGTTGCGGCCCAGCACGAAGTCCTGGCCGGCGGCGGCGAACAGCAGCGCCAGCAGGATCGCGCCGCCGCCGACGCTCAGCCCGACCGCGGCGCCGCGCTTCTCCCGTCGGCCGCCGCGGGCGAGCAGCAGGGCGACCGCGGCGGCGCACAGCGCCAGCGGGACCAGCGCGTGCTTGAGCATCCCGGTTTCGCTCGCGAAGACGGCGATGCCGGCGTCGTGCAGGCGGCGGACGATGCCGAAGCTGGCGATCCAGTCGTTGTTGCCGCCCCCGGCCTGGTGGATCGCGATCGGCGCCAGCGCCACGCCAGCCAGGGCGACGCCGCCGAGCGCCCACAGCACCCGCCGCAGCGGCCGCGCCCTAGATGGTCGATTCCACGACCAGGCACACCTGGATGACGCGCCTGGCACACTGCGCGGCTCGGCGTCCTCGGGTTTGCCTTTGCCAACCGGCAAAGGCTGCACCCTGCGTCCTTGATCCGCTTGGCCGGGCGCGCCCCCAGTCACACCTCGCCGTGGAATCGACCCTCTAGCCAGCAGCCAGGCCGCCTCGATCGCCAGCGGGAAGAAGGCGAAGTAGTGGGTCGCCAGCGCCAGCGCCGAGAAGGACGCCCACCAGGCGAGGTCGCGGGGCGCGCCGCCGCGGCGGGCGCGAAGGAAGAAGAGGAAGGCGGCGGCGCTGAGCAGGACCGCGAGCGCGTAGGCGCGGGCGTCCTGCGAGTACCAGACGAGCAGCGGGTCGACGGCGACGATCGCCGCCAGGGCGAGCCCGGCGCGGCGGCCGATCGACTCGCGCCCGGCCAGGTAGGCGACCGGCACGGTGGCGGTGCCGAACAGCGCCGAGAGCGACCGCAGGCCCACCTCGTGGACCCCGAAGAGGTGCGACCAGAGCCAGGCGAGCAGATAGTAGAGCGGCGGCGTCGACTCTCCCGACCAGACCTGGCGCATGGTCTGCGGCAGGCCGGCAAGGAGGACGCGGCCGGCGGTGACCGCCTCGTCGTGGCGGAAGCTCTGCAACCCCAGGGTCGAGAAGCGGAGCGCCGCGGCAAGCGCGGTGAGGCCGACCACGGCCCAGAAGAACCATCGCGCCCGAGCCGTGTTGGGGAAGGTGTAGGGACCCATCCAGTCGAAGGGAACGCGGATGACACGTGGCCGGGACAGGACAAAGGTACTCGCGGCGCTGGCGGTAAGCGCGGCGCTGGCGCTGAGCGCCGCCGCGCCGGCCAACGCCGCCCTGCTCCAACCCGGCCCGGGCAAGACCTTCTTCGGCCTCACCGACAGCGGCGTCACCTCCCAGTTCACCGAATTCGGCGAACTGACCGGCAAGCACCCGGCGATCATCGAGAGCTTCCGCGCCTGGGGCGACGACCTCAAAGGCGCGATCAAACGCTGGCAGAAGGCGCTCTCCAGGCCGGTCCTCCACCTCAGCACCGCCGACCCCAACGACGGCCACGAGTTGATCGACCCGCGACAGATCGCCCAGGGATACGGCGACAACTACCTGATCAACCTCAACTACATCTTCTGGTCGAGGGGGATGCGCGCCTACATCCGGCCGCTGGGCGAGCCGAACCGCTGCCTCAACGTCTACGCCGCCTACGACTGCGAAGGCAAACCGACCTCCTCGGGGCAGAAGCCCTTCTGGTACAGAAAAGCCTTCCGCCGCATGTACGTGATCCTCCACGGCGGCGGCAAGGTGGCGAAGATCGACGCCCGCCTCGCCAAGGCGGGCCTGCCGCCGCTGCGCAGCGAAGCCGGTCCCCTGCCGACCGGGCTGCCGAAGGCGCCGATCGAGGTGATCTGGAGCCCGCTGCCGGGCGGCTCGCCGGAAGTGCGGCAGAACCTGCCGGGCTTCTTCTACCCGGGCTCCCGCTACGTCGACTGGGTGGGGACCGACTTCTACGCCAACTATCCCGTCTGGAAATCGCTGACCGGCTTCTACGAACGCTTCGCCCGGCGCGAGCGCAAGCCGCTCTCGCTGACCGAGTGGGGCCTCTACGGCAGCGACGACACGACCTTCGTCAAGCGCCTGTTCGTCTGGGCGCAGCGCCACCCGCGCTGCCGGATGATGATCTACTACCAGGACTTCGGCTCGACCAGCTCCTACCGGCTCGAGAACTACCCGGCCAGCCTGGCGATCGTGAAACGCAAGCTCGCATCGCCACGCTTCCCCGCATACGCGTTCGAACCGCCGCAGCCGCCGCCCCCGCCGCCCGGTGGAGTGGCGCCGTAGCGGGCACGCTCCGGCAGGCGCGGCGGCGGGCCGCCGAGTCGCCCCATCTGGTCGCCCTGGCCGGCATCGTCCTCGCCGGCGCCGTCCTGCGCTTCGCCACGCTCGACCTGCAGAGCTACCGCTACGACGAGGCGGTGACGGTCGTCCGCATCCTCCACCCGAGCCTCTTCGACACCCTCTCCGCGGTCCCCCGCAGCGAGTCCACCCCGCCGCTCTACTACCTGCTCGCCTGGCTCTGGTCGCGGCCGTTCGGGACCGGCGAAGTCGGCCTGCGCTCGCTCTCGGCGCTGGCCGGCACCGCCTCGATCGCGGTCGTCTACCTCGGCGCGGTGTCGCTGCCGCTGCCGCGGCGCGCCGGGCTGATCGCGGCGGCGATCGTCGCCGTCAGCCCGGTCCTGATCTGGTTCTCCCAGGACGCCCGCGCCTACGCCCTCGCCTTCCTGCTGACCGCCCTCTCCTTCCTCTTCTTCGCCCGGGCGCGGCGCGGCGGCGCGCGGCGCGACCTCGCCTGCTGGGCCGCGTTCTCGGCCCTGGCCTTCGCCAGCCACTACTTCGCCGGCTTCGTCGTCGCGCCGGAGGCGGCGCTGCTGCTCTGGGGGGCGCGGGGGCGGCGGCGGGTCGCAGCGGCGGTCGCCACGGTCGCGCTCGCGGCGGCGCTGCTGGCGCCGATCGCGCTCGAGCAGGCCGAAAACGCCCATGCCGGCTGGATCGCCGCCCAGCCGCTCGGCCAGCGCCTCGAACGCGCCGGGGCGAAGCTGGTCGGCGACGACAACGGCAACGAGCACGGGGCGCGCCAGCCGGGGCCGATCCCGCTCGGCGTGCCGGCGGCGCTGGCGCTCGCCGCGCTCGCCCTGCTGCTCTGGCGCGGCGACGAGCTGGAGCGGCGCGGCGCCGGGGTCGCCGCCCTGGTCGGCGGCGCCGGGGTGGCGCTGCCGCTGCTGCTCGGCGCCCTCGGCGCCGACTACCTCGACGGCCGCAACCTGCTGCCGGTCTTCGCGCCGCTGATCGTCGTGCTCGGCGCCGGCTTCGGCGTACGGCGAGCCGGGCGGGCGGGGCTCGGCCTGGCGGCGGCGTTCTGCCTCTGCTCGCTCGTCTTCGCGCTCGAGATCGACCGCCTCCCCCGCCTCCAGCGAGAGGATCTCCGCAATGCCGCGGCGGAAGTCGGCCCGCTGCGCCCCGGCAAGGCGGTGGTGACGATCCGCTACGCGGTCAACCAGCCGCTGCGCCACTACCTGGGCGGCGACTTCGCCGCCGGATCGCTGCCGCCGCTGCGCGAGATCGACCTGGTCGGCTCCAAGAGCGCCGCGCGGAAGAGCGCCCGGCGCCTGCTGCCGGCCGCCTTCCACCTGGTCGAGTCGAAGCCGGTCTCCTACAACTTCACCCTCAGCCGCTACCGCGCCACCCACCCGCTGCGGGTGCCGCTGCGGGTGCTGGAAGACGGGGCCCTGGTCGGCGGCGGCCGCCGCGCCTCGGTCCTGGTCAGCCCCCCTGCTTCGACCCCTTCGCCATGACGTTGCCGGCCAGCCCGATCCTGTGCTTGTACGGCTGCAGGGCGTTGATGCTCGAGTAGCCGACCAGGTAGATCCGCCGCCCGTCGGAGATCACCGGCGTGTAGGTGCCCGTCTTGTAGTGGAAGACCTGACGCCCGGTCTTCATCGCGTATCCGTTGGTCGAGCCGTTCGTGAACTCCGCCAGGTAGACGATGTTGCCGACCGCCGAGAGCGAGCCGATCACCGAGCCGCCGGCAGATCTGACCCAGCGCGGCTCGCCGCTCTTCGCGTTGAGCGCGTAGACGTTGCCGTCGAAGGAGCCGATGTAGACGGTCGGGCCGGTGTGGGCGGTGCGGGCGACGACCGGCCCCGAGTAGACGTAGCCGCCGGTCGAGTAGGACCAGGCGAGCGTCCCGTCCTTCTGGTCGAAGCTGTAGACGCGGGTGTCGTTGTTGCCGGCGTAGACGCGGCCGAAGGCGACCGCGGGCGTCGAGTAGAACTCGCCCGAGGTGCCGAAGCCCTGGCCGAGCGAGCCGGTCTGCCACCTGATCGCGCCGGTCCTGGCGTCGACCGCGTTCATGTAGCCGCCGTAGTCGCCGACGTAGAGGACCCCGTGCTGGTAGGCGGGGGCCGCCTTGACCGCGCCGCCCAGCGTCGTCGCCCAACGGACGTGCCCGTTGCGGGTGCTGAGCGAGAACAGCTGGCCGTTTTCGCAGCCGAAGTAGACGCTGCCGTCGATCACCAGCGGCGAGGACTCGGCCCGGCCCGGAAGCAGGTGTTTCCAGATCACCCTGCCGGTCCGGGCGTCGAGCTTGACGATGTGGCCCGGCACCAGGTTGACGATGTAGAGGCGGTGCTTGTAGTAAGCGGGCGAGGAGGCGTTGAGGCGGCCGATCCGCCGTTTCCAGATCAGCTTGCCGGTGTCCGCGTCGAGCGCGTAGGCCCTGCCGCTGTTGTTGACGAAGTACAGCCTCCCCCCGGCGTAGATCGGCGGGAACTCAAGCAGCGGCCGCTCCGTGAAGTGCCAGAGCAGGCGGTAGGGCGGCTTCACCCCCTTGGCCGGCAGGTAACGGGTGCGAGCGGCGTCGAGGCCGAAGACCGGCCAGTTCACCGTCTTCGCCTTGACCGGCTTCGAGGGCTTCTGCGGCTTGAAGGTCGCGTTCGGGTTGTGGACGTCGGGCGGTCGCTTCAGCAGCTCGTAGCCGGCGAAGATCGCGATCGCGATCGCCAGGGCGCCGCCGGCGAGCGCGATCGTCGCCGCTCGGTGGTCGTGCCAGATCGCCTTCGGCTCGCGCAGCAGGCGCCGGCGGTCCCCCCAGAGGCGGCGCAGGGCGCGCCACGCCCTGGCCGGCCAGGCCGTCACCCGTCGCTTGCGGCGCGCCGCTCGGCCTCGGCGGAGACGCCGTTCAGCAGCTGCGAGATCGCCCGCTTCAGGACCAGCGTCACGACGCTGCCGGCGTAGGGGATCGTCGGGGTGCTCCGCAGCGCGTAGGTCACCTTCGTCCCGGCCCCGCCCTGCTCCAGCAGAACGGTGCCGACGTGGTCGCGGACCGGCAGGCCGGAGAGCACCTTGTAGGAGAAGCGGTGGGGGCGCTCGTAGGCGATCACTTCCTCACGCATCGGCGGCCCGACCGCGGTCAGCACCCGGATCGCCCCGACCCCGTTCGGCGCCGGCTCCCCCTCCCGCTCCAGCGCCGACTTGCGCAGCGGCGTCAGCTCGGCGTAGCGGCGGTGGTCCGTCAGCACGTCAAAGACGACCTCGGGAGGAGCGGCGACTTCGCGCACGAGAGTAAAGCTGGCCACGGCGGCAGAGCCTACCGGGACGTGCCGTGACTTAGGCCCCCTATATGGGCACGTAACTCACGGCACGTCCGCTACGCGGGCTCGGGATCCTCGGCTTCGAGGTCCGGGGCCTTGCCGGATGGCATCAGGAGCAGGGCGACGACGAAGGCCAGCGCCATCGCCGCGGCCATCCCGTAGAAGACGGTCCGCGAGGCGAGGGCGAAGTCGTGCTGGATCGCGCCGAAGAGATGCTGGACGTGGCCGCCCGCCTGTTCGGCGAAGGAGGCGTTGCCGGCGGCGCTGCCCTGGCTGATCGTTTCGGCGATCTGGTCGGCTTCGGCCTTCGGCACCCCCTGGGCGCCGAGGGTCGCCTCCAGGTTCGACTTGTTCTCGAGGATCAGCACCGTGCCGAGCACCGCCAGGCCGAGGCTGGAGCCGAAGTTGCGCACCGTCTGGGTGATCCCGGTCGCCTCGCCGTAGCGGCTGCGCACGACGCGGTTGAGCGCGTCGGTGTTGGCCGGGCTGAGGACGAGGCCGACGCCGATCCCGGCGAGGACCATGAACGGCCACTGCGAGCCGACCGAGAGGCTGGGCATTTCGTGCGCCCAGAGCGCGAAGCCGACGGCGGCGATCGCGCAGCCGGGGACCACCGTCGCCCGCGCCCCGCGCTGGTCGAGCACTTTGCCGCCGCGCTGGGTGGCGACGAAGAAGCCGGCGAAGAAGATCAGCAGGTAGAGGCCGGTTTCCGAGGCGCTTTCGCCGAGCGAGATCTGCGCGTACATGCTGGCGAAGAAGAACAGCGGGACGAACGGGATCATCAGCAGGAAGAGGATCGCGTTGTCGACCGCGAAGGCGCGGTCCTCGAAGATCCGCACGCGCAGCAGCGGGTTGGCGACGCGCAGCTCGAAGAGGACGAAGGCGACCAGCAGGGCGACGCCCGCGGCGATGCAGAGCCAGGTGACGGCGCTGCCCCAGCCCCAGACGCTCGACTGCTGCAGCCCCAGCACCGCCAGGCCCATGCCGGCGGAGACCAGCACCGCGCCGCGGTAGTCGAGCGGCGCCGGGCGCTTCTCGTCGGCCGGCTTGGCGATCGCGATCAGGATCAGGGCGCCGATCGCGACCGGGATGTTGATCCAGAAGATCGCCCGCCAGGTCCACTCCGTCAGGTAGCCGCCGGCGATCGGGCCGAGCGAGGTGAAGGCGCCCGCGAGGCCGAAGAAGATCGCCAGCGCGCGGCCGCGTTCGCGGATCGGGAAGACGTCGAGGACGATCGCCAGCGCGGCGGGAAACATCAGCGCCGCGCCCGCCCCCTGGACGATCCGGAAGAAGATGATCCACGGCTCGGCGGCGCCGCCGGTCGGCGTCGCCCCGCAGAGCCCCGAGGCGGTGGCGAAGACGATGACGCCGATCGTCACCATCCGCCGGTGGCCGGCGACGTCGGCAAGCCGGCCGCCGAAGGCGAACAGCGCCGCCAGCGCGAGCAGATAGCCGTTGATGATCCACTGCACCCCGGTCGTGCTGAGCGAGAGGTCGCCCTGCAGCTGCGGGATCGCGATCGCGACGATCGTCTGGTCGATGAAGGTCATCGAGACCGCGAGGATCATCCCCGCGAGGATCAGGTTCTTGTTCTTGCCGCCCCGCTCTCCCACACCGGTTCCGTTTACCGCGAAGCGCTCGAATCCTGCCGGTCCGATAGTCTCGCCCGCGCTCATGCCTCCCATCTTCTGGATCGGCCTCGGAATCGCCGGCTTCAGCGTCATCGTCGGCCTCTTCGCCGGCGCCCGCTCGCGCACCACCGGCGCCGGCACCGGCCTCGCGATCGGCGCCTACCTCGGCCTCATGGCCGCCTTCCCGCTGCTGGCGATCGGCCTCGCGACCAGCTGATCGACCGGCTGGGCGCGAGGACTAGCGCCAGGCCGCCGAAGCCGTCACCCGGTCCTCTGCGCGCAGGGTCTCGGCAGGCTCAGGCGTCTTCGGCGGCGTAGCCCCTCAGCATCGCCTCTTCCTCGTCGCGCTTCGGGAAGGCGAAGAACACGAGCGCGGCGCCGAGCAGGATCGCGACGATGCCCGCGGTGTAGGCCCAGTTGTCGCCCTGCAGGAAGGAGGCCTTGGCGGCGGCGATGATCTGTTCGGACTGGCCGGGATACTGGCCGGCGAGGTCGGCGGCGCTGGAGAACGACTTGGTCAGCTCGCCTTCGACGTTCTCGCTGACCTTGCTCGCGTTCGGCGAGGAGGCGATCGCCGCGCTCGCCGCCGCCGCGTAGCCGGCGGTCAGCAGGGCGCCGAGGATCGACTGCATGATCGCGCCGCCGAGGTCGCGCTGCAGGTCGGCGGTGCCCGACGCCATCCCCGCCCGCCTGACCGGCACCGAGCCGGTCAGCGAGTGCGAGGCCGGGGTGCCGGCGAAGCCGACGCCGATGCCGATGAAGGCGTAGCCGAGCCCGACCTTCCAGTAGGCGATGCCTTCCTTCCACAGCAGCAGCATCGTCAGGAAGCCGAGCACGCAGAAGAGGTAGCCGAGCAGCAGCGTGAAGCGGGCGCCGCGGGCCTCGACCAGCTTCGCCGAGCGCGGCGCGACGACGACCATCAGCAGCGCCGCCGGCAGGATCGCCAAGCCCGAGTCGAGGGTCGAGTAGTCGAGCACGTTCTGGAGGAACTGCTGGCCGATGAACATCGCCCCCATCAGCGAGCCGAAGACGATGATCCCGGCGCAGGCCGCGACCCAGAAGATCCGCCGCGAGGCGACCTCGAGGTCGTAGAGCGGCGACCGCGCACGCCGCTGGCGCAGGACGAAGGCCCCGGTCGCCGCCAGGGCGACGATCCCCAACCCGATCGCCAGCGCCCCCTTGCCCGGCACCGGCGCCAGGTTGATCCCCAGCACCAGCGCCGCGACCAGCAGCATCGAGAGGATGCCGCCGAGGTTGTCGACCGGCTCGGTGGTCTCGTTGACGTGGGCGGGGACGTAGCGCCAGGCGAGGAACAGCGCCAGCGCGGCGAGCGGCAGGGTGACGAGGAAGACCGAGCCCCAGTCGAAGTGCTCGAACAGGGCCCCGGAGATCAGCGGGCCGAGCGAGGCGATCGCGCCGCCGATCGCCGACCAGAGCGCGATCGCCCGGGTCCGCGCGTTGCCGGTCCAGAGCGCGGTGATCAGCGCCAGGGTGGTCGGGAAGGCCATCCCGGCGGCGACGCCGCCGAGCAGCCGAGCGACGAAGAGGGCCCCGATCGGTGGGCGCCAGCCCGGCCAGCAGCGAGGCCGGGATCGAGAGCCCCATGCCGAGCAGCAGCATCGTCTTGCGCCCGTAGCGGTCGCCGAGCGCGCCCAGGTAGAGGACCGAGGTGGCGAGGCCGAGCGAGTAGCCGACCGCGATCAGGTTGAGCGTCGTCTGGCCGGAGTCGAAGGCCTTGCCGATGTCGGGCAGGGCGACGTTGGCGACCGCCAGGTTGAGGTTGGCGACCGCGGCGACGAGGATCAGTGCCGCGAGGACGGGGCCGGCGCGCTTGGGGCTGCTCGACGCCATGTGCGGTTCAACCTACCTGGGATGACGGTCCTCACGCCCGGGCTCGCCCCGCCCTGAGAGGATTGCCGGCGATGAGCCTGGAGAAAAAGCGGCCGGAGGCGCCGCGCAGCGAGAAGGTGCTGCCCGGCGTCTGGCGGCTGCGGCTGCCGCTGCCCTGGCCCGGCGTCCCCCACGGCAACGTCTGGGCGGTCGCCGCCGACGGCGGCATCGTCCTCTTCGACACCGGGATCGGCGGCAAGGGCGGGCTGCGCCGCTTCGACCTCGCCCTCGCCCAGGCCGGCTTCGGGCTCGAGGACGTGCGGCTGGTCGTCTGCACCCACTCCCACACCGACCACTACGGGCTGGCGGCGCCGATCGTCGCGGGCGCCGGCTGCGAGCTCTGGATGCATCCGCGCTGGGAGCACGTGCGGCTGCTCGCCGACGACCCCGCGGCGGCGCTCGAGCAGCGGATCGAGGTGGCGCGGCAGAGCGGCGTCCCGGCGGCCTCGCTGGAGCGCTACCGCGAGTCGCGAAGCGGCGACGACGACAACGGCATCGACGCGATCGTCGAGCCCGACCGCGAGCTCGTCCCCGGCGTCGAGGTGGAGACCGACCTCGGGACCTGGCAGGTCCACGAGACCCCGGGGCACGCCCCCTCCCACGTCGTCCTGCACCAGCCCGAGCGCCGGCTGATGATCTCCGGCGACCACCTGCTCGGCCGCACCGTCCTCTTCTTCGACCACGGCCACAGCCCCGACCCGATCGGCGAATTCCTCAGCAGCCTCGAGGAGGTCGAGCCACTCGAGGTGGATCTGGTGCTGCCCGGGCACGGCCGCCCCTTCCGCGACCCCGAGGCGAAGATCGCCGAGGCGCGGCGCCAGGTCGAGGAGCTGCTCGGCAAGGTGCGCGAGGCGCTGGCCGGCGGCGAGCGGACCGCGTTCGAGATCGTCGGCGAGATCGTCGGCGCCGAGAACCTCAACACCCCGGTCAGCGCCTGGGTCCTGCAGATCGTCCTCTCCTGCCTCGACCACCTGACGATCCTCGGCGAGGTCGCCTCGGTCGAGGGCAGCGACCCGCGGGTCTGGAAAGCGGCCTAGCAAGCAGGTACGTTGGCGGGAATGACCCGCCTGCGCCGCTCGCCGATCGGCTGCGCGACGATCGCGCTGCTCTGCCTGGCCGTGGCCGCGCCCGCCGCCGCGGCGCCGGCGCCCGCGAGCGGTGGGACCCCCGCGCAGCGGCTGGTCCACGCCTACTCGCCGCGGCTGGTGATCCGCGAACAGGAACACCCGCCCTGCGAAACGACCGCCGAGCAGTACGAGGCGACGACGGTCGGCACCGTGCTCGGCAACCCGGCGGTGACGCTGACCAGGATCGCGCCGAACGGCCGGGAAGTCGTGGTCAAGCGGGGCCCGACGGCGGCCGACATCGCCCGGCTCGGCGAAGGCTTCCACCTCAACCTGCCGGGCGACCCGCTCGGCGACACCTGCGTCTACGCCAGGGACTTCGCCAAGCTGAAGCGCGAGGGCAGGGCGCCGGCGGCGACCTACGCCCACATCGCCCGCGAAGCGGGCCACCCCGGCTTCGTCCTGCAGTACTGGTTCTTCTGGTATTTCAACCAGTTCAACGACCTGCACGAGGGCGACTGGGAGGGGATGCAGATCACCTTCCCCGACGCCTCGGGACCGCGGCAGGCGCTGGCCGAGGGACCGGACGAAATCGCCCTCTTCCAGCACGCCGGCGGCGAGAAGGCGAACTGGGAATCGGGCAAGGTCGAGAAGGAAGGGACGCACCCCGTCGTCTACCCGGCGGCCGGCTCGCACGCGACCTTCTACGACTCCGCGATCTACCTGCAGAACGGCCGCAGGGGCTCCGGCGTCGGCTGCGACAACACCACCGCCCCGCATCGGAAAATCGCCGTGCGGCCGATCCTGGTGCCGACGCACCCCGGCCCGGCCAGCCCCTTCCGCTGGCTCGACTACGAAGGTCGCTGGGGGCAGAAGGAGCAGAGCTTCAACAACGGCCCGACCGGGCCGTCGACGAAGCGCAGCTGGCTCGAACCGTTCGCCTGGATGGAAGGGATCCGCACGACCAGCCCGACCCTGCCGGTCGGCTCGGTGCTGGGCCCGACCGTGAGCGACGCCTTCTGCGGCACGGTCGCCGACGTCACCAGCTTCCTCAACGCCTCCCAACGGACCCCCTGGATCCTCTGGGCCTTCCCGATCGCCTTCGCGCTGCTGGTCGCGCTGATCGCCTGGCGCACCCGCTGGCGGCCGGTCGACCTCAGTCTGTTGCGAGCCCCCCGTGCCTTCGGCCAGATCGTCGTCACCGCCGTCCGCCTCTACTGGCGGCACTGGCGGGCGTTCGTCCCGATCGGCCTCAGCGCGATCCTGATCGTCGGCGGGCTGAGGGCGCTGAGCTGGCTGCTGACCGGCGGCGACACCGGCCGCAGCCTCGACAGCAGATCGGGGGTCTCCGGGCTGCACGTGGCGGTCGGCGAAGTGCTCGCCGGGATCGGGCTGCCGGTCGCCTCGGCGGTCGTCGCGGCAGTCGCGATCGTCGCCGTCGGCCAGGTCGCGGAGGGCGGCACCACCAGCTTCGCGGCCGCCTACCGCGGCATGTGGCGGCGGTTCCGCCGCGTCGTCGGCGCCGAGCTGCTGGCGATGCTGATGCTGCTGGCGATGGCGATCACGATCGTCGGCATCCCCTTCGCCGCCTGGAAGTACGTCGGCTGGCTCTTCGTCCAGCAGCAGATCCTGTTCGAGAACCGCACCGTGCGCGAAGCCTTCCGCGGCAGCTCCGGCGTCGTCCGCGGACGCTGGTGGTACACGCTGCGGGTCGCCGCCTTCTTCTGGCTGGTCAGCACGATCGCCGGCCCGATCCTCGGCTTCGCGCTGATCTTCACCTACCTGCCGCTGCTGCTGATCAACGCGATCGGCACGGTCGTCTTCGCCCTCTTGATCCCCTACGTGACGATCGGCCAGACGCTCCTCTACTACGACCTCGAGGCGCTGGGCGAGAAGGCGCCGGCGAAGTGGCGGTCGCGGCTGCCGCGGCCTCGGCGCCGGGCGGCCGCCGCCGAGGCCTGAGCCGGGTTAAGTTGTCGCGATGAAGCTGCTCGCCTTCAGCGATCTGCACCGAGACCTCGGCCAGGGCGCCGAGCTGGCGGCGATGGCGGCCGGGGCCGACGTCGTGATCGGGGCAGGCGACTTCGCCTCGGTGCACGAGGGGCTGGTGGAGACGATCGCGGTGCTGGCGGCGATCGAGACGCCGACCGTGCTGGTCCCCGGCAACAACGAGACCGACGAGGCTCTGCGCGAGGCGGCGGCGGGCTGGAGCGCCGCGACCGTCCTGCACGGCGAGGGCACGACGATCGACGGGGTCGAGTTCTTCGGGCTCGGCGCGGGGGTGCCGGTGACGCCCTGGGAGTGGAGCTTCGACCTCGACGACGAGGCGGCGGCGGCGAAGCTCGCGGCCTGCCCGGAGGGCGCGGTCCTGGTCCTGCACTCGCCGCCGCAGGGCCACTGCGACGCCAATGGCGGCGGTGACCACTTCGGCAGCGAGGCGCTGCTGCGGGCGATCGAGCGGAAGCGCCCGCGGCTCGCCGTCTGCGGCCACATCCACGAGTCCTGGGGCTGCGAGAGCCGGATCGGCGAGACGCCGCTTCGCAACCTCGGCCCGAAGGGAACCTGGCTCGAGATCTAGAGGCCCTAGCCGGAGCGGGCCTGCTCGGCGGCGATGCGCCGCGCCTCGGCGGTGCCGAGGTACGGGGTGAGGACGAACTGGGTCGCCTCCTCGGCCAGCGCGGGAAGCTCGGCCGCCCGGCCCATGTCGAGGCGCTGGGCAATCAGCATCGCGATCCCGCCTGTCATCGCCTTCTCGATGATCTCCGGCAGCCGCTCCCCCTCAGGGCGCAGCGCCCGGCCCGGCAGCAGCCGCGCGCCGAAGTGGGAGAGCAGGCGCTCGTAGCGCGCGTAGCCCTCGCGGCCGGCGGCGAGGGCGTCGTTGGTCAGCGCCTGCGCCGAATCCGGCTCGGCGGCGGCGAAGTCGAGCGCCGCCCGGACGGCGGCGGCGACCTGCGCCGGCCACTCCTCCTCAGCCGCGCAGGCCGGCTCGATCCGCACCTGGAGGCGGGCGAAAGCAGCCTCGAAGGCGTTGACGAAGCCGTCCTGGTCGCGCGCGGCGACGCTCATCCCCGCGGATCATAAACATCGGTGTCTGCTCCTGCCGGAGCAACTCGGTGGCGGTACGACCGTCAAACCGAGACGGTGACCGGGAAGGTCGCCACCCAGATCGTGGCGCCGACGAAGAGCAGGTAGCCGAGCGCGAGGACGGCGACGCGCTGCGAGGGCACGCTCAGCTTGGTGCTGATGCCGGCGAAGAACAGCGCCGCGGCGAAGAGGACGACGGCGAGCACGTAGTTGTCCGAGCGCTGGTTTGACTGGCGCGCTTCGGCCGTCGCCCCTTCGGCTTCGCGGAGCAGCTTCTGCGATTCGGTTTCGCTGGCGAGCTTGTATTGCGGCATCGCGAACGGGACCGGCGGCGCCTTCGGGTTCTTCAGCGGATCCGTGGCGATCCAAGCCTTGACGGCGGGCTCGAATTCGGCCCGGAACCGATCGAAGTAGAAGTGCGCGAGCTCGTGTTCCTTCGACGCGTAGGCGTTGACCCACTGGGTGAACGTCAGCACGTCGACCTGCGTCTCCTGCCCCGCTTCGGTCGAGGCCCGCGTCGACTCGACCCGGGCTGCGTTCGCCCTGCTGAAGTCGATCGCCTGCACCCCGCTCCAGCGCGACGACTGGTAGGAGCTCCAGGCCGTGGCGACCGCCGCGATCGCCAGCAGGATCGTCGCCAGCAGCTCGAGGTGCAGGTGCATTCGGTCGAGCCGGCCGTGACCCGCGGAACCTGCTCGAGCCTCACCGGGATCGGATGCCGACGGCATCGGCGAAGCGTATATCGACGGCCCCCTGAAACGGCCCTCGCCCCACGCGCCGCCGCCGGTCTCCTCGTCGGGATCTCCGGTGACGAATCGGTGCCGCCCCCTCTTCCGTGACGGCCCCGGGGCATAATCCCGGTGGGGGCGTTGCAACCACTCGAGAGAGGATTACGATGGCTACTTCTCCCACAACCACCGCGACCGCCCGCGACGCTCTCGTCCAGCGCCTCTTCGACGGGGTGCTCGGCATGATCGACGTCTATACCGTCTACATGGGCGACCGGCTCGGCATCTATCGCGCCCTGGCGGAGGGCAAGGCGACCGAGGAGGAGATCGCCACCGCCACCGGCAGCGACCGACGCTACCTGCGCGAGTGGCTCGAGCAGCAGGCGGTTGCCGGCCTGATCGAGGTCGACGAGGCCTCCAAGCCCGCGAAGGAGCGGCGCTACACATTGCCGGACGCCCACGCCGAGGTGCTCCTGGATCGCGATAGCCCGAGCTACATGGCAGCGTTCGCCCGAATGATGGCCGGCCTGGTACGCCCGCTGCCGCAGGTGATGGAGGCGTTCCGGACCGGGGAAGGGGTTGCCTACGCGACGTTCGATGTCGACTTCCTCGCCGGGCAGGGCGAGATGAACCGCGTCCAGTTCGTCAACTCGCTGGCGAGCGAGTGGATGCCCGCCCTTCCGGACGTACACGAGCGCCTGCGGTCGGGCGGGCGAGTCGCCGACGTCGCCTGCGGCGCCGGTTGGTCGACGATCGCCCTCGCGCGCGCCTACCCCCGAGCGGAGGTGCACGGCCTCGACCTCGACGCAGCGTCGATCGATCTCGCACGGGCCAACGCCGCGGCGGAGGGGATGGAGCTCCGCTTCGAGGCCCGCGACGCCGCGGACCCGGGCTTGAGCGGCCACTACGACCTGGTCACCTGCTTCGAGGCGGTGCACGACATGGCGCGCCCGGTCGAGTCGCTGCGAGGGATGCGCTCGCTGCTGGGTGACGACGGCGTCCTGCTGATCGGCGACGAGCGCGTGGCCGATCGGTTCACCGCGCCGGGCGACGAGGTCGAGCGACTGATGTACGGGTTCAGCGTCTTCCACTGCCTCGCCGTCGGCCGCGAAGAGCAACCTTCGGCTGCCACGGGTACGGCGATGCGGCCTGAGACGCTGCGCGGGTACGCCGAGGCGGCGGGGTTCGCGGGGTTCGCGATCCTCCCGATCGAGAACGACTTCTGGCGCTTCTACCGGCTCGAAGGGTGACTGGCCCGACCCCCTGAAATCAGTCCGGCGACGATTCGCTCGCGGAACTCCCGGGGATCCTGCCTTGGCATTCGACTCCTTCGGTAGGGCCGGAGTCTCATGCATCGTGGCCCAGTCTGCGGGGGCTAGATCAGACCGAGATCACCGCGACGTCGGCGAACGAGGAGAAGTCCTCGTCCTGCGTGACCACGGCGGCGCCGTGGCGCAGAGCCGTCGCGGCGATCCAGGTGTCGTGGCGGCGCAGCTTCCTGCCGCGCGCCAGCTCCGCCGAGGCGAGGCGGGCAAAGCAGTTGGCTACCTCGGGGTCGACCGGCAGCAAGGGGTAGGCGGCGCGCACCCGCGACAGCGTCGCGAGGCGAGCGGCGCGGGAGGCCTCGCCCTTGGCTCGAAGCACGCCCAGTTCGAGCTCGCTGGCGGTAATCACCGAGACGGCGATCTCCTCGGGAAGCTCACCGAGCTCCCGACCCGCCTCCTGGGCGACGAAGACCGAGGTGTCGGCGACGGCCCGGCTCAAGCGTCCTCGAGCTCGGCGCCGCGGACCTCGGCGAGGTCGGCAAGCAGCGCCGGGTCGGCGGGCGCCTCGTGCACGATGCGCCGCAACTCCGTGGCGGGAACCCAAGGATCGCGCTGCTCGGAGTGAGGGAGGATGTCGGCCACCGGGCGGCGGTTGACCGTGAGCGTCAGCCGCTCGCCGGCTTCCACCTCGGAAACCACCGCGGCGGTCGAGTTGCGCAGCTCGCGGACTGAGACGGTGCGGCTCATGTGCTGACTGTAGCACTTGGTGCGACAGACTCGGATGCACGAAGGCAGTCCGGTCAAATGGCCTGCTCCCTGGGGGTGTCGATGCCTGAAGTTGAAAAGGCGACGAGATCTGCCTCAGAGCCAGATTCCGCTCTACAAGGCGCCTACACTTGAGCGCGCCCGACAGGATTCGAACCTGTGACCTTCGGTTTCGTAG
>CAVXSI010000010.1:0-71997 GCA_963764365.1 uncultured Solirubrobacterales bacterium
CGGTTTCCGTCCGGCTACCATGAGTCCTGTGGCCATCGCGGTTAAAAAGCTCGATCAGCTCGATCTGAACGTCGGCGAGTTGGTCGAAATCGACGGCCAGCGCTACGAGGTCGTTCCCGGCAAAACCGGGGGCCTGACGCTTGAGCCGCCGATCACTCCCGTTTCGGAGCTGTACGCGGAGCGGGGTTGGGAGCCTGCGTCCCAAGAGGAGTTCGACCGGCTGACCGCCAACGACGCGCCGCCCGACGGCGAGGGGTAGTACCGGTTCAAGAGCCCGAGGGCAGGAGGCCCGAGGGGGTCAACGCTCCTTTGTGTCAAGCTCGCGCCAATGGGCTCGGCAGGGAGAAAACATGGCCTCAGCGCCTCCGTCCTCTTCGGCGCCAGGGAGTGGGAGGAAGAGGTCGACCGCTTCGCCCCCAATGCCTTCCCGAGAGTGCAGGCGGAGCGCGCCCGCAAGCAAATCGACGCCGGCAGTCGTCGGCTGAAGTGGCGGCGATGTGCGGCCGAAGGTCCGCATGGCACGCGGCTTCCCGGCTGCCGGAAACTCTACGTCCCGCTTGATCGGGAAGGCGCTTCGGACGCTCCCCTCGGCCTCGTCTTCCAGTTGGTCAGGACTCCGGATGGCCTCGCCTGGAACTTCATCGCTTTCGGGGAGCGCCACCCCGACAACCCGCGAACGCGCAGCGTCTACGAGCGCGCCCACAAGCGCCTGCACGGCAGGTATCCCTAGGAATTACGCCGAGCGCTTGACGCTGTTCTCGGAGACCCAGCGCGCCAGGTCCCCGTCGCGGTGGACGAGCCCTGCGCCGACGAGTTCGCGGATCGCCCGCTTCGCCGCGTCCTCGGGCCAACCCTGGCTGGGGAAGGCATTGAGGATCAGCGCCAGCTCGTCGGTCGTCAGCCGGGTCGGGTGTTTTTCGATCAGCAGCGCAAGAACGACGCCCTCGGTCTGTCGATCCTGCTCGGCGGGGGAAGCGGGGTTGTGCGTCGCACGACCCGTAGGGTTCGGGTTAGCCATGAGGAGCAAGCTCTCCTTGTGGTTAGTCCGGGTTTAGGCCCCCGGTTGAGCCCGCAAAAAGGAGCGGGAAGCCTCCACTGTTGAGGGTATCCACCGGAATCCAGCTGAGCGCACGTCTCGCCGGCTGAGTACCATTGCTGCTTGGCCTGGCATCGTCTTTCGACATCCGCGGATCGACGCCGGTGACCGTCGAGGTCTTCAGCGTTAGTCGGGAGGAGCTCCGCCGCGAGTTGGCTGCCGACTTGAGCCGCGGCGGCTATGTCTTCCACGAGAGTTTCACCGCAACCCCGGCGGAGCGCTATTTCGAGAAGCACCTGGTGCTCTCCCGTCCGGGCCTGCTGACTCGCTCGGCGCGCCTTCTTGCCGACCTGGTTCCGGCTGACACCGAGCGCCTCGCGGTCGTCGGGGTGGCGGCGGCGACGTTGGCGACGGCGCTCTCGCAGCACACCGGGATCCCGCTTCTGCTCGGCCGCCAGCGTGGGGACGGCGAGGTGCAGTTCGATGGCGAGCACTACTCACTCGTCAAGTGCCTGCTGGTCGAGGACGTCGTCTTCACCGGGGGCCAGGCGCGGCGTGGGTTAGAGGCGCTGCTGGCGATGGGGGCCACCGTTCTCGCCATCGCCTGTCTGTTGGACCGCGAGAACGGCGCCGCGCAAGAGCTGGCTGACGCTGGTGTCTCACTGCGCCCGCTCTTCCTCGAGTCGGAGCTGCTGCGTTTGTCGCGGGAATCGACGTGAGCACCGCCCTCGTCGGTCGCCTCGGCGAGCGACTCAGCGCGATGGCCGAGATTGGCGCCGACCCGAAAGGCGGGATCACCCGGCTCGCCTACACCGAGCTCGAGCGCGCCGCCCATGAGCAGTTCGTCAGCTGGGCGGAGGCTGACGGGGCGCGCTGCGAGACCGATCTGGCTGGCAACACGGTTGCGATCTACCGTGAGGGCACGCCGTATTTCCTCGTCGGCTCGCACCTCGACACCGTTGTGCGCGGCGGGGCCTACGACGGCGTCGCCGGTGTGCTCGGGGCGATGGAGGTGGGGCGCCTCGCCGGCGAGCAGGTGGGCCACGGGCTCCGCGTCGTCGCCTTTGCCGGCGAGGAGGGAGCGCGCTTCGGCCGTCCCAACCTGGGCAGCGGCGCAGCTGCTGGGATGCTGACGCCGGAGGCGCTGGCTCGCCTCCGCGATGCCCACGGCACGGACCTCGCGGCCGCGGCGGGCGAGCTCGGGTTCGATCCGCTTGCGGCCGAGCCCTGGATCGACCAGGACATCATCTGCTTCTTCGAGCTCCATATCGAGCAGGGCCGCCAGCTCGAAGCGGGCTCGGCACGGATCGGGCTGGTCGACGCGATCGCCGGCAGCGTTCGGCTGCGATTCGAGATCACCGGCCGCCCCGATCATTCGGGGGCAACCCCGATGCAGATGCGCTCCGACGCGCTCGCCGCCGCCAGCGAGCTGGTCCTCTTCGCGGAGAAAGTGGGGCGGCGCTACCGCTCGACCGTGGCCACCGTCGGCCGGCTTGAGGTCCATCCCAATAACGTGACCACTGTGCCCGGTGAAGTCCGGCTCTGGATGGACATTCGCGACGTCGACGCCGACCTACAGCGCCAGGCGGCGGCGGCTGTGTTCGAGCGGGCCCGCGAGCTGAGCGAGACCCGCGCGGTCGGGATCTCCGGTGAGGTGATCTCCGACCAGGCTCCGGTCGTGCTTGAGGCTTGGCCGCGGATGATCGCCCACCGCGAGTGCGTCAAGCGCGGCCTCGCCTATCGGGTGCTGGCGAGCGGCGCCGGCCACGACGCGGCGATCGTCGCCCGCCGGGCTCCGGCGACGATGTTCTTCATCCCCTGCGTCGAAGGGCTCAGTCACAGCCCCCGCGAGCAGGCCGCGGTGGAGGACATCGCCGCGGCATCTGAGTTGATCGCCGCGGTGCTCGCTGACGCCTCGAGGTCGGGCATCGACGCCCTCCATTAGCGCATCGAGGCGATGGCTGACCACGCGCGAGGACGCCCTTCTGGTCGGCACAGTCCCGGTCGCGGCGCTGCCGCTGGCGCTGAGCGGTGCGGTGGCCGTGAAGCCTTGGGAGCGCGCTCCCCCTCGGCACGCTCGGCCTCATTGGGTTGGCCCAGTGACGAGCACGATTGCGCCGGCTTCGCTCTCCTCGCAGTCGGCTGCGTCGGCTACCTCGCTCTCGTCCCGGCGCGGATCCTGGTCTTCGCAATCGGCGAGGTCCTTGCCTCGGGTGGGGGTGGGCGACGCACAGCTTTGCTCTGGTCCCGAGGCCTCGCGTATACTGCTGCGCACGGCAGCGTACGAAGTCATCTGACTACAGCATCGCCCGACGCGAAGGTGAAGAGAATGAGGGAGCCGGCCACGGACATCGGATTGGAGACGGCGGTTCCGCCGCGCGACCTCGTCGGCTACGGACCCGAACCGCCGGAGTTCCGCTGGCCGGGCGGAGCGCGGCTAGCGGTCAACGTCGTGATCAACTACGAGGAAGGCTCGGAGGCCAGCCCGCTGCAGGGCGACACGATCGTCGAGACCTTGGTCGAGGCCCCCTATGCCGTTCCCGAGGGAACTCGAAACCTCTTTCTCGAGTCCACCTACGAGTTCGGCAGCCGGGTCGGGATCTGGCGCCTGCTGGCGCTCCTCGACCGGCTCGAGATCACCCCCACCTTCTTCGCCTGCGCCCAGGCCCTGGAGCTGAACCCGGCCGTTACCGGGGCGCTGGTCGAGCGGGGCTGCGACGTCGTCGGCCACGGCTACCGCTGGCGGCAGCACATCAACATGACCGCCGCCGAGCAGGCGGAGGACGTCGCCCGCTGCAAGGGCACGCTCGAAAGCCTCACCGGCCAGCCGATGCTCGGCTGGTTCACCAGGCCGCCGAATACCGACCACACGCACCGCATCCTGGTCGAGAACGAAGTCGCATACGACTGCGGCGCTGTCAACGACGACATCCCCTACTACGTCCCCGTCGAGGGAAGCCCCCTGCTGGCGGTTCCCTACTCGCTCGACGTGAACGACATCCGCTTCTGGAAGGGGCAGATCTCGACCGCCAACGAGTTCGAGGAGTACATCAAGGCAGCCTTCGACGTCCTCTACGCCGAGAGCGAGAAGACCCCGCGCATGCTGTCGATCGGGCTACACCCGCGCGTGGTCGGGCGGCCGGCGCGTCTGCGCGGCCTCGAACGCGCGCTGCAGCACATCGTCGGCCACGACGAGGTCTGGATCGCGGGGCGCGACGAGATCGCGCGGTTCTGGAGCTCGGAGCTCGGCCCGGAGGACGCTTGGCACCGCAACCGGCTCGCGCCGGCTGGCTGAGCGGCGGAGGCCCCTTTGCGGTTCGGATTGAACCTGCTCAACTTCGGCCCCGACGTCGGGCGGGGCTCGATCGACCGCTGGGGCCGCTTGGCCGAGGACGCCGGCTTCTCCTTCTTGACCATCTCCGACCACGTTGCGATCACCGAAGACGTCTTCGCCGAGTACGAGACGCCGTTCTACGACCCGCTGATCACTCTCGCCTATCTGGCGGCGGCTACCGAGCGGGTCAGGCTCGGCACCTCGGTGCTGGTCCTGCCGTACCGCCATCCCCTGTTGATCGCCCGCTCGGCGGCGAACCTCGACCAGCTGAGCGGCGGTCGCCTCTTCCTCGGCATCGGCGTCGGCTGGGCGCGCGAAGAGTTCGAGGCCCTCGAGGTCGGCTTCGCAAGTCGCGGTCGTCGCAGCGACGAGTACCTGGAGGTGATGCGCCGCTGCTGGGCGGAGGAGAAGATCACGCACGGCGGCGAGTTCTGCAGGTTCGACGACGTCTACACTGGCCCGCTGCCGGCCCAGGAGGGGGGCATCCCGATCTGGATCGGGGGCGAGAGCGAGGTCGCGATACGGCGCGCGGTCGAGCGCGGGGACGTCTGGCACCCGCTGCGCCCGTTGGCCGGCTGGCTCGGGCAGGCCGGTCTGCCGGCGCTCGCGCGGATCGCCTCCGACAGCGGTCGGGAGGTTCCCCCGGTGGTGCCGCGGATCCTCATCGACATCGCCTCGGCGCCGGTGGCCGAGGAGGCGCGGCCGCTCGGGCGCGGCACCCCGGACCAGATCCGGGCCGACCTGGAGGAGCTGGCCGAGCTCGGCATCGAGGAAGTTCTGCTCGACACCTACGACGAGACGGTCCCCGGCGCGGCCGATCGTCAGGACGACCACCTGCGACTGATCGAGCGGTTCGTCAGCGAGGTCGCCGACCCCCGCGGGGGTGCCGCGGCTTGACCTCGCAGGCACGGCGAGGAATTGAGTATGCCATTGTATCCGCTTATGTACAGGGATTCGGAACGAGGAGGAAAGGGATGGTTACAGCGACCGCTGTAGAGGATGACGTTCAGAGCTTCACCGGGCGCACGCACCGCTTGTTGATCGGCGGCGAGTGGGTCGAGCCGTCCGACGGGCGCACCTTCGCGACGCTCAACCCCGCCACCGAGGATCGGCTCAGCGACATCGCCCTGGCTGGAGACCGCGATGTCGAGCGGGCGGTGATCGCGGCGCGGCGGGCCTTCGACGACGACAACGGCTGGCGCACGATCAGCCCCTCGGAGCGCTCGCGGATCGTCTGGCGGATCGGCGACCTGATCGAGCGGCACGCCGACGAGCTGGCGCTGCTCGAGTCCCTCGACAACGGCAAGCCGGTCGATATGGCCCGCAAGTTCGACATTGCCTTCGCCGTCGACCTCTTCCGCTATATGGCCGGCTGGTGCACGAAGCTCGAAGGCGACACGATCGCCCTCTCGGCCTTCCCTCGCCCCGGACAGGCCCACGCCTACACGGTGCGCGAGCCGGTCGGAGTCGTCGCCCAGATCATCCCTTGGAACTTCCCGCTGGCGATGGCGAGCTGGAAGGTCGCGCCGGCGCTTGCCTGTGGTTGCGCGGTTATCCTGAAGCCCGCTGAGCAGACTCCGCTGACGGCTCTGCGGATGGCGGAGCTGATCCAAGAGGCCGGGGTGCCGGACGGGGTCTTCAATATCCTCACCGGCGCGGGCGAGGCCGGCGCCGCGCTTGCCACGCACCCGCTGGTCGACAAGGTCGCCTTCACCGGATCGACCGAGGTCGGCAAGTCGATCGTCAGAGCGGCCGCTGGAAACCTGAAGCGGGTGACGCTCGAGCTCGGCGGCAAGTCGGCCAGCGTCATATACGACGACGCCGACCTGGAGATTGCGATCCCGGGCGCTGCGGACGCGGTCTTCGCCAATATCGGCGAGTGCTGCACCGCGGCTTCACGCCTCTACGTCCAGCGCGGGATCTATGACGAGGTCGTCGCCGGGGTCAGCGAGGTCGCGCGCTCGATCAAGATCGGAGTCGGCACCGATCCCGAGAGCGAGATGGGGCCCCTGATCTCCGGCGAGCAGCTGGACCGGGTCTCGGGCTTCATCGAGGCTGGTCGCCGTGACGGCGCGGAACTGGTCACCGGCGGAGCGCGGATCGGCGAGAAGGGCTACTTCATCCAGCCCACCGTCTTCACCAAGACGTCGCCGGAGATGTCGATCGAGCGGGAGGAGATCTTCGGCCCCGTGGTCTCCGCGATCCCGTTCGACAGCTTCGAGGAAGTGGTGGAGCGCGCAAACGACACCCGGTACGGGCTCGCCGCCGGTGTCTTCACGCACGACCTCAAGCGAGCCCACCACACCGCCGCGCTGATGCGGGCGGGGACGGTCTGGATCAACACCTACAACCACAACGATCCGGCGCTTCCGTTCGGCGGCTACAAGCAGTCCGGCTGGGGCCGCGAGATGGGCCACGAGGTGCTCGATGCTTACCTGCAGACGAAGGCTGTCTGCGCGGTGCTCTGATGCGTATCGCGCGCTGACCGGAAAGGCGGGCCCGCAGCAGGCGACAGCGATCGCCTCGCGGGCCGGCCGATGGCAGCGGGATATCTGCATCGCGGAAGAGGCGGGGCGTGTATACTGCCGGAGACAGTCGCATACACATAGTCTCCGTGCGAGAGAAGCCACACCCTGCCGCTTGGCTTGGCTCCCAGCGGCAAACAGAGCCTGAAGGAGAAAATCATAGCTTGCTTGTGTATGGCCGTATACTGCCGTATGTGGATCAAGACTCCGGGCCTGGAGGAGTGGAGGAATAGCGGTGGCGGCGTCCGTTAACGGTCCCTCCTCCTCCGTCAGCGCTGGCGCCGCCACCGACTCCAGCGTCGAGCTCCTCGGCGTGACCAAGCGCTTCGGCGAGTTCACCGCGGTCGACGACCTCGACCTCACCCTGGGACGCGGCGAATTCTTCACCCTGCTCGGTCCGTCCGGCTGCGGCAAGACGACGACCCTGCGGATGATCGCCGGCTTCGAGCAGCCGAGCGAGGGCTGCATCCGGATCGAGGGCGAGGAGGTCGCCGGCATGCCCCCCCACAAGCGGCCGACCAACACCGTCTTCCAGAGCTACGCGCTGTTCCCGCACCTGAGCGTCGAGCGAAACGTCGCCTTCGGCTTGAAGCGAAAGGGCGTCGGAAAGGACGAGATCGCAGAGCGAGTGGGGGCGGAGCTTCGCCGTGTCGGACTCGCCAATGAGGCAAACCGACGCCCGTCCCAGCTCTCGGGCGGGATGCAACAGCGGGTGGCGCTGGCGAGGGCGCTCGTCAACCTGCCGAAGGTCCTGCTCCTGGACGAGCCGCTCGGCGCCCTCGATCTGAAGCTCCGCAAGGGCCTCCAGGTAGAGTTGAAGCAGATCCAGCGCGAGGTCGGGATCACCTTCGTCTACGTGACCCACGACCAGGAGGAGGCGCTGACGATGTCAGACCGGATCGCGGTGATGAACGCCGGTCGGGTCGAGCAGGTCTCGAACCCCGAGGGGGTTTATGACCGGCCGGCGACGAGCTTCGTCGCCGGCTTCATCGGCGTCTCCAACCTGATGCCGGCGAGGGTCTCCGGGGCGGGGCGGGTGAAGCTCGACTCCGGGCCCGATGTCCCGGCCGACACGGGAGCCCTCGACGCCGGCAGCAGGTGCGCTGCAGTGGTGCGTCCCGAGAAGCTCCGAGTGGGACTGGCAGAAGAAGTCACGGGCTCCAACGGCTCGCCCTCGGTCGAGGGCGTAGTCGAGAGCTCGATCTACCTTGGTACCGCCACCCAGATCGTGGTCGAGGTGGCCGAGGGGGTGCGGATGACGGTCCTGGTACCAAACGCCGACGAGGCGGAGCGGCAGCGGCTGCCCGGCGGTGGTGCCCGCGTCGTCCTCACCTGGGAGCCCGAGCACATGCACGTCGTCACCGAATCGGAACAGCGATGAAAGGAACCCAGGAATGGCATCTGAGCTGAAGACGGACACGGCCCGTGCCGTGGCGGCAGAGCGGGGCGACCTCCACCGCTGGGACCGCGAGCACCTGATCCATCCCCAGTACGTGCCGGAGGGCGACTCACGGACGCGAATCATGGTCAAGGGCGAGGGGGCGCGGCTGGAAGACTCCGACGGCCGCCGCTACCTCGACGCGACCGGGGGCCTCTGGTGCGCGCAGGTCGGACACGGCCGGCCCGAGCTGGCCGAGGCAGCCAAAGGGCAGATCGAAGCCCTCGAGTTCTTCGCCTCCTTCTGGGATTTCAGCAACGAGCCGTCCGTGCGGCTTGCCCGGCGCCTGGTCGAGCTCGCCCCAGACGGCATCGGCGGCGTCTACTTCACCGTCGGCGGATCGGAGTCGAACGAGATTGCGATGATGATGGCGCGCATGTACCACGGGCGCAACGGCCAGCCCGACCGGAACCTGATCCTCAGCCGCCACGAGGCCTACCACGGGATCACCTACGGCGCCCGCACCGCCACCGGGCTCGACGCCTTCCACACCGAGGTCGGCCCGCTGCCCGGCGGCTTCCACTACCTCACCGCGCCGAAGCCCTACCGGCTGGAGAACTGCACCGATGTCTGCGTCGAGGAGCTGGAGCGGACGATCGCGGAGCTCGGTGCCGACCGGATCGCGGCGATGATCGGCGAGCCGATCATGGGCATGGCCGGCATGGTCTCGCCTCCGGAGGACTACTGGCCACGGATGGAAAAGGTCCTCCGCAAGCACGGCATCCTGTTGATCTTCGATGAGGTTGTCACCGGCTATGGGCGAACCGGAACTTGGTTCGGGACGGAGCATTTCGACGTCAGCCCGGACATAATCTCGACCGCGAAGGGGATCACCAGCGGATACCTGCCACTCGGAGCGGTCCTGGTCAGCGAGGCGGTGCGCGACACGGTGCTGAGCGAGGGTTTCGTCGCCGGGTTCACGTACACCGGCCACCCCACCTGCTGCGCGGTCGCACTCCGCAATCTCGAGTTGCTCGAGGACGATGGGCTGCTCGACAACGCTAGGACCACGGGTGCCTACCTGCTCGAGCGCTTCGAAGAGCTCGACGATCTCGCCTGCGTCGGCGAGGTGCGCGGCAAAGGACTGATGCTGGGGATCGAGCTGGTCGAGGATCGCGAGACCAAGGAGCCCGCGGTGGCGCTCGCCGAACAGCTGGGAGAGAGGTTCACCGACGAGGCGGGAGTGATCGTCCGCAACGTCGGGCAGAACCTGATCTTCTCGCCGCCGCTGGTGTTCACTCGCGATGACTGCGACGAGCTCGTCGGCGCGGTTCGCTCGATGATCGAAAAATACGCTCCGACTACTTGATCGCGGAGGGCTGATAGATGGCTAGCGCCGAGAGGCCATGACCGCGGACTTCCCGGTTCTCACCCTCGAGGGCTCGGCGGCGAAGCGCGGGATCGCCTACGGGCGCCTCGCCGCCGATCGCATCCGCGCCGGCCTCGATTTCTACCGCGGCTTCTTAGCGGCTGCGGGTCTCGAGGGAGAGCGGCTGCGGCGGGTCGTTGGCCGGCTGGTCGACGTGATCGGCGATTTCGACGCCGAGATGCTTGTCGAGCTGGAAGGGATCGCCCGGGGGGCGGGGGTCACGCTCGGCGAGGTGATCTCGCTGAACGCGCGCAGCGAGCTGATGCGGGGCGCTGACGAGGGATGCACCGGGGTCGCCTGCCTGCCCGAGGCCACGAGCACTGGTCACTCCCTCCTCGGTCAAAACTGGGACTGGCATCCGAGCCGGGCCGGGACCGGCGTGCTGATACGGATCCTGCCGGAGCACGGCCCGGCGATCCTGACCTTCGCAGAGGCGGGGGCCCTGGCTCGGTGCGGCCTCAACGAGGCCGGGGTAGGAGTGGTCGGAAACGCGCTCGAGTGCGAGGGATGCTCGGCTCCCGGCGGCGTCCCGATTGCCCTGCTGCGCCGGCGCGTCCTCGGCAGCGGCACCCTCGGCGAGGCGCTGGACGCGGTCCGCGATGCTCCGCGCGGAACCTCGGTGAACCACCTGATCGCGAGCGCCGAGGGCGAGGCGGTCTCCTGCGAGACGACGCCCAGGGCCGTCTACGAGGTCCTGCCCGAGGACGGCCTGCTCGGTCACAGCAACCACTTCCTCTCGGCCCGCGCCCGGAAGGAGGTGGTCGACACGGGGATCGCGGTCCATCCCGACACGCTGGAGCGGGCGCCGCGGATCGAGGAGCTGCTGGCGGCCCGACGGCCAGTCGAGGTTGCCGATCTGGAGGAGGCCTTCCGCGACCACGACGGCTACCCGGATTCGATCTGCCGCCACGCCGAGACGATCGAGATGGGAACCTGGACGACTGTTGCCACGGTTGTGATGGACCTGGACGAGCGTTGGGTCTCCGTCGCCGCCGGGCCACCGTGCGAGGGGAGATTCCGCGAGCACCAGCTGCTGCAGTCCGGGCAGGCAGCCCCCTGACCGCGAGGCCCGGTCGATGGGGAGCGGATTGGACGACGACTTCGTCGGCGACTTCTTCGCCGATCCGCGCCAGCGCCGGATCTTCTCCGGGCGTGCGCGCCTGCAATCTTGGCTCGACGTCGAGGCGGCGCTGGCGCAAACCCAGGCCGACCTGGGCCTGATCCCGGCCCCGGCTGCGGCGCGGATAGCCTGCTGCTGCGACGCCTCAGCCTACGACCTCGCCGCCCTGGCCGACGAAGCGAGTGCGTTGCAGCACCCGATCGTCGCCGCCGTCCGCGCGCTCGAGCGAGCGGTCGGCGAGCGCTGGGCGGGCTTCGTCCACTACGGCGCCACCAGTCAGGACATCGCCGACAGTGGTCAGGCACTGCAGCTGCGGGCCGGCCTCGATGTTCTGGAGTCCGACTTGGAGGCGGCGCAGCGAGCCGCGGCAGACATGGCGCATCGTCACCGCGAGACGCTCGAGGCCGGCCGCACCCGGGGTCAGCACGCCGTGCCGATTACCTTCGGTCTCAAGGCGGCGTCTTGGGCAGACGAGCTGACACGACTGCGCGAGCGAATCGCTGAGGCGCGTCCCCGCCTGCTGGCGCCCCAGATCTCGGGTGCCGCTGGAACTCTTGCCGCGTACGGGCCGCGCTGGCGGGAGCTGCGAGCCGGGGTTGCGCGGGAGCTCGGGCTGAGCGAGCCCGGCCAGCCCTGGCACGCCAGCCGCGACCGCATCGGCGAGCTCGGAGCCCTGATGTCGTTGCTGGCGATGGTGATGGAGCGGGTCGGTGCCGAGGTGGTGCGCCTGCAGTCGACGGATCTGGCTGAGGTCGCCGAGCGGCCAGCGCCCGCGCACGTCGGTTCCTCGACGATGCCCCAGAAGCGGAACCCCCAGCGGGCCGAGGGGCTGGTTGCCAGGGCGCGCCTGGTCCACGGTCCGGCCGGGGTCCTGCTGCGAAACGGTGCCCACCAGCACGAGCGGGACGTCGGCGCCTGGATGGTCGAGTGGATCGCCGTACCGGAGCTGTTTCTGCTCGGCGGCGCCGGCGCCGCCGAGCTGCGGGAGCTGCTCGAAGGGCTGCAGGTCGATCCCGAGCAGATGCTGACGAACCTCGGCAGGACCGGAGGGGCGATCCTCGCCGAGGCGGTGATGATGGCGCTCGCCGAGCGCCTCGGCCGCGATCGCGCCCACCACCTGCTCTCCGAGCTCACCGCCGAGTCGAGTCGGGTGGGCCGGCCGTTCGCTGCTGTCCTCGCGGCCGATCCTCGGGTCCAGGAAGCTCTGACGCCGGCCGAGCTGCGGCAGGCGCTCGACCCGCGTCGCTGGATCGGGGCGGCCGCCGAGTTGAGCGACCTCGCGGCGGGCGTCGCTCTCCCGTCGGTGCCTCAGCCGCCGCCGACGTAGATGCTTCCCTCGAACAGTCGCCGCGCTGTGCGGGCTACGGAGGCCCGCTCCAGGCGCGGCCCCTCCGCACCTGGAACGAAGGAGGCGGCGACCTCGATCCGGCCCGAGGGGTGGACGAGCGTCAGTGGCCCGCCGTCCGCGGCCGGCTCGGCGAGCGCCTCGGCGACGACCGTGCCGGCGATCCCGCTCGCCGCCGTGAAGCAGATCGCCGCAGTCAGGGGCAGCGAGCGGTGGGCCTTCCCCATCGAGATTCCGAGGACGCGCAGCCGCCGCGCGCCAGCGGGCGCGAAGAGAGCGAGCTGCGGCAGCGACGGGGTCGCCGAGGCGGGGTCGGCGGTCAACCCCATCGCGACGGCGCCGGCGGCGCGCACCGCCTCGATCCGCTCCAGCGTCGGCAGGTCCGCGTCCACCTCCTCGGGCCGCACGCCGGCGGTCAGCCCCAGCTCGCCGAAGGGAACGAGCACGCACGGCTTGGCCGCATCGACAAGCGAGCATCGCACGGTTCCGAAGCTGAAGCCAGCGAGCGACTCGCTGGGACTGCCGGAGGGCAGGTCGCCGCGGCCGGCGGAGCCGCCTGGCGCGAGGAAGTCGAGGGTGATCTGCGCCCCGCTTCCGGGCACTCCACCGATCTCCAAGCCTCCCTCCGGGTCGAAGCACCCGGCGGGCGTCGGCACGTGGGCGACGATCAGCCGCCCGGTGTTGGTGTTGCGGATCGTGATCGCGGTGGCGGCGCCGGTCGGTTCGAACATCCCGGCTTCGATCGCGAACGGGCCAATCGCCGCGGCGATGTTGCCGCAGCTGCCGGCGCGGTCGACGCAGGCCCGGTCCGGGGAGAGCTGGCAGAAGGTGTAGTCGAGGTCGGCGTCGGGATGGTGGCTGGGAGCGACGATCGCGACCTTGTTGTTGCTGGAGGCCCCGCCGCCGAGCCCGTCCACCTGGCGTCCAGTCGGGTCGGGGCAGCCGAGCGCGGCCATGAAGATGCGGTCCTGAGCACCGACCTCCTCGGGCAGGTCCTCCTCGCGGAAGACGAGGGCGCGGCTGCTTCCCCCCCGCATCACCGCTACCGGGTAGCGCTGCTGCATCACCCGTCGCCGATGGCGGCGGCGATCGTCGCCGCCAGCCCTTGCGGCTCCACCGCGCCGTCGAGCAACCCGAGCAGCGCGGCGCGTCGCTGCGGTTCGAGCAGCTCGCCGGTCAGGTCGACGAACTTGGCTTCTACCATCTCGCGAGTGCAACGCCCGGGGCTGCCGAGCGGCTCGGATACCGAATGTTCGAGGATGGCCCCGGAGCTCAGCTCGACGCTGACCCGGCCGGGCCAGCTGGCCGGGTAGGCGCGGTCGATCTCGGGATCAACCGCCAGGGTGACCCGCTCGGCAAGCGCTCGCACGACAGGATCACGGCGGCGCACGTCACGGAACTGCAGCAGCTTGACCTCGCCGTCGGCGAGGGCTGCGCCGACGCAGTAGCGCATGCTCATCTGCGCCTCGAGTGGACCGCCGTCGCCGGCGTAGGGGAAGCCGCACTGGAGATCGACGAGCTCCGCGGTGTGCACGGTCACGCGCTCGACCTGGTCGACTGCGAAGCCAGCCTGGCGGCGAATCGCGAGGGCGCAATCGATCGAGCTGTGGACGCTGCCGCAGCAGGGATAGGGCTTGACGGCAACGCGGCCGAGTGCGAAATGGCTGCCCAGATCGGTGCGGAGCCGGTCGGGCGCCGGCGAGTCGCTGACGGCTCGCAGCAGGCCGCCGTCCTCAGCCTCGAGTACCCAAGCCGGCGCGGTGAGGCCGCGCCGGGAGAGCTCGATCGCGGTGACCCCCGCCTCGGCGGCGCGGCCGGCATGCAGCTGCTTCGTCATCGAGCCCTCACGGCTGAAAGCGAAGAGGCCGGCCGAGCAGGAGCCCGCGATCCCGAAGGCGCGGACCAGCGACTCGCGGTCGAGCCTCCGCAGCCGGGCCACGGCGGCTGCTGCGCCGAACGGGCCGGTGAGGCCGGTGAGGTGCCAGCCCCGTCGCCGGGTCGCGCTCACGTCGAGCGCCAAGCCGAGACGGATCATCACCTCATAGCCGACGACCATTGCCGCCACCAGGTCGTCGAGGGTGTGCCCGCGGTCGAGCGCGGCGAGGGCGGCGGGGACGACGACGGTGCCCGGGTGGAGCTTCGCACCCGGGTGGTAGTCGTCGAGCTCGAGGGCATGGGCCTGGCTGGCATTGACGAGAGCGGCCCCGGCCCCGGCCAGCCGCGTAGCCCTTGCCCAGACAGGAACGCGACCGGTGCGGTAGCGAGCGCGTGCCTCGTCGTGGATGATCGTCGCGCCCGGCGCGGTCGAGCCGAGTATCCCCGCGCCGAGCTCGTCGAGGAGCAGCAGGAGGGCCCGCTCACGGATCGTCTTCGGGATCGCTGCCGCCGGCAGACCGAGGACGAAGTCGGCGAGCTGGGTGGTCAGCGAATCGGAACGTTGGATCTCAACGGGAGCATCGCTCAACACAAACGAACACTACTGTACGCAATCGTACGCACGCCGGGGCGCACACGGAGTCCGTCAGCCCCTTTTGGCGCTCGCCCGCCGGGCGAGCAACCGCTTCGCGGTTGCCCGGTTGAAGTGCTTCAGAGTCGCCAGCCTGGCCTGCTCTTCATCGCGGGCGACCAGCGCGTCGTAGATGGCTTTGTGCTCCTCGAGCGCCTGGCGCTGCCGCTCCTCGGTGTCGAGCGTGGTCGTGTCCATGCGCTCGATCAGGCCGCGAACGTGGGTCAGCTGCTCCTGCAGGAAGCGGTTTCGGGAAGCTTCCCAGACGGCGTTGTGGAACTCGTGGTTCAGCCGCAGCACCTCGGCTGCGTCGTTCCCGATCGCCTTCTCGAAGAGATCCTGGATCTCCGCCATCAGGATCAGGTCGACTTCGGTGCGGCCGCTGGCTGCGAGTTGCGCCGCAAGGCTCTCGAGCTGGTCGCGGACCGCGCAGAATTCCTTCAGCTCCTCGGCCGAGAACTCGCTGACGACCAACGCCCGGGCCGACTCGCGCAGCAAGCCGGCCTGTTTGAGCCGCTGCAGGGCCTGCCGCACGGGGGTGCGGCTGACGTCGTAGCGCTCGCTGATGTCGGTCTCGACGATCCGGGAGTTGGGCGGGATCTGGCCGCTGATGATCGCGGTGCGCAGCTCCTCGTAGAGCTCGTCGCCGATCGAGACAGAGCCAGTTCGCTCTCGCTTCTGGTTGTCGTTGTAAGTCAATCGACCCATCGTGCCCCCCGGAGTATTCGGCTGACCGCTCACCGCGCCTTTGCCAGTGAATCCTATCGTGCGCATCTGTCGCCTGGAACGTCTCCAGCCGACAACAGCCCGCTCACGTCATCGATCTGCTCGAGCTCGAGCAGCCGCTCGTACGACACCCGCGCGCCGGAGCCGTCGGAAGCAGCGGCGAGCGATTCGAACTTATCGCGCAGCTGATCGGGGGAAAGGCGCCGGCTCTCGTGCCCGACCGGGTTCTCGATTTCCGCCTCGAGGGTGCGGTCCTCGAGCTCGATCGCGACCCGGGCCGTGCTGCGCGCCGGCCAGCCCGCGGTCAGTCCGGGGACGGCGGTCACCGAGACGCGCTTGGACAGCTCGGCGGCTCGCTCGTCGGTCACCGAGAACGCGTCTGGCCCGCCGCTTCCGCTGACGATCGCAGTTGCCACCGCGTACTGGAGCGAGAAGCGGTTGGACAGGCCGTTGCCGCGCGGTTGGCGGTCGAGCCGGAGGTTGTTTTCGACCGTCTCCACGGTGACTGAGCGAACTGCCTCGTGGTCGATCGGCCCGAGCGAGAGCACGGCGTCGATCGCCGAGTGCGAGAGCGCGCAGGCGCTGTGGACCTTCTGGTAGTCGTGGTCGATCAGCAGCGTGTCGGTTCGGAGCGGGGCGCTCAGCGCATCGCCGTCGACGAGCTCGCCGGCGATCTCGCCGAAGGCGGTCGGCAGGGCTTCGTCGGAGCCGCTGAAGCCGGCCGCGGCGAGTTGGTTCGCGAGCACCCCGATCGCAGCGCCGACACCCGCGAAGGCATTGCGCACCGTTGCGCCCTCGAACGCGGGCTGCCAGACCGAGAGGAGCGGCAGAGCGGTGGCGATCCTGGCTGGTTCGACCGGATCGGCGCGGCGAAGGCGGGCGACTGCGACGGCGCTCCCGATCGCCGCCAGATTGCCGTGGGGGTGAACCGGGAAGCGCAAACGGTAAGCGGTGAAGAGGCGGGCGGCCACCTCGTACCCGGAGAGGACCGCAGCGAGCAGCTCGCTGCCGCTGCGACCGAGTGCCTGGGCAGCGGCGAGCGCGGCTGGGATCACGTGGACCCCCGGATGACCGCTAGGACGAACGCCCTCGTCGAGCTCGAGGAAGGTCCCGGCCGTGGCGTTGACGAAGGCCGCGGTCATGGCATCGGTGCCGGGCTGCCCGGGGCTGACCAGCTGGGCCGGTCCGGGATGGAAGGGGAAGAGGGAGTCCATGCGCCGGTCCTCGACCAAGGCGATCACCTCGGGTTCGCGTCCGCCGCCGAGCATCACGCCGATCGTGTCGGCGATCACGCCCACCGCATGGCGTCGGCTGGCGGCACTGACCGTGGACAGCTCGAGCTCAGCCATCTCTTCGCACAAGTGAGCGAGCGGCGAGTGGGCCTCAGGGCCGGCGGCGAGTGAGCGGCTCATGCATCCAGTAGTGTACAGTAGTATCGGTGAAAGCGGTATTGATGACCGGACACGGTGGGTTGGAGGTGCTCTCCTACGAGGAGACCGCCGACCCGGTGCCTGCTGCCGACGAGGCGCTCGTCGCGGTCGAGGCGGCAGCCGTCAATCACCTCGACCTCGACCTGCGAGACGGGTCCTCGCGCTTCCCGCTCGCGCTACCCCACATCCTCGGACTCGAGGGCGCCGGCCGCGTGCGCGGGCTTCCGGACGGATACGAGGGACCGCTCGAGATCGGCGGCCGGGTCCTGATTGTCGAGGAGATCCCATGCGGCGCCTGCCGCCAGTGCCGGCTCGGCCACTCCAACCTCTGCGAAAACAGCCAGTGGACGGGAGTCAGCCGCAGGGGCACCTACGCCGAGCTGGTCGCCGTTCCCATCGACGGCTTGATCGCGCTGCCCGAGGAGCGCACCGCCGCCGAGTGGGCGACTGTCCAGGGCACCTTCGGGACCGCCTGGCACATGCTGGTCACCAGGGGCGCGGTGCGCCCGGGTGAGTGGGTCCTGGTCAACGCGGTGGGCAGCGGCATCGGTAGCGCGGCGTTGCAGGTTGCACAGCTGGCCGGAGCGGAGGTGATCGCCACCGCTGGCTCGGACGAGAAGCTCGAGCGCGCCCGTGCCCTCGGGGCCGTCGGGACGGTGAACTACTCGAGCGAATCAATCCGCGAGGCCGTTGCTGAGATCACCGGCGGCCTGGGGGTTGACCTGGTCTTTGAACACGTCGGCGGCCAGATCTTCGTCGAGAGTCTTGATTCGATCCGGATCGGCGGCCGGATGGCCACCTGCGGCGCCCACGGCGGCGAGCATGTCGACCTCGACGTGATCGAGCTGTTCCGTGCCGAGCGGACGATCATCGGTTCGATGTCCGTGGCGATCAGCGAGGTCGAGGACGTCGTCGCACTGGTTGGCGCGGGGCGGCTCGACCCGGTGATCGACCGCGAGCTGCCGCTGTCGGAGGCGGCCGAGGCCCACCGGGTCCTGGCGGCCCGGGAGGCGTTCGGCAAGGTGGTGCTCAGGCCAGCGATATACGACGGTATGCACTAGAGTACGGGCGGTGACAGCTCGCCCGCCCCAGGTACTCGTGATTGGAGGAGGGAACGCCGCTCTTTGCGCGGCGATAGCCGCCCGGCGGCGCGGGGCCGACGTGCTGCTGGTAGAGCGGGCGAGCCGCGAGTGGCGGGGGGGCAACAGCAAGTACACCCGCAACCTTCGCTGCGCACATGATGGGCCGGACGAGGTGATGCCGGGTCGCTATGAGGAGGACGAGTTCTTCGACGATCTAATGCAGGTGACCGGGCCGGACACCGACCAGGAACTCGCAAGGCTCTGCATCACCGGCTCGGCTGAGGCGCCACGGTGGTTGGAGCAGAACGGCATCAGCTGGCAGCCGGCGATGCGCGGGACGCTGCACCTCGGTCGCACCAACCGCTTCTTCCTCGGCGGCGGCAAGGCTTTGGTCAACACCCTTTCGGCGACCGCCGAACGGCTCGGGGTCCGGATCCTCTACGAGACGCCGGCCCTCGACTTCGCGATCAGCGGGGATCGTTGCGAGGCGGTGACTCTCGGCGCCCCCGACGGCGAATGGACCCTCGAGCCGCGCGCGGTCGTGATCGCTTCAGGCGGTTACGAGGCAAACATCGAATGGCTCGAAGAGCACTGGGGCGCCGGGGCCCAGAACTATGCGATCCGCGGCAGCCGCCAGAACGACGGCCTGCCGCTGCGGCGAATGCTCGAGTACGGTGCTCTGGCGCGCGGCAACCCGAAAGGGTTTCATGCGATCGCCGTCGACGCCCGTGGTCCGCAGTTCGAGGGTGGGATCGTGACCAGGGTCGACTCCGTTCCCTTCAGCGTGATGGTCAACGAGGACGCTGACCGCTTCTACGACGAGGGGGAGGAGCTCTGGCCGAAGCGCTACGCGACCTGGGGGCGTCTGATCGCCGAACAGCCCAACCAGCGCGCCTGGTCGGTCTTCGATCGCCGGGTGATCGATCGCTTCATGTCGACGGCCTTCCCGCCCTACCGGGCCGACTCGATTGCCGCGCTGGCCGAGCTCTGCTCTCTCGACCCCGCCGCTTTGACCGCGACCATCGCTGCCTACAACGCCAGCCTCAACGGCGGCGTCTACGACCCTGGTCGGCTTGACGGGCTGGCGACGGTCGACATGGTTCCGCCGAAGAGCAACTGGGCTCTGCCGATCGATCAGCCCCCCTTCTACGCGTACCCGCTGGGCCCCGGTATCACCTTCACCTACCTGGGGCTCGGCGTCGACCCCGACGCGCGCGTTCGGCGGGCCGGGAAGGACAGCTTCCAGAACGTCTTCGCGGCTGGGGAGATCATGGCCGGCAACATCCTCCGGCAGGGTTACCTGGCGGGGTTCGGTATGACGATCGGCACCGTCTTCGGTCGGATCGCCGGGGAGCGCAGCGCCGATGTCTGAGCTCCACGACCTGGTCGAGGAGGCCCAGCGCCAGTTCACGATCTGCAATGCCTGCCGCTACTGCGAGGACTATTGCGCGGTGTTCCCGGCGATGGAGGAACGCCGCCTCTTCACCGAGGGCGACCTCGGCTATCTCTCCACCGTCTGCCATGACTGCCGCGCCTGCCACCAGGCGTGCATGTACACGGAGCCGCACGACTTCGCGATCAACATCCCGAGGCTGATGTCGGAAGGGCGACTCGCGACGTACGAGCGCTACGCGCGACCGCGTTGGCTCGCCCGCCTCTTCGACCGCGCTCGCTCGACCCTGCTCGGCGCCGTCCTCGCCGCCGCCCTGACGGTGCTGTTGGTCTACCTCCTTGCCAGCGGCGCTGAATCCCTGCTGATGGGAAGCGATGGCCCGGGCAGTTTCTACACGGTGTTCCCGCAGGCGGCGATGCTGACCTTCGCTCTGCTCCTCGCCGCTTGGGCGATCTTGGTCGGCGGCGTCGGCGCCGGCCTCTTCTGGCGCGACATCGGCGGGCGCCGGGGCGGTTTGCGTGGCCCGAGGCTTTGGTGGCGGGCGCTAGTTGAGTCGGCTGAGCTGCGCTGGATGCGAGGTGGTGGTGAGGAGTGCCACTTCCCCGACGCCGAGAGGCCGACCTCGCTCCGCCGCCACACCCACTCCGCCGTCGCGGGAGGCTTCGTGCTCACCTTCGCGGCCACCGTCGCGGCGGCGATCGAGGAGAACCTGTTCGGCGTTCTGCCCCCGTACCCGCTGCTCAGCTTCCCCGTCCTGTTGGGACTGGTCGGCGGCGTGCTGGTGACCGCGGGCTGTATCGGCCTTCTCTGGATGCGGCGGGATGCGCCTGCCGCGCTCACTGCCGAGCGGACGGGCCGGCTCGGCGAGGCGTTCATCTGGTCGCTCTTGCTGGTGTCCGTCACCGGGCTGATGCTGTTGGCGCTGCGGGACACGGCCCTGATGGGACCGCTGCTGCTGGTCCACCTGGCCACGGTGTTCTCCTTCTTCCTCACCGCGCCCTACAGCCATTTCGTTCACGCGCTCTATCGCAGCGTCGCGATCGCCCGCAGCGTCCAGGAACGAGATTCGATGGAGGCCGGCGAAGCGAGCTGCGCCGAGTCGGGGCCCGAGCTCCTGACGGTCGTACCGGGGAAGAAAAGGATGGAATGAGGCCGGTTGGCAGCGCTGCGTAGCAAGTGTATACTGCAAAGCACAAAGGGATACGGTCTTCGGAAAAGGCCACGAAGGAGGAAGATATGAGGGTCAAGAGCCGTGAGCTCGTGGACGGCAGAAATCGGCGAGGAGCCACCAAGCAGCTGCCTCTGGCGGTGCTTGCCGTGCTGGTCCTCGCCATCGCCATCAGCGCATGCGGGAGCAGCATCAGCGGTGAAAACACGACCGAAGCGACGACCGCGGAAGCCGGCAAGAAGGCGACTGGCAGCCTGACGATCTCCAACTGGCCCTTCTACATTGCCGAAGAAACCGTTCCTGACTTCGAAAAAGCGACCGGGGTCAAGGCCAACTACGTCGAGGACTACAACTCGAACGAAGAATTCTACGGGAAACTTCAGCCCCTCCTGGCCAACGGAGAATCGGGCGGACGCTCGCTCCTGGCCGGTCCGAGCCCGTACATCGTCGAACGGATGCTGCGGCAAGGCTACCTCCAGAAACTGGACTGGAGCGCGATCCCGGAAGTGGAAAAGAACCTCGCGCCCCAGTTCAAGGATCCCAGCTACGACCCCGGCAACGAATACTCGGTGCCCTGGCTGAGCGGCATGATGGGTCTCGCGGTTCGCAAGGACCTCGCGCCCGACATCAAATCGGCCTGCGACCTCTTCGACCCGAAGTACAAGGGCAAAATCGAGCTCTTCAGCGAGATGCGGCAGACGCTCGGCGTGATCATGAAGTGCATGGGCATCGACACCGACAAGCCGATCAGCGAAGAAGACTGGATGGCGGCGGTCAACAAAGTGAAACAGGCCAAGGAAGACGGCCAGCTGCGCAAGTTCGCCGGCAACGATTGGACCAGCGAACTCTTGCGCGGTGACGTCGTCGCCTCCACCGGCGCCGCCGGGGACGTGTACCAGCTCGAACAGGAAAACCCAAACGTCACCTGGGTGATGCCGACCGACGGCTGCATCATCTTCACCAACGCTATGGTGATCCCGGTTGGCGCCCCGAACCCCACCGCGGCCTACGCTTGGATGAACTTCGTCTACGAACCCGAAAATGCGGCGAAAATCGTCGAGTTCACCCATTACCTGTCTCCGGTCTCGGGGGTGAAGGAAGTGATCGCCAAGACCGATCCGGAACTGGTCAAGAACCAGCTGGTATTCCCGAGCGAACAGTTCATCGAAAAGTGCAGCCCGGAGCCTGAGTTGAGCGGCGAAATGGAACAGAAGGTGACTGCGGCCTGGAACGCCGTGGTCAACGGCTGACTCGGATGCGGCGGGTCACGGCCTCGAGCTGAGGGATTAGATCGATCGTCGTGATCCGCCGGCGTCTCACCGGTTACGTGTTGGTACTGCCAGGCGCCGCCTGGCTGGCCATCTTCTTCGTCGTCCCCATGTACTTGATGTGGCGGCTGTCGCTCAATTCCGGGTCGGTCGAAACCGGCTTCCACTTCACCTGGGACTGGGCCAACTACAAGGAAGCGTTCACTCTCTACGACACCCAGTTCGTCCGCTCCTTCTACTACGCCGCGATCGCCACCGTGATCGCGCTCGCAGTCGGCTACCCGTTGGCCTACGGGATCGTCTTCCACGGCGGTCGTCTTAAGTACCTGCTTCTGTTGCTGGTCCTGGCGCCGTTCCTCACCACCTACCTGATCCGCACGCTCGCCTGGGAGACGATCCTCAACGACCACAGCCCGGCGGTCCGTCTGCTCAGCGACATTGGCCTGATCTCGGGCGGGCGGGTGCTGGGGACCGCTGGCGCGGTGATCGCCGGCATCACCTACAACTTCCTGCCCTTCATGGTTCTACCCCTGTTCGCGAGCTTGGAGACCATCGACCGACGCTACCTCGACGCCGCACACGACCTCTATTCCTCGCCGCGGACGGCGTTCTGGCGGATCACGGTGCCGCTCTCGGCTCCAGGAATCGTCGCCGGTTCGCTGCTCACCTTCATTCCAGCCGTCGGCGACTACATCAACGCAAACTTCCTCGGCGGGCCCACCAACCGGATGATCGGGAACGTGGTCCAGGGCCTGTACCTCACCGAGCGCAACTATCCTCTCGCGGCCTCGCTTTCATTCGTCCTGATGGCGGTGATCACCGTCGTGGTGGCGATCTACCTGCGCTTCGCCGGCTCGCGCGCGCTGACTGGCGACGACCTCTCGGAGCTTGGATGAGCAGCGAGACGGAGGTCACGATCAGAGCCCCCGCCACGGCGCGGATCGGGGCGCCGACCCAGCTGATCGGCTGGCTTCGCCGGAACGCAATCAGGATCTACGTCGGTTGCGCGATCGCCTACCTGCTGCTGCCGATCGCGGTAATCATCCTCTTCTCCTTCAACGACCCAACCGGCCGCTACAACCTCGCCTGGGGGGGCTTCAGCATCGATGGCTGGACTCATGCATTCAGCATCGCCGGGCTGACGGAAGCGCTCGTCAACAGCATCAGGCTTGCAGCGCTCAGCGCAGTGGTCGCGACCGCTCTCGGTACGGGAATGGCCCTGGCCCTTGTGCGGCACCGCTTCATCGGCCGCAAGCTCGCGAACCTGCTCGTGATCCTGCCGATGACCTCGCCCGAGATCGTGATCGGGTCGGCGCTGTTGTCGTTCTTCCTGCTCTCTGGAGTCGCGCTCGGCTTCCAGACGCTCGCCCTCTCCCACATCATGTTCTCGATCGGCTTTGCGGCAATCGTCGTCCGCTCGAGGCTGGTCAGCTTCGACCGCAGCCTCGAGGACGCTGCCTCCGACCTCGGGGCCGGCCCCTTCGCGACATTCACGTTGATCACCCTGCCGCTGATCGCGCCGGCGATCGGCGGCGCTTTCTTTCTCTGCTTTGTGCTCTCGCTCGATGACTTCGTCGTCTCGAACTTCAACGCCGGCACCACGCTCACCTTCCCGCTTTACGTCTTTGGCGCCTCGCAGCGGGGGATCCCTGTACAGGTCAATGTGATCGCAACGATGCTCTTCGTCGGCACTCTCCTGGTCGGCCTCACAGCCGTTCTGATCTCGCGGCGGCGCCGGCGTGCGGGGGATGGGGCGGCACTTGAGCCAGGTGGTTGAGCCATTTGAAACGCCGCCGCCCCGCTTCGAGCCAGACGAGGTCCGTCGTCTCGCTCGATCGCTGTTTGGGGTGGGCGGCGATGCGCATGAGATATCAGGTGAGCGAGACCAGACGTTCCAGATCGGCGATGGCTCCAACCGGTACGTCCTGAAGATCTCCAACGCCGCAGAGTCCGAGACCACCCTCGACTTCGAAGCCGGAGTGCTGCGGCACCTCGAAGCCACTGACCTGGAGCTGCGGGTCCCGCGACTGCTGCGCCGGGGCGACCTGGCGCACGGCGCTGTCCGCGTCCGCCGCGTTGCGGACGGCGCCGAGCACTTCGCTCGCATGTTCGAGTTCCTCGACGGCAGGCCCGGGGTCGCTGCGGCAGGCCTCAGCCGGGCTACGGTCGCCCAGCTCGGCGAGACCGTCGCCGCCGTCGGCCTCGCCCTGCGTGGCTTCTTCCATCCTGGTGCCGGTCGGGAGCTGATCTGGGACCTGCGCAACGTCTCCCGCTTGCAGAACCTCATGGACAGCGTCCCCGACGAGAGCCGAGAGCTCGTCGCCCACGCCGTTGAGTGCTTCGAGGCTGAGGCGATCCCGCGCTGGGCGATGCTGCCGGCGCAGGTGGTGCATGGCGACCTGACGCTCGAAAACGTCCTCTTCGACGAGGGGGGGCGGGTCTGCGGGGTGATCGATTTCGGCGACGCGCACCATGGGCCGCGTCTGCTCGACCTCGCCTCCGCCCTCGCTTCGATCCTGCGCAAGCGGGGCGGGGCCGACGCGCTCCTCGTGACGCGGACCTTCCTCGACGGCTACTGTCGGAAGGCCCAGCTCGAGCCCGCCGAGCGAGAGCTGCTCGGGGCGACGGTCGGCGCGCGCCTGGCCGTGATCGTGCTGATCGGCGGCTGGTACGTCGACCGGTTTCCGCATAAAGCTGCCTACCTGAGCGAGTGCGTGGCTGACTCGACGCGACTGCTCGCGGAGCTCGACGAGCTCCGCGTGGAGGAGCTCGATCGGGCCCTCGGCGTCCCACGCACCTCCGCACCTGTGAGCGAGCTCGTCGCGAAGCGTCGCTCGCTGCTCGGGCCCGCTCTCTCCGACCTCTTCTACGAGGATCCGGTGCACGTCGTCCGCGGCGAAGGTACGTGGCTGATCGACAGCGACGGCAAGCGCCTGCTCGACGCCTACAACAATGTGGCAGTCGTCGGCCACTGCCACCCGAGGGTCACCGAGGCGGTCGTGGACCAGACCCGGCGCATCAACACCCACACGCGCTATCTCTATGAGCCGCTCTTCGAGCTCGCCGAGCGCCTTACCGACGGGCTTGAGGCGAGCTGTGGCCTCGACACGGTGATGATCGTCAACTCCGGCAGTGAGGCGAACGACCTGACCTGGCGGCTGGCGACGACCTTCAGCGGGGAGCGGGGAGCGATGGTCTCGGTCGATGCCTATCACGGCATGACGGCTGCCGTCTCCGACTTCTCGCCACAGCAGTGGCCCGCGGGCTACGAGGCGGAGCACGTCGAGGGCTTCACGGTCGATCCTGGTCCCGGCGGCGGAGCGCCGCCCTCGGTCGCGGCGGGCGTCGAAGCGGCGATCGGCCGGCTCGCCGAGCGCGACGTACGCCCCGCCGCGCTGGTCATCGAGGGCTCCTTCACCAGCGATGGGATCGTCGCTCCTGATCCCGTCGACGTCGTCGAGGCGGTAGGGATTGCCCGCGCGGCCGGGGCGCTGATCGTTGCCGACGAAGTCCAAGCCGGTCATGGGCGAACGGGTAGCCACCTCTGGTCGTTTGAACGCTACGGGTACGACCCCGACCTCGTGACGATGGGCAAGCCGATGGGGGACGGGTATCCGGTAGCGGCGATTATCACCCGCTCGGAGATCGTCACCCGATTCGGCGAAGGCACCTATTACTTCAGCACCTTCGGCGGCAACCCGGTCGCCGCCCGGGCAGCCGTGGCCGTCCTCGACGTGATCGAGGACGAGGGGCTGTTGGCTCGTGTCGGCCAGGTGGGCTTGGAGCTGACGCAGCTGCTCCGGGAGCTGGCCCGCCGGCATCCCTCGATCCGCGACGTACGCTCTCACGGCACTCTGGCGGGGGTTGAGATGGGGCCGATCGGAACCGTGGGCTCGGCCACCGTCGCGGCGCGGACGATGAACAGGATGCGGCAGGGCGGCGTCTTGATCGGCCGCACCGGACCACGCTCTGACGTGCTCAAGATCAGGCCGCCGCTCGTCTTCGCCAGCGAGCACGCGGTGCAGCTCGTCGAAGTGCTTGATGCGACGTTGACCGAGCTGGAGGACCTATGAAGTCACGTCCCGCCCTTCCCGGCCGCCCCTTGTGGGTGCGCACCTGGCGCTCGCTCGCGAGCGACAGGTCCCGGCAATGGCACCCAGGGGGCCAGTTTGACGGCAGGTCAGAACGCGAGCAGCAACGCCGATCCAATCCTCACTGTTTCACGGAGACCGTTTTTGTTGGTTTCCAAGTTAAGAGGGATAGCTCAGTTGAGCCCCCTGTCGAACGTGTAGATCCTCGAACTCAACGGGAGAGAGGTCGCCGAGGGATTCGTGCAGGCGCTCGTGGTTGAACCAGGAGACGTATTCGACGACCGCCAGCTCGAGCTGGGAGCGAGAGCGCCAGGAGCGGTCGGCCACCAGCTCGGTCTTGAAGGTGTCGACGAAGCTCTCGGCCATCGCGTTGCGCAACCCCGCTCTTCCTTACCCTCTGCGCGGTCGAGGCGATCCTGGAGGTCGGAGGGCTCCTCGGTCTCTAAGGCAGGTCCAGGCGAGTTCCGAGACCGGCGAGCTCGACCGGTTCGGCGAGCGGGTTGACCACGTGACGATGATCTTCGGACCGCCGACGCGATGGGCAAGGGCTAGCAGGAGGCTGTGACCGCTTGGCCCGACCTCCGGACCGATCTCGCCTCGGTGATCGCGTAATGACGGATTACCGTGCCAGCGAGATCGAATCACCCTCCGCCCGCGCCGCGTGGTCTCTCCTATGTGAGTCCCAGGTGTCAAGGATCTCCCCCTCCAAGATCAATTTGGGGAAGGTGAGATCGCGGGCTGACCGGCACTGCGGAGGGGCTCACCGGCACTTCTGAGTGCGCGCCAGACGACTCGGACCAGCAGGCGCTTCAGGCAACGCAGCGCTTCGGCACTGGACTTGCCCTCGGCCCGCTTCCTAGCGAGGTAGGCGCGGGCGCCGGGGTGAATCCGGGCCTGGGTGAGGGCGATCCGGTAGAAGGCGGCGTTCAGCTGATCGGAGCGCAGCCGGCGAAGTGGGCGAGCTGGGCGTCGGTCTTAAAGCGCGCGGTGCCGGCGATCTCGCCGATGAGCTTGCCGGCGGTGAGGGAGGCGACTCCCGGCACCTCCAAGAGCGCCGGGCAGTAGCGCTTGGCTCGGGCGCCGATCTCGCCGGTGAGCGCCCGCTCGCGGCGGGTGAGGTCGCCGATCCGGGCGATCAAATCGCGGCAGATCCGCACCTGCACCGAGGGCTCGCGGCGGGCCAGACGCTGGGAGAGGCCCCGGCGCGTGGCGGCCTGGTCGAGGCTGCGGGCCGTGGGCTCAAGGCCCGGTCCGAGGTCGTGCAGGTGCCAGCGCAGCCGCGCGCAGAGCGCGGTGCGCTCGGCAACTAGGGCGTCGCGGTGGTCGACCAGCAGCTTCAGCTCCCGCGCTGCCTCGTCCTGGCTCGCGGGGTGAAGCTCGGCCTCTTCGCGCAGCGCAGCGCGGGCGATCGCCAGGGCGTCGATCGCGTCTGACTTGCCGCGGGTACGGGCGCTCTTCCGCGCGCCGGCCATCAGCCGCGGCGGCACCCGCAGGACGTCCTCGCCGGCGGCCAGCAGGAAGCGCTCCAGGCGGCCGTTGACGTGGCGGCAGTCCTCGAGAGCGAAGCGAACATTCTCGCCGCCGCCCAGGTTCCGGGCCCAGGCGAGGAGCTCTCGCTGGCCTTCCTCATTGGCGGTGATCGTGATCTCAGCGAGCTGCTGGCCGACCTCGCTGACGGCCGCCGCAGTGTGGGTGCGTTTGTGGGGGTCGATGCCGATCGTGAGCAATGGGTCTCCTATCCTCGGAGTGGTCCTCGGTCACGGATCGACGGCGGACAGAACTGGGTGGGGCTCTCGCACGCTCCTATCAGGTCACGCCATCGGTCCTCGAACGCGACGGGCGACAAGACCAGTTGGTCAGCCCGAAGGGCGACATCAAATGTCGGGTCAGCCCGTCGCGCCGAGGACGCTAAGTCGGTCGTGGGACGGGTCCGAGGAGGGGGCACGGGGACCCAGTTCGTCTTGTGTTCCACTGGGGGTACTTCGAGAAGCCCCGCACAGCGGGGATTTTTTCGTTCCAGGGCCATGTTTGCGGCCGGTTCGTGTCCCGAGATATGTCCCGAAATCGCTGCCGAGAAGCGGGGGCGTTCGGGCTCGGGAGTTGATGAAGGAGACACGAATGCGAGTCAGCCCACGCACCAGCCCCTTAGCGGCCACGTCTTCAAGGTCGAGCGCAAGCGCGGCGCCCAGTGGTACGCGCTCCGCACGGCGCCGCCGGCCGGCTACTTCACGAAGGCGAGTGCGCATGCGTGGCTGGACGACACGCTCGTCTAGGCGCGGCGGGGCTTCCCCCGCGATCTCCCAGCTCGTAGGTCTTGCGACCCAGCGCCCGCTCGAGCGGGCGCGGCGCCGCCCCGGAAACTCCTGCTCGATAGTCGTCCACCTCACGAAGCCGCCGCAGAAAGACGCCGCCGCGCGGTGGTCGCCCTCGGAGGGAGGGTTCGTGGCGGTTAGCCGCGTCCGCGGGGTCGAGCGTCGGACGTGGCCGCCACGTCCGTCGGATTGCCTCCGGTTCGGACGAGGAATCTGGTGCGCAGCCCCGTTCCATTGAGATTGGCGCGCGAGATCCAGCCGAAGCCTTCCTTGCCTTCGACCGGGTGCTTGAAGTAGTTCCAGTTGGTCCAGTAGATGTGGCCGGCTCCGGCCTCGATGTTGCCGGGCTGGCCGTTGGGCATGGTTATGAATCTCGGGCGCACTCCGGTGCCGTTGAGGTTGGCGCGGACGATCGTGTTCCTGGGCGTCGTCCAGTAGATGTGTCCACCTCCCACCGCGATGCTGGATGGGCTGGTCCTGCTGCGGATGAAGGTGTTCCTCACGCCGGTACCGTTGAGGTTGGCACGGCCGATCACGCTGGGTTCCTCAAATGCAGAGCCCGTCCAGTAGATGTGGCGAGCGTTTACCGCGAGCGACCCCGGAGAGAAGCGCCTGCCGACGCCAATGAGCCTCGGTTGGCGGTGCGTGCCGTTGAGCCTGGCGCGGCCGATGAAGGTGCCGTCGGTCGCCCAGTAGATGTGACCCGCGCCCACCGCGATGTCGTGAGGGCGGAATGCGGCCGAATCGGGAAAGCGCATGAAGTTCCGGTTCACGCCGGTGCCGTTGAGGTTGGCGCGGCCGATCGTGTCCCTGTTGATGTCGACCCAGTAGATGTGACGGCCGTATATGGCAACCGCGTTCGGGTAGACGGCGGCGCTTCTGATGAAGCGGCCCCGGATGCCCGTGCCATCTAGGTTGGATCGGCCGATGTTGCCCGAACTCGTGGTCCAGTAGATCCGGGCCTCTGCAGACGGGGCGAGCACCAGGGCCGAAGCGAGCAGCGCGGCGAGAAGCGCCAGCGACGCGACGAAGCCGAGCGGGTGCGAGCGCTTGCCGCGACCCGCCGTCGCTACGCGGGCTTGTTGAGCTGACCGGGACCGAGATCCTCGGACCTCCCCTTCAACTTCCCCGCCGATGCCGGGATGACCCTGTATGCCCATTTATGCATGCTACCCCCGTCGTTCGAGCTTGCAGCCTCCGCTTGGAGGGAGGGGGGTGAGGGTCCGCGTGCAGCCTGGCCATCCGGGTTTCGCTCGAGCAGCTCCCGGCCGCCATCGCGAGCGCGATCCCGGGCGCCTAGCAGAGCGACGGCAGCTTGAACTGGATCGGCACCGTCGCTTCCGAGGCGGCGTAGCCGCCGCCGGCTGGGATGGTGACCCGCAGGTGGTTCGCGCCCGATTCGATTTCGGCAGGCGAGAATTCGAAGCCGTTGACGAGCGCGGGCCGCGTCTCGCTGCTGATGAAGACGCCTTCGATGCCGTCCGAGCAGGGGTGCTTCGAGCGCGCGTAGACGTACTCGGTGAAATCTCTCGCCTGGTAGCACCCCGAGGGGGAGAGCGATTCCGGCGCCACGTCGCCCTCGCAGTCGAGCGTCGCCGCGATGGGAGGCGCATTCTGGCCAAAATAGTTCGTCTTCACCAAACCGACGAGGGCGGTCCTGTTCGCTTCTATTACGGCCGGCTGTACGGTCGGCGCGAAGGCCGTCTTAAACGCCGATGCGGCAAGCCTCAGCCGCGGGATCCTCTCAAGTCGGGTCTCGGCCGCCGACCGTTGGCCGGACGTGTAGATCGCCTTCACGCGATGCCGGCCGAGGGCGGCGTAGTCGACAGTGCATTTGGAGCCCTTGACGCCGCCGCCGACGAACGCCGCGCATTCCAGCTTGCCGTCGCTGAACAGCGAGAGGACGCCGGGTGGCAGCGGCGCCGGTTTCTCGGCCGAGGCGGCAGTGGCCCTCTTCGTCGCCGAAGCCGAGTAGGCGTAGGTGACCTTGAACGGATCGAGCGGATGGCGAGTGAAGGTCGGATCCAGGCGGGCGTGCAGCTCCACGGCGCTGGAAGCGTGGCGCCTCACGCAGAGGACCTTGCGATGGCGGCGGCCATGCCGCCGCCAGCGCTTGACGACACGCCGGTAGTGCTTGCGGCACTTCGCGCCGTGGGCTGGCGAGTAGCGCTGGGGCGCCCGCCGACGATGACGACTGTGGGAACGATGTCCCACTGCGGCGGCCGGGGACGCGGCCACCAGGGCAGCCAGGGCGACGAGGGCGACGACTAGGATTCCGCGGTGCATCGGGGACCTGACCTCCTTGGTGCCGGCCGCAGGAGGTTTGCCCGTCGCGGTGGCGCTTTGGCTGATGGACAAACCCTAACGCGCACCACCTCGTCGCCCCTGGCGATCGGCGCGAGGCCCACGTAGAACCCGACGACGGCACCCAGCACGGCCATCGGGACTGCCGTTGATGCGCGCGATCCCCGACGATGGCGTCGCCGGGGCAGGGAGACCTGATCGCCTGCAAGTCGCGCGACATGGTTCGACTCGTGTTCCGCTGGGGGTTCCCTTTTCAAGCGCCGCCATGACCGACCCGAGTTGGCGCGTCAGAGGCCGCAATGGGCCGTGATCGCGTCCGCGACCGCGTTGGGACGCTGCTGCGGCAGGAGGTGGCCGCCGTCGACTTCGATCAGCCTTGCGTGCAGGTCGCGGGCGAGCTCGCGGACCTGGGAGGGAGGACAGACGCGGTCGCGGTTGCCGGCGACGATCGTCGTGGGCACTCCGAGGGAAGGGAGGCGACGGGCCAGTGCCGGCATCTCAGCGACGAAAGCGCGCTGCTCGGCATAGAAGCTCCGCCAGACATCGGCGCCGCGCCATTCCGCGGCGGCCCTCTCCAGGCGGTCGGCTTCCAGGGCCGGCGCCGCCGCATGGGCCAGCCGTCGGAGCGGCGACAGCGCGAGGCCCAGTCCGGCGACCCAGAAGCCGAGGCGGGTGGCAGGCGGACCGATGAGACGGTTGGCGAGGGCGCGGTCGCGGCGGCTGGGCGAGACGGTCGGCGCCATCGCCCCGACCAGCACCAAGCCACGGAGCCGCTGCGGGAACTCTATGGCCGCGGCGAGGGCTATCCCGCTTCCCCAGCTATGTCCGGCCACCACGGCGCGGTCGATGTGGAGGCGGTCGAGCAGCGCCATGGCCCTCTCGGCGTTGGCCCGGAAGCCGACCGCCCTGCCACCGGTGCTTCCGTAACCCGGACGGTCGGGCGCGATCACGCGCATCCGCCCGCGCAGCCTCTCGGTCACGAGCGACCAGTCGGCGCCGGTGCCCGGCTGGCCGTGCAGGAGAAGGGCTGCTGGGCCGCTACCCGTGTCGATCGCCGACAGCGTCACCGGGCGCTCCTGCCGGAGCAGCGCCCGGTCTCGCCGGCAAGGCCCAGGCCGGCAGCCGCGGCGCCGGCAGTTGGCCCTCTGCGAACATCGCCGCCAGGCCGGTGCGGGCGAAGCCGAGGGCGCTGGGCTCGTAGAGCAGGTAGCGGGGCTGCCAGCGCGGCGAGAACTTGGCGTTGAAGCGGTAGAGGCTCTCGATCTGGAAGTAGGGATTGGCGAGCGCGACGAGCCGGCCCAGGGTGCGCTCGAAGAGGTTGTCGGGATCGCGCAGCAGGCGCGCAAACGCGGCGAAGTTCAGCGACATCTCCTCGATCCCGCGCTCGCGCAGCATCTCAATCGAGTTGACGACGAGAAACTCGGTAAGCCCATTGACGCTGCCACGGTCGCGCCGCATCAGCCCCAGCGAGACGGCGGGCCGCCCATAGCAGGGGGCGAAGTGGAGGAAGCCTCGGGCGGTGCCCCCGGCGTCGTGGGCGACAGCCACCAGGCTCTCCCGGAGGTGATCGCCGCGCAAGCTGTCGATAGCCATCGAGAAGCCGCGCTCGGGTTCCTCGCCGCGCCAGCGACTCGAGACCCGCTCGAGGTTCTGCAGCTCCTCCTCGGAGAGCTCGCCCACGGTCCGCAGCGAGACGGTGAGGCCCGCCTTCCGGACTCGCGTCACCGCCTGTCGCACCTTGCGGATCGCCCTGCCGTCCAGCGAGAAGGAAGCGAGGTCGACGATCGCCTCGTCACCGATGTAGAAGGAGCTGAGGCCGGCGCCGGATGCGAGCTCGGCGAATTCCTCGCTGGCGCCGACGACGCCTAACGCCAGTCCCCGGCTCTCGGCGAATCCGCAGAGCTCGCGGAGCAGGCGCGGCACCGTCTCCGGTGAGCCGATGGGGTCGCCGGAGACGAGCAAGGTCCCCGCCTCGACGCGATAGCCGACAAAGGCCTGCCGGCTGCGGTCAAAGAAGTGGTGCTTGTCGGCCCTCAGCTTGAAGAAGCTGAGGGTGTCGCTGCCGTGGGACTCGACCAGTTCCCGGGCCAGCGGTCGCAGTTCCTCGGGCGGGCGGCCGGCAGACCTCGCGAGCGGCCGGAACAGCTGCCAGGCGATCGCCAGGGCGCCGCCGCTCCAGAGAAGGAGGAGCGAGGCCGGTACCCACTCGAAGGGGTCGCGGTAGCCGACTGGGCCGGCGGAGAGGGTGAGGATGGCTCCCAGCTCCGCTGCCGCGCGGCTGGGATTGAGCCCCGGGTGCCCCCAGTGGGAAACGGCCATCAGGGTAGCCACACTGATCGCGAGGACCGAGATGGCGATCCCGGCGCTGCGCAGCAGGGGGCCGCGCCAGCCGAGCTCGGTGGGGAGGACGACGAAGGCGCCCCGCCCCCAGACCAGGACCGCTGCCAAGCCCCAGCAGGCGAGCGCCTCCTCTGCGTCGAGCCCCTTCAGCAGGTTGAGTGCCCCGGCGATCAGCAGGGTGGCGAGCGCGAAGCCCCAGGCGCGTCGCCGGCGGCGCATCAGGTAGATGCCGAGGATCGTCAGTGCGACACCGGCAGAGAGCGCGAGAGCGTGCGCCGCGACCGGGACCTCGCGGGGCACCAGTTCCAGCAGTACCTGCATCCGGGCGTGCAGGTTCGGGGTCAGGGCGGACGTGATGTTGACGACGCCGATCGCGATGGTGCAGGCACCTGCGAGCGGCGCCAGCCAATGTCCCGGGCGGCGGCTGCGCAGCGGCGTCGGGCGGCGGTGCATGCCGGCGCTCCACGCGGCGCTGTCGCGGAGGCGGGGGAAGAGGTCTCGCCAGTCCTTCCAGAGCATCCACAGTCCGACCAGGAGCACCCCGAGCACGGAGAGGTGCGGCACCGGCCACCCGGCCAAGAGGGCCAGCGTGGAAGCGCCGATGAGGAAGATCCCCGCGTGGCACTCGTGAACCCGCAAACCCAGCACATACACGCGCGGACCCAGCTCGTGGCGTTCAATTCGGAGCAAGGGGCGGGGAATATGGCGGTTGAACCTAAGGGGGCTCTGAAGGGCGCTGTCGAGCCAGCGAGAACGGGTCGCCGCCGATCCGCGCCGCTTGGTTCGCCTTGTGTTCCGCTGGGGGTACTGCCTCGCCGAGGGGCAGGGGGGTTCGGGCCCCCGCGCCGTCGCCGCGCGTCACGCCGTCTTGAGGCGCGAGTCGAAGAAGGCGAACACCCGGCGCCAGGCATCGTCGGCGGCGTCTTCCACGTAGCCGACGTGCAGGGGAAGCAAGACGAGCTTTCCGATCGGGTAGTGGCCCTCCGTCATGAAGCTGTGTCCGGCATCGTCATAGACCTTGACGTCGTTCTCGACGCCCAGAGACCGGAGATGGTCGGATAGGCGGTCCGCGTGGTCCGGCCCGAAGACCCTGTCCCTACCGCCGAAGGAAGCGACGATCGGGCAGGCACCGCGGAGGCTGGCCGGCTCCTTCGGGACTTCGGTGTAGTTGGCCGAGGCGACGCGGACGCCGGGTCGACCGCCCGCCACGTAGGCGAGGGCGAAGGCGCCGCCCATGCAGAAGCCGATCACCCCGATCCGCTCGCCGTCGACGTCCGCCCGCTCTGCAAGCCACGCCCTCGTCTCGTCGATGCGGTCGGCGACCCGACCCGGCCTGCCGCTCCTTATCTCCCTGATCGCCCGCGCCAGGCAGATCGCCATCGGTCCGTCGCTGAACAGGTCGGGCATCGCGGCGACGTAGTCGCGGTCGGCAAATCGGTCGCAGGCTGCCCGGATCTCGGGTCGATCGCCGATCGCCTCGTGCAGCACGACGATGCCTGGGAACACGCCACCCCCGCTCGGTCGCGCCACCGCTCCCTTGAGCACGCCTCCGTCCGGCAACTCCGTCTCGAAGTCCGCTGCTACCCGACGGAAATCCTCCCATACGCGGATGCGAGGGCCTACAGAGAGATCATTCTCGGCTCGATCCGCGCCGCGTGGTTCGCCTTGTGTTCCCCTGGGGGTACTGGACGCGCCAGGTCACGTGGGGCCGTCAGGCCGCTGCCGCGAGAAGGTGCCAGCTGCCCGGCACGCCCTTCAGCGCGGTGTCTTCTCGGTCGCTGAACTCGAGGCCGGATCCCGCAACCAGATCCCGAACGGTGCTGGAGACGAGCACCTCGCCCGCAGCGGCCCTCGCGGCGATTCGGGCAGCGATATGGACTGCAATTCCGCCGATATCGTCTCCCATCTCCTCGACCTCACCGGTATGAACGCCCGCCCGGATCTCCAGCCCAATGCCCCGCAGATCCTCGATCACCGCTTGGGCAAAGCGGATCGCTCTGCCCGGGCCGTCGAAGGAGGCGAAGAATCCATCACCGGTCGTGTTTAGCTCGGTGCCGCGGAATTCGCCCAGCCGCCGCCGGACCAGCGCCTGGTGGCGCTCGAGCAGGCGTTTCCAGTCCTGGTCGCCGAGAGTTGCCGCCCGTTCGGTCGATCCGACAATGTCGGTGAACACGATCGTCGCCAACATCCGCTCTGGTTCGGGTGGGGCCCCGAGCTTGTGGATGAACGACTTGGTCTCGGCCAGCACGAAGTCGTTGGAGTCCGAGGTGGCCCACGAATAGCCGTCGATCAGCCCTGGAATCTCCTTCATCGTCACATCGTGCATCCGTTCCGCGACGTACTCGGCACATCCCGCCGATTGCGCTCGGTGCAGGATCAGCGCCGGCGTCCGGACCGCCGGCAACACGTCGCTGACGTCCCCTTCCATCTGCATGCGCTGAAACGCCACAGCGGCGCCCGGACTCGCGCTCCGCCGCATGTGGTGGACGAACCACGCCGTCACGTTCTCCTGCTCGGCGAGCGTCGGGCTGTAATCGCGCAGATAGCCTTCGAGGAACTCGGTGTCACCCCATCCGTCAGCGACCTTCCGCAGCCACCGTCCCCACTCCTGTTCACTGCGGGCCCAGGGATAGTCGGGCCCGCGCTTGCCCTTTGCCTGGGGGTCGTACATCGTCAGGCCGAGAGTTCGCTCGGGGTAGGTCGCGGCGAAGAGCGTCGAGATGCGCGTCCCCTCGTGGGCTGCCCACAGCAAAGCCCGATCCGATTCGGCGGCGTCCATGGCCGCCCGGACATCGTCCATGCGAGCCTCCAGCGTTGGCACCTCGCGAACCCGATCCGAGAGCCCGGTGCCACGCTTGTCGAACATCACCACACGCGCGAGCCCACCTAGGCCCCAGAGGAAATCGGCCAGCAACGGCTGCTCCCAGACCGACGAGAGATCCGAGAGACTGCCGCGGATCAGGACGAGGTCGACTGGGCCGCTTCCGAACACCTGAAACGCGACGCTGACGTCGGCGCTTCTCGCGTACTGGGTTTCGGGAACCTTCACTTTGGCTGGCTGCTCCTCAATGGGATCCGATTTTCGCGCTCGCGTTGCTCACCCGCATCATCGCCGGGTTCGAGGATCCAATGCAACCGACCCGGGCAAGGAGCCCGCTAGCTGGATCCGGGGTCGGGTGCCCGGCCGAGCTATCGAGTTCCGGCCTATGCTTTCGGGCATGACCGAGCGCGTCGCCATCGACAGGCGCTCTTCGGACCTCGAGCAGGCCGCCAAGGGCGGCGCCGGCTGATGGGTGCTTCGCCCGCAGAGCCATCGGAGCCGTTGCTGGACCCAGCCCCCCGCACCTTCTTCGGCGCGCCTGTCATAACCGGGATCGACTGCCTGAGCGCGGACGTGGCGTTCCTCGGCGTGCCCTACGACGGCGGCACCCCGCAGCCGGGGCTGCCGACCGGTCAGCGTGGGGGCCCGGCCGCGGTCCGCGAGGCGAGCCGAGAGCAGTTCGACTACCCGCGGGTGGCCGCCGGGGCCGCGGATCCCGGGGCCGCGGGCTGGTACGACATCGAGGCCGACCGCGACTATCTGGTGGGGGTGACGATGGCCGACCTCGGCGACGTCGCGATCCAGGGCTCAGACACCGAGGGGAATTATGCTCGGATCACCGCTGCGGCGAGGGGGGTCGTCGAGCGCGGAGCGCTCATGGTCGCCGTCGGCGGGGACCACTCGATCAGCCTTCCGCTGGGCCTCGGGATGGAGCCCGTCGGGGACCTTGATGTGGTCCACGTCGATGCACACGCTGACTTCCTCGACGACCTGGAGGGAGCCCGCCTAACCGGTGCCAGCCAGCTGCGCCGGTTGGCGGAGCTGCCCTTCGTTGGCAGCGTGACGGCACTTGGCCTGCGCAACGTCGACCGCTCCGAGGTCGAGGGTCTCCGAGACCATGGGGGGCGGTGGGCGACCAGCCTCGAAGTGCTGGAGAGAGGTCCGGAGGCTGTGGTCGGCGAGACCGTTCCCGAGGCCGAGTCGCTGTACGTCTCGATCGATCTCGACGTCCTCGACTCATCCGTCGCACCCGGACACTCGCTCCCCGAGCCGGGAGGGATCGACTACCGGGCGTTGAGGGGGCTCTTGGCAGCCGTCGCCCGCCGGGGGAGGGTGGCCGGTTTCGATGTCGTCGAGCTGAACCCGGCCCGCGACCCATCCGGGACTACGGCACGGACTGTCGCCTGGATCGTCACGCACTTTCTCGGTGAGATCTTCGCTGCTCAACGTTGAGCAGCGCCCAGCTCGTCGCCGTGGGCGCTCCCCCGCCAGCGAGATCGGCCCGCCTGTGACCCGCGCCGCGTGGTTCGACTTGTGTTCCGCTGGGGGTACTCCGAGGCCGGCCAGTCGCCGGGTTTTCCTACTCACTCCCCGGTACCGAATCGTCGCTATCTGCCGGTCGCGCCGGCTTCCAGGTTGGCGCGCAGCGTGCGATGGTAAGAGGCGAGCTGTCGCTTGAGCATGAACCGTGCGATCGGTTGCGCGATCCGCGGGATGCCGCGCATCTCGCCCTCGATCAGGCAGTTCACCTGCGTTCCCGAGCCGCTCGGTGAGAACGACCAGGTTCCATCGATCGCATGCGGCCCCTCGACGACGTGAACATGGACCCGGTGGGGCCGATCGAAGACCGTGAACTCGACGATCTGCTCGAACTCCTTGGCGCGAGGCGGCTTCGTACGCTCGCGCACCCGGGTCCCGAGGCGCGGGGGTCCCGCGGTGAGCGGTTCGACCGACGTCTTCGAAGTCTGCCAGTCGGCCAGCTTGGAGGGGTCGGTCAGGTAGTCGAAGACGAGCTCGGGAGGCCTGTCGGCGCTGAACCTCTGCTCAATCCGCATCGGGCTTCCACCTGGTGGCTTGTGGCGTGTCGCTCATGGCATGTGCCCTTCTTCTCTCGCGTTGCCCATTCCGGCCTCGCGGGCCTTGACGATCGCGCCGGCGCGATCGGTCACCTGGAGCTTGTTGAAGACGTTGGAAACATGGTTGCGGACCGTCTTCAGGCTGAGCACCAACTGCTCGGCGATCGCCTGGTTGTTACGGCCCTGCGCGATCAGCTCCAGTACCTCGCGTTCGCGCGCGGTCAGCTCCGGGAAGGCCTCCGTGCTCGCCGAGGAGAAGTAGCCGATCAGGCGCCGAGCGATCGCCGGGCCGAAGATCGCCTCGCCGGAGGCGATCGAGCGGATCGCCCGCGTCACCTCCTCCTGGTCGGAGCCCTTGAGCAGGTAGCCGCGCGCCCCGGCACGCATCGCGGCGAAGACCGAGTCGTCGTCCTCGAACATGGTCAGCACGAGAATCCCCACGGCGGGCTCGACGGCGTTGATCTGGCGAGTTGCCTCGATCCCGTTCAGGCCCGGCATACGTAGGTCCATCAGCACCACGGCCGGCTTGCGCTCCAGCGCCATGGCGACCGCAGCCTCACCGTCGGCGGCTTCGCCGACCAGCTCGATGTCGGGGACGCCGTCGAGGAGGGCACGCAGGCCCTGGCGGAAGACGGGGTGGTCGTCGGCGACGATGACTGAGATCGGTGCGGTCACGGTCCCTCGATGGGTAGCTCCGCACGGATCAGGGTGCCGCCTCCCGGGCGCTCCCGGATCACCAGTTCCCCGCGCAGCTCCGACGCGCGCTCCCGCATCGAGGTCAGGCCGACGCCGGCGCTCCGCGAGCCCATGCCGCGACCGTCGTCGGTGACCTCGACGATCAGCGCGTCCGCGAGCGTGAGCTCGACGAGGCAGCGGTGGGCGCCGGCGTGCCGAAACACGTTGGTCAGGGCCTCGGTCGCGATCCGGTAGGCCGCCACCTCGACGGCCGCCGGCAGCGGCGGGAGATCCGAGGCCTCGACGCTCACCGAGAGGCCATCTCCGCCGGCCGAGAGGCGCGCGGCCTGCTCGCGCAGCGCCCCGACCAGGCCGAGCTCGTCGAGTGCCGGAGGGCGCAGGTCATAGACCACCCTGCGGATGTCGGCGATCGCATCTTGAGTCTCGGTGCGGAGCTCGCCCAGCACCGTCTCGATCTCGGGATCCCTCGCTTTGGATCTGGCCGCGTCGAGCTGCATCGCCATTCCCGCCAGCGCGGGTCCCAGCCCGTCGTGAAGGTCGCGCCGCAGCCGCCGGCGCTCCTCCTCCCGCGCGCTCACCAGGCGCTCCCGCGAGCGCTGCAGGTCGGCGTTGAGACGCACCGCGTGGACCGCAGGTCCGGCGTGCTGGGCGAGGTCCTCGAGCAAGCGCTCGTCGGCTGCCCCCAGTTGCCGGCCCGGCGGGACCTGGACGACGAGGCTGCCCAGCCTCTCGCCGTTGTAGATCAGCGGCACCCGCCGCAGCTCGCCGCTTCCCTCGCTGCCGTGCGCGGCGACCAGCTCCGCACCCCCGTCGCGATCGAACTCCACGGCGACGTGGCGAAGGCGGAGCGCCTCGGCGACGGAATCGACCACCGTCTGCACGACTTGCCCGGGGGCGAGGGTGTCCTGAAGCCTCTCGCCGAGCCTGGTCAGCGCCGCGTACGGGTCGGACCGATCGCCGTAGACCCAGCGGTCGGCGCGGCGCTGAAGGCGTATCCGCACGGGCTGGACCCCGGCCGCGACCAGACCGGCGGCGAGGACTCCGGCGATGCCCTTCTGGTTGATCAGGGCATTGAGGGCGCCGACGATTGCGACGTAGGCGATGATGATGCAGGCCGTCAGCGTCCCGTAGACCAGGGTTCGGTTGATGACCAGCTCGATGTCGAAGAGCCGGTAGCGGAGAATCCCGATCGCGATCGCGGCGAGGATCGCGACCAGCATCGTCCAGATGAGAACGCCGGTGATCACGTCGGTGACCGGGCCTTCGGCGACCACCACGCCGGTCAGCGCGCAGAGCAGCAGCGTCAGCGGAATCAGCATCGCCGCGTAGGTGAACCAGAGGAGCTGCAGCCGCTCGGAGCCGGCGGCGCGGCGCAGCCGGCTGCGCACCGCGAAGAAGGCGGCGAACAGGCTCAGCAGGACCCCGAGGTAGAAGGGGACCCAGACCCACTCAAGCGAGCTGGGGTAGGTGGGCAGCGGCTTGCCGACCTCTTCGAAGGGCGGGTCGAACGCTCCGGGGTGCAGGGCAAAGCCCAGCTCGAGCCCGAGGTAGGCGATCGCCGTGGCGATCACCACCTTGCGCCAGCGCGGCGAAGGCAGGTGCCCGTCGGGGAAGACGAAGGCGATCGCCATCAGCCCGACGTACAACCCGGGCCAGTCGATCGCCTTCCACAGGGTGGCCCACTCTGCCCCGGGCAGGCTGCCCGGGTGGCTGATCTCCCCGTAGTAGGCGTAGGGAGTTGCCAGGGCCAGGGTGGCGAGCACGCCTCCGTTTGCCAGCAGCAGCCAGCCGATCAGGTTCTCCGGCCGGCGCAGGCGGACGAGGACGCCGAGCCCGGCGCTGGTCAGCGCGATCGGGACGACGAGGATGCTGAAGCCGCCGTCGGAGCCATGCAGGGGCAGCGCGGCGATCAGGGCGATCGCGAAGCCGCAGATCCCGGCGACGGCCGCGAAGCAGGCCCAGGCGCCGATCTCCTGCCGCCGGCTGGCGCCGGCGGGGACCGCGGCCTCCGGCTCTCTCACGGCTTTCGAGATCGCCTCCATGGGCCGGGTCATTGTCCATTCCCCCGGCACGGTTGTCACCCCGGCGAAGCCGATTTCCCGACTCCTGCGGGACATTTGACCCAGGTCGATTTCCCGGGCGGATCGAGCCCTGGTGCCCTTGTCGGTGGGACGGCCGGGGTTCGATCGTGCCCCCAGTAGCCGCGAACGGCGCGGCGCGAGCGAGAGGAGGCACGATGAGAGCGAAGGGGTGGAGCTGCGGTGGTCTGCTCGCGGGGCTCGCGATCGGCGGTGCGCTGCTCGCCGGCTGCGGCGGAGGCGGGGGGTCCTCGACGGCCTCGGCGATGGGGGAGGCCGAATTCGTCGCCGCCGCGGACGCGATCTGCGAACGCGCCGACAAGCGGATCGAGGCGGCCGCGGGCAAGCTCCTCGGCCCCGGCGAGCCCACCGACCGGCAGTTCGAGAAGTTCGCGACCGCCGCGGTCGTTCCCTACACCCAGCAGATCATCGACGGCATCGAAGGGCTGACGCCGCCGAGCAGCCTGGTCGGCACCGTCGCCGAGATGACCGCCGAGGCGCAGTCGGTCGCCGACCGGCTGAAGGCCGAACCGGCGGGACTCGCCGGATCCGAGGATCCGTTCACCGAGGTCAGCCAGCTCGCCAGGCAGGCCGGCCTCGACGCCTGCGCCGCCGAATGAGCGGCTGAAACCGACGAAAGGAAGGCACTCGCATGCGAACCAGCATCTACCAGCGCGCCCTCGCGATCTCCGGGATCCTCTTCGCGGTCCTGGTCGTGGCGGCGTTTCTGATCACCAGCGACCAGGTCGACGAGAGCGCCTCGGTCGCCAAGGCATTCGCCTACTGGAGCGACCACAGGACCGCCGAGATCGTCTCGGCGCTGCTCCTCCACACGGCGACGGTGGCGCTCGTCTTCTTCGGCGCCGGGCTGCGCTCGGTCCTGCGCGGCGGAGAGGGGGAGGAGGCGAACTACTCGGTTGTCGCCTTCGGCGGCGCGGTGTTCGCGGCGGTCGGCTTCTCGATCGCGGCACTGCTCTCGCTGGCGACGGCGACGGCCGCCGATCAGGGCAGCCGGACCGCCGTCTACACGCTGAACCAGCTCGGTGCCGTGGACTGGGTCCCGTTCACCGCGGGCCTCTGCGTGATGATGCTCGCGGTCGGCATCGGCGGTCTGCGAACGCTCAGCCTGCCGCGGTCTCTGTCCTGGGTCGCGATCGCGCTGGGGGTCGCGTTTCTCACCCCGTTCGGATGGTTCGGGTTCCTGGTCCTCCCGTTCTGGGTGCTCGCTGCGAGCCTGGTTCTCTTGCGTGGGGAGCGCGCCCGGCGCACCCGAGCAGTCGCGGTGGGTCGTCCCGCCTGAATCGACTCAGCCGCCGCGTTGTCCGAGGCCCCGGCGCACCTCGTCGGGGCCTCGCTCAACCCGGGCGCTCTTCTCCGCCGGACGAAAGCGAGAGCAGATCGCCATCGAGCCGAGCCACCCGGTTCGCCTTGTGTTCCGCTGGGGTACCAAACTTCCGGGTTCAAACCACAGTCCCGTCGGGGGAGCCGGGGCGTCGCGCGGCCGACTTGGCATCGAGGCGCCGGTGGTGGTCGAGAGTCGGGGCTAAAGGCGAGCGCCCTGGGCGGCCGACAGAGGGGCGATGGCGCACCACCACAATCACTTCTTCAAGAGCGACGACTTCGAGTTCACGACCGAGATCCTGCTCGGCTCGGCGGCTTTCGACGCGGCCGATGCTGGGGAGGTGCTGGCGACCGTCGCCGAGGTCAAGGACGGCGACTTCGACAGCTGGTGCGAGGCCTGGACGGCCACCTCGACCCGGGTCGAGGAGGAGGCCGCCGCGGCCGAGGAAGCCGGCCACCGGGTCACCGCCTTCGGCCGTCACCTGCGCGCCTCCAACTACTGGTTCGCCGTCGCCTTCTTCGTGCTCGGCACCAAGGACGGCACGGTGGAGGACTACCATCGCCTTTGGCGCCGCCACCGCGACTGCTTCGAGCGAGCGGCAGCCCTTGCCCCGACTCCCTGGGAGCGGGTCGAGATCCCTTACGAGGACGCCGTGCTCGAGGGCTGGCTCTTCCGCGGCCGGCCGGCCGCGGAGCGAGCGCCGCTGCTGATCCTCAACAACGGATCCGACGGCACCGTCACCGACATGTGGGTGATGGGAGCGGCTGCCGGCGTCGCCCGCGGCTACAACTGCCTCACCTTCGACGGCCCCGGCCAGGGCCAGGCCCTGCACGAGCAGGGCCTCTACTTCCGCGCTGATTGGGAGGCGGTGGTGACCCCGGTCGTCGACTGGGCGCTCGCCCGACCCGACGTCGACCCGGAGCGGATCGCGCTGATGGGCGTCAGCCAGGGCGGCTACTGGGTGCCTCGGGCGCTCGCCTTCGAGCCCCGGATCGCCGCCGGGATCGCCGACCCCGGCGTGGTCGACGTCAGCCGGGCGGTCCTCAACCACACCTCGAAGTCGATGCAGAAGCTGGTGGCGAACGGTGAAAAGGAGAAGTTCGACAAGGAGGTCCGCCTCGGCGAGCGCTTCTCGAAGACGATCCGCTTCACGATGAAGTTCCGCACTTTCCCCTACGGCACCGAATCGGCCTACGAGATGTGCAAGGCGGCCATGGAGATGCAGATCGACGAGAAGACCGCGCGGCGGATCGAGTGCCCGCTGCTCGTCGCCGACCCCGAGAACGAGCAGTTCTGGCCAGGGGAACCGGCCGAGCTGGCAGCCCGGGTCGGCGAGCGAGGGACCCTGATGCCCTTCACCGCCGCAGAGGGCGCCGACGGTCACTGCGAGCCGAAGGCCCCGGTCCTGCGCGCAGAGCGCTTTTTCGACTGGCTCGACGAGACGCTCGGCTGAGCGGCCTGCCCGCGGTCCGTGCTGCGAAGTTCGTGTGGTGTTCCGCTGGGGGCACCGATCGATCCCGCGCTGAGCTCGCGTCAGGTCCCGGCACGTGCCTCGTCGTCGCGCCCGTCGCTCAACCTGACGCTGACTACGTGGTCTGGCTTCACGCCGATCCGCTCTCCGGTGGCAACCGCGGTCAGCCAGGCGAATCTGGAGCTGCCCGACCTCGCCGCATCCGAGAGCTCCTTCTCGACCTCGTCGAGCGAGCCCTCGACGCCGAGGACATCGCCGTTGACCATCCTGATTTCCGCGTGGCTCACGCCTTCACGCCAGACATATCCCGGTTTCCGGCCCCATTCTCCTAGTCGTCCTGCTTGACGTCGGGACCGGGAGTTGCCGCGACGACCAGGTCGAGCCGGTCGCGGACGGCGGCTACCGCGGAGCTCGAGGTCCTGCAGGCAAGCGCGACGGTGCGGTTCGGCGCCGCCGGCGCGCGGCCGATCTCGAACTCGATCAGGGCAGTGCGTCGGAGGCGAGCCAGATCCTCGCGGGAGACCGTCTCCGGAGCAGCCTCGATCGCAGCCTCCCCGGCCCGAGCCCTGCTGCACGAAAGGCAGTAGATGAGGCGGTCTTCCTGCACCCAGGTCGCCGGCAGCTTCGTCGGCTCGCCGTCGATACGCCCGACCGATACCTCGCACCGGGCGCAGCTCCATCTGACCGCACCCGGTTTCATGGCGTCAGGCCGCGACCTTGCCGCGCCGGCCGCGGTTGCGGCGCCGGCGTCGTCTGGGCTTGGCGGGGTCCGCCGCCTGGCGGCGGGGCTCCCCGCCGCCGAGCCCGTGCTCGAGCCCGAGGCTGGCGCCGATGCGCCGCATCTCCTCGGTCTGGTCGGAGAGGACGAAGCTGATGCCGGTGCCGGTGCGACCGGCCCGGCCGGTGCGGCCGACCCGGTGCACGTAGGACTCGCGGTCGGCGGGGGCGTCGTAGTTGATCACCCGGGCGACGTCGGGGACGTCGATCCCGCGCGCCGCCACGTCGGTGGCGACCAGGGTCATGACCTCGCCGCGCTCAAAGCGCGCCAGCGCCTGCTCGCGCTGGCGCTGGCTTTTGTTGCCGTGCATCGCGACCGCCTCGACGTTCTGGCTGCGCAGCCGCTTGACCAGGCGGTCGGCGCCGCGCTTGGTGCGCACGAAGACCAGCGAGCGCCCGGCGTCCTGCTCGCCGAGGTGCTCGACCAGCCGCCCGAGCTTGGCGTCCTGGGAGTCGACCGCGACGAAGCGGTGCTCGATCTGGGCCTCGCTGTGCGGGGGCTCGGCGTGGGTGTGGGAGCGGGCGCCCTCGGTGTAGGCGGCGGCGAGGCTGCCGGTGGCGCCCGCCAGGGTCGCCGAGAAAAACAGCGTCTGGCGCTCGGCCGGGGTGCGGGAGACGAGCCGGTCGACGGCGGGCCGGAAGCCCATGTCGAGCATCCGGTCGGCCTCGTCGAGGACCAGCACCCCGACCCGCCCCAGCGAGACCGCGCCGCGGCCGATCAGGTCCTCGAGCCGCCCGGGGGTGGCGACGAGGATGTCGGCGCGCCCGGCGGCCTTGATCTGCGGGCCGAAGCCGACGCCGCCGTAGACGGCGGCGATGCGCAGCGCCCGCGCCCGCGCCAGCGGCTCGAGCTCGTCGACGATCTGGCCGGCGAGCTCGCGGGTCGGCGCCAGGACCAGGGCCCGCGGGCCCTTGCCGCCGGGCTCGATCAGGTCGACCAGGGGGACGCCGAAGGCCAGCGTCTTGCCCGAGCCGGTCGGCGACTGGACGAGCAGGTCGTGGCCGGCGAGCGCGTCGCGGATGACCATCTCTTGGATAGGGAAGGGTCGGTCGATCGAGCGCGCGTTGAGCGCATCGACGACCGGCCGGGAAGTGCCGAGGTCGGCAAAGGAAGTAATCGGTTTTCTCCTGCTGTGTTTGAACGTCTGGGGAGATCCTGCGGCCCCAAGGCGCCATCGGCACGCGGAGGAAACGGAACCTCTCGGGCGGCGAATCGGCCAAACCCGACACCTGCACGGTAGCAGCCGGGGGGAAGATCGCCGGGCGAATCGCCGCCCTGAGCACGACCCGGCGAGCGTCTCAGGGGAAGACCGGGGCGAAGAACAGGCGCTGATCTTCCCAGTCGGGCACGGCGCGATCCATTGCGCGCCAGAGGTCCTCCGGGGCGACGTCGCTGATGATGATCGAGTTGCCGCCGCCCTGTCGCAGCTTGGCCCCCTCGTCGAGGTTCAGCTCGCGGGCGAGAGCGGTGAGCGCCTTGTCCACCGCTGCGCACCCGGCCTCGGTGTCGAGCGCGGCCGGACGGCAGTAGATGAAGGTGAGCACGGCCAGGGGCCGATGATGTCAGACGGTGACTGCGGTCCTCGAGCGGTGCCGCAGCGCCCCGCCAGCCGGAGCCGAGCATTCCTGTGTCACGCTCGGGCCCCGGTCCGACGGGCAGATGCCGGTCGCCGCCCCGAGGCATCGGGAACGGCGCGGAAGGACGACGTCAGCTGTCGAGCAGCTGCACGTTCACGGCCCTGGGGCCTTTGTCGCCCGGCTCGGAGTCGAACGACACCTTGGCTCCCTCGGCCAGCGACTTGAAGCCGTCGCCGGCGATGGCGCTGTGGTGCACGAAGAGATCCTTGCCTGCGTCGTCGGGCGTGAGAAAGCCAAAGCCCTTGTCATCGTTGAACCACTTCACGGTTCCGGTTGCCATCAGTTCCTCCACTTCGGTTTGTGTGCTGCGACGTGGAGGGTTGCCTGGGGCATCGATCTACGAACGCGGACACTCTTGGAATCGAGCGAAGCCCGATCTGAGTTCCAGACGACGGTAGCAGCCAGCCCCGAGGTGTCGTTGGCCGATGGGGTAGCCTCGTCGGGTGGACTTCGACTTTCGGTTCAAGGACTTGGACGGACACTGGAGGTCAGTCGGCCATTCGAAGGGAATAGACCGAGCCGCCGCCTTCCGGGCGTTGGGCTCCGCTCCGATGCCCCCCGGCAGCTATATGTCTCGTCCGCGAGGCCGCCAGCGGCACTGGGACGTGTTCTCGCTGGACCAGGACGGAATCATCACCGCGGCGCGACAGCATCGGAAGCTGCACCGGCTCTGACCGGAAGCGACCGCGTGCGGCGGGCGCGACGCCTCGGCCGCCCATGAGCCGACCGGCCGATCGTCAACGCCAATCCTCCCGCAGCGGGCCCAGGTATCGATAGGCCTCCCCGTCCCGTTCGTAGCGGTGCTGGGACCAGGGGGATCCTTCGAGCGATCTGCGGACCACAGGCTCTCCCCTGTGGTCGACCACGCAGACCGCCGGAAAGCCCTCCACTTGCTCGACGACCGGAAGCCTCTGGCCGTCGAAGGGGCCACCGACGAACTCGAAATCCCGAGAGTCCCCGGCCGCCATGTCAGGCAGCGGTCGTTCTGACCCTCGCGCGCTCGACCCTCGCTTTCGCACGCTCGGGCCTCCGCTGCTCCGTCAGACGGGCCTTCGAGTGAAGCAGCGCGCCACTCATTCGGATCCCCCCGCATCGGTCCCGCCCGCACCGGGGCGCGTGGAGACCAGCCGTCGCCGCGCAGCAGCGGCGGCAAGGCGCGACCTCGTTCGCGCCGCGCGTTCGCTCAGGTCGAGTCGGCGTTCGGTCGACGCAGCGGTCGCCTCGCCGGCGGCGTCGGCGTCGGCGGATTCCAGCTGGCGCCGGCTATGACGAGCCGCCGCCCTCAGAATCCGCAGGTGCGGGTCATTCATCGGTCGTCCGTTCTTCGCCCCCTCGAAGCAGGTGCCGTCGATGGACGGAGGAAAGCGAGGAAGAATCCAAGGACAGCCGCATGACCAAGACTAGCGGGCGGCCATGCTGCGCTTGACGATGCGGTTGGCGTGGCGACCCCGCCGCCGCGACCCTTGGCCGCGACGGCGGGGGCCTCCTCCCTAGCCGTTGCGGGAGCCCTTGCTCTTCGTCTTGACCGGCACCGCCTGCATCTTCTTGCGGGCGGTCCTGCGGTTGCCGGCGGCGTCGCTCACTCGGGCGATCGCGAGGACCTGCCGGGCGCGCCGCTTGGCGCGGACCAGGCGCAGCTGGCGCTTGCCCAGCTTCACCCTCACCACCTTGGTCTTGCCGCTGCCGAGCTTGAAGGACTGCTTGGCGAGCACGACCCGGCGCTGCTTGGCCTTCTTGCCGTGGCCGAGCACCTGCTTGCTGCGGGTGCGCAGCACGAGGCGGCCGCGGCAGGGCGGCGACGCCTCGCCCGCCGGGCAGCGCAGGCGCAGCTTGGCGACGCCCTTGCGGTTGACCTTCACCTTTTTGCCGAGGATGCGGATCCCGACCGCGGTGTCGGCGGCCGGGCCGGGGCTCGCGGCCGGAGCCTCGGCGATCCGCCAGACCTCGTAGCCGTGGACGCCGTCGGTGGCGGAGAAGAAGAGGTCGCCGCCGAACTCGGTGTAGTCATAGGAGTCCGAGCCGTCGGAGCCCTGCAGGACGTCGGTCACCATCGCCGCCGTCGCCCCGTCACTGCGCCAGGGCTCGGCACCGTGGACGCCGTCGTCGGCGACGAAGTGAAGCGCCCCCTCGTGGACCATCAGGTCGTACAGGTCGGCGCTGTCGGACCCCGGGTTGATGTCGGCGACCAGGGCCGCCACCGCGCCGTCGTAGCGGAACAGCTCCCTGCCGTGGACGCCGTCGCCGGCCTCCATGTAGACCTGTCCCCCGAACGCCGTGAACATGCTCGGCGAGGAGGAGCCCGCGCCGGGGTCGATGTCGGCGACCAGCGCCGTGGTGACGCCATCGGTCCGCCACGGCTCGCTGCCCGCCACGCCGTCGTCGGCGCGCAGGTAGAGGTGCCCGCCGATCGGCGTCAGCTGGTTGGGGCTGGAGCTGCCGGCGCCGGGCTGGATGTCTTTGAGGAAATCGAGGACGACGCCGCTGGTGCCCCAGAGCTCGCGACCGACCGCCGGGTTGGTGGCGCTGAAGTAGAGCCGGCCGGCGAGCGGGGTCAGCGAGCTGGGACTGGAGCTGGCGCCGCCGGGGGCGATGTCGGCGAACATCGCCGTGGTCACCCCGTCGGTCCGCCACAGCTCGGTGCCGTTGGTGCCGTCGTTGGCGCTGAAGTAGAGCTGCCCACCGAAGGGAGTCAGCTGACTGGGGTTGGAGGCGGTGGCGCCGGGGTTGATGTCTTTGACCTCGGTCGTGGTCACCCCGTCGGTCCGCCACAGCTCGCTGCCGTCGCTGCCGTCGTTGGCGCTGAAGTACAGCTGCCCGCCGTACGGGGCCATCTGCGAGGGGTTCGAGTTGCCGGCGCCCGGGTTGATGTCCTCGACTTCGGTCGTCGTCGTCCCGTCGGTCCGCCACAGCTCGTTGCCATGGACGCCGTCGTTGGCGCGGAAATAGATGTAGCCGCCAGTCGCCGTCAGCTGGCCGGGGTTCGAGCTGCCGGCCCCGGGATTGACGTCGGCGACCAGTTCCGGCGTCACCCCGTTCGTGCGCCACAGCTCCTCGCCGTGGGCGCCGTCGTCGGCTTCGAAGTACAGGTAGCCGCCGAGGGGCGTGTAGTTGCCCGGGTAGGCGCTGCTCGGTCCCGGGTTGACGTCGTGGGTGAGCTGCGCCTGCAGCGCCGCCGTGGCGCTGGCCGCGCCGACGCCGAGGGCGAGGAGGGCGGCCGCGAGTGCGAGCAGCAGCCGCGATCGGATTCGCCTCGAGGTGTTGGGTATCGCGTTCATGGCTCTTCATCTCCTTCGTCGATTGCCGTGAGCCAGCCGTCCAACCGGCGAGCGCGCCCCGAATTACGCCCGGGCGAAAAAAAGATTCGAGAACGTAATTTCTCGGGCCGAGCGCGGTCGGAGGGGTATGGACACGGCAGTTCCGATCGGCCGGCTCGCGGCGTGGCGAGTCTCGGGCGCCATGGCGCCGTCGGGAAGCGCTACGGTGACGGCGATGGTCGAGGTGGCCGGCTCTGAGAAGGCCGACCTCGTCGAGGAAGAGGCGCGCCTCGCGCGCGCCGCCGCGTCTGGGGACGGCAGCGCGTTCGCCACGCTCTACGAGCGTTACGCGCAGCGTGCCTACAACCTCGCCTTCCGGCTCAGCGACTCCGAAGAGGACGCCGCCGACGCGGTCCAGGAAGCGTTCCTCAACGTGATGCGGCGGCTGCCCGAGCTCGGCGAGGCTCGCAAGCTCGCCTTCGGCTCCTACCTGTTCACCGCCACCCGCAACGCCACCTACGACATCCTCCACCGCGCCCAGCGGACGCGGCCCACCGACTCGATCTCCGAGGGCGCGGTGCCGATCGGGTCCGGCGCCGGCGGCCTCGGCCTCGACCCCGGCGACCCCGAGGACGATCCCGACCGCCGGCAGCTGCTCGCCTCCCAGCGGGAGGAGATCCGCGCGGCGAACGCGCAGCTGCCCGAGCGCCAGCGCGAGGCCCTCGCCCTGCGCGAGCTCGAGGACCTCTCCTACGACGAGATCGCCGAGCTGATGGAGATGAACCGCAACTCGGTCGCCCAGCTGATCTCGCGCGCCCGGATCAACCTGCGCGACGAGCTGCGCGGCACCGCCCTCGCCTCGGTGGCGGCGGTCTCGCCGGAATGCGAGCGGGCCCTGCCGCTGCTGGCGATGCGCGACGACAGCCAGCTCGATCCGGGCTCGGCGGACGCGGCCCGGCTCGCCTCCCACCTCGCCGGCTGCGAGCGCTGCCGTCTCGCGAGCGAGGCGATGCAGGAGGCCGGCGTCTCCTACCGCGCCTGGATCCCGCTGGCGGTCGCTCCCTTCCTTCTGCGCGAGACGATGGCGCGGGCGGCGCGGCTGACCGGCTCCGAGTGGGACGAGGTGATCGAGCGGCGGGCCGACTCACCTCCCAGCCCGGCGACGATCCCGGGCCTGCCTCCCGCCTACCGGGCTCTCGCCGCGACCGCCAAGCCCCGCCGCCGGCGCCTGGTGGCGGCCCTCCTCGGGCTCGCCGCCCTGCTGCTCGCCGGCGGCGCCCTCGCCGTCGCCGTGGGAGGCGACGACGAGCCCGCCCCGGCGCAGGCGGCTCCGGCAACCGTGGACGCGCCGGCCACGCCCGCGCCGCGCGAGGTGCGCCGGACCAAGGTGCACGATCGGCACCGCTCCCGGTCCGCGGCGAAGGCTGTCGAGCAGCCCGGCGAGAGCGAGTTCGCGGCTCCGCCGTCGCCGCCGATTCAGACCGAGAGCAGGCCCGGCGGCGAGGAATCGACCGGGAAGAGCTCCGCGCCGGCGCCGAGCAAGGGCTCCCACGGGGTCGGCGACTCGCAACCGGCCGATCAGGCGCCCAAGGAGGAAGGCGGGGAAGCGAGGACCCCGCCGGCCCCGGCGCCGGTCGACCCCCCCACCGAAGAAGCGCCGCCGCCGGCGGAGGAACCGCCGACCGAAGAACGACCGCCGCGCGGAGAAGAACCCCCAAGGGAAGAACCGCCGCCGCGCGAAGGAGAATCGCCCTTCGGCGGAAAGGGGGGCGAAGGATGACCGCGCGAAGCGAAGGCACGCGAATCGCCCATCTGGTCGGGACCGTTCCGGCAGCCGGCCCCGAGGACGCGATGCGCCTGGCGCTCGACAAGCTCGACGGGAAGCTGCGATGGCTGCCCGATGGCGAGACCGGGGAGCGGCTCAACTGGATCGTGAACATCATCGAGGCGATGCGCTCGCATCCCGATCTCGAGCTGGCCAAGGAGGGCGACTGGAGCGACTACGACAAGACGCCGCGCTTCCGGGTTCGCAAGGGGCACAAGCTGCGCGCCGACTCGCTCGACTTCGGCCACGTCGCCTGCTTTCGCGAGAGCTACCCGATCTTTCGCGGGCTCCGCGAGGAGGCCGGCATGCCGGACCTGAGGTTCCAGGTGGGCGTGCCCGGCTCGGCCGACATGGCGAATTTCGTGCTCGGCCCGGCGGCGCTCGTCAGGGGCCGCAAGCCGTTCCACGAGGCGACCGTGCGCGAGATCCGCGAGATCCACGGCGAGGCGGGCGAGGACGTCGTCTTCCAGATCGAGGTGCCGCTGGAGCTGGTGCTCGCCGCGAAATCGCCGTCGCCACTGCGCGGAGCCGCCGCGCACCTGCTCGCCGGACTGGTGGTGAAGGTCGCGGCCGACTCTCCCGCCGGCGCTCACTTCGGCGTCCACCTCTGCCTCGGCGACATGAACCACGAGGCGCTGGCGAACATGGCGGACATGGCGCCGGTCGTCTCGCTCGCCAACGCGATCGTCGCGCGCTGGCCGGCGCACCGGCCGCTGGACTTCGTCCACGCGCCGTTCGCCGGCGCGGGTCAGGCGCCGACCCTGCGCCCGGAGTTCTACGAGCCCCTCTCGGCACTGCGCATACCGCCGCAGACGCGCCTGATCGCCGGCTTCGTCTACGAGCACCAGTCGCTGGAGGAGCAGGAGGCGCTGCTGCGGACGATCGACCGGGCGGCGGGCCGGCCGGTGGACGTCTCCAGCGCCTGCGGGCTCGGCCGTCGCAGCCTCGAGGAGGCCGAAGCGGCGATGGACAGGACGAGGGCGCTGATCGACGGGGCCTAGATGGGCCGGTCAGTCGCCGGCGAGCGCCGCGGCGATCGTCTCGGCGAAGGCGTCGACGTCGTCCTCGGTCGTGTCCCAGGAGCACATCCAGCGGGCTTCCCGGGCCGCCCCGTCCCAGACGTGGAAGAAGTGGGGAGGGAGGCTGGCCACCAGGCGGGTCAGCGCGGGCTCGGGCAGCCGCGCGAAGACCGCGTTGGTCTGCACCGGCTGGACCAGCTCGAGCCCCGGCAGCTGACCGACCGCCTCGCCGAGGCGGGCCGCCATCGCGTTGGCGTGGCGGGCGTTGCGCAGCCAGAGGTCGCCGCTGAGCAGGGCTTCGAACTGGGCGGCGACGAAGCGCGCCTTCGAGGCCAGCTGGGCCAGCTGCTTGCGGCTGTAGGGGAAGCTCTCGCCGACCTCGGGGTTGCAGAAGACGACCGCCTCGCCGAGCAGCAGGCCGTTCTTGGTGCCGCCGAAGGAGACGAGGTCGACGCCGGCGTCGGTGGTCAGCGCCCGCAGCGGCGCGTCGAGGCTGGCGGCGGCGTTGGCGAGGCGGGCGCCGTCGACGTGCAGGAGCATGCCGGCGCCGTGGGCGGCCGCGGCGATCGCGGCCGTTTCCTCCGCCGTGTAGACGGTGCCGCGCTCGGTCGCCTGGGTGATCGAGACCAGCCGCGGCTGGGCGGCGTGGACGTCGCCGCGCCTGCCCTCGAAGGCGGCCACGTCGGCCGGGGTCAGCTTGCCGTCGGCCGTCGGCCGGGGCAGCAGCTTCGTCCCCGTCATCCGCTCGGCCGCGCCGCACTCGTCGACGTGGATGTGGGCGCTGTCGGCGCAGATCACGGCCTCGAAGGACCGGGTGACCGCGTCGATCGCGCAGACGTTGGCGCCGGTCCCGGTCAGCGCCAGCCAGGTCCTCGCCTCGGGGCCGAAGTGCTCCCGGAAGAGGTCCTCGGCCCGCGCGCTCCAGGGGTCCTCGCCGTAGCTGGTCGCGTGGCCGACGTTGGCCGCCTCGATCGCGCGCATCACCTCGGGGTGCACGCCGGCCTGGTTGTCGGAGCCGAAGTCCCTGATCGTTGCCTCCCGGGGGGTGGATGAGCTGATTTGGCGGTTGCGGCCGCCGGACAGTACCTGCCGACCCGCCCGGAGGCGCCGGCGTGGCCGCGGCCCGAGCTTGGTCGAGCGACCGAGGGGGCGCCGGATGGCGCCGCATCTAGCGCCAGCCTGCTAGCCCAGAACTCGCGGCGAGCGCGCGGGCGGCGAGCGCCAGGAGAGCAGCCACGAAGGCGCGCTGTCCAATTTCGGACCCGACCGATGACTTTTCCCCGCCCTGCTCGTCTGTGCGCTGAAATACCGACTCACGAGAGGACGACGCGATGCGGAAACTGACCTTCGGCATGAACCTCAGCCTGGACGGCTACATCGCCGCGCCCGGCGATGACATCGGCTGGAGCGTGCCGTGCGACGAGCTGTTCCAGTGGTGGTCTGACCGGGTGGCGGCGACGGGCCTGGCGCTGTATGGGCGCAAGCTGTGGGAGACGATGAGCTCCCACTGGCCGACCGCCGACCAGCAGCCCGGCGCCACGCCGGCGGAGATCGAGTTCGCCCGTCGCTGGCAGGAGATGCCCAAGGTGGTGTTCTCCTCGACGATCAGCAGGGTCGACTGGAACGCCCGCCTGGTGACCGGCGACGCGGTCACCGAGATCGCCCGGCTCAAGGCCGAGGATGGCGGCCCCATCGACATCGGCGGCGCCACCCTCGCCGCAGCGGCCATGCGGGCCGGGCTGATCGACGAGTACGTGCTGGCCACCGCACCGGTCTTGGTCGGCGGCGGAACGCCGTTCTTCTCGACCCTCGACCATCGGGTGAACCTGAACCTGGTCGAGACCCGGACGTTTCCCAACGGCGTGGTCCTGACCAGGTACGAGACCAGGCGGTGAGCGCCCGACGGTCTCCCGCGGCTCAGTCCAGCAGCCGCCGTTCGGTTGCCCAGCGGCTCAGCTCGTGGCGGTTGGAGAGCTGCAGCTTGCGCAGCACCGCGCTGACGTGGGCCTCGACCGTCTTCGGCGAGATGCCGAGCTCGAACGCGATCTCCTTGTAGAGGTAGCCGCGGGCGATCAGCCGCAGCACCTCGCGCTCGCGCGGGGTGAGCTGGTCGAGCTCGGGGTCGATCTCGGCCGCCGGGATCTCGCCCTGGAAGGCGTCGAGCGCGAAGCCGGCGAGCCGCGGCGAGAAGACGGCGTCGCCTTCGCCGACCCGGACGATCGCCGCGGCGAGCTCGCTGCCGGAGATCGACTTGGTCACGTAGCCGCGGGCGCCGGCGCGGATCACCGCGATCACGTCCTCGGCGGCGTCGGAGACCGAGAGCGCGAGGAAGCGCTGTCCCGGCCGCTCGCCGGCGACCCGGCGGATCACCTCGACCGCGCCGCCTCCCGGCATGTGGACGTCGAGCAGGGCGACGTCGGGCCGCTCCCGCAGAACGGTCGCGACCGCCTCCTCGACCGTGCCCGCCTCGGCGCGCACCTCGACCAGACCGTCGAGTTCCGCCCTGACCCCGGCCCGGAACAGCTCGTGGTCGTCGACGATCACCACGCTCGGCAGTGGGCCGCTCACGCGCGATCGGCCTCCGGCGCGGCGTGGGGGAGGGGCAGCTCGAGGCTGACCTCGGTGCCGCCCCCGGGACCCGGGCGGACCTCGGCGCGGCCGCCGGCCCGCCGCATGCGGCCGACGATCGACTCGCGCACGCCGCGCCGGTCCGCCGGCACGGCGGCGGGGTCGAAGCCCGGCCCCCGGTCGCGGACGAAGACCTCGATCCGGTCGGGCTCGATCTCGGCGTAGACGCGGATCGGGCCCGGCTCGGGGGCGTGCTTGGCGGCGTTGAGCAGCGCCTCCCTGGCCGCCCCGAGCAGCGCCTCGGCGCCCTCGTCGACCTCGCGGTCACCGACCACGACGACCTCGACCGCGGTCCGGTGGTCGTCCTCGATCGTCTCGGCCAACGCCCGCAGCCTGGCGGCGAAGCTGCTCCCCGCGGCGGCGCTGCCGTCGCCGGCCAGCCACTCGCGCAGCTCGCGCTCCTGGCGCCGCGCCAGCGCCGCTACCTCGCGCGGGTCGTCGGCCCGCTTCTGCATCAGGGTCAGCGTCTGCAGCACCGAGTCGTGCAGGTGGGCGGCCAGCTCGGCGCGCTCCTGAGAGCGCACCCGCTCGGCGCGCTCGGCGGCCAGGTTGCGGCCCAGCCGCCAGATGAAGGGGGCGAGGATCATCGCCACCGCGACGATCACCACCACCGCGGTCAGCGCCGCGTCGCGCAGCCCGCCGAAGATGTGGTTGGAGGAGAGGACGAGGAGGCCGGCGCCGATCACCAGGAGCACGCCGAAGACGCCGCGGTAGAGGTCGGCGAAGGGCTTGGCGCGGTGCGCCGGTCGCCGGCCGAGCTCCTCGCCGGTGCCCGCGCCGGCCTCGCCGGCGGCCCAGGCCCGAGGCGCGGCCTCGCCCTCGGGGCCGGGGGCGCGCGAGCGGCCCCAGAGCAGCGCCGCGCCGAAGGCGACGAGGACCAGCGGCCAGACCAGGGTGTCGCTCCACCAGATGCCGAGCTGGCGGAAGGCGAGCAGGATCGAGAGGAAGAGCAGGCCGACGCCGAGGCCGACCCGCCAGTCGCTGCGCACCGGCAGCCGGGCGAGGGGGCTGAGCGCCGGCCCGCGCTCGCCGCTCGCCGGCAGCACCGCCCAGGCGACGAGGTAGGCGAGCAGCAGGACGCCGCTGGTCGCCACCGTGGCGATCGCGAACAGCACCCGGAGGACGACTGGGTCGAGCCCGAGCCGCGGGGCGACCCCTGCCAGCACCCCGCCGAGCAGGCCGCGCTTCACGTCGCGTCGCAGCGGCTGGCGCTGTCGCCCGGGTCGCGGCGCTCCCTCCGCAACCCGCAGCGGGGGCGTCTCGGATCGGGCCGCGTCGCTCATCGGTCAATCGTGACGCCTCGGACCGCCGCCGGCCAGGCCACTGAGCAGCAGGATCGCGCCCACCGCGGCGGTCAGGGCTGCCGCCATCCAGCCGGGCGCGACCGAGAGCGCGCCGGAGGAGTCGAGCACGATCAGGGCGCCGAGCGCGACCAGTGCCGCGCCGGCGCCCAGGGAGACCGGGTCGGCGCTCAGCCGCTTGCGCACGCGCTCGCCTCCGCCGCCCGCAGCGGCGCGGTGTCCTCGTGGAAGGGGCCGGGGCCGTAGCCCGGGTTGTCGACGCTGGCGGTGTCGCTGTTGATCACCCGCAGCTGGCCGATTTCGACTTCGGCGTCGAGCTGCAGCCGCGGTACCGCGGTGGCGGCGGAGCCGAGGCTGTGGTCGACGCCGAAGCCGCTGTTGCGCTCGCCCACCACCTCGCTCTCACCGACGCCGACGTGGGTCGTGCCGGTGACGCAGACGTCGCTGGGGACGAAGACGTTGGCCTGTCCCGCGCCGAGGCGCAGCTTCAGCGGCAGCACGCGCTGCTCGCGCCAATCGACGTGGCGGAGGTCGACGACCAGCCGGCCGGCGCCGAAGTCGTAGCCGTCGGCGGGGATCGAGGCGGCGTTCAGCGGCTGGTATTCGCGGTCGCCGATGCCGCCCCGGAGATCGAGGTTGGAGGCGGCGGCGACGCCGGCCCCGGTGGCGATCGCGACGGCGGGGAGGATCAGCCAGCGGGCGCCGCCGCCGCGCAGGGCGGTGAGCGCCAGCAGCGCCCCGATCGCGATCACCGCGATCCCCAGCGGCACGCCCCAGCCGACGGCGACGGCGAGGGCCGAGGCGCCGCTCAGGGCGATCAGCCCCGCCGCCGCGACCAGCACGATCGCGATCATCGCCAGGCCGCGCCATAACCCCCGCGACTGCAGTCGCCGGCCGATCCGCTGGGCGAAGTCGGGCTCGCCGTCGGTGGGGACGAGGAGGGCGAGCAGCAGGTAGACCAGGGCGCCGATGCCGCCGAGCAGCAGCGAGACGCCGAAGCCGATGCGGAAGATCACCGGATCGACGCGGAAGTAGCGGCCGAGGCCGCCGGCGACGCCGACCAGGACGCGGTCCTCGGCGGAACGGCGCAGGCGGCGGGGCTGGTGCTCTTCGGTCCTCGGCTGCTCGGTGGTGGGGGTGTCGTCGGTCATCGGATGCCTCCTCTGGGCACAGGGGTGAGTTTGCACCCCCAGGCTCCCAGCGGGGTCCGGCCGTGCCTATTGGGGATCTCCCCTAGCGGCCTCCGGGTTTCCCCGGGTCAGCCGTCGCGCAGGTGGCGGGCGATGACCAGGCGCTGGATCTGGTTCGTGCCCTCGAAGATCTGCATCACCTTGGCCTCGCGCATCAGGCGCTCGACCGGGAAGTCCTTGGTGTAGCCGAAGCCGCCCAGCACCTGGACCGCGTCGGTGGTCACCCGCATCGCCGCGTCGGTCGCGACCAGCTTGGCGATCGAGGCCTGGCGGGAGAAGCGAAGGCCGCGGTCGCGCCGCCGGGCCGCTTCGAGGACGGCGGCGCGGGCGGACTCGACCGCCGCCGCCATGTCGGCGAGCAGGAAGCCGAGGCCCTGGTGCTCGATGATCGGCTTGCCGAAGGTCTCGCGTTCGCCGGCGTAGGCGACCGCGTGGTCGAGCGCCGCCTGGGCGACGCCGACGGCGATCGCGCCGATCCCGAGGCGGCCGCTGTCGAGCGCCTCGAGGGCGATCGCCAGCCCCTCGCCCTCGCTGCCGATCAGGCGCTCGGCGCCGATCTCGACCGCGTCGAAGTCGAGCCCCGCGGTGGGCGAGCCGGTCAGCCCCATCTTCGCCTCCGGCGCCTGCACCGAGAGGCCGGCGGCGTCGCCCGGCACCAGGAAGCAGGAGATCCCGCGCGAGCGGTCCTCGGAGGTGCGGGCGAAGAGCGTGTAGAAGTCGGCGCTGCCGGCGTGGGTGATCCACGCCTTGCTGCCGTCGATCCGGTAGGCGTCGCCCTCGCGTTTCGCCCGGGTGCGCATCGCCGCCGGGTCGGACCCCGCCGCCGACTCCGAGAGGCAGTACGCCCCGAGGGTGGCGCCGCCGACCATCTCGCCGAACCAGCGCTCGCGCGCCTCCTCGCGACCGCGCGTCGCCAGCGGGAAGCAGGACATGACGTGGACGCTGAGCCCGACCCCGACCGTCGCCCAGGCGCCCGCCAGCTCCTCGAGCACCTGCAGGTAGACCTCGTAGGGGAGCCCCCCTCCGCCCTCCTCCTCGGCGTAGGGCATCCCCATCAGGCCGAGCTCGCCGAGCTGCGCGAAGACGTCCCGCGGGAACTCGGCAGCGGCCTCGGCGGCCGCCGCGCGGGGCGCCAGCTCGGCCTGCGCGTACTCGCGCGCCAGCGCGACCACGGCCTCCGCCTCGGGGGTTGGGAGCAGGCGTTCCGCTGGCATCGGCGGGGACGATAACGGCAGGAGACCCGCCCCCCGGCGCGGGCCGTAGTTCTCCCGCGGCGACGTGCGCGGCGCTGCGGATGCGGAACGTAAGGGGACGCGGCACGCTCTCCGCGTGCCCGACGACAAGCCCATCGCGGAGGCAGGCTACCGCCGGCTCGGCGGGATCGACCAGTGGGTGATGATCCGCGGGGAGAGCGCCGCGAACCCGCCGCTGGTCCTCCTGCACGGCGGCCCGGGGATGAGCGAGACGGGGTTCTTCCGCCGCTACCTTGCGCCGCTCGAGCGGAGCTTCGCGCTCGTCTACTGGGACCAGCGCGGGGCGGGCAAGTCGTTTCGCGGCGGGATCCCAAGGGAGTCGATGACGGCTGAGCAGCTCGTCGCCGATCTCGACGACCTGGTCGAGGACGTGCGCCGGCGCCTCGGAGCCGACCGGGTCGCGATCTTCGGCCACTCCTGGGGCTCGGTGCTCGGCGTCCTCTACGCGGCGCGCTTCCCGGAGAAGGTCGCGGCGTACGCCGGCAGCGGGCAGATCGGCGACTGGCCGGCCGCCGAGGCGGGCTCCTACGAGTACGCGCTGGCGACGGCCGAAGCCGCCGGCAAGCGCCGCGCGGTGCGGAAGCTGCGGGCGATCGGCCCGCCGCCGTATTCGGCCGACGCCGTCTTCACCGAGCGCACCTGCCTCTCCCGCCTGGAAGGGCGGATGGGCGCGCGGGGTCTGCTGCGGATGGGCCGCGACATGCTCAGCGGCGAGGAGTCGTCGGTCTTCGGGCTGCCCCGCAGCATGCGCGGCTTCCGCTTCTCGATGGCGGCGATGTGGGAGGAGGTCTCGCGCATCGACCTCAACCAGCTGGCGCCGGAGCTGCGGGTGTCCGTCTTCTTCCTCCTCGGTCGCCGCGACCACTGGGTGCCACCACGGACCAGCGTCGCCTACTTCGAGTCCCTCGCCGCGCCGCACAAGGAGCTCGTCTGGTTCGAGCGCTCCGGCCACGAGCCGTTCGCCGACGAGCCGGCGAAGTTCAGCGCGACGATGACGGAGCTGGTGCGGCCGGCCGCGGCGCCGCGACCAGGTCCTGTTCAACCATGAGGCAGAAGGGCTCGACCAGCCCCGGGTCGAACTGCGTCCCGGCGCCCTTCCGCAGCTCCGCCAGGGCGCGCTGGGGCGACATCGTCGGGCTGTAGGCGCGCTTGCTGACCATCGCCTCGTAGGCGTCGCAGATCGCGATCATCCGCGACCCGAGCGGGATCTCCTCGCCGCGCAGGCCGTCGGGGTAGCCGCTCCCGTCGGGGCGCTCGTGGCTGGAGCGGACCAGCCGCGCCACCGGGACGAGCGCCGGTGCCGAGGCGACGATGTGCTCGCCGATCACGGTGTGCTGGCGCATGAACTCGGTCTCGCTCTCGCTCAGCGGGCCCGGCTTGTCGAGGATCTTCTCGGGAATCGCGACCTTGCCGACGTCGTGCAGCTCGGCGGCGCGGACGACCTCGTCGCGCTTCTCGCCCCTGAGGTCGAGCTCGTCGGCCAGCGCCAGCACGAGGCCGGCGACGCCCACCAGGTGCCGGTGCAGCTCGGGCCGGCACTCGCGCAGCGCGGTCATCAGGACGTCGCGCGACTGCGCCCCGGCCGAGGTGCGCTCGCGGTTCTTCGCCGCGTACATGCGCCGGTCGGCGAGCTGCAGGGCCGGCTCCGCCGCGTCGGCCTCGGCCGGGATCAGGACGCTGCCCTGCGCCGCTGTGATCACGAAGCCGTTGCCGCGTTCGTGCAGCGCCTCGACCGCGCCGGCGACGAGGTCCTCGACCTCGGCCGCGGTGCACTCGCCGAGCAGGCAGAACTCGTCGCCGCCGAGCCGGTAGGCGGAGGCCCCGCGGCTGCCGGCGAACTCGTCCAACCGCGCGCCGACGCGGGCGAGGAGGGCGTCGCCGGCCGGGTGCCCGAAGCTGTCGTTGTAGGTCTTGAAGCCGTCCAGGTCGCAGAGCACCAGCAGGTGGCCGCCGCGACGCGGCGGGGTCGCCGTCGCCCGTTCCAGGTCCTCGAAGAAGCGGCGCCGGTTGCTGAGGCCGGTGAGCGGATCGGTGAGGGCCTCGCGGACGCTGGCTTGCAGGTGGACGCTGGCTTCGCGGTAGGAGAGCGCCAGCCGCAGGATCACGCCGAGCAGCGTGAGCAGAGCGAGCAGCGCCGCCACGGTCGGGATCACGAGGTAGCGGCTGGCGAAAAGAATCCCGGCGGCCGCGGTGCCGGCCAGGGTCGGGACGAAGGCGCTGAGCCGCTCGTGCGGGCGCCCCTGGCGCCGGTCCGGGGGCGGCAGCCAGGCGGCGACGGCGAGCAGCAGCATGCCGACCAGCCAGGCGACGTCGGGGGCGCCGTCTTCGACGTAGGTGCCGCGCGCCGCCTGGAACAGGTAGACGACGTCGGTGATGCCGGTGACGAGCAGGCCGGCGCCGAGCATCAGCCACGAGGCGCCCGGTCGCCAGCCGCTGAGCGCGGCGACGGCGACGACCAGCCCCAGCAGGGTCAGGTCGGCGATCGGGTAGGCGAGGTTGACCGCGACTTCGAGGCTGCTGCCGCTGGTGCTGGCGGCGACGATCGGGTCGAATGCCAGAGCCGCGGCCAGCGCGGCGACGGCGGCGCCGGCGATCAGCCCGTCGAGCCAGCGGATTCCCGGGAAGGAGCCGAGCTGCTCGCGGACCAGCGCGATCAGCCCCGCGTAGGCGACCGGGTAGAAGCCGAGGTAGCCGATGTCGGCCGGCGACGGGGTGGGGGGTTCGTTGCCGTTGCCGATTTCGATCAGGTAATAGAGTTCCGCCGCCGCGTAGAGGGCGAGCGCGAGGGCGAGCAGGGCCCAGCCGAGCCGTTCCCGGGGGACGAGCAGCGCTCGCGCCAGGCAGGAGGCGGCGGCGCCGACCAGCACGGTCTCGTAGGTCCAGACGCCGAGCGCGTCGTCGGCGAGCTGCCCTCCGCGCAGGCCGAGGGCGTAGGCGACGTAGCCGAGGAAGGCGAGGGCGAGAAGGCCCGCTGCGGCATATATGACTGTGCGTTGGCCGAGCAACAGTCTTTTCATCCAGGTGCATGATCGGCGCCGAGCAGCGCCGACTTGAACCGGAACCGGGAGCCTAGACGGCGCGTCCGCGTCCGCGAATGCGCCCCGCCAGCCGCTGGCGCCTGATCTCGCCGCCGACGACGCGGGCGCAGTTCCAGCCGGGGACGCCCATCACGCCGCCGCCGGGGTGGGCGCCGGCGCCGCAGAGGTAGACCCCCTCGAGCGGCGTGCGGTAGTCGGCGTAGCCGAAGACCGGGCGCAGCATGAAGCTCTGGTCGGGGGTCATCTCGCCCTGCATGATGTTGCCGCCGAGCAGGCCGAAGCGGGCCTCGAGGTCGGGCGGCGCCAGCACCTCCATCTGCTCGACCAGGCCGCCGAGGCCGGGCATCGCGGGTTCGAGGGTCTCGACCACCCGCCGGCCAAAGGGCTCGCGCTCCTCGTCCCAGCTGCCCTGCCTGAGCTCGAACGGCGCGTACTGGACGAAGGCGAGCAGGAGGTGCTTGCCGTCGGGGGCGAGGTCGGGCTGGTGCACGGTCGGGAAGACGCACTCGACGTAGGGGTGGCGGGAGGGCTGGCCGTACTTGGCGTCGTCCCAGGCCCGCTCCAGGTACTCGATCGAGGGCGCGATCGCGACCAGGCCGCGGTGCGGGTCGCCCGGCGCCGGGCCGTCCCAGCCGGCGACCGCCGGCAGGCCGCTGAGCGCCAGGTTGACCTTGACCGAGCCCGAGCGGCTGCGGAACCGCCTGATGTCGCCGGCGACCTGCTCGGGCAGGTGCTCGTCGCCGATCAGGTCGCGATAGGTGGTGACGGGGTGCAGGTTGGAGATCACCCGCCGGGCGGCGATCGTCTCGCCGCCCGCCAGCTCGACCCCGGCCGCACGGCCGTCGCGGACCAGGACCCGCTCGACCGGCGCCTCGGTCCGGATCTCGACGCCGGCCTCGCGCGCCGCCGCGGCCAGCGCCGCGCTCAGCCCACCCATGCCGCCGTGGACCCAGGCCCAGGCGCCGGGGTGGCCGTCGACCTCGCCGATCCAGTGGTGCATCAGGACGTAGGCGGAGCCGGGGCTCATCGGGCCACCCCAGGCGCCGACCATCGCCTGCGTCGCCAGCGCCGCCTTGACCCGCTCGTCCTCGAACCACTCGTCGAGGAAGTCGGCGGCGGAGAGGGTGAAGAGGCGCACCGTGTCGGCGACGTCGCGGCCGCGCCAGTGGCGCAGGCGGGCGCCGAGCGCCAGCCACTTCGGCAGGTCACCGAGGGTGAGGTTGGGCGGGACTGCGAAGAGCAGGTCGCGCAGCAGGCGCGCGATCCGTTCGAAGTAGCGGTCGAACTCGACGTAGGCCTCGGCGTCGCGGCGCGAGAAGCGGGCGATCTCGGCGACGTCTCGCTCGACGTCGCCCCACAGCGTCAACGTGGTGCCGTCGGGGAAGGGGACGTAGTAGTCGGGCGAGATGATCGAGGTGCGGTAGCCGTGGCGGCGCAGCTGCAGCGCCCGCTCGATCTCCGGCGGCATCAGGCTGACCACGTAGGAGGCGGTCGAGACCGAGTATCCGGGCCACGGTTCCTCGGTCACCGCGGCGCCGCCGAGCACCCCGCGGCGCTCGAGCACCAGCACGTCGGCGCCGGCGCGGGCGAGCGACGCCGCGCAGACCAGCCCGTTGTGGCCGGCACCGACGACGATCGCGTCCCTCATGGCCGGATTATCGCCTTCGCGGGCGGCCTCCGCCAGCGCCTTGACCGCGGCGGCGCACGGGCATAGGTTCGGCTGTACCCGAAGGCAAAGGAGGTAGCGCATGAGGTTCGTCCTGATCTACCGACCTAAAGACGCCATCGGCAGGGAGTCCATGCCCGAGATGCTGGCGGGGATGGGCGAGTGGATGCAGAAGCACGGCAGCCGCGTCGAAGACGTGCAGTTCTTCGTCGGCGGCGGCGGCTTGGGCTACATCGAGACCGAGGACTCCGAGGAGCTGGTGCGGCTGATCGCCGACAACCCGTTCAGCCAGTTCTCGGAGGTCGAGGTCAAGCCGCTGGTCGCGCCCGAGAAGGGAATGGCGATCATGCAGGAGTCGCTCGGCTAGGCGAACGACTCGCGGGCTCCCCGGGCTTCGGCCTCCCGGGGAGCGATGCTCCGGGCCGAGGGGCGCTCAGCTGCCGCCGGAGGTGGTGCCTTCCGATTCTTCGCTCCCGCTGCCGCCGGAGCTGGTGTTCGATTCGTCGCTGAGCTCGTTGCACTCGGCGCGGGTGCCTGCGCCGGCGGTGGCGCAGATCTCGAAGTAGCTGGTGCTGCCCTCCTCGCCGCCGGCCTGCAGGTCGAAGTACTCGTCTTCGCGCTTCGCGGTGAGTCCGTAGGCGGCGCCGCCGTAGGGCCCCCAGCCGCCGCCCGAGCCGCCGCTTTCGACCAGCGACCAGCCGGCCGCTTCGACCTCTTCGCCGTAGAGGGCTTCGACTTCCCGGGGGGTCTCGCCGGAGGAGTAGCGCCGGTAGACGACGTCGCCGCGCGAGCGTTCGTCGAGCAGCTTGGCACCGGAAGGCGGTTCGAGGCCGGCGAGCAGTCCGGCCGGGCCGCCCGCGGACCCGGTTACCGGTTCGTCCGGCGCGGCTTCTTCACCCGTCGTCGCTTCCACCGCGCCGGTCGCGCCGCCGCCCGAGCCGCCGCAGGCGGCGGCGCCGAAGGCGAGCAGCAGGAAGGCGGCGATCGCCAGCACCCACGCGCGCCCCGGCTTCTCGGTCATCCTGGTCTTCCTGGTCCGACGGCGATCCGCGGCAAGATAGCGGCCGCGCCCGCCGCGCTGGTATGAACCGGGGCGTGCCGCGCTTCGCCGTCACCTACCCGCTGCCCGAGCCGGCGATGGAGCTGCTGCGCGGGGCGGGGGAGCTGGCCGACGAGGCGACCGGCGCCGACGCCGTCCTCACCATGCTCGACGACCGTGTCGACGGCGCCTTCCTCGACGGAATCGGGCCGCAGCTGCGCTGTGTCGCCAACGTCGCCGTCGGCTACGACAACGTCGACCTCGACGCCGCCGCCCGGCGCGGCGTGGTCGTCACCAACACCCCCGGCGTGCTCGACGACGCGACCGCCGACCTGGCGCTGGCGCTGCTGCTGGCGGCGGTGCGGCGGCTGGGGGAGGGCGAACGGCTGATCCGCGCCGGCCGCCCCTGGCGCTGGGCGATCGACTTCATGCTCGGCTTCGGCCTGCGCGGCAGGCGGCTCGGCATCGTCGGCCTCGGCGGAATCGGCGCCCGCGTCGCCGAGCGGGCGCGCGCCTTCGGCATGGAGATCGCCTACACCAACCGCCACGAGGCGCCGGCCGCGGCGGCGCTGGCGGCGGTGCGGCTGCCGCTGGACGAGCTGCTGGCGAGCAGCGACGTGGTGAGCCTCCACTGCCCGCTCACCCCCGAGACGCATCACCTGATCGGCGCCCGCGAGCTGGGGCTGATGAAGCCGACCGCGACCCTGGTCAACACCGCCCGCGGACCGGTCGTCGACGAGGCGGCGCTGGCGGCGGCGCTGGCGGCGGGTGAGATCGCCGCCGCCGCGCTCGACGTCTACGAGCGCGAGCCGCGGGTCGAGCCGGCGCTGGTGGCGCTGGAGAACGTCGTCCTCGCGCCGCACCTCGGCTCGGCCACGGTCGAGACGCGGACGGCGATGGCGGAGCTGGCGGCGCGCAACGCGATCGCCGTCGCCGGCGGCGAGCAGCCGCTGACGCCGGTACCGCTACCCGGGACCTAGCGCCGGGTTGCAGGAGGTGGTGTCGATTCGTCGAAATTGCGCCGCCGCGGCGGCACCTGCCGCTACCCTGGCCAGCTCCATGCGGAAAGGGGCGCTCACGATCCTCGCTGCCCTCGCCTGCCTCGGGCTCCTCCCGGTCGGCAGCGCCGGCGCCAAGTCCGAGCCGAAGGCGCACGCCTCGGTGATCGGCGGCCGCCCGGCGTCGATCGAAGAACTGCCGTCGCTCGCCTACATCGAGGGGGAAAACGCCAGCGGCGGCTACGCCTGCAGCGGCACCGTGGTAGCGCCGCGGGTGGTGCTTACCGCCGGGCACTGCGTCGAGGACATCGAATCGGGCGAAATCACGCCGCCGGCGAAGATCGCCGTCGCCACCGGCGTCGCCGACCTGACCGCGGTCGCCCCGGCCAACGTCTCGCGCGTCTCCGAGGCCTTCGTCTACCCGCACTTCGACCCCGGCGAGCTGGTCGGGGACGCCGGGCTGCTGGTCCTCGCCGGCCCGGTGACGGCGCCGCCGATCAGGCTCGCGGTGGAAGGCGAAGACGCCCTCTGGAAGGCCGGCACGCCGCTGACGATCGCCGGCTGGGGGCTGACCGACGCCAAGGCCAAGGAAGGCTCGGCGCAGCTGATGCTGGGCCAGACGAGGACGAAGACCGCGCGCGCCTGCCATGCCAAGACGCGCCGCTACTACCCCTTCTTCACGCATTCCAAGCAGATCTGCACGCTCGACACGCCGCAGCTCACGGTGAGCGCCTGCCACGGCGACAGCGGCGGGCCGGCGATCGCCACCGCCGCCGACGGCAGCCAGGTCGAGGTCGGGGTGGTCAGCACCGGCGGCCCTGGCTGCAGCCGCTCGCTGCCCAACGTCTTCACCCGCGTCGACCGCATCGTCGGGTGGGTCGGCCGCTGGGTCGCGGCGGTCGAAGCCGGCGGCCCGCGGCCGGCGGTCAGGGTGCCGAAGGCGCACCGGCCCTTCCTCAGCACCGTGCGCGCCAAGGAACTGATCGACTTCGGCTTCACCCACGACTTCCACAAGCGCTTCGCCCGCGGGGTCGAAAAGCGGTTCGCCTGCAAGCGCCGCGCCAAGGCCAAGGTCAAGTGCCGGGTCAGCTGGTACCAGGGCGGCAACGACTACTTCGGCACCGCGACCGTGTACTACGCGGTCGTCGGCAACACGGTCACCTGGAACTTCACCTATACGATCAGCTGGGTGAACAACCACTGCTACTTCTACAGCGGCCACCGCGCCAGCTGCAAGATCCACACCAAGCGGCGGTAGCGGTCCCGGCGCCGGCGAATCGCTCGCCGTCGGCGTCCCGGCGAAGTAGGCTCGCCCTGGGATGGGACTACTGGACCCGGCACCGCCGCCGTTCGAGGTCGAGGAGTGGCGCCAGCGGCCGCACCTGGAGCGGATCAAGCCGCTTGCCCAGGACTGGGCGCTGAACGGGTTCGGCACGCCGCCCGCGGTCTACCTCCTCTACCTGCTGAAGCTGGTCGTCTACGCCGGCGGCGGCCTGCTGGTGATCGCGGCGACCAGCGACACGCTCGGCGGGCTGGGCAGCATCGGCGAGTGGTGGACGCAGCCGGTCGTCTTCCAGAAGGCGGTCGCCTGGACGATGCTCTGGGAGGTGCTCGGGCTCGGCGCCGGCTCGCTGCCGCTGACCCTGCGCTTCAAGCCGATGATCGGCGGCGTCCTCTACTGGTTGCGGCCGGGGACGACGCGGCTGCCGCCCTGGCCCGAGCGGGTGCCGCTGACCCGGGGCACGACGCGGACCGCCTTCGACGTCGCCCTCTACGCCGGGCTGCTGGCGGCGCTCGTCTTCCTGCTCGTCTCCGGCGCCCCCGGCGGCCGCCTCGACCCGGTCGCGGTCGGCGTCGCGCTGGCGCTGCTGGTGGCGCTCGGGCTGCGCGACAAGGTCCCCTTCCTCGCCGCCCGCGCCGAGGTCTACGGCAACCTGATGATCGTCTTCCTCTTCCCGCTCGGCAACCTGATCGTCGCCGCGCAGCTGGTCTTCGTCTGCATCTGGTGGGGGGCGGCGGCCTCGAAGCTGAACCACCACTTCCCCTTCGTCGTCACGGTGATGATCAGCAACACGCCGTGGAACCGCTCGCGGCGGTTCAAGCGGCGCCTGTACCGCGACCACCCGGACGACCTGCTGCCCTCGCGGCTCGGCGCCCTCGACGCCCACATCGGCACCGCGATCGAGTTCACCCTGCCGCTGCTGCTGCTCGTCACCAGCGGCGGCGTGGTCGGCACGATCGCCGTCGCCGGGATGATCCTCTTCCACCTCCACATCCTCTCCACCTTCCCGCTGGCGGTGCCGCTGGAGTGGAACGTGTTCATGATCTTCGGCCTGCTCTTCCTCTTCGGCCATTACGGCGACGTCCCGTTCTCGACCCTGGAAGACCCGCTGCTGCTGGCGATCCTCGCCGTCACCTGCGTCGCGGTCCCGGTGCTCGGCAACTTCCGCCCCGACCTGGTCTCGTTCCTGCCCTCGATGCGCTACTACGCCGGCAACTGGGCGACCAGCCAGTGGCTGTTTCGCAAGGGCGACGGGGGAGGGGCGGAGGCGAAGCTCGACCGCGAGGTGGTCAAGTCGGCGCCGATCGTCACCCGCCAGCTCGAGGACTTCTACGACCCCGACCTGATCGAGGTGCTCGTCTACAAAGGGCTCGCCTTCCGCTCGATGCACTCGCACGGGCGGGCGCTGAACGCGCTCTCGGCACGGGCGGTCGGCGACGTCGAGGACTACGACGTTCGCGAGGGGGAGCTCGTCGCCGGCGTCGTCCTCGGCTACAACTTCGGCGATGGCCACTTCCACGACCAGCGGCTGCTGGCGGCGGTGCAGGAGCGCTGCCGGTTCGAGCCGGGCGAGCTGCGGATCGTGACGCTCGAGTCGCAGCCGGCCAACCTGCAGCGCCAGCGCTACCGGATCTTCGACGCCGCCACCGGGCTGGTCGAGGAAGGCTCGGTCGCGGTGGCGGACATGATCGTGCGCCAGCCCTGGCTCGGCGGCGAGCCGTTCCCGGTCGAGGTCGAGCGCGGCGCGGCGGCGGCCGGGGCGAGCGCACCGCGGGCATGAGCAGCGCGGTCGTCGTCGGCGCCGGCCCGAACGGGCTCGCCTGCGCGGCGACGCTCGCCGCCCGCGGCGTCGAGGTGACCGTGATCGAGGCCGAGGAGCGGATCGGCGGCGGCACCCGCAGCGCCGAGCTGACCCTGCCCGGCCTCCTCCACGACGAGTGCAGCGGCTTTCACCCGATGGCGGTCGGCTCGCTCGCCGGCCTCGACCTCGACCTCGAGCGCCACGGGCTCGAGTGGCTGTGGCCGGAGGTCGACCTCGCCCACCCGTTGGACGGCGGCGGGGCGGAGGGGGACGGCGCGGGCGCCGCGATGCTGCGCTCGATCGATGCCACCGCCGCCGGGCTCGGCGCCGCCGGGCCAGCCTGGCACCGCCTCTTCGGCCCCTCGGCGCGGGGCTACGACGCGCTCGCCGAGGACATCTACCGGCCGGTCCTGCACCTGCCGCGCCATCCGCTGGCGCTGGCCCGGTTCGGGGCGCTGGCGCTGGCGCCGGCGACGCTGCTGGCGCGGTGGCTGCCGGGCGCCGAGGCGCGGGCGCTGTTCGGCGGCGCCGCCGCCCACTCCTTCGCGCCGCTCGGCACGCCGCTCAGCGCCGCGGTCGGGATGGCGCTGGTCTGCAGCGGCCACCGCTACGGCTGGCCGGTCGCCCGCGGCGGCTCCGGGGCGATCGCGGCGGCGCTGGCGGCGGCGATCGAAGAGCGCGGCGGGCGGATCGAGACCGGCCGGCCGGTGCGCTCGCTGGACGAGCTGCCCGCGGCCGACGCCGTCGTCCTCGACCTGGCGCCGGGCGCGGTGGCAGAGCTGGCGGGCGGGCGGCTGCCGGCGCGGGTCGCGCGCGCCTACCGCCGCTACCGCCACGGCCCCGCCGCCTTCAAGCTCGACCTCGCGGTCGAGGGCGGCGTCCCCTGGCGTCAGGAGGCGGCGCGGCGGGCGGGGACGGTCCACGTTGCCGGCTCCTTCGAGGAGCTGGTCGAGGCCGAGCGCCAGATCAACCGCGGCCGGATGCCGGCGCGGCCGTTCGTCCTCGTCGGCCAGCAGTACCTCGCCGACCCGGGCCGCTCACGGGGCGACGTCCACCCGGTCTGGGCCTACGCGCACGTCCCGGCCGGCTACCCGGGCGACGCCGGCGAGGCGATCCTCGACCAGATCGAGCGCTTCGCCCCTGGGACCCGTGAGCGGGTCCTCGCCCGCGCCGCCCGCGGCCCGGCCGAGCTGGCCGCGGCCAACGCCAACATCGTCGGCGGCGACATCGCCACCGGCTCCAACCTCGGGCTGCGGGCGCTGATCAGGCCGCGGCTGGCGCTCGACCCCTACGCGACCGGCATCCCCGGCGTCTTCATCTGCTCGGCGGCGACGCCCCCGGGCGCCGGCGCCCACGGGCTCTGCGGCCGCAACGCCGCCCGGTCCGTGCTGCGCTCGCTGTAGGGCTGCGCTGGGGAAGATCGACCGGGCTGGGGGCCGGACAAACCTCCCAACGGCGGCGCCGCCGGGGCGGTTACGCCACGCGCTCGGGTGCCGGCAGCTTCAGCCGCTTGCGGGCGGCGGCGACGGCGGCGACCGAAGAGCGGCAGGTTTTGGCGATCTCGCCGTTGCCGTGCCCGGGCCGGCGCTTGACCTCGAACTCGATCAGCGCCGCCCGGCGCAGCTTCGCCCGCTCTTCCAACCCGCAGTCGGCGGGCGCCGCGTCGAGCGCGGCGCGGGCGGCGCGCTCGCGCCGGCAGAGCAGGCAGAAGGTGCCGTCGTTGGCGTTCGCCCAGGAGTCGGGCATGCTGACGAGCTCGCCGCCGGCACGGCTGACGGTCACGCCGCACTCGGCGCACGTCCACTTCTTCGCCTTTTTCTGGCTCGTTTTGCTCATAGAGAGGATGCCGGCCCGCCGGGGTCGCCGTGAATCCGACATAGATAAAGGTAGCAGGCCGCCCATTTCTGCCTGCTAAGCAGCGATTTTCGCCAGTTGTGGTTCCTTTTGGACGGTATGGGTCCAAAAGGAACCACGGGATGGGGGGCTGGGTTGGCGGGGTGCGGATCCGGCGAGCGAGGGACGAGGAGGCGGCGCGGGTCGCGGCGTCCTGACCGTCGCCGCCCCGGCGCCCGACGGGTAAGCTGCCACGCGTGATCATCGCCACGACCAACGACCTGCCGGGCTACGAGGTGCAGGAGGTGCTCGGCGAGGTCTTCGGGCTGACGGTGCGCTCGCGCAACCTCGGCTCTCAGATCGGCGCCTCGCTCAAGTCGCTGGCCGGCGGCGAGCTGAAGGGGATGACGAAAATGCTGGCCGAAGGGCGCGAGCACGCGACCGAACGGCTGATCGAGGAGGCCGAGGAGAAGGGCGCGAACGCGATCCTCGCCTTCCGCTTCGACACCTCGGAGCTGGGCACCACCTGGACCGAGATCTGCGCCTACGGCACCGCCGTCAAGGCGCGCAAGCTGTAGGGCTCCCGGGGCGGCGTCGCCGCCCGCGGGCCAGCTTCACAGGCCTCCTACACTGGTTCTATGTCCACCGAACCAGGAGCCGAACCGACTTACACGCTCTACCGGCGGGGGATCGAGCTGCTCGAAGACGGCGACTTCGAGCACGCGACTGAGCCGCTGGCCGAGGCGGCGCGCCGCGAACCGGGCAAGAGCTCGGTGCGCGAGGCGCTCGGCCGCGCCTACTACCGTGCCGGCCGCTTCTCCAAGGCGGTGACCGAGTTCGAGGCCGTGGTCGAGACCCACCACGTCAACGACTTCGCCCACTTCTGCCTCGGCCGCGCCCTGAGCAAGACCGGCGAGGTCGAGCGCGCTCGCCACCACCTCGCGCTCGCCTCCAACCTGCGCCCCGACCGCCGCGACTACCGCTTCTACCGCCGCCTCCTCGACGCCCAGTAGCCCGCGGTTCCTTATGGACTCCAGAGGTCCAAAAGGAACCACGGGATGGTTGGTCAGGAGAGGAGAGGGATCACGCAGCGGAAGCTGTGGGCCTCGCCGGAGAGTTCAGTAGCTGAGTTCGCCTGCCAGGGAATGCGGTCGACGACGCTGTAGGCGTTGGAGCTCGAGAAATCTGCGATGGCACTCGTCCACTCGCCTTCGGCCGCGATCGGGACGCCGGAAGCGCCGAAGGCGATCAGGGAGAGCGGCGCCGGGAGCTCGCCGCCGCGGCGCGCGCAGGCCGCCGCGGCCTCGGGGGCGGTCATCGCCGTGGCCGAGAATTCGGTCTCCCAGCAGGCGCCGGCGAATTCGCGGCTGCCGTCGGCGCAGCCGGCGCTGCGGCCGTTGAGCCGCTGCGCTTCGTCAGCGCTGTCCGCGGCCAGCGCCGTGGAGGCGCGGCGGGCGGTGTCGGCGGCGCGGGCGCGGGTCGCTTCCGGCACCTCGCCCAGGGTGGCGGCGTCGACCTGGCGGCCGGTGATCGAGCCCGGCGCCAGGCGGCTGCCGGGGATCGTCCCCGGCCGCAGCCGGTTGGCCGGCAGCGAGCGCGGCACCAGCCGGTTCCCGGGCAGCGACTTCACCTTCACCGCGTGCCCGTTGATCCGCGACGCCGCGTAGACGCTGCCGCCGAGCGCCGCGAACAGCGCGACGGTCGCGACCGCCATCGCCGGCCAGTGCCGGCGCTTCTCCCAGCCCATCGCTCCCTCCCCGTGGACGAGGTCCCGTCCATCCCGGGACCGTCAATGCCGGAACCTTACCTGAGCAAATGCCGCGCGACCGCCGCCCCGGCGGGATAGACTCGCCCGCACATACGGTCGGTGGTCAAGGGAAGTCCGGTGCAAGTCCGGCGTGGTCCCGCCACTGTGACCGGGTCAAGCAGGCCGCAGGCGCCAGCGCGCCAGCCACTGGGGACGACCGAGTCCCCGGGAAGGTGCGGCCAGCCAAGCCCCGGAAGCCAGGAGACCTGTCCCCGGCCAGCCAAGACAACCCTCGAGGAAAGGGTGGCTCATATGCCAGGAAGTACCCTGAATCGGCTGGCGGCCGCGTGCGCGCTGGTCATCGCTATCTCCCTCGCGATCGTCCCCGCGGCGCTCGCCAAGAAGGGATTCAAGGTCAACCTCCGAGTCGTCGGCAAG
>CAVXSI010000011.1:0-64717 GCA_963764365.1 uncultured Solirubrobacterales bacterium
TCAGTGCGCTTCGTCGGAGGCGTGCGCCGGCGGGCGCGACTCCTCGGCCAGCGAGGTGATCTCGAGCGGGCCCTGCGCGGCCCCTTCCAGAACCTCGGTCGCCTCCTCGGCCGAGCGGGCGTAGAACTCGACCAGCATGTGGACGACGATCCGCTCCTCGTCGTGCTTGTGGAAGCGCACGTGGGCGAAGAACTCGCGCACCCCGGCCTCGCCGAAGGCGCCGTAGGCGAGCAGCTCGGCCGCTTCCGGCCCGGCGCAGCTCTCGACCCGGTCCTGGTCGACGGTGACCGTGCAGGAGGCGACCCAGGGGGTGCCGGCGACCATCCGTTCCCAGCGGTCCTCGATCGGCACCACGCGGTCGTCCTGGAAGGTCAGGTGCGGCTGGTCGTGCATGCAGTCGAGGCACTGGACCAGCGCTTCCTGCACCTCGTCGACCCCTTCGGCGAGGATGCCGGTGTCGGGATCCACCCGGCGGATCGCGTCGTAGTGGAGCTGGATCTCGAGGTTCTGCGACCAGCAGCGATAGCAGCGCAGCCAGGCCGAACGGTCGCCGTTCATCTCACTCATGCGGGCATTGTCGCAGCAGGCGCTGCTCAGGCGGCCGCGCCGGCTGCCGCCCGCTGCTCGACCAGGACGACGATCTCGCCGATGATCTTGTTGATGTCGAAGTCCTTCGGCGTGTAGACGCCGTCGACGCCGGCCTCGCGCAGGCGCTTGGCGTCGGCGACGGGGATGATCCCGCCGACCACGACGGGCACCTGGACGCCCTCCTCGCGCAGCCGCCGCACCACCTCCGGCACCAGCTCCAGGTGGGAGCCGGAGAGGATCGAGAGGCCGACCACGTCGACGTCCTCCTGCAGGGCGGACTCGGCGATCTCCTCCGGGGTCAGGCGGATCCCCTGGTAGATCACCTCCATGCCGGCGTCGCGGGCGCGCAGGGCGATCTGCTCGGAGCCGTTGGAATGGCCGTCGAGGCCGGGCTTGCCGACCAGGATCTTGATCCGGTGACCGAGCCGCTCGGACGCCTCGTCGACCCGCTTGCGGATCGCCGCCAGCTCGTCGCGGTCCCCGGGCGGCGCGGCGCCGCTGACCCCGGTGGGGCCGCGGTAGGCGCCGAACGCCTCGCGCAGAACCCCGGCCCACTCTCCCGTCGTCGCGCCGGCCTTCGCCGCGGCGATCGTCGCCGGCATCACGTTCGCGTCCTCGTCGGCGGCGACCCGGCCGAGCTCCTCCAGCGCCGCCCGCACGGCGCCCTCGTCGCGCTCGGCCCTCCAGGCCTCGAGCGCCTCGACCCGCTCGCGCTCGACCTCGGGGTCGGGGGTGAGGATGCCGCCGTCGGCGCCCGCCGTCAGCGGCGAGTCCTCGGTCTCGGTGAAGCTGTTCTGGCCGACCACCTTCAGCTCGCCGCTCTCGATCCGCGCCACCCGCTCGCGGTGGGACTCGACCAGGCGGGCCTTCATGTAGGGGACGGCGCTGACCGCGCCGCCGTGCTCCTCGACCATCGCCATCTCGGCCCGCGCGCCCCTCGGTCAGCTCCTCGACCAGGCCGTCCATCACCACCGAGCCCTCGAACAGGTCGGGGTACTCGAGCAGGTCGGTCTCGTTCGCCAGCACCTGCTGGATCCGCAGGCTCCACTGCTGGTCCCAGGGTCGCGGCAGCCCCATCGCCTCGTTCCAGGCCGGCAGCTGGATCGCCCGGGCGCGGGCGTCGCGGCTCAGCGTCACCGCCAGCGCCTCCAGCACGATCCGCTGGATGTTGTTCTCCGGCTGCGCCTCGGTCAGGCCGAGCGAATTGACCTGGACGCCGTAGCGGAAGCGCAGCATCTTCTCGTCCGTCACCCCGTAGCGCTCGCGGCCGATCTCGTTCCAGAGCCGGCCCATCGCCCGCAGCTTGGCGATCTCCTCGACCAGGCGGATGCCGGCGTTGACGAAGAAGGAGATGCGGCCGAAGACCTTCGGGAAGTCGGCGTCGGCGACCTGGCCGCGGGCCTTCACCTCGTCGAGCACGGCGATCCCGGTGCAGAGCGCGTAGGCGATCTCCTGCACCGGCGTCGCCCCGGCCTCCTGCAGGTGGTAGCTGCAGATGTTGGTCGGGTTCCAGCTCGGCACCTCGTTGACCGTGAAGGCGACCATGTCGGCGATCAGCCGCATCGAGGGCTCGGGCGGGAAGGCGTAGGTGCCGCGCGAGAGGTACTCCTTGATGATGTCGTTCTGGGTCGTCCCCTTGAGCTTGTCGCGGGCGACGCCGTTCTCCTCGGCGACGGCGATGTAGAGGCCGAGCAGCCAGGCGGCGGTGGCGTTGATCGTCATCGAGGTGTTCATCTCGTCCAGCGGGATCCCGTCGAAGAGCTGGTGCATGTCGCCCTTGTGGGCGATCGAGACGCCGACCTTGCCGACCTCGCCGCGGGCGAGGACGTGGTCGGGGTCGTAGCCGGTCTGGGTCGGCAGGTCGAAGGCGACCGAGAGCCCGGTCTGCCCCTTTTCCAGGTTGCGGCGGTAGAGCTCGTTCGAGCGGCGGGCATCGGAATGGCCCGCGTAGGTGCGCATCACCCAGGGGCGGTCGCGCTCGGGCAGGCGGTGATCGGCCATCGCCGCCAATCTTATTCCCGGGACGGGGAAAGACGGCGTTCATCGGTCACGGTGCGCATCTTTTCCCCGAGCCTGTGTTTAGGGTTGGACCGATGAACCTGCGACTGACGGCAACGACCATCGCTGCGCTGACGGCGCTGCTGGCCCTGGCGGGGAGCGCCGCGGCCGCCTCGCCGATCGGCCTCTACCGCAACACGATGGAAACCGAAGCCCAGCGCAAGCAGATGGCGAAGCTGTTCGGCGAACGCTGCGGTCGCGGCGGCTCGAAGACCGCCTTCCAGGTCTTCGTCGGCAAGGCGACGAAGGAGTGCGGCTACCGCACCCCGGTGGTCGGCCGCGACCTCGAGATCGCCTCGGTCGCCCGCCTGCTCGGCAACACGCCGAAGCCGGTCCAGCACAAGGCCTTTCTCGCCCTCGACCTGCGGGCCGGCGGCGAAAGCCGCTACGAGCTGGCGGTCTTCCCGCTGCAGCGCAAGGCGCAGCTGCTGAAGCTGCACGAAGACGGCAGCGTCGAATACATGCAGGTCGAACACAACGTCGAAGCGATCAAGGGGGCCGACAAAGCGAACCAGCTGCGGCTGCGCGCCTTCAACCTGACCAGCGGCCCGGAAAAGGGCAGCTGCACGATCCAGGCCTGGGTCGGCAAGACGCTGGTCGCGGAAGTCACCGACCCGGCGGCCGGCGAACTGAGGGGACGGGCGTCGGGATTCTCGGTCGGGGCGGTCGGCAACGCCAAGGGCGCCGTCGCCAGCTTCGACAACGTCGTCGTCCGCGCGCCCAGCCCCTACTAGGGGGGCCGGATGTGACCGGCGCAGATCGGCGTTCTCGGTCGCTCGCGCGCAAAGCACGCCACGCTTCCCGCGTCCTTGGCCCACCTGGCCACATCCGTCCCCGGTAGGGGGCTCCATCGCTCATAATGCCGACGGTGTCGACGACGATTGAGAAACCGCGCGAGGCGGGACCCGGATCCGGGCTCGGCGGCGAGTGGCGGGTGATCGTCTGCAACGACAACCACAACACCTTCGAGCACGTCGCCCTGACCCTCTCGCAGGTGATCCCGGCGACCAACTACGACCGGGGGATGCAGATCGCGGAACGGATCCACAACAGCGGCCAGGCGATCGTCTGGTCGGGCCCGCGCGAGACGGCCGAGCACTACTGGGAGCTGCTGCAAGGGGCGGGCCTGACGATGGCGCCGCTCGAGCGAGGATGATCCGGTGACGTGCCGGCTATTCGGCGGCGACCACCGTGTGCCAGGCGGGCAGCAGCGGCAGGTCGTAGAGGTCGATGACCGCGGCGCGGGCCTTCTCGATCTCGTCCGAGTACCAGTAGCGCTCGAAGTCCGAGCGGCTCTCCCAGGCGGCCGACTGGCGGAAGGACAGCGGGTCGTCGATCGCGCGGGTCAGCGACCAGTCCCTGGCGCCGAAGGCGGCCATCCGCGCCACCGCCGGTTCCCACAGGTCGAGCCAGCGATCGGCCCGGAAGGGTGCGATGTGCCAGTCCAGCGTGCAAACCTCAGTCATGTCTACGCTCCCACCTCCGCCCGGATCGCGCCCGGGCCCTCGACGTTCTTGCCCTCGGCCTCGGACTCGGCCCCGACCAGGATCGCGATCTTGCCGAGGTGCTTGTTTTCATGTAGAAGCTGGTGCGCCTCGGCGACCCCGTCGAAGCCCATCGTCCGCCAGATGACCGGGCGGACCTTGCCCTCGGCCATCAGCTGGTTCGCCCGCATGCACTCGTAGGCGTTGGCGAAGTGCGAGCCGATGATCTGCTTTTGCCGCATCCACAGGTAGCGGACGTCGAAGTCGAGCTGGAAGCCCGAGGTGGCGCCGCAGATGACGACCTTGCCGAACGGCTTGACGACGAAGACCGAGGTCGGGAAGGTCGCCTGGCCGACGTGCTCGAAGACGATGTCGGGGGCGTCGCCGAGGATCTCCTTGACCTGCTTGGCGAAGCCGCGCGAGGCCTTGAAGCGCTCCTTGTCGGCGGCCTTGTCGGCGAGGTTCTCCGGCGTCCGCATCATCTCGCCGAACTCGCGCCGGTTGATGTAGTCGACGGCGCCGAGCTGCTTCACCAGCTCCCCCTTCTCGTCGGAGGAGACGACGCCGACGGCGTTGGCGCCGGCCGCCTTGCAGAGCTGGGTGGCGAAGACGCCGAGTCCGCCGGCCGCTCCCCAGATGAGGACGTTGTGGCCGGGCTGCAGCTTGCACTGGTCGATCAGCATCCGGTAGGCGGTGAAGTAGGTGAGGCCGTAGGCCGAGGACTCGGCCCAGGAGAGGTTCTGGGGGCGGGGGAGCAGCTGCTGCGCCTGCACCTTGGTGAACTGGGCGAACGAGCCCCAGGTCGTCTCGTAGCCCCAGATCTTCTGGCTCGGCGCCGCCAGCGGGTCGAGCCCGTGCACCTCGACGTCCTCATAGGAGGCCTGGTTGCAGTGGACGACGACCTCGTCGCCTGGCTTCCAGCGGGTGACCCCCTCGCCGACCTTCCAGACGATCCCCGAGGCGTCGGAGCCGCCGATGTGGTGGCCGTACTCGGGGTGGTCGCCGTAGCCGAAGACCGAAACCGGCTTGCCGAGCGCGGCCCAGACGTTGTTGAAGTTGACGCCGGCGGCCATCACCCGCACGATCACCTCGAAGGCGCCGGGCTCGGGGACGTCGATCTGCTCGAGCTGGAAGGCGTCGGTCGGCTCTCCCTCGCGGTCCTGGCGGATCACCCACGCGGCCATCGTCTCCGGCAGCGTTCCGGGCTCCACGTCCAAGTTCGAGACTGCGCTGCTGTCGACGGCCAAACCGGCTCCTCCGTGGGGGTCGAGATTTATGGGCTTCGCCTCCGCTCCGCTCGCGGAGAGTCAGATCGTGACGCTCGCTGCGCTACGGCTCAGAGGCGGGCGGGCGCAATCCTAGATGAGACCAGCCGGGCGCCGCGCCTCAGGCGGCGTCGGCCTCGGTCGGGGCCGGCAACTCGACCGCAGGCTCCTCGCGCTCGCCCGTCTCCTCGAGGCCGCGCAGCTCGTCGGCGACGATGTGCCGCACGGACTTGTCGACCGGCTTCGGCGCCTCGATCGGGTCGCCGGATGCGGCGCCGAGCTCCTCGAACCGGCGCACCTGCGGCAGCACCCGGCTCTCCATCGAGCCGATCGCCTCGTTGTAGGCGCCGGTCGCCGACTCGAGCTGGCGGCCGGCCTTCGAGAGGTGCTTGACGAAGACCCTGACCCGGCCGTGCAGTTCGCGCCCCGCCGAGGCGATCTGCTGCGCCTCGGCGGCGAGCCGCTCCTGGCGCCAGCCGAGCTCGATCGTCCGCAGCAGGCCGACCAGGGTGGTCGGCGTCGCGATCAGGATCTTCTGCTCGAGCGCGTGGTCGTAGAGCGACGGCTCAGCCTCGAAAGCGGCGTGCAGCGCCGCCTCCGAGGGCATGAAGCAGACGACGAAGTCGGGCGTTTCGCCGCTCTCGAACTGGTCCTGGTATCGCTTCGAGGCGAGCTTGGTGATGTGGTCGCGGACCTGGCGCGCGTGGCGGACGAGCTCGCCCTTGCGCCCCGCTTCGTCCTCGGCTTCGAGCACCTCGAGGTATGCGTCGAGCGGAACCTTCGAATCGACCACCACACGGCGCTCGCCGGGCAGCATCACGACCGCGTCGGGCCGCAGTAGGCCCTCTTCGCCGTGCAGCGTGTGCTGGACGACGAAGTCGACGTGCTCGGTCATCCCGGCGATCTCGACACAGCGCTTCAGCTGCACCTCGCCCCATTCGCCGCGGGTCTTCGGCTGGCGCAGCGCCTTGACCAGGGTGCCGGTCTGGGTGTTGAGGTCGCCGAGCCCGGCCTTCATCTCGGCGACGAGGGTCTTCATCTCGCTGTCGGCCGTCTTGCGATCCCCGCGCAGGGTCGACACCTCTTTCTCGATTCTCTTCAGGTTCTCGTCGATCGGCTTCGTCAGCGCCTCGAACTCCTGCCTGCGCCGCGTGAAGCTCTCCGCCACGGCCTCCTGCTCGGTTTCCCGTTGCTGCTTGTTCTGGCGCAGGAGGTGGTCGGAGGCCTTGCGCAGCTCGTCGCCCGCCTTGGCGCCCAGGCGCTCCGTCGCCTGGGCGACCAGCTCTTCCAGGCGGCGCGACTCCGCCTCGCGATCGGGCAGGGAGGGCTTGCCCCTCTGTGCAAGCAGCATGTAGGTAAACCCCGCGGCAAGCAGGATCACGGCGATTGCCAGTGCGATGGTCATCCGACCCGACGATGACGCATCGGTCAGACGCCAATGCCGGGGCGACGTCAGCGGAAATCGCGGTCCGAAAAGCAGACGACCCGCCGGAGCGGGTCGGTGCTGCAAAAGCGGGAACCACCCCGCATACGGCTGACAACCACCGCGAGATTAACACGGCGGACCGCACCAGCACTCGACTCGCACCGGACCGAATATCTGCGGAGGGCACCGGACTCGAACCGGATCCTGCTGGTCAAGCAGGACGCAACGGTTGTCAACCGTGCGCAGCACGCCTGTCTGCTCCAACCCTCCGTAGAGGCATTCTAGCTTACAGACAGGTAGATGCGCTTTCCAACCGGCACCGCAGTCTGGTCACGGCAGCAGGACGTCGTTCTCGGACGACGAGCGGTACGGGCCGACGACCAAACGGCCGGGCTTGGCGGTGGGGACGTCGGCGGCGGTTATGCGATAGACGCCGGTCGGCAGGCTGGTCTGCATGGTCACGTTGCCGTTGGCGACCAGCAGCGGCGAGGTCGCCTTCTTGCCGCGGCCGCGCAGCACCAGGTGCGATTCGACCGGAGTCAGGTTGGCGGCGACGAAAGTGACGTCGAGCGGCGCCCTGGAGTCGACCCGCGGCTGTCCGGCGTGTTGGTTCTGCGGGATCTGCTGGGTCGGTTCGGGGCCGATCGCGATCCGGCCCGGCCGCACCGTCACCCGCTTGCCGCTGACCGTGACGCTGACCCGCGTCGGCGGTTGCGGACGGGCTTCGGAGGTCCGTTCTTCGGCGCCGCAGCCGGCGACCGCAAGTGCCAGCAGGGCCACGGCGCCGGCAACCAGCGTCGGCACGGGGCGCTTTGGTCGTCCTATAGACGACCAACGCGCCCCACCGGCGCGTGGATTTGGACGTCCGCTCCCCATCGACAGCGGAATCTAGCCGAACGGCAGGTCGATCACGCGGGCCGTGACCCCGTCTTCGCCTACGGCCAGCTCGGCGCCGGGCTCCGCCTCGCGGCGGACGATCGCCAGCGCGATCGGGCCGCGAGCGGGGGAGACGCAGGCGCTGCCGACCCGCCCGACCTCCTTCTCGCCCAGCAGCAGCGGCGCGCCGGGGGCGGCCGGCGCGCTCAACTCGAGCCCGCGCAGGTGGCGGTTGGGGCGGCCCTTGTAATGGAGCCGGGCGACCGGCTCCTGGCCGATGTAGCAGCCCTTCTCGAAGTTCACGGCGTCGTCGACGATCCCCGCCTCGGCCGGCATCGTCTCGGTGCTCATCTCGGCGCCGAAGCGCGGTCTGCCGGCCTCGATCCGCAGCACCTCGGCCGCCTCGGGGCCGACCGCGCCGGCCCCCGCCTCGACCAGCGCCTCGCGCAGGCGCCCGGCATCGCCGGCTGCGGCGATCAGGTCGATGCCGTCCGCCGTCCCGACCGCGAGACAGTCGACCCCGGCAACGCTCGCCGCCTCGTTCGCGTACTCGGGCAGCGGCGGGGTCGCGGCGATCTCGGCGCTGCGCGGACCGATCAGCGAGAGGATCGCCCGCTCGTCGCCGGCGTCGGCGATCTCCACCTCGCGGCCGATCGAGTACATCGTCAGGTGGCGCAGGACCGCGTCGAGCGCCGCAGTCTCGGTGTCGAGCCAAAACCCCGCTCCGCTGTTCCTTTGCGTCTCCATATGCGGCAAAGGAACAGTGGAAGCGTGGAGGACGCGCATGTCGCCCTGCATGTGGCCCTTGCGGTCGAGCAGCGCCGCGTAGCAGCCCTCGCCCGGGGCCAGCCCCTCGACGTCGTTGGTCAGCTGGCCCTGCAGGTACTCGGCCGCGTCGGGGCCGCCGACCGTCAGCTTGCCCCGCTCGGAGCGGTCGAGCAGGCCGCACTCCTCGCGCAGCTGCCGGTACTGCGCATCCAGCTCGACGATCGTCGTCTCGGCCACGCCTTCAAGTCTAGGCGGGTCGTCTGGCGCCGTTTCGTACTTTTGCCGGGCTATGGCACGGTCAAAGTGCGAAGCGGCGAATTTAGATGTGCCAAAATCATTTAGACGTGTCTAAACCGACGGAGGCGATCGAGGACTACGCGAAGGCGATCTACGCCCTTTCGCGCGACCGTAAGGGGCCGGTGCTCAACGGCGAGGTTGCCGACCGGCTCGGGGTGAAGCCGGCGACCGCGACCTCGATGCTGAAGCGGCTCGGCGAGCTCGGCCTGGTCGAGTACCTGCCCTACCGAGGCGCCACCCTGACCCCGGCCGGGGAGCGGGTCGCGCTCGAGGTGATCCGCCATCACCGCCTGCTCGAGGCCTACCTCTCCGAGGCGCTGGGGATGCCCGACGACATGGTCCACGCCGAGGCCGAGGTGCTGGAGCACCACATCTCCGAGGATCTGGAGCAGCTGATCGCCGCCAAGCTCGGCGACCCGAGCCACGATCCGCACGGGACGCCGATCCCCGGGCCGGACCTGCAGCTGCCGCTGGAGGAGGGAAGCGCCCGGTGAAGCACCCGTCGCCGGTCACGAAGGCGGCGACCGTCGAGGACGTGCTGCCGGGCGAGGCGGCTGTCGCCGTCGCCGCGCGGCGCTCACTGGAGGGGCGCGCGACCGGGCTCGGCCGGATCTGGCCGTTCCTCGGCCCCGCCTTCATCGCCGCCGTCGCCTACATCGACCCCGGCAACTTCGCCACCAACGTCGCCGGCGGCGCCAAGTTCGGCTACCTGCTGCTCTGGGTCGTGCTGGCCGCCAACCTGGTCGCGATGCTGGTCCAGGCGCAGTCGGCGAAGCTGGGGATCGCCACCGGCAAGAACCTCGCCGAGCTCTGCCGCGAGACCTACTCGCGCCGCACCGCGCTCGGGCTCTGGCTGCAGGCCGAGGTGGTGGCGATGGCGACCGACGTCGCCGAGGTGGTCGGCGCCGCGCTCGGACTCAACCTGCTGTTCGGAATCCCGCTGTTCGCCGCCGGGGTGATCTCCGGCGCCGGCGCCTTCGCGATCCTCGCCCTGCAGCGGATGGGGTTCCGCCGGCTCGAGGCCGGGATCAGCGCCCTCGTCGGCGTCGTCGTCGCCTCCTTCGTGTTCGAGCTGTTCGACGCCAGGCCGGCGGCCGGCGAAGTCGCCAAGCACCTGTTCGTGCCGGGCTTCGGCGGCACCGAAAGCATCCTGCTGGCGACCGGGATCATCGGCGCGACGGTGATGCCGCACGTCGTCTACCTGCACTCGGCGCTGACCCAGAGCCGGATCGTCGGCCGCGACGAGGAGGAGAAGAAGCGGATCCTCGGCTTCGAGAAGGTCGACGTGGTGATCGCGCTCTCGCTCGCCGGCCTCGTCAACCTCTCGATGATGATGGTCGCCGCCGCGCTCTTCCACGGCAGCGGGCTGACCGGGATCGACACGATCGAAGGCGCCTTCGAAGGCCTGAAGACGCTGGTCTCGAACCGCGCCGCGACCGTCTTCGGCATCGCCCTGCTCGCCTCCGGCTTCGCCTCCTCCTCGGTTGGCACGATGGCCGGCCAGGTGGTGATGCAGGGCTTCATCCGCCGTCAGATCCCGCTCTTCCTGCGCCGCGCCCTGACCCTGGCGCCGGCGCTGGTCATCCTCGCGCTCGGCGTCAACCCGACCGACGCCCTCGTCTTCAGCCAGGTCGTTCTCTCGTTCGGCATCCCCTTCGCGCTGGTGCCGCTGGTGCTGATCGCGCGGCGGCCGGAGATCATGCGGTCGCTGGTCAACCCCGGCTGGCTGACCGCGCTGGCGGCGACGCTGGCGGCGCTGATCATCGGCCTCAACGTCTTCTTGATCGCTGACCTGTTTCTTTAGCGCGGGCGGGGTGGCGGCGCCAGGGGGTGCCCCAGCCGTCGCTGGGTTTTTCGCCTGGCGCGTCCCGTCTCTCGCCGAGTGGGCTGTGCGAAAAACGGGACGCCGCGCCGGCTGGGGCACCCCCTGCCACCGCCTTCCAGGGACGGCTTCGGGCTCAGGCCAGCAATTTCTCTACTAGCTGGGGGAGTTCGCGGGCCATTCTGGAGCGGGGGACGGCGAGGTCGATGCCGGCCGCTTCGGCGGCTTGCTTGGTCTCGGCGTTGACGTGGGAGTAGTAGCCGAGGACGGGGAGGTCGAGGCTTGCGAGAGCTGCCGGATCCTCGGCGTCGAGGTCGGCGACGAGAAGCTCTGCTTCATCCAGCGGAGTGTCGGCCAAGGCCGACACAAGCGCCACCTCATGGCCCGCGGCGTCCAGCATCGCTTCGACTCTGCTTCCCAGGAGCAGGTCCGGCGTCACCGCCACGATGCGGGACATCAGGCGGCCGCGCCGGGCGAGGGCTGCGCCCCGAGGGCAGTTGGCGCCGGGGCTGACACCTACAGCGAGCGGCGCCGGCGGAGCTCTTCGCGCACGCTCTCCGGCCGGCCCCACATCTGCACGACCTCGGCCCGGCCCTCGCGCACCTCGCGAACCTGCATCTCGCCGGCGACGCCTTCCCCGTCCAGCTTCTCGAGCACACTGAGCACCGTGTCAGCGGCAGCTGCGTGCCCGAAGCTTTGAGCGACCAGCAAGCGCCAGTCCCAGTCCGCCTGCGAGTAGGGCTGCGCGTTGACCTGGCTCAGCGCCACGGCCGTGTCGACGTACTGAGCTTCATCCGCGATCCGCAGATCGAGCTCCAGATCCGTCCAGTCCGGCGGCAACGAATCGAGCACCTGCCTGAAATCACCAGCCAAGCTCATCGAGCGGCAGCGTACCGGGGAACCGGTGCGCGAATCGGCCGCCTTGTATCTGGAAGGCGGGGCAGGGGGTGCCCCAGCCGGCGCGGCGTCCTGTTTTTGGCACAGTTCCCTCGGCGAGAGCCGTGGCGCGCCCGGCGAAAAACCCAGCGACGGCTGGGGCACCCCCTGGCGCGCCACCCGGCTTCGAGTTCGGCCGGAAGGCTTCGCCGACGCCCAGCGACGGCTCGCGTGCCCCTTGGCGCGCCGGCCGGCTACGGGCTCACGGGCCCAAGCGAAATGCTTTGTCGATGTCCAGCGGCCGCTGCAGCAAGCCGTGCTTCAGGTCCCAGGCGGCCCAGGCGTGCAGCACCGCCGGGTCGAACGGCCTCGGGCGCAGGTCGGGCAGCAGCGCCCGCAGCTGCGCCGCCTGGTCACCGCGGTCGAGTTCGGGGACCTCGGCGAGCAGGTCGTCGAGGGCTCTGGACGGGTGGTCGACCGTGAAGCGGTATCCGCGGGTCGTCGCGGCGACGATCGAGTCGACCAGCTTCGGGTCCCGGCCGATCGTCTTTTGCGACGCGGCCAGCACCAGCTCGGGGTAGGGCGGGGCGCCGTATTCGTCGACTTTGAAGACCCGGATCGGGACGCCGCGGCGGCGCAGCGCCACCCCCTCGGCGTTCCAGAAGCCGGTCGCCGCGTCGACCTTGCCCGCGGCCAGCGAGGAGACGGCGTCGAAGCCGATCGTCACGCGGTGGACCAGCGCCGGGTCGCCGCCGTCGGCCGCGACCTCGGAGTCGACCACCGCTTCGTCGGAGGGCAGGCCGGTGACGCCGACCGTGTGGCCCTCGAGCTCGCGCGGGCGCCGCACCGGGCTGTCGCCGGCGGCGATCGCCGCCGCCAGTGGGCGCTGCACGATCGGCATCAGCCCGACCGGCTCGAGCCCGCGCTCGCGGGCGATTCCGAGGTCGTGGATGTCGAGGATCGCGAAGTCGGCGCGGCCCGCCGCGAGCAGCTTCGGCGCGTCGGTCGATTCGCCCGGCTGGCGGATCGTCAGATCGATCCCGGCATCGCGGTAGAAGCCCTCGCGCAGCGCCGCGTAGATCCCGGAATGGACGGCGTTGGGCGTGAAATCGAGCACCAGCGTCGCGCCGTCCGGCGCGCCCGGTTCAGCGCCGCCCCCGCCGCAGCCGGCCGCGCCGGCGAGCAGGAGAGCGGCCGCCAGCAGCGCGGCAACCCGTCTCATTCAACAGGGAAACCTATTCATAGGGCCATTCCGGATACACTCTCGCCCCGAAACCGACTTGGGATTACGGGAAAGAGGAGGCGTATCCAGTGCAGGAAAGAGGACTTGCGGCATATCTCGCCGAGTTGATCGGCAGTTTCTTCCTGGTGTTCTTCATCACCAGCGTCGTCGTGCTGTTCGTTGCGACTGGCAATCAGGCGCAGTTCGGCTCCGACTATGCCGTCGTCGGCCTCGCCCAGGGCTTCGCCCTCTTCGGGCTCGTGGTGATGTTCGGCGCGGTCTCCGGCGGCCACTTCAACCCGGCTGTGACGCTGGGTGCCGCGCTGATCAAGCGGATATCCGCCGTCGACGCGCTGATCTACATGCTCGCCCAGCTCTCGGGCGGCGTTCTGGGCGCGCTGCTGACCAAGGCGCTGCTCGTCGACGAGGGGCGCGCGACCCACTACGGGGCGGCGGAAACGAGCGCCCTTCTCGGCGGCAACTTCCAGGGCTCGATCATCGAGGCGATCGGCGCCTTCCTCCTGGTGCTCGTCGTGCTGGTCGCCCTCTACTCGGACAAGGGCCCGCGCGACTGGGCGCCGTTCGCCTACGGCACGACCCTCGCCTTCCTGGTGATGGTCGGCGGTCCGCTCTCCGGCGGCTCCTTCAATCCGGCGCGCTGGTTCGGTCCCGCCCTGGTCAGCAATTCCTGGGGCGGCGTCTGGCCGTACGTCGTCGGCCCGATCGTCGGCGCCGTGGTCGCCGTGGTGGTCTTCAAGTTCGTGATCGAGGGTGGCCTGCCGAAACCCGGCAAAGGGGCGCCCGCGAAGCCGGCGCCCGCCAAGCCGGCGAGCGGCTCGCCGGCCGCGTAGGTCTCAGCCCGAATCTCAGGCGGCGCACGCACGCGCCGGGCCCGTCCCGGCGCGTGCGGTAGCTTCCGCGGCGTGCGTCGCGTCACCTTCTCGCGCAACTACACGCTCTCCCTCTCGCGCACCTGCCAGTGCTACTGCAAGTACTGCGCGTTCGCGACCCACCAGGCGCACGTCCACACGCCGGAGGAGGTCGAGCGCCAGCTCGACCAGGCGGAGCGGCGCAACGCGAAGGAGCTGCTGGTGCTGACCGGCGAGCGGCCGGAGGTCAACCCCGAGGTTGCGGCGCGGCTGGTCGGATGGGGCCACGAGGACTTCACCTCCTACGTCGTCTGGGCCTGCGAACGCGCGCTGGAGCGCGGCATCCTTCCGCACACGAACATCGGTGTGCTCGATTCCGGGGATCTGAGCAGGTTGCGAGAGGTCACGGCCTCTCAGGGCTTGATGCTGGAGTCGATCTCGGAGCGCCTGATGGACACCGTTCACGCCGGCTCGCCGACCAAGCACCCCGCCAAGCGCCTCGCCACGATCGAGGCTGCGGGCCGGCTCAAGATCCCGTTTACCACCGGCATCCTCGTCGGCATCGGCGAGACCGAAGAGGAGCAGCTCGAATCGCTCGAAGCGATCGCTGAGCTGCAGGAGCGCTACGGCCACATCCAGGAGGTGATCCTGCAGAACTTCGTGCCGCATCCGCGGTACTACGGGGCCGAGGTGGCTGAGATTGCGGATCAGGCGTCCCGCGCTCGCTGGGACGGGAGCGCCGGGGTCCCCTCCTCACTCGCAACTCGTCGATCGGGAGTCGGGGGGCTGGCGCCGCAAGGTTCCGGCTCCTCCCGCGCAATACGTTCGGAGGGTGCCCCGACACCCCCGTCTGGGTCGGGGGGCGACTCGGCTGACTTGGGAATGCCGAGCTGGGCCAGTCCCGTTTCGGTGGAGGACATCAAGCGGTTGATCGGACAGTGCCGGGGGCTGATGCCGGACGTCGGGGTGCAGGTGCCGCCGAATCTGTCCGAGTTCTGGCCGGAGCTGGTGGAGGCCGGGGCAACCGATTTGGGGGGGCTGTCGGCCAATGGCGACCATATTTCGCCGGAGGAGCCGTTTCCGAGCCCGCATCAGGTGCGCAAGGAGCTGGCGCCCCGGGGGTTCGCGCTGAGCGAGCGCCTCTGCGTCTATCCGCAGTACATGGACCCCGAGTGGATGGAGCAGGGGGTGCTCGACGTTGTCAAGCTGAAGTACTGGAGCTTCATTCCTCGCAGGGGGTCCGGGCGCCGGAGCGAGGAGCGGATCGCGGCCGGGGTGGCGGAGCGGGCGATCGCCAGGGGGCGCGAGGGTGCGGAGTTGAGCGAGGATGAGCTGACGGCGCTGTTCGCCGAGGCCAGGCCCGAGGTCATCGAGGAGATGCGGGTCGCGGCCGACGAGTTGCGGGCCGAGCTGGCCGGCGAGCGGGCGACCTTCGTCGTCAACCGCAACGTCAACTTCACCAACGTCTGCGTGGTCGGCTGCGCCTTCTGCGGATTCGGCCAGGGCCGGCGCTCGCCCGACGCCTACGAGGTCTCCGAGGGGGACTTCGCGGCGCGGATCGGCGAGGCCGTCGAGTTCGGCGCGACCGAGCTCTGCATGCAGGGCGGCATCCATCCCGACCTGACCCTGGAGGAGTACGGCAGGTGGCTGCGGCTGGCGAAGCAGGTGGCGCCGCAGCTGCACCTGCACGCCTACTCGCCGATGGAGGTCCATTACATGTGCGAGCGCTCGGGCAAGGAGCCGCGGGAGGTCTTCGAGTACCTGCTCGAGTGCGGGCTGGGCTCGACCCCCGGCACCGCGGCCGAGGTGCTCGACGACGGCGTCCGCCAGCGGATCTCTCCGAACAAGCTGCCGGTCGATCGCTGGGTGGAGATCGTCGAGGCGGCGCACGCCGCCGGCCTGCGCTCGACCTCGACGGTGATGTTCGGCCACATCGAGGAGCCGCGCGAGCTGGCCCGCCACATGGGCGTCGTCCGCGCCCTGCAGGAGCGGACCGGCGGCATCACCGAGTTCGTCCCGCTCAGCTTCATCCCCTTCAACACGATGCTCGGCCGCACCCACGGGATCGAGGAGATTTCGATGCGCGAGAACCTCAAGCACACCGCCGCCTTCCGCTTGGCGCTCGGTCGCACGATCCCCAACCTGCAGGCGAGCTGGGTGAAGATGGGCCTGGAGGGGGCGACCGAGGCGCTGCGCTGGGGTGTCAACGACCTCGGCGGCACGTTGATGGAGGAGAACATCTCGCGCATGGCCGGCTCCCAGCACGGGGTGCGGCTCGAGCCCGAGCAGCTGATCGAGGCGGCGCGCGCCGCCGGCCGCGAGCCGGCCCAGCGCACGACGCTCTATGAGATCGTCGAGACCTACGACCCGGTCCCTTCCGCTGTTCCTTTGCCCGGGTAGGCGCCGCAAAAGAGCAGAGGAGCGGCGAAAGCGCGATGATTTTCCCATGCGGGCGATGGTCTTGGAGCGGCAGCGCGAGCCGCTCCGGGCTGCCGCGCTGCCGGACCCCGAGCCGGGGCCGGGTCAACTGCTGATCTCGGTCGCGGCCTGCGGCGTCTGCCGCACCGACCTGCACATCGTCGACGGCGAGCTGAGCGAGCCGAAGCTGCCGCTGGTGCTCGGCCACCAGATCGTCGGCACTGTCGCCGGGGCGGGGGAGGGGGCGGAGCGCCACGCGGTCGGCGATCGGGTCGGCGTCCCCTGGCTCGGCTGGACCGACGGCACCTGCCGCTACTGCGCCAGCGGCCGCGAGAACCTCTGCGACCACGCCCGCTTCACCGGCTACGACCTCGACGGCGGCTATGCCGAACTGACCGTCGCCGACGAGCGCTTCTGCCTGCCGGTCCCACCAGGCCTGTCGGACGAGGGGGCGGCGCCGCTGCTCTGCGCCGGGCTGATCGGCTACCGGGCGCTGCGCCTGGTCGGCGACGCCGAGCGAATCGGCTTCTACGGCTTCGGCGCCTCGGCCCACATCCTCTGCCAGGTCGCGGCGCACCAGGGGCGGCGCGTCTTCGTCTTCACCCGCGAGGGCGACGCCGAGGGGCAGGCGTTCGCTCGCAGCCTCGGGGCGGAGTGGGCCGGCTCCTCGGAGGAAGCGCCCCCGGAGGAGCTCGACGGCGCGATCGTCTTCGCTCCGGTCGGCGCGCTGATGACCGCGGCGCTGCGGGCCAGCGCCAAGGGCGCGCGGATCATCAGCGCCGGCATCCACATGAGCGACATCCCGTCCTTCCCCTACGACGAGCTGTGGGGAGAGCGCTCGCTCGGCTCGGTCGCCAACCTCACCCGCGAGGACGGCGAGGAGTTCCTCGCCCTGGCGCCGAAGGTCCCGGTCCGCACCGAGGTCGAGGTCCATCCGCTCGAGGGCGCCAACGAGGCCCTCGACTCGATCCGCACCGGTTCCCTCCGCGGCGCCGCAGTCCTCCGTGTCCCCTGACCGGGGACGCGCCGGGAGTTATCCCCCGTATTGGGCGGCGAATCACCGGCACGTCTGTCAGCGGAAGAGGTCTTCGTTGGGGGGGCGCTGCAGGGCGGCGGCGCCGGGACCGTCGTCCTGGGTGACGTGGTGGGCCAGGCCGCGGACTATGGCCGCGGGGATCCGGCTTGCCTTGTCGCGGACGAGGTCGGCTGCGGCTGCGGCCTCGTCGGCTATCGCGATCAGGGTCGCCTCCAGCTTGCGGCCCTCGGCGTCGGCGCGGTCGCGCCAGTCGTCGAGCGGGGCGATGCCGGCGCAGCCGATCGCCACCTCGGCCTGGCCGAGCCGCCAGGCGCGGCCGAAGCTGTCGGCGACGATCGCGGCGACCTGGGCGCCGCTCGCGGCGGCGATCTCGGCCCGGATCCGGCGCGCCGAGGCGTCCGGATCCTCTGGCAGCAGCGCCACCGTGCCCTCCTCCGGCAGGTTGGAGCTGTCGATGCCGGCGTTGGCGCAGACGAAGCCGTGATTGGTCTCGACGATCAGCACGCCGCGCTCGGCGCGCAGCACCTCGCGGCTCTCTTCGAGGATCAACTCGACCAGCGCCGGCTCCTTGCCGAGCACCGCCGCCAGCTTCCGCGCCTCGGCGCCGGGGATCTCGCTCGACAGCTGCCGCACCTGCCCCTCGGCCTTGGAGACGACCTTCTGCGAGACGACGACGACGTCGCCGTCGCGCAGGTCCGCCCGCGCGGAGATCTCAACGCCGACCGACATCCCCTCGACGAACTCGGGCAGGCCGGCGATCGGGAGCACGGAAATCTCGGCTTGGGTCCCCGTCACGCCGGCGTCCGTCTCGATCGCTGTGGTGGGGGAGGAGGCCGCTTCGTCGCGACGAGCGTCGCGGGGAAGGCCGTCCCGAGTGCTCGCCGAGGTGCGATCCCGAGCCGCCCGGTTCGCTTCGGCCTCATAGCCCCAAGGCCTTCGCGGTTCGCCGTGCGCGGTTTCCGCCGGCCTCCAGCGCACGGGTCAGGGCGACGACGTCCGCGGGGGTGTCGAGGTCGAGGGCGAGCGACGGGATCTCTTCGACCCCGTAGGGAACGCCCGCGGCGCGCGCCGCCGCGATGTGCCGCTCGCAGCTCCCCTCGCCGAAGGAGGGCCGGATCGCCCGCGGGGGTGTCAGGGCGAGCGCGTTGGTGCCGGTCCCGTGCCGGTCCGGCACGATGCCGACGTAGCTGCTCGGTACGCCGGTCAGCAGCCGGTCCAGCTCGCGCGGCTCGAGCAGCGGGCAGTCGCCGGGCAGGAGGACGACGCACTCGGCGCCCAGCTCTTCGGCGCGGGCAATCCCCGTAAGCACCGCCTCGACGTGGCTCTCGTTGCCAGTGTCCGCGACGACCTCCGCGCCGCCTCGCGCCGCGCTCGCGGCGGCGGCCGGCTCGTCGGTGACCACGATCGTCCGCTCGATCGAGCGCGCTTCGCCGATCGCCTCCAGCACGTCGGCGAGCATCGCCTCCACCAACGCCCTCCGCTGCCCGTCCTCGATCCCCGCGGCCAGGCGCCGCTTGGCCGCGGTGAAGCGCTTCACGGGGAGGATGGCGGTCGCGTTCACGTCGGGGCAAGCTAGACGATCGACTGCGAATTCCCGCACCCACGGATGACACGCCTGACGCGGCGCCGGATCGGCACGCACGTCCTCGCGCGTAGCGCTGCTACGCGCAGCGTCCGCGCGCACCGCCCGGCTTGGTCAGTCGCGCCTCCGCGGGCACGCTAATTCGGAGTCGATCATCTGAGACGATCGACTGCGAATTCCCGCACCCACGGATGACGCGCCTGGCGCTGCGGGTCGAGCCCATCAGCCGCCGCGGGAGGCGATCAGCTCGGAGGCGTAGTCGAGCACGATCCGCGCCAGCCGCGCCCGGCCTGCGGCGCCGTCCATCAGCGTCGCCGTGGAGAGCGTCGGGATCTCGGCCGGGTCCGGGTCCGGGTCCCCCTCGTCGACGACCATCGCGTCGATCAGGCCGGCGTAGAGCGAGGCGACCCCGGCCGCGTTCGAGGGCCGCCCGACCGCGGCCATGAAGCGCTCGGTCGGCCCCTTGACCACCTCGCCGGCGACGTAGGGGCTGACCGCGACGACCGGCGCGCCGGAGGCGGCGATCGCCTCGCGCATCCCGGGCACGGCAAGGATCGGGCCGATGCTGATCACCGGGTTGGAGGGGCCGATCACGATCGCCTCGGCGCCGGCGAGCGCCGCCAGCACCTCCGGCGTCGGCTGGGCCGCGGCGATTCCCTCCAGCTCCACCCCGGTCACCTGCGGCTGCCCTCCGTCGACGATCAGGTACTCCTGCAGGCTGCGGCGGCCGGCGGGGGTGATCACCTGCGTCCGCACCCGCCCCTCGCTCATCGGCAGGACCCGGGCGGCGACGCCGAGCCCGCGGGCGATCTGCGCCTGCGCGTCGGTCTGCGTCCCGCCCTCGTCGAGGAAGGTGCGGCGGTAGAGGCAGGCGGCGAGGTCGCGATCCGAGAGCGAGAACCAGTCGGGCGAGCCGAGCTTGGCCAGCCGCTCGAAGGCGGTGAAACCGTCGTCGCGGATCCCCCAGCCGCGCTCGGCGTCGATTTCGCCGCTCAGCCAGTAGGTGACGAGGTCGGGATCGGGGGAGACGTGGACGCCGACCAGCTCGACGTCGTCAGCGGTGTTGGCGACAACCGCCAGGTCGGCGCCGATCTCCTCCTGTAGGCCGGCGCCGAGTTTGGCGCCGCCGGTGCCGCCGGCCAAAAGAACGACCCTCACAACACCTGTTCCCGCATCGCGCACGGTGCGAAGGACCGGAGATGCACGCTCGGTCGCGCCGCGCTCACTCCCAGTGGTCTCCCGCGGGAAGCCCGGTCAGCTTGATCCCGGCGTGGGTCTTGTAGCGCGTGTTGACCGAGATCAGCAGCGGGGTGAGCTGCTCGACGATCCGCGCCATCTCCAAAGCGCCGGCGTTGACCGCGCGCAGTCCGGGGATCAGCTCGATCAGCCTGGCGACGCGCGCCTTGTCGGCCTTGCGGTCGCCGCAGACGAGCACGTCCTCGTCGAGCACCGCGTCCGGGTCGCCGAGCGTCGGCGCGCCGACGCTGTGCAGCGCCGCGATCACGGTGACGCCGTCCGGGACCATCTCCTGCGCCTGCTGGGCGGCGGAGCCCTGCCAGACGCCGAGCGAGCGGGTCGCCTTGCCGCTGACGGCCGCGGCGAGCGGCACCGTGCAGTCGACCAGGATCTGGCCGGGCCGCAGCGCCTCGCGCAGGTTGTTCAGGTTCTCCGACTGGGCGCGGAAGGGGACGGTGAGGAAGACGATCTCGGCCCGCCGCGCCGCCTCCTCGTTCAGCAGGCCCTCCACCGCGGCGCCGGGGACGGCGCCGCGCAACCTCGCCGCGGCCTCCTCGGCACGCTCCGGCGAGCGTGAGCCGATCGCGATCGGCACGCCGGCAGTGGCCCAGCGCAGCGCCAGGCCGGCGCCGAGGGCGCCGGTGCCGCCGACGATCGGGATCGGTTCGGTCGCGGTCTCGCTCACGGCGGCGCAGTCTATGCCCACTCTGCTGAGATGATGAGCGCGGAGCGACCGAACGCCATAGTCTGATTCCCCGTGAGCGAGCGAAGCGCGAAACTGGTGTCATGAGGCTCGAGGGACGAAAGGCTTTGGTCACCGGCGGCGCCGGCGGAATCGGCGCCGCGATCGCCGCCCGGCTCGCCGCCGAGGGCGCCGAGGTCTGGGTCGGCGACGTCGACGCGGCGGGCGCCGAGCGGGTCGCGGGCGAGGTCAACGGCCACGCGCTCGAGCTCGACGTCACCGACCTGGAGTCGGCGGGCGCCGCAGTGGGGGCGATCGGCACGCTCGACGTCCTCGTCAACAACGCCGGTACCGACGAGTTCGGCTTCTTCACCTACACGACGCCGGCGCAGTGGCAGAAGGTGCTGGCGGTCAACCTCGGCGGCGTCCTCAACTGCACCCACGCGGCGCTGCCGGGGATGCAGCAGGCCGGCTACGGCCGCATCGTCAGCATCTCATCCGAGGCCGGGCGGGTCGGCTCCAAGGGCTCGGCCGTCTACTCGGCGGCGAAGGGCGGCATCGTCGCCTTCATGAAGGCGATCGCCCGCGAGAACGCGCGCTACGGGATCACCGCAAACTCGATCGCCCCGGGGCCGATCGAGACGCCGCTGCTGATGGGCGCCGAGGAGTTCGGCGAGATCGGCGCCAAGATCATCGAGACGATGAGGGAGGGCACGCAGATGAAGCGCCTCGGCCAGCCCGAGGAGGTCGCCGCCGCGGCCGCCTTCCTCGCCTCCGACGACGCCACCTACGTGACGGGGGAGACCCTCGGCGTAAGCGGCGGCCTCGGCATGGTCTGAGCGCACCCGACCTTTCCCCCGCTACCGGGTGGTCAAAGTCGGATGCGCCTAATCTCTGGCCATGGCGGCGCTGTCGAAGAGCGTGCGGATCCGCGAGGTCGGGCCCCGCGACGGGTTCCAGAACGAGCCGGAGACGATCGCGACCGCGGAGAAGGTGCGGCTGATAGATCTGCTCTCTGCGAGCGGGCTGCCGCGGATCGAGGTCACCTCGTTCGTGCGGCCCGATGTGATCCCGCAATTGTCAGACGCGGAGGAGGTGCTGGCGGCGGTGCAGCGGCGCGACGGCGTCGCCTTCTCGGTCCTGGTCCCGAACGAGCGCGGGCTCGAGCGGGCGCTGGGGCAGCGTCAGCGCTTCGACGAGATCAACGTCTTCGTCTCCGCCTCGGAGACCCACAACCGCCGCAACGTCAACCGCTCGGTCGACGAGTCGCTGGCGGGTCTGGAGCGGACGCTGGCCAGCGCCGGCGAGGCGGGGCTGCGCTGCGAGGGGGTGATCTCGACCTCGTTCGGCTGCCCCTACGAGGGCGAGGTGGCGCCGGAGCGGGTGCTCGCGATCGCCGAGCGGCTCGCCGCCGCCGGCTGCGCCGAGGTCGGCTTCGGCGACACCACGGGGATGGCCAACCCGCGCCAGGTCGGCGAGTTCTTCGCCGCGGCGCGGCCGCGGCTCTCAGGGGTCGAGCTGACCGCCCACTTCCACAACACCCGCGGCCAGGGGCTGGCCAACGTGCTGGCGGCGCTGGAGCAGGGCGTCGACTCGTTCGAGGCGAGCTTCGGCGAGCTCGGCGGCTGCCCGGTTCCGCCGGGGGCGACCGGCAACGTCGCGACCGAGGACGTGGTCTCGATGCTGGACGAGATGGGGATCGAAACCGGGATCGACCTGCCGCGGCTGCTGGCCGCCTCACGCGAGGCCCAAAAGGCGCTCGGCCGTCCGCTGGGCGCCCATCTGCTGGTCGCCGGCCCGGTCGACTGGCACCGAGGGGAGTAGGCTCGCCGGGATGAAGAGCGATGCCTTTCGCGCAGCCGCCGAGGCGAAGGACTTCGCCAAGGGGGAGGAGTTGTTCTCCGCGGACGTCGTCTTCCGCAGTCCGGCCGTCTTTCAGCCCTACGAGGGGCTCGACGCGCTCAAGGTCCTGCTCGGCGCCGTCGCGCAGGTGTTCGAGGACTTCCGCTACGTCGACCAGGTCGAGACCGGCGACACCGCGGTGCTGGTCTTCGAGGCGCGGGTCGGCGATCGCAAACTGAACGGGGTCGACGTCCTGCGCTTCGACGCCGACGGTCTGATCGCCGAGATGATGGTGATGATCCGACCGCTGAGCGGCCTGCAGGCGCTGGTCGGGGAGATGGCCAAGCGGCTCGAAGCCGCCTCCGCGAGCTAGGGCCGCCTCGCCGTGACCGATATCCGACCCGCGCTCGAGGCCGCCCTCGCCGGCGGCCCGCAGCGACACCACGAGAAGACCGCCGAGCAGGGCAAGCTGGCGGTGCGCGAGCGGGTCGCCCGCCTGGTCGACGAGGGCAGCTTTGCCGAGGAGGGCCTGCTCGCCAACTGGGAGAAGGAGGGGCTCGGCGCCGACGGCGTCGTCACCGGCCTGGCGACGATCGACGGCCGCCGCGTCGCGCTGATGGCCAACGACCCGACCGTCAAGGCGGGCTCCTGGGGGCCGAAGACGGTCGAGAAGATCCTTCGCATCCAGGAGCGGGCGCTGAGCCTGCAGGTGCCGATCCTCTACCTGGTCGACTCGGCCGGGGCGCGGATCACCGACCAGGTGCAGATGTTCCCCGGACGGCGCGGCGCCGGGCGGATCTTCCACAACGAGGTGCGGCTGTCCGGGCAGGTGCCGCAGGTCTGCCTGCTGTTCGGGCCGAGCGCCGCCGGCGGCGCCTACATCCCCGCCTTCTGCGACGTGGTGATCATGCGCGAGGGCAACGCCTCGATGTACCTGGGGTCGCCGCGGATGGCGGAGATGGTGATCGGCGAGAAGGTGACGCTGGAGGAGATGGGCGGGGCGAAGATGCACACCGGCGTCTCCGGCTGCGGCCACTTCCTGGTCAAGAGCGACGAGGAGGCGATCGAGCTGGCGCGGCGCTACCTCTCGTTCATGCCGGAGAGCTGGCGCGAGCGCCCGCCCGCCGCCGAGCCGGCCGCGCCCGCCTCCGGCGCGGCGATCGAGGCGATCGTCCCCGCCGACGAGAACCAGCCGTTCGATATGCGCGAGGTGCTCGACGTCCTGCTCGACGCGGACAGCCTGCTGGAAGTCCACAAGCGCTGGGCGAAGGAGCTGATCGTCGGCTACGGGCGGCTCGACGGCGAGGCGATCGGGATCGTCGCCAACCAGCCCCGCCAGAAGGGCGGCGTGCTGTTCGTCGACTCGGCCGACAAGGCGGCGCGGTTCATCCAGACCTGCAACGCCTTCAACCTGCCGCTGCTGTTCCTCGCCGACGTGCCCGGCTTCATGATCGGCACCGCGGTCGAGCGCCAGGGGATCATCCGCCACGGCGCGAAGATGATCAGCGCCGTCTCCGAAGCGACCGTGCCGAAGCTCTCGGTGGTGATCCGCAAGGCCTACGGCGCGGGGCTCTACGCGATGGCGGGGCCCGCCTTCGAGCCCGACTGCTGCATCGCCCTGCCCAGCGCCTCGATCGCCGTGATGGGCCCCGAGGCGGCGATCAACGCCGTCTTCTACAACCAGATCCAGGCGATCGACGACGAGGGCGAGCGGGCCGAGTTCGTCGCCCGCAAGCGCGAGGAGTACGCGGCCGACATCGACATCCTCCACCTCGCCTCGGAGCTGGTGGTCGACGCGGTCGTGCAGCCGGAGGATCTGCGCGGCGAGCTGATCCGCCGCTTCGCCGCCGCCCGCGGCAAGAACCGCTCCTTCGCCGAGCGCCGCAACCCGGTGACGCCGGCCTAGCCCCGTAGACGTGCCGTGAGTTACACCCCCTATATGGGCAGCTAACTCCCGGCACGTCATGCGCCGGACCCCCGCCGTATGCTCGGCAGATGGCGAGCGCGCCGGCGATAGCGGTCGACGGGCTGCGGGTGCGGCGGGGAGGGCGGCCGGTCCTGCGCGATCTCTCGTTCGTCGTCGCGCCCGGAACGGTGACCGGGCTGCTGGGGCCGAGCGGCTGCGGCAAGTCGACGCTGATGCGGGCGATCGTCGGCGTGCAGGTGGTCGAGGCGGGGCGGGTCGAGGCGCTGGGCGAGCCGGCCGGCTCGCGGCCGCTGCGCTCGCGGGTCGGCTACCTGACCCAGGCGCCCTCGGTCTACGGCGACCTCACCGTGCGCGAGAACCTGCGCTTCTTCGGCCGCGTGCTGGGGGTGCCCGAGGGGCGCGTCGAGGAGACGATCGAGACCGTCGCGCTCGGCCCCTACGCGGACCAGGTCGTCGCCAACCTCTCCGGCGGCCAGCGGGCGCGGGTCTCGCTGGCCACCGCCCTGCTCGGCGAGCCGGAGCTGCTGGTGCTGGACGAGCCGACCGTCGGCCTCGACCCGGTTCTGCGCCGCGACCTCTGGGCGACCTTCGCCGAGCTGGCGGCGGGCGGCGCGACGCTGCTCGTCTCCAGCCATGTGATGGACGAGGCCGAGCACTGCGACGCGCTGCTGCTGATGCGCGACGGCCGGCTGCTCGCCGCCGAGACGCCGGACGGGCTGCGCCGCCGCACCGGCCGCGAGCGGCTCGACGAGGCGTTCCTGGCGCTGATCGAGGAGGCGGGGGAGGGGTGAGCGCGCGGGTGACCGGCGCCGTCGCGGCGCGGGTGCTGACCCAGCTGCGCCGCGACCCGCGCACGGTGCTGCTGATGCTCGGCGTCTCGCCCTTCCTGCTCACCCTGCTGCGCGGAGCCTTCGACTCGAGCCCGGAGACCTTCCAGCACGTGGCCGGGCCCCTGGTCGGCCTGTTCCCGTTCACGACGATGTTCGTCGTCACCTCGATCACGATGCTGCGCGAGCGCACCACCGGGACGCTGGAGCGGCTGATGACCCTGCCGCTGGCCAAGCTCGACCTGCTGTTCGGCTACGCGATCGCCTTCGCCGTCGTCGGCGCCCTCCAGGCGCTGATCGCCGCCGCCGTCGCCTTCGGGCCGCTCGGCCTCGAAGTCGCCGGCTCGACCGCGGTCGTCGTCGCGCTGGCGGCCGGCAACGCGCTGCTGGGGATGTCGCTCGGCCTCTTCGTCAGCGCCTTCGCCCGGACCGAGTTCCAGGCGGTCCAGTTCATGCCGGCGATCGTCTTCCCGCAGTTCCTCCTCTGCGGCCTGTTCGTCGCCCGCGACCAGATGGTCGGCGCGCTGCAGATCGTCTCCGACACGATGCCGCTCACCTACGCCTTCGACGCCCTCGACCGGGTGACCACCGACGGCTCGCTCGGCGCCCGCGGCGCGCTCGACGTGGTCGTGATCGCCGGCGCCACGCTGGCCCTGCTCGCCGCCGGCGCGGCGACCCTGCGCCGTCGCACCGCCTGAGGCCTCCGAGCCGCGGCATCCTGCAGCATTCGGGGGTCTGGAGTGCCCCAAAAGGCTGCGAGATCTCAGCGGTCGTCGAGGCTCCCGGCGAGGTCGACGAACCAGTCGAGGGCGGCGGGGTTGGCCAGGGAGTCGCGGCTGGCGGCGCGCTCGGGCGGGGTGCCGGTGAGGATCCGCTTGACCGGGACCTCGAGCGCCTTGCCGCTGAGCGTGCGCGGCACCTCGGCGATCGCGAACACCTCATCGGGGACGTGGCGCGGCGAGCAGCGCTCGCGCACGCGGCGGGCGATCTCGCGCCGCAGCTCGTCGTCCAGCTCGGCGCCCTCGCGGAGGACGACGAACAGCGGCATCCAGCCGTCGGTGCCGGGGCGCGGGATGTCGACGACCAGGGCGTCGAGGATCTCGTCGAGGCTGAGCACCGCGCGGTAGATCTCGCTCGTCCCCATGCGGATGCCGGAGCGGTTGATGGTCGAGTCCGAGCGGCCGTAGATGACCGCCGTGCCGCGCGAGGTGATTTCGATCCAGTCGCCGTGGCGCCAGACGCCCGGGTAGGTCTCGAAGTAGGCCTCGCGGTAGCGGCTGCCGTCCTCGTCGCCCCAGAAGCGGACCGGCATCGAGGGCATCGGCTCGGTCACGACCAGCTCGCCGACCTCGTCGATCACCGAGTTGCCGTCCTCGTCCCAGGCCTCGACCGCGGCGCCCAGCGCCCGCGCCTGCAGCTCGCCGCGGTAGACCGGCAGCAGCGGGGTGCCGCCGACGAAAGCGGTGCAGAGGTCGGTGCCGCCGCTGGTCGAGAACAGCCAGGTGTCGGCGCCGAGCTGCTCGTAGACCCAGTCGAAGCCCTCGGGTGAGAGCGGCGAGCCGGTCGAGCCGACCGCCTTCAGGCGGCCGAGGTCGCGCCCGGCTCCCGGCGTCGCTCCGGCCTTCATGCAGGCGGCGATGTAGGAGGCGCTGGTGCCGAACATCGTGATCCCGGCGCGCGCCGCCAGGTCCCACAGCACTTCCATGTCGGGATGGCCCGGGTTGCCGTCGTAGAGGACGATCGCGGCCCGGGTCAGCAGGCCGGAGACGAGGAAGTTCCACATCATCCAGCCGGTCGTCGTGAACCAGAAGAGGCGGTCGCCGGGGTGGGCGTCGACGTGGAGGTGGAGCTTCTTCAGGTGCTCGAGCAGGATCCCGCCCTGGCTCTGGACGATCGCCTTCGGCAGGCCGGTGGTGCCGGAGGAGTAGAGGACCCAGAGCGGATGGTCGAAGGGGACGCGCTCGAAGTCGAGGTCGGCGCCCTCGCCGGCGGCGAGCAGCCCGGCCCAGGTGGTGGTTTCGCTGAGGCCCGAGAGGTCCGGGTCCGGGTCGAGGTAGGGAAGGACGACGCTGTGCTCGAGGCTCGGCATCGCCGCCTGCAGCTCGGCGAGCACGCCGCGGCGGTCGAAGTCCTTGCCGCCGTAGCGGTAGCCGTCGACCGCGAACAGGACCCTGGGCTCGATCTGGGCGAAGCGGTCGATCACGCTGGCGGCGCCGAAGTCGGGCGAGCAGCTCGACCAGACGGCGCCGATCGAGGCCGCGGCGAGGAAGGCGACGATCGCCTCGGGGATGTTCGGCAGGTAGGCGACGACGCGGTCGCCCGGCTCGACCCCGAGGCCGCGCAGGCCGGCGGCGACCGCGGCGACCTGGGCGCGCAGCTCGCCCCAGCTCAGCTGGTCGAGCCGGCGCAGCTCGGAGGCGTGGAGGATCGCCGTCTCGGCGTCGTCCTTGCCGGCGAAGACGTGCTCGGCGTAGTTCAGCGAGGTGCCGGCGAACCACTCGGCGCCGGGCATCGCGCGGCCGGCCAGCACGCGGTCGTAGCCGCCGTCGGCGCGGACCCCGAAGAAGTCCCAGATCGCCGACCAGAAGCCGTCGAGGTCGTCGACCGACCAGCGCCAGAGCTCGTCGTAGCCCTCGAATCGCAGGCCGCGCTCGGCCTCCAGCCAGCGCATGAATTCGGTCATCCGCGAGCGCTCGACCAGCTCCGCCGAGGGCTCCCAGAGCTTCTCCGCCGGGTGGGTCACCCAGAGGCTGCGGCCGCGGTGGCCCGCGACTGCTCGCGTTCGAGTTCGTGCGGGTCGTGCGAGCAGAGCAGGTCGACCTCCTCGCCGTGGCGGCCGGCCAGCTCGCGCAGGCGCTCCTGGTTGGCCCTGCGGGCCCTGCCGTCGACGGCGGTCAGGTTCTGGAAGAAGCGCATCATCGGCGGGCAGCTCGGCGGCGAGTTCAGCTCGCCGTGGTTGAAGTAGGCGTCGCCGCAGTGCAGCAGCCAGCCGTCGCCCTGCCGGATCGCGACGCCGGTGTGGCCGCGCGTGTGGCCGAGCAGCGGAATCAGCAGCACCTCGGTGTCGAATCCGGGGAGGATGCGGATTCCCTCGAAGCCGAGCCAATCGTCGCCGCCGCCCTCGTGGCGGACCCACCGCGGCCCGTGGCGCCAGTGGGCGCCATCGATGTAGCGCAGGCGGTCGCGGAGCTGCGGGTGCAGGGCGGCGTCCAGCTCGGCGGAGAGCAGGTGGACCTCAGCGCCCGGGAAGTCCGGCAGGCCGCCGGCGTGGTCGAGGTCGAGGTGGGTCGTGACGATGTGGCTGACGTCGCCGGCCGCGAAGCCGAGCGCCTCGAGCTGCCGCAGCGCCGTCGTCTCCTCCCTTGGCCGCGGGTTCATCAGCAGCCGGAAGGCGCCGCCGAGCTGCCGCGGGTTGCGCGCGTCCTCGAGCCCGAAACCGGTGTCGACCAGGACCAGCCCGTCGCCGGCCTCGATCGCCAGGCAGTGGCAGACGACGCGCGCCCGCGCCAGCCAGCCGCCCTCGCCGTTGACCAGCCGTGCCCCGTGAGGGCAGAAGGACCCGCAGTTGAGGTGATGCACCCTCATCCCGCGGCGCAGTGTAGTGCGGGATCGCCAGCGCGGTTGCCCTCTGGGCCGCCATGCGGAGCAAAGGGCGACTGCGCGCCATCTATCGTTAGGGCGGCGCCGGAGTGGTGGAACGGCAGACACGATTGACTCAAAATCAATTGCTCGAAAGGGCGTGTGGGTTCGAATCCCACCTCCGGCATCGTGTGATGTGCCGCGACATCGGAGACAGATGTCGCGGGACACCGTAGACACCTCCGGCATCGACGGGCCGCTGCTCAGGCTCATGGATTCAGGCTCAGACGGGCTGCGGGGCGTCCGGGCCTGGCGGGGCGCCGGCGCCGTAGTCCTCGCCCGAGCCGATCGGGCGCTCCTCCTCGACGTGCCAGTCCTGGCTGAAGCCGTAGAAGGCGGCGGCGATGAGGATGATCTGCAGCAGCAGCAGGAGGATGACGAGCAGGCCGATCAGCGGCACTGGGATCAGCGCTTCGTCGAAGCCGGCCTTGTCGCGGGCGAACCAGCTGTCGGCGCCGATCGCGCAGAAGATCGCCAGGATCATCGAGAGCGAGGCGGCGACCGGGAGGATCCCGCGGCTCCAGCGCACCCCGACGAGGTAGGCGAAGAAGGTGTAGAGGATGGCGAAGATCAGGCAGACGACGCCGATGCCCCCGCCGCCGCTGAGCAGCGAGAAGCCGGTGATCGTGACGATCCCCGCGATCACGCCCGTCGCCAGCATCAGAAAGGCGATCACAAACCTGGTCGTGACCACCTCGGGCTTCTCCCGATTCGGGTGCCAGAGCTCGTAGCCCGGCCTCACCTCTCCCACGGCCATGCCGTCGATCATAGAATCTAAGCGCGACGCAGCGGCGTTGGCCGCTCGTTAAGCGACAATGAGGCGTTCGCGCGGGCGTGGCGGAATTGGCATACGCGCCAGGTTTAGGTCCTGGTGGGCTTCGGCCCGTGGGGGTTCAAGTCCCTCCGCCCGCATGGAGCGCTCACGCAGGGGCGCTGCCGGCACCGGCGAACACGCGTCGCCGTGCCGCCAGCACCCGTTCGGCGACCTCGGGCGGCTGCTGCTCGACCGCGTCGCAGGCTGCGTCGCAGCTCTCCACCGAGGCGCGCGCCCCCCGGGCGAGCCGGCCTGCCTCGGCGGCGTCCGACTCCCCCATCCAGCCCGGTTCGGCGAGCGTCTCGATCTGGAGCAGCGCTTCGACGGCGTCGTCCTGCTCGGCGTAGAGCCGCTCGACCCGATCGGCGCCGAGCGCACCGACGAGCTGGGGAAAGAGGGATCGCTGCTCGTAGCGGAAATGCGGTTCGGCGACCGCCCTGGCCTCGCGGGCGAGCGAACCGATGCGAGCCGCGTCGCGGCGCTCGCCGGCCGCTTCCAGCTCGGCAAGCAGGTCGAGCATCCGCTGATGTTCGGCAGCGGCGACCTCCTCCAGCTCGCGGACGGGTGAGGCGGTCTCCTCCGCCGTGGCGGAGGGGGGCTCGGATGGCACCGGCTCGACGCGCTCGACGTTGGGCAGGCGGCGGTCGAGCCACTCCGGCAGCCACCAGACGCGCGGGCCCAGCGCCCGCATGATTGCCGGCAGCAACAGCACTCGGATTACGGTCGCATCGAGGATCACCGCGAAGGTGAGCCCGGCGCCAAACTGCTGCAGGGAGGCGATGTCGGCGGTGGCGAAGGCGAGGAAGACGGAGCCCATGATCACCGCCGCCCCAGTGATCACGCCGGCGGTGTGGCGGAGGCCGTACTCGATCGCATAGACGTGGTTGCGGCTGCTCAGCCAGGCCTCTCGCATGCGGGTCAGCAGGAATACCTCGTAGTCGATCGAGAGGACGAACATGATCGTCAGCACGCCGGCGGCCGAGATCGCGTCGATGTAGCGGGGGCCGACCAGCAGGTCGAGCCCGAAGAAGAGCTGCAGGGCGCCGAACGCCGCCGCGATCGTCAGCAGGTTGAGCGCGACGGCGACCAGTGGCAGCAGCAGCGAGCGCAGCACCAGCAACAGCATCAGGATGGCGACCAGCGAGAGCGAGAGGACCAACCACGGGAGGCGGGCCATGGTGGCATCGGTGTAATCGGCGAGGGCCTGGGCACCCTCGCCGACCGCCACCCTGGTGTCGCTGGCGCCGGCGAGCGCCGGCAGCTCCCGCTGCAGGCGGTCGCCGAGCTGCCGGGTCGCGGCGGCGCTGGGGCCCGATTTCGGCACCACCAGCATCCGCGCCGTCTGGCCGCCTCCGTCGACGTTGACGACCTGCGCGATCTGTTCGCGCGCCGCCGGCACGGTCCCGTCGAGGGCGGTCAGCATCAGGTAGCCGGAGTCGATCGCCCGCGGGGAGCGGGCGCGCAGCCCCCCGAGGGCGCGCCGCTGACCGTGCAGCACCACCGCGTAATGGCCCAGCGGCCCCTGCGGCCGGGCGAGTCCGGCCGACAGGTCCCCCGTCCGGGCCTGGCCGCTGCGCAGGCCGCCGGAGAGACGATCGGCGCCGGAGGCGATCGCGCCGAGCCCGCCGGCCAGCCGGGCGCCGCCCCCGCGCGCGCCCTCGAGGCCGCGGTCGAGGCGGTGGCCGCCACGGGCCAGCCGGCGCAGCGCCCGGCGCAGGGAACGGCCGCCGCGCTCGGACTCGCGGGCGCCGGCCGCCACTTCATCGGCGCCGGTGCGCAGCCGCCCGACGCCCGCGGAGAGCTGTTCGAGCTGCTCCGGCATCGATGCGAGCGAGTCGACCGAGCGCGCGAGCTGCTCCTCGATTTCGCCGAGCGCCGCGGCCAGCGAGCTTGGGACGCCGGCGGGCAGTGCCGGCTCGCCTTTCGCCGGGATGGCAGCTGTGGGAACGCCGACCAGCGCCGACGCTTCGCGGATCGCGGCGACCAGCGCGGAGTAGCGCGGGTCTTCCCGGCCCACCGTCATCGCTTCAAGTTCCGCGACCGCGCGTTCGAGGCGTTCGGCCGCCATCTCGGTGGGGACCCGCAGCGAGCGGATCCAGGCGGACCAGGCGCGCAGCCGGGCACTGACCGTGCGCAGGCGGGCGAGCGAGCCGCGCACAGCCTCGTCGAGCCTGTCGACGCCACGCGCCAGTCGCCGGGCGCCGCCGCTGAGGCGGTGCTGGCCCCTGACCAGGCTGCCGGCGCCGCGCAGCGCGCGGTCGAGTCCCGCCGAGAGCCTGCCCGCCCCGGCGCCGGCCCGCTCGAGCCCGGCCTCGAGGCGCCCGGCGCCGCTCTGCGCTTCCTGCGTTCTGCTCGCGATCGCCGCCGCCCCCGCCGCAGCCGAGCCGAGCCCGGTGCGCAGTTGCGCGACGCCGTCGCTCGCGCGGCGCAGACCCGAACGCAGCGAGGCGATGCCCCGCTGTGCGGCGGCGAGCCGCCGCGGCGCCGCCCGGTACTCGCGACGCCCCCTGTCGAGCGCGCCTTCGGCTTCTCCCAGCGAGGCGGGGCCGATCACCGTCGCGACGCCAGGGTCGCGAGCGACGCGGTCCTGCCAGCGCGAGATCGCCTTCAGCCGGCCCGGCTCCGAGATGGTTCCCTTGCGCGCGGTGGCCACCACCTCGATCGGCGCCGTCCAACCGGGGCCGATCTCCCGGCGCAGCGCCTCGAAGCCCTGCCGGGTCGGATCGGACGCGGGAAGCTGGCGCGGGTCCGGGGGCCCGATGCCGAGCGCGCCGGCCGGCGCGGCGATCGCCAGCATCGGCAGCAGGATCAGCGGGATCGCGATCCAGGGCCGGGCAATCAGCCGCGCGGCCAGGTCGAGCAGGCCGGCTCCGCCACCCAGGCTGGGGACTCGCCAGCGGTCGAGGTGCGGCGCCAGGACGCGAAGCAGCGCGGGCATCAGGGAGATAGCCAGCAGCACGCTGAGCAGAGCGGAGACCATGACGCCGGCCGCCACCGAGCCGAGCAGGTCGCCGGGGGCGACCACCGCCGCGGTCAGCATCGCGAGTGCCAGGGTGCCGCCGGCGAAGACGATGGTCCGTCCCGCGGTCCCCGTGGCGATCGTGATCGCTGCGTCGATGCCGGCGCCGCCGTCGCGCTCCTGGCGGAAGCGGGAGACCATCAGCAACGCGTAGTCGACGCCCAGCGCCAGCCCCATCATCGAGGCGATCGCGACGGCGAGCGAGTTGATCGGCATCGCGTAGGTGCTGAGCAGCAGCAGGCCGCGCCCGGCCAGCACGGTGGCGCCCCCCATCAGCAGCGGAACCGCAGCCGCGACCGGGCTGCGAAAGACGATCAGCAGGACGAACAGCAGGATCGGCACGACCAGCAGCTCGGCGCGGTGGGTGGCGTCGAGGGCGTCCCTCTGAAGCGCCGTGGCGATCGCAGCCATCCCGCCGATGTGGGCGCGAACCGGTGGGCGCACGTTCGCGCCGACGATTCGCTGCGCGGTGGGGACGACCTCGGTCATCGCCGCCGCTTCGGGCCGGTTGAAGCCGGCGACGATCAGGGCGGCACCCGGTCGTGGTCGCAGGCTGGCCCCCTCCGTTCCGGAGTCCCACGGCGACATCACCTGCACCCTGCCGGCGCGGCGCAGGGCGGTCGCGAGGCGCGGCCCCTGGCGGTCGATCGCGCCCGGCGGCCCCTGGAGCAGCACGGTGACCGGCACCGAGTTGCCGAACTGGCGCTCGAGCATCGCCCGGGCGCGGGCGGACGGAGTGCCAGGGACGAGCAGCGAGCCGGGGGAGAGGCGGTCGGCTATCCCTTGCCCGAACAGCGCCAGGACGGCCACGATCAGCAGCCAGCCGCCCAGCACCAGCCAGGGTCGGGCGGCTCCGCGAGGCCCGGCGGTCATTGCAAGCTCACCCTCCTGGTCCCGCCGGGTTCCGGCGATCGTGGGTCGCCGGACGAACGTGGGCGCATTTCATCGGGGCCTCCTCGGTCGGATGTATATATACATACGTCCGTATAGATCTATACGACTGTACAATAGGTGCCGAGATGGGGACCGGGGGTGAGGAAGGTCACAGAGAGCGCCTGCTGGAGGCGGCGATCGTCTGTCTTCAGGAGAAGGGCTACGCTCGCACCACGTCGCGCGACCTGGTCGCCGCCTCGGGCACGAACCTCGCCTCGATCGGCTACCACTTCGAATCCAAGGAGCGCCTCCTCAACATCGCCGTCGGCGAGGCCTTTCAGCGCTGGCTGAAGCCGCTGGTCGCGCTCGCCGCCGAGCCCGGCCCGGCGACGCCATTGGAGCGGCTGCAGCGCAGTCTGGCCGGGGTGACCGACACTCTCGAGGAGAACCGCCCACTGGTCGCCGCCGCGCTGGAGGCCTGGGCTCAGATGCCCCGCTCGGAGGATCTGCGCTCTGAGCTGCGGGCGAGATATGGCGACTTTCACGAAGCGATCTCGACGACCGTGCGGGACGCTTTCGCCGAGGTCGGCTCCGCCGAGATCGACGCCGACGCCTTGGCGACGCTGATCATCGCCCTCTTCGACGGCCTCCTGGTCCGCTGGCAACTCGACCCCGAGGACCCCCCGAGCGCGGAGCGCCTGACCACCGCGGTGCGGGGTGCCCTCGCCGCCCTCACGAGCTGACAGGATGGCTCCCTTCTTCCAGGGCGGGTCGCTGGTTTCGGAGTCTCCGTCAAACAGGCCTGGCTCACCGCGCCCATAGGGTGGCGTCTGTGATCTCACTAGAGGCAATCCCGCTCCCGCCGATCCCGCGCCTTCCCCTGGTGCCCGACCCCTTGCGGCGCATTCGGGTGCCCCGCGACCTCGGCGCGGTCAGCGCGCGCGCTGACGAGGTGACCGATGTCGAGGCGCTGGGCATGACGGCCACCGGCGTCGAGCGGATCTGGGCCGGAGTGGAGCGCCTGTACCGCAGTGGCTTCTATCCGGCGATCGCTCTCTGCGTGCGTCGCCACGGTCAGGTCGTGCTCGACCGCGCGATCGGTCATGCGTGCGGCAACGGGCCGTCCGACCGAGAGGACGCGGCGCGCACGCCGGCCACGCCCGAGACGCCGTTCGTCATCTTCTCCGCATCGAAGGCGATGACCGCTGTCGTGGCCCACCTGCTCGAGGAGCGCGGGCTGCTGCATATAGACGACCGTGTGTGCGAGTACATCCCCGAGTACGCCGCCCACGGCAAGGAGGCCATCACGATCGGGCAGCTGCTCTCCCACCGCGCGGGGGTGCCGAACCTGCCGGCCGACGCGTTCGATCTGGACCGCTTCGGAGACCGGGAGTTCCGGCTGGAGATGCTGTGCGCGACCAAACCCCGCTCGCGCCCCGGGAAGGTGCTCTCCTACCACGCGGTGTCGGGCGGCTTCATCGTCGCCGAGATCGTGCAGCGGGTGACCGGCAGGGACATTCGCGCCGTGCTGGGGGAGGAGATCCTCGACCCGCTCGGCTTTCGCTGGGGCAACTACGGCGTCAGCCCGAAGGACGTCGAGCGTGTCGGCGTGAGCTACCCCACCGGCCCGCCGGCGCTGCCGCCGCTGTCCACCGTGCTCGAGCGTGCGCTGGGCCTCCCGCCGGATGAGATCAGCGTCCGCTCCAACGACCCGCGTTTCCTCACCGGCATCGTTCCGTCCGGCAACGTCATCACAACCGCCAACGAGCTCTCGCGCTTCTTCGAGTTGCTGGGCGCCGGCGGCGAGCTCGACGGCGTGCGCATCCTCGAGCCGCGCACGATTCGCCGCGCCATATCCGAGCGCGCGTTTCGCGAGATCGACTTCTCCCTGGTGGCTCCCCTGCGCCACGCCAATGGGTTCATGTTGGGCGCTAGGGCGGTCAGCCTGTTCGGTCCCGACACCGAGGAGGCATTCGGCCACCTCGGCTTCACCAACGTGCTCGGCTGGGCCGACCCCGAGCGCGCGCTGTCGGTCGGCCTGGTGACCAGCGGGAAGCCGATGCTCCACCCGGCTCTGGGGGACCTGTGGCTGCTCACGCGGGCGATCGGCCAGGAGGCGCCCAAGGTGGCACGCACGGGAACCTGGTTCACGGAAGCCTGAGGCCCGCCCGCGGTTCGCTCGGCGGTGGAATCCAATCGCACGGCCGATCCCGACCGACGATTGCGTTTCAAGGAGTTCCCGCCGGCATGCCGGCGGAGGCGCTCCACTCAGCTGCGGCATTGCTCATCGGCTCCGGCGCTCCGAGGTGCCGCCCTTGGACGTAGTCGACGCCGAGCTCTCGAAGCGTCTCCAGCACGCTGGCGTTCTCGACTCCCTCGGCGATCGTTTCCTTTCCGAGTGTATGCGCGATTCGGACGATCGAGCGGACGATCTCCTCGTCGGTCGGATCGTCTTCGATGTCGCGGACGAATTCCATATCGATCTTCAAATATCGCGCCGGGAGGAGCTTGAGATAGGTAAAGGTTCCAAACCCGGTGCCGAAATCGTCGAGAGCCAGCTCGCATCCGATGTCCTTGAGCGAAGTGGCGAAAGCCACCGCCCTGTCGAAGTCCGCCATCGCGGCCGTCTCGGTTATCTCGAACGTCAGGTGGCTCGGATCGAGGCCGGCGGCAATCGCCCGGCGCACGGCCACGAGGATGCTCAGATCGCCCACCGAGCGAGCCGACAGGTTGACGGTCACGGGCTCGTGGTGGGCCAGACCCAGCGCCTCGCCGAGCACCCAGTGATCGATCTGCCCCATCAGTGAGAACTCCTCGGCAAGGCCCAGGAAGTCGCTTGGCGGGATGATCTCTCCGGCCTTCGAGAGCATTCGGATCAGCAACTCGCGGAAGGCGACCCGGCCGCTGCTGAGCTCGATGATCGGCTGGCTGTGGAGGACGAAACGATTCTCAGTCAGCGCCTCTTGCACTTTGCGCACCCGCGACAGGACCTCCCCTACGGGTCCCTCGTAGTGGGTGGCCTGATCGCCGCCGGCCTCCTTGGATTGATACATCGCCGTGTCGGCGGCGGCGAGCAGGTCATCGACGGTCAGCTTCTCCGCTCCGCCCAACGACGCTATGCCGATGCTGACATGTACCGGTGGGCCACTCGGACGTTCGTCCAGCTTTGAGCGCACGTCGAGAGCTACCCTGCGAGCCTGCTCTGCGGTGGCCTCCGCCAGCACGACGGCGAACTCATCGCCGCCGATGCGCGCGGCGACATCCGTTTTTCGCAGCCTGGCGGTCAGTACCTGCGCCACTGAATTCAGCATGCTGTCGCCGGCGGCATGCCCGTAGGAGTCATTGGTCAACTTGAAGTTGTCGATGTCGAGTACCAGGACCGCGCCGGCGTGGCCGTAGCGAGCGTCGCTGGCGGCGGCGCGCTCGAGCTCAAAGAGGAACCGACGGCGGTTGTAGATGCCGGTCAGCGGGTCGAGCTCGGAGAGCTCTTTCAGCTTGACCTCCATCGCTTTGCGGTCGCTGATGTCGACGACAACGATGCCGATCCCGATCATCTCCTCCCCCTCGAGGCGCACTGGGTAAAGGCTCGTCAGCCAGGTGTGCGCATTCCCGGGGTCGCCGGCGGCGGCAGGGGTACCGTCGCCAGTCTCGACGTTGATCACCGGCTCCCCGGTCTCGAGCACCCCTGCATATAGCGGCTCGAGCTGCGGCCAGATCTCCGGGACGTGTTCGGCGATCGTTCGTCCCAGCTGCTTCTCCACCGTACCGCCGTTGATTGCCGCAAGCGCCTCGTTCATGCGAATCACGCGGAAATCGCGGTCGACAAAGCCAAAGCCCACGGGTGCTTTGGACTGCAGCGTGTCCAGCAGCGCGGCCGTCTCCGCGCTTCGCCGCTCCGCTTCTTGCAGTCTCTGATCGGAAAGTCGCTGGTCCTCAACGTCGGTAGCCGTGCCGAGCCAGCGCAGGACTCCCCCGGTGCCACTGCGCATCGGCAGCGCACGGCAGACGTGACGGCGAAACTCGCCGTCGAAGCGGCGGAGTCGGAACTCGACCTCGAAGGGGGTCTCGCCCGCAACGGCTTCCCGCCATGAGGCCTCCGTGCGATCGGCGTCTTCCGGGTGGACCAGCTCGATCCAGCTCCAATGGGGCTCGGCGTGATCCGCCAACCCCGTGTATTCGGCACCACGCCGATTGAGATACTCCGGCAAGCCGTCAGAAGCTGCGGTCCAGACGATCTGGGGAATCGAGTCGACGATCGTCTCGAAGTCGCCGCCGCTCAAAGCCTGTGTGCCGTTCTCGGTGCTCCGATGCATAGGTGCTTACTGCATCGACCGTTGCCCATCGAGTAATGAGCCGATGCAGACCTTCTGGGGCGCCCGCCCGCAAGTCGTCGCTGCAGGTACGCTGCGAGAAGAGCGCGAGCGCACGGTTTGAGCGCGAGCCGAAGCCGCAACCGGCTTCATTCCCCCGGGAATGGCGTCGAATAGGATTTGGCTCTGTAGTGCCCTTGGGGGAGTGAGTTAACGGCTATGCGCGCGGTCTCCAAAACCGCGAATCCGGGTTCGAATCCCGGCTCCCCCGCTTGTCGTGTCGTCCCCGCCGCCGACTTGGCTTGAACCGCCCCGGTCGTTCAGGTCAACCGGTCGGTGTAGCTGCCGACGCCACGTAGAGGCCCTTGTTGTGCTCGTCTTCGTTCAGCGGCTGCGTCAGGACGACGTCCTCGGCGTAGCCGAACACCCGGCGGCATTCGAGGTTCGCGTGCGACAGCGCGTCGAGGATCTCTCGTTCGGGAAAGTGGCGCTGCCGGTGCACGTGCGGCCTTAGCTCCTCGACTCCCGCGCTTTCGAAGTGCGCCTCGTAGACCGCCCCGGGAGCGGCATCGGGGCTGGCCTGACCGCGCCAGAGCAAGCGTTGGCCATCGCGCTCGACCACCGTCTCCTCGACAAAGAACTGACGTAGGACGGAGATCGTGTTCGCCTCGATTGCGAGCAGGCCGCCGGGAGCGAGGTTCTCGCGCATGTGGCGCAGCGCCTGCTCCAGCTCCTCGACGGTGAGCAGATAGTTGACGACATCGCCCAGGGCCCAGACGAGGTCGAACTCGCCGAAGGCCGGCAGCCTTCTCACATCCGCGACCTCGAGCCGCACCGAGTCCTCGACCTTCGCCCGCGCCCGCTCCAGCATCGCCGGCGAGATGTCGCAGCCGGTCACCTGCCATCCCCGTGAGAGCATCGGCAGCAGGCTTCCCCCGGTGCCGCAGCCGACATCGAGCAGGCGCTTGCCCCGAAGCCCGATCCTTTCCAACCCGGCAAGGATGTTGCCCAGCCACAGCTCCAGGTCATAGTCCGCGGTGAACTGGTCATAGACCGGAGCGATCGCGTCGTAGCTCGCTTTGGCCGATTCGTCCTGCGCTTTGCTCGCCATGCTCAAGGCCGATGGACGGGGTCCGGTCAGCCCTGCTTGACGCTGTCGCTCGCACCGAAGAAGAGATGCGCAGCGGCAGCGAGATCCTCCCGATACACACGGGGCGGGCGGAGCTGATTGGAAGCCGCCCGCCCCCTGTTCGTTCTCAGCCGGACTTCATGATGCTGAGCGTCGGAACGACGCAGTCGACCTTGACCGATGCCATCGGCAATCACCTCCTCCCGTCGCGTGTTGTTCGGCGATACCCGGCAAGCCCAGTCCTAATTGGACTTCGTTACGGCAAGCATCGGGATGATGCAATCAGTCCGAGTGATGCGCATGGCTTCCACCTCCCTCCCGCTTGGTCGGAATCGCGCGATTCCCGCGGCGCGTAAGGGAGTCGCGCCCAACTGCCGGGAGAAGCTTGAAAATGCTCAGACAGTTTTGATTAGCGGATTTCACCACGATCAACTGCCGCAAAGCGCAAAGAAAAGCTGCTTAACTGCTCGACCACGAAATACCCAAAAGTTCCGGAGGGGGGCGCAGATGGTTCCAAAAGAGCAGAACGGCGGGAAGGCGGGCCCGCCAGCGTCCGAAGCTGGTAGTCGAACCCCCGTCGTGGTCGATCCCGATCTGGCAATCATGGCCAGGGTGCCGTCAGGACGACCATCGTCGCAACGGGGCACCAGCGCCTGATGAGCCCCGTAGAAATCGCGGAGACCTACGGGCTCGACGTGAAGTATGTCTCCAACCGTTCAAGATCCTCCGTGAAGCGGATCTGATCGAACTGGTCAAGACAGTGACGGTCTGCGGCGTCGTCAAGCACATGTACCGCTCCACGAAGAGGGCATTCGTGACGACCGGGGACTGGGGCCAGTTCGGGGCGAAGATTCAGGAAGGGATGAGCGGCGCGGCCCTCCAGGACCTCAACGGGCAGGTGGCGCGAAGCATCGAGGCCAAGACCTTCGACTCCCGGGACGATCGGTACCTGTTCTGGGAGGCGGGCTGGCGGACGAGATCAGCTGGGCGAACTCCGCGAAGATCCTCGACCTGGCGATCAAGGCCCTCAAAGGGAGTCGGCTGCCGATACGGCCAAGCGCCGCGCCAACGGCGAAGCGGGGGCCGTATTCCCCGCGACGTTCGCCGTCGCTGAGCTTTGCATCGCCGACCGAGTCTGCGTTGAAGAAGCCCGGGGAAACAGGAACAGGTGGCAAGGAGAAGCCCGAGCGAAAGGGACCAACAGCCAGGGCAGCGCCAAATGGGAGAAAGACAAAGAGGAAAAGGAAGTGAGCTCCCCTCCGCGCGGCCTCATCGAACACGACGGTCGACTGGACATCCTGTGCTGCTTCGAGGACGACAGGCCGCTGACGCCGACGGCGCTCAGCGCCCGGACAGGCGACTCGCCAGAGGTCACCTCGTACCACCTCAAGCCGCTCCTGTCGCACGGCGTGGTCAGGAAGACAGGTGAGCAGCAGGACGGCGAGTCGCTGTACGAATCGGGCCTCGGCGATCAGCCGGAATGGGTGCAGAAGGCGGTCGAGGCACACCGTCGCGGCGAGAAGCGGGGGCCGCAGCCGTGATCGCCGCTCGCGAGTGGTGGAAGAGGGCCGACTCGATCGAAGTGGCGATCGTCGATGCGCTGGATTGGATCGGTCCCTCGACGGCGGCTGGGCTGGCACGCACCCTCGAGGGGGCCGTCCATCCGATGCTCATGGTCGATCGCCTGGGGCGACTGGTGTCGAAGGGCGTCGTCGAGGTGGTCGATGCCCGCCGGGTGCGCGGGGTCACGGTTCGCCGCTACCGGGTCGCAACCGAGGGCCGGTAGGTGATTTGGCGATTCTTGAAGTCCATCTTGTCGCGCTGGCGGGGCCGACGAGAAACGCTGCTCGGAGAGGACTGGGCGAGCTGGGTCGCGAGCAATCGGCCCCAGGCGACCGTGATCGCCTGGGGGTTCGCGATCGAGCCCGACGAGATCAGGCCGCGATCGACGTGCCGCCGGACTGCTGCCGATCGACGGGGCGAGGGCGATCGGTGTCGTCGGCGGCATCTACACCGCCGTCGGGGCTCGGCTGCGGGCCGGTCGGCCGCTGGACTCGGCGACGGCTTGTCGGCCACGATTGGTAGCGTCGCCTTGATGGAAACCGCAACGAGATCCGAGCAGGCAGGGTCGATCGTTTCGCGCCATCACCCACTCGGTGTCTCGACCGGATACATGCGGGATCGGCGCGGGAATTGGGAGCGACAGGTCGCCGCCGCCTGGGAGATTTCCCCCTTTGCGATTGAGCTGTCGGCCCTCTCGGAGACCGAGCTGCCGTCCTTAACCGAGTACCTGGGCACTGCGCGCAGTCTGCCCTTCCGCTACATCAGCATCCACGGGCCCTCCAAGCAGCGAGAGCTACCCGAGGAAGATCTCGTCGCCGAGCTAGTCGAGCTTGCTCGCTATGCCGACGGCGTGGTCATGCACCCCGACACCTTCGAGCGACCCGAGCTTTACCAGCCCCTCGGACACAAGCTTTTGCTCGAGAACATGGACGCGCGCAAGCCAACCGGTCGACTCCCCGAGGAGCTTGTCGCGACCTTCGCCGAGCTTCCCGAGGCCGGCTTTTGCTTCGACATTGCCCACGCCTGGTCGATCGATCCGCAGATGGCGGTCGCGGCCGACCTCCTCGATCGCTTCGGCGATCGCCTGCGCCACGTCCATCTCAGCTCGCTGTCGCCAGACCTCCACCACATAACCCTCACGGTTGAGCATGAGGAGCTGTTTCGCCCCACGCTGGAGCGTTGCGTCGACGTGCCCTGGGTCTTCGAGGCACCGCCACCGCGTTGAACTAGGCGATGGAGCCCAGCGGCGTACGCCCACTTGAAGCCTTGGCCAAAGTGACCGGCCGGAACTTCCCGAATCTGATGGATGCCCGGAGGCGAACCGCCGAGCGCCTTGAGGAAAAGCGCCCTCGTTTGACCGCTCTGCGCCACAGCCCAAGAGCCTCGATCGTCCTGATGGGTTCGTGGGGACGCCAGGAGCTCACCTCCGAAAGCGACGACGACTTCATGGTGCTCATTCAGGGCACCCGCCGCCGACTGATCAAGCCGTCGATTCGTTCGGTAAAGAAAGTGCTCGACCGGGCGCCGGGCAAACAGGGCGTCTTCGGGGGTCCGGTGTTCAGTGATCGGCTCGTTCAGGACATCGGGCTCGGCGGCGACGACAACGACAACTTGACCCGGCGAATGTTGTTCATGCTCGAGTCGATTCCAGTCACCGGTGCCGAGGTCTATCGGACCGTCCGCGCGGAAGTGCTGAATCGCTACCTCGACGAATCCGTGAAGCCCTATCGGCCGCCGCGGTTCTTTCTCAACGACGTTGTCCGCTACTGGCGCACCATGTGCGTGGACTTCGCTGGCAAGGAGCGCGAGGGCCCGGAGAAGTGGGGGCTGCGGAACGCCAAGCTGCGAACCTCGCGCAAGATCCTCTTCGCCGGTGGCCTCCTGCCGATCTTGGATTGTTTCCGTTTCGACGAGCTGGCGATGCGGGGCTTCCTGGAGGGCGAGTTCGACCTGCCTCCTACGGATCGGATCGCCAGGTCGTTCTTGGAAAACGGCGCCAGCGACGCCGGCGCCAGGACCCTTGGCGCCTATGACGAGTTCGTCGGGCGGATGAACGACGGCGACTTCCGCCAGGCATTGAAGGACGTCACTCGTGAGCGCGCCCCTGACTCGACCGCCTTCTCGGAAGTGCAGCGGCTCGGCCGCGAGCTGGAGGATGGCTTGCTCGCACTGCTCTACGAGACGCAATACCTGCCTGACGTGGTTCGCGATTTCGCGATCTTCTGAGAAAGTTCACGAACGATCGACCCCGACGCGATCGAGGCCGCGATCAATCGCGCCGCCGAGCTGCTGCCGATCGACGGGGCGAGGGCGATCGGTGTCGTCGGCGGCATCTACAGCGCCGTCGAGGCCCGGCTGCGGGCCGGCCGGCCGCTGGACTCGGCGACGGTGCGGACCCTGGAGAACTTCGTCGGTCAGTACGGGGCCTAGCGGCGGTGCGTGCCGCCTCCCGCGCCGAGGCCCTGGCGGTCGCGGGCGGCCGCGGAGAGGCGGTCGCCGCGGTCGGTGAAGGCCCGGTCGGCACTCGCATCGACCAGCTCCAGCTCCGCGTCGATCGCCGCGCGCCGGGGCTCGGGGACCACCTCGCGCAGATCCTCGAGCAGCGCTCGCAGGCGCCTCGTCACCTGCACGGATCCGGCGCCGAACTGGCGCGTCTCGTCCACGGCCAGGGTGAGGAAGTCATCCCAGGATGGAACGGGGTAGACGAGCCGGATCGCGCCGCTGCCGTCGCGAGCGATGCCGGGCCCGAGCCGCCGGCCGCCGATCTGGCGCAGCAGCAGCTCGATCTGGTCCAGCGCCTGGGTGGCGGTGGTCGGATCGTTCACCCCAGGGGAGAGCGCCTTGGACGAGATGTCGGCGAGGAGCCGGAAGGCGAAGGCGGGGTCCTGGCGCAGCGTGCGCTCGTCGCCGATCGCGACGGCGCCCTGCAGCCAGTCGTCGTCGATCGCGGCGCCGTCGTCCTGGACTTCGAACAAGGGCGCCCCGGAGGTGAGCAGGTCGCCGATCCGCGGCACCAGCTCGATCGTCGCGCCAGCCGTCTCGGCGCGGCCGACCAGCCCCTCGATGTCGATGCTCTGCAGGATTCCCGGCTCGCCGTCGTGCCGGACGGTGCGAGCCGCCGATCGCGACCCGGTCGGCAGTGGCGCTTCGTCCTCGCCGGCGGGCTCGGGGTAGACGCGGTCGATCACCTTGCGTGCGTCGCGGCCGAGGTCGTGGAGCACGGCGGCCACCCGCAGTCCCTGGGTGGTTCGGCTGATCAGGCGCAGGAACATGATCATGCTGCACAGGAGGAGCAGGAGGGCGACCGAGATCGAGTTGCTGGGGACGAACGACTGCTCCTGGGCGGTTCCGACCACGCGCAGCACCAGCAGCGCGTAGATGAACGTCGCCATGAAGATCCCGAGCGCGACCTTCGTCGTCGGGTCGCGCAGGAAGCGGCGCAGCATCCGCGGTGAGAACTGGCTGGAGCCGAACTGGACCGCCAGCAGGAGGATCGAGAAGACGAAGCCGGTGAAGGTGATCATGCCCCCGGCGAGCGCCCCGAGCACCGATCTGGCCGCTTCGGCGCCGAAGGAGACGCCGATCGTCGAGTGGACGCTTTCGTCGATGTCGGGCAGGACGATCCCCATCGCGATCGCCACCGCCCCGAACAGCGCGGGGACGATCCAGATGCTGTTGCGGACGTACTCGTATATGCGCCAGCGCGTGCGCCACGACATTTTGCGTCAGACCGCCCGTCAGTACCCCGTGCCGCTCTTGACCTGCTTGCGCTCGGACGGGTGGGCGCCGCCCTTTTCGTCGAGCGTCGCGCAGGCCTTGGCGATGTCGTCAGCGAGGTGGTCGATCTGCTCGCGGCTGAGCGTCAGCTTGACGAGCGCCCGCATGATCTTCACGTCCTGGGCGTTCGGGGGGAGGGTGTAGGCGGGGACCATCCAACCGCGCTCGGCGGAGAGCTGCCAGGCGACGTCGAACTCGTCGTAGTCCTTCTCGCCGGCGAGCTTGAAGGCGACCAGGGGAAGCTGCTCCTCGCCGTCGCCGATCAGCTCGAAGTTGCCGCCGGCCTTGAGCTTGTCGGCCAGCGCCCGCGTGTTCTGCTGCATCGCCTGCATGATGTAGGCGTAGCCCTCGCGCCCGAAGCGGACGAAGTTGTAGTACTGGGCGAGGACCATCGCCGAGCCGGTGGAGAAGTTCAGCGTGAAGGTCGCATCGGTCTTGCCCAGATAGTTCTCGTAGAAGACGAGGTCCTCCGCCAGGTCGCTCTCCTCGCGGAAGATCAGCCAGCCGATGCCGGGGTAGACGAGCCCGAACTTGTGCCCGGAGACGTTGATCGAGCGGACCTGCTCGAGCCGGAAGTCCCACTCGGAGTCGGGATATAGGAAGGGCCAGACGAAGCCGCCGCTGGCGGCGTCGATGTGGAGCGGCACGTCGAGGCCCCTGTCGCCCTTGAGGTCGACCAGCAGCTTGTTGATGCCGACGATGTCGTCGGCGTGGCCGGTGAAGGTCGTGCCGAGCACTGCGGCTACGCCGATCGTGTTCTCGTCGACATGAGGCTCGACGTCCTCGGGGCCGATCGTGTACTTGCCCGGCTGCAGCGGCACGATCCGCGGTTCGACGTCGAAGTAGCGGCAGAACTTTTCCCAGACGACGTGGACATCGCCGCCGAAGATCAGGTTCGGCTTGTCGACCGGCTTCGATTCGGCTTCGCGGCGCTGCTTCCACTTCCACTTGAGCGAGAGCGAGCCGAGCATGATCGCCTCCGAAGACCCCTGGGTGCGGGCGCCGGTCGTCTCGCCGGGGGCGTGGAAGAGGTCGGCGAGCATGCGGATGCAGCGCTGCTCGACCTCGGCCGAGATCGGGTACTCGGCGTGGTCGATGAAGTTGCGGTAGAGGTTCTCGGCGATGATCCGCTGCGCCTCCGGCTCCATCCAGGTCGTCACGAAGGTCGCCAGGTTGCGCTGCGGGTCGCCCTCGAGGGCCAGTTCCTCGCCAACCAGGCGCATCGCGTCGAGGGCGGGCATGCCGCCGCCTGGAAAGTCGCCAGCGGGCGCGTCTTCGGTGAGGAACCGGTTGCCGTAGAGCATTGCGGCCTCGTCGGGGGTGAGGTGTTTGTCCATGCGGCTGAGCCTAGCTCAGGCGCGCAGGGGCGCGAATCACCCGTTCGGGGCGATGTCACGCAGGTGGCGGCGCAGGAAGGCGACCTGGTCGGCGACGACGACAAGCGGCGGACGGGAATCGAACCCGCATCATCGCCTTGGAAGGGCGAGGCTCTACCGTTGAGCTACCACCGCGTAAACCGGAGCCGGCGACAATCTCGCCTCGCTCCGATGTCCCTCAGTTTGCCCCAACCGCGCCCCGGTGCCATCCGGCCCGCCGCCGGCCCGCCGATGCGCCAAAATACAGAGCAGCCACGGGGAGTGGCGCAGTCTGGTAGCGCACTCGGCTGGGGGCCGAGCGGTCGCAGGTTCAAATCCTGTCTCCCCGACTAAAAGACCCTCATTTGAACTGCCGCCAGAAGAGGGGCGGTTTGCGTGACGGCCTCACAACCCAGCCGATCCGGTAGCTCCGGATCGGCCAACGTGGCAAAAGGCTGGGCGACCTCAGTCGCCTCGATGTCGTCGTCGCGGACGATCAGCCGCTCGAACAGCGCGTGGTTCCACTGGCGGCGTAGGTGTCTGGGTGCGGCCACGTAGGCCCGCTGGCAATCGGCCAAGAGGTCGAGCGCCCTGCCGACCGTGTTTTCGACGTCTGCGCGGGCGGCCTCGGCGACTTCGATGTGGCGCTCGGCCTGACTGGTCTCAGTGGCAAGCCGGTCCTGCTCGGAGCGCAGCAGGTCGACGGGGACCGCCCCGGCGTAGTAGGCGTGCAGCAGCTTCTCGCGCTCCTCGTTCAGCTTGGCGAGGCGTTTGTGCGGGCGCGTCGCCTCGGCTTCGGCCTGCTTGCGCATCCCGGCCATCGCCTTGCCCAGCTTCTCGCGCACCCGCTCGGCCTGCTTGCGCGGTAGGCGAACGTCGCCGTAGACGCGCTCGACCGCCTCGATCAGATCGACGGGAACGTTGGGCTGCTCGCAGTCGGTGCGCTTCATCCGGCCGATGCAGAAGAAGAAGGGGTAGCGGCCGCCGTTGCCCTTCGCCTGGATCAGTGGAACCTCAACTGTGCGCCACGAAGGCCTCGAAGAGCCCCTCAAGGAAGACTGGCTCAAATGGGCGCCAGTCCTGATTGGGCACTACGTCCAGAACAAGCAATACAAGCTGGCCGTATGACCAATATGCGGGAAATACGACAGCGGGCACCGCGGGCGTAGGTGCTGCCGAGGCTTCGAGCGGGTTATCGCGGTTGAGTTGGACCGGCATTCCGGCGGGGGTGTGATGAAGGAGCTGGTTGTTCCACCTTTGCGCTCTTTCAAACATTTCCCGCAAGATCGGTTTTTCGCCTTTCAACCGAGGATGGAATCGCGGCGATTCCTCAAGCTCCGTAATCACCTCCGGCATCGTGATTGATCGCCCATCCGGCCGAACCGTCCACCAAGAGCGCTGCGCATGGTCGCCAAACCGAGTGCGCAGCTCGTCTTCTCTGCCGGCGAGATCGGATACGTCGTCGGAGGACCAGCCGTGACCTTTCGAGGTGTTCGCCTCGTTCAGCCGGATTGCATCGGAGTGTTCGATGTAGCGCTGGGTGAGGAAACCGCAATCGCCCTCATGTAGGACGAGCCAGTGGGCGACGACCATGTCCTCGAAGATCGAGCGGCAAAGCATCGCGGCTTGGACGGTTTGGTGCTCGCCCGCGAGCATGCACATCGCCCTGAAGGTTTCCTTGGCGCGCGCCACGGTTCCGGCGACGATCTGCTCCATGTAGCCGTCCGTCATGAGCTGCTGGTCATCGAGGTACGTTCCAATTGCTTTGCAGGCGTCTAGCTGCTGAGCGAGGATTTCGTCCATCGTGGGCACCACTGGTGATGATTGCGCATCGGGAGGTAATGGCTCGGTGTGCCGCGACTGGGCTGCCCGCCGCAAGAAGACGTTGTAGCTTGACAGCGATTGACGGCGAGTTCTCAGGCAATCGCGGCGATTTTCGTGCTGATCGCGCTTCAGCTCGCGGTTTTGCGCGCGAGCCAGCACGCCGTGCCAAGTCTCTATTTCACGACGAGTTCCCTCTTCGATCGACGGGCGGACGTTTCGGGCGGGGCGGTTCTCTTCCGGCTCTCAATCCCACTCGCTGCCGGAGGTGTCGCGGCATTGCTTGTGCCGGACGATGCGCTCGCTGTCGGAGCGATCTCCGGCGGTGGCGCGTGGTTCCTGGCTATATGGCCGATCATCTGGAATCCTCGGCTCGCGAGCCACAGGTTTACCTTGCCGTTCGTTGGCGTCCTCGTCGCGTTCTTACTCGCGTTCGCCGCCCTGCCTCTCGCGGGCGTCGCCTTGGTGGAGGCGATCTCCAGTGTCATCTCGGCCGAAGGCGCCGAATGGAAAGCGCAGTATGTCTGGGGGCTCATCACGGGGGCGACGTTTTCAATCGCTGCAGAGGGGGCAAGCAGGTTCGCGAGGACCAAGCTCAGCTTCGTCGACGAGTCGCTAGCCGTCGACATTTCGGACGTTGATGAAGGTTCGGACGCTGATGAGAATGCGGAAGATTGGCTGGGCGAAGAAGACGACCTAGGGCCCGGCCTCAGCAGGTTTCTTCTCCTCTACGGCACCGAGACGTTCGGCTTCGTGTCCGTTGGGGTGTGTGCCTTCGCACTGTTCTTGCTGGCTCGTAGGCGGCCCTGATGTTTGCGCAAGAAGGCGCCCGTGCTGGCTGCAAGTTCAGACTACGGAACCTTTGGCCCTCCGTGAGATGTAGCGCACGACGTTGGGGGGTTGACGCGGACGCCTTGGCTACTGTCCTGGCCGTCGAGGCGCACGCGCGCGGACCAGTCTGGCGCGCAATTGAGTACGTTGCCGCCCGCGTCCTTCTTGCCTTCGGGTTCGCAGGCAGGGTCGAATGCATGAGTCTCGGCATTGCGCAGATTCAGCCTCGGGGGGTGTCGAATCCCGAAGATCTCCGAGGCCGACTCGCAGCGCTTGCGCGCCCGCAAGACAGCGTCGAATTCTGTGCTCAGGTTCTTGGCGAGATCCGTTGGAGGTGTCATCTTCCGACGGATTCCGGTGAATGGTCCGAGAGCGATTGGCGCGTGGTCGCGAAAGAGTATGGGGGCGATGACAGGTATGCGGAGGCCCTGATCTCGGCGTATCGGATACTCGCCGCCCTTGATGCAACCGGTGATCAGGGGTCTGGGTCATCGGTTAGTTGATGGCACCGAATTGTCCAGCAGATCGATCCCTCTACTCATCAACGTCCTCGTAAAGCGCCTTTGGAACCGAGTACTTGTACGAGACAACTTGCAGGGCCCATGGGTCAATCACCCAGGGCTTCAGCTCGAAGAGTTCTCCGCCACTGACCGTCGGTGGCGAAGTCGAACGATCCAGAAGAATCCCGCGCACGATCACCAAGGCATTATCCGGATACGCAGTGTTGTGATGCACAACCTCGTTGCCGGTGAGGATGATCGCCTCGCCCTGCGAGGTCGTCCCCTTCACCTCCACGGTCACCCTCTCCCCATCGCGAGTGAGGGCGAGGTCGAATGGCCTCCCCTTACGCCTTACCTGCCAGCCGTCTTTCGCATAGAAATCCGCGGCCATGTCCTCAGCGTGCTTCTCGATCAGATCTCGCTCCTCCTTGCTCTGGCGAAACCCGGCGCCACGGCGGCGACTCTTTCCCGCCGCTTCGTCCGTGGCTTCTTCGACGCTGATGACCTCGGGCACTTCGTCAGGGAGGGGCACGCTTTCGACCTCGCGGTAGATCTTCCCCAAGGCACGGCCAAACTCGATGGCATCTAGCAGGAGGTCCGTCTCGCCGGGTATGGCTCCGTTCTCGTAGCGGATGGCCGCGATGCTTCCGAGCTCGTAACCGCGCCCAAGCGAGTTGTGGCCGATATCGTGGAGAATCGGCGGAACAAGGTCATGCCTGGACGAGATCCAATCGGCTATGGCATCGCGGGCAAAATCGACCCTGCCGTCGAGAACGTCCATCGGCCTGCGAACGAACTGGCCGTTGACGAATTCCGTCGCGCCTTGGTTCAGCGACAGGAAGACCGCGCTCCCGTCGAACGCCCATAGGTACACGACGTAGAACCCCTCCGTGGCGTGGGGAGAGCGGAGAGTAGATCCGAACCTGGTCCATGGGACTCGCGTCTTGAGACCCGTTCCGTCGCGACCCTCCGCAAGCAGATCGTCCTCCGCGACACCGATCGCCTCGACCAACTCGGCTCGGTGATCGAACAGCCATGCTGAGACATCGTGCCGCACGAGGCGGCCACGCTCATCCATCGCCGGGGACCGCACCGAAGTCCACGCTGGCTGTAGGTCCAGCACACGTTGAAGCTCAGCGCGCATGCACTTTCCTATGTGTCGCCCGCGCCGCCCTCATGATGCCGGAAGCATAGGCCGGGCGCCTGATCTCAAGCGGAGACAGTGGACTCAGGATTCGCGACGGAACCGGCTGGACGGGAGCCGCTCAATTCGGTTCAAATACCGTCCGGTTAGGGCGATATAGACAACAACGTCCAATCCATCTGAGATGCTGTTCAGATGGCAGACTTGACAGGGAAGAAGGTTTCGCTCGAACTGATCGCCGCTCCCGCGATCAAGAAGCGGATTCTGGTCGTCCGCGACCGCCAGGTGATGCTCGACGAGGACCTGGCGGACCTTTATGGGGTGGCGACGAAACGCCTGATCAGCAGGTCAAACGGAACCTCAAGCGCTTTCCAGAAGACTTCATGTTTCAGCTGGATAGGACCGAGGCTGCCGCTTTGAGGTCGCAGATTGCGACCTCAAACATCGGTCGCGGTGGACGTCGTTACGCGCCGTATGTCTTCACCGAGCAAGGAGTGGCCATGCTTTCGGGCGTCCTGCGAAGCAAGCGGGCGGTTGCCGTCAATATCGAGATCATGCGGGCGTTCGTCGAGCTTCGCCGCGTCGCCAGTTCCTATGCTGCTATCGAAGAGCGGCTTGAAGAGATCGAGCAGGAGATCGGAGCAAGGCTGGGCGAGCACGACCGCCATCTGGACCAGATCTTCAAGACGCTGCGACAGTTGATCTCGCCGCCCGCTCGGCCGAAGCGGCCCGTCGGGTTCAGCCCACCCGAGGCCGACGCGGACTAGGCCCGGTCGTCATGCAGCGCGCGCGGATCTCGGCGGTCGCCTTATGGTTCAAATGCCGTCCGGTTGGGCCGATGTAGACAATAACGTCCGATACGTTTGAAATGCTGCTTGGGTGACTGAATCGACAGGGAAGAAGAGCTCGCTGGAGTTGATTTCGGCTCCCACGATCGAGAAGCGGATTCTTGTTGCGCGCGGTTGCCGGGTGATGCTCGATGAGGATCTGGCCGACCTCTATGGCGTTGAGACCAGGGTGCTCGTTCAGCAGGTCAGACGCAACGAAAAGCGCTTCCCGGCAGACTTCATGTTCCAACTGTCCGGGCAGGAGTTCAGCGACTTGAAATCACAATCTGTGATTTCAAGTGGAGGCCACGGCGGTCGGCGCAAGCCTCCGCTGGTCTTTACCGAGCACGGCATCGCGATGCTTTCGGGCGTTCTGCGGAGCGAGCGAGCTATCGCCGTGAACATCGAGATCATGCGGGTATTCATCGAGCTTCGCCGGGCAGCGAGCTCTTACGCTGCCATCGAGAAGCGGCTCGACCAGATCGAGCGGGAGATGGGCAAAAGGCTTGGCGAACATGACGAGCAACTCAACGAGATCTTCATGACGCTGCGGCGGCTGCTCGCCCCACCCACCCGACGCAAGCGCCCGGTCGGTTTCAGCCCCCCCGAGGGCAAGCCAGATTAGGCCAGCTCGTCATGCAGCACGCTGATTTCGGCGGCCGCTTCATGGTTCAAATACCGTCCGGCCAGCTCGTACCAGGAGATCGCCGCAATCACGAGCTCGTCTGCGGCCTCCAGGGCCTTGCGCGCTGGAGGGCTGACTCGCTTCGGCTCCGCCGACCACCAGTGGATGACGTGGGTGTCGATAAGAACTGCACCCACGCCGGGCCGATTCGGCATAGACTCGGCCGATGGATCCCGGACTCTCTCGACGACGATTCCTCACCGGGGTCGGGGGAGCGGCCGGCGCGGCGGCGCTGGGTCAGGTCGGGGTTGCCGAGGCGCTTGCTCGCCCCCGCGGCGGGCGCGCGCCGCATCCGAAGACGCCGACCGAAGCGCTGCGGCTGCTGCAGGCGGGAAATTGGCGCTACCGGCAGAACAAGCTGCAGCTGCGCGACTACTCGCCGGTCGGCGCGCGCCGCGCCGCCGAACAGATGCCGCTCGCCGCGATCATCACCTGCGCCGACTCGCGCGTCTCGCCCGAGCTCGTCTTCGACGTCGAACGCGGCAACCTCTTCGTCTCACGGATCGCCGGCAACAGCATCGACACCGGCACCCTGGGCAGCAGCGAGTACGCGGTCGCAGCCCTCGGGGTGAAGCTGATCATGGTGCTCGGCCACAGCGACTGCGGCGCCGTCACGTCGGCGATCGAGGTGGTCAAGGGGAAGAGCTACCCCAAATCCAAATACGGGGCGATCGGCAAGGTGATCGACGAGATCGTCCCCACCGTCAGGTCGCTGCCGCAGGACGAGCGGAACCTGGCCCGCTGCGTGCCGGCCAACGCGATCAGCCAGGCGGGAGATCTTGCCCGGCGCGGGCCGATTGTCGCTCCCGCGATCGCGGCCGGGAAGCTGCGGGTCGTCGCCGCCGTCTACAACATCGCCAACGGAGCGGTCTCGATCGTTCGATGAGGGTCGAGCTTCCGAGCGCCGGTTGGAATCGGCGCGGCTGGGAGCGGAAGCGGCGCTGACGACGGGGCGACCTCGCCCACCTGCGGCCGCAACTCAAGGATTCCGTGCCGCCTGCCGATGACGCGGCGAATGCTCGCCCCGACCTCTCCGATTCGCACCCGCTTCCTCTTCCCGCTGGCGTCGCTGCTGGTCGCGGCTGCGGCGATGCTGCTCCCGGCCGCCGCCTCGGCGGCCATCCAGCTTGAGATCGCCAACGAAAGCGGCCACGAAGACGCTTTCGTGACCGTTGCCGGCGGCGCATTCGATGTCGAAGGCAACGACGCCGAAGGTCACGCGATCGAAAACGACATGCCAGCGCCGTTGGGGAAAGGTGTGACGCTGACGATCAACAAGCTGCTCAACGGCCGCGTCTACATCTCCTACGGGGCGGGCGTAAAGGAAGGCGTGACGTTCGAATCTTCGACCCGCTTCGACTGGGCCGAGCTGACCGTCACGCCCGCCACCGCCGACGTCGCCAACCTGACCGCCGTCGACCAGTTCGCGATCGGGATGCGGCTCGACACCTACGGCCCGTCCGACGAACACCTCGACTGGCTCGGCGACGCCAACTCGGAAACGATCTTCCAGGCGCTGCAGCAAATACCAGGCGCTCCGCAGGCGACCGTCAGGGACGGTGGGAGCATCGTTCGCGTCCTCTCGCCGAACAAAGACCCGGGCGCATACCCGGACCTGGGCGACTACGTGCGCTCGATGAGCGGCAGGACGATCACCCTGCACACCCCGTTCTTCAACGAAAACGTGCACACGACCAGCGAATACTCGGGCACGTTTGCGGCCGACGGCTCGATCACGCTCTCCGGCTGGCTCGACACGACCAATCCGAGCGCTGCGGAAGGGCAGGCGCCCCCATCGTTCACCGTCCCCGGCAACGAACTGATCGACGAAATCTACCCCGACGTGAACACGCCGAACGACCTCGAGGGGGCGATGCGCCGCGACCTCTTCGCCGGCTTCAGCATCGGGATGTGGGGCGGCAAGTACGGCAACGACGCGCTCTCGTTCTGCCCGACGCCGTCAACGAATGCGGACCTCAAAGGCGCCTGGTGCTCGCACTTCAACCAACCTGGCTTCGGCGACGCCCGCAGCGAGCTGTCGCCGTTCCCCACCTGCGAGCAGTACGCGGCGGTGATCAACCAGTACGCCGACACCTACGGCGGCCCATACAGCGACGCCTCGAAGGAAGTCACCGTCTCGCTCAACCAGGCCAAGGTGAAGACCCTGAAGATGACGGTCCTTCCCGACTCCGGCGACGCCCAGCCGAAAGCGAGCGGCAACCCGAACTGCGGCGCCGGATCGCCGAGCTCGTCTGCTGCCGTCCCTGCTGCCGTCCCGGCGGCGACCCCGGCGAATGTCGGCTTCCACCTGCTTCGCCACGCCAAGGTCAAGCGCCACAAGGCCAGGGTCGGGCGCGTCTCCTGCACGGCGGCCTGCGGCCGGGTGAAGGCCCTCGCCAGGCGCGGCCACAAGGTCGTGGCGCGGCAGATCCTCAAGCGGTCCGGGGCGAAGCACCCGCTCGTGCTGAGGCTGACCCCGTTCGGCCGGCGGATCGTCGCCCACCACCGCAAGCTCAAGGTCCGGCTCGACGTCTGGGTGACGCCGGCCGGGCAGGCGACCCGCCACGCGCGCCGGCCGCTGTTCCTGATTCGCGGCGCTCGCCGCTGACGCGCGGCGCCCCGCGCCGGGACGGGTGCACCCGGCGGGAGTAATGTCTGCGCGGTGGACGCGACGAGCCGGTTCGAGGCGCACGAGGTCGACCTGCACGGCCATCGGGCGATCTACCGCGTCGCCGGCAGCGGGCCGACCGTGGTCCTGATCCACGGGATGGTCAACTCCTCGCGGCACTGGCAGGAGGTTGCGCTGCGGCTCTCCGGCAGCCACCGGGTGATCGCGCCGGACCTGATCGGCCACGGCGACTCGGCGACGCCGCGGGGGGACTACTCGCTCGGCGCCCACGCGGCCAGCATCCGCGACCTGCTGGCGGTGATCGGGGTCGAGCGGGCGACGATCGTCGGCCACTCGCTCGGCGGCGGCGTCGCGATGCAGTTCTTCTACCAGTTCCCGCAGCGCACCGAGCGGCTTGCGCTCGTCTCCAGCGGCGGCCTCGGGCACAAGGTAAGCCCGCTGCTGCGCGGGGCGGCGCTGCCGGGGGCGGCGACGGGCCTCCGCCTTGCCGCCAACCGGCGGGTGGTGGCCGCGCTGCAGGGGGCCGGCGAGGGCCTGCGCGGCCGCGGCAGCTCGAAAGGCGTCTATCTGGAAGCGGTCGCGCGGGCGCTGAGGCCGCTGCAGGAGCCGGGCTCGCGGCGTGCCTTCCTGCAGACGCTGCGCTCGGTGATCGACGTCCACGGCCAGCACGTCAGCGCCCGCGACCGGCTCTACCTGCTCGGCGAGATGCCGACCCTGATCGTCTGGGGCGAGCGCGACCGCACGATCCCCGCCGCGCACGGGGTCGAGGCCGAGCGGGCGATCCCGCACTGCCGTTACGAGACGCTGCCCCGCGCCGCCCACTTCCCCCACCTCGAAGACCCCGAAGGGCTGGCGACGGTCCTCGCCGACTTCCTCGCCACGACCGCTCCGGTGCGGATCGACGACTCGGAGTGGGGGGCGGCGATCGAGCAGCGCGCCCGCAACCGCTTGCGCGCCGTCGCCTGAGGCGGCCGGTGGCGACGGCGACGGGCGCCGGCGTCCTGCTGGAACTGCTCTGAGCGACCGAGCTTCATCTCCCACCCCGTTTCTTTCGCCAATGAGACCTGGGGTAGCGGCAGGACGCGCTGCAAGATCGGTACGACCTAGACATCGTTTAGGAACTAACCTAGACTTAGGTCGTTAAGTTGCGAAGCGATCGAAGGGGTTTCGTCGGTGGAGCAAATCGGGACGGACGTAGAAGCGCGGTTCGAGTATCTCCGGCGCCTGTCCGTCGTGCTCGCTTTCGACCTGCGAATCAGGATCGTCAGCGAGCTCTACCTGCGGGAGATGAGCGCTAAGCAGTTCTACGAAGAGTTCGGCGGCGGCTCGATCTCACGCGTTGACAAGCACTTCAAGAAGCTGCTCGAAATGGGCTGGCTCAGGTGCGTGCGCACCGAGACCGGAGGCGCCCGTCGCGGCGCGCGCGAGCACTTCTACCGGGCGCCCGAGCCCGCCGTCCTCGATGAGGCGACGTGGGCTCTGGTTCCCTACTCGATGCGGATTGCGTTCAGCTGGCGAACCTTCGAAATCTTCGGAGAACGTGTCCGCGACGCACTGCGGGCGGGAACCCTCGACGCCCGCGCAGATAGTCACCTCAGCGGGACCACCATGCTCGTCGACGGAATCGGCCGGGAACGGGTCATGGCTGCCACGAACGATCTGTTCGAGTCCATCTGCGCCGAGCAGGAGGACGCCAGGCTCCGCATGTCACATAGCGGGGAGGAGCCGATCGTGACGACGGTGGCATTGGCCGCTTTCGAATCTCCGCCGTCGCCACGGGTCTCGGACGGCGAGCGAGTGGCGCCCCGCTTGGTGGAGGCTCAGGAGGTCTCTCCGATTCCGTTTTCGAAGCGGGCCTCGAAAGTGTTTGCCGACGAGATCAGTCTGAAGATCCTCGCCGAGGCAAACCGGCGCGAGATCAGCGCGCCGCAGTACCACGCCGAGTTCGGCGGTGACGCGGTGGCGGGGATCCGGCGCCGCTTCAAGACACTCGAGGGGGGCGGCTGGCTGAGGAAGGTCGGCGAAAAGTCGGGGGGCCGGCGGCGCGGGGCGCGCGAGTGCTTCTACCGTGCCACCGGGCCGGCGGTCTTCGATCGGGAAGACTGGACCGACGTGCCGGACTCGATCGGGCCGAGCTATCACCGGGGGGCCTTCGAGCTCGTCTCGGATCTGGTCAAGGAGGCGATGATGGCCGGAACCTTCGAGGCTCGCCAGGACAATCACCTGAGCTGGTCGGTTCTTCGCTTGGACCAACGGGGATGGCGGAATGTGGCTGCCGCGGTGAACGCCCTCTTCGCGCTGAACTTCAAAGAGTGGGAGGCGGCCGAAGCTCGCATCGCCGAGTCAGGCGAGGAGCCGATCGTGGCGACGGTCGCCCTGGCCGCCTTCGAGTCGCCGATGGCGGCGGCCAAAGAACCGTAGCGACGGCCGTATACTCGCCGCGATGGCTGACGGCCACGCTTCGCAGCAGGACTCGCCCGGCGGCGAAGGTCCGTCCGGCAAGCCGCTGCCGCTCTCGGTGCGGCTGCTCGGCGCCGGGGTGCGGGGCGCGCGCTCGGTCGCCGAGGCGACCGGCGTCGACCGTGCGATCGAGACGGCCGCCGAGGAGGCGATGGTCGCGGCGGTCGAAAGCGAGGCGGTCGAGCGGGCCCTGGCCCGGGTGCTGGAGGGGCCGCTGGTCGAGGAGGCGGTGAACGGCGCCCTCGAGAGCGAGGCTGTGAAGCGGGCGCTGGTCGACGCGCTCGACAGCGAGATGGTCGACGAGGTCTGGCGGCGGGCGCTGGCAAGCGAGGAGGCGCAGCGGCTGGTCGAGCGGATCGCCGCCGCGCCCGAGCTGCGGGCCGCGATCAGCGCCCAGAGCGTCGGCTTCATCGAGGACATCGGCGAGACGATCGGCAAGACGACGCGGCGGCTCGACGGCGGCGTCGAGCGGGTCGCGCGCAAGCTGACCCTCCGCAAGCCCCGGGTCGAGCCGACCGAACGGGCGGGGGCGCTGACCCGCGGCCTCGCCTTCGGCCTCGACGCGCTGATCGTCAACCTCGCCTTCTCCGGCTTCGCCGCGATCGTCGCCCTGATCGCCTCCTTCTTCACCGGCAACAGCAACGGCCTCTCCGACTTCGCCCTCGCCCTGGGCACGGTCGCCTGGCTGGCGCTCGGCGGCTTCTACCTGGTCGCCTTCTGGTCGCTGGCCGGGCAGACGCCGGGGATGCGCTTCTTCGGGATCAGGCTCGGGGTCGAAGGGCGCGGTCTGCGGCTGCGGGCGTCGCTGAGGCGCCTCGTCGGGATGGCCGCGGCCACGGTGACGCTCGGCATCGGCTTCCTCGGCGTGCTGCTCGACGAACGCCGCCGCGGCTGGCAGGACCGGATGGCCGGGGTCGACGTCCTCTATGAAGGGCGGCGGCAGGCGGCCGCGCCGTGGTCGCGCTTCGAGGTGGACGAGGCGCTCGGTGCCGCCGCGCCGCTGGACGCCGCCGTGCCGCTCGAGGGGATGGGGCCCGGAACGACGAAGGCCCCGGGATCCCGGGGCCTTCGACCACAGCAGGCGCCGTAAGCGGCCGACGTGCCGGGAGTTAGCCCCCCTGTCGGCCGACGTGCCGGGAGTTAACCCCCCTGTCGGCCGACGTGCCGGGAGTTAGACCACCTATGTGGGCGTTAAATCGACGGCACGTCTCGCAGAACGCCTGATCGGATTCGGTCTTACGGGTTTAGGGGACCGGGTTCCCTTCCGGGCCCTCGGCGAGCTTGTAGACGACGATGATCGAGAGCGCGAAGATCGCCAGCGACCAGAACGGATAGGCGGGAATCGAGAGCAGCGCGGCGATCGCGTTGAGCGAGCCGACGAGGATCCCGAACCAGCGGCCGAACTCGCCTCCCGAGAACAGCGAGAAGGCGGCGATCATCTCGAGCACGCCGATGATCAGGCTGACCCAGCCCCAGGTGTGCAGGCTGCTGACGATGAACGTCGCGTTTGCGGTGAAGAACTTCGAGTCGCCGATCGCGGCGATGCCGTAGACGATGTTGAGGACGCCGGCGATCAGGAGCAGCACACCGGCGAATACCCACCAGCCGCTGATCAGAGTGTCTTCGTTCATGCGTAACCCTTTCGAGGAGGAGACATTGCAGGGGCAAAGCCCGAGAGCAGCTTCGCGCCTCGATATGTGTTTCCTGCAACGTATGTCTCCGCAAGCTTGTACGGAGCGGCGTGCCGGCATGGCCGGTCTGCCACCATCGCCGCGGTGAAATCGACCTTGCGCATCTCGTGGGCGGCGGCGCTGCTTCCGGCGGCGCTCGCGCTGTTCCCGGCGGGCGCGGGCGCGGCCGTGCCGGTCGTCCACGAAGTGGACGTATCGGCGGCGGCGAGCGCTGTGGCCGGGCCGCTGAGGCTGCCGCCGCGGGCGCCGCTGCGCCGCTTCCGCCGCGGGCCTGGAGCGCACGCGAGCAGCACGCCGGTGGCCGGCGTCTCCGAAGTCGGCACCCGCACCAACGGCAAGATTCTCGGCGTCGACCCGCGCGACGGCCCCTACTCATGCTCGGGCACCGCGATCGACACACCGAGCCGCTCGATCGTCCTCACCGCCGGCCACTGCGTGATCGAACGCGGCAGCGAAAGCCGGCGGATCGCCTTCGTCCCCGCCTATGAACACCGCAAGCGACCGTTCGGCACCTACGAAGTCGAGGGCGTCTACGTGATGCCGGAGTGGCGCCACGGCGAAAACCCCGACTACGACGTCGCCGCACTGCGGGTCAAGCCGAGCCGCTTCGGCCTGCTCACGGACGTGGTCGGCGGGCGCGGCGTCGACAGCGGCAAATCGCGCACGGCCGCCTTCCAGATCTTCGGCTACCCGGCGGCGCGGGCGGCGGGCGAAGAACTGCGCAGCTGCCGCGCCCACGGCCTCGGCAGCGACCCGCTGACCTACCGCTTCCGGGGCCCGCCGACGATGCCCGCCTCCTGCAACCTCGCGGCCGGCGCCAGCGGCGGCGCCTGGCTGTTCGGCGGCCAGTACGTCAGCGGCGTCACCAGCTACGGCTACGCCGGCGGGCCGACGCAACTCTTCTCGCCCTACTTCGGCCCCCAGATCGGCGCCTTCGTGCGGGCCCTGCCCTGAGCGCGGCGCGAATAGACTCGCCGAGGACGAGTGAAGCCGCCAAGGTTTGTCGCCTTTGTCGCGCCATGCGACACAACGGCGCCATCGAGATGGAGGAGAGATGAACACCGACGTCGTCAGGACACCGGAGGAGCGCCTGCAGGGGTTGCCGGACTTTCCGTTCGAGTCGCGTTACCGAGAGATCGACGGCCTGCGGCTCGCCTACCTCGACGAGGGTGAGGGGCGGCCGGTCGTCTTCTTCCACGGCGAGCCGACCTGGTCGTTCCTCTGGCGCAAGGTGCTGCCGCCGGTGCGCGACGCCGGCTACCGCTGCATCGCCCCCGACTACGCCGGCTTCGGCCGCTCCGACAAGCCGACCGAGATCGGCTGGTACACCTACGATCGCCACGTCGAGCTGATCTCGGCGCTGCTGGAGGAGCTCGACCTGCGCGACGCGACCGCGGTCGTCCACGACTGGGGCGGGCCGATTGGCCTGCGGCTGGCGGTCGAGCACCCGGATCGCTTCTCACGGATCGTGGTGATGGAGACCGCGCCGTTCACCGGCCGCCAGCGGATGAGCGAGACCTGGCTCAAATTCCGCGACTTCGTCCGCGACAGCGAGGACCTGCCGGTCGGGATGCTGGTGCGGGGCGGCTGCAAGAACGACCCGGGCGACGAGGTGATCGCCGCCTACGAGGCGCCCTACCCGGATGCTCCATCGAAGGCCGGCGCCCGGGCCTTCCCGCTGATCCTGCCGACCGAGCCCGACGCGCCGGGCGCGGCCGAGGGCAGACGGGTCGCCGACGCGCTGCGCACCGACGAGCGGCCGAAGCTGCTGCTCTGGGCGGACTCCGATCCGGTGCTTCCGTTCTCGGTCGCCGAGCGGGTCTCCGAGCAGCTCAACTTCCCGGCGCCGCGGGCGATCGCCGACGCCGGCCACTTCCTGCAGGAGGACGCCGGCGAGGAGATCGGGCGGATCGTCGCCGACTGGCTCTGAGGAGCCGCCTCGGCGCCTGACCCGATTTCCGCACCCGCGGATGACGCGCCGGGCGCGCCGCCCAACTTGGCCAGTCGCGCCCCCGCGGGCACGGAATCCCGTCAGTCGCCCAGACGGCTTCTTGCTCGCTTGAGCTCGTCATGGGTGTGCTCTGTGAGCAGCGGCACGCGACGGGGTGGCGCATCGTCTTCTATCCAGGTGATCGTTCCGGGCCAGTAGGGGCCCGGCGGGCGTCCCGGGTGGTGAAATGCGTCGGCGAATACCCAGCTGCCCGTGTTGTGAAGCCGGCCGCCGTTGGCAAGCGTCCACGGGCCGTCCCCCGTTTCGGGGCCGGCGCGGTGGGTGTGGCCGGTGATCACGTGGGCGGCGTCTACCTCGAGTCGGGTGGCCATCTCGGTCGCCGCCTCGACGCCGCTGCGCGAGATCGCGGTGGCGGAGAGGTCGGTGCTGAAGTCGGCGCGGAGGAGGCGGTTGACTCCCTGGATTCCGGCTGAGATGCCGGCGCCGACGATCGCACGCCGGACGGCACGGCGAGGTCGGGATCCACTGACGTTGCGCTGAGACAACGTCTTCCAGGCGCGCTCCGAGGGACGAGTCACGCGGACGGTCGTCGATGCGGTTGGATGCGGCTTCGTGAAGCCGGCCTGGGTGAGCGCGAAGGAGAGGCCGTAGACGGGGCGCAGCACCCGCTCGTAGTCGTCCGGGCGGGGCCGCGCCGGGAGCGGGCCGAAGGCGCGCATCGTCGCCGCCGCGGCGACGCACTCGATCCGCGGCAGGCTCATGTGGCAGTCCATGTAGTGGCCGTGGGTTGCGTAGACGTCGTCGCGCAGCCAGATTCCGGGGTAGGCGAGCTCGAGGTCGGTCGAGCCGAGCCAGGCGTCGATCCGGGTCGCCGCCTCGCCGGCCGGAACGGCGCGCTGCTCGAGCCCGAGCGGCTTGCCGGCGAGGGCGAGCCGCTCGAGCAGCGGCTCGACCAGGCGGTGGTCGTGGTTGCCGGGGACGAGGACGATCGGTCGGCCGGCCATCGCCTCGCCCACGTCTTCGAAGAACGGGCGGGCGGCGTCGAGCACCTCGGGCAGCGGCAGTTCGCGCAGCTCGAGCACGTCGCCGAGCAGGACCAGGCGGTCGGCGTCCGCGATCTCCTCCAGCAGGGTGCGGCGGACGGCGGCATCGCGCAGCAGATCCTCGCCGTAGCCGCTGCCGAGGTGCAGGTCGGAGACGATCGCCGTGCGCATCGGGGAAACTTAACCTGCGGGAGTAAGCTGGCTCGATGGCAGGGTTCAGTGAGGAGCGGGTTGCGCCTTCGAACGGGATCGAGCTCGCCTACCAGGAGATCGGCGATCCAGCCGGCGAGCCGCTGCTGCTGATCATGGGGCTGGCGACGCAGATGATCGCCTGGGACGAGGGGCTCTGCGCGAGGCTGGCCGAGCGGGGCTTCCGCGTCGTCCGCTTCGACAACCGCGACATCGGCCGCTCGACCAAGATCGATTCGGCCGGCGTGCCGGGGCGAACCGACATGCTGCTGGGCCGGCGCCGTACCGCGCCCTACCTGCTGCGCGACATGGCCGCGGACACGACCGGGCTGATGGACCACCTGGGGATCGAGTCGGCCCACCTGGTCGGCGCTTCGATGGGCGGGATGATCGCCCAGACGGTGGCGATCGGGAGCCCCGAGCGGGCGCGCTCGCTTGTCTCGATGATGTCGACGACCGGCAACCGCTGGGTCGGGGTGCCGGCCTGGAAGGCGTTCGGGACGCTCTTCGCGCGGCCGGCCGCCGGCCGCGAGGCGGCGATCGAGCACACCGCCAAGGTCTTCCGCACGATCGGCTCGCCCGGCTACCCGATCGACGAGGAGCGGACCCGCGCCCTCGCCGCCGCCTCCTACGACCGCTCCCACAGCCGCGCCGGCATCGCCCGCCAGCTGCACGCGATCACCGCCTCCGGGGACCGCACCCAGGCGCTGCGCAAGCTGCGCCTGCCTGCCACCGTGATCCACGGCGCCGACGATCCCCTGATCCGCCCTGTCGCGGGCCGCGCCACCGCCCGAGCGATCCCCGGCTCCCACCTCCGCCTGATCGAAGGCATGGGCCACGACCTGCCTCAGGAGCTGTGGCCGACCTTCGTCGAGGAGATCGCCACCGCCGCGGCCCGGGCAGGGCGCGCGGGGGCGGCCCAGGCGGCCTGATCGGCTCACCGCTTAGGCCCGACGAACCCGTCGAGCCGAGCCACGTCAGCCTTGCGGGAAACGTAGATCGACTTGGGCGCAAGTGTCCAGTGAAGGCCAAGCCGGTTGCAGGCATCGCAGAAAATTTCCTTGATGTCGTCGGAGAAGTTGGTGAACACGTAGCGCGGACATTCCCAGCCGAAGCTGCCCGTATTCATGAACCGGCACCCGTCCGAGTGCAGAAGGCCACGAAGAAGCAGGCCGGGCACAAGGGCGACCAGATCTTCCTGCCAATCGACGAGCTCGATCTTGCGTTCATGCTTTTTGCCGGGTCCGTGCTGTGGAAACAGGCACGGCCACGACTTCGAATAGGCGTGAACCTCGACATAGTTGAGGCCCTCGTCAGCGAGGCGGAGCGCCTCTGCGACCGTCTCTCGGCTATGCACCGGGAGGAGCCTCGACAGTGATGCGGCTAGAGGGATTCGAACCCCCACGCTCTCTCGAGCAATAGGTCCTGGGCCTATCGCGTCTGCCAGTTCCGCCATAGCCGCGCGAGACAACCAATCTACCGCTTTGCCGTTGGCGGGGCGAACCCGATGAGGCGAACATATGTTCGTAATCTAGCCTTGTTCCCGGACGGAAAACCCGGCCGACGCCGCCGGTCCATCTCGCTAGAATGCCGCTCCCAAGCCGCTATCGTCTAGGGGACTAGGACGCCGGATTCTCAGTCCGGAAACCGGGGTTCGAATCCCCGTAGCGGTATGGCCTTATTGGAGAGAGACAGGTCGTTGGCCCCTCCAAGGTCACTCAGGTCTTTCGCCTCGCCGAATGCGCTTGACACCAGCGCTTTCAGGCGCACCTGACCGGCATTGCGGTCGATCTCGACGTGGAGACGGAAGGCGTCGAAGACCGCGCGGCGCACATCAGGATCGGTGGTGGCGAGTCGCTCGCCGAGGTCGGGTAGGGCGTCGAGGACCGCGCGAGCGTCGTCAGGATCGACGGCGGTGCTGTCGCGGTGTGAGTCCTCGATCTGGGCGAGTACCGACCGCGCCTCGGCGCGCTCTGCCTTGAGTTCGCGGATTCGCCGGCCGACCTCGACCGGATCGACGCCGGCCTCGACCGCCGCGAGCTGGCGCTCGATCTTCTGCTCGACCGCCGCGATCTGACCGGCGAGGCGTTTGCGCTTGTCGCCGTCGCGGTCGCGCAGCTCCCCGGTCAGGCGCGCGCTTTGGCGGCCGAAGTGGGCGAGCCGGTCGGCGCCAAATATGCGCGTGGCGAAGAAGCTGTCGATCAGCGTCGTGAGGCTGTCTTCGCGCACGTACTGCCACTTGCCATGGCCCACCGCCTCGGCGGCCCGGTCGCCGTAGGAGGTCCGGTAGCCGCAGGTGTAGTAGGTCGGCTCGCCCTTGCGCGAGCGGCCCTGCATCCGCAGCGGGTTGTGCCCGGTGGCGCAGTGGACGATGCCACGTAGGAGGTAAGGCCGCCGCCGCGGGCGGCGACGGCGGTTGCCGCCCTGGCCGGTGCTGCGCCGCTGCATCTCGGCCCGCGCCCGCTCGAACTGCTCGTCGGAGATCAGCGCCTCGTGGCGCTCGTCCGCCTCGACCCATTCCTCCCGCTCACGCCGCACGACCGGCCCGACACCCTGCTTGTGGGCGCGAGAGTCGAGCCGGTTCCAGTAGAGGCGGCCGGTGTAAGTCAGTCGAGCATCGACTTGATCGTCGTCTTCGCCCATTTGCCCGAGGTGTTGCGCTTGGAATCGACGTGGGAGGGAGGCGGCGGCCCGCCAGGCCGGTTCAGCTCGTTGGCGATCTCCTTGTAGCCGGCGCCGGCGAGGAAGCGATCGAACATCTCTGCGATCACCGGCGCCTGCTCGGGGTTCGCGACCAGGCGCGACTTCGTGTCGCCCGCCTTCGCCCGCGCCGGGTCGGGGTGGGCCTCGTGTCGCAGCCGGTAGCCGTAGGGCGCCCTGCCGCCGTTGCGGAAGCCCTGTCGCGTGTTCTGCTTCTGCCCGCGCCGCACTTCCCGCCCCAGCTTCTCGACCTCGAACTGATCCAGCGCTTGGAACATGTGGCGGATCAGCCGGCCCTCGGGGCTGGTCTGATCGCCGGCCGTCAGCGCATAGAAGACCTCGACGCCGGCCCGCGTCATCTCCCGCCCGTAGGTCAGCGCATGGAACAGGTCGCGGCTCAGGCGCGAAGCTTCGTAGACGATCACCGCGTCGAAGCGCCGCGCGTCCCGCTCCTTGGCCTCCCGCAGCAGCTCCGCCCACCCGGCCCGATCGTCCCGTCGCCCGGCCTCCTGGTCGGTGAACTCGCAGACGATCTCCCCGCCCAGCTCCTCCGCCTTCGCCGCGCAAGCCTCCCGCTGCGAGGGGAAGGAGAGCGTCGGGTCCCGCTTGTCCTTGGTCGAGAGCCGCCCGTACCACGCAAAACGCCGCCCAGCGCCCGCAGCCGGC
>CAVXSI010000012.1:0-71998 GCA_963764365.1 uncultured Solirubrobacterales bacterium
ACGGAGCGGTAGCCCAACAGGGGCTCGTAAGCCTGCTCGGCGCGCTCCAATTCGCCCAGCAGGCTCGCGACGCTCGTCGCCCGCAGCCCCTCGCCGCGAAGGGCGTTCGCCGCCCGCCAGGTCGGGGCACAGACGCGGAGGTCGATCCCCGCTTCCGACCAGCCCCTCGCGGCGGCGAGGATCGCGTAGCTCTTGCCGGTTCCCGCCTCGCCGACCACGATGGCGAGCCCGTTGCCCTCGGTGAGCAGACGCTCCACCATCTCGCGCTGATCGGACTTCAGGGTCGGGTGGGCGTGCAAGACCCTGGCCGCGACCAGCTCGCCGGCCGGGCGCGGGCCATCGGCTCGCATCTTCTCGGCGGCGTCGAGCGCGGCGCGCTCAAGCTCCCAGATGCGCTTGGTGGTGAACCGGTCGCCCTTCTGGCTTTGGCCGATGGGACCACGGCGTCGGAGGCGAGGAACTCGTCGGCGATCCGCTCCACGTCAGCCGCGGGCGCCCCGGCCCGGCACAACCCCGCCACCGCCTGGATCGCCTCGCGCCTGTCGAAGTGAGAGGCCGCCGCCGTCACCGCACGGTCTACCTGCCAAGAAGAGACCGTGCGGTGGTCGGCGGTGGCCGCGGGCTCCCACTGCCATCCCGTCTCCCAGGAAGGCTCAAGCGCGCGCCGGATCGCCTCGCGGTCGAGGCCGATCTCCTGCGCCCGGGCGCGCCAGCGCTCGTGCAGGGTCTCGGGGGCGACCTCGCGCTCCTTTGCCCCGCGCGTCGCCAGGGTCGCGACTTCGCGGGCACGGCCGGAGGCCTGCGGCCCTCCCGCTGCCTCGAGGATTTCGGCCCGCCGGGTGGAGAACTCGCGCAGGTGTTCGTCGGCAAAGCCCTCGATCTCGGCGATCCCGTTGCGGACCTCCCGCCACTGCACCCCGAGGCTCTGGGTCAGCTCGTGGCGCAGGTTTGCCTCGTAGATGTAGCCGGCGGTTTTCAGGTGGTCGTAGACCGCCGGGTGGTAGAGGCGGGTCCAGCGCCCGTCCGGCCCCTGGGTCGCGTTGGCGAGGAGGACGTGGGTGTGGAGCTGGGGGTCGCCGTTGCGCGAGGAGCGGTGGTCGAAGGCGGCGGCGAGGTAGCCGAGCCCGGGACGAACTCCGCGCCGCCGGCGCCGCGCCGGGTCCAGCACGCCTCGCGCTGCATGTAGTGCGAGGGCTGCTTCGACGGAGCGGTGGTGGGCGTCCATGACCGCCTGCCCGGCCTCCGGACCGCCGAGCGCCCAGGTGAGCGAGACAGACTTCGGCGCTGAGAAGGTGAGATCGAAGCCGGGGACCGATCCTCGTCCGGGAACGCCCTGGCGGCCGAGCAGCGGCCCGCCGTCGACGGGACTGCGGCCGGTCAGCATCGCCGTGAGCTGATCGCCGCCGACCTCGCCTGAGAGACCGAGATCGGCGGCGGCATCGCCTGCCCACCGGCCGGCGACCTCGCCCTCGCCGGAGTAGTAGTCCCCCGCGCCTTCGGCGACTTTCTCCAGGTAGTACATCTCCTGGCCCATGCCGAGCTTGCCGATGGAGAGCATCGGTGGGACATGTCCGCCGAGCGGGCCGTTTGCCTCGCCCACTTGGAGAAGTGATCGTGCGTGAGGGGCTGGCGGTTGGAGTTGCGAAGCGGCTCAAGGGGGCGTGTTCAGCGAGATGGAGCATCGAACATGAGCTGCTTGGCGAGGCATCGGGACGTCGTTGCGGACAGGTGGATGGGATGCGGAATCTCGGTGTTGACTCGAACGGAGGGGGGCGATCCGCGCGGCGACCCCTTCGCCCGGATGGCACGGACGTGGGGGTGATCCTGGATGTCGGCGACGAGCTGGTCGAGCGGATCGCTGAGCGGGCGGCACAACTGATCGCCGGGCGACAGGGGCAGGAGGCGGGAGACGGCTGGCTTCGTGGCGCCGACAAGATCGCGGCCTACATCGACGCGCCTCGGTCGCGCGTCTACGGACTCGTCTCAGCGCGACGCATCCCGGTCCACCACGACGGATCGGCGCTGATCGCGCGGCGCTCGGAGCTGGATGCCTGGCTCCTCAATGGCGGAGGCCGCCGACCGTGAGGTTGGGACTAATGCAACTCAGCTTACGCGGAGGAGCTGCGCTCGCCCTTGTCCTCCTCATCTCCACGACGCCAGAGACGCAAGTGGCAGGCGATTTGGACCGCAATGGCGACGTCCGTGCGTGCCGTCGGACCGTGCAGGCCATGGCTGAGTTGATTTCGGAGATTGATCCCCAGCGGGTCGGTGAGGGCGTTCGCCAAATAGCGCCGCCAAGACTCCGGCAGACGCCCTTTGAGGTCAGCAAGTATGCCGCCAAGCGCTCGCACCCCTCCTGGCGTTCCTCCTCGCGGCGTCTTGATCACGACCACACCGGCCCGCGCGGCAGTTGCACGAATCGCAGCCTCTAGCTGTGGGATGAGAATGTGAAGCGCGCCGTCGTCATCACCCTCGAAGAACCGCAGCACCCCATCGGCAATGCGCGCCGCAACCTCACGGTCGATTAGCTCGGTGGTAAAGAACTCCGTCAGCTCATCGCGGTCAGGGACCCCAAATGCCTCTTTAGTCGCATCAAGAATCTCAAGGCCGATTGGCGCCCAGATACCGATTTGCATCGACTCGTATTTAGCGCGGTCAACTCGGTCGTGCTCGTCCTCGCTGCCTGCGGCCGCCGTAAGGCTGCCATGCGGACCCATGATTTGGGTAGTGAAGAGGCGCTGAATCGGGTACTTCTCCGCGATCTCCTTGGTCAATTTGGCGTTCTCTTCGGCGTCTCCGCTTGGAGGGCCGTCAGAGCCGAAACGCCAGAGCGCCTCCCGCCAGGACTCTGAGTCCCCGACATAGCTCTGCACATGCGCTTCGATTTCCTTGCGAGGAAGCTCCACCTTCGCCGTGATCGGCTTCAGGTCGAAATCCTCAGGCTTTATCGCCTGCATTTCGAGTAGGACTTCCTCAACGACCTCGGTGAACCCATAGGTTCGAGCGAGGCCAAGCGCCTGCTGCAACCGTGAATGGCGCAGAATCGCATCTCCCTTCTTGGCCTCCTCGCGCCAGCGCACCACCTGTTGGCGCTGCAACTCCTCCCGTTCCTCGGGTGCGGAGAGCTTCAGCTTCAGCTCACTGATCGACTCCGCAATGTAGGGCTCGTCGCCGTAACGCTCGGCGGCAGCATCGAGCAGCTTGTGTAGCTCGGCAGACTCGTGGTCGGACCCCAGATCGACGATTGACTCGATGAGGTTCATAGGGATACCTGGCCGACGCTCGGAAGCGTCCTCGATCTCCGAGCGGCTTACTTCAAGTGCCTTGGTGACCGCTGTGTCCATGCGCGCCTCATCACCGATTTCGGCGGCGATCTCGACGGCCCGCTGGAGAGAGTCCACAAGCTCCATCCCACTGGCCATCTCCGCCAACGCGAGGTAACCGTCAAAAGCTGCCCGCGCACGGTCAACCGGCCGCTCATCCTCCCGGCGGACCCAAAGCAGATCGTTCAGGCGGCTCACAGCCAGGGGGAACTCTTTCACCGCCTCCGCGTAGTCAGCCCAGAGGGCAAGTGTGTCCTTGTCGATGTCTTTCAGGGGAGCGGGGAACACCTGCCCACCCATCTCGATCTGGGCTCCGAAAACGCCAGCTCGCTCCCTGATCGCTTCACGGCGAGAAGCAACCAGCATGTAGCCAAATGCCTGGACAATGGGCCGTGCGTCGTCTACGTCCTCCTGGTTCTCCATATCGATGCCTTTCCGGAAACAACCTTCGACGGAGTGCCAGTCCTCTGCGGTCTCCAAGCAGGATCGAAGCCGGTGGATGTAGTCCTCTCGAAATTGCATTCCTCGATGCTCTCAACTGCGCAGGTTGAATGCTCTGCAACCCGGCATTGAGCGCCACCATCATGTGAGACGACCATCGACGGGGCGCTCCGCCAGATTTCCGAACATTGGCAGCGTGGGTATAGCTCTCGATATTGGCGACGATCTGATCGAGCACATCGAAGAACGCGCCGCAGAGCTGATCGCTGAACAGCAGGAGACGACAGGAGACGGCTGGCTGCGCGGTGCTGCGGACAAGATTGCGGCCTACAGCGACGCGCCGCGCTCACCCGTCTACGGACTCGTCTCGGCACGGCGCATCCCGGTCCACCACGACGGTGCCGCGCTGATCGCCCGGCGCTCGGAGCTGGACGCCTGGCTGCTCAACGGGGGCGGTCGGAGGTCCTGAAGCTCGCCGCCTGTTGACCCGGCGTTGACCCGAGCGCAAATACGGCGCCTCGGTGGGCGGCGCATTTGGCTCTGCAATGCGATGGCGAGGGTGGGAATCGAACCCACGACACCACGATTTTCAGTCGTGTGCTCTACCAACTGAGCTACCTCGCCTCGGAGGTGGCGCGGGTGGGCCGCGCAGGGGAAGGCTAGCGGCCGGGGCGTCGGTGGGGGTGCTTGGATTGGCTCGTGGCTTGGACTCGTGCAGGCATCGCTGTGGGGACGGCCGGCCTGGTCGCGCTTGTGCTGCTGTCGGGCGGGACCCGGGCCGATCCACGGACGCCGGCCGGGCTGCCGGGGCTGCCGCCGCCGTTCCTCGGCACCGCCGTGGTCGGCGACGGACGCCGAACCGAGGCGGTGGACGCCTATGGCGACGTGGTCGGGCTCTGGGCGCCGGGTCCCGCGGGGCGCTCGCTGATCGACAACCCCCCTGCCCGCCAGGAGGCCGGCAGTGTTTCCACCGATACCGGGATCGTCGCCCGGGTGCGGGTGGACGGTCGCTCGGTTCCGCTGTGGCGAGCCGAATCGGTCGCCCAGCGGTACCTGCCGGGGACGAACGTGCTGCGCACGGTGGCGCACCTTCGGGGGAGGACGAAGGTCGTCGTGCGATCGGTCGGCGGCCCGGGCGCGGCCCGCGCAGACCGTCGCTGGCTCGCCCGGGCGCAACCGCTCGGGGCCGTTGCGCCAGCCTGGGCGCGGGCGATGTACCGACGCTCGCTTCTCGTGCTCCGCGCGCTGACCGACCGGCGCACGGGCGCGGTCGCCGCCGGCGCTCGCGACGGCTGGGCCTACGTCTGGCCGCGCGACGCCAGCGCCGCGGCGATCGCGCTCGCCGCCGCCGGCTACCGCGCCGAGGCTCGGCGGGTCGCGCGCTTCCTGCTGCACCTCGACCTCGGCGCCGCCGCCCGGTTCCGCGGAACCGGGGAGCCGGTGCCGGGCCGGCCGGCCCAGGGGGACGCGGCCGGATGGGCCGCGGCCGCGGCAAGCGCGGCCGGCCTGGCGGCATCGCCGCCGCACTTCGTCTGGCAGGGTCGCGCCGACTACCAGGAGAGCGAACCGGGCGACTACCTCGGCAACGCGATCGCCTCGACCGCGGCCGACGGGCCTGAAACCGACATATATCGACCGAAATCGGCCCGTCGGCGGGGGGAACGGATTGCGGCTGGTTTCGAGGCGGGCGGGGGCTTGGTTCGGATTGCCGGGGCTCCCCGTTCCGGCTTCGACTCCGCCGCCGCCTGGGCGGTCCGCCCCTTCGGCCTCCGCGCCCTGTTCCCGCTCGCGCAGCGGACGCTTCTCCACCTCGCAGCCCACGCTACCCGCTACGGAATCGTCCCCTCCGAAGCCTGGAGCGGCGGCGGCGACCCCTGGACGGCGCCGACCGCGTGGAGTGCCTGGAGCCTGGCGGCGCTGGCCGCCACGGCGCCAGGGCGGTTCCGCGGAACCGCCTCGCGGGACCGCCGCGCGGCGCTGCGGCTGATCGCCGACCTACGGCGCGCCGCCACGCCCGCCGGGCTGCTGCCCGAGCGGGTAGACGCGCGCACCGGCGTTCCGACCTCGACCACCCCACTCGCCTGGTCGCACGCCTTCGCGATTCTGGCGCTGCGGGAACTCTGGCCGGGTGGGACGCGATCCGGCCGTTGATCAGAGCTGGGTGGCGACCAGGATCAGGATGGCGCTGAAGCCGGCGATAATGCCGCCCGTCAGCGTCACCGCGCCGTAGGCGATCGCTCGCTGGATCGAGTCGAGCCGCGTGTCGAAGCGGGCAAATCCCTCCTCGATCCGATCCTCGATCCGATCGAGCCGCTTGTCGACTGCATCGAATCGCCGATCCACCAGATCGAATCGTCGGTCGACATGGGCAACGAAATCGTCCAGTCGCTCGTCTGTCCAGCTCTCTCTCACGTTGTACATAACGCCCGACTACGGAGCCGAATGTAACTTGTGGTCCGCGAATGTAAAAAGTCGCAGCAGAGGTTCACGCAGAGTCAGGATTCGAGCGCCGTGAGGGCCGCCGCGACCGCCTCGCGGGGACTCTCGGCCGCGACGATCCCCGGCGCCGACTCCATTGGCCCCTCTCCCCTCAGCGCCCAGCTGTCGAGGGCGACGACGGTGCGGCCGAGCTGGCGGGCGTGGCCGATCTCCGACAGCGTTCCCCACTCGCCGCCGACCGCGATCACCGCCTCGCCGCTGGCGACGACCGCGAGGTTGCGGGCGTAGCCGATCCCGGTCGAGACGACGTGGGTGCAGTGCGGGTTCGCCTGCGCCGGCGAATCCCAGGGCACGACCCCGATCACCGTCCCACCCGCCTCGGCGGCGCCCCGCGAAGCCGCCTCCATGACGCCGCCGAGCCCGCCGCAGACGACCGTCAACCCCTCCGCCGCCAGGCGTCTACCCACCTCCTCGGCGAGCCGTGCAACTTGGGAGTCTTGCTCACAGTTACCGCTGCCGATGACTGCGATCTGTTTCCTAGTCATTCCAATTCCTATTCATGCGCTCCGACCGAGGAGCTCATCAAACGCATCAGCTCCAGCGCCCCCGCCTTGTGCAGCGGTTCGTTCAGGTTGCCGCACTTCGGGCTCTGCACGCAGGAGGGGCAGCCGGACTCGCAGGGACACTCGGCGATCAGCCGCTCGGCGTCCCCGAGCAGGCGCTCGAACCGCTCGTAGCCGCGCAGGGTTATCCCGACCCCGCCGGGATGGCCGTCGTAGACGAAGATCGTCGCCCGCCCGGTCTGGAAGTGGACGTTGGTCGAGAGCCCGCCGATGTCCCAGCGGTCGCACATCGCGATCAGCGGCAGCACCGCAATCTGGCCGTGCTCGGTCGCGTGCAGGGCGCCGAGCAGGACATCGGGCGGCAACGCCCCGCTCAGCGCCTGTGGCAGTACATACCAGAGCGCCTGGGTGACGAAGCTCTGCTCGGGCAGCTCCAGGGCGACGATGTCGATCGGCTCCTGCTCGGAGATCGAGACCCGCTGGAAGGCGATCACCTGCTCGGTCACAGAGACCTCGCCGAAGTGCAGCTCGACCCCGGACGTGGTGCGCTGCTCGCGCACCCGCTCAACGTAGATCTCGGTCTCCTTTTTCGGCCGCGTGTACCAGTCGCCGTCGAAGCGCGAGACGATCGCCCGCCGTCCGTCTATGTCGAGCTGCTCGACCTCGTAGGAGCGGCCGAGGTGGAGGTAGACCGCGCCGGGATGGATCGTCGTGAAGGCGCGCTCGGCCTCGACCAGGCCGAGCATCTCGCCCGAGTCGCGCTCGATCACCGCGACCGAGTCGGCCGAGGCCGAGCGCAGCGGCAGCTTCGAGGCGACGAACTCGCTGCTGCGCGGCAGCAGCCGGCCGCCGGCCCGGCGCAGCTCGCCGGCGCTCGCCAGCCGCTCCGCCCGCCCGCGCCAGGCCGGCCCGAACACGTCGTCGTCCTCGGCGCTCAGCGGCAGCTCGTAGGCGGCGGCGACGAGGTGCCGGGAGGCGATCTGCTCGTTTTCGTGGTCGAGAATCGCCGCCTCGACCGGCCGCCCCACGAACTCCTCCGGGTGGCGGCAGAAGAACTGGTCGAGCGCGTCGGCGCCGGCGACGTAGACGGCGAGCCCGCGCCGCTGCCGCCCCGCCCGGCCCCACATCTGTCGCAGGCTGGCGACGGTGCCGGGGAAGGTGACGCAGATCGCCGCGTCGAGCTCGCCGATGTCGATCCCCAGCTCGAGCGCGTCGGTCGCCACCACCGCCAGCAGCTCCCCGGCCGAGAGCCGCGCCTCGATCTCGCGCCGCTGCTGCGCCGTGTAGCCGCCGCGATAGGGCGCGATCCGCTCCGCCAGCTCCGGCCTGCCGCGCGCCACGAGCGCCTCGCGGGCGAAGCGCTGGATCAGCTCGATCCCGCGCCGGCTTTTCAGGAAGCAGATCGTCCGCACCCCCTGGGAGACCAGCTCGGCCAGCAGGTCGGCCGCCTCGGAGAGGGCCGAGCGCCGCGCCCCGGTCGCCTTGTCGATCAGCGGCGGGTTCCAGATCGCGATCTCGCGCCCGCTGCGCGGCGCGCCGTCGTCGTCGATCAGCTCGAACGGCTCGCCGACCAGCCGCTCGGCCAGCTCGACCGGGTTGGCGATCGTCGCCGAGGCCAGCAGGAAGCGCGGCTCGGCGCCGTAGGCCCGCGCCACCCGCCGCAGCCGCCGCAGCACGTTGGCGACGTGGGAGCCGAAGACGCCGCGGTAGGTGTGCGCCTCGTCGACCACGACCCAGCCGAGGTTGGCGAGGAAGTCGCCCCAGCCCTTGTGGTGGGGCAGCAGGCCGACGTGCAGCATGTCCGGGTTGGTGAGGACGAGGTTGTTGCGGCGGCGGATCGCCGGGCGCTCCTCGCGCGGCGTGTCGCCGTCGTAGATCGCCTCGCGCAGGTTCGGCGGGCGCAGCGCCGCGAGCTTGCGTGCCTGGTCCTGGGCGAGCGCCTTGGTCGGGTATAGGTAGAGCGCCCGCTGCGTCGAGTTGCGGGCGATCCCGTCGAGCACCGGCAGGTTGAAGGCGAGGCTCTTGCCCGAGGCGGTGCCGCTGGTGATCACGAGATTCGAGGACGCGGCCGCCGCCAGCGCGTCGCGCTGGTGCGAGTAGAGGCGCTCGATCCCGCCGCGGCGCAGCGCCTCGACCAGCCCGGGGTCGAGCGAGCGCGGCATCGCCACCGGCTGCGAGGGACGCTCCCCCTCGCTGCTCTCGGCGACGATCCGCCCGTCGCGGCGCGCCGGGTCGATCGCGATCGCCCAAGGGGTCTCGAGCAGGCTCTTAGCCATCCGAGCTCCCCTGTGACGACTTCCTCTCGCTATGCGAGAACAACTCGTCACGGCCGGCGATCCGCCCCGCTACACGCACCGCCTGCAGCGAGCTGCGGTCGTGGATCCGCAGCACGTCGGCGCCCGCCCGCACCGCCAGCGCCACGGCGGCGACCGTCCCCCACTCGCGCTCGGCTGCCGGCAGCCGCTCCTCCCAGGACCCCGCGAGCACCGCCCCGATGAAGTCCTTCCGCGACAGCGACACGTACAGCGCCGGCCCCAGCTCGCGCAGCTCGCCGAGCCGCCGCAGGATCTCCAGGTCCTGCTCGACGGTCAGGTCGAAGTCGAGGCCCGGGTCGATCGCGATCTGCTCCACCTCCACACCAAGGCCCCGAGGCCACCTCGACTCTCCCCCCCAGCCACCACTTCAGGCGGTCGACGACGTCATCGTCGTAGCGGCGCGGACGCCGCTCGACCCGCGGCGGCCCCTCGATGTGCATCAGCACGTAGCCGCAGCCGCGCTCGGCGACCAGCTCGAACATCTCCTCCGAGCCGCCGGAGATGTCGTTGATCGCCACCGCCCCGGCGTCGAGCGCCCGCCGCGCCACCTCGACCGAGAAGGTGTCGGCGGAAACCGGCACACCCGCGCCCGCCAACCCCTCGATCGCCGGAACCAGCGCCGCGGCCTCGGCCTCCACCTCGACCGACGGCCCGGCCTTCGCCGCGACCGCGCCGACGTCGAGCATGTCGAACCCGACCCGAACCAGCTCCAACCCATCCACAACGGCCCGCTCCGCAGTGCCACTGCGCGCGCCCTCATACATCGAGTCCGACGTCACGTTGACGATCCCCGCCGCCAAAGGCTGCTGAAGAGAGAGCGTCCGGTCGGCCAGCCGCCAGTCAGCCATTCCGCTCCTCCCCCGGGAGCGCATCGTCCCTGACAGGTTCACCCGGCTACCGTAGCGACCGACGATGCCGCTGCGATGCGTCTACACCGACCTCGACGGCACCCTGCTCGGGCAGGGCAGCTCGCTGTTCCGCGACGCCGAGGGCGGCTTCTCGCTCGCCCAGGCCCGCGGCCTCGAGGCCTGCCACCGGGCTGGTGTCGAGGTGACGATCATGTCCGGGCGCCGCGAGCCGCAGGTCCACGAGGCGGCCCGCCTGATGGGCCAGGCCTCCTACATCTACGAGGCCGGCTGCGCCTTCGCGATCGACGGCGAGACGACGCTGCTGACCGGCGGCCTCGTCCCCGACGAGGAGGGGACCGTCTACGAAAAGATCGAGCGGCGCGGCATCCCGAAGGCGCTGTTCGAGCACTTCGAGGGGCGGCTCGAGTACCACGCGCCCTGGCACCACGACCGCGTCCTCTCCCACCTGTTCCGCGGCAAGGTCGACGTCGAGGAGGCCAACCGGCTGCTCGAGGCCCGCGGCGACACCGACCTGCGGCTGCTCGACAACGGCGCGATCGGCCGCGAGATGGCGGCGATCGACGGCCCGACCCACGCCTACCACCTGGTGCCGAAGCTGGTCAGCAAGGCCAACGCGGTCGCCGCCCACGCCCGCGCCCGCGGCTACGACCCGGCCGACTGCATCGCCGTCGGCGACTCGGTCGAGGATCTCGAGGTCGCCGCCGCGGTCGGCCGCTTCTTCGTCGTCGCCAACGGCCCCGAGCGCGACCCCGGCCTGCGTGCCGCGCTCGCCGCCTGGGACAACGCCACCGTCACCGAGGGGGCGATGGGCGACGGCTTCTACGAGGCGATCGTCTCGACGCTGATGGAAGGACGCTGAGCGGGCTGCCGGCGCGGCGGCGCATCGGGCCGCTGCGCCACCCGCTCGCCCCGGGCCCGCGGCCGCTTCACCTTCACGTACTCGGCCCCGTAGTAGGACCCGATCACCAGCGCCGCCGCCAGCAGCTGCGCGGCCAGGCCCTCGACGGTCGGGAAGACGGCGAACCAGAGGCCGACCCAGCCAGGTATCGAGAGTGGGATCGTCGTCGTCGGCAGCCAGCCGGCCAGCTGCATCTCCTGGACGCTCTCGCCGACCATCACGATCAGCACCACGCCGAGCAGGACGCCGGTCACCACCAGCATCCGCTTGTAGTTGAGGTGGCGGTGGGCGAGGAAGGTGAGGACGCCGACCGCGGCGGTCAGCGACAGCCCCAGCGCCGCCCCCTCCAGCACCGCCGTGGCGCCGTAGGCGAGCCGCAGGTTCTGCAGGAAGAGGACGACCTCGAAGCCCTCGCGGTAGACGGAGGTGAAGCCGAGCAGGATCAGGCCGAGGATCGTCGCCCGCTTGGAGTCGATCCCCGCCCGGTCGAGGATCCGCCGCCGGCGCTTGTGATGGTTTGAGATCCAGCCGGTCCAGTAGACGCGGTGGAAGAACCAGTTCATGACGACCAGCAGGACGATCACCGCCAGCAGCCCGGTGGCCGCCTGCAGGGCCAGCCCCCCTCCCCCGAGCCGGCCGAGCACCCAGACGGCGGCGAACCAGGTGACCAGGGTCGCGGCGAAGCCGGCGCCGGCGCCGGCGCCCGTCGGCTTGCGGTAGACGGAGTTCGACCCGGCCATGCTGGCGGTGACCGCGGCGAGGACGAGGATCGTCTCCAGGCCCTCGCGGAAAACGAGCAGGCCGCTGTCGAAGACGACGGCGCCATGGCCGAGCCGGGCCGAGGACCCGCCAGGGTCGGGGACCCCGCCATGGGCGTCGAGGGCGCTCCAGGCGAGCAGACCCGCGAACAGGCCGATCAGATAGAGCGGCCAGCGCCTGCTGCAGCGATTGCCCGACGGCAGTCATTGCCGATTAGGGTACCCTAAGTCAGATCGCGCGACCCGCTGTGTCTAGTATCGCCGCGATGGAGCAGGCGACGGTCGCGGAGCAGGAGTACCTGGAGAGCATGTTCTGGCTGGAGGAGGCCGGGCTGCCGATGACCGGCGCCAACATCGCCCGCGCGATGCAGCTCTCGCCGCCGACCGTGCACGAGATGGTCGGACGCCTGATCGACGACGGCTACGTCGAGCGCAACGCCGACAAATCGCTCGCCTTCACCGAGTCCGGCCGCAAGCACGCCAGCCACATCGTCCGCCGGCACCGGATGATCGAGCGCTTCCTCACCGACGTGCTCGGCATCCCCTGGGACGAGGTCCACGAGGAGGCCGAGCGGATCGAGCACGCGATGTCGCCGGTGCTGGAGGAGCGGATGCGGGCGGCGATCGGCGACGCCACCACCTGCCCGCACGGGCACCCGATCGTCGAGGGCGCCCGCGAGCGCGGCGCCCTGCTGGCCGACGTCGAGGTCGGCGCCAAGGTCGTCGTCCTGCGCTTCGAGAACGAGGCCGAGGAGCTGCTGCACTACCTGAAAGCGGCCGGCCTCGAGCCGGGGCTGGAGGGCGAGGTCGAGAGCTCCGACGCGGAGGCCGTGACCGTCGTCTCGACCACCGGCTCGCACCGGGTCAGCCACAGCGTCGCCGAGACCGTCTCGGTCCGCGCCGACCCGGCGCCGCCGCCGCGGGCGGCGATCCCCGACCAGCTGGTGCTGTCGAGCGACCGCTACGGCCGCTGAGGCCACGCAACCGGCGCCTGGCGGCGTCCTCGGTCGCTCACGTGCAGAGCACGCTCGCTCCCTGCGTCCTGGCCATGCTTGGTTGCGTGGCCTCAGGCCGGTGACGCTGCGCGCACCCGCTCCAGTGCCCGGGCGATCCGGGCGACGCCCTCGGGAATCCGCTCCGGCGGCACGCTGGCGAAGGAGAGGCGGAGGCTGTTCGAGCCGCCGTCGATCATGAAGTCCGGGCCGGCGACGAAGGCGACTCCCTCGGCCTTGGCCTCGGCCAGCAGCGCCGGCGTGTCGGTGCCCTCGTCGAGGTCGAGCCAGAGGAAGTAGCCGCCACCGGGGACGACGAACCTGGCCTCGGGAATCTGCTCGCCGAGCGCCTCGACCAGGGCGTCGCGGCGCTCGCGCAGGGCGCCCTTGACGAACTCGATGTTGCGGTCGAGGCCGCCGGAGCGGCAGAGCTCGAGCACGACCGCCTCGGCCAGCATGTTGGGCGAGATGTAGGTCTCGTTGGCCCGCCTGGCGAGCTGCGCGATCTCCGCCGCCGGCCCGGCCAGGTAGCCGACCCTGACCCCGGGGCTGACCGTCTTCGAGAAGGAGGAGGCGTGGACGACCCGGTCGGCGGAGTCGATCGAGAGCATCGTCTCCAGCGCCTCGCCCTCGAAGGGCAGCTCGCGGTAGGGGTCGTCCTCGAAGATCCAGAAGCCGTGCTCGGCGGCCAGCTCGACCAGCCGCGCCCGCTTCTCGGCCGAGAGCGTGCAGCCGGCCGGGTTATGGAAGTTGGGGATCACGTGAGCCAACTTCAGCGGCCCCTCGTCGAGCGCCGCTTCGAGCCGGCCCACGTCCAACCCGTCGGCCTCGAGCCGCACCGGCACCAGTTCGACCCCGAGGCGCTGCAGCATCAGCAGCGTGCGGTCGTAGGTCGGCTGCTCGACGACGACCCGATCGCCGGGCTCGAGCAGGTGCTCGAACAGCATCCAGCCGGCCTCCAGCGAGCCGTTGGCGATCATCACCTGGCCGTCCTCGAGCCCGCCATGACGCTCGGCGACCCACCGGCAGAGGGCCGGGTGGCCGATTCCGGTCCCGTAGGAGAGCGCCCGTTCCCAGTCCTCGGCCAGGGCGACGCCCGCCGCCTCCCGCACCGCCTCGCGGGGCAGGATGTCGGCGCTGGGGGCGCCGCGCGCGAAAGAGATCGTCTTCGAGTCCATCGCCGCCGAGCCTAGCAACGGCGGCGGGCTTGGAGCCAGGCTCTCAGTGCGGCAGGATCAGCTTCACCTTGCGCCGCTTCAACGTCACCTGGCCGGTCGGGTCGGTCGCGATCACCGAGGCGATCAGCGTCGCCTTGCCACCCTGCCGCAGAACGCGCCTGGCGGCGCGCCGGCGGCCCTTCGGCAGCTTCATCCGCAGGTGGCGCCAGGCGCGCGTCTGGCGTTCCATCCGCGTCCCGGGCAGGTGCAGGTTGCGCCGCAGCTTCCGGCCACCGCGCTCGACCACCGTGACCAGCACCCCGCCGGCGCGGACGCCGCAGGCTTCGCGGGGGCAGCGGCTGAAGACGTTGGCGTGGCCGCCCACACGCTGCTTCCCGCCGCCGCGCAGCTTCACCGCCGGCCCGCGCTCGTTGACGACGACGATCGGCACCGTGTAGACGGCCGCCGCGGAGCCGTTGCAGGAGACGGTCTGGCCGGTGAAGACCTGTTCGGTCGCGCAGCCTTCGTCGTCGGTGACCGACAGCGTCGCCAGGTATTGACCGGGCTTGCGGTAGCGATGGACGCGCGTCTGCGCGGTCCCTTCGACGTGGCCGCCGTCGCCGAAGCTCCAGGCGTACTTGGCGATCTGCCCGTCGGCGTCGGACGAGGCGGCGCCGTGGAAGGTCAGCCGCTGCTTCGCCCGGCGGCGGTCGGGGGAGACCCAGAACGAGGCGATCGGGCCCTGGTCGGGGACGAAGGCGACGCCGGTCGGCTTCGAGTTGACCCCGACCGACCCGACGGCCGCGTTGCGGGTCGCGTCGAGCACGCCGACCGAAGAGCCGGTCCCGTCGCTGACGTAGCCCTGCAGCCCGTTCGGCTCGATCGCGATCCCGGTCGCGCCGGGGAAGCCGCCGATCGGCGTGCTCAGCGGCACGTCGAGAGCGGTGTCGACCGGGATCACCGCGCCGAGCGACGGCAACGCCGTGTAGGCGGTCGTGCCGTTCGGGCCGATCGCGATCCCGGCCGGGTCGGCGCCGACTCCGATCGGCAGTCCGACCAGGTCGCGGGTGGCCGGGTTGATGGCGCTGATCGAGGCGGATTCCGGGTTGGTGACGAAGGCACGGCCCCCGCGCGGGCCGATCGCCAGCCGCGAGTGCGGGGTGGGATCGTTGTTGATCGCCCCGACCACCGAGAAGCCGTAGCTGTCGATGATCGAGATGCCGCCGCCGCGCTGGGCGACGTAGGCGAAGCGGGCGTCGGGCGCGATCGCGATCCCTTCCGGTTCCTTGCCGACGACGATATTGGCGGTCACCGACAGCGTCGTCGTGCCGATCGCCGAGACGGTGTCGTCGCCGAAGTTGGAGACCAACGCGTACAGCCCGTTCGGCGCGATCGCGATCCCGCTCGGTTCCTTGCCGACCTGGACGTCGGCGATCACCGACAGCGTCGCGACGCTGATCACCGAGACGGAATTCGACCCCCTGTTGACCACGTAGGCCCGCGTCCCGTCGGGCGTCACCGCCACGTCCACCGGTTCCTCGCCGACGACCACGTTCGCCAGCACCGAGTTGGTCCCGGTATCGACCACCGAAACCGTCCCACTGCCGGCATTGGTGACAAATGCATCACGAGCCAGCGCACTCCCAGAGCACGCCAGAACTCCCACAGCTGCCACCAATGCGGCGAATATCCCACGCCTGACCACGGATCTCCCTTCGCTAGCTCGCGACCGGTCCCTCTCTGTGACACGCCAGCCCCCGAAGAGTTGCAGTCGTTCGCCCAAGCGGAGGTCCGGCGGCTGGCGTCCGGAAGGTCCGGCGGCTGGCGTCCCGAGAGAAGAGCGTCGGGTAGGGGTGGAGCGTCTTGTACTTTTTCGCCCGACCACGTCGGCGAGAGACGCCCCGCGCCCGGCGAAAAAGTTAAGGACCTATCCCGAAAGGCGATCCGCACACGTCTGGATACGGCGGCAGGACACGGCGCGGATGCGGCCCCTCGCGAATCGGCCAAATGGCGCTGCCATGCGGCATTCCGCGCCGTGACCGCCCCGCTTGGTCCTGGACGCGTCGCCAAGCCGCGCACGCGGTTTTCGGATAGGACTCTAAGCGGAACCCCTACCCGACGCTCTTCCCCGCCGCCGGCCGTCAGCCGTCAGCTGCCAGCTCGGTCCCTGAGCACTTCGACCGCGATCCGCGCGGTCTCGGTGGGACTTTCGCCGACCCGAACCCCCTTGGCCTCGAGCGCCTCCTTCTTGGCCTGCGCGGTCCCGGAAGACCCGGAGATGATCGCGCCCGCGTGCCCCATCTGCTTGCCCGGCGGCGCCGTGAACCCGGCGATGTAGGCGACCACCGGCTTCGAGATCTCGGCGGCGATGAAGTCCGCCGCCCGCTCCTCGGCGTCACCGCCGATCTCGCCGACCATGACGATCATCTCGGTCTCGGGGTCGGCCTCGTACAGCTTGAGGATGTCGATGAAGTCGGAGCCGACGATCGGGTCGCCGCCGATCCCGACGATCGAGGAGTTGCCCTCCCCCGCCTGCTTCAGCTCGTTGCCGATCTGGTAGGTCAACGTGCCCGACTTGGAGACGACGCCGATCTTGCCCGGGTCGAAGAACTGGGCCGGGATGATGCCGACGTTGGCCTTGCCGGGCGAGAGCACACCGGGGCAGTTCGGCCCGATCAGCCGCACCCCGGCCTCCTTCGCCTTCCAGTACGTGTTCAGCATGTCGAGCACCGGGATCCCCTCGGTGATCGCGATCACCGTCTGCACGCCGGACTCGATCGCCTCGTCGATCGCCGGCGCCGCGAAGCGCGCCGGGACGAAGATCATCGAGGTGTTGGCGCCCTCCTGCTCGACCGCTTCGCGGATCGAGTCGAAGATCGGCACCCCCTCGACCTCCTGGCCGCCCTTGCCGGGGGTGACGCCGGCCGCCAGGTAGGTCCCGTAGGCGCGGTTGCGCAGACCGTGGAAGGAGCCCTCGCGGCCGGTCAGCCCGGAGACGACCAGCCTGGTCTTCTCGTCAACGACGATGCTCATGACGCGACCCAGGCGTTGCCAGGCAAGGACGCAGGGAGATCCGACGAGGGGGGCGCACTTTTCAGTGCGTGACCCGAGGAGGCCGACCGAGGACGCAGCATGGCGACGTCTGGGGCCGTCATGCCAGCTCGACCACCTTCCGCGCGGCTCCGAGCATCGTCGTCTCCTGGTGCAGGTTGGCGAGGCCGGCCCCGGCGAGGATCTCCAGGCCCTGCTCCGAGTTGGTCCCGTCGAGCCGCACCACCAGCGGCACCTTCAGGTTGAGCCGCGAAGAGGCCTCGACGATGCCGTTGGCGATCTCGTCGCAGCGGGTGATGCCGCCGAAGATGTTGAAGAGGATCGCGGTCACCTTCTCGTCCGAGGTGATGACCGTGAGCGCGTCGACGATCGCCTCCGCCTTCGAGCCGCCGCCGGCGTCGAGGAAGTTGGCCGGGGCGCCGCCCGCCTGGGCGACGACGTCGAGGGTCGACATGCAGAGCCCGGCGCCGTTGGCAAGGATCCCCACGTTGCCGTCGAGTTTGACGTAGATGAGGCCCTTCTCGCGCGCCATCGCCTCCTGCGGATCGTCGATCGACTCGGCGTCGATCGACGCCAGCTCCTCGTGGCGGTAGAGGGAGTTGTTGTCGATCGTCACCTTGGCGTCGAGGGCGACGACCTCGCGGTCGGCGGTGACGATCAGCGGGTTGACCTCGATCAGGCTGGCGTCCTCGGCCATCGCCGTCTCGGCCAGCTTCGCCAGCGTCTCGGCGGCGGCCTCGCGGGCGTCCTCGGCGAGCCCGGCGGCGTCGACGATCGGCCGCGCCTCCGCCGCCGTGAACGGCCGGGTCGGGTCGATGTGCTCCTTGACCAGCGCCGCGGGGTCCTCGGCGGCGACCGCCTCGATGTCCATCCCGCCCTTGGCGGAGACCATCGCCAGCAGCTTCTTCTCGCCGCGGTCGAGGATCACCGAGGCGTAGTACTCGGCGGCGATATCGGAGCCGCCCTCGACCCAGACGCGCTCGACCCGGAACGGGCCCTCGCCGTGCGGGCCGACGATGTCCATGCCGATGATCGCCGCGGCGTGCTCGCGCGCCTCGGCCGCGTCGGCGGCGATCTTGATCCCGCCCGCCTTGCCGCGGCCGCCGATCAGCACCTGGGCCTTGATCGCGCAGGGGTAGCCGATCCGCTCCGCGGCGGCGACGGCCTCGTCGACGGTCGCCGCGACCTCGCCGCTCGGCACGGCGACGCCGTGCGCGGCGAAAAGCTGCTTGCCCTGATACTCGAGAAGGTCCATGTCGGTGAAGGGCCCCGGCGGGGCCGCGCGGCAGCCTATAAGATGCCGCGCCCCGTGCCTCTCCCGGCTCTCAAAACCATCAAGTGGGTGACCACCGATTGCTACGGCACCCTGATCGACTGGGAGAAGGGGATCATCGAGGCCTGCCGGAAAGAGGCCGAGAAGGACGGCTTCAGCTTCGAGGAGGGACCGTTCCTCGCCCGCTTTTTCGAGGTCCAGGCGGAAATCATGGCGGGCTCCTACGAACTGTACGCCGAGGTGCTGCGCCGCACGATCGTCAAGGTCGCGCGTGAGATCGGCTGGGAGATCGAGCCCTCGCGGGCCCAGTTCCTGCCCGACAGCGTCGCCTACTGGCTGCCCTTCCGCGAGGCCAACGCGGCGATGGACCGGCTCGGCAAGCGCTACGAGATCGGCATCGTCTCCAACATCGACGACAAGCTGCTCGGCATCTCCCGCCGCCACCTGCGGACCGAACTCGACCTCGTCGTCACCGCCCAGCAGGTCCGCAGCTACAAGCCCGACCCGGTCCACTTCAAAGAGTGCGCGCGGCGGATCGGCAGCAAGAAAGGCTGGGTCCACATCGCCTCCGCCTACGACACCGACGTCGCCCCGCTGCTGAAGATGAGGGTGCCGGTGATCTGGGTCAACCGCCACAACGAGAAGCTCGACGGCCGCAAAGCCCCCGCCGCGACGGTGAAAAACTTCCGCGACGCGGCGAAAAAGCTCGGCGCATCCTGATTGCGTGCGGGCACGTCCTGCCCGTCTTCTAGCGTTTCGCAACTTCGCCGCAGCCGCCGGTTTCGAATCCCGTAGACCGCCCGGCGGCCGAATTCGATGGATCTGAGCAGCCAAATCCGCCTCTACGTGCGCGCCCGCCTGCCGCTGGCGGCGGTCGGCATGCTGGCGATGCTCTGCGCGCTGGCGCTCAGCATCGGCCAGGCCCGCGGGGCGACCGGGATCAAACCGCGGCCCAGCTTCGTCGTCATCCAGACCGACGACCAGACGCTGGCAGAGCTCGGTGCCGCCTACAGCGCCTACCCTGGCGCCCCGGCGACGCGGGCGATGCCGAACACGATCGAGTTGCTCGCCAAACGCGGTGAGACCTTCACCCAGTACTACGCCTCCTACTCGCTCTGCTGCCCCTCGCGGGTGACGCTGATGACCGGCCGCTACGCGCACAACCACAACGTGCGCGGAAACGTGCAGCCCGAAGGCGGCTTCAGCGGCTTCCAGGCCCGCAACGCCTACAACCACAACCTCGCCACCTGGCTGCAGGGCGCCGGCTACCGCACGATCCACATCGGCAAGTTCCTCAACGGCTACGGCGAAGCGCCCTTCAACGACGGCACCGCCATCCCCCCCGGCTGGAGCGCCTGGCACACGGTCGAGAACGACGACGCCACCCACTACTTCTACGGCTACGCCCTCAACAACAACGGGGTGATCTCGCCGCCGTACGGCGAATCCGGAAGCTGGCTGACCCGCGAATACGGGCTTCGCGACGACCCCGGCTGCCCGACGGCGCCGGCCAACGGGCTGCCCTGCAACTACCTGACCGACGTCCTCGACTCGATGGCCGGCCAGGAGATCGCCGGAACCCCGCCCAACAAGCCCTTCTACCTCCAGCTCGATCAACCGGCGCCGCACGGGGACTTCCGCCGCCCCGCCGGGCCCGAGCCGCCGCCCCGCTATTACGACTGGTTCCGCGGCGCGCCGGTTCCGCACGGCCGCTCCGAAGGGCTGAACGAAGGCGACGTCTCCGACAAGCCGCGCTTCATCCGCGAAGCGCCGCCGCTCTCGCCGGGCGAACTGCATACCTACCGCGTCTACTACGAGAAGCAGCTCGAGGCGCTGCGCGGCGTCGACGACGGCGTCAAGGAAATCGTCGACACGCTCGGCGCCCTGCACCGGCTGCGCAACACCTACATCCTCTTCACCTCCGACAACGGCTTCTTCTTCGGCGAGCACCGGCTGGCCGGCGGCAAGTTCCTCGCCTACCAGCCCTCGACCCACCTGCCGCTGCTGATCCGCGGGCCGGGGATCAAGCCGGGCAGCACGAGCAGCGAACTGATCGCCAACACCGACATCACGCCGACCATCGCCGAACTGGCCGGGGTCAAACCGGACATGAGCGTCGACGGCCGCTCGCTGGTTCCCTTCTTCCACGACCCCTCGCTGAGCACCCGCCGGCCGATCCTGTTCGAGTCGTTCGTCGAAACCAACGACGTCGAAGAGGCCGGCGGCGGCCCCGGCGCGACCCCGACCACCTCCACCGCCCACGCCTCGAGCGGAGGGGGCGGCGGCGCCCACGCCTCACTGCTCGCCCCCCCCAAGGACTACGAGGGAGTCCGCCTCGGCCCCTACAAGTACATCGCCTGGCCGACCGGCGAGAAAGAGCTCTACGACATCACCAAGGACCCGAACGAGCTCAACAACCTCGCCAAGGACCCCAACTACTACCCGGTCCGCAACTTCCTCGACCGGGAAACGAAGCGGCTGCAGGAATGCTCGGGCAAGGACTGCGGAGAAGAAGCTGCCGAAATCCCGCTGACGCGCAAGGAACTCCAGCGCAAGCGGGCGCAGGAACGCCGGGAAAAACAGCACGCCAAGGGGTAGCGCCGTCGCTACTCGATGACCGCGAGAGTGTCCCCGGAGGAGACGGCCGCGCCCTCGGAGACACCTAGCTTGGTGACCTTGCCGGAGCGGTGGGCGGCGATCTCGTTCTCCATCTTCATCGCCTCGATGACGCAGATCAGGTCGCCCTCCTCGACGGTAGCTCCCTGCTCGACGGCGACTTTGAGGACCGTGCCCTGGAGGGGCGAGGGGAGCGACTCGCTGGAGGCGCTCGCCGCGCCGCCGGCCTTGCGCTCGCGCTTCGGCGGCCGCCTGCCGCCCGCGCCGGCGGCAGTGCCGGCGACGGCGTCGCCGATCACCTTGACGGCGAACAGCTTGCCGGAGACCTCGACCTTGTAGTCGCGGGCGAGCGCCTCGCCGCCGTCGACGGGCTCCGTCGCGGCGGCCTCCTCGGGCGCCGTCGTCTTCAGCCAGTCGCGGTCCCCCATCAGGTCGCGGCAGGTCTCCCCGTTCGCCCACTGCTCGGTGGCGAGGATCGCCTCGTGGAAGGGGATCAGGGTGGTCAGGCCGCCGACCTCGTACTCGCCGAGCGCTCGCAGCATCCGCCGCGTCGCGTGCGCGCGGTCGACGTCCCAGACGATCAGCTTGGCGACCATCGGGTCGTACATCGGCGTCACCTCGGAGCCGGCCTCGACCCCGGAGTCGACCCGCACGCCCGGGCCGGCCGGCTCACGGTAGGTGGAGATCGTCCCGGGCGCCGGCGCGAATTTCTTGTCCGCGGCCTCGGCGTTGATCCGGCACTCGATCGCGTGGCCGCGCAGCTCGACGTCCTCCTGGGCGACCGTGAGCGCCTCACCCGCGGCGACGAGGATCTGCTCGCGGACGATGTCGACTCCGGTGACCATCTCGGTCACGCAGTGCTCGACCTGGACCCGGGTGTTCATCTCGAGGAAGAAGTACTCCTCGCCGACCTGCATCCCCTCGACCGTGCCGGCGCCCCGGTAGCCGACCGCGGCGGCGGCCTCGGTGGCGATCCTGCCGATCCGCTCGCGCATCTCCTCGTCGACCTGCGGGCCGGGCGCCTCCTCGATCACCTTCTGGTGACGGCGCTGCACCGAGCAGTCGCGCTCGCCGAGGTGGATCGTGTTGCCGTGCGAGTCGGCGAGCACCTGGACCTCGACGTGGCGCGGGTCCTCGAGGTAGCGCTCGACGTAGACGCGTGAGTCGGAGAAGAACTTCTCGCCTTCGCGGGCGGCGCCTTCGAAGGCCTCGGCCAGGTCGTCCGGAGTCATCGCGACGCGGAAGCCCTTGCCGCCGCCGCCGCCCGCCGCCTTGCAGGCGACCGGGTAGCCGGCATCGTCGGCCTGCTTGCGGGCCGCATCGACATCGGGCGCCGGCTCCGTCGCGCCGGGGACGATCGGCACCCCCGCCTCGGCCATGATCTCGCGCGCCCGCGTCTTCGAGCCCATCGCTTCGATCGCCTCCGGCGGCGGGCCGATGAAGACGATCCCGGCCTCGGCGCAGGCGCGGGCGAAGTCGGCGTTCTCGGCGAGGAAGCCATAGCCGGGATGGATCGCCTCCGCCCCCGCCTGCTTGGCGGTGTCGATGATCTTGAGGACGTTCAGGTAGCTCTCGGCGGGGACCGCGGGGCCGATCAGGAAGGCCTCGTCGGCCTCCCGCACGTGCGGGGCATCGCGGTCGATCTCGGAATAGACGGCCACGGACGCGATCCCCATCTCCTTCAGCGTCCGCGCGACCCGAATCGCGATCTCGCCACGGTTGGCTATCAGCACCTTCTCGAACACGGCGGCGCAGTCTATTCATGCGTGGGACGGATGACGTGGGATGCGGCCCGCCCGAACCGCTCGCTTCGCTCGCTCTGAGCACGCCCTCGTGCAGGGTATCCCCGTCTACCCGGCGTAGCCAGACTGACTGGGCCCCGGGGGTCACCTCCCCTAGCCTCGCGAAGCGGGCACCGCAGAGTGGTTCTTGCCCCGAAGGGGCACCTGATTTCACCGGCTGAAAGCCGGTGATAGGCGTAGGGGAGGTGACCCCCGGCCATCGCCCCGCGCCAGTAAGGTGCCGCGTCTGTGTTGATCGAGCTTCAGTCTCATTCGACCGTCTCGGACGGGCAGCTGGCGCCGGCCGACGTGGTGGCGGAAGCTGCGGCGGCGGGCGTGACCACGCTGGCGCTTACGGACCACGATGCGATCGCCGGGGTGCCGGAGGCTGCCGAGGCGGCGGAGAAAGCTGGCCTCGAGCTGGTGCCGGCGATCGAGATGTCCTGCGTGCACGAGTATGCGGAAGACCTGCACGTGTGCGGGTACTGGGTGGACCTGGGGGCGATCGCTCCGGCCTGCGAGCGGGCTCAGCACGAGCGGGTGGCGCGGGCCGGGGAGATCGTCGAGAAGCTGCGGGCGGAGGGGTTCGACCTGCACCTCGAGGACGCGGTGCGGGAGGCCGGCGACGCGCTCTCGATCGGGCGGCCGCACATCGCCCGGGCGGCGGGCGCGACCGGAGACCTCGGCCCGTTCTTCGAGGAGTATCTGGTCCCCGGCGCCAAGGCCTTCGTCCCGCGCCGCTGGCCGACCGCCGAGCAGGCCGTCGAGACGATCAAGGAGGCCGGCGGCATCGCCGTCGTCGCCCACCCCTACTGGGACATCTCCGAGCCGGCCGAGGTGGACGAGCTGATCCGCGCCCTCGACATCGACGGCGTCGAGACGTTCTACCCGACCCACAGCAAGGAGCAGACCGCCCACCTCCTCCAGCTCTGCGACGAGCTGAGCCTGATCCCAACGGCCTCCTCCGACTACCACGGCCCGACCCACAAGACCTTCTCGGCTTTCGGGGCTTACGAGACGTACGACCTGGGCGAACCGGTAGTTCCTTCGCGTCCGTGAGCTATCGCGTGTCGAGCCCGCAGGAGGGGCCGGGCGGCTCCTCCCCCTAGCCTCGCGAAGCGGGCACCGCAGAGTGATTCCAGCCGCGAAGCGGCTCCAGATTTCACCGGCCGAAGGCCGGTGATAGGCGTAGGGGAGGAGCCGCCCGGCCCCTCCCCGGGCCTACGCGGTGACGGCAGCCGCCGGGATCAGCTCCCGCGACTCGAGGTACTCGATCAGCTTCTGCGCCGACTCCTCGGCCGTTTCGCCTTCGGTGTCGCAGGTGACCTCGGCGTTGTCGGGCGCCTCGTAGGGGTCCGACACGCCGGTGAATTCCTTGATCTCGCCGGCGAAGGCTTTCGCGTAGAGGCCCTTGACGTCGCGCTCGGCGCAGGTGTCGACCGACGCCTTGACGAAGACCTCGATGAAGCGATCGCCCATCAGCTCGCGCGCCTCGGAGCGGATCTCCGCGTAGGGGGAGATCGCGGCGGTGATCACCGGCACCCCGTTGCGGCTGAGCAGGTCGGCGACGAAGGCGATCCGGCGGATGTTGGTGTCGCGGTCCTCTTTCGAGAAGCCGAGCCCCTTGGAGAGGTTTTCGCGCACGATGTCGCCGTCGAGGATCTCCAGCTTCGAGCCGCGCTCGCGCAGGTGTCCCTCGAGCAGCCTCGAGATGGTCGTCTTGCCGGCACCGGAGAGCCCGGTGAACCAGAGGGTGAAGCCTTGCTCGCCAGCCATTGTGTTCCTAGTCCTCCTTGTAAGCGTCGATCAGGATGTCGGCGACCTCGTCGCGCGAGAACTCGTGCGGCGGCCTTTCGCCGTTGCCGAGCATTTCGCGGACCTTCGTCCCGGAGAGGAAAAGGCGCGCCTCTTTGTCGTGGGGGCAGGTCTTGTTCGAGGCCAGCCCCTCGCACTCGTTGCACCAGAAGGTGTGCTCGAACATCAGCGGCTCGATCCCGAGCTCGTCGATGTCGATCGTCTCGAAGATCTTCTGCGCGTCGTAGGTGCCGTAGTAGTCGCCGGCGCCGGCGTGATCGCGGCCGACGATGAAGTGGGTGGCGCCGTAGTTACGGCGGACGATCGCGTGCAGGACCGCCTCGCGCGGGCCGGCGTAGTGCATCTTCGCCGGCTTCACGCCGAGCATCACCCGGTCGGTCGGGTAGTACTTCTCCATCAGCACCTCGTAGCAGCGCATCCGCACGTCGGCGGGGATGTCGCCGGCCTTGGTCTTGCCGATCAGCGGCTGGATGAAGAGGCCGTCGCAGGTCTCCAGCGCCGCCTTGGTCAGGTACTCGTGGGCGCGGTGGATCGGGTTGCGGGTCTGGAAGGCGACGATCCGCTTCCAGCCGCGGTCGGCGAACTCCTGCCTGGTCTCCGCCGGCGTCTGGTAGCGCCGCATGAAGGCCTCCTCGTGGTCGGGAAGCGCGTCGACCTCGAGCGGGCCGGCGATGCAGCGGCTGCCCTCCTCGTAGATCGCCGCGACCCCGGGGTGGGCCTCGTCGGCGGTGCCGTAGACGCGCTCCGCCTCGCTGCGCGCGTCGCGCTCCCAGATCTCCTCGACGGCGATCCGGCCCAGCGGCTTGCCTTCGTCGCTGGAGAGGGAGATCGTGTCGCCGACCTCGCACTCGAGGTCGGTCGCCAGGGTGATCGGGATCGGCCAGTAGTCGCCGTCGGCGGTGCGCATCTCGGCGCAGACGCGCTCCCAGTCGGCGGAGCCCTGGAAGCCGGTCAGCGGCGCGAAGCCGCCGTTGCCGATCATCTCGAAGTCGGCCGTGTGGCGCTCGTCAAGGGTCAGGGAAAGCTCGGTCATCGTGTCGCTCATGCGGAGGGTCTCACCATTCGTTCGGGGATGCGGTCAGGAGGGGAGGTCATCGGCGCTCGCGGCGCCGTCAGTTGATCCCGCACTCGCTCTTTTCGAGACCCGCCCAGCGGCCGGCTCGGGGAGAGCCGCCGGGACCCACCGGCTTGGTGCAGTGGGTGCAGCCGATCGACGGATAACCGCGATCGTGGAGCGGGTTGTACGGGAGGTTGTGCTCACGGATGTGGTTCCAGACGTCGCGCTCGGTCCAGTCCGCGAGTGGGTTCAGCTTCCAGAGCTCGAACCGCCTGTCCCAGCCGAGCTTCGGGGTCTTGGCGCGATTCGCTGAGTCCTCGCGGCGGACGCCGGCGGCCCAGCAGTCTACGGAAGAGAGGGCGCGGTGCATCGGCTCGACCTTGCGCAGGCCGCAGCAGGCGTCGGGGTCGTGGCTCCACAGCGCCTCGCCGTGTGTGGCCGCCTGCTCCTCCAGGGTCAGGTTGTGGAAGCGGTCGAACTCGACCCCGAGGTGCTCGGCGAGCCGGTCGCGGGTCGCGTAGGTCTCCGGGAAGAGGACGTCGGTGTCGAGGTAGAAGAAGCGCGCCGCCGGGTTCACCTGGCTCGCCAAATGGGCGGTCACCGAGCTCGTCTTCTGGAACGAGCAGGCGACGTAGTGGCTCTCGCCGAAGGTCGCGAACATCCACTCGATCGCCTCCCGCGCCGTCCTGCCCTCCAGGTCGGAAGCGACGGCCTCGGCATCGATCTCCGGGCTGGTCGCGACCGGGTTCATATCGCGCACTCGCCCTCGCCCCGCTCCACTTTGTAGGGGCTGGAGCGGTTCCAGTCGATGAACTGCTGCATCGTCTCGAGGCTGAACTCGGCCGGCAGCGTCAGATCCTTGATCGCCGCTTCGAAGCGGGCGGCGCCGGCGCGCCCGGCGAAGGCGTTGAACTCCTCGCCCTGCTCACGCTCGGCCTCGTACAGCTCGATCCAGCGCTCGACCGCCTCGGGCACGCGTTTGGCGGGCAGGCGCGACTTCAGCCGGGTGCCGAAGACCACCTCGCCGCCGTCGAAGTTGCCGCCGACGTGCGGGATGTAGGCGGGCATCTGGCGGCCGCCGACCTTCAGCGAGGCGCCGTAGAAGCCGATGTTGGCGATGTGGTGCTGGCTGCAGCCGTTCGGGCAGCCGCTCATCTTGATGTTGATCTTCCGCGTCAGCTCGTCGGAGATCTCCATCTCCTCGAGCCGCTGCCCGATCGCCCGGTTCAGCCCCATCGAGCTGGTGATCCCGAGTTTGCAGCTGTCGGTGCCGGGGCAGCTGACGACGTCGCTGATCTCCCGCGCGCCGGACTCGCCGAGCCCGAGTGCGGCGAGCCGCTCCCAGACGTCGTAGAGAGCCTCGTCGCGGACCCAGCGCAGGACCAGGTTCTGCTGCACCGTGCTGCGCGCGGAGCCGGCGGTGTAGGTGCGCATGATCGTCGCCAGGCCGCGGAACTGCTCCGGGGTCAGGTCGCCGCGGTCGATCTTCACCTCGACCGCCGAAAAGCCCTGCTGCCGCTGCGCCTGCACGTTGGCTTCGACGAAGCGGTCGAAGGCCGAGCGGTCCCCGTTCGGGGAGGCGGGGTTCGCGGGAGCCTCCGGCGCGTTCGCCTCCTCCTCGTCGTCGAAGCGCAGCCGCTCGACGTCGAAGTCGCGCTCCTCGACCCAGTCGCCGCGCAGCTCCTCCTCGACCTGCTCGCGGAAGGCGTCGATCCCGACCTTGTCGACCAGGACCTTGATCCGGGCGCGGGCGCGGTTGACGCGCAGCCACTCCTGGCGGTCGAAGATCCGCAGCGCCGCCTCCGTCACCTTGAGGTAGTCGCCGTTGTCGGCCTCGACGAACTCGTAGAGGGTCGGGGCGACGCGGGCCATGATCGAGGTGCCGCCGCCGACCCGCACCTCGAAGCCCTTGACGCCGTCGCGCTCGCGGCTGATGAAGGCGATGTCGTGGATGCCGGTGATCGCCCGGTCCGCGTCGGAGCCGGTGAAGGCGGTCTTGATCTTGCGCGGCATCAGCTGCGTCGTCGGGTGGCGGACGAAGTAGCGGACGTAGGCGCCTGCGTAGGGGGTCGGGTCGAAGACCTCGTCGGGGGCGACGCCGGCCCAGGGATCGCCGGTGACGTTGCGGACCGTGTTGCCGCAGCCCTCGCGGGAGGAGAGCCCGACGGCGGAGATCTCGCGGATCAGCGCCTCCATGTCGCGCAGCGGCACGTGGTGGATCTGGATGTTCTGGCGGGTCGTGATGTGGCCCTTGTCGAGCGGCGCGTAGCGCTCGACCACGTCGGCGAAGGCGTCCATCTGCTCCGGGGTGACGCCGCCGAACGGCAGCTTCACGCGGACCATCTGCACGTCTGCCTGGCGCTGGCCGTAGACGCCCTGTTTGAGGCGGAAGCCGATGAACTGGTCCTCGGCCAGCTCGCCGGCGAGGAACTGCTCCGCTTCGTTGTCGAAGTCGTCGAACTCGCGCTCGATGATCGGGATCACGCGGCCCGGGACGTTCTCGTAGGACTCCGGGTTCTCCAGCGTGCCGGTGCGGCCCTTGCCGCGCTGCCGCTTGTCCTGATCGACGACGACCTCCACGACCAGGAAAATAGCAAAACCTGACAGGGATTAGGGTATTTAGCCCTCGGCGCCTTTTTTTTGTGCCTCCAAGATCGCCGCCGCCTCACCCGACTCGGCCACGTAGCCGCCCTCGGGCTCGAGCGGCAGGCCCGCCTCGGCCCAGGCCCGAATGCCCCCCGCCAGCGGCGCGGCGTCGAAGCCGGCACTGGCCAGCGCCTCGGCCGCCATCCGGCAGCGGTTGCCGCCGCGGCAGTAGACGATCACCGTGCGCTCGCGATCGAGCTCCGCGGCGCGACCGGCGAGCTCGTCCAGCGGCAGGTGGAGGGCGCCGGCGACGTGGCCTGCCTCCCACTCGTGGTCGGCGCGCACGTCCACCAGCTGCGCCCCGTCAACCATCAGCTTTCGCGCCTCCTCAGCGCTCATCGTCTCCATGGGGCTGAAATCTAGCGCCACGCCGAGGAGGGGCGGGGATACCCCTTAACGGGCGGATACTCAAAGTGCCGGTCTCGTTAGCCCGGCACTTGTCCGGGCAGGGGTATCCCCGTCCCTCCCCGCCACCACGCGCTAGATGATTGATTCCACGACCAGGCACGCGTGGATGACGCGCCTGGCACACTGCGCGGCTCGGCGTCCTCGGGTTTGCCTTTGCCAACCGGCAAAGGCTGCACCCTGCGTCCTCGATCCGCTTGGCCAGGCGCGCCCCCAGTCACACCTCGCCGTGGAATCAACCATCTAGTCGACGTCGGTCCCCTCGACCAGGAATGCGACCCGCACGTGCGCGCGGTACTCGTCCAGGTTCTCGCCGCGGATGCCGGTCGAGACGATGTCGACGGCGCGGATGTTGCGCAGCGTTCCCTGCGCCTGTTCGAGCGCCTGCTTGGCGGCGTCGTCGGTCGACGTCTTGGAGCTTCCGACCAGCTCGATGATTTTCACGACTGCCATTTCACTCCTCCTTCTAGGTGCCTCTGGACCGTGCCCTTGGCGCTGACGCCCTCTGCCAGCGCGGCCCGCTGCCACGGGCTGACCGCCTCCCCCTCGCCGCCGGCCGGCGCCGTCGTCTCGGCGATGAACCGCTCGACCGCGGCGGCGATCGCCGCCGCCTCGTCCGCGTTCGGGCTGCCGGCCATGTCCAAAGCCTATTCCAAGCCGATCAGCGCGTTCGCTGCTTGTCCTCCCCGGGGGAACTAAAAGCGAACGCCCTAGCCTGGCTCCAGATCTAGTCCGTCCGTCTGACGGTTTGGGCGAGTTGACGCCGCCGTTGCTGGAGCAACGTCCGCACGCGTTCAACCACAGCCTTCGGTTCGCGTTTGAGCCTCGGCCCGGTGACACGCGTCATCTGAATGTCGACAAGCATCAGGTCCTCCTGCCGCAGACGGTCCCGTTCAAAGGCTGCCCGCGTGCCGTGGGTCTCGTAGACGTCGAGTTCCACCGCAAAGCGCTCTGTCTGCCAATACGCGTCCAGCTCGAAGCCCCCCTCGTTGAAGTTCATCGAAGGCAAGGGCAGGTCGGAACCGCGGATCAGCTCCAGAAAGCGCCGCTCCAGGCCGGAGCGGGTGAAGGCAGCCTCGGGCCGGTATAGCTCGATCGCTCGACGCAGCTTGCCCGACCCGGGGTGTCCCACCGTGCGGCCGAGCAACTCCTCGGTCGGACCCAGATCGAAGAGGCCGAGCTCGTCCGATCGCTCGATCGCCTGTTCGAGCCGGCGCAACGAAGCCACGCTCGCGAAGTCAAGCAGCGTCCGCGGGAGGGCGGTGACCGGAATCGCCTCCAACTCGGAGACGTCGTCTGCCCTCAGTCGTCCATAGTGGACGCGAGCCAGCCGCTTCGGATGGCGGCGCGTCGAGGCGGAAACGTCGAAGCTGGAGGGACGACTGCGAAGGAGGCCCCAGAGCCAGGCGGCGGAGGCATGGCTCGCAACGGCGTCGGGCGCACAGGCGAGAACCGCAGCCAGGCAGCGGCCGTGCCACGAGAGGCTTGAGTGACCGACGGCGTAGACGCCGCGATGGAGCCGATGCATCCGGCCGGCAGCCGCAGCTTGTGCGGCAACCTTGCGGGAAAACCCCAGGGCCTCGAGCTGCCGGGTCGAGACGACCCCATGCTGGCGGGAAGCAAGGTCGGCGAGGTCGTGCTGTCGCGTTCGCTTCTTGTAACCCATGGGGTTACAAGGCGCGAACGCGGGTGGATTCTCCCCCTTGGGGCCGCCGTCAGCCGCTGTTGTTGAGGCCGGCCACGGGCGACCCGATCGTGTGGTCGGCGCAGTCGAGCGGCGGCGGGTCGAAGGGGTCGGTGAGGGCAAGGCCTTCGGGCTGCCCCCTGCGGCCGCACTGGATGCTGAAGTCGCGGACGCCGTCGCGGGCGTCGATGATGTCGGCGCCGCCGCGGCCGTAGAAGCGGTCCTTGCCTGGCTGGCCGAGCATCGCGTTGGGGCCGCTGTCGCCGATCAGCACGTCGTAGTCGAAGGAGCCCTCCATGTCCTCGTCGGTCGGCGAGAGGTGGACGTGGTGGCAGCCCTTGATCGCGTCGATCCAGGCGGAATGGGCGGCAAACGAGATGTAGAGCGTGCCCGGGTGCGCCTGGGTCTCGGCGAACGAGGCGTCGTCGCGGCCGGGTCCGCCGACCAGGGCGCCGCCGGCGCAGCCGCCGCCGGCCGCCATCAGGTCGCCGTCGCCTTCGCCGTAGAGGTAGGTGGGGCCGGGCAGGCCGCCGATCAGTCCGTCGGACCCGGCGCCGCCGTAGATGCGGTCGCTGCCGGGTCCCGACTCGATCAGGTCTTCCTCGGGCCCGCCGTGGATGACGTCGTTGCCGGGACCGCCGGCGAGGCGCACGAAGCCGACTTCCGCCAACGATCCTTCGACCCGCAGGCTGTCGTTGCCGGGGCCGAGGTCGGCCATCAGCCAGCGGGCCGGTCCTGCGACCGGGCAGACCGCCTGCGTCGGGTCGCCGCCGGCCGGCCGCCTGCAGCCGGGGCCGAGCGCGATGCTCCCGGTCGAGCCGACGCCGAAGCTGTCCGATTCCGCGCTGAAGGCGACGGCGGTGAAGTGGTCGCCGCCGGGCCCGCCGACGATCTGCAAGCCGGCGCCGCCTCCGCTCACCGAGTCGAGGGTGACGTAGGACGATCCCCGCGGCGGCGCTTCCGGCCCGCAGGAGACGACCCGCCTGCCGCCGTGGCAGCGGTCGCTGCCCTGGCCGCCGTTCAGCTCGTCGGCGCCGCCGCCGCCGCGAATGCGGTCGTTGCCGGGGCCGCCGTCGATCACGTTCGCGCGCCCGTTGCCGATCAGCGTGTCGGCGAAGGCGGAGCCTTCGATCGAGTCGAAGCGGAACAGGCGGTCATGGCCGTCGCCGCGCGCCTTGTGCTGCGGCAGCGAGACCCAGACGCCGCCGTTGCCGCGCTTGCCGGCGGCGACATCGGTGGCGAACGAGGCGATGTCGCCGCGTCCGGGGCCGCCGTCCATGCGGTCGTAGCCGTAGTCGCCGTGGACGAGGTCGAAGTTGCCGGGGCCGCCGTTGAGCGTGTCGATGCCGAGGCCGCCGCTGACCTCGTCGCCGTCGCCCGGCCCGCCGACGACCTTGTCGTCGCCGAGATCGCCGTAGACGCGGTCCGTGCCCGGGCCGCCGTCGACGATGTCGTTGCCGCGACCGCCGTGGACCAGATCGTTCCCCGAACCGCCGCAGATCAGGTCGTTGCCGAGGCTGCCGAAGATTTCGTCGTCCCCGCCGCCGCCCCAGATCACGTCGCGACCCGGGGTTCCGCGCAGGACGTCGTTCCCTTCGGTGCCAACGATCGTCGCTCGCCGTCCATGGCACCGCGGCACTTCTTCGGGTTCCGCTTCGGCCGCGCCAGCGGTGGCGATCACCACCAGCCCCGCGGCGACGGCGGAGACGCACACGACCAGCCCCAACTTTGCGCGAAGCATCCTCAAAGCAACCCCTTAGAGATGGACTCTAAACCCAGTCGACGATCGGAAGTTCCTACAAGGATCTCAGGCGCTGCGGATCAGCTTCTTGTTGACGAACTCGTCGGCGCCGTAGCGTCCGAGCTCGCGGCCGAAGCCGGAGCGCTTGAAGCCGCCGAACGGCAGCTCCGGGCTGTCGGCCCCGACCAGGTTCACGTAGACCATCCCGGCTTCGATCCTGTCCGCGACCCGGTCGGCCTGCTCGGAGTCCGTGGTCATGACATAGGAGCCGAGGCCGAACGGGGTCTGGTTGGCGAGCTCGATCGCCTCCTCCTCGGAGCCGACCCGGTAGACCTGGGCGACGGGGCCGAAGAACTCTTCCTGGGACGCCTCGTCGCCGGGCCTGATCCCGGTGAGGATCGTCGGTTCGAAGAAGTTGCCGTCGCGCTTGCCGCCGGCGACGACCTCGGCGCCGTTGTCGATCGCCCTCCTCACCTGGTCCTCGAGCCGGTCGGCCGCCGTCTGCGAGGAGAGGGGGCCGACCTCGGTGCCCTCGGCGGTCGGGTCGCCCGGCTTCGCCGCGGTGAGCTTCTCACGGAACTTCTCCAGGAACTCGTCGTAGAGCCCGTCGACGACGATGAAGCGCTTGGCCGCGTTGCAGGACTGGCCGGTGTTGTCGAGTCGCGCTTCGGCCGCCGCCTCCGCGGCCCCGTCGAGGTCGTCGGTGCCGAGGAGGATGAAGGGATCGGAGCCGCCGAGCTCCAGCACGACCTTCTTCAGGTTGCGCCCGGCGATCGCGGCGACGGCGGCGCCCGCACGCTCGGATCCGGTGACCGAGACGCCGTGCACGCGCGGGTCGGCGATCACCCACTCGATCTGCTCGTTGGTCGCGTAGATGTTCTCGTAGGCGCCCTCCGGCAGGCCGGCGTCGTCGAACATCCGCTGCATCGCCTCGGCCGATTCGGGGCACTGCGGCGCGTGCTTGAGCAGGATCGTGTTGCCGATCGCCAGGTTCGGCGCCGCGAAGCGGGCGACTTGGTAGTAGGGGAAGTTCCACGGCATGATCCCGAGCAGGACGCCGAAGGGGCTGCGGCGAACCGTCGCCGCGCCGTCGCCTTCGAGCAGCTCGATCGGCTCGTCGGCCATCAGGCCCTCGGCGCTGTCGGCGTAGAAGCCGTAGATCTCCCCCGCGAAGTCGACCTCCATCAGGGCCTGCTCGATCGGCTTGCCCATCTCGCGGACGATGATCTCGGCCAGCTGCCGGCGGCGCTCGGAGTGCAGCTCGCCGACCCTGCGCACCAGCGCGGCCCGCTCCGTCACGGTGCAGGAGCCGGGCCAGGCCCGAGATGCTCGGTCGGCCCGGTCGATCGCGGCGCGGAGCTCGTCGTCGCCGATATCCGGGTACTCCCTGATCGTCTCGCCGGTGGCTGGGTTGACTACCGCGTAGGCGCTCATTCAGTCCTTCCTCTGGATGATCATCACAAAGCATTCGCTGCGCGGAACCCGCAGGGAATCAGATTGCGATGCGGGTCCCGCTCCGCTCATCACAAAGCATTCGCTGCGCGGAACCCGCAGGGAATCAGATTGCGATGCGGGTCCCGCTCCGCTCATCACAAAGCATTCGCTGCGCGGAACCCGCAGGGAATCAGATTGCGATGCGGGTCCCGCTCCGCTCATTTCAAGGCTCGCTCGGGCTCGAGGGCCTGCTCGACCGGCACGCACTCCATGCCCACCGCCTCGGCTACGGCCGGATGGGCGACCTGGCCCGCCGCGACGTTGACGCCTGGCCGCAGGCCGGGATCGTCGCGGATCGCCCCCTCGACGCCGCGATCGGCGAGCGCGATCGCGTAGGGGAGCGTCGCGTTGGTCAGGGCATGGGTCGAGGTGATCGGCACCGCCCCGGGCATGTTGGCGACGCAGTAGTGGGTGATCCCGTCGACCTCGAAGGTCGGATCGCGGTGGGTGGTCGGCCGCGAGGTCTCGAAGCAGCCGCCCTGGTCGATCGCGACGTCGACCAGCACCGCGCCCGGCTTCATCAGCGCCAGCTGCTCGCGGCGGACGACGAACGGGGCGCGGGCGCCGTGGACGAGGACGGCGCCGATCACCAGGTCGGCGCGCGGCAGCATCTCCTCGATCGCCAGCGTGGTCGAGTAGACGGTCGAGCAGCGGCCGGCGAAGTCGACCTCGAGCGCGCGCAACCGGTCGATCGATTTGTCGAAGACGAAGACGTCGGCCTCCATCCCGATCGCGATGAAGGCGGCGTTCATGCCGACCACACCGCCGCCGATCACGATCACGTTGGCGGCGGCGACGCCGGGCACGCCGCCGAGCAGGATGCCGCGCCCGCCCATCGGCTTCTCCAGCATGAAGGCGCCGGCCTGGGTGGCGATCTTGCCGGCGATCTCGCTCATCGGCGCCAGCAGCGGCAGCCGCCCGTGGGCGTCCTCGACCGTCTCGTAGGCGATGCAGGTCGCCCCGGAGCCGCAGAGGCCGCGGGTCAGCTCGGGGTCCGGCGCCAGGTGCAGGTAGGTGAAGAGGAGCTGGCCGCGACGCAGCATCTCGACCTCGGCCGGCTGCGGCTCCTTCACCTTCAGCAACATCTCCGCCTCGGCGAAGACGGACTCGGCCCCGGCGACGATGCGGGCGCCCTGCGACTCGAATTCGGCGTCGGCGATCGCGCTGCCGGCACCGGCGCCGGCCTCGACCAGCACCTCGTGGCCGTGGTCGGACATTTCCCGCACCCCGGCCGGGGTGATCGCGACCCGGTACTCGTCGGGCTTGACCTCCGCCGGGACACCGATGCGCATCAGAGAGCTCCCCAACCCGCCCGCGGCGGACGCGGGAGCGGCACGCCATCGCCTTCTGGCTCCCCGGCCGCGCCACCACGGAAGCAGAGCACGCGGGCGGAATCGGTCATTGCCCGACCAGCTCCCGGGCGCGCAGCGCCAGCCAGAACTCGATCCGGTCGTGGGCGCGCGAGAGGTCGCGGCCGGTCAGCTCCTCGACCTTGCGCATCCGGTAGCGCAGCGTGTGGCGGTGGCAGTAGACCTCGCGGGCGGCGCGCTCCCACTGGCCGTTCTGTTCGATGAACGCCTCCAGAGAGCGCAGCAGCTCGCCGCCGTACTCCTCGTCGCCCTGCTCGATCGGGCCGAGGACGCTGTCGCAGTAGAGGCCGAGCGCCTCGTCGTCCTGGATCGAGAGCAACAGCGTGAAGGCACCGAGATCGCGCCACGAGGCGACCTCCGGCCCGCTGCCGTTCTGCGCGAAGGCGGTCGCCTCGAGCGCGCAGCGCGCCTCGTGGAAGGAGTGGCGCAGCTCCTCGGGCGGCGCCGGGCGGCTGGCCGCGGCGCGCACCGCGCCGCGCTCTTTGACCAGCGCCCGGCGGGCTTCGGAGGCGAGGTCGACGGGATCGCGGTCGGCCGCGTCGACGACCGCGCAGAGCAGCTCGTGGCCACCGCTGGCGTGCGGCGCGACGACGGCCGGGCAGGCGTCGGCGGCGAGCGCCCGCTCCAGCGCCGGCTCGGCGGCCGAGGGGTCGTCGAGGTCGAAGACCAGCACCGCGGCCTCGTCGCCGATCCCGAACGGCTCCAGCCGGCGGCGCAGCTCGGAGGGGTCGAGGCGGCCGCCGAAGGCGCCGGCCAGCACGTCGCCGGCGAGCCTGCGCTCGGTCTCGCGGGCGACCCGGCGGCGCATCAGCTCGAGCGCGACGACGGCGACCGCCTGCTGCAGGATCAGCCGCTCGAAGTCGCCGAGGCCGCCCGAGTCGCGGACGATCACCACCCAGGCCTGCGGCGGCCCGCCGCCGGGCGAGATCACCGGGTGGGCGAGGGCGCGGCCGGCGATCGACGGGTGGGTGGGGACGAAGGGGTGGCCGTCGGCGGTGTGGCCGAGCGCTTCGTCACGGATCGCGGTCACCGCCTCGGCCGAGAGCTCGCGGCGGAAGCCGCGGCCGGCGAGGCGCTCGCCGCGGCCGTTGAGGATCGCCACCGTGCCGCCGACCGCCGAGGCGATCGTCGCCACGATCTCCTCCAGGCCGCGCTCTTCGAGGACCAGCCGCTCGAGCCGCCGCTGCACGGCGATGCCCCGCTGCAGCACCTCGTACTGCTCGTTGACCAGCTTCACGGAGGCCTTCTCGGTGATCGCGATGAACGGGGTCGAGTAGGGCACCTCGAACAGCGGGAAGTCGCGTTTGACCGCCTCGCCGAGCAGCGCTTTCGGCATCTTCTTGTGGGTCAGGCCGGTGCCGAAGCCGAGCCCGGCGAGGTTGTGCTCGGCCAGCAGGCGAATGTAGGCGCGCTGCTTGGCGGCGCTGTCGAGCGGGATCCCGGTGGTCAGCATCAGCTCGCCGCCGGAGAGCCACGGGGTCGGGTCCTCCAGCTCGGAGATATGGATCCAGCGGACCGGAGCCTCGGCCGCCTGGGTGCCCGCCGCGAGGTCGAGGCCGAGCTCGTCGAGCAGGCTCTGCACGGTCAGCATCGCGTGCCTATCTCTGGACCCGCTCCCAGGCGTCGGAGAGAACCCCGCGAAGCACGTCGTGCATCTCTTCGAACTGCTCGGTGTCGCAGATCAGCGGTGGGGCGAGCTGGATCACCGGGTCGCCGCGGTCGTCGGCGCGGCAGATCAACCCGCGGCGGTAGAGCTCGCCGGAGAGGAAGCCGCGCAGCAAGTCCTCCGCCTCCTGCTCGTCGAAGCTCTCCTTCGTCTCCTTGTCTTTGACCAGCTCGATCGCCTGGAAGAAGCCGGCGCCGCGCACGTCGCCGACGATCGGCAGGTCGTGCAGGGTCTCGAGCATCTGCCGGAACTCGCCCTCCTTGGCGAGCACGTGGCCGCAGAGATCCTCGCGCTCGAACACGTCGAGGTTGGCCATCGCGACCGCCGCGGCGACCGGGTGGCCGGCGAAGGTGAAGCCGTGGGCGAAGGACTCCTCGCCCTGCATGAACGGCTCGGCGACGCGGTCGGAGGCGACGACCGCGCCCATCGGCGCGTAGGCCGAGGTCAGCGCCTTCGCCATCGTGACGATGTCGGGGACGTAGCCGAAGCGTTCGTTGCCGAAGTAGTGGCCGAGCCGGCCCCAGGCGCAGATCACCTCGTCGGAGATCATCAGCACGTCGTAGCGGTCGCAGATCTCGCGCACCCGCTCGAAGTAGCCCTCGGGCGGGACGAAGCAGCCGCCGGCGTTCTGAACCGGCTCGAGGATCACCGCGGCGACCGTGTCCGGCCCCTCGAACACGATCCGCTCCTCGATCGCGTCCGCCGCCCAGAGCGGGTGGCGATCGACCGGCCAGCGGTAGAGGTTGGTGTTCGGCACGTGGCAGCCGCCCGGCGCCAGCGGCTCGAACTGCGAGCGCAGCTCGGTGATCCCGGTCGCCGAGAGGGCGCCGAGCGAGGTGCCGTGGTAGGCGATCTCGCGGGCGATCGTCTTGTGCTTCTGGCCGTTGCCGCGCATCCGGTGGTAGTTGCGGGCCAGCTTCAGCGCCGACTCGACCGCCTCCGAGCCGCCGGAGGTGAAGAAGACGCGGTTGAGGTCGCCGGGGGCGAGGGCGGCGATCCGCGCCGCCAGTTCGATCGCCCGCGGGTGGGCGTAGCTCCACAGCGTGTAGAAGTCGAGCTCTTCGACCTGGCGCGCCGCCGCTTCGCCCAGCTCGCTGCGGCCGTGGCCGGCGTTGACGCAGAACAGCGCCGAGAGGCCGTCGAGGTAGCGGTTGCCCCGGTCGTCGTAGACGTAGCAGCCCTCGCCGCGGGCGATGATCGGGATCTCGTGGCCGGGGCCGTAGGAGCCCATCCGCGAGAAGTGCATCCAGAGGTGCCGCATCGCCTGCTCCTGGAGCTCCGCACCTACCGACTCGGTGGTCTGCGACGCGATCGCCATGCGATTCCGTCTCCTCTCGTGGTTACGACGTTCTGGACAACGCTAGCTCGGAAAGACATCCTTGGCAAGTGGTCATTGGGTCAAGTGAAATCGTAGCTCTTGTACAGATTGCACAAAAACGTGCCATCAATTCGGGGGAAATTCCCTGCCGGCCGCCTCGTAGCGGTACTGTCTACGAGGCGGCTCGGGAGGCTCCACGCTGGACAACAGATTTGGATGTGAATGGACAGCGACAGTCCGAGTGTTGAGCTAAACGGAGTAACGAAGCGCTTCGACAGCCTCGTCGCTGTCGACGATCTCAGCTTGGAGCTGGGCCACGGCGAGTTCTTCACCCTGCTCGGGCCGAGCGGCTGCGGCAAGACGACCACCCTGCGGATGCTCGCCGGCTTCGAGCGGCCGAGCGAGGGACGGATCCGGATCGAGGGCGAGGACGTCGCCGAGCTGCCGCCGCACCGGCGGCCGACCAACACCGTGTTCCAGAGCTACGCCCTCTTCCCCCACCTCAGCGTCGAGGACAACGTCGCCTTCGGGCTGCGGCGCAAGCGGGTCGCGAAGGAGGAGACCCGGCGGCGGGTCGGCGCCGAGCTGGAGCGGGTCGGACTGGCGGCGGAGGCGAAGCGCCGCCCGGCGCAGCTCTCCGGCGGCATGCAGCAGCGGGTGGCGCTGGCTCGCGCCCTGGTCAACCTGCCGAAGGTGCTGCTGCTCGACGAGCCGCTCGGCGCGCTCGACCTGAAGCTGCGCAAGGGCCTGCAGGTGGAGCTGAAGAAGATCCAGCGCGAGGTCGGGATCACCTTCGTCTACGTCACCCACGACCAGGAGGAGGCGCTGACGATGAGCGACCGGATCGCGGTGATGAACGGTGGCCGGGTCGAGCAGGTCGGCGACCCCGAGCAGGTCTACGAGCACCCGGCGACCACCTTCGTCGCCGGCTTCATCGGCGTCTCCAACCTGATGCCGGCGACGGTCAGCGGCTCGCGCGAGGTGCGGCTCGAGGGCGGTCAGACGATCGCCGCCGACGCCGCCGGGTTCTCCGCCGGCGAGCGCTGCCATGCGGTCGTGCGGCCCGAGAAGCTGCGGGTCGAGACGGCCGACGCGGGGAGCAGCCGGGGAGCCGCGAGCAATGGCCGGCCGCAGGTCGAGGGAGTGGTCGAGAGCTCGCTCTACCTCGGCACGTCGACCCAGATCGCGGTCGCCCTCGGAGACGGGGTGCGGATGACGGTCCTGGTCCCGAACGCCGACGAGGCGCAGCGGCAGCGGCTGCCGGGCGGCGGGGCGCGGGTTGCGCTGAGCTGGGAGGCCGAGCACATGCACCTCGTGCGTGAGTCGCCGCGGGGCGGCGCGGGCACGAGCGAGCCGGGGCGGGGCGGGGCAGAATCGACCGAGTTGGAAACAACGACGAGAGGATGAGTCAGATGGTGAGCCCGAAGGCGAACGACAGAGGTACGCTGGCGGCGATCGCCGCCACGGTGGCGGCACTCGCGCTGGCGCTGGGCCTGACGGCCTGCGGAAGCGGTGGCGGCGAAGGCGGGACGGTGAAGCTGGAAGGCAAGCCGTCGGGCAGCCTGACGATCTCCAACTGGCCGCTCTACATCGATCCCGGCAAGGAAGGGACCGTCGCCAACTTCGAAAAGGCGACCGGGATCAAGGTCAAGTACATCGAAGACGTCAACGACAACGCCGAATTCTTCGGCAAGGTCCAGCCGCTGCTCGAACAGGGCGAATCGGGCGGCCGCAGCATCTTCGTCGTCACCGACTGGATGGCGAACAAGATGCACGAACTCGGCTACCTGCAGACGATCGACAAGGAAGGCATCCCCAACGTCGAGAAGAACCTGGTGCCCTCGCTGCAGCACCCGGGCTTCGACCCCAACCGCGACTTCAGCGTGCCCTGGCAGAGCGGCATGGGCGGCGTGATCGTGCGCACCGACCTGGCCCCCGAAGTGCGCTCGGTCTGCGACCTGTTTGACCCCAAGTACAAGGGCAAGGTCGACTTCCTCAGCGAACTGCGGGAAACGGTGCCGCTGGTGATGACCTGCGAAGGGGTCAACCCCGAAGAAGCGACCGAAGCAGACTGGATGAACGCGATCGAAAAGATCAAAGGCGCGGTCAGCTCGGGGCAGATTCGCCGCTTCACCGGCAACGACTACGCGCGCGACCTGACCAGCGGCGACGCGGTCGCGGTGATCGGCTGGTCGGGCGACGCGGTGCAGCTGCAGGCCGACAACCCGAACATCGAATGGCGCAATCCGACCGAGGGCTGCAGCCTCTGGTCGGACAACATGGTGATCCCGGTCGGCGCTCCCAACCCGACCGCGGCCGAGGCCTGGATGAACTACGTCTACGAGCCGAAGGTGCAGGCGAACATCGCCGAATACGTCAACTACGTGACGCCGGTTGAAGGGGTGAAGCCGATCCTCGCCAAGCGCGAACCGGAACTGGCGGAAAACCAGCTGATCTTCCCCAGCACCGAATTCACCAAGGGCTGCTTCAGCCAGGCACAGCTCTCCGGCGAAGAGGAAGAGGCCGTGACCAAGGCGTGGAACGCCGTGCTGAACGGCTGAGATGACCGCACGCCGCCGGATCGTCCCCTACTTCCTGCTCGGGCCGGGGACGATCTGGCTGGTCGTGTTCTTCGTCGTGCCCCTCTTCTACCTGGGGTACCTCTCGCTCGAGTCGGGCGTGGTCGGCAGCCTCAGCTTCACCTGGAACTGGGGCAACTACAGCGAAGCGCTGTCGCTCTACGACACCCAGTTCGTGCGCTCCTTCATCTACGCCGGGGCGGCGACGCTGATCTGCCTCGTCGTCGCCTACCCGCTCGCCTACACGATCGCCTTCCGCGCCGGCCGGTGGCGCAACGCGCTGCTGTTCGCGGTCGTCGCTCCGTTCTTCACCACCTACCTGATCCGCACCCTGGCCTGGGAGACGATCCTCTCCGACCAGAGCCCGGTGGTCGAAGTGCTGAAGTTCATCGGCGCGGTGCCGTCGGGCGGGCACGTGCTGGCGACCGGCAGCGCCGTGATCGCCGGCCTCACCTACAACTTCCTGCCGTTCATGCTGCTGCCGATCTACGCCAGCCTCGAGCAGGTCGACGAGCGGCTGATCGAGGCGGCGAAGGACCTCTACTCCTCCTCGCGCTCGGCCTTCTGGCGGGTGACGCTGCCGCTCTCGGCGCCGGGGATCGTCGCCGGCACGCTGCTCACCTTCATCCCCGCCGCCGGCGACTACATCAACGCCCAGTTCCTCGGCAGCGCCGGCAACCAGATGATCGGCAACGTGATCCAGTCGCTCTACAAGACGCAGCTCGACTACCCTGCCGCGGCGGCGCTCTCGTTCGTGCTGATGGCGCTGATCATGTTCGCGGTGATCGTCTACATCCGCTTCGCCGGCAGCGAGGCGCTGATGGGCGAGGAGGCGAAATAGATGAAGGACGCCTGGCGCTGGCTGCGCGAGCACGCGGTGAACATCGTCGCCGGGCTGGTCGTCGCCTACATGCTGATCCCGATCGCGGTCATCTTCGTCTTCTCCTTCAACGACCCGGCCGGCAAGTACAACTTCACCTGGGTCGGCTTCACCCTCAAGCACTGGGCCAACGCCTTCGGTATCCCCGAACTGAACAGCGCCCTGCTGACCAGCCTCAAACTGGCAGTGCTGGCGACGTTGATCTCGACCGCGATCGGAACGCTGATGGCGCTCGGCCTGGTCCGCCACCGGTTCCACGGGCGGCGGGCGGCGAACTTCCTGATCGTGATCCCGATGGCGACGCCGGAGATCGTCATGGGCGCCTCGCTGCTCTCCTTCTTCCTCATCCTCAGCCAGCCGCAGCTCGGCTTCCAGACGCTGCTGATCGCCCACGTGATGTTCTGCATCAGCTTCGTCGTCGTCGTCGTGCGCTCGCGACTGATCGGCTTCGACCGCAACCTCGAGGAGGCGGCGCAGGACCTCGGCGCCAGCTCGTTCGAGACCTTCCGGCTGGTGACGCTGCCGTTGATCATGCCCGGGATCGTCGGCGCCGGCCTGCTCGCCTTCGCGCTCTCGATCGACGACTTCGTCATCTCCAACTTCAACTCGGGGACGACGGTGACCTTCCCGCTCTACATCTACGGCGCCGCCCAGCGCGGGATCCCGGTCGAGGTGAACGTGATCGCGATGATCATCTTCGGGGTGACCGTGCTGGCGATGGCATTCACCGTCGTACAGCAGCGGCGGGCCGAGAAGCTGGCCGCGGTCCGCCCTGAGCAGGAGGTTGCCCCGGTGCCGCTGGGCGCCGCTGGAGCCGCATGACGGTCGCCGACGGGGAAGGTCGGGAGTCGCCTCGCCGAGTGCCTACCACCGCCCTTTGGGCGGTGGAATTTGGTGCCGCTTCGCGGCACGGGATCACCCGCCGGGAGCCGCTTCGCGAGGCATCGGCGAGGCGACTCCCGACCTTCTCGTGGTCACGGGCATGAGGCTCCGCAACTACATCGGGGGGGCCTGGTGCGAGGCGGGCCGGGTGGAAGAGCTGGAGGATGTGGACCCAGCCACCGGGGAGGTCGTGGCGACGGTGCCGCTGTCGGGGGAAACTGAGATACGGGAAGCGATGGAAGCTGCGCGGGCGGCGCAGCCTGGCTGGCGGGCGGTGCCGCCGCAGCGGCGGGCGCGGGCGGTGCTGGCCCTGCGCGACGGGCTGCTGGAGCGCCGCGAGGAGCTGGCGGCGCTGGTCTGCGCCGACATGGGCAAGACGCTGGAGGATGCCGACGGCGAGGTCGGGCGCGGGATCGAGTCGGTCGAGTCGGCGGCAGCGATCCCCCACCTGCTGAAGGGCGAGACGCTGGAGGGGGTAGCCGAGGGCGTCGACGTCGAGCTGCTGCGCCAGCCGGTCGGAGTGGTGGCGGCGATCACCCCGTTCAACTTCCCGGCGATGATCCCGCTCTGGTTCCTGCCCTACGCGATCGCCTGCGGCAACTCGTTCCTGCTCAAGCCCTCCGAGCAGGACCCGCGGCCGGCGGCGCTGATCGCCGAGGTCGTCGACTCGGTCGCGGAGATCCCCGCCGGCGTCTTCAACCTCGTCCACGGCGGGCGCGAGGCGGTCGGCGCGATCCTCGACGAGCCGGGGATCGACGCGGTCTCCTTCGTCGGCCGGGCGGAGACGGCGCGGATGGTGGCCGAGCGGGCCGCCGCGAGCGGCAAGCGGGCACAGGCGCTGGGCGGGGCGAAGAACTCGCTGGTCGTGATGCCCGACGCCGACCTCGAGCGGGCGCTGCCGGCGATCGTGGGCTCGGCCTTCGGCGCCGCCGGGCAGCGCTGCCTGGCCGGCTCTGTCTGCGTCGTGGTCGGCGACGAGGCGCGGCGAACGCGGGTGCGAGCGGCGCTGGTCGCCGCCGCCGGGGAGCTGAAGGTCGGCGCGGGCGACGATCCCGAGACCGACGTCTGCCCGATGGTCTCGGCCGCGGAGCGCGAGCGGATCGTCGCCGCGATCGGCCGCGCCGAGGGGGCCGGGGCGGAGCTGCTGCTCGACGGGCGGGGCGACGCCGGGCCCGTCGGAACGCTGCTCGGGCCGACGATCGCCGCCGTCGCCGACCACCAGTGCGAGCTGGCCCGCGAGGAGCTGTTCGGTCCCCTGCTGACTCTGGTCGAGGTGGCCGATCTCGACGCGGCACTCGAGTTCGTCAACGGCAGCCGCTACGGCAACGCGGGCGCGATCTTCACCCGTTCGGGCGAGTCGGCGCGGCGCTACCGCTACGGCGCGGACGCCGGGATGCTCGGCGTCAACGTCGGTGTGCCGGCCCCGGTCGCCTGGTTCCCCTTCGCCGGCTGGGACGACTCATGCGACGGCGACCTGCACGCGAACGGGACCGACGCGGTCGACTTCTATACGCGGAAGAAGGTCATCACCAGTCGCTGGTAGGGCGGGGACGGGTGTCCCTCGCCCGGACAATCGCCGGTCTGATGAGACCGGCGATTTGAGTATCCGCCCGTTCGAGGGACACCCGACCCCGCCCGGCGCACGCCTACGGTCGGCGGGGGAGCGGGTCGGTGCGAAAAACAGGGCGCCGCTGCGCCGGAGGGACCCCCCACCCCTCCCTCACGAGCGCTTCGTTTGAGCGGGTGCGAGGGGACGAGCCGGGAGTTGACCACCGTATTGGGCGGTTAACTCCCGGCACGTCCCCCAGCGGCCGATTTGGAAGCCGATGAGGGCCGGAGTGGCCCCGGCGGAGCCTCGCGGAGCGGGCACCGCAGAGTGATTCTTGCCGCGAAGCGGCTCCAGATTGGTGAGCGAAGCGTCAGCGAAGCGAACATGGGCTCCGGTGGAGCCACTCCGGCCCTCCTGGCTATCGCCCTATGTGGAAGCCGATGAGGCTGGGGATGCGGCTGATCAGGGAGCTGAGGGGGTGCGGGGCGCGAGCGGCCAGCTCGGCGTTCTCCTTGCTCGTCAGGGCCTTGCGGATCAGCTCTCCGCCCAACCAGTGGAAGGGCTCGGGCGGGACGCGTTGGGGAGCCGGGTCCACGAAGGGGAGCCTGGACGGGGCGTCGCGGCGGTCGAGGGCGAGCGAGGCGAGGGTTCTGGCGACCATTTGGGACGGGCCGACTCCGTTGCCGGTGTAGCCGGCTGCGGCGAAGGTGCGGCTGCCTCGCAGGGGGACGACGATCGGGATATGGGTCGGGGAGACGTCGATCGGGCCGCCCCAGGCGTGGGTGATCCGCTTGCCGGCCAGGTCGGGGAAGTACTCGCGGAGGCGCGCCGCTGCTCCATCGACGATCTCGCGGTCGATCTCGGAGCGACCGTGGGTGCGGGCCCCCATCGCGATCCGGCCGCCGCCCCAGCCGAAGGCGATGCGGCCGTCGGGGGTGGTGCGGAAGTAGTCGACCAGGGCGCGGCCGTCGGTGATGCACTCGCCGCCGGTCCAGCCGATCCCCTCGAGCAGCTCGGGCACCGGCTCGGTGAGGACGACATGCGAGGAGCTGACGGTGAGCGAGTCGCGCAGCGGGCCGTGAGGCGCCTTCGCCGCGCCGCCGATCGCGACGACCGCGGCCCCCGCCCGCACCGCGCCGCGATCGGTCCGCGCGACGACCCCACCGCCGGCCGGATGTTGCTGCTTTTTCCGGTCCATAGCCGTGACAAAGCTGCAATCGGCGCCCAGCCGCCGCACGGGCGAGCGCTCGTAGACCTCCACCCCGGCGGCGAGCAGTCGCTCGCGCAGGCCCAGCGCCAGGCGCGCCGGCTGCACCGTCGCCGAGTCGGGGTAGAGCGCCCCCGCGCGGAACGCGGGCGAAGCGCAGCGCGCAGCCACCTCGCCCCGGTCGAGCTCCCGCACCGCCTCGCCCTCGCCCAGCTCGCGACACACCGCAACCGCCTCGTCCCAGATCCCGTCGTGCGCCGGCGCAGTCGACACCTGGAGGTAGCCGCCGCGGCGGAACCAGGCATCGACCCGCTCGTCCCGGCAGAATGCCTCGATCCCGGCGACGGCCTCGCTGGACGCCCGCCCCACTTCAAGCGCCGCCCGATCCCCCCACCGCTCCCGCATGTTCGGCAGCGAGAACCACATCACGTTGCAGAACCCCCCGTTCCGCCCACTCGGCCCATGTCCGCAGACATCCGCCTCGACCAAGGCCACGGAAGCGTTCGGCTCCAGCTTCTTGACCAGCCAGGCGGTCCAGAGCCCCGTGTACCCGCCGCCCACCACCACCACATCCGCGCTCCGCTCCCCAACCAGCTCCGGCATCGCAGTGACGGGGCCCGCCTCCTCCAGCCAATAACCGTGAGCGGTGTGCTTCATGGGCTGTTGTGAGTCTGCCAGGGCCGCATCTCGCGCGGGAGGCGTCGGGCGGGGGTGTCCTGCGTCGCCCGGAGGGAAGGGTGGGGGTGTCCTGCGTCGCTCGGTGGGAAGGGTGGGGGTGTCCTGCGTCGCTCGGTGGGAAGGGTGGGGGTGTCCTTCGAACCGGCGGATACTCGGAGCGGCCGGCTCACCGGCGCTTCAGCCCGGCAGGCGATTCGTCGCCGGACGCGAGTCGGGGCGAGGGACACCCCCGCCCTTCCCACTGCGGGACATAAACTGACCCCGTGGCAACCTTCGACGCCTTCGCCGACCTGCCGCTGGAGATCGACGGCTACGAGCTGGAGGGGCTCGAATACAAGACCCCCGGCTTCGAACGCCTCAGCACCACCATCCAGCTGCACGGCGCCGGCGAGACCGGCCTCGGCGAGGACGTCACCTACGACGCGCTCGACCACGTCGCCCTGCAGGACGCCGGCCCGGCCCTCGACCTGACCGGCCACGCGACGCTCGGCGAGTTCTGCGAGTTCATCGGCGGCGTCGACACCTTCCCGGCCGAGCCGCAGCGCGACGTCTCGCGCCGCTACCGCCGCTGGGCCTTCGAGTCGGCGGCGCTCGACCTGGCGCTGCGCCAGGCGGGGAAGGGAATCGCCGAGGCGCTGGGCCGCGAGCCGCGCCCGGTCACCTTCGTCTGCTCGATGCGGCTCGCCGGCGGCCCCGACGAGCCCTCCTCGATCGAGACCCTGCGCCGCAAGCTCGACCCCTACCCCGGCCTGCGCTTCAAGCTCGATCCGGTCAACGACTGGACCGACGAGCTGATCGCCGCTCTGGTCGAGACCGGCGCCGTCGACTCGCTCGACCTCAAGGGCTTCTACAAAGGCACCGTCGTCGACGTCGAGACCGACCCCGAACTGTACGCGAAGCTGATCGAGGCCTTCCCCGACGCCTGGCTGGAGGACCCCGACGTCAACGAGGAGACGCGGCCGATCCTCGAGCCGGTCCGCGACCGCCTCACCTGGGACGCGCCGATCCACTCGATCGCCGACATCGAGGCGCTGCCCTGGCAGCCGAAGATGGTCAACGTCAAGCCCTCGCGGATCGGCGGACTGCGCGACCTCTGCGAGACCTACGACCACTGCGCCGAGCACGGGATCGGCGCCTACGGCGGCGGCCAGTGGGAGCTCGGCGTCGGCCGCGGCCAGATCCAGGTCCTCGCCTCGCTCTTCCACCCCGACACGCCGAACGACACCGCTCCGCGCGGGTACAACGAAGCCGACCCGCCCGTCGGCCTGCCGACCAGCCCACTCGAACCCAAGCCGTCGCCGACCGGCTTCCGCTGGGACGACTGAAAGGACCAGATGCCCGACCAGAGCTTCGCCGCCACCCTCAACGAGCAGGTCGCCTACGAGTTCGGCGCCCAGCAGCAGTACATCGCGGTCGCCGTCTACTACGACGGCGAGACCCTGCCCCAGCTCGCCTCCTTCTTCTACCGCCAGGCGCTGGAGGAGCGCAACCACGCGATGATGCTGATCCAGTACCTGCTCGACGCCGGCCACCCGATCGAGGTGCCGGGAGTCGAGTCGCCGCAGAGCGGCTTCGCCGACACGATCGAGCCGGTGCGACTGGCGCTCGAGCAGGAGAAGCGGGTCAGCGACCAGATCGCAAACCTGGCCCGGCTGGCGCGCGAGGAGGGCGACTACCAGGGCGAGCAGTTCATGCAGTGGTTCATCAAGGAGCAGGTCGAGGAGGTCTCCAGCATGTCGGACCTGCTGAAGATCGTCGAACGGGCGAAGGACGACCCGATGCGGGCGGAGGAGTACCTGGCGCGTGAGCAGGTCGGCGACAGCGGCGCCGACCCGACCGCGCCCGAGGCGGCGGGCGGCGCGCTCTAGCCAGCGGAAGCTCAGCCGAGCCAGCCGGCTCGCTTGCGCAGCGCGGTGATGCGGCGGAACTCGGCTATGTCCTCCCGCAGGGCCGCGGGAGCGGGTGCGGGTAGGAAGCGCGCCGGGAGCGGCGACTCGACCACTCCGTCCTCGCCCTTGGCGACTCGGTAGGCGCGGGCGCCGCGCTGGGCGGTCACGGCCGAGGGGGTGCCGGTCCCCTCCCAGAGCAGGCCGGCGTAGTCGTCGAGCCCGTAGCCGTCGGGCATCCCGTTGCCGACCGCGTCGAGATAGGCGGCCCGGCGGTCCGGTTCGTTGTTGTAGTGGACGCAGAGGCTGCCGGGGATCAGGCCGAGGCCGGCGCCCGGTTCGGGGCGCCCGGAGGACTTGGTGATCCCGACCTCGAACCAGCACATCGCGCCGGCGCTCTGGCCGGCGAGGACGACTCCGTTGCGCCAGGCGAGGCTGAGGATCGCGCCCAGATCGTGCGCCTCCCAGACCGCCAGCAGGTTGAGCAGGCTGCCGCCGCCGACGTAGATCAGATCCTGCTCGAGCAGGTGGTCGCGCAGCTCCATCGGCCGGCTGCCGAGCCTGAACAGCGAGAGGTCGGAGAGATCGCAGGGACGCTCGCCGAAGGCGGCGTAGAAGCGGGCGATCTGCTCGGAGGTGTCGCCGCTGGCGGTCGGCAGGATGCAGATCCGCGGCCGGCGTCCTGCCCGCGTCGTCGCCAGCCTCAGCATCAGCTCGCAGACCGCCCGGTCCGCCGGGCGCGAGGTGAAGTCGTGGCCGCCGAGGGTGAGGATCCGGGTCGTGATCATGCGAGCGCGTTCGCGTTTTGTCGCGGATAAGGGAACAAACCGCGAACGCGGTCCATTCAGGCCGCGGCCGCGGTCGACATCGCCTCGGGCAGCGGCGCCTGGCGTGCGGCGGCAGCGTTCCCGAGATACGCCGTCGCGATCCCCATCTCGACGACGCGGCCGCCGACCGCGTCGAGCCGGTAGCCACGCGCCTCGGGGCGCGAAGTCACCACCCTGCTCAGCTCGGTGCCGGTGAAGTGCAGCGCGGCGCCGTCCTCGGCGGCGTAGCCGCTGCGCATCCCGGCGCGGAGGAGGTCGAGGTAGGCGCGGCGGCGATTCGAGCCGCGCTCGTAGTGGACGCAGTTGCTGAACGGCAACAGCCCGAGCCCCTCGACCTTGCGCGGGGCGCCGTGGAACCCGGTCACCGCCTGCTCGAACCAGCACAGCGAGCCGGCCGAGAGGCCGCAGAGGACGACCCCGCGCTCCCAGGCTTCGCGCAGGATCGCGTCGATCCCGTGCGCCTGCCAGACGCCGAGCAGGCTGATCACGCTGCCGCCGCCGACGTAGATCAGATCCTGTTCGAGCAGGTGCGCGCGCAGATCCTCCGGGCCCTGCTCGCGGCGGAACAGCGAGATGTGGCTGGCCTCGCAGCGCTCGGCCGGGAAGGCGCGGTAGAAGCGGACCACGTAGTGGTCGGCGTCGCCGCTCGCCGAGGGCATGAAGCAGACCTTGGGGCGCGGCTGCGGGCAGAGGCCGAGGACGTAGTCGTCGAGCAGCGGGTTGCCCGACTCCATCGAGAAGCCGCCCCCGCCGAAGGCGACTATCTGGCGCAGAGTCTCGTCCATCGTCCAATGGTCGCCCCGGACGCCGCGTTCGTCGTTGTACAGCGGTCCGAAGTTTTCGGTAGCCCGCTCGCCCACATGTACAGTGCCTGGGGATGCGCGGGGTGGCGCATCTGCCGGCGGCATCCCGATGCCGTTCCCAGCCGAAGTCGCATTGTCGGATCGGTACTGATTCGTCCACAGAATGCTGTTCAGGGTGTACAATCGCGTTTACCGAACACGGTTGTCTCAGAGGAGCCCGGCATGTCACCACCCGCCAATCGCAGCGCATCGGCAACTCAAGACCTCAGCGGGGTGATCGAGAGGGAGCTCCTCCCGGCCGGCCGCGAGGCGCTCGCCGAGCCGTTGGTCGCCCACTCCCAGCGGGAACGAATCCTCGTCGCGATGGCCGACGCCTGCGCCGGCAAGGGCTACAGCGCGACGACGATCGCCGACGTCTGCAAGCCGGCCGGCGTCTCCCGCGCCACCTTCTACGAGCTGTTCAAGGACAAGGAGGACTGCTTCCACGCCGCGATGGAGGTATCGCTCGCCGACGCGATGGGGCGGATCGTCGCCGTCTACTCGCCCGACAAGCCGTGGGCGACGACGGTGCGCGACGCCGCCGCCGCCTTCCTCGACCTGCTGGCGAGCAGGCCCGCCTTCGCCCGCATGGCGCTGGTCGAGGCGCCGGCCTCCGGCGAGCGCGCCTTCCAGCTCTACGCCTCCGGCAAGCGGGTCCTGCAGTCGCTGCTCGATCGCGGCCGCGAGGATCCGGTCGAGGAGGAAGCGATCCCCTCCAGCGCCGGCCGAGCCGCACTCTCGGGCGCCGAGGCGCTGATCGTCGGCCAGATCCTCGCCGGCAACGCCGAACGGCTGCGCGAGCTGCTGCCCGACGTCGTCTACATCACCACCGTTCCCTACCTCGGGCAGGACGAGGCGCTGCGCCAGTCCAGGGAGGCCGAGAAGCTTCTCAGCTCCCCCGGAGGCTGACCGGGTGGAGGGGACAGGGGAACGAGAGCGGTGGCGCCCCCCGCGCGGGCGCCACCGCCTGCCGCCCGAGGTGGTCGCCCGCTCCCAACGCGAGCGACTGCTCGAGGCGGCGGTGCGGGTGGTCGCCGAGAAGGGCTATGCGGCGGCGACGATCGGCGACTTCACCGGCGCGGCCGGCGTATCGCGGACGACCTTCTACGAGTTGTTCGAGGACAAGCAGGCCTGCTTCCTCGCCGCCTACGACGGCGCGGTCGACACGCTGGTGCGGCGGGTGACCGCGGCGTACGAGTCCGAGCAGCGCTGGCCGGAGCGGGCGCGGGCCGGGCTCGAAGCGCTGCTGGCGGTCCTCGCCGAAGAGCCGGAGCTGGCGCGGCTCTCGCTGGTCGACATCGGCTCCGCCGGCCCGGCCGCGCAGCGCCGCTACCGCACCGCGGTTCAGCGGCTGACGCCGCTGTTCGACGAGGGGCGCGACTTCGCCCAGGGCGGGCGCGGCCTGCCGCCGAACACCTCGCGGATGGCGATCGGCGGGGTCACCGGACTGATCTCCGACGAGCTGCTGATCGGCCGTGCGGAGAAGCTCCCCGGCTTGATTTCCGACGTGCTTTTTGCGACGCTGGTGCCATATATCGGCCCGCAAGCGGCAGCCAGGGAGATGGGCGATCTAGCACGATAAACGCTTACGTACACGTTGCCGCTATGATCCATATACCGGAGAGTTCTCACCTGACGGTCTGGCCGATGGCAAGCACGGAAACGCGGCGTCAATCGATCCTGGAGGCGATGGTCGTCGTCGTCGGCAGGAAGGGCTACAAGGCGACTTCGGTCGCCGACGTGATCGCCGAGGCGAACACCTCGCGGACGACCTTCTACAAGTACTTCGACGACAAGCACGACTGCTTTCTCGCCGCCTACGACATGGTCGTCGACCGCGTGGTCGGCGAGGTGGTCGCCAAGTGCGAGGCCGAGGAAGACTGGCTCGACCGGGTGCGGATCGGGCTGACGACGGTCGTCGACATGTTCGCGCTCGACCCGGAGCTGGCGCGAACCGCGATCGTCGAGGTCGAGGCGGCCGGGGCCGACGCGCGCCAGCGGCACTGGAACGCCGTCAACCGCTTCACCGAGTTCCTCGAGGACGGCAGGCAGGAGGCGGGCGACCGCGAGCTGCCGGAGAACATCGCCCTGATGGCCGCCGGCGCCGTCTCCGGCCTGATCTTCGACGAGCTGCTGACCGGCCGGGCCGAGCGGCTGCCGAAACTGCTGCCCGACCTGCTGTTCGCGCTGCTCGTCCCCTATATCGGCCCCGGTGCCGCGGCCGAGGAAATGCGCAGGGCGGCGGCCGGCTAGCGACCGCCCCCTGCTCCCTTCCCCGCGCCCGCCTAGACGGAACCGATTGCGCGGCGCAGCTTTGCGCGCACGCGATGAAGTCGAACCTTGACCGTACCCTCCGGGATCCCGAGCCGGTGGGCGATCGCGGTCTGCGTCATGTCCTCGTCGTAGCGCAGGCGCACCAGCTGCCGGTCTCGCTCGTCGAGCCGGTCGATCGCGGCGTGGATGTCGGCCCGTTCGACCGTCTTCAGCACCCGCTCGTCGTCGGCCCCGTGTTCGGCCTCCAGCGTTGCCACCGGATCGGGGCGTTTGCGAGCGTGCTGCCGGAAGGCCTCGTTGCGGACGATCACCGCCAGCCATCCCTTGCGACTGCCGGGGTCGCGCAGAGTCGACCGCCGCCGCCAGGCGCGCAGGAGCGCCTCCTGGGCGATGTCCTCCACTTCGCTGGGGTTCTTCGAGTAGCGCCAGGCGAAGCGCATGCAGAGCCGCCGCACTTCGTTCCACTCCCAGCCGTCGTCCTCGCCTCGCCCTCCCATATCCGCTTGCTGATCGACGTGGCGAATGTCCATAATCGCGAAGAACTTATCAGATTGTTTAGATCGGTGTGAGAAGAATTCAAACGGCGCGAAACCATCGCGAACAATCGCCTGGTCTCGGCGGCCAAATGGAGGCAAAAGCAGCAGTCCACAAGTCGGGGAGCCAGCGAGCCGAAGAGGCCTACGAGGCGCTTGCTCCGGTCTACGACGATTTCACCGCGCACCACGACTACGGGTTGTGGCTGGGGGAACTCCTCCCCCAGCTCCGCCGGCACGGGTTGAGCGAGCACCGCCTGCTCGATGTCGCCTGCGGGACCGGGAAGAGCTTCCTGCCGCTGCTCGAGCAGGGCTGGGAGGTGACGGCATGCGACATCTCGCCGTCGATGCTCGAGCTGGCGCGGGGGAAGGCCGGGGACGCGGTGGAGTTCGCCGTCGCCGACATGCGCTCGCTGCCGGTGTTCGGGGAGTTCGACCTCGTCTGGTGCCTGGACGACGCGGTCAACTACCTGCTCAGCGTCGAGGAACTGGGCGAAGCGCTGAGCGCGATGCGGGCCAACCTGGCCCCCGACGGGCTGCTGCTCTTCGACGTCAACACCCTCAACGCCTACCGCTCCTTCTTCGCCGAAACCGAGTTCGTCGAACGCGGCGGCCGCAAACTGATCTGGAACGGCCAGGCGCCCCTGGACGCCCAGCCGGGAGGGATCTACGAGTCCCACTTCGAAGCGGAGCTGCCGGGCGGCGGCGAGTCCGACGTCCAGAGGCACGTCCACCGCCAGCGCCACTTCCCGGAAGACGTCGTGCGGGCGACGATCGCCGCCTCCGGCCTGGAGTGCCTCGATGTCTTCGGCCACGGCTACGACGCGATCCTCAAGCAGCCGGTCGAGGAACTCGTCCACACGAAGATGGTCTACATCGCGCGCCGGGCCTGAACCGCACAGGCCCTGCCGCCTTGGCCGGCGCGGCGCCGGCGACGCTCTACGGGAACGGCTGGCGGCGACCATCCTCGACGCATTGCCGGCACCAAGCGCAACCAACCAGACCCAACGTGTAGACTGGTTATCTACATGGCAGCTACCGACACCACCACGATCCGAGTTCCGACTGAAACCCGCGATCGCCTGAATGTCCTCGCCGCTCGGCGCGGCGAGTCTGCTGGCGAGGTGGTCGTGAAGCTTGTCAGCGCCGCCGACGAGGAGGCGCTGCTGACCGAGGTCGAGGCCGAATTCGAGCGCCTGGCCAGCGACCCCGGGGCACTTGCCGCCTATCGCGCCGAGAGCGCCGAGATCGAAGGGGCCTTCGACGCCCCCACCCCCGAGTGGTAAGCGCACGCCCCCAGCAGGGCGAGGTCTACTGGGCCGACCCCGACCCCACCCGTGGCAGCGAGCGGGCGAAGCCTCGGCCCTTTGCCATCGTTTCCGTCGACCAACTGAACCGCGCCGGCGTCAGCCTCTCCCTCGCCGTCCCACTCACCCGCACCGATTTCAGCAACCCGCTGCACGTTGCGGTTCCCGCATCGGAGGCCGGACTGAAAGAGCGCGGCTTCGCGATGCCCGAGCAACTACGCGCCATCTCCCACGAGCGCCTCAGCCGTCGACTTGGCACCCTCCGGCCGAAAACATTGGACGAGCTGCTCAAGCGCTGTCGGATATTGCTGCGGTAGCCCCGCAGAATCAGGCTTGGGACAGCCACTTCAACGAGCGGGAGCGACGGGACTCGAACCCGCGACCTCCGGCGTGACAGGCCGGCGCTCTAACCAGCTGAGCTACGCCCCCTTGTGGGCTGGACTTCTGCCCGGGGCGGGGATTATCTCAGGGTCGCTGGACTTTGAGCTTGAAGCCCTCGCCGGTGGGGCGGGTGGAGCGGAGCTGGAGGCGGAGGCGGTCCTGGCCGCAGACCGTGAAGTTGAGGCGGTGGCGGAAACTGAGGTTGCGCTGGGTGCTGCGGAGGACGCGGCCCGCGGGGCCGAGGAGGCTGAGGCGGTAGCGGCGCCGGACATGGGTGGGGAGCAGGCTGACCTCGCCGTCCAGCGGTGTGGGCAGGGCCCTGACGACGGCGCCGTTCTGGCGGGGCGGGACGCGGCCGGCGAGGAGGAAGGTCGAGCGGCCGAGCCACGGTTCGAGGGTGTCTTCGCGGATCGCCTGGAAGGCCGCCGCGTCGGGCTTCAGCGCCGCCAGGTACCGCCATCCGATCTGCGCTTCCGGGAAGCGCAGGCGGGCGAAGGACTCGGCGAAGGCCTCGCCCGGATCGCGGAAGTAGTGCACGCCCTCGTTGCCGGGAAAGACGGTGCCCGCCCGGACACGCCGGCAGACGCTCTCCTGGGTCGCCCAGCGCGGCGTGCCCCAGTCGATCGCTGCCGGAAACGGCGCCGGACTGCGCCGGTGGTTGGCGACATGGTGCCCGTACTCGTGCGCGAGGACGAATTCGCGGCTCGCTCCGTCGGACGCCGGCGTCGCGTTGCCGTTGAGCACGATCTTGTTCTCGCTCGGGTAGTAGCAGGCGCCGGCGCCGTAGCCGCAGTCGTATTCGATCTGGTAGGGCGTGTCGAGTTGCACCGTCAGCAGTTCCATCTCGGCACCGTGGATCAGGGTGCCGAGGAAATCGGCGATCGCCTGCGGTTCGGCCGCGTCACAGCTTGCTTCGCACGCCGCGGTGACCGAGATCGCCACCGTGGTCCCGCTGCCGTCATCGATCGGATAGCGGCTGGCCGAGGCGCTCGCCGAGATCCGCGCCGCCGCCGCGTCCGGCCGGCCGAAAATCACGTCGCGCCGCATTCCCGCCGCCGCCGGAGCGGCAAGGAGAAGGACCATGGCCATGCCCGCAAGCGCCCCCGCCGGGCGCTTGCTCAAGGGGCCGGCCCCGGCTCTATCTCACGGGCCGCCGGTGAGGCGGCGAAAGGGGGGCGGCGCGGCGGATTCGCGCGGCTCGACGCCGCGCCGTCCCCTCGCTTCGATCGATGACCCGCCCAGCCCGGGCGCACCGGATCGAAGATCTGCAAGTTCCAGTCCCCTGCAGGTGAGGCGGCGTTGCGAATATGTGCGATCGGCCCCATTTCCTCTTGCTCGCTTCGACTGTCAAAACGCTAGCTCGGCCGGCGCCGGCTGTGGGATACGCCGTCCTCCACTTCTGTACCGAGTTTGGATGCCGACGTCTGACCGGTGACATTCGGGCACGCGGCTGGTGCCGTGTCGGGTGACGTTTGCCCGGTTCTGGCGCAGGCATCGCCGTGACCGGCGAGGACGCAGGCCCGAAGGCGTGGCGGCGCCACGTCGAGCGGCCGAGGACGCCGCCAGGCGCGGCGAGGGCAAGCCAGAGAGCGAACGTTGCCTGACACGGCACTGGCACGCGTACGGGCGCGGCGGTCGAATATGTTGCAGCGGAGCGCTCTGATTTCCCGAACTCACAAGATCCTCTTCACTGGCGTCGCCGTCTGCGCCTGCCTGCTGCAGGTCGGAGTCGTCACCGCGGCCGGCGCCGGCGCGGCATCCCAGGGCGACCTGCAGCGCGCCGGTCTCTCCCAGGCCGGGCAAGATCTGATCTTCACCGTCCGCACCGCCTCCCCCGTCCCCCTGGCGCAGCTCGACCCGCTGCCCGCCGCCGGCGGCGCCGGCTCGCCCCACCTCTGCCTGGTGCTGAGCCGCGGCGGAAGCGCCGGCCGGCGCCAGATCTGCCTCGGCGGCAAACGCGGCGCCCACCGCCACGCCGGGCTCGAGCTGCTCAACGGAGCGGGCAGGATCACCGCCAAGTCGACGATCGCCGCCCGCCTGAAGCGGGCCGGCCCGCACAAGCTGGCGCTGACGCTGCGCCCGGAAGCGGCCGGCCTGGCGCCGCACCGCTACCGCTGGCAGGTGCTGGAGAGCCGCGGCGGCTGCGCCGCGGGCGGCTGCCAGGCGAGCCTGCCCGCCCGGGGAACGCGCCCCTACCGGCTGCGCCCCGTGCGGCCGGTCGGCTGCGCCGGCGGGGGTCCGCGGGAGATCTTCAACGGCCCCCGCGGCAGCAGGGCGGTCGCCCTCACCTTCGACGACGGGCCGAGCGAATACACCGAAGGCTTCCTCGACGTGCTGCGCCGCGAGCACGTCCACGGCACCTTCTTCGAGGTCGGGCAGGAGATGGCCGGCCGCGAAGGCACGATGCGCCGCATCCTGCGCGAAGGCAACGAGATCGGCGACCACACGATGAACCACGTCGAATACCCGGGCTACGCACAGATCGCGGGGGCGGCCGGCCGCATCGACGCCTCCACTCACTTCAAGCCCTGCCTGTTCCGCCCGCCCGGGGGCGCCGTCGACTCCTCGGTCATCGCCACCGCGGGCGGGCTGGGGATGGAGACGATCCTCTGGGACGTCGACCCGACCGACTGGGCGACCCCGGGCGCCGCCGCCGTCTACAGCCGCGTCGTCGGCGCCGCCCAGCCCGGCTCGATCGTCCTCATGCACGACGGCGGCGGCGACCGCAGCGGCACCCTGGCGGCGCTGCCGAGGATCATCGACACCCTGCGCGGCCGCGGCTACCGCTTCGACACGGTCAGCCGGCTGCTCGGCCAGCGGCTGCTCTACCAGCCCTACGGGTGAGCGCGGTAGACATTTGTGCCGGTATGCGGTTCAAATGTCTACCGCGCGCCGCGCGAGAACGAGGGGCCGGCTCGCCGGGGCGATCGATACCTAGATGCGGGCGACGGTGACGATCGACGTGCCGACGCCGGTGGCGAAACCGGCATACTCGGGTCGACGATGATCGTCGAGCGAACCGAGAACCCGATGTGGCTGTCGAACGCCTACCTCGTCGCCGACGAGCCGGGCGGCAAGGGGGTGCTGATCGACGGCAACGACGAGCTGGGCCCGCTGCTGGAGCGCGCCGAGCGCGACCGGATCGACGTCACCCACGTCCTCGTCACCCACCCCCACGGCGACCACGTCGCCGGCCTGGCCGAGGCGGTGGAGCGGCTCGGCGGGCCGCCGGTCGTCGCCCACCCGGACGCCGCGGCCGAGCTCGAGCTCGAGGTCGCCGAGCCGATCGAGGACGGCGGCAGGCTTGCCACCGGGGGGCTCAAGATCGAGGCGATCCTCACCCCCGGCCACGCCGCCGGCCACCTCGCCTATCTGGTCAACGGCAGCGATGTCTTCACCGCCGACGTCCTCTTCAAGGGCACGGTCGGGGGGACGATGGCGCCCGGGGGCAGCGGCTTCGCCGACATGCAGGCCTCGGTGATGAAGCTGATGACGCTGCCGCCGCAGACCGCCGTCCACCCCGGCCACCGCGAGCCGACGACGATCGGCGCCGAGTTCGAGGGCAACCCGTTCGTGCGGGTCTGGCGGGGGCTCGAGGAGGTCGGCGACGAGCAGTGCACGGTCTGGGACCGGCCGGCGACGCTGAAGCTGTGGGCGCCCGACTACGACGGTGGCAACAAGGCCTGGATCGTCTTCGGCGACGACGGCCTCGAGGCGATCGTCGGCGGCTCCCAGGTCGTCCGCGGCTAGCGTCCCGGGGACGTGCCGGTGATTCGCCGCCCTATAGGGGGGACAACTACCGGCACGTCTGTGTGTGAGCGCTTTGGTGCATACATCGGCAGCGGACGTATGTGCGATTGGCCAAACGCACATTTGTCTACAGACTGCGTCGGGACCGCGGGGTGGTCCCATGCATCTGATCCTGGCCCTCCAGGCGAGCGAAATCAAGGAATTCTTCTTCGACTGGTACCCGGTCTTCGGGGTCTTCTTCATGCTCTGCCTGCTGCTCGTCTTCGTGACGCTGCTGCGCAGCACGGTCGGCTCGACCAAACCGGAGACGGTCAAGGCGAGCAAGACCAAGCCGGTGCTATGGGAGGAGGTGCAGGGCGTCGACGCCGCCAAGGACGAGCTGCTCGACGTCGCCGAGTGGCTGCGTGACCCCGACCGCTTCGCCGCGCTCGGCGCCCAGCCGCCGCGCGGGGTGCTGCTGTTCGGCCCGCCCGGGACCGGCAAGACGATGCTGGCGCGGGCGGTCGCCGCCCAGGCCGGGGTCGACTTCTTCTCCGCCTCGGGGTCGAGCTTCGTCGAGATGTTCGTCGGCCGCGGCGCGGCGCGGATCCGCCGCCTGTTCAAGGAGGCGCGCAAGGCGGGGCGGGCGGTGATCTTCATCGACGAGCTCGACGCGGTCGGCGGCGCCCGCAGCAGCGGCGGCGGCGACGGCGGCTCGAGCGAGCGTGAGCAGGCGCTGAACCAGCTGCTGGTCGAGCTCGATGGCTTCGAGCGCGACCCGGGGACGGTGATCGTGATCGCCGCCTCGAACTACGTCGACAAGCTCGACAAAGCGCTGCTGCGGCCGGGGCGCTTCGACCGCCAGGTGCTGGTCGCGCCGCCCGACCGCGACGGCCGCGAGGCGATCCTCCGCGCCCACGCCAAGGGCAAGCCGCTCGGCCCCGACCTCGATCTGACCGATGTCGCCCGCAAGACGACCGGGATGACCGGCGCCCAGCTCGCCAACGCGCTGAACGAGGCGGCGATCATCGCCGGGCGGGCGGGCCGCGGCGCGATGGCCCGCGAGGATCTCGACGAGGCGCTGTTGCGACAGTCGGTCGGCTCCCAGCAGGCGCGGCGGCTGAGCGGGAAGGAGCGGCGGATCGTCGCCTACCACGAGGCCGGGCACGCGCTCTGCCGCCACCTGCTCGGGCTCGACCCGCCGGAGATCCTCAGCATCGTCCCGCGCGGGCCGGCGCTCGGCTTCGTCGGCCACTCGCCGCAGGAGGACACCTACATGAAGTCGCGCGAGGAACTGCTTGACGAGCTGGTCACCCTGCTGGGCGGCCGCGCCGCCGAGGAAGAGGTGTTCGACGCGTCCTACTCCGGCGCCGGCGACGACCTCGCCCGGGTGCACATGGTCTGCAAGCAGATGGTCGCCGAGTTCGGGATGGGGGTGCCGCTGGACGCCGACGGGGCGCCGCCGATCGCCCTGCCGACCGGCGACTACGCGCTCTCCGACCGCACCCGCCGCGATGTCGACGTGGCGGCGATGACGCTGGCCCGCGAGGCGTTCCGCCGCGCCCGGGCACTGCTCGCCGGCAATCGCGAGTGCCTCGACGACCTGGCGGCCAACGCCCTGGAGCGCGAGACGCTGACCCGCGAGAACCTCGACGAGATCTTCGCCGCGCACGGGCTGCACGAGCGGATCGAGGCCACGCCCGGCGCCCACCCCGCCAGCGCTCCCTGACCGCCCACATGAGGCTCCCCTGTTCCTCTGCCCCTGTAGGCGATGGAGAAGAACAGCGGAAGCGGTTGTCGTGAGCAAGGGCCCCGCGGCTCGCTGGTGGTCGATGCGCCCGGCGCAGAACCGCAAGCCGGCGACCTACCGCTGCCCGCTCTGCGGCAACCACCTGCCGGCGCTCAGCGAGCACGTGCTGATCGCGCCCGAAGGCGACATGGAGCGCCGCCGCCACGCCCACACCGCCTGCGTCCTGGCCGCGCGCAAGGCCGGGCGGCTGCCGAGCGAGGAAGACTGGCGCCGCACCCAGCCGCGGCCGCCCTCGCTCTGGGCGCGCCTGCGCGCGAGGTTGTCGCGGCGATGATGCCCGGTGACGATCACCGCCTTCAGCTCTCTGCGGCGATGGGCGGTACTGGGCTCGAACCAGTGACCTCCTGCTTGTAAGGCAGGTGCTCTCCCAGCTGAGCTAACCGCCCGGGAGTCTCGATTATGGCGCGCAGGCCTCCGGGTGGCGAGGTTGCGAGAATGCCCGGCATGGACAACGCGATTCTCTGGCGCGTGGCGGTGGTGCAGTTCCTCGCGGTGCTCGTGCTGGCGCTCGTGCTCGCGATCATCTTCTCGCACGGCTTCTTCGCCAGCTGGGGCTGGCTGGTCGGCCCGCTTGCCTGGATGGGCTGCGCCTGGCTGACCGCGGAGGTCGTCGGCCTCCCCCTCGCGCCGGTGCTGCTGCGCGCGGTCGGCACCGGAGTCGTCAGCGCCCTCTTCGTGCTCGTCGGCCTGCACTGGCTCGGCGCCCTGGTCGCGATCGGCCTCTTCGCGGTGCTCTGCGCGCGATTGCCGCGGCCGTTCGCCGGCGACCTGCGCTGAGCGGCGCTCATGTCAAGGGGAATTCTCATTCCCCTTGACAGCTACAGCTGGGTCGCGATCAGGCCGATCAGCGCGACGATCACGAGCACACTGCTCTGCAGCATCAGGCGTTGCATCGCTTCGAAACGGGCATCTATCTTGTCGAACCTGGCGTCCACCCTGTCGAACTGGTCGTCCACCTTCTCGAACTGGGCGTCCACCCTGTCGAAGCCGGCCTTCATCTCACCCCGCAGATCGCGGATCTCGTCGTCGACCTTGTCGAAGCGCCGATCCACCGCGTCGAAGCGGTGGTCGGCGCGCTTGGCGAAGTCGTCCAGCCGGTCGTCAGTCCAACTTTCTCGCATCGTCTCCATTCTTGCATGCTCGCAGACAGAAACGCGCGCGTGGTGCGCAGATTCGAAATTGTCGGCAACGCCAATGTCAAAGAACAGCGGCGGCGAATCAGTGCTTGTTGCCCTGGCGCTTGCCGGCGCCGCGGTCGAGGCCGGGGATCTCGTCTTCGGGGAGCTCGCCGTGGATCTCGGCGAGACCGAGCAGATCGTTGCGGTCGCACGGGCGGTCGCTGAGGCGCTTGAAGCCGACGATGCTGCGCAGGCCGGCGACGAGGAACTCGACCCCGCCATAGTCGGCGGTCCTCGCCTCCGCGGCGACGGTGTCGTAGTCGAGCGGCGGAAGCCCGCCCCTGATCACGTCGACGATGCCGGCGTCGGTGACCGCGCGGAGATGGGTCTGGCCGAGCAGGTGCTCGGGCCGCAGCGGCTCGGAGTCACGGTGGCGCACACCGCCCAAGCTGAGAAGCGCGGCGAGCACGCGACGATCGTTGTGCTCGTCGTCGGGGACGAGAAAGTCGATTTCCTCGGTGGCCCTGACGAAGCGGTTCGCGATCACCGCGAAGCCGCCGATGACGACGAAGCGGGCGCGCTCCACCATCCATCTCGGCCTGCTGAACGGAAAGGTCAGCCCCGAGCACGCGGAGGCCCAGCATGAGCGACTGGAAACGTGCGCGGTGCGCCGGGCCGACGAGCCACGGCTCGGGCGCGAAGCTTGGAAGATCGCCGAGGAGTTCGGCCGGGGCCGCACCTACGACGCGAGTACGTCGCTCTGGCGCGGCTGCTCGGCTGCAAGCAGGTCACGCTTGACGGCCCGCTGCGGCGCGGCACCGACCGGCTCGGCTTCGTGGTGGCGCCGGCGGAGCTGGCGCTCAACGCCTGAGCAGCGCCCCCGTGCCGCTTGCGGCGCGCCTTCTTGCACTGCGGGCGGACCAGGGGCTTGGTCTTGTCGAGCTTGCCGTTCTGGCCCTTGGCGTTGGCGAAGGCGCGGTGCTTGCCCACGCAGAGGTTCGTGCTGTTGACGAACAGGCCCTTCTGGCCGCCCTGCATGTCGACGATCGCGCGGGAGACCGGCGCGTCGGGGGCGCCTTCGACCGTCGCCCGCAGGCCGCCGTGGGCGGAGTCGATGCGGACCGCCACCTCGAGGTCGATCGGGGCCGAGGGCGGGCCGTGCAGGGCGAGCACCGCGTCGGGCAGGTTGTGGCTTGAGGACCTGAGGTAGACCGGGCCCTTCAGCGGTTCTGAGAGCAGCGGCGTCCAGACCTTGACGTGGCCGTAGACGGCGCCCTTGGGGCACTGCGAGCCGTGGCCCGCCCCGGCGGCGAACTGCACGCGGGTGCAGATCGTGCGGAAGTGGCCCTGTTCGATGAACTCGCTCTTCGGGAAGCGCAGGGCGAGGCGCTTGAGGTTGGCATCGCCCGCCTTCGGCGTGTAGACGGCGTGCAGGGCGGGGAACTTGCCCCGGCGGGTCCCGCCCTTCAGCTTCAGCCCCAGCTTGGGCGTGAAGCCGAGGCTCGCGCAGCTCGCCGCCTGGAAGCGGGCGGCGAGGGAATGGGGGGCGTCGTCGGCGGCGGAGAAGACGTCCTGGCCCCCCGCCCAGAGGGTGGCGAGGGTGGCGCTGGGCTCGCAGGAGGTCGGGTTGAGGGTGAAGTTCGGCTTGTCGACGTAGACCTGGACGTCGCGCACCGCCAGCGGGATGCCCTTGAGGATGTGGGGGATCGGGTCCGAGGCGGAGCCGTCGGCTTCGACTTCCGCGCTCAGGGGATCGATCCGCAGCGCCTCCTGGGTGACCACGGTGCCGGCGTCGAAGGGGCCGGCCAGGGCGGGGACGATCGCGACGACGCTGAGCGGGGCGCCGTTGTAGGGGCCTGCCAGGTAGAGCTTGCCCGGGACGTAGGTGAGGACCTGCCCGACGCCGGCGCCGGCGATCACGCGGCCGATCTGGGAGTCGGCGGGGCAGCTGGGGTCCGCCTGCTCTTCGGCGCCGCCGTTCTGGCCGCTCCTGGAGCGCGCCTGGGCGATCGCCGCGGCCGGGCACTGGGCGGTGCCCGCCAGGCGGCCGATCATCCCCGGCGGCAGCTCGGCGGAGAAGCGGGTCAGGTCCTGATCGCCGTCTTGGCGGGTGAGGCGCATGTCGAAGGGCGAGTAGCGCCCGGCGGCGTTGTTGATAGAGCCCGCTTCGAAGCCCGGGTTGAAGGGCTGGCCGCCGCTCGGGCAGGGGGCGCCGTTCGGCCCGGCGATGATCTCGAAGCTCGAGGTCGATTCGACCGGCGCCCCGCCCGAGGAGGGGTAGAGCATCGCTTGCACCGTGTGGGTGCCGCAGCTCGGCGGCGTGACGAGCGGGCTGCGGGCGCCTTCGCGGAAGTGCAGGCGGAAGTGGGCAAACGGCCACTGGGGCAGGCCTTCGGCGGTGGTGATGAGCTGTCCGGTGCGGGGGTCGGGCTCGACTTTCAGCGGGACCTTGAAGATCACGCCGTAGCGGGCGCTGGCGATCACCATGTAGAGGGCCATCAGGGTGTGCTCGGGGTTGGCGTAGGGCTTTGCCAGGTAGAGGGAGCCCTTCAGCGTTTCTTCCAGCAGCGGGGTCTGGACTTCGATCGTGCCGAGCTTGGAGGCTTCGGGGCAGCCGGCGCCGGGCGGGGTGTAGGTGGGGCCTTCGCCCGGCGCGGCGAAGGGGGATTCGGCCGCGTACCGGGCTTCGGTGCAGACGCCGAGGCCGTTGGCCGAGGAGGGGTTGGCGCTCATCCCCTCGGGCAGGGTGACGACGGCCTTGGCGAGGTCGGCGTTGGCGTCCCCGGCGGCGTTCAGGAGGCCTTCGTTGGCGGTGTCGATCGAGAAGTCCAGGCCCGAGGCCGAGGAGGCCGCGCGCGAGGTCGGCCGGGCGACGATTTCGGGTTCGAAGCCGAGCCGCCCGCAGCCCGCCATCCCCGGGCTCTGGGCGGAGCCTTCCACGAAGGCGCCCGGGGCCTGCCAGGGGTCGGCTTTGTAGGTGGTGGTGAGCGGGCCGGTGCAGGCGCGGGGCATCGTCAGGAAGGGGGCCGAGCCGGCGCCGGCTTCGCTTTCGCAGACCGATTCGCCGGTGCCGGGGTCCAGGCAGTGCCCGCGCAGGGGGTCGTGGCGTCCGTCGGCGGGCACCCCCCAGAGGGTGAGCGTGGCGCCGACGACTTCGACCAGCTGGGAGATGTTGGTGGGGCCCCCGACGACGTCGTAGGGGGGCGATTCGGCGAGGCCCAGTTCGATCGTCACCGGGGCGTTCTCGATCCAAAAGCCGAGCTTGGCGGCGATCCCCGGCGGCGGGTCGAGGTTGTAGACGGCGGCGTAGAGGGTGCCGGCCGCCTTCTTGTTGGAGAGGGTGACGGCGGTGGTGCCCACGGCGGAGGCGTCGGGGCACTCGGGAGCGGGGCTGCCGTTGACCAGGACCTCGGTGAGGAAGCCGGCGCTCTCGCAGCGCGGGGCGGCGGTGGGGTTGCCGGCGAAGCCGGCGGGCTGGGCGGTGAGGATGTCCTTGGGGGCGGCGTCGAGCAGTTCGCCGCCTTCGGCGGTCTTTTCGGCGTTGAAGTGCAGCTCGGTGGTCATCTGGAAGGGGTGGGAGCCGGCCTGGGTCGTGGCTTCGCCGCCCGCTTCGGTGAAGGCGGCGGCGAAATGGTCAAGGCCGAAGTCCGCCTGGGCGGCGGCGGGGGCGGCGAGCAGGGCCGCCCCGGCGGCCAGGACGGGCAGGAGCTTTGCGAGCGGGCTTCTCATCGGTGGGCCCTCCCTGCCTTGCGCACGCGGGCCCGGCAGCGGCGGGCCCGATGGGAGCGGCGGCGGGCCGCCTTGGCGAAGCGGGCGGCCTTGCGGCGCAGGGCCCTGGCGCGGCGGGGGTTGTGGCGCGCCGCGCTGCTCGCCGCGCTGCGCAGCCGCTTGGCGCGGCGGCTGAGCCTTCGCGCCGTTCGCGCGGGCGCCTGGCAGCGGCTCGCGCCGGCGGCGCCCTGTTCCTTCACGTTGCCGGGCCCCTGGAAGGCCGCCGAGGCGGCGGTGGGGAACCCGGTGGACTGGGCGGCGGGCTGGCAGGCTTCGCCTTCGCAGGAGGCGGGCGGCGGTTCGGGGGCGGGCAGGCCGCCTCCCGCGCGGGCGTCGTAGACGTCGACGAGTCCGTAGTCGGAGGGGACGAGGCTGGAGAGGGTGGCGAAGAAGACATCCGATCCCGAGGGGGAGGCGTCGAGGAATTCGGAGTCGCGCTTGCTCTGCCCGGAGGAGATCAGATAGATGCAGCCCTGGTCCTGGGGGGAGTAGTCGGCCGAGGACTCCGTGCAGCCGCCTTCCCCGGGGGCCTCCCACTCATAGACGTCTCCGCGGCCGTTGGTGTCGCCGGGGAGGAGGGCGTCGTAGCTTTCGAAGAACAGGCGGCGGCCGTTGGATGAGAGCACGCGGGGGGCGTAGAGGTTGTTCTCAAAGGCGGGGATCCGGGCGGCGATCGGGAGCTTTTGGCTGCCGTTGACCCGCGGGCGCGCCCCGGCGGGGTTGCAGGAGGCGCAGAGCAGCTTCCCCGCCCCGCCGTTGCCCGCGGCGTCGTAGAGGAAGAGCTCGGCGTCTGCTCCGCCCGTGGCCTGGTCGGCGTTGTCGTAGCCGCTCAGCGGCGCGGCGGAGGGGAAGACGGCCGCCTCGCCGTCGGGGCTGACGCGGGCGAGGTGACGGCGGGGTTCGAACGCGATCGGCGATCCGGTGTAACCAGTGTCCGCAGCCGCCAGCGTCGCGACGAAGCGCGGTTCGCCGCCGGCCTCGCGGTAGTAGAGGTTGGCTTCGCCCGCGACCGCTTCGGCGCCCTCGGGGTTGGCGCCGCCGAGCGCTTCGCGCGAGGCGAAGTAGATCCGGGTCGCGTCTTCGCTCGCGCCGAGCAGCGCCCATTCCGCTTCGACCCCGCCGGCGATCCGGTGGGTCGATTCGTCTGAGGCGCGCCATTCATAGAGGACGCCGTCGGTCGTGAACAGGACGCGCGAGCCGTCGGTGGCGGCGAGCTGGAACTGGGAGCCTTCGGCTTCCTCTGCGGCTTCGGCTTCTTCGGAGACCGCCACGGTGCAGGCCCTGGCCGCTTCGGTGCAGGGGCTGAAGGCTTCCAGCGGCGCCCCCGACTTGGTCACGCTCGCTGCGGCCGAGAGGGTGAGCTTGCCCGTTTCGGCGGCTTCGATCGTCGTCCCGTGGGGGATCCCGGGGGCGGTGATCGTCTGCCCGACCGCGAAGGGCAGCGGGCCGAGCGAGGCGATGCCGCGCTCGGTCGTTTCGTTGGCCGGGGCGGAGAGGATCAGCCTGTCGCCTTCGCGCGCTTCGATCGTCGTCCCCGCGGGCAGCGCTTTGCCGGCGATCAGCGGCTGGCCGGCGACGAAGCGCCCGAGGGTGGTTTCGCTCAGCGTCGCTTCGTCGGATTCCTTGACGAAGGCGGCCTTGCCCTGGGCGACGATCAGCGAGGTGACGGTGGTCGAGCCCGCGCTCAGCTTGCCGACGCCGGTGGCCGAGCCGTTCGCGAAGGCGCTCTGGTCGGCCATCGGGTCGGTGCGCAGATAGATCGGGCCGGGGCCGGCGGAGCCGGCGGAGTTCGTCTCGAGCGCCGTCCAGTAGAGGCGCTTGCCGTCTTCTGAGAGCGCCCCGGTGAGGCTGGTCGAGCGGTCCGCGTTCGTGCTACCCAGATGCCGCAGGCTCCCCCCCGCCGTGCACGGCTTCGGGTAGTCCGCGCCGCCCGGCAGCACGCAGAGGAAGCGCTCGGCGCCGCCGCGGGAGCCGTAGATCTGGTCGGGGCCTTCGCTACCGCCCGCCGCCAGCGCCTGGCTGGCGAGGAAGACCGCCGTCGCACCGTCGGCGGAGAGGCCCTGGAGCTTGATCTCGAAGCCTTCCAGCAGCCCCCATTCCCTGGGCGCCGGCGCGATCGTGTTGAGCGGCTCATAGGCCGGCCCGCCGCATTCCTCGTCGGCGCGCCGGTAGAGGTCGACCGCGCCCGCCGGGGCGCCGGGGGCGAGCGGCGGTTCGGCGAAGTTCTGCAGCCAGCCGGTGCACAGGTCGGGCGAGAAGGCTTTGGATTCGGTGTCGGTCTGGGCCTGCGCGCCTTCGACGATCGCCCGCCCGCGCGGCGGGGTGAGCGCGTGGGTGACCCAGGACTGGCCGGGCCGCCGCGCGGCGACGTACTGGGAGGTGTAGGCGCCGGAGGGGGCGCCGGCGAAGGGGCGGTAGGAGCCGTAGGCGAAGCGGGAGCCCGAGGTCGCGGCCTGGTTCAGCACCGCGTTTGCGTCGCCGGCGGTGTCGCGCAGGGTGACCACGTCCCCCCCTTCTTTGTCGAGCGGGCTGACCATCTCATAGGCCCGGCAGTCGGGCAGCTTCGCCGACGCTCCGATCCTGAAGGCTTCGTTCGCGGGGCACGATTCGGCTTCGGGGGAGCGGTAGGTCCTGAAGGTGGCGTCGGGGCCGTAGACGGGGCCGCCGCCGGAGCTCTGGGCGACGAAGCGGTAGTGGTAGGTCGTGCCCGGGGCGAGGCCCGCGAGGGGGACGGCGGGGCTGGTGAGCGGGGAGCCTTTGACCTTTTCGCTCAGCCTCACGTCTTCGGTCTCCGCGCAGCCGCCTTCTTCGCAGGGGGCGGCGCCGTACTGGACGTGGAAGGTCGTGTCGGCCCAGAAGCGCGGGTTTACCTGCGCCCGCAGCTCGGCTTCGTCGGCGGTGACCGAGGCGGCGTACTGGGCCCCGACTTCGGGTGGCCTGAGCGGCGGGGCTTCGAGGGAGACCGGCGGCGGGCCGAAGAAGCGCACGAAGGCGCCGCGGTGGTTTGAGGATTCGTGGTTGGAGACGTAGAGGTCGCCGAGGGCGCTGGTGCCGAGGCCGCCGATGCGGTAGAAGTGGTTTGCTTCGCCGGGGATCCGCTCGACTTCGGCGAAGACCGAGAGGCGTTGGCCTTCGGGGCCGAACTCGATCACGCGTTCGAGGAGGCCGTGTTTTTCGTTTTCTTCCCATTCTTTGTCGCCGGTCTCGGTCGCGCCCGCAGCGACGAAGACGTCCCCGGCGGGGTCGGTGGCGAGTTCCCGGGGCCGCTCGACTTTCAGGGCGCCGAGCGCTTCGCCCGTGGTCGGGTCGAGCCTCAGCACTTCGCCTTTGCCGGCGTTGGCCGGGAGCGTGACGTAGAGGTCGCCGCCGTTCGGGTCCACGGCGAGGGCGCTGAGGCCGTTTTCGGCGCTCGCCACTTCGATCTGGGACTGGTAGGCGCCGGCGGGGGTGAAGCGCAGGACGCGCTTGCCCGCGGCGACCAGCAGGTCCCCGGCGGGGTCGATCGCGAGCGTGCGGACGTTGTCGGCGCCGAACGGGCCTTTGCCGGCGAGCGGTTCTCCGCATTCGTCTTCGGAGGCGGCGGTGCAGAGGTCCGCGCCGGTGCTCTTGTCGACTTCGCCGCCGATCATCCAGAGGAAATGGCCGCTGGGGCTGAGCTTCTGGATGCGGGGGACACCTTTACCTCGGGTCACTTCGGCGACGTAGAGGTCGCCTTCGGGGCCGACGGCGACCCCGCGGTAGTAGCCGAGCGTCTGGCCGGCCCCGGGGCCTTCCGAGCCCGCCCGGCAGCCCGATTCGGCGGTGCAGGCCTCGAGGCCGGTGGTGGCGGGGGCGCCGTCGTTGCGGGTACGGGCTTCGAGGGTGGTTTCGGGATTGCCTTCGCTGAGCGGCGTGGCGCCGTCTTCGGCGCTCAGCTGTTCGACATTCGTGCCGGCCAGGGAGCCGCCGAAGGCGACGACGTAAATGAAGGGGGTGGCGGTCTCGGAGTTGCCGAGCGCCTCTTCGACGGCGACTTCGCCGCCGGCGCCGCCGATCGCAGGCAGGGCGTTCAGGGCGGCCTGCACTTCTTCGCCCGTCGCGTCGAAGGGGAGGTCGGGGGTCTGGGCGCCTTCGAAGCCGAGCTTGAAGGTCCCCGTGCCGGCGCGGACCCGCACTTCCTGGGTCTCGTCGACCGCCCCCGGCGCCACGTCCCAGCCGAAGGCCGCGATGAATTCCCCCCAGGGGGTGAACTCGTCGATGCGGTGGTTGGCGCCGAGCAGGTAGAGGTGGCCGGTGACGGGGTCGGTTGCGCTTCCCCAGGGGAAGGAGAGCTGCCCGGCCGCTTCGCCTTCTTCGCCGAAGCGGCCGATTTCGGAGGCGTCGGTGAGGGTGGCGGCCTGGGCGGGGGCGGCGAGGGCGAGCAGCGCCACGGCGCACAGCGCCGCGGTGGCGAGGAGAGCTGGGCGGGTCTTCGGCCTCATCGGCGCCTGCCGCGCTTGCGGTGTCGGGCGTGCTTCTTGCGCTGCCTGGCCTGCTTGCACTTGACCGCCCGCACGACCGGCCTACCTGCGGCCCGCCTGCCGTTGTGGGCGAGGTAGGCGGCTCCGGCGCGGTGCTTTGCCTTGCAGAGGTCGGTCGAGTTGACGATCAACCCCTTCTTGCCACCCTGCATGTTGACGATCACCCGGCTCAGCGGGGCGTCGGGGATGACCGGGAAGGTCGCCCGGATGCCGCCCTTCACGGAGTCGATCCGCGCCACCGCTTCGACGTCGATGATCCCGTGCAGGGCGGCGACGAAGTCGGGCAGGTTGTGGTTGGAGCTCCGCAGGTAGACCGGGCCGACCAGCGGTTGGCTAAGCAGCGGCGTCCAGGCCTTGGCGTGGCCGTAGACGGCGCCCCTGGGGCACTTTTCGCCGTTGCCGCCCCCCGCGGCGAACTGCACCCGGGTGCAGATCGTGCGGATGTGGGCCTGGTCGAGGAAGGCGCTGTGCGGCAGGCGCAGCACCAGGCGCTTCAGGTTGGCGTCGCCCTTGCGCGGGGTATAGACGCCGCGCAGGGCCGGGTGGCCGCCGCGCGTGGGCTTGGAGCCGCGCAGCTTCAGGGAGAGCTTGGGCGTGAAGCCGAGGCTCGCACAGCTCGCCGCCTGGAAGCGGGCGGCGAGGGAATGGGGGGCGTCGTCGGCGGCGGAGAAGACGTCCTGGCCCCCCGCCCAGAGGGTGGCGAGGGTGGCGCTGGGCTCGCAGGAGGTCGGGTTGAGGGTGAAGTTCGGCTTGTCGACGTAGACCTGGACGTCGCGCACCGCCAGCGGGATGCCCTTGAGGATGTGGGGGATCGGGTCCGAGGCGGAGCCGTCGGCTTCGACTTCCGCGCTCAGGGGATCGATCCGCAGCGCCTCCTGGGTGACCACGGTGCCGGCGTCGAAGGGGCCGGCCAGGGCGGGGACGATCGCGACGACACTGAGCGGGGCGCCGTTGTAGGGGCCTGCCAGGTAGAGCTTGCCCGGGACGTAGGTGAGGACCTGCCCGACGCCGGCGCCGGCGATCACGCGGCCGATCTGGGAGTCGGCGGGGCAGCTGGGGTCCGCCTGCTCTTCGGCGCCGCCGTTCTGGCCGCTCCTGGAGCGCGCCTGGGCGATCGCCGCGGCCGGGCACTGGGCGGTGCCCGCCAGGCGGCCGATCATCCCCGGCGGCAGCTCGGCGGAGAAGCGGGTCAGGTCCTGATCGCCGTCTTGGCGGGTGAGGCGCATGTCGAAGGGCGAGTAGCGCCCGGCGGCGTTGTTGATAGAGCCCGCTTCGAAGCCCGGGTTGAAGGGCTGGCCGCCGCTCGGGCAGGGGGCGCCGTTCGGCCCGGCGATGATCTCGAAGCTCGAGGTCGATTCGACCGGCGCCCCGCCCGAGGAGGGGTAGAGCATCGCTTGCACCGTGTGGGTGCCGCAGCTCGGCGGCGTGACGAGCGGGCTGCGGGCGCCTTCGCGGAAGTGCAGGCGGAAGTGGGCAAACGGCCACTGGGGCAGGCCTTCGGCGGTGGTGATGAGCTGTCCGGTGCGGGGGTCGGGCTCGACTTTCAGCGGGACCTTGAAGATCACGCCGTAGCGGGCGCTGGCGATCACCATGTAGAGGGCCATCAGGGTGTGCTCGGGGTTGGCGTAGGGCTTTGCCAGGTAGAGGGAGCCCTTCAGCGTTTCTTCCAAGAGCGGGGTTTCGACTTCGATCGTGCCGAGCTTGGAGGCTTCGGGGCAGCCGGCGCCGGGCGGGGTGTAGGTGGGGCCTTCGCCCGGCGCGGCGAAGGGGGATTCGGCCGCGTACCGGGCTTCGGTGCAGACGCCGAGGCCGTTGGCCGAGGAGGGGTTGGCGCTCATCCCCTCGGGCAGGGTGACGACGGCCTTGGCGAGGTCGGCGTTGGCGTCCCCGGCGGCGTTCAGGAGGCCTTCGTTGGCGGTGTCGATCGAGAAGTCCAGGCCCGAGGCCGAGGAGGCCGCGCGCGAGGTCGGCCGGGCGACGATTTCGGGTTCGAAGCCGAGCCGCCCGCAGCCCGCCATCCCCGGGCTCTGGGCGGAGCCTTCCACGAAGGCGCCCGGGGCCTGCCAGGGGTCGGCTTTGTAGGTGGTGGTGAGCGGGCCGGTGCAGGCGCGGGGCATCGTCAGGAAGGGGGCCGAGCCGGCGCCGGCTTCGCTTTCGCAGACCGATTCGCCGGTGCCGGGGTCCAGGCAGTGCCCGCGCAGGGGGTCGTGGCGTCCGTCGGCGGGCACCCCCCAGAGGGTGAGCGTGGCGCCGACGACTTCGACCAGCTGGGAGATGTTGGTGGGGCCCCCGACGACGTCGTAGGGGGGCGATTCGGCGAGGCCCAGTTCGATCGTCACCGGGGCGTTCTCGATCCAAAAGCCGAGCTTGGCGGCGATCCCCGGCGGCGGGTCGAGGTTGTAGACGGCGGCGTAGAGGGTGCCGGCCGCCTTCTTGTTGGAGAGGGTGACGGCGGTGGTGCCCACGGCGGAGGCGTCGGGGCACTCGGGAGCGGGGCTGCCGTTGACCAGGACCTCGGTGAGGAAGCCGGCGCTCTCGCAGCGCGGGGCGGCGGTGGGGTTGCCGGCGAAGCCGGCGGGCTGGGCGGTGAGGATGTCCTTGGGGGCGGCGTCGAGCAGTTCGCCGCCTTCGGCGGTCTTTTCGGCGTTGAAGTGCAGCTCGGTGGTCATCTGGAAGGGGTGGGAGCCGGCCTGGGTCGTGGCTTCGCCGCCCGCTTCGGTGAAGGCGGCGGCGAAATGGTCAAGGCCGAAGTCCGCCTGGGCGGCGGCGGGGGCGGCGAGCAGGGCCGCCCCGGCGGCCAGGACGGGCAGGAGCTTTGCGAGCGGGCTTCTCATCGGTGGGCCCTCCCTGCCTTGCGCACGCGGGCCCGGCAGCGGCGGGCCCGATGGGAGCGGCGGCGGGCCGCCTTGGCGAAGCGGGCGGCCTTGCGGCGCAGGGCCCTGGCGCGGCGGGGGTTGTGGCGCGCCGCGCTGCTCGCCGCGCTGCGCAGCCGCTTGGCGCGGCGGCTGAGCCTTCGCGCCGTTCGCGCGGGCGCCTGGCAGCGGCTCGCGCCGGCGGCGCCCTGTTCCTTCACGTTGCCGGGCCCCTGGAAGGCCGCCGAGGCGGCGGTGGGGAACCCGGTGGACTGGGCGGCGGGCTGGCAGGCTTCGCCTTCGCAGGAGGCGGGCGGCGGTTCGGGGGCGGGCAGGCCGCCTCCCGCGCGGGCGTCGTAGACGTCGACGAGTCCGTAGTCGGAGGGGACGAGGCTGGAGAGGGTGGCGAAGAAGACATCCGATCCCGAGGGGGAGGCGTCGAGGAATTCGGAGTCGCGCTTGCTCTGCCCGGAGGAGATCAGATAGATGCAGCCCTGGTCCTGGGGGGAGTAGTCGGCCGAGGACTCCGTGCAGCCGCCTTCCCCGGGGGCCTCCCACTCATAGACGTCTCCGCGGCCGTTGGTGTCGCCGGGGAGGAGGGCGTCGTAGCTTTCGAAGAACAGGCGGCGGCCGTTGGATGAGAGCACGCGGGGGGCGTCGAGGTTGTTCTCAAAGGCGGGGATCCGGGCGGCGATCGGGAGCTTTTGGCTGCCGTTGACCCGCGG
>CAVXSI010000013.1:0-20024 GCA_963764365.1 uncultured Solirubrobacterales bacterium
GCCACGCCTGCCCAGGCGTATGCTCGCCTCAACAGGCGAGTGACTTTCGAGGGGCCCGGGAAACCGGGCCCCTCGTCGTTATTCGAGCGTGGCCACCAGCGATTTGGCGGTGCTCATCGTGACTTTGCAGCTGCCGTTGGAGGTGGATTTGCCGGTGCAGGTGTCGCCACCCGACGCGCCGCTCCATTCGATCGAGCTGGTGCCCGTGCCGAGCGTCGAGCTGAGCGTGACTTCCGTCGCCGTTGGTTCGGTGTAAAAGGGCGACGATGCTTCCCCGCAGGCGTTGAAGCAGTAGATCTGGTTGCCGTGCTGGTGATTTTGGCCTGACCGCCGCCTTGCTTTTCGAGGCTGAGCATGGCCTTGGCATTTTTTTCGAACAGCCCTTCGAGCGAGGAGTCGGCTTCGAGTTTGATCGTGCATTCGACCGTCTGGCCGTCGCAGGCTTCCGCGGAGCCGGTGCCACCGCTGAATTCCACGAAGTGGTGGATCGCGGCGGGCTCATAGCGGGTGACCGTGACTTCCGTTCCTTTCACGAAGGTGTAGCTGCTGCTCTGGCACTTGGCCGGGCAGACGACGCCGGGGCTCGGCAGCACCTTGAAGATGCCGGTCTCAGAGCCGGAGGCTTTGGAGACGGACAGCTTGTAGGCCTGTTTGAACTTGACCCCGACTTCTTTGGCTTCTGACATCGTGACTTTGCACTGGCGGCCGGTGGGCGAGGGGCAGCTCTGCCAGGCGTAGAAGACGTAGCCGGCCGCCGGGGAGGCGGTCAGCGTGACTTCTGCGCCTTCTTCGAATTCAGAGGTGCATTCTTCGCCTTTGGGGCCCGAGCAGGTGATCCCGGCCGGGTTGGAGACGACCGTGCCTTCGCCTTCGTTGATGTTGAGGGTGAGGGGGATTTCGCTGATTTCTATGCCGAACTTGCCGATCGAATTCACCCCATTCGAGGTCGCCGCGAACCACAGGTCGCCGCCGGACACGTAGGTGATCGGGCGCACGCCGTCGAGGCCGTCGATCGGGTAGCGGACGATTTCGTCGTATTTGTTGATCCGGTCGATCGCGTCGGGCCCGCCGTCTGTTACCGTCGAGCCGGAGCAGCTGGGGATCGCGCCGGACAGCCTTTTGCAGCTCGTCTGGCCGATGCTGGTCATGGCGAGTTCACCGGCAAACCGGACCGTGACATTGAGTTCGGTACTCGTAGTGGCGACTACGTTGCCGGCACCGTATATGGATTCCAGCGCATTCAGGACTTGGGCGCTGTTTTCGCCGGAGTTGGTCTTGTAGGTGCCGGTTGCACAGCTGGATTTGTCTTCGTTGCAGAGTTCGAATTTTTCCCCTTCGGTCCAGTGCACTTCAGGGGTTCCGAAGGTGAAGGACTGCTTCTCGTCGAGGGCGCTGTGGTCGGTGAACCAGAGTTCGCCTTCGGCCACCGTCAACGTGTAGGGCTTGCTGCCAGTTTCCGCTTTGGGTGTCTTGAGGCCTTCGGAGAAGCATTTGATTTCGTGGGGGTCGGCGACTTCGATCTTGCAGATTCCCCGGGCGCCTTCCTTGGTTTCCGTGAACCAGATGTCGCCGTCGGGCCCGGCGACTATCCCGGACTTCCCGGAGAAGGAAGCTTCTCCCCCGGGGACGCTCTGGTAGTTGATCGGGAATTGTTCGACCATGTGGGTGTTCGGGTCGATGCGGCCGATCGTCGACGGCCACCCCCCCGTATCGGTGAACCAGAGGGCGTCGTCGGAGCCGGCGACGATCCCTCTCGGCCTGCTGGATTTCGGCAGGCCGGCGGCTTCGGAGAACTCTTCGACGCGTTCCCCTTCGGGGGAACTCGGATCGAAGACGCCGATCGCGCGGGTGGCGCCGGTGTCGGTGAACCAGAGCTTGCCTTCGGGGCCGGCGACGATGCCCTGCGGAGTGCTTTCGGCGTTGCCGCCTTCGGCTTCGATCGAGAACTCTTCCACGGTTCCCGGGCTTGCCGAGTCGATCCGCCCGATCGACGGGGGGGAGCTGGGGTCACCATGCTTGCCGCGGTCGGTGAACCAGAGGTGCGTGTCGCCTTCGGGACCGGCGGTTATCCCGGTCAGGCGGGCTTCTGGGTTGCATCCGCTGAGCGTTTCCCCGCAGATGTACTCGGTGATCGCGCCCGCCGGGGTGATCTTGCCGAGGCCCGATACGTCGGAGGACAGGGAGGTGTGGTCGACGAACCAGACGTTGCCATCCGGCCCCTCGGTCGTATAGTCGATTTCCGCCGCGGGGCGGAGCCCTTCGTCGTAGAAGGTCGGTTCGCCCAGCGGGCCGGCCGAGGCGAACGCCGGCAGGGCGAGGAGGAAGGCGACGGCCGAGGCCAGGAGCGCTCCGACGGCGCCTCGTCTGCGTAGCTTGCTGGACATTGCCGAGCCGCTGCGCGGCGGCGATGCGTTCGTGGTGCGTTTCACGTCCAGTGTTCCTTTCCAGGAGGGCGTAAGTCAGAAACGCTCGTGTACCTGAATCGTGGAGCGCAGTCTCGCAGGTGCGGAGGTGGGAGTCAACGGTCCCGTGGCAGAAGCGGTTGAGGTCGGCTCGGCGGCGGCGGCCCTTTGGCCACCGCCGCTAAGAGTCCGCAAGGACGTCTTCCATCCTTCTCGGCTCCACGCCCAGGTCCCGCGCGTCGGCCGTGCCGCGCTCGCTGGTCATCGAGACCTCCATCAGCTCGGCCTCCTCCCAGGTGGCGAAGACGGCCTCGCCGAAGACCTTGCGGAGGGCGATCAGGCCGCCGCGGACCAGCGGCAGCGGCAGGTGGACGAGCGGGCGGGGGCGGCCGGCGACGCGGCTGACCAGGTCGGACATCTCGTCGTAGCTGAGCGTCTGCGGCCCGGCCAGCTCGTAGCGGTCGCGGCCGTCGCGATCCAGCGCCGCGAGGGTGCAGCGGGCGGCGTCCGCGGCCCAGATCGGCTGGAAGCGTGCCCGGCCGCTGCCGGAGACCGGCAGCACCGGCAGGAAGGAGAAGCGTCGCAGCAGGGTCACCCAGGGGTCGCTGCGGTCGTAGACGATCGACGGCGCGAAGACGATCGTCTCCAGCGGCGAGGAAGCGACGGCGCGCTCGGCCAGCCACTTGGCGCGGAAGAAGCGGGTGCGCTGGGCGCTCGCCGCGTCGAGCGCGCTGAAGAAGACGAAGCGGCGCACGCCGCTGCGCTCCGCCGCCCGCAGCAGGCGCACCGTCGCCAGCCCGTTCAGCTCCTCGATCCGGCGCGGCGGCTGGTCGCGGATCGTCGCCGCCAGGTGGACCACCGTGTCGACCCCGCGCAGGGCCTGCCGGACCAGGTAGGGATCGGACATCTCGCCGAGGTCGCCGAGGGCGATCTGCACGTCGACCCGGCGGTCGCCGAGCCGCCGCGGCTCGCGCACCAGGCAGCGCACCTCCTCGCCGCGCTCGAGCAGCAGCGGCAGCAGCCGCGACCCGATGCTTCCCGTCGCCCCGGTCAGTAGCAGCATCGGCACATCATCCCGAACGGGCGCCGCGTCATCCCCCGCGGGCCGGAATCCCTAAAATGTCGGCTCGCGCCGGGCGGGGGCCAGTTCCCCCCGGCACCCGCAAAGACGACCCAGGAGATAAGCCCCGAATGACCTACGTCATCGCCGAGCCGTGCATAGGCCAGAAGGACAACTCGTGTGTCGAGGTCTGTCCCGTCGACTGCATCCACCCGACGCCTGACGAGCCCGACTACGACTCGGTCGAGATGCTCTACATCGACCCCGACGAGTGCATCGACTGCGACGCCTGCGTCGAGGCCTGCCCGGTGGACGCCTGCTTCGCCGAGGACCAGCTCCCGTCCGAGTGGGCGAAATACGCCCAGGTCAACGCCGAGTACTACAAGAGCAAGAGCGCTGCCTAGCGGCGATTCAACCGGGCTGGCCGGGCTCAGCTGCCGCTCTGGATAACCGGCAGCGGGGTGCCGCCCACCGCGGCGGGCTCGGCGCTCGGCGGGACGCTCTGCAGGACCGGAAGCTCCTGCGGGGTCGCGGCGACGATGCCGCGGGCGGCCTGGCGGATCGCCTGCGAGGCGGGTGAGTCGGGCTCGGCGGTGACCAGCGGGGTGCCGTTGTCGGCGTGCTCGCGCAGCGGCTCCGAGAGCGGGATCTTGCCGAGCAGCGGGATCTCGAGCTCGTCGGCGAGCAGCTGGCCGCCGCCCTCGCCGAAGATCGTCAAGCGCTCGCCGTCGGGGGTGGTGAAGCCGGACATGTTCTCGATCGCGCCGAGCAGCTCGAGGTCGAACTTGACCGCCATGTCGGCGGCCCGCTTGGCAACCGTCTGCGCCGCCGGCTGCGGGGTCGTCACCAGCACGAACTTGGCCTGCGGCAGCAGCTGCGAGAGGGTCATCGAGACGTCGCCGGTCCCCGGCGGCAGGTCGAGCAGCAGGTACTCGAGCTCGCCCCAGGCGACGTCCTCGAGGAACTGCTGGATCGCCTTGTGCAGCATCGGCCCGCGCCAGACGACCGCCGCGTTCTCCTCGACGAAGAAGCCGATCGACATCACCTTGACCCCGTCGGCGCCGTCGAGCGGGAGGATCTTGCGCTCGGCGTTGACCTCCGGTTTGCGGTTGACGCCGAGCATGCGCGGGATCGAGTAGCCGTAGACGTCGCAGTCGAGGGCGCCGGCCGGGTGGCCTTCGGCGGTCAGCGCCGCGGCCAGGTTGGCGGTCATCGTCGACTTGCCGACGCCGCCCTTGCCGGAGGCGACGCAGATCACGTTCTTGACCTGGGCCAGGGCGCCCTCCGGCAGCTTGCCGCGGCCGAGGGTCTGCTGCAGGCTGCCTTTCTCCTCGTCGGAGAGGACGTCGAAGCCGACCGCGACCCCGGTGACGCCCTCCAGCTCGGAGACCTGCTGGGCGACCGCCTGTTCGAAGTGGGCGCGGATCGGGCAGCCGGCGGTGGTCAGCGAGACCACGACCTCGACCTGTCCGTCGTCCTTGACCTCGATCGAGCGGACCATCCCCAGCTCGACGATCGAGCGGCGCAGCTCCGGGTCGATCACGGCGCGCAGCTTCTCGGTTATCTGGTCCTGCGTCGGAAGTGGCATCGGGGCCATTCTGGCAAACGGCCGCCGCCGCGCCACTGGACGTTCGGGCGGGAGGGGGGAGAGTTTCCGGCGCTGCGCCCTTGGTCCTCCAGATGTCGTCGAACGAAGGGGGACCGATGTTGGGGATGCGAATCGGGCGCGGCCGGAGCGTCGCGCTGGGAGTCTGCCTGGCGCTGGCGCTGCTGCTGCTGGCGGCGACCGAGGCGAAGGCCGGCAAGTACGTCGTCTCGGAGTGCGGCTGGCACGTCGACACGGACGCCAATTGGGCCGACTCGACCGGCGGGGCGAAGTTCCACCCCGACGCCTACTGCGCATCGCCGCCCGGCGCGGGCGCCTTCGACGGCGTCCATCTGAAGAGCTTCACCCGCCCCGATGTCTCGACCGTCTCCGGCACCCGCTTCGCCCGCTGGCGCTGGGAGGCGCCGGCCGGCACCGCGTTCACCCGCGTCACCGGCACCTGGTGGCACGCCCTGCACGACGGCTTTCAGCAGCGGGTCGGAGCCGGCACCTGGAGCGGCGGCTTCTCCCCCTTCGCGACCGCCGCCTCCACCGACGTCAACCCGAGCAACTTCGCCGCCGGCTTCTCGCCTGGCGTGCCGGCGATCGAGGACCGGCTGCTCTGCGCCAAGCCCGCAAGCAGCTGGTGCAGCCTCGACCCGGGCTCCTGGTCCTCGGTCCGGGCGATGACCTTCACGCTGGAAGAGAACACGGTGCCGGGGGCGGGGATCGCGGGCGACATGGTCGCCGGCGGCTGGCGGCGCGGCGGCCAGGGGGCGACGATCTGGGGCGCCGACAGCGGCTCCGGCATCCGCTTCGGCGAAACCCTGCTCGACGGCAACCGGGTGGCCCTGACCGAGTACGGGTGCGCGATCGCCTGGATCGACGGGGAGCTGCGCGGTACCCGCATGCAGCCCTGCGGCCTCGGCGTCTCCGCCGGCCAGTCCTTCGACACGACCAACTTCAGCGACCGGACGCACTCGCTGGTCCACTGCGTCGTCGACTTCGCCGGCAACCGCGGTTGCACGCCGACGCACTGGGTGTCGATCGACAACCACGCCCCGGCGAGCCCGCGCGACTTCGCCGTCGAGGGCGGCGACGGCTGGCGCCGCGCCAATGACTTCGACCTGCGCTGGTCGAACCCCGACCAGGGACAGGCGAGCCCGATCGGCGGCGCTTCGCTGCGGCTCTACGGGCCGAGCGGCTTCGACACCGGCAACCGCTACACCGCCGGCCACGACCTGAGCCGGTTCCAGGACGTCCACCTGCCGACCCCGGGCGTCTACCACGCCCAGGTCTACCTCCGCGACGAGGCCGGCAACGAATCGCCCGGGACTGCAAGCGACATCGTGCTGCGGCTCGACGACCAGCCGCCAAAGGTCGCCTTCGTCGCACCGGATGGGAACGGGATCCCCGCGACGGTGGGCGCCGGCGTCTCCGACCCGCACTCCGGCCCGGCGAAGGGCGGAGTCTTCATCCGCCGCCTCGGCAGCGACCGCTGGGTCGAGCTGCCGAGCAAGCTGAAGCCGGGTGCGGCGGCGGGCACGGCGCGGCTCGTCGCGACGATGCCCGAACAGCTCGAACCCGGCACCTACGTGTTCCGCGCCGACGCGGCCGACGCCGCCGGGAACAAAGCCTCGACGACGCTGCGGGCGGACGGCAAAGAGATGGCGGTGCGCAAGGCCGAGCCGCCGCCGGCCGCGCGGGACGACTCGTTGACCGACCGGACGCCGCCGGGCAAGGCGAAGGGGCCGGCGGGCGCGAGGGCGAAGACCCGCGTCTTCGCCCGCCTGCGCTGGCGCCACCGCGGCGGCCCGCGGGTCACCGTCCCCTTCCGCGCCGCCGCGACCGTGACCGGCCGCCTGGTCAACGCCGACGGAGCCGGCCTCGCCGGGCGCCGCCTGCGGATCGTCGCGCGGCCCTCGCGCGGCGCTCTCTCCCGCCGCCAGGTCGGCACCGTCAGCACCGGCTCGCACGGCGGCTTCCACCTCGCCCTGCCGTCGGGACCCTCGCGGCGGATCACCGTCAGCTTTGCCGGTGACGCCGGCCTGGCCGCTTCGCGGCGGCCGGCTCTGGCGCTGCGTGTGCGCGGCGCGATCTCACTGCACGCCGCCCCGCAGGCCCTGCGAACCGGCGAATCGGTGCGCCTCTGGGGCCGCGTGCGAGCGCGGGGGGCGCCGCTGCCGCGCCGTGGCAAGCTGGTCGCGATCCAGTACTACGAGGAAGGCGCGCGCCGCTGGCGCCCGGTGCTGGTCGTCCGCAGCGACCACGGCGGCCGCTTCCGCGCCGCCTATCGCTTCCGCTACGTCAGTGGCACCGCCTCGATCCGCCTGCGCGCGGTCGCCCTCGCCGAGGAGCGCTGGCCCTACGCGCCCGGCGCCTCGCGGCCACTGGCCGTCCAGGTGAGCGGCTGACCTCCGGCCGGTTGTCGAGTTGTCCCCCTCGCTGTGTGGACAACTCGACAACCGTCGCTCGATCGAGGCCGGTAGGGTGGGGCGCGATGTCGCAGGCGACCCTCCAGACCAACGCCGGGGCGATCGTCGTCGAGCTGCACGACGAGGACGCGCCGAAGACGGTCGAGAACTTCCGCAAGCTCGCCGCCGACGGCTTCTACGACGGTCTCGTCTTCCACCGGGTGATCGTCGACTTCATGATCCAGGGAGGCTGCCCGGAGGGGACCGGCCGCGGCGGCCCCGGCTACACCTTCGAGGACGAGATCAACGAGCACAAGATCGTCCGCGGGGCGCTGGCGATGGCCAACGCCGGGCCGAACACCAACGGCTCGCAGTTCTTCGTCGTCACGACCGAGGCGGCGCCGTGGCTGGACGGCAAGCACACCGTGTTCGGCACGGTGACCGAGGGGATGGAGGCGGTCGACGCGATCGAGTCGACCCCGACCGACGCCTCCGACCGCCCGGTCGAGCCGCAGAAGATCGAGCGCGTCGAGCTCTCGGAGTAGGGCGGCGCTCAGCCGCCCCCGACCGGCGCCGGCGCACGAGGCGGCGCCTCGCTGCCGCTCGCCTCAGCCGGCTCGCCGCCGCCGTGACCGTGCCCGAAGTGGACCTCGGGCAGGATCCGGTCGAGCCAGCCGGGCAGGTACCAGGCGGCCCGCCCGCTCAGCCGCAGGAAGACCGGCAGCAGCGTCAGCCGCACCAGGAAGGCGTCGAGCAGGACGGCGACGCCGAGGATCACCCCCATCTCCTTCGGTGGCAGCGGGCCCGAGAGGGCGAAGGTGAAGAAGACGGCGACCATCACCGCGCCGGCGGCGAGGATCACCCGGCCGGAGTGGGCGAGCCCGCCTACCATCGCCGCCCGGGCGTCGCCCGACTCCTCCCAGTGCTCGCGCGCCGAGGAGAGCAGGAAGACGGTGTAGTCCATCGCGATCGCGAAGATCATCGCGAAGAAGAAGATCGGCCCCCAGGCGTCGAGGAAGCCCTGCGATTCGAAGCCGAGCAGGCCGGCGAGGTGGCCGTCCTGGAAGATCAGCGTCGCGACGCCGAAGGCGGCGGCGGTCGCCAGCAGGTTCGTGAGGACGCCGATCGCCGCGATCAGCGGCGCCTGGAAGGCGACCAGCAGCAGCAGGAAGCCGAGCGCCAGGACGATGCCGATCGCAAGCGGCGTCTTCGCCGACAGGGCCGATTCCAGGTCGTGGTTTTCGGCCGCCGGGCCGCCGAGCAGAGCGCCGGCCGGAAGCTCCGCGCGCAGCCGGTCGATCGTGGCGCCGGTTCCCGCGGTGGAGGGGCCGGACGTGGGGATGGCTTCGGTCAGCGAGAGGCCGCCGCTCGGGCCGGCCTGCGCCGGGATCGTCGCCGCGACACCCGGATCGGAGCCGAGCACGGCCGCGACACGCTGCGCCTCGCCCGGCGGTGAGGTGACCTGAAGGGCACCCGGCGCGCCGGGCCCGAAGCCTTCGACGACCTGTTCGTAGCCGACCCGCGAGTGGTCGCCGTTCGGCACCACCTTGATCGACGGCATCCCGGTCTTCAGCCCGAGCACGGGCGAGGCGAGGAGCAGCAGAATCGCCAGTGCGGCGCCGCCGAACAGCAGCGGCCGGCGCCAGAGCCGTTCGCCCCAGCGGGCGAAGCGGGGCGAGCGGTGGTCGCCGCTGTGCGCCCACGGCAGGCTCAGCTTGTCGACCCGGGGGCCGAGCTTGGCGAGGACCGCGGGCAGCAGGGTCAGCGTCGCCGCCAGCACGAACAGCACGGCGATCATGATCCCCAGCGACATCGAGCGGAAGGCCGGGCTGGGAACGAGCATCACCGCGGAGAGCGAGATCAGCACGGTCAGGCCGGAGAAGAGGACGGCCTTGCCGGCGGTGTCCATCGTCTCCCCGACCGCCTCGGCCGGGTCCTCGTGCTGGCCGAACAAGGCGTTGCGGAAGCGCATGACGATGAACAGCGCGTAGTCGATCCCCAGCGCCAGGGCGAACATCAGCGCGAAGTTCATCGCCCAGACCGAGATCGGCGAGATCAGCGTGCCGAGGTAGAGGACGCCCGCCGAGGCGATCAGCCCGACGATCGTCAGCATCAGCGGCAGCCCGGCGGCGACCAGGGAGCCGAAGGCGAGCACGAGGATCGCCAGGGTGACCGGCCAGGAGAGGAACTCGGACTTCAGCATCGCTTCTTTGTTCGCTTCGTTGAAGTCCGACCACATGCCGGCGGCGCCGGTCAGGTTGACCTCGACGCCGTTCGCGGCGGTGGCGGCGAGCGGGCCCTTGAGGTCGTTCGCCGCGGCGACCATCTCGTTCGGGTTGCGGGCGGCCCCGGCGCGGATCACCGCGGTGTGGCCGTCGGGCGATATCGAGAGCCCGGGTTGCGGCGGGATCACCCGGCTGACCGCCGGGTCGGCCGCGAGCTGCCGCTCGGCGCGCCGCAGGGTCGCGCGAAAGGCGGGGTCGGAGGCGGTCAGGCTCGGCGAGTGGACGGCGACCTGGAGCGCGTAGGCGCCGCCGCCGGCGAAGGCGCGGTCGACCTGTTCGCGCACCGCGACCGACTCGGAGCCGTTGGCCTGCCAGCCGGCTCCCGACAGCGCCGTCTCGACCTTCGGGGCGAGGATGCCGAGGCCGACGGCGATGATCGCCCAGCCGATGAAGACCCGGCGCGGACGCCGGGCGGCGAAGCGGCCGAGGCGCCCGACCGGTCCCAGCTCGCTCATCGGTCGCACGCCGCCTCGACGCCGAACACCCGGCGCAACACCAGCGAGCTGGGGCAGTTTCCGAAGGCGACGAAGGCGAGCTGGTTGACGGCGACGAAGCCGGTCAGCAGCAGGAACCAGGGGCTGACCACGGCGCTCAACACGGCGCTGAGGCCGGTCATCGTCCCGGCCATCAGGAAGAGGATGCGCTCGAGGGGCCAGCGGCGCGCCGACTCCCGGGACGTGGGGCCGGCGCTGGGGAGGGGGCTTCGCGGAGCGGCAACAGTCGGCATCGTTATCCTCTCTCTACGGTTTACAGGTTAACAACTTTACAATTGTAAATATGTAAGATATCAGAACGAGGACCAGGTGACGAGATGACGATGAAGACCCCCCTCCGAAGCGACGCGGCCGAGTTGATCGCCCGCCGCTTCCGCGCGCTGTCGGACCCGACCCGGCTGCGGATCCTCGATCAGCTTCGGGCCTGCGACGAGGCATCGGTCGGGACGCTGGCCGCGGCCCTCGGCGGCTCCCAGCAGAACGTCTCCAAGCACCTCGCGGCGCTGCACGCCGAGGGCTTCGTCGGCCGCCGCAAGCAGGGGACCAGCGTGCTGTACCGGATCTCCGACCCGGGCGTGCTCGAGCTCTGCGACCGGGTCTGCGCCGGGATCGGGTCCCAGCTCGCCGAGCTCGAGGCGATGCTGGGCTGAGCGCTCAGGCTCAGCCGCCGGAGCGCTCGGCGCGGCGGCGAAGCAGTCCCTCGCCCGGCCTCCAGAGGCTGACCAGGCCGGCGACGAGCGTCACCAGGAAGATCTGGCCGAGCATCATCTCCAGGCCGGAGACCATGCGGCCGACCTGCCCGGCCGGCACCAGGTTGCCGTAGCCGGTGGTGGTCAGGGTCGTGTAGCTGAAGAAGAGGAGGTCGCTGCCCCTGGCGGCGACGCCGGTGCCGAAGAAGCCGCCGCCTTCGATCCGGTCGATCAGGCCGTAGGCCCAGGTGAAGAGGATGCCGAGCGAGGCGTAGACGCTGATCGCGCCGAGGATCGTTCGCGAGGAGACCTTGTCCGAGGTGACGACGCGCCGCAGCACCGCCGCCATCGCCACCGCCAGCAGGCAGATGTCGATGAAGTTGGCCGCGCTGAGCCAGTGCCGCCCGCCGCTGGCGGCCGAGACCGCGGCGAAGAGCACCGCGAGGAGGGCGAACAGCAGCGCCCGCCGGACAAAGGCGGGCCTGGCGTGCGAGCTGGTCAACGCGACCACGGCCGTGGCCCCGGTGACCGCCGTCAGCAGGGCCGCCGCCCAGCCGCGATTGGAGAGCACCGATGCCAGCACGTAGGTGAGCAGCACCAGCAGCAGCACCAGGCCGAAGGCATCGCTGGCCCGCTGCGCACGCCGCAACCACCGCTCGCGGTTCATGTCCGGCTGATTCGGCCGGGCGCCTCCCGTTCCTGCGTCGAGGTCGCCGAAACCATTTGCCCGGCGTTTCGATCCCTACGCGTGGCGAATGGTTTTGTCGGACCCATACACAGGTCTACGGAGATCGGTCGGAGCGGAGGGGGTGGGATTCGAACCCACGAGACGCCTTGCGACGCCTAACGGCTTTCAAGGCCGCCGCATTCAACCGCTCTGCCACCCCTCCGGGGTCTGTGCCGCATTGTCGATGCTATCCGCAAATCTATGGACAAAAAGGCACCGAGTAAAAAGGCGAGCGGTGATTGGATTTAGGGAGCCATGCGCCGCCTGCTGATTCTCGCCTCGACGATGATCTTTTTCGACGTCGCCTTCTACGCGGCGATCGCGCCGCTGCTGCCCGACTACGTCGCCAACTTCGGCCTCAGCAAGGCCGAAGCGGGGATCCTCGCCTCGGCCTACGCCGCCGGCACCCTGCTGGCCTCGCTGCCGGCCGGGCTGGTGGCGACGCGGGCGGGACCGCGCCGCACGGTGATCGCCGGGCTGCTGCTGCTCGGCGGCTCCAGCCTCGTCTTCGGCTTCGCGCAGAAGATCGTGCTGCTCGACGCGGCCCGCTTCGCGCAGGGCATCGCCGGGGCGTTGATCTGGGCCGGGGCGCTGACCTGGCTGATCACCTCCACGCCGGCCGAGCGGCGGGGGTCGGTGATCGGCACAGCGCTCGGCACGGCGGTGGCCGGCGCCCTGGTCGGGCCGATCCTCGGCGCGCTCGCCGCCGAAATCGGGACCAGGGCGGTGTTCGGGGCGGTGCTGGCGATCGCCGCCGCGCTCGCGGTCGCGGCTTCGCGCCTGCCCGAAGCCGGGCCGCCGGAGCGCCAGCCGCTGCGCGAGGTCGCCGAGACGATCCTCAGCCGCCCGATCCTCACCGCGACCGCCTTCGTCGCCGTGCCCTCGCTGATGTTCGGCACGGTCGAGGTGCTGGTGCCGCTGCGGATCGACGAACTCGGCGGCGGCCACGTCGCGATCGCCGGCGGCTTCATCGCCGGGGCGGCGCTGGAGGGCGGGCTCGCCCCCGCCGCCGGCCGCTACTCGGACCGGGTCGGCCGCCGCCCGCCGTTCGTCATCGGGATCACGATCTGCGCCTGCGCGATGGTCGGGATCGCCGTCGCGACGGCGCTCGGGCCGATCCTCGCGGCGCTGATCCTCGGCGCGCTCGGGGCGGGGATCTGCTTCGCGCCCGCCCTCACCACACTCTCGGAGACCGCCGACGGCAGCCGCCTGCACCAGGGCTACGCCGCCGGCCTCTCGAACATGGCATGGGCGGCGGGCCAGACCGTCGGCGCGCTGGGGGGCGGCGCTCTCGCCGGCGCCACCGGCTACGCCGTCCCCAGCCTCGCGGTGGCGATCCTGCTGCTGGCGACGTCCGCCTACGCCTACCGCGCGCTCGTCCCGCCGCTGGTCCAACCGGCTGAGAGTTAGCGTTACGCGGGTGAGCGAGTGGCGCAACTGGGCTGGGGACCAGCGTTGCCGGCCGGCGGAGCTGGTCCGTCCCGCCGATCGCGGCCGGCTCGGCGAGGCGGTCGCCGCGGCTGCCGCGGCGGGCCGCAAGGTCAGCGTCGCCGGCGCCGGCCACTCCTTCACCGAGGCGGCGCTGACCGACGGCACGATGCTCGACCTCGGGGCGCTGACCGGGATCGTCGACGCCGACCGGTCCTCCGGCCTGGTCAGGGTCGGCGGCGGCACCGTCCTCGCCGAGCTGAACGAGGAGCTGCACCGGCTCGGCCTGGCGATGGAGAACCTCGGCGACATCGACCGGCAGACGATCGCCGGCGCGATCTCGACCGGCACCCACGGCACCGGCGAGAAGCTGCGCAACATCTCCGCCCAGGTCGAGGCGGTCGAGCTGGTGCTGGGCGACGGCGGCGTGCGCGAGCTGACCGCGGCCGACGGCGACCTGCTGCGCGCCGCCCGGGTCGGGGTCGGCGCCCTCGGCGCGATCTCCGCGGTGACCCTGCGCTGCGTCCCGGCCTTCGTGCTCGAGCGGATCGACTCGCCGGCGCCGCGCGAGGAGGTCTTCGCGTCCTTCGACGAGCGCGCCGCCGCCAACGACCACTTCGAGCTGTTCACCTTCCCCTACGCCGACTCGGCGCTGGTCCTCGAGCGCAACCGGGTCGACGGCGGGCCGCGGCCGCGCGGCAGGCTCGCCGCCCACCTGAACGACATCGTGCTCGAGAACTGGGCGCTGGAGGCGCTCTCGGCCGCCGGCAGGGCCTTGCCGCGCTCGATTCCCACCCTCTCCCGGCTCGCCGCCGCCCTCGCCTCGGGCGGCAAGACGGTCGACCGCAGCGATCGGGTCTTCGCCAGCGAGCGCCGCGTCCGCTTCACCGAGATGGAGTACGGGGTGCCGCGCGAGCACGGGGTCGAGGCGGCGCGGCGGGCGATCGAGTGGGTGCGCGCCAACCGCTACCCGGTCTTCTTCCCGATCGAGATGCGGGTGGCCGCCGGCGACGACGCGCTGCTCAGTCCCTCGCACGAGCGCGACACCGCCTACATCGCCGTCCACCAGTACAGGGGGATGGAGTGGCGTCCCTACTTCGAGGCGGTCGAGGCGATCATGGACGACTACGGCGGCCGCCCGCACTGGGGCAAGCGCCACTTCCAGACCGCCGCGACGCTGGCGCCGCGCTACCCGGCCTGGGGGCGGTTCCAGGCGGCGCGCGACGAGCTGGATCCGCAACGGGTCTTCACGAACGGGTACGCGGAACGCGCCTTGGGCTAGGCGGCGAAAACCAAGCAGGTCGGGGGATGCAGGAAGGTCGGTGAGGGGAGCGCACCTTTGTTCGTGCGTGGCCCGATCCGACCGACCGACGACGCCGAGATGCGCCGGTTTGCAGCCGCCTACAGGAAGGCCCGGCCCTCGCCGCGGTAGGTCGGCACGAGGTCGACGATCTCGCCGCCCTCGATCAGGTGGAGGACGTCGAAGCGCTCGCACAGCTCGCCCGCCTTGGCGTGGCGGAGGTAGACGCGGTCGCCGATCGAGAGGCTCGCGGCGGGCGGGCCGAGCAGCGGCGTCTGCACCTCGCCGGCGCCCTCCTCGGGGTCGAGCTTCAGGCCGGGCGGCAGCCAGGGGGCCGGCAGCCGGCCCGGGTCGCCGCTGCCGGAGGCGAGGTAGCCGCCGCCGAGCGCGGTGGCGATTTCGGGTGCCGGCTTGCGCACGATCGGCAGCGCGAAGCCCGCCGCCGGGGTCAGCGCGAAGCGGCTGTAGTGGTCGAACAGGGCGGGGGCGTAGAAGCCCGAGCCGGCGGTCACCTCGGTCACCGGGCTCTCGGCGGCGGTCAGCTCGAGGCTGCCGGTGCCGCCGCCGTTGACGATCGACAGCTCGGCGAACTCGCGGATCGCGGCGACGACGGCGCCGCGCCGCTCGGCCAGCTCGGCGGCGGAGCGGCGCTGCATCCAGCGGATCGCGGCGCCGCGCAGGCGCCGCCCCGGCGGCCGGTCGCCGACCCCGGAGATCTGCCCCTCGTAGGCCATCAGCGCCGCCAGCTCGAGCTGCGGCCGGCGCTCGATCTCCTGCGCCAGCGCAACCGCCTGCTCGACGGCGTGGACCGGCGAGCGCTTCGGGCCGACCTTGAGCCGCCCCCGATAGGCCCACCAGCTCGCGTCGAGGTCGATGCATACGCGGACCGGGGCGGCGCCGGCGCCGAGCACCGAGTCGATCGCGTCGAGGTGCTCGACGCAGTCGACCATCACGATCGGCGCCCCGGCCGGGTTGGCGACAGAGCGCAGCGCCAGCTCGCGCAGCGCCCCCTCGTCGGCCGTCGGGTAGGCGAGCAGCAGGTCCTCGAACCCGTGCTCGGCCAGCCACAGCGTCTCCGGCAGGGTGAAGGTCATCACCCCCTGGAAGCGCTCGTCGCTGCGCAGCACCCGCTCCAGCAGCGCCCGGCTGCGCAGCGACTTGCTCGCCACCCGGATCGGCTTGCCGGCGGCGCGCTCCAGCATCGCCGCCGCGTTGGCCCCCAGCGCATCGAGGTCGACGAAGGCGAAGGGCGCCTCGACTTCGGCGAAGATCGCCTCGTAGCGCGCGTGGGACTGATCCAGGGACGAGCTCACCGAATCGAGCCTACCCGCGCCGCACCCCGGAAGTGGCGCTATGTTTGGAGCGCCCGGAGAGGTGGCCGAGTGGCTGAAGGCACTCGCCTGCTAAGCGAGTAGGGGGCGCAAGCTCTCTCGAGGGTTCGAATCCCTCCCTCTCCGCTCTCCCGTCCTCGCGGCGGCGCCTGGCTGCGTCCTCGGTCGCTCGCGTGCGGAGCACGCCACGCTCCCTGCGTCCTGGCCATGCTTGCCCGGAGGACGGGAGAGCCGTATCAGTCGAGCCGGGAGCGGATGATTACCCGGGCGCCGCGGGAGGGGATCATCGTCACGTTGCGGTGCAGGGCGCGCTCGGGGGCGGGGTCGTCGGCCTCGAGGTCGAGGCGGCGGGCCATCGCCTCGAGGACGACGCGCTGCTCGGCCATCGCCAGGGCGGCGCCGAGGCAGCGGCGGATGCCGCCGCCGAAGGGGATCCACTCGTACGTGCCGGGCTTGCGGCCGAGCCAGCGCTCGGGGCGGAACTCGAACGGCTCGGGGTAGACGTCCTCGCGGTGGTGGACGAGGAGGATGCTCATCGCCACCGGAGTCTCGGCCGGGACCGCGTACTCGCCCAGCCGCCACGGCACCTTCACCCGGCGGCCGATCATCGGGATCACCGGGCGCGAGCGCATGCCCTCGACGATCGTCGCCTCGATCCGCTCCTCGGCATCCTCGCCCGAGCGCACCGCGTCGCGCAGCGCCGCGTAGGCGTCCGGCGCGCGGACCAGCCGCTCCCAGGTCCAGGCGAGCGAGTTGGCGGTCGTCTCGTGCCCGGCGAGGACCAGGGTCAGCAGCTCGTCGCGCAGTTCTTTGTCGCTCATCGCCTCGCCGCTCTCGGTCCGCGCCTGCAGCAGCAGCGAGAGGATGTCGTGGCGGTCCCCGAGGTCGGCGGCGCGGCGGCGCTGCTCGATCACGGCGTAGGTGGCGCGGTCGAGGATGTCGAGGCCGAGCTTCATCGGGCCGACCGGCTCGGTGCGGTTGAGGTTGATCAGCTCGGTCAGCTGGGCGGCCGGCAGGGTCGAGGCGTTGACGAGGCGCCTGGTCACCTGGCGGAGGCGGTACTCGGGCGTGCCGCGCTCGGGCTTGCCCTCGATGCCGAAGATCCCGGCCATGATCACGTCGAGGGTGATCGCCTGCATCCGCGGCGCCAGCGCAGCAAGATGTCCAGCGGCCAGCGGTCGATGTCACGCTCGGCGGCGTCGGCGATCATCTGCGTGTACTGCTCGATCGCCTCGCCGTGAAAGGACGGCAGCAGCAGCTTGCGCTGGCGCATGTGGCGGTCGCCGACCGCGGTGAGGACCGAGTTCGGGCCGACGACAGGCCGCAGCGGCGACTCGCCGGTCAGCGACGGGGCCTGCTCGGGCTTGGCGGTGAACAGCGAGCGCACTGGTCCGGGTGGCTGGTGATCGTCGTCGCCTCGGGGACGATCCCCTGCATGCGGAAGGCCTCGCCCATCTCGCGGCGGGCGCCGAAGACGACTCGATCTGCCGCTGGTTGAAGCGCAGGGTCTGCAGCAGCCGCGGCAGCCCGATCCGCGGCGGCTGGGGGAAGGTCGCCGCCTCGGCCGCCTCGATCGGGCCGGCGGGCGACTCGGGGGCCTCGCCGACCAGTCCGTCGGCGACGGCGGCGCGTCGATCCGAGGCGCTGCAACCGGTTCCGCCGCGGCTTCACGGAGCCAGTGTTACACAGATCGATGTCATATCAGGCACGCTCCACAGGCATGTCGACCATGCACGGCAGGCGCACGAAGACCATCGTAACGCCGGTCCACCGCGTGACCTGAGGCGGCTCACGGTTCACCCGCCGCGGTGGCGATCTCCTCGCACAGCTCGGGCAACCCGATCGCCTCGATCGACTTTGCGAGCCGGAACGCTCCTCACCCGGGTAGACGACGAAGCTGCGCTCCGGCTCGAGGTCGTCGAGTGCGACCTCATCCCCCTTGCCGGCTTCGGAGCGAGCGTGCGCTTCACCTGGATCGCCCACTCGCGACCGTCCGCCAGCTGAGCACCAGATCGATCTCAGCTCCGCCGCTGGTCCGGTAGAAGCTCGGCTCGGCATTGCGCCCGGCGATCCCGATCAGGTTCTCGATCACCATCCCCTCCCAGCTCGCGCCGGCAACCGGATGGCCGAGCACGCCCTCCTTGTCGGCAAGGCCGAGCAGGGCATGGACCAGGCCGCTGTCGCGGACGTAGACCTTGGCGAACGGACCAGTCGCTTGCCGACGTTGGTCAGGCGGCGGAAGGCGCCGGACCAGCAGCAGGTCGACCATCAGGTCGAGGTAGGCGCCGACGGTCGGAGAGCGACGCCGAGGCCGGGGGCGAGTTGCGAGGCGTTCGAGCGGTCTCCCCTGACGGTGGGCGAGCATCGTCCAAAGTCGTCGCAGCGTCTCAGCGGGTATCCGCGCGCCGAACTGCGGTATGTCGCGCTCCAGATAGGTGCGGATGAAGTCTGCGCCGTCGAGGCTGAGCGAGTCGTCTTTGCCAGGAAGCTGTCGGGGAAGCCGCCGCGGATCCAGAGCCGGTCGAGCTCGTTGCCGCCGACCTCGGCGACATCGAACGGGGCGAGTTCGACTAGAGCGATCCGTCCTGCCAGCGTCTCGCCGGATTGCGCGAGCAGATCGATCCCGGCGGAGCCGAGCAGCAGGAATCTGCCGGTGCCCCGATCCTCACGGCGGCCCTGGTCGATCACGCCGCGCAACGGCTCGAACAGCCCGGGCGCATGGTGGATCTCGTCGACGATCACGAGCTCGTCGGCGTGGTCGGCGAGGTAGATCTCGGGCTCGGCGAGCCGGATCCGGTCGGCTCGGTTCGAGGTAGAGGTAGACGGAGGGGCGTCCCCCGGCAGCCGCATGGGCCAGCGTCGTCTTGCCGACCTGGCGCGGCCCGTAAGGACGACAGCCGGCATGTGTCCAAGCCGCCGGCGAACCTCGTCTACCGCTCGCCTGTCAATCATCCTTGCAATTTAAAGGGCGGCTTTAAATCCGCAGGATAACTTGGGGATGAACTTCATTTCTTCCAAGCTCTGACTATGCTCGGCTCAGTGACCGACTTGAGGCGATGGCGCAGGGGATGGCGCAGGCGATTCGTTGCCGGCCGCCTCGGCCTGGAGATTTCGAGCGTCGGCGCCGGCGAGGCGACGGTGCGGCTGCCGGAGCGGCCGGAGCTGACCAACCACGTCGGTTCTCAGCATGCCGGCGCGCTCTTCACCGTCGCCGAGTACGCCTCCGGCGCGGCCTTCGTCAGCGCCTTCGCCGAGCGGCTCGGGACGTCACCCCGCTCGCCCGCAGCGCCGAGATCTCCTACGAAAAGATCGCCGTGGGGCGATCGAGGCGAAGGCGAGGCCGGGGGTGCCGGAAGAGCGGGCGCTGGCGACGTTGGACGCCGAGGGCAAGGTCGAGTCCCCTGCGAGATCGAGCTGGCCGACGGCGAGGGGCAGCGGGTCGCCACCGCGACCGTCCACTGGCACGTGCGGCTGAACAAGCCCGCCGGCGCCGGAGCATGAGCGCCGTCCGCCTCAAGCACGACGAGGCGGGCCTCGCGGTTGCGAGCTTCGACAAGCCGCCCCTGAACCTGTTCGACCGCGAGATGTTCGAGGGCCTGCAGGCGGCGGTGGCGGCGGTCGAGGCCGAGCCGCCGCGGGCGTGCTGTTCCGCGCCGAGGGCCGCGCCGTCTCGGGCGGCGTAGACGTGCACGAGTTCGAGGGGCTGACGCCGGAGCAGGGGAGCCGGCTCTGGGACGAGCTGATCGGCACGGTCGAACGGGTCGAAGCGCTGCCGCTGCCGGTCGTCTTCGCCGCCCACGCGCTGACCCTGACCGCGGCCTTCGAGCTGGCGCTCGGCTGCGACCTGATCCTCGCCGCCCGCTCCGCCCGGTTCGGCCTGGTCGAGAAGGTGGTCGGCCTGACCCCGTCGATGGGCGGCACGCAGCGCCTCGCCGAGCGTGCCGGCAGCGGCCGCGCCCGCCACTTCGTGATCAGCGGCGAGCTGTTCGGCGCTGAGGAGATGGAGCGCTGGGGCGTCGTCAACGTGCTCTACGACGACGAGGGCTTCGACGAGCGAGCGCGCGCCTTCGCCACCGAGCTGGCGGCCGGGCCGACCAGGGCCCACGCGATGACCAAGCACGTCCTCAAACGCTTCCGCGAAGGCGGCATCCCGGCGGCCGACGAGGCGATCCGCACCGAAGCCGCCGACCTCTTCGCCACCGAGGATCTCCAGGCCGCCGTCAAGACCTTCCTCGAAAAGGGCCCCGGCCACGCCGAGTTCCAGGGCCGCTGACCCCATAGAATGCCCCCGAGGCCATCCAGCCTAAAC
>CAVXSI010000014.1:0-41812 GCA_963764365.1 uncultured Solirubrobacterales bacterium
GCGGTCAACGGCTTCGTCGACGGCGTCTCGGCCGAGCTCGAGCGGCGCGGCCACGAGCTGCTGCGGATCGGCGCGGGCGAATCGGTCAAGCGGCGGCTGGCCGGCGCCGCGCCGGACATCGTCCACGTGCACGAGCCGTTCGCGCCGAGCGTCTCCTCGGCGGCGCTGCGCCACTCGCACGCGCTCAACGTCGCCACCTTCCACCGCGCCCAGGAGCGCCTCTTCTCGACCCAGGTCGCGCGGCCGCTGGTCGAGATCTTCTTCGGCCGCCTCGACGCGCGCACCGTCGCCGCGCCGGCGACCGGCGAGCTGCTCGAGCGCTACTTCCCCGGCTCCTACCAGCTGGTCGAGCCGGCCGGCGGGGAGCGCGGGTGGGCGACCGTCGCCGACGAGCTGGAAGCGATCTACCGCCGCCTGCTCGCCCGCCGCCGCGATCCCGCCGGCGACCCGGCGGTGCGCGAGCGGATCGCGGCGCGGCCGCTGATCGAGGTCGACCTGCACATGCACACCGACCACTCGACCGACTGCGCGACGCCGGTCCGCGTGCTGCTGGAGACGGCGCGCGACCGCGGCCTCGGCGCGATCGCGATCACCGACCACAACGAGGTCTCGGGCGCGCTCGAGGCGCGCAAGATCGCCGAAGAGGAGATGGGCGACCTGAAGGTGATCGTCGCCGAGGAGGTGAAGACGGCCGAGCAGGGCGAGGTGATCGGCCTCTTCCTCGAGCAGAAAATCCCGCGTGGGATGACGATGGCGGAGACGATCGCCGCGATCCGCGAGCAGGGAGGGCTGGTCTACGTGCCGCACCCCTTCGACCGCCTGCACTCGGTGCCCGACTACGAGCACCTGCTCGACATCGTCGAGGAGATCGACATCCTCGAGGTCTTCAACCCGCGTGTGGCGCTGACCTCGTTCAACGAGGAGGCCGAGCGCTTCGCCGGCAAGTACCGGATCGTGCCGGGCGCCGGCTCCGACAGCCACGTCGCCCAGGGGCTGGGCAGCGTGCGCGTGCGCATCCACGACTTCGACGGGCCGGCCGAGTTCCTCGAGGCGATGCGCGACGCCGACATCACCCGCAAGCACAAGAACCTCGTCTACGTGCAGGCGCTGAAGCTCTTGCAGACGACTGGGCGGCCGAAGGCGGCGAAGCGCAGCGTGCCCGACGCCAAACCGGTGCGCGGCGGCCAGCGGCGACGCCGGCGCCGCGCGGCGGGGGGCGCCGCGGGCGGCAAGAGCTGATGCAGGAGGCGGGCGCGAAAGGAGCCGCGCCGGTCCCGTCAAAGAGGTCTGCCGGCGTGCCTGCGACCGACGACGAGATCCGAGAGAAGTACCTCGAGCGCGCGATCCGCGAGCTCAACCAGATGACCCATGAGCTGCAGGATTGCCCGCACTGCCCGCGCGGCAAGCTGATGCCGGTGCTCGGCTCCGGCCACCCGCAGGCTGACGTCTTCATGATCAAGCACGCCCCCGGCGTGGCCGAGATCGAAGAGGGCGTCGCCTTCTACGGGCGCGCCGGCAACGCGCTGATGAAAAGCTTCAAGCGGCTCGGGATCGACCCGCTGGTCGTCTACGGCACGCTCTGCATCAAGTGCCCGATCGCCGAGCCCGACCTCGCCGCCGAGGAGTGCGTGCGGCGCCTGGTCGAAGAGCTGGCGATCGTGCAGCCGAAGATCCTCGTCGTCATGGGCGAGCCCGCCCTGCGCACGCTCAACAAGCTCGAGATCCCGCTGGCGCGCAAGGTCGAGCCGCGCGAGGGCGAGATCCAGGCCTTCACCCCGACGATCGACGCCCTCTACACCCCCGACATCGACGAATCGCTCGACGAGGAGACCGCCAAGCAACGCTTCTGGCAGGCGTTTAAAGTGCTTGGTGACTGGTATGAGGATCTACCGCCGTACTGACCCGATGCGCACGCTGAGAATCGCGATCCCGATCTGCATCGTCGCCCTGCTGGGCGGGCTGCTCGCGAGCGGCGCCGGAGCGGCGCGCAAAGTGGGGAAAGGCCCAAAGCCGCCGAAGGCGGGCAGGTACGAAGGCAAGGTCGGGACCTTCGCCCGGATCATCTTCAACGTCAACGGGCGCAAGCGCGTGGTAGTGCGCTTCAACGCCGGGGTGAAAACGAACTGCCAGCGCACTTCGGACGGGTACATCACGGAAACGAAGAACTTGGCGACCGCGCCCGCCGAACAGGAACCGTCAACGGTGCTGAGGATCAAGAAACAGCGCGGAAAGGCGGTTCCCGGGCGGCGCTGGTATTGGGGCTTCTCCGGCACCGCCCGCGACAAGGAGGGGGTCGAATGGGCGGTCGAAGGCGCCTTCGTCTCCCGGGCCAAGGCAAAGGGGGCCTTCCAGGCGAGCAAGTTCGAGTCGCTCTTCAACCCCCTGCTTCCCTTCGGGATCGACGGTCAGCTCTGCGCCGGCAGCGGCGAGTGGACCGCCGCGCTCAAACGCCGCTAGCTGCGACGGGCCGTCAGCTGAGGGCGGGCGCGGCGGCTTCGGCTACGGCTGACATCGCGTCAACCTTGGCGCTGGCGAGGCCACGGACGACGATTGTGTCGAGGGCGGTGTAGGCGGCGAGGGACTTTTGGGCGATGTCGCGGTCGGGGACGGCGACGCCGACCGTGCCCTCAGGCTCGCCGAGGCGGTCGAAGTGGTTGCGGTAGCCGGCGTGCAGGTCGCGGTAGAAGGACTCCTCCTTGGCGAGGCGCGCGGTGGCGTCGGGGCCGACGGCGGTACGCACGTAGCCGAGGACCGGCGGGCACTCGCGGCCCGCCTCGCTCGCCCCGGCTTCGACCTGGTTGCGGGCGCGGGCGGCGAACTCCGGCGTCATCCAGTTGAAGAAGGCGCCGTCGAACTCGGCCCCGGCGAGGGCGCACATCTTCGGGCCCATCGCGGCGAGCACGAGGCGGACACCGGGCAGCGCCTCGCGCAGCGCCGGCAGCTGCTCGCGCATCTGCGTCAGCGGCTTCTTCGAGAAGCCGGCGCCGACCCCGAGCCAGAGCCGCTCCTTCTCGATCCCGAGCCGCTCGATGTCGGCGGCGATCTCCTCCGGCGGCGTGCGGTCGAGCGCGATTACGGCGACGCCGAGGTCGAGCTCGGGCGCCGCTCCAAACTCAGCCAGCGTCTCCAGCCCCTTCGCCCCCGGATGGTCGTTGGACCAAACGGAGTCGTAACCCAACTCCGCACAGCGCGCCGCAAGCGGCCGCGCCACCTCCGGATCGAGCCCGGCAGCGACTCCAAATCCCCGTGCCATCGTCCGCAGCCTACATACGGTGCGCAGCCTGCGTCACCGTAGGAGGGCGGGCGTGTCCCCCTCCCGGAAACTCAAGAAACCACGCTGGAACCCGGAACCACGCCCCAGCTGCGCGACGGTTTCCGGGAGGGGGACACGCCCGCCCTCCAGCGTCACGCCTTTTCGAATTCCGCCACGCACTCGATGTGCGGGGTCTGGGGGAACATGTCAACCGGCCTCACCCGGCGCAGGGTATAGCCCGCCTCGACCAGTTGCGCCGCGTTCGGGGCGAGCGTGGTCGGGTTGCAGGAGACGTAGACGATCCGCTTCGCCTCGCACTCGAGCACGCGGCGGACGATCTTCTGCGAGAGGCCGGGCGCGGGGCGGGTCGAGCAGGACGACGTCGGGCTTGCCCGCTTGCTCGACCAGGGGGCGGACGCCGGTGCGGGCGCTGCCGGCCATGAAGCGGGCGTTGCCGATCCCATTGCGCTCGGCGTTCCGCTCCGCGTCGGCGATCGCCTCGGGCACGATCTCCAGCCCCCAGACCTCGCCCGCGCGGGCCGCCATCGTCAGCCCGATCGTGCCGATCCCGCAGTAGAGGTCGAAGACGCGCTCGGCGCCGCTCAGCCCGGCGTACTCGGCGGCGACCCCGTAGAGCCGCTCGGCCATCTCGGTGTTGGTCTGGAAGAAGGCGTTGTAGGACATCTCGAAGTCGAGCCCGCAGAGGCTCTCGCGCAGCACCTCCTCGCCGAGGGCGCCTGTCGGGCCGTCGCTGCCGCCCGAGCCGGCGTCGACGACGGTGTGGAGGTCGACCGGGGGCTTGGGGAAGCGCTTCGGTGTGGTCACCAGCCGGGTCTGGATCTGGCCGCTGCGGCGGCCCTCGCGCACGACCAGGTTGCGGAGCATGCCGGTCCCGGCCTGGCGGTCGTAGGCGGTCGACCTCTTCTGCCCGCGCCCACTCGCGCACCTCGTTGCGGGCCGCGTTGCCGCGCTCGGAGGCGAGCCGGCAGTCCTCGATCCCGACGACGAGGTCCCAGCGGCCGCGCGGCGTGGAAGCCGAGCGCGGCGCCGTCCTCGCCCGGGCCGAAGGAGTATTCGAGCTTGTTGCGGTAGCGCCACTGTTCCTCGGCGGGGACGATCTGCTCCAGCTCGAAGCCGTCGAGCTCGCCGATCCGGCGCAGCGCCTCGTCGACCTGGCGCCGCTTCTGATCGAGCTGCTGCTCGTAGGCGAGGCCCTGCCACGGCGCGCCGGGGCAGGGCTCGCCTTCGTGCACGCAGGTGTTGGCGATGCGGTCGGCGCCGGGCCGCAGCAGCTCGACCGTGCGCGCCTCGGCGAAGCGCTTCTTCGGCTTGGTCACCTCGGCCCGCACGAGGTCGCCCGGCAGGCCGCCGGAGACGAAGACGACGTAGCCGCCGGCACGGGCGACGCCGCGCCCGCCGTGGGCGAGCGAGTCGATCTCGAGCTCGAGTCGCTCGCCCTTGCGCGGGCGGGTCGCCGTCGTCACTTAGCCGAGTTTTTTACGCGCGCGCCGCGCCGCCTGGGTCGCCTGTTTGCGCACCGGCGCGGTGTGGCCGCCGACCCCTTTGCGGGCCTGTTTGACCAGTCGTTCGAGCTCTTTGAGCATGCCGTCGGTCTGGCGCTTGCCGCGTTTGACCAGGTCGGAGACCATCTTCTCGGCGTCGCCGCGGGTCATCCGGCCGCGCTTGACCGCGTCGTCGACGACGTCCTGCAGGCGGTCGCGGCTCAGCGTGACGCTCTGTTCGAGGCTCTCGCGAAACTGCTCGACGCTCTTGTCGAGTCCGGTGGCGCTGCCGCCGCTGCCAGCCGATTTTTTCGCTTTCGATTTGGCTTTCGGTTTCGCTTTGCCTTTGGCTTTCGTTTTCGATTTAGCCGCCGGTTTGGCTTTCGCTTTGGATTTGGCTTTTTTCGGTTTGGCGGCTTTCGCTTTTTTCGCCGATTTACCGGATTTGGTTTTTTTCGCCGCCATCCTTTGCTTCCTCCTGGGTCGCTGGGGTTGGGGTGTGGGACTGACTATGCCACTACCGCGTTCGGCGGGTCGCAAACTCGCCTGCACGGGGGCGTGGTCGGAGAGGCGCAGCGCCAGGCCGTCCTCGGCCGGCTCGCGCCGCTCGGGCGGCCCTGGTGCGGCGGCTCGACCGTCGTCGAGGCCGCGGGCGAGCAGGTGGTCGATCGCGCCGGGCGCCGTCGGCGCGGCGAGGCCGAAGCGCTCGCGCAGCTCGTCGAAGACCGCGGGGCTCTGCCGCGGGCGCAGGTTGAGGTCGCCGCCGAAGATCAGCGGCGCCTCGCCCGGCCCAGGCGGTCGCCGCTTCGGCGGCGCGCAGCACGTCCGGCGATCGCGAGCGCCGGATCGTGCGCGGAGGCGTGCAGGTTGGCGATGCAGAGGCCGTCGCCGGTCCCGGCACCAGCGCCGCCGTTCTCCGGGTCGGCGCCCGGCACGGCGATCCGCGTGAACGCCATCGCCCGCCGCTCGGGCCGCCCGCGATGGATCGCCAGCTCGCGCCGCTCGAGGGTCGCCTCCCGTTCCGGTGCGCCTTTTCCGCCTCACCGGAGGGAAAGGCGCACCGGAACGTCCGGACCAGGGTCAGGTTCGAGCCGCCCTCGCCGGAGGCGATCAGGTCGGGGTTGAGGCGCGCGGCGCGGCGCGCAGCGCGCCGAGCGAGTTGCGCGAGGTCAGCACGCCGTGCGGCTCGGCTTCGCAGGCGGCCGCGAGCGGCTGCCACCAGCGCGGCGGGCACTCCTGCAGCAGCGCGACGTCCCACTCGGCGCCGGCCAGCAGCCGCGGCGAACTCGTCGAGCAGCTCGCGGTTGACCTGGACGTGCGTGGCGCCGCGCTCGGTCCGCCGCAGCAGTCGCGAGCGCCAGGTGAACAGCGCCGGCTCGGGCGGGAAGTCGCGGCCGTGGAAGAGGTTCCAGGAGAGGGCCGTGAGCTGCACGGGCCGTAGTATCCGCTGCTTGGCAAAGCGCGACTTCCTCACCGGCGAGGAGCTGGGCGCGTTCGAGCTCGGCAGCTGCTCGAGCTCGCCGCCGAGCTGAAAGCGGACCGGCGCGTTCGCGATTCGTCGGGCTCTGCACCACAAACAGCGAACGCGGGCGATCTCGCCGGGCGCAGCATCGCGCTCGTCTTCGAGAAGCCCTCGACGCGGACGCGGATCTCCTTCGAGGTCGGCGTCGCCGAGCTCGGGGCGACACCGATCGTCCTGCGCGGCGACGAAATGCAGCTCTCGCGCGGCGAGTCGATCGGCGACACGGCCGCGTGCTCTCGCGCTACCTCGACGCGATCGTGATCCGCCCGGCTCGCACGAGGCCGTCGCCGAGCTGGCCGCGCGCCGCCGAGGTGCCGGTGATCAACGCGCTGACGCCGCTGCACCACCCCTGCCAGGCGCTCGCCGACCTGCTGACCCTGCGCGAGCGCTTCGGCGAGCTGCAGGGGCTGCGGCTCGCCTACGTCGGCGACGGCAACAACGTCGCCCGCTCGCTGGCGATCGCCTGCGAGCTGGCCGGGGTCGAGCTGGCCGTCGCCGCCCCCGACGGCTACCAGCTCGAGGAGGGGCACGGCGTCAAGCTCACGCGACGACCCGCGCGACGGCGGTCGCCGGCGCCGACGCGATCTACACCGACGTCTGGGTCAGCATGGGCGACGAGGAGGAGGCCGAGCGCCGCCGCGCCGACCTTGACGCCCTACCGCGTCGACGCCGATCTGCTCGCCGCCGCCAAGGACGACGCCGTCGTCCTCCACTGCCTGCCCGCCCACCCGGGCGAGGAGATCACCGCCGAGGTCCTCTACGGCGAGCGGTCCGCCGTCTGGGACCAGGCCGAGAACCGCCTGCACGCGCAGAAGGCGCTGCTGCTGCACGCTGCTCGCCGAGTAGCCATGTACCCGGAGATCGACCTCGGCCCGCTGACGCTGCAGACCTTCGGGCTGATGTTCGCGTTCGCCTTCCTCGCCGCGGGCTGGCTGATCGTGGAAGCGGCTGGGGGAGATCGGCAAGCCGCGCCGACTGGGCCTACGAGATGGGCTTCTCGGCGCTGATCGGCGGCGTCGTCGGCTCGCGCCTCTACTTCGTCGTCCAGAACTACGACAGTGTCAAGGGACGACCTGCTCGGCAACCTCTTCGGCGGCTCGGGGCTGGTCTGGTACGGCGGCGCGATCGGCGGCGCGCTCGCCGTCCTGCTCTGGGCCTGGTACCGCGGCTTCCTCCGCCTGGCCCTGCTCGACCTCGCCGCGCCGGCGCTGGCGCTCGGCTACGCGATCGGGCGGATCGGCTGCCAGCTCTCCGGCGACGGCGACTACGGCAAGGCCTGGAACGGGCCCTGGGCGATGTCCTACCCGGACGGCACCGTGCCGACCGAGCAGGACGGTCCACCCGACGCCGGTCTACGAGACGCTGGCGATGGGCCTCGGCGCCTGGCTCCTCTGGCGGCTGCGCGACCGCTTCCGCGCCGGCGTCCTCTTCGCGATCTACCTGGTCTACGCGGGCGTCGAGCGCTTCCTGGTCGAGTTCGTCCGGCGCAACGACCACGTCGCGTCGGGCTGACCGGCGCCCAGCTCGAGAGCCTTGCAATGATGGTCGCCGGACTGGTCTGGCTGTACGTGGTGCGGCAGCGACACGGGACCCTGTCTCGCGACGGCCGCTGGTAACGTTGCCCAGAAATCTTTGAGTTAAACGAGGAGGCGAGGGAAGTGGAAGCAGTGGAGACCGGCAGCGAGGGAGGCTCGTCCGCCGCGACGGTCGCGCGAGCTCGTCGAGCAGCCGCGGCGGCGACGATCGCCGCGGCCGGATGCGAGGAGCCGCGCAGCGACGCCGAGGCGCTGGTCGCCAACGCGCTCGGGGTCGGCGTCGAGGAGCTCTCGCGCGACGGCGCGGGCGAGGTCTCGCCGGAGGTCGTCGCCGCGGTCGAGGCGGCGGTCGCCCGCCGCGCCGAGCACGAGCCGCTCGCCTACGTGCTCGGCCGCGCGCCCTTCCGCGAGCCTCGAGATCCGCGTCGACCCGCGCGTGCTCTGGCCGCGCCGCGAGACCGAGCTGCTGGTCGAGGTCGGGCCCGAGCTGCCCGAGGGGGCCCGCGTGCACGAGGTCGGCACCGGCTCGGGCGCGATCGCCCTGGCGCTGATGTCCGAGCGGCCCGACCTGCGCGTCACCGCCTCGGACCTCTCGCCGGAAGCGGCCGAAGCGGCGCGCGAGAACGCCGAGCGGCTCGGGCTCGAGCTCGAGGTCGAGCGTCGCCGAGGGCCTGCCCGACGGGCTGCGAGGGCGTCGACATGGTGATCGCCAACCTTCCCTACGTCACCGACGAGACGATCTACGAGCGCTCGCCGGAGATCCAGCGCGAGCCGCGGATCGCCGTCACCGGCGAGTGCGGCGCCGACGGGCTCGGCGTGATCCGCGGCCTGATCGCCGAAACGCCGAGCGGCTGGCAGCTGGCGATGGAGCACGACACGCACCACGGCCCGGCGATGCGCGAGATGCTGCGCGATGCGACTACGATGCGCGACTACATGGGTGGTGAGCGGGTAACCGTCGGCGTCGCGCCGTGAGCGCCGGCTCTTGAGCGCGGAGGAGCGCCTTGCGCAAGGCTCGAGCGGCTGCGGTCCGAAGGGATCGACCCCTATCCCTTCTCATTTCCGGACCGCGACCGGATCGAGCGAGATCCTCGCGGCGCACGACCCGGCGGAGCTGGGCGAGGGCGAGCACGGCGAGCACGGCTACCGGATCGCCGGCCGGGTGACCGGCGCAGCGCGGCCACGGCAAGACCGCCTTCTTCGACGTCCGCGACCTGACCGGGACGATCCAGGCCTACGCGCGGGTCGACGCGCTCGGCGAGGAGGCGTTCGGGCGGATCGAGGACCTCGACATCGGCGACCTGGTCGGCGTCGAGGGCGACCTGCACGTGACCAAGCGCGGCCAGCTGGCGCTGGCGGTGCGCGAGTGCGTGCTGCTGGCGAAGGCGCTGCGCGACCCGCCCGACCTCTTCCACGGCATCTCCGACCCGGAGGTGCGCTACCGCCAGCGCGAGCTCGACCTGATGGCGAACGAGGAGTCGCGGCGGGTCTTCGCGATGCGGGCGAAGGTCGTCGCGGCGATCCGCGAGTACCTCAACGAGCGCGCCTACGTCGAGCTGGAAACGCCGATCCTGCAGCGGATGACCGGCGGCGCCGCGGCGCGTCCGTTCAAGACGCACCACAACGCGCTCGACCGCCACCTCTACCTGCGGATCGCGACCGAGCTGTATCTGAAGCGGGCGATCGTCGGCGGCTTCGAGAACGTCTACGAGCTGGGCAAGTTCTTCCGCAACGAGGGCATGTCGCCGCAGCACAACCCGGAGTTCACGATGCTCGAGTGGTTCGTCAGCGGGGTCGACTACCAGGGCGTGATGGACGTCGCCGAGGGGATCGTCGGCCACGTCGCCGAAAGCGTGCTGGGGACGACGAAGGTCGAGCGCGACGGCGAGGTCATCGACCTGAAGCCGCCCTGGCCGCGGCTGCGCCTGCAGGACCTGCTGAAGGAAGAGACCGGGGTCGACATCACCAAGGCGAGCCGCGACGAGCTGGCCGAGATCGCCGGCGAGGACGCCGAGCCCGACGACGACTGGGCGGCGCTGGTCGACACGCTGCAGGGCAAGCTGGTCGAGCCGAAGCTGATCCAGCCGACCTTCATCGTCGACCTGCCGCTGGCGATCTGGCCGCTGGTCAAGCCGGTGCCCGAGCACCCCGAGCTGCTGGCGGCGGCCTTCGACGGGATCGTCGCCGGGATGGAGATCACCGGCGGCGGCACCGACGTCAACGACCCGATCGAACAGCGCCGCCACTTCGTCGAACAGCGCGAACGCCAGGAGTCGGGGGCGGAGGAGACGCCGCACGAGCACGACGAGGAGTTCGTGCGGGCGCTCGAATACGGGATGCTGACGGCGAGCGGCTGCGGCCTCGGCGTCGACCGCCTGATGATGATCCTCAGCGGCGCCAAGACCCTGCGCGACGTGATCCTCTTCCCCTCGATGCGCGAGGCGTCACCGGGCTGACGGGCCGAACCCACTTATAGTGGGAAATGTCCCGTCGGCGGTCAGTTCTATCTGAACGAGCCGTTCGGGCTCGTGTTCGACCTGCAGGGTCGTGTGGTGGATGTCGAACTGGCGCTCGATCAGCTCGGCGAGCTCGAGCCGGGCGCGGTGGCAGTCGGCGTCGGCCTCGACGGTGACGTGGGCGGAGAGGGCGGGGAACTCGGAGGTGACCTCCCAGACGTGCAGGTCGTGGACCTCGACCACGCCGGGCTGTTCGGCCATGCGGCGGCCGATCTCCTGCGGGTCCATCTCCTTCGGCGCCGCCTCGAGGAAGATGCGGCCGGAATCGCGCAGCAGGCCGATCGCGGAGCGCAGCATCAGGCCGGCGACCAGCAGCGAGGCGATCGCGTCGGCCTGGTCGAAGCCGGTCAGCAGGATGACCGCCGCGGCGATCGCCGTGCCGACGAAGGCGAAGAGGTCGGTGAGGATGTGCTGGAAGCTGCCCTCGACGTTGAGGCTCTGGCGGTTGGCCTTGGCGAGGGTGGCGGTGGCGGCGAGGTTGACGACGATGCCGGCCAGGGCGACGACGAGGATCAGCGTCGCCTCGACTTCGGGCGGCGAGACGAGCCGGCGCACCGCCTCGATCGCGATGATCGCGGCGAGCACCAGCAGGGTGATGCCGTTGGCCTGGGCGGAGAGGATCTCGGCCCGTTTGAGGCCGAAGGTCATCTGGCCCTCGGCGGGGCGCTGGGCGAGGTTGATGGCGACCAGCGAGAAGCCGATCGCCGCGGCGTCGGTGAGCATGTGGGCGGCGTCGGAGAGCAGGGCCAGCGAGTTGGCGAGGATCCCGGTGACGACCTCGGCCGCCATGAAGGCGAGGATCAGCGCGAGCGCGATCGCCAGCTTGCCGCGGTCGGCGTCGGCGCTGGCGCCGTGGCTGTGGCCGGCGTGGGAGTGACCGTGCGAGTGGCTCATCGCCGGACCATCGTTAGCACCTCGGCCGGTCTCAGAAGGCCGCGTGCAGCATGCCGCCGTCGATCGGGATCACGGCGCCGGTGATGTAGGCGGCGCGCTCGGAGCAGAGGAAGGCGACGAGGTCGCCGTACTCCTCGGGCCGGCCGAGGCGGCCGGCGGGCACGTCGCGCTCGGCGGCGGCTTCGGCGGCCTCGAGCGAGCCGGCCATGCCGGCGAGCCGCTCGGTGGCGAAGCGGCCGGTGGCGACGGTGTTGACGGTGACCCCGTCGGCGGCGACCTCGCGCGAGAGCGTCTTCAGGAAGCCGACCGCGGCCATGCGGTGGGAGTTGGAGAGGTTGAGGCCGGGGATCGGCTCGCGGGTCGAGCTGGAGCCGACGTTGACGACCCGCCCCCAGCCGCGTTCCTGCATCCCGGGGACGACGGCTTTGGCGAGCACGCGCGGGGCGAGGACGAGCGAGCGGTAGGCCGTGCTCCCATTCGGCGAGGTCGTTGCTCAGCGAGCGGCCGAGCGGCGGCCCGCCGGTGTTGGCGACGAGGATCTCGACCGGGCCCGAGGGCGGCCTCGACCTCCGCCGGCAGCTGCTCGAGCCGCTCGAGGTCGGCGGTGTCGGCGACGAACGGCGAGGCCTCGCCGTCGATCGTCCGCGGCCGCCTCCCCGGCGCGCTCCCGCGAGCGGCTGACGACGGCGACCCGCGCCCCTTCGCGCGCGAGCGCCTCCGCGATCCCCAGCCCGATCCCCGAGCTGGAGCCCATGACCAGGGCGACGCGCCCCTTCAGCCCCAGGTCCATGCCCGCCCGCAATGCTCCAACGAGCTTCACGCCGATAAAGTACACGCGCAGGGCGCCCGTAGCTCAGTGGTCAACGGACCCTTCACGGGGTCCAAAGAGCGTCGGTCTTTCAAGCCGAAGGTCGCGAGTTCGATTCTCGTCGGGCGCATTGGGGGAGTGCCGGCCATTGCCGGCCGCCTCACCGACTGCGGCTTGAGGCTGGGGGGTACTGTCGCGAGGACTTCCACGGCGAGACCCTCCAAGTCCGCCGCGCCGCCCCACGAGGGCGGATACTCGAGGAACGAAGACTGGCCACGGCGAGCCCGACGCCGGCCGCGTCGTCCCGGTCCCCCGCGACCCTCGCCTGGATGCTCGAAGCCCAGATCAACCTCAACGGCCCCTACTGCCAGCTCCTCTTCCCAACCCCCCGCGGCCGCCTCTGGCGCGAGCGCACCTTCTACCGCGACCTCTGGCAGCCCGCCCAGAAAGCCTCCGGCCTAGGCATCCGCCCCCACGAGTGCCGCCACAGCTACGTCACCCACCGCCGCGCCGCTGGCGTCAACGATGCCGATCTAGCTGAGATCGCCGGCCATCGAGTTGAGACGATGCTGGCGCGATATAGGCACCCGGTGGGGAGGGAGTTTCGTGGTCGTGAGATCCATCATCGAATAGGTACTTCTGTGTTGGGGAGTGGACGGCCGCTAGATGCGCGAATTCGAGTTTCGAAGGGAGTCTGTGAGTCCGATCTCCCGACTATTGTGACGTTTCCCTGTGTCCGCAAAGCAGAAGACAAAAAGATCCGCTAGCCGCACCGCGGTACCCAGTCACAGAGGGTCGCTGCTGCGACTCCCCCCCAGCCCGGATTCTCCAGATCCAAAGGACCTCGCGGCAGTCCGTCGGTGGCGCAAGGGGCTTAGAGGGCCTACCGCTATAGATCTGTTCTGCGGGGCGGGCGGACTCAGCTTGGGACTCAAGCAGGCTGGATTCTCAGTCATAGCGGGTGCCGACAGTGATGAGAGAGCTGTCGAAACCCATACTGCGAGCGTGGGGGGCATGGGCTACACGGGCGACCTATCGGACCCGGCGGATTTCCTCGAGCACCTTGAGGGGTGGGGCATCGAGGGCGTTAACCTGCTGGCCGGCGGCGTCCCCTGTCAGCCTTTCTCGCGCGCTGGCCAGTCGAAGCTTCGGGATCTGGTCCGAGCCGGCGCCCGTGGCGTTGATGACCACAGGGCGTCGTTGTGGAGGAGCTTCATGGACGTGGTTGCTCGTCTCAATCCTCGCGTTGTGCTGGTTGAGAACGTCCCAGAGTTGCCTGTTTGGGACGAAGGGGCTGTCCTTATCGGCTTTCTTCGAGTCGTTCAGGGACCTCGGTTACTCCGTGACCGCTCGGGTGATCAATTGCTTTGAGCATGGCGTCCCACAGCATCGGGCCAGGCTGTTCATCGTCGCGAACCGGGATGTCAGAGCATTTCGATGGCCCGAGCCGAGGCGCAAGCGCACCACGCTTCGAGACGCAATCGGTGATCTTCCGGTGGTGCCCGGAGGGCAACGGCACGAGGAGCTGCGCTACCGAGCGCGTCAACCACTGACTCCGTTTCAAAAGCGCATGAGGACCGGATTACCGCCAGCGTCAAGGACCGTGATTCACGATCACATCACGCGCGCCGTTAGGCACGACGACTGGGAAGCATACGGAGAGCTCGAGCAGGGTCAGACGTATGCGGATCTGCCACGGCGTCTTCGGCGCTACCGAAGCGACATCTTCACCGACAAGTACAAGCGTCTCGCCTGGGACGAGCTGAGCCGGACCATCACCGCCCACCTTGCCAAGGATGGCTACTGGTATATCCATCCAGAGCAACACCGGACGCTCTCCATAAGGGAGGCGGCTCGCCTGCAGACCTTTCCTGATCATGTCCGGTTTGCCGGCGCACCGAGCCACCGCTACCGCCAGATAGGGAACGCAGTGCCACCGATGATGGCGGAGAGCATCGGCAAGGCAATCATCGCGACCTTGAAGAACCAAACAGATCTGCCCCCCGGGCCTCCACTGGCATTCGTAGCGACCTTCTTCGCTGGCATAGACGCAATGCAGGTCCTTTCCTTGGCGGAGTTCTGACCTTGACCCATGGCACGTACTGATGGCAGAGATGTGTCTACACCGCACCCGTGCGGATCAGGTCGCCCCGGTCTTTAAGGCACTTCTTGAAGATTGCGCCCACTCCCGAGCACATGGTGCTAAAGGCGGATAATGCCTTGGAAGCGATGAAATCGCTTGGGCTGCACTGGCGGGCCGAGAATCTGATCAAGGTGGCAAGCGCACTGGTTGATGAACTTGATGGGCAGGTACCTGACTCAGACCTCGAGCTGAGAATGCTCCCCGGTGTGGGGGATTACGTTTCGCAGGCGGTTCTTTGTTTTGGGTTTGGGCGTCGAGCGACGCTGATCGACGCGAACACGAGTCGAATCGTGGGACGACTGATGGGACGCGAGAACACTCGCCGCTGGCAGCTACGGCTTGATCTCTACGGACTTTCGGGAGAGGATGGCCCTGACGCAGCGTTCAACTACGCGCTGTTGGATCTGGGGGCACTGGTCTGTAAGAGTTCCAATCCCAATTGCGGTGCCTGTCCCTTGCAGAGCAACTGCGCGGCGGGATCGGGAGGGGCAACGGTTACGACCGTTGAGGCGAGCGAGGAGGCAATGTGCATCAACGAGAGATGATCCCGTCGGCGAGGCGACTGATGCATTCCCTGCGGGATGTCGGATACGACCTTCCGTCCGCTGTTGCAGACCTGATCGACAACAGCATTGATGCAGGTGCCGAGGAGGTACACGTAGATACCGGCGTGAATTGGCCGGGTGCCTACCTGCGCATTGCCGATAATGGCAAGGGCATGAGCGAGAGGCGTCTCGAGGAGGCTATGCGATACGGCTCCAGCAGATCCTATTTTGGAGATGACCTCGGTTATTTCGGCCTCGGCCTGAAGACCGCCTCACTTTCGCAGTGCAGATCGCTCACGGTGGCAACCCGATCAACCACCAAGGGGAGAATCCGCGTAAGGCGCTGGGACCTAGACGACGTCAGTGATCGTGACGCCTGGCTCTTGGAGCGCCCAGCAGTTCTTGATTGCAGAGATGAGCTGATTGAGCCGCTCGAGCACCGGGTGGGGACCGTGATCATGTGGGAGAAACTCGATCGGATTCTCGGCAACCGGCGGCCCGACGGCGATGCGGCCCGCCGGAAGCTGAATTCGGTTGCAGACGAACTCCGACTTCAGCTCGGCATGGTCTTTCATCGGTTTCTTTCAAGACGGTCTGGTCCACGAAAGCTTCGGATCCTGCTGAATGAGAAATCAGTCAAGGCTTGGGATCCGTTCTCAAAATCCGAGCCCCTCACCCAGGCCCTGCCAATTCAGCGTCTTGACCTAGAGCACAACGGGGAGGTGCACAGGGTTTCGGTCAAGCCCTTCGTGCTTCCCGCCCAACACCACTTCACCAGCCAGGAGGCTCACGAACTCGCTGGAGGTCCAAATCGCTGGAATCGCCAGCAGGGCCTCTATATATATCGACACGATCGCTTGATTCAGAGCGGGGGGTGGAATCGGCTTCGCACCTTAGATGAGCACAGCAAGCTCGCCCGACTTGCACTCGATATTCCCGAGGGGGCGGATGATGCGTTCCGGACTAATGTCGCCAAGATGAGTGTCGCGATTCCGGACACGCTTCGTCCGCAGCTTCGGGTGTTGATCGCTGCCGTGGTCAGTCATGCACAGAGCACTTACCGCCAGCGTGTTCGTTTGGTGAGTGGCACAGTTCCCGACGGTTCGGATGGTGTGAATCCCGAGCGGCGAGTTGTGCTGGGTGATCAGTGGCCCGTTATCGTCGAGATATTGGAACATGAAATGGCAGATCACCCCGATCTCCTCGACCGAGTCCTAGTTGCTTTGGCAAATGCTCCGCCCGCCGGAGAAGTCTCAACGGAGGCTCCGGAAGCGATAGCAGCCGACCTAACTCATCGCCCGTCCTGATATCCCAAACCTAGGCTCGCAAAATGGCAAAAGCCCGAAAGACCGCCGAGGTACTGCCCGCTGCGCATCGGCTCATCAATTCGCTTCGTGACCTCGGATATCAAGTCGCAGAGGCCGTCGCAGACCTAGTTGACAACAGCATTGCGGCCGGCGCGCATCGAGTCGATATATCGGTTCACTTCGATGGCCAGGAGTCGTGGATCCGGATCGCCGATGACGGCCGGGGAATGGATGCAGCGGCGATCACCGAGGCGATGAGGTATGGCGCGGCGCGGACCTATGAAAATGACGATCTGGGCAAATTTGGTCTCGGCTTGAAGACGGCCTCGATGTCGCAGTGCCGTCGCCTGACCGTTGCAAGCCGGACTTCGAAGAGCAAGGCACGCATGGAGGTGCGTCAGCTCGGCCTCGACTATGTCGAAGAAACGAATACTTGGGATGTCCTTATCCTCCGCTCCGGGGAACGTCCTGAGGCGGTGACTGAACCGCTGCTCTCGCATCGCGGTACGGTGATCCTCTGGGAGGATCTGGACCGCATACTTACCTATGCAGATCCCTCCGGAGGATGGGCCAAGAAACACCTCCTTGAGCTGGCGGAGCGGATTGAGGAGCATCTCGCAATGGTGTTTCATCGCTTCTTGGCCGGCGAGGTTCCGCGGAAAAAGCTTCGTATCACGCTCAATGGGACCGCCGTAGAGGCGTGGGACCCGTTCGCTCGAGATGAGAAGGCGACCGAGGCTCTTAAACCCACGGAATTTGAGCTGAGCACGCCAGCTGGCTCAGGCATCGTCAAGATGGCCCCTTACATCCTGCCCCCGAAAGCAGGTTTCAGCTCTGAGGCTGCATGGCGGCATCAATCGGGTCCAGCCAATTGGAACCATCAGCAAGGCCTCTATATCTACAGGGCCAATCGACTCATTCAGAGCGGCGGCTGGTCAAGAATACGGACGATCGATGAGCACACCAAGCTCTCGAGAATTGCCCTTCTCTTCAACCCAGAGTTGGATGGGGCCTTTGGAATCAACGTCCCAAAGATGCGGGTGAAATTGCCGAGCGAGTTAAGAAGCCAGATTGAGGAGGCTGTTTCCGGCGCTGCCCGTCAAGCGCGTGACGCCTATGACGCCAGGCCGGACGCTCCCAAGAAGCCGAGTAGCAGTGGGCGAGGCAAGGGGGCCGCCTCCGCTGGCTCGGCGCGTCTAGATGGGTCCAAAAGCGCATCTAGGGACCATCCTGGTTCGGTCGATGTGGGAGTCATGCAGCGTGAGGCTCTCGAAAACGCTGCAGCGGTGGCGGAGGAGACCGTCGCCCTCAGGCGGATTGTGGGCGCCTTGAAGCGGGAGACCCCAAGGGTGGCGAGACAACTTGGCTGGTAAGAAGACTGCAGAGAGTCATTTACGGGTCGTCAACACGGCGGTGGATGGCGAACTCGGCACCTTTGATGAGTGCCTCGAGAGTCTCGTGCCAGAGAATATGAGGAACGAGGTGCGGGTCCTCCACGAGGCAAGCGCAACCCAGCAGATCCATCGTGTGCGAGGGGTACCCGCAAAGGGGGGTACCAAGGCTTGGTTCAATGATTGGGACCCAGCTGACGGCTTCTATTGGCCACGGCAGCGCAAGTACTTAATCGATTCGGTCGGGAGAAGTCCCAGTGCTGTAGAGGCGACTGACGATGACAGCGACCGAGTCCTCTCCTACCTCGAGGATCCTCGAGGTAGTGGCCCCAGGGCCTTCAACACTAGGGGGCTCGTTATCGGCCACGTCCAGAGTGGCAAGACCGAGAACTTCAGTGCCCTGATCGCGAAGGCTGCTGATGTTGGATATCAGGTGATCATCGTGCTGTCGGGAGTGCAGAATGTTCTGCGACAGCAAACGCAGAGGCGTTTGGAGCGGGAGTTGGGGCTCCAAGATGCCCATCCGGGGGTCGGCTTGCCCGAGGCCGGCAAACGGTGGAATAACCCCACGACCGCGGATATCGACGGAGATTTCGATCCCGGCACGAGCGATTCAAGCATCCTTCAAGGAAACGAGAAGGTGATCTTTATCGTGAAGAAGTGGCACACTGTTCTCGACAAACTAATTGAGTTCATCGAGGACGCGAATCCCCCCGCACACCTTCCGGTACTTGTGATTGACGACGAGGCTGACCAGGCCTCAATCAACACGGGAGGGAATCGAGAGCAGCCCTTGGACGAGCTGGTCGATGAAGACGACGCCTCGGTCGACTTGGAGGAAGAGACCAATCCATCAGAGACCAATCGCCTCATTCGGAAGCTCTTGGCTCAGTTTCAGCGTGTCGCATATGTCGGGTATACGGCGACTGCCTTCGCAAACGTTCTCATCGATCACGATGCCGAAGATGTTGAGGTCTACGAGGATCTCTTTCCGAAAGATTTTCTTCTCACGCTGTTCCCGAGGCCCGGATACGTGGGTGCGACGCGGCTCTTTGGTCGTGATGCTCTTGAGGATGCCGATGACGAGGCGGTCGAAGGTCTCGATGTAATTCGCTTCATTCCACCCAGCCAGATCGGATCCGTTACTCCGGCCGGAGTAAGGGTTGCGGACTTCACCCCCTCCGTTCCGGAGACCCTTGAACTGGCGTTCAAGGACTGGCTTTTGGCCACCGGCGCCCGAATGGCACGCGATGGCGAGGATCAGCCATCGACGATGCTGATTCACGTTCATCAGCAGACTAGGATCCAGAACGAACTCGCTCCCAGGATCGCGGATTTCGTTCGGGAGTTCCGGAACGAATGGCGTTATGACAAAGACGGCCCATTTCGAGAGAGCATCGTCAATCGATGGGAGAGTGAGTTTCTCCCAGTTACGAGACGCATCGATCCGATGCGGGAGGTCCCGTTCGATGAGATCGAGGGACACATCGATCGGTTGCTGAAGGACGGCGTTCCTGTCCTTGCACTCAATTCCCGCTCCGAGGACTCTCTCGACTACGAGGAGAATCCGAACCTAAAGGCCGTCCTGATCGGTGGCAATCGCCTTTCACGCGGAGTGACCATTGAGGGCCTCTTGGTGTCCTACTACATGCGGCCCACCCCCTACTACGACACCCTGATGCAGATGGCCAGATGGTTCGGGTATAGGGAGTCCTACGTTGATCTGACCCGCCTGTGGACCACCGAGTCGCTCGCGAGTTGGTTTCGCGATCTGGCGCTCCGCGAGGAGGAGCTGCGGATGCAAATCCTCCAAGCAGAACGGGATGAGCTCACGCCGGTGGAGGCGGGATATCGCATCAGATCGCACCCCGCGATGATGGTCACCGCCCAGAACAAGATGGGCGCAGGAAGGATGAAGATGCTCTCCTACGAGGGTCGAATGATTCAGACTTCGCGGTTCAGGTTGCAGGACGTTGATTGGCTGACCAAGAACCTTGAGGCCGCGCAGGATCTGATTGGAGGGCTTGGCCCAGTCGGCGACGATTCGGAGGGCATTCCGATCTGGAAGGAGGTCCAATGGGAGCGAATATATGAGTTTCTTGGCAGATACTCGACCGTTCAAAGTCGTACGTCTTTTGATGCTGAAGCCGCTGCGAAATACATCGAGCGGCAGGTCGAAGAAGACGAGTTGCGGAATTGGCAGGTGGCGATCGCCGGACAGCGCAGCATGGTCGATGAGCTTGGAGGTGTTGACTTGGGGATCCAAGACGGAGGCGATGTCAACGCGATCTCCCGTTCCCGCCTGAAGGACGATCCGACTTCCATCGGCGTGCTGACCAGCCCGGCGCGTCCCGATGGCCCGATCCGCCAAGGAGACGAGGAGATCGGGCTCTCCAAGGAGCAGATCCTTGCCGCCCGGCAGAGGTTCGCGGATAAGGAGTTCGAGCGGATTCGCGATGCCCTTCTGGCACAGCGTGACCAAGACGAAGGACTTTTGGTCCTCTACCCGATCAGCAGATACTCGAAGGCCGAGGCCTCCGCGGCCAAACGACTCAACCTATTTGAGGATCCCGCCGTCGGGCAAACGGTCATCGGCGTGGCCTTGGCCTTCCCCCCTTCACAGAGCGCCGCCACGATCGAGTACGTGATGGCCGGCTCGGGGAATGAAGACGAATGACCGTAAGAACGGTGGCCACGATCTGGCCCACGATCGAGACCCCGTCCGCTTCCGGGCAGATGGGGGGAGTGGAGGCTCCGGGACTTGAGGAGTCGGGCGTGTTGCTCGCCCTCGACGATCGAGGACTTCGGCATGTGCTGATCGAGGTGGACGACGACCAAAAGTCTCCCAAGTGGGCTGGCACGCGTGGTCTGGAGGTGGTCGTCGATGAACTCCAAGTGGGTCATCGACCCGCACATCTCTACGTGGACGTCTCCTGTCGAGACGCTTCAATGAATGAGAACTTCTCGGGCCTTGCCACCGAGATTTGCGATGCTCTCGCCGCGGATCGACTCAACATCATGCCCACGCTTGAGTCGATCCTAGAGCGGTGGCGTTGGTTCTGGGGAAATCTCCCCGACGACCTATCCGTGGATATGGCTGTCGGACTTTTTGGCGAGCTCTGGTTCTTGGAGTACTGGATGAAGCCGATAACCGCCGACGTTCTAGCTAGCTGGAGCGGTCCGGCCAAGGATCGCCATGATTTTAAGTGGCCCGCCGCCTCGGTTGAGGTCAAGTCAACCCGGGTGAGAACGGACGGAGCCGCTAAGCATCAGATCACGAATCTGGATCAGCTGGATGACCCCGAGGCGGGCAAGCTGTACCTGTTCAGCCTTCGGGTCACCGATGACCCGATCGGTCAAAACAGCCTCAAAGCCAGTGTGGATCGAATCCGGGCAGGCCTCGCTGGGGATTCGGCGCTAGTCCATAAATTCGACGAGCGTCTTGGACAATATGGCTACACGCCGGCTGAGGGCAGGCACTCGAATAGGGCCCTGAGGGTGGTAGCCGAAGAGCTTTACCGAGTCAGTGAAGGCTTCCCGCGGTTAGTTAGGGCGTCCTTCCCCGAGGGGGTGCCAAATGGTGTCGATGGCGTCACCTATTCACTGAACCTAGTTGCCTGTGAGCCTTGGCGGATTGCATCGGCGCCTGGGGCAGAGTCAGAAGTGCTCAGAGCCAGCATTGGATGAGGTAGTTCGTGTAGAGATCGCGCGGGGTTCCCGAGCGAATCGCTCGGTTGGTCGGGGTCGGGGCGGACCCGTCAGCCGATCTTCTCTGCCAGCTCGACGATGATGCCCTCGGGACCGCGGACGTAGCAGAGGCGGTAGCTGTTCTCGTATTGCACCAGCTCGCCGACGAGCTCGCCGCCGCGGGCTTGTAGGCCGGCGACCATGGCGTCGATGTCCTCGACGAGGAAGGAGAGATGGCGGATGCCCGGGGTGTTCGAGGGGGCGCGCGGTTCGCCGCCCTGGGTCGGCGGTGAGTGGAACTTCACCAGCTCGAGTTCTCCTTGGCCGTCCGGGGTTCGCAGCATCGCGAGCTCCGCCTTGGTTCCGTCGAGCGCGATGATGCGGTCAACCCAGCTGCCCTCGACCTGGGCCGTGCCTCCCGGCTCCAGTCCCAGCTCGACGAAGAAATCGATTGCGGCCGGAAGGTCGTTGACCACGATGCCGACGTGTTCCAATCGCTGGATCGTCATGTGCTCGATGGTCGCATCTTCGACGACCCACACTCCGTCTCACATCGCTGAAACACTCGGCCGGTGCCCAGGCGACCTCGCAATTGGACCGACCTGGCCGGCGCCGACCCGACGACCGGGGAGCGGCTTCGTGTCTGCGATCTTGTCCAGGCTGGCGAGGAAGTCTTGGGAGTGCGTCACAGAGCGAGCCAAGCGCTGGCAGTCTTGGTGGAAAGAGTTGACCGATGACCAATGAAGCCAATACACGTAAGCCCGAGGGCGCTGACCACGAAGCCGTGGATAAGGCTGCGGCGCTTGTTGGCGACGCCGACGCGCTGCTCAGCGATGCCTTCGGACCCGGCGAGTGGCCGGACGCGGATGCCGTTGACCGCTTCCTCTCCGAGGGCAAGCTCGACCGCGTTCTTGCTCTCTACGGCCAAGCGATGCGCCTTGATGCGGGCGAGCCTGCCTATCCCTGGAACCTCGGCTCGGCGATGAATCGCCTGGGCCTCAACGATCTCGCTCTCGGATTCCTCACGCGCTCCATCCATCTGTCGGACCAGAGAGGCGAAAGCCAGTGGTCCGGTCCAGACGCGCAGCTCGCCGTCGCCGAGGTCGCAATCGACGCCGGCGAGTACGACCTCGCGCTTACGACGCTCGCGCACGCTCGGGCAGACGACGAAGGCAACGGCCGAGAGGCACAGATCGGCGACTTGCTCAAGCAGGTCCGCAGCGAGCGGGACGACCCTCAGCCGCAGGTCTCTCTCGCGTCTCTTTTGGAGCGCCTTCCGGCGTAGCCGGAATAGCCAATGAAAGATCACGGCAAAACCGCTAGCGGCAGACTGATCACGGACGAGTTGGTTGACGAGTTGGCCGCGAAGGCTGAGGCCGGCTATGACGTTGGGGAGACGAGATTGCCGGACGGGTATCTGCTGCCCGAGGGCGCGACGATGGCCGACGTTCGGCGACTTGATCGTGAGTTGCTTGCGAGCGAGGGTCTGAAGATCGAGGATCTTGAGGCAGGGGGCGGTCAGGACGACGACCGCCCGACGCAGCAGTAGAGACGTAGCCAGGCTGGACTCGGTCCGGTTGATCGGGGACGATGTGAGGGATGGTCGTCATAGACGAGAGATCACGGGTTCCACCGATCGACGATGCCGCTCTGGAGCGGCTCGGGGGTGCGCTCGACAAGGAGGGCGTGGTCGCTGGGATGTTGATCGGATCGCAGGCACGGGGAACGCCGGGTCCACTCTCGGATGTGGATATCGCGATTTGGCATGACCCGACCCTTGATCCTCGTGGGCGTCTCGACCTTCAGCTGAGGCTCGCCCAGGACGCCGGACAGGTCTTGGGTACCGACGAGATCGACATCGTCATGCTCAATCACGCTCCGCCGCTGATGTGCCATCGCGCCGTCCGCGACGGCAAGCGCCTGGTTGAGCGGGACCACGACGAGCGAGTGCGGCTGGAGACTCGGGCGATCTTGGACTACCTCGACACTGCGCCGCTGCGCGCCGAGCTGGGGCGCGGGGTGCGGCGGCGGATGGAGGAAGGGCGATTTGGTCGAACGTTAGCCGGGTGGAAGCTCGAGTGCAGAGGCTGGAGGAGCTGATCGAGCGTCTCGACGAGGTGCGTCAGGCCGGCGAGGAGGCCTATCTCGCCGATGAGCAGCAGCGCGCCGCGACGGAGCGCTGGCTGCAGGTCGCCGTTCAGATCTGCATCGACCTCGGCACCCAGCTCGTCACCGAGCAATCGGCAAGACCTCCGGCGGACTACGCCGATGTCTTCAAGATCCTTGGGGAAAAGGAAGTCGTCCCAAGCGAGCTCGCGCAGCGCCTCTCCGACGCGGCGAAGCAGCGCAATCTCATAGTGCATCTGTACATGGAGATCGACGATCGCTCCGTGTTCGCCTCGCTGGCACATCTCGATGACCTACGCGAGTTCGCCGCCAGCCTCGAACGCCTGGCCCATTCCGACGATCCCGAGCCTTGACCCTGTCGTCCTTTCAAACCGAAAGCCTCCGGCCGAGCGCGTCGCCTAGCCCAGATCCTTCATGAAGAAACCGCGCCCCGGGTCATCCGGGGCGCGGTTTCGTCCGCCTGAAGCGAAATTCTGCGGGTGTCAAAGCTCGCAAATACCGTTCAGGAGGATCACCATGAAGGTGCAGCGCAATGGCCGCGAATTCACCGTAGAAGTCACGGCGGACGGAGAGGGCGTCGTCTCCCACGCAGGCGCGGCGCTGCTCGCTGGGACCGCGGACCGGATCGGGCTGACGGATGCGCTCTCGAGGGGCCTGGCGCCGATGCGCGAGCGCCGCGGCGCCCACGACCCCGGCCGGGTTATCCGCGACCTCGCTGTGATGCTCGCCTCTGGTGGCTCCCATCTCTCCGACCTGCGCGCCGTTCGCGACCAAGAGCCGCTCTTCGGCGCGGTCGCCTCCGATGCGACCGCCTGGCGCACCGTAGAGGCGATCGCCCGCGATCCAGAGCTGATGGGCGTCCTTCGCGGCTCCCGCCGGGCGGCGCGCGAGCGCGCCTGGGAGGCCGGCGCGGAGCCCGAGGGCCCGCTGTTCGTCGACCTCGACCCGACACTGATCGAAGCGAGCTCCGAGAAGGAAGGCGCCGCCCCGACGTTCAAGAAAGGCTTCGGCTTCCACCCGATGCTCGCCTTCCTCGACCGCCCCGGTGATCCCTGCGGCGGGGAGCCGCTGGCGGGCCTGCTGCGCCCCGGCAACGCCGGCGCCAACACGGTGGCCGACCAGATCGAGGTCGCCGAGGAGGCGCTCGAGCAGCTGCCCGCAGAGCACGCCGCCGAGACGGAGATCGTCCTGCGCTTCGACTCTGCCGGCGCCACGCACGGACTGCTGGACTGGGCGCGGGAGGGGCGAATCCGCTTCTCGGTCGGCTTCGACCTGACCGAGCCCGTGCGTAAGGCGATCGCCCGGATTCCCGATGGGCGTTGGGTTTCCGCCCTTGCCCAGGATGGCAGCCCGCGCGACAACGGCGAGGTTGCCGAGGCCACCGACCTGATCGACCTCTCCGGCTGGCCGCAGGGCTCGCGGCTGATCGTGCGCCGCGAGCGCCCGCACCCGGGCGCCCAGCTCTCCTTCACCGATGCAGACGGCCACCGCTTCCAGGCGATCCTCACCGACCGCGAAGGCGAGGCCGCCGATCTGGAGCGCGAGCATCGCGCCCGGGCTCGCTGTGAGGACCGCATCCGCTGCGCCAAGCAGATAGGCCTGGAGCTGCTCCCCTTCGGCGACTTCCAGATGAACGCTGTCTGGATGGAGCTGGTGCTGATCGCCCAGTTGCTCCTCGCCCTGACCGACACCCTGGTTCTGCGCGGCGAGCTGTCGGGCTTCGAGCCCAAGCGGCTGCGCTACCGCGCCCTGCACACCGCCGGGCGGCTTGGCTTTCACGCCCGCCGCGCCACCCTGCGACTGGAGCGCCGGTGGCCTTGGGCCGAAGAGCTCGCTGCCGCCTTCGCGCGGCTGCGCGAGCTGCCGGCGCCGGCCGGCTGACCCGCGGGGGCGGTTCCGCAGAACCGCGCCTCTCCCTCTCAGTCGAACTTCTGTCGCGGTCCCGGCCTCAGCCTGGGCGAAAAGAGCATCACCCGGTCCTGCGCGAGCCCTCGTCGCGAGCTCCCACGGCAATAGCCGACCGCGCTCAGGTGCACACACCTCTGTTCCGCGCGCTGCCGTTACTCGCAGGCGCCTGGTGAACGATCCGGGCTAGCTGACCGCGCTTGCCAGGCGCTCGGCCAGTTCGCGGGCCTCTGCGGCTGACATGGTCGGGCGGCGGCGTTCTAGGAAGCCGGTGAGCATTCGGGCGGGGAGGATGGTCACGCCTTGGCGGCGGGCGGGGACGGAGCCGACGATGTAGGCGTTGCTGAAGACGAGCAGCGCCTCGACTTGCATGCTCGTGATGCCCTCGAGCAGCTTGCGCTCGGCGTAGGCCTGCTTGAGCCAGCGCGGGTTGATCCGGTCGATCGGGATCCGGCCGCGGTGGCTCTTGGTCTCGATCGCGAAGATCCCACCCGGTCCGATTGCGACGTGGTCGACGTCGCCGCGCCCGAGCGAGAGACCATGGATCGCGTGCCATCCCTGGGCCTCGAGGCCCTCCAGCACGTTGCCGACGCTCTCCTCGCCTTCGGCGCCCCGCAGCCAGCGGCCGAAGCGGGGCGAGTAGGCGCGGTTGGCGACGACCATCCCGGCGATCGCCACCAGCTCGATCCCGATCAACGCCGGGCCTCGCAGCCCGAGCACCGGGCCCGCGCCGAGCAGGAGCAGCAACAGCAGGCCGATCGTCACGAGCATCCGCGTCGCCAGGGCACGGGCCTGCCCGCGCGCGTGCTGCCCCGCTGCTCGCCCTCCTAATCCGGCGACGTCTGCCATGCATCCTCACATCGGCGCACGGCCGAGATGCATGAGCGACGGGTCAGGAACCGCGCACAGAGCCGGCCGCCGGCCGCGGCATGTACGCGCAGGCGACGGCGAAGATCGCCACGGCCGCCAGGGCGCCGAGCCAGTGCAGGCCGAGGAGGACGAAGAGGAGGCTGGGGATGCCGGCGAGGATCCCTCGGAGCAGGACCGGGGGCTCGGGGAGGCCGACTATGCGGGCGGTGAGCCAGGCGCAGGCGAGCCAGGCGAGGGGGCCGGTGAGCCAACCCCAGGTCTCGAAGAAGCCGTGGGAGAGGATCAGGCCGAGCAGGAGCGAGAGCAGCGCCACCGCGACCACCTGCACCAGGGCTACGCGCCAGAGGATTGCCGTGTCCACGGGGCGATTCTGTCAGCGCGAGCGTCGCAGGCGCACGGTCGCAAGGGGCGTCCTGTGTAAGACAGCTATTTAGTGGCAAAAACTGCGATTTACTTGTAGTCTTGACGCATGGACTTTGGCAGAGTGCAGGTCATCGAGTTCTTTCACATCGCCTTCCTGGCGGTGCTCGGCAGCCGCCTGGACCCGGCTCGTTACGTCCTCAAGGGCGGCGCCAATCTGCGCTATTTCTTCGGCAGTGAGCGCTACTCCGAGGACATCGACCTCGATCTGGTCCGCCCGGTCCCGAGGAGCTTCGAGGACCAGGTAGATGCGGCCCTGCGCTCACCGGCGCTGAGCAGCCTGCTCGCGATCGGCGATCTGACCCTCGTCGAGCACACCAGCGCCAAGCAGACCGAGACCACCCACCGCTGGAAGGTCGGTCTCCAGGCGCCCGGAGTCGCCGCGCCGGTGCGCAGCAAGGTCGAGTTCAGCAACCGCGACGGGGGCGGCTCCTACACCCTCGACTCGCTGCCCGATGCGGTCGTCGAGCCCTACGCGCTGCGGCCGCCGAGCGTTCAGCACTACGACGCGGCGACGGCGACCGCGCAGAAGGTCGCGGCGCTGGCCGGTCGCGCTCAGACCCAGGCGCGCGATGTCTTCGACCTCGAGCAGGCTGTTGCGCCAGCGGACGCCGGCGCGCGGCGCGCTCGACGCCGCCCTGCTCGAACGCGCCGCCGAGCGCGCCCTGGAGCAGGACTTCGCCGCCTTTCGCGATCAGGTGCTGCCTTTCCTCGAGCCCGGCGCAGCCGAACTGATCGCCTCCGCCGGAGCCTGGGAGCAGATCCAGACCTTCGTCGCCGATCGCCTCGAGGCGGCGCGATGAAGTCGGCCGAGGCCTACGCGGATCTGCGGCAGCTCGGTCGCCCGATCTTCACCACCCGTGAGGCGGCGGCGCTCTGGCGCGACGAGCAGACGAGCGCCAGCCGCAGGCTCGGGAGGCTGGAGGAGGCCGGCCTGACCCGGCGCGTCCAGCGCGGGCTCTGGACGCTGGACTCCGAGATCGAGCCACGGGTGGCCGCCCCGTACCTCACCGCTCCGCTTCCCTCCTACGTCTCGCTCTTCTCGGCGCTCGCCGACCACGGGATGATCGAGCAGCTTCCCCGACAGATCTCGCTCGTCTCGCTCGGTCGGCCGCGGCGGATCGTGACCGGCCTCGGCGTCTACGTCGTCCACCAGCTCGCCCCCGCGCTCTTCGGGGGCTTCGAGGGCAGCGACCGCAGCGGATACCTGGCGCAGCCGGAGAAGGCGCTCTTCGACCTCGTCTACGTCCGCGCCGCAGCCGGCAGTCGGGCGTACCTGCCCGAGCTCTCGCTGCCCGCCGACTTCGACCGCCGCGAGCTCACCCGCTGGAGCGACCGGATCGCGGACAGGCGGCTCCGCACGATGGTCTCCCGGCGCCTGCGCGAGCTGCTGCGCGAGGTCGTCTGAGTGGGTGGCCGGGAGGGGTCGTCGGCCCGCCGGAGCCTCGAACTCCGAAGGAGAACGCCTTGCTCGCACGCCGCGCCCGGGCCGTCGCCATGCTGACGGCCGCCCTCGCTCTGATCGCCGTCCTCGTGCCGTCTGTGGCCCCGGCCGCGAAGCAGCGCATGCTGCGCGGCAGCGTGCCCATCGCGGGGATGAACGTCGCCCTGTTCGCCGCCCAGCCGGGCGGCTCGCAGCCGGCCCTGCTCGGGCGCACGCGCAGCCGGCGCGGCGGCGCCTTCGCGCTGCGCTACCGGCCCGCCGCCAGGCGCACCGTCAAGTACGTGCTCGCCACCCGGCCGGGGGGCGGCGCGGAAGCGGGCTTCCCGGTGCCCGGCAGCTCCTACCGGCTCGCCGCCGCGCTCGGCGCCGGGCCGGTCCCTCCGCGGGCGACGCTGAACGAGCGCACCACGGTGGCGATGGGCTACGCGATGGCCCAGTTCATCAAGGGCGGCCGCGTCACCGGCAAGAACCCGGGCCTGCGCAACGCGGCGGCGATGACCCGCAACCTGGCCATCCCGCGCAGCGGCCGGCTCAGCCCCGTCCTCAAGACCTTCCCCAACGGCAACTCGACCACGACCCTGCGCACGGTCGGCTCGCTCGCCAACCTGCTCGGCGCCTGCCGCGCGCAGGGTCGCCGCTGCGCCAACCTGTTGAAGCTCGCCTCGGTCCCCGGCGCCGCGCCGTCCGGCGACACGCTCGAGGCCGCCGTGGCCCTCGCCCGCTACCCGTGGCACAACACGGGCGCCCTGCTCTGGCTCGCGCAGCGCGCCCGCAACCTCTTCCCGCCCTCGCTGCCGGCGCGCCGCAAGCTCGACGCCTGGACCCTCGCCCTGCGCTTCGAAGGCAGCCCGCGCGCGCTGAACGGCCCCGGCGCCTTCGCGATCGACCGGCGCGGCAGCATCTGGGTCGGCAACAACTACGTCTACAGCCGCGACCGCAGCAAACCCGCCTGCTTCGGCCGCGAGCTGATCCGCTTCACCCCGACCGGCCGCACCTACCCCGGCTCGCCATACAGGAGCGGCGGCGCCAGCGGGGTCGGCTACGGGATCGGGATCGACAAGCGCGACCACGTCTGGATCGGCAACTTCGGCTTCGCCGGCAAAGGCTGCGACGAGGAACCGCCGCACAACAGTGTCTCCGAGTACGAAGCCGACGGCACCGCGCTCTCGCCGGACCTGCGACGGACCGGCACGACCGAAAACGAAGCGGGCGAAGTGCTCAAGACCTACAAGGGCGGCTGGGAAGTCGGCGACATCTTCTGGCCGCAGTCGACGGTCGCCGATGTCCACAACAATCATCTGGGTCGCCAACTGCGGCAACGAGAGCGTCACCCGGATCCCTGACGGCGACCCGGGGAGGGCGATCAACTATCCCAGGGACCATTTCCGCCGCCCCGGGTTCGACTTCTACCGGCCCTTCGGGATCGCCACCGACGCCGCCGGCAACGCCTACGTCGGCGGCAACGGCAGCGCCAACGTGGTCAAGCTCGGCCGCTACGGCGAAGTGCTCGACCGCATCCAGGGCGGCGGCCTGCACCGGCCGATGGGCCTCGCCACCGACAGCCGCGGCAACGTCTGGGTCTCCAACTCGACCTGGATCGTCGCCCCCTGCGTCGGCCAGTTCCACCCCGAGCGCGGCCCGCGCAAAGGCGGCAGCATGACCCTGATCGGGAGCAACGGCAACGTCTCCAAAGCGAGCCCCTACCGCAACGGCGGGATCAAAAACGCCTGGGGGGTCGCGATCGACGGCAAGGACAACGTCTGGGTCGGCAACTTCGGCGGCCGCCGGCTCTCCGCCCTCTGCGGCACGCGGCCGCGCAACTGCCCGGCCGGCAAGCGCCAGGTCGGGGCCTCGATCTCGCCGCCCGGGACCGGCTACGGCTTCAACGGCCTGACCCGCACCACCGGCATCTCGATCGACCCCTCGGGCAACGTCTGGGCGACCAACAACTGGAAGAACGCGCCGATCCAGACCAACCCCGGCGGCTACCAGATCGTCGCCTACCTCGGCGTCGCCGCGCCGGTCAAGACGCCGTTGATCGGGGCGCCGGAGCAGCCGTAGGCGGCCGGCTCAGCCCAGCGGCCTGTACTCGCCGCCGTGGAAGACGAGCGGGTTGCCCTCGTTCGTCTCCAGGGCGGTGACCTCGCCGGTGACGATCACGTGGTCGCCGCCGGCGATCACGTCGCGGAGGTCGCAGGCGACGAAGGTGAGGGCGTCGTCGATCATGGGGACGCCGTCGTAGTCGGACCAGGGGACGCCCTGCCACTTGTCGGCCGGCGGGGCCTTGGTGGCGAAGGCGCGGGCGATCGGCTCCTGGCCGGCGTGGAGGACGCTGATGCCGAAGCGGTTGGCTGCCTGCACGGCGAGCAGGGTGCGCGAGCCGCGGTCGAGGCAGGCCAGCATCAGCATCGGCTCGATCGAGAGCGAGCAGACCGCGTTGGCCGTCGCGCCGGCCGGGCCGTCCGGGCCCGACGGCGGCGACGACGGTCACGCCGGTGGGCAGCATCCCCATCGCGGCGCGGAAGCCGGCGGGGTCGGTCTGAGCGGGCGTCGGACATCTCGGCTGGACAATATGATGCGCGCCGCGTGCGACCTGTACTTGCCATAGCGGCGGCCCTGGTGGCCGCGCTCGCCCTCGCCGCCTGCGGATTCGGCGAGGAGGGCGTCGAGGTTCCCAGAACAGCCCCGATCACGAAGGGGCGGAGCTGTTCGCGACCCACTGCAGCGGCTGCCACACGCTGAGCGCCGCGGGCACGCAGGGAAGCGGGAATCGCAGCATGCGTACGCAGGGTCCGAACCTCGACCAGCGAACCGAGACCTACGACGATGCCCTCTTCGCGATTCAGAACGGCGGCTTCTCCGGGGCGATCATGCCTCAGAACATCGTCGTCGGCGACGAGGCCGAGGCGCTGGCCCGCTTCGTCGCCGAGTACTCCGGCAGCGAAGCCGGCGAACCGCCCCGTCCCGGCGCAACTCCTCGCCCTAGCCGGGAAGCCCGATGCTCGACCTGAAGCTGATCCGCTCCGACGCCGAGCGGGTCAAGCGGGCGCTCGCCCGCCGCGGGGCCGCCGAGCAGGTCGACGCGCTGCTCGCGCTCGACGCCCGCCGCCGCGAGCTGCTGCCCGAGATCGAGGGCGCCCAGGCGGAGCGCAAGACGCTCTCCAAGCAGATCGGTGAGGCGAAACAGCGCGGCGAGGACGCGGCCGGGCCGATCGAGCAGGTGGCCGAGCTGAAGCGGCGGATCGAGACCGGCAAGGAGGAGCTGGAGAAGGTCGAGGCCGAGCTCGAGGCCCTCGCCGCGGCGCTGCCCAACCTGCCCGACCCCGACGCCCCCGACGGGATGACCGAGGAGGACGCGGTCGTCGTGCGCGAGGTCGGCGAGCGGCCGAGCTTCGCCTTCGAGCCGCGTGACCACCTCGACCTCGGCACCGAGCTGGGCCTGATCGACATGGAGTCCGCGGCGCAGCTCTCGGGCTCCCGCTTCGCCTACCTCAAGGGCGACCTGGTCCTGCTCGAGCTGGCGCTGGTCCGCTTCGCGCTCGACCTCGTCCGCGGCGAGGGCCACGAGCCGGTCGTGCCGCCGGTGCTGGTCCGCGAGCAGGCTCTCTACGGAACCGGCTTCCTGCCCGGCGACCGCGACCAGATCTACGAGATCGAGAAGGACGAGCTCTTCCTCGTCGGCACCTCCGAGGTCGCGCTCGCCGGCCTCCACGCCGACGAGATCCTCGACGGCGGTCGGCTGCCGCTGCGCTACGCCGGCTTCTCGCCCTGCTTCCGCCGCGAGGCCGGCGCCGCCGGCCGCGACACCCGCGGCATCTTCCGCGTCCACCAGTTCGACAAGGTCGAGATGTTCTCGTTCGTCGAGCCCTCCGAATCGGCGGCCGAGCACGAGCGGCTGCTGGCGATCGAGGAGCGCATCCTCACCGCGCTGGAGATCCCCTACCGCGTGGTCAACGTCGCCGCCGGCGATCTCGGCGCCCCGGCGGCGAAGAAGTTCGACTGCGAGGCGTGGATTCCGAGCCAGGAGCGCTACCGCGAGCTGACCTCGTGCTCGAACACGACCGATTATCAGGCGCGACGCCTCAATTGTAGGTATCGGCCTGCCGATAACGAAGCTGCCCAGGTGGTCCACACCCTGAATGGGACGGCCGTGGCCGTCGGACGCACGATGATCGCCCTGATCGAGAACAGACAAGAGGAAGACGGCGGGTTTACGCTACCTAATATTCTGTATGAGTATCGAGATGCCCTGAAAAAAGGAAATCGGCCGGCAGGGGAGTTGAGCGCGGCGGTCGGCAGCGCTAAGCGGGTCGTCCTCTGCGACGACCACGAGATCGTCCGCGACGCGATCAAATCGCGGATGGCGGACTCGACGACGCTGAACATCGTCGGCGAGGCCTCGAACGGGCGCGACGTCATCGACGTGGTCAAGGAGCTCGAACCCGACGTGCTGATCATCGACGTCGAGCTGCCCAAGCAGGACGGCATCGAGGCGACCAAGGCCGTGCTCAGGGCGCGCCCGCGGACCAAGGTGATCATCTTCACCGCGCACGCGCAGCCCGACCTGCTGGCGCTCGCGCTGCGCGCCGGAGCCTCCGGCTACGTGCTCAAGTCTGCCCCGGCCAGCGACATCGCCCACGCGGTCAAGGCTGTGACCGGCGGCGGCACCTTCCTCGGCGGCGACTTCGCCGGCGGCAAGCCGTCGGAGGTCGAGAAGCTGCTCCACCTCTCGCCGCGCGAGCGTCAGATCCTCGAGCTGCTCGCCGAGGGCCTGCGGGTGAAAGAGATCGCCGAGCGGCTCGACCTCAGCCCGGCGACCGTGCACACGCACGTGCGCAACGCGATCGCCAAGCTCGAGGTCGACACGCGGACCGAGGCCGTCGCCCTCGCCGTGCGCTTCAGCTACCTGGGCGCCGGCGGCGGCGTCAAGATAGCGCCTCGCTGCCGAGCGCCAGATCGGCTCCGCTTCGCGTCCGGGGGCGGCTTACTCGTCGTTGAAGGTCAGCGCGCAGCCGTTGATGCAGTAGCGCTGGCCGCCGCGCTCCGGCGGGCCGTCCTCGAAGACGTGGCCGAGGTGCGCGTCGCAGTGCCTGCAGACGACCTCGGTGCGGCGCATCAGCAGGCTGTTGTCGGGGCGCAGCTCGACGTGCTCCAGGTTGGCCGGCTCGGTGAAGCTGGGCCAACCGGTGCCGGACTCGAACTTCGCGTCCGAGGAGAAGAGCTCGGTGTTGCAGCAGACGCAGCGGAACATGCCGTTGCGCTTCTCGTCGAGGTGGGGGCCGGTGAACGGCTGCTCGGTGCCGGCCTTGCGGGTGACCTCGTACTGCTCCGGGGTCAGGTGCTCGCGCCACTCGTCGTCGGATTTCTGCCATGGAGGATCTAAGCGTAGAGGGCGCCGGGGGTCGCCCCGTCGGATGCCTTAATCCGCCTTCGGCGGATTAATGATGTTCCCCTTCGGGGAAGAGGTCACTCCGCGGTGCCGGGGGGAGGCACCGACGGGGCGACCCCCGGCGCCCATACGATTTGGCGCGTGGAAGAGGCGTTTTATGAGCGGGACGGCGATGGTTACAACGCCACTGAGTGGACCAGAGGGCCGTGGGATCCCGGGTCGCAGCATGCTGGGCCGCCCAGTGGGTTGCTTGGGCGCGAGATCGAGCGGGTCGACGGGGGTGAGGGGTTTCAGGTTGCTCGGGTGACGTTTGAGATCTTGCGGCCGGTGCCGATCGGAGCGGTGAGCGTTGAGGCTGAGGTGGTGCGACCGGGGCGGTCGGTGCAGATGATCGAGGGGGCGCTCCGGGGGAGGACGGCGAGAAGCTGATGACGGCGCGGGCCTGGCGGATCCGGGAGGCGGAGCTCTCGATTCCCGATGACGTGGAGACGACGCCGGCGCCGCCGGCCGGGCCGGAGCAGGGGCACGAGCCGGAGTTCTTTCGCACGGGGCAGGCGGTCGGGTACCACACGGCAATGGACTGGCGCTCGGTTGGCGGCGGCTTCCACGAGGCCGGGCCGGCGACCGTGTGGATGCGGATGAACTGTCAGCTGGTCGCGGGCGAGGAGCCGACGCCGCTGCAGCGCACGCTCGTCGCGGCGGACGTCGGCAACGGGATCAGCTGGGTGCTCGACTGGAGCCGCTACCTCTTCATCAACGTCGACCTCAGCGTCCACCTCGAGCGCATGCCGGAGGGCGAGTGGGTCTGCGTCGACGCGGTCACGCTGCCGCAGTGCAACGGGATCGGCACCGCCGAGTCGGTCCTCTCTGACGAGCGCGGCCGCATCGGCCGCGCCGCCCAGGCGCTGATGGTCGCCGAACGCCCCTGACCCCAAAACCACCGGGGGTGGTCGAGGTTTGAACCGCTATCCGGGTCAAACCTCGACCACCCCCTGGGGGGCTCAGGCGCCGCTGAGCAGGGTGCGGCCGCGGGTGGAGATGGTGAGCAGGATCATCGTCGCTGAGGCCAGGGCGACGCAGGAGGCGAAGAGGAAGGCGCCCTCGTAGCTGCTGAGTGCGGCGGCGATCCCGGCCAGGGGGGCGCCGAAGCCGATCCCGGCGTCGAAGAAAGCGGTGAAGGTGCCGAGCGCCGCGCCGCGCCTGGTCTCGGCCACGCGGTCGACGACGATCAGCAGCAGCGCCGGGTAGAGCAGCGAGAAGGCGGCGCCCATCGCCATCGCGCCGGCGACGGCGACCGGGAGGCTCTGGGCGAGGCCGAGCATGGCCAGCCCGGCGGCCTCGATCAGCGCCGCGCCGATCGCCACCCGGGCCGGGCCGATCCGGTCCGGCAGCCCGCCGGCGGCGAGCCGCGTGAGCACGACCATCGTCGCAAAGACGCCGAAGACGACGGCGCCGTGGCCGAGCCCGCGCTGGTCGAGGTGGAGGACGACGAAGGAGGCGACGGTCGCGTAGCCGAGCGAGCCGAGCGCCAGCGCGGCGCCGGGCCGCACCGCCTCGCGCGCGATCAGCGGGTGGTGCTCGTCGACGCCGGGCTTGGCGTGGAAGGGGTCGGGCAGGCGCAGCGCGATCAGCGCCCCGACCAGCGGCGCGAGCCCGGCGAAGAGCCAGACCGCCGTGTAGCCGGAGGCGTGCAGGAGCAGCTCGCCGATCAGCGGCCCGATGCTGAGCCCGGCCCAGACCGAGAGCCCGTAGAGGCCGATGATCCGGCCGCGCCGGTCCGGCGGCGCGATGTCGACGATCCAGGCCGAGCCCGCGGTGAAGACGGTCCCCTCGCCGGCGCCGAGCAGCAGCCGTGCGCCGATCAGCCCGGGGATGCCGAGCGGCAGCAGGTAGAGGAAGCCGGCGATCGCGACCAGGAACGAGCCGAGCAGGACGGTTGGCTTGCGCCCGCGGTGGTCGGCGAGGCGCCCGGCGACGGGCCGCAGCAGCAGCCCGGTGATGGCGTAGGCGCCGATCACGACGCCGACGGCGATGTTGCCGCCGCCGAGCGGCCCGTCAACGTAGCGCGGCAGCACCGGCAGCACCGCGCCGACCGCGACCAGGCCGGAGAAGGTGACGGCGAAGACCCCGGCGAAGGCGATGCCCGGCCGGGCGACCGGGGGAGTCATCGCCGTCGCGCATCCGACATTGACCACGCTCTGGTGGGGTCAATGTCGGATGCGTTGGCCGAACTCATGCCAACAGGCCTGAGAGATTGTCGATCACGTGGTCGGGCGGCGGGTTGGCCGATTCCGCCTCTGCCCGGGTGCAGGCGCCGGTGAGGACGAGCACGGTCGCCAGCCCCGCCCTGCGCCCGCCCTCGATGTCGGAGGCGATCCGGTCGCCGACCATCGCGACCCGCTCGGCGTCGGGGATCAGCGCCCGGGCCTGCTCGAACAGGTGGGGCTCGGGCTTGCCGCCGGTCTCGGCCCGCTTGCCCGAGGCGGTCTCGACCGCGGCGAGGGTCGCCCCGGTTCCCGGCCAGGCGCCGCCGGGCATCGGCAACGTCGGATCGCGACTGGTGCCGAAGAGCGCAGCGCCACCCTGTAACGCGCGCGTGGCCGTGAACAGCTCTCCGTAGTCGAACTCGCGATGCGCGGAGACGACCACCACGTCGGCGGACTCTCCGGCCTCGCCATCGAGCAGCTCCAGCCCCGCCGCCGCAACGGTCTGCTTGAAGCCAGGAGCGCCGATGACGAAAGCCGTTCCACCGACCCCCGCCTCTTCCGCGGCCAGCTGTGCGGTCACCGCGCCGCCGGTCAGGACTCGGTCATCAGCCGTCGGAATCCCGATATCCCGCAGGCGGCTCGCATACTCCGCCGGCTGCTTCACCGAGTTGTTGGTCACGAAGACGATCTCCGTCCCCTCGGCCACCAGCTTCGCCAGCGCATCGACCGCCCCCGGCACCAGCTCGCGACCGATCCAGACGACACCGTCCAGGTCGATCAGCAGTCCGTCGAATTCGTCCGCCAGCGCCATCTCGCGCAGGCTATTGTGCCCGCCGTGAGCTCAGCGAACGGACAGGTGGTGGTCGCCTCGGAGGTCTCGCGCCGCTACGGCGAAGGCGAGGCCGCGGTCGACGCCCTGGCCGGCGTCTCGACCGGCTTCGAGCGCGGGCGCTTCACCGCGATCATGGGCCCGTCGGGCTCCGGCAAGTCGACCCTGATGCACATCCTCGCCGGGCTCGACGTGCCGACCGCCGGCACGGTGACGCTCGACGGCGAGCAGATCACCGGCCTCGACGACGCCGCGCTGACCAAGCTGCGCCGCGACAAGCTCGGCTTCGTTTTCCAGTTCTTCAACCTGCTGCCGGTGCTGACCGCCGAGGAGAACCTTGTGCTGCCGCTCTCGATCGCCGGCCGCAAGCCCGACGCCGAGTGGCTCGAGCGGCTGATCCGCACGGTCGGGCTCGAGGATCGCCGCACGCACCGGCCCTCGGAGCTCTCCGGCGGCCAGCAGCAGCGCGTCGCCGTCGCCCGCGCGCTGGTCTCCAAACCGGCCGTCGTCTTCGCCGACGAGCCGACCGGCAACCTCGACTCGAAGGCGAGCGCCGACGTGCTTGCGCTGCTGCGCCAAGCCGTCGACGAGTTCGGCCAGACGGTGATCATGGTCACCCACGACCCCGCCGCCGCGGCCCACGCCGACCGCCTGATCACTCTGCGCGACGGCCAGATCGTCCACGACGCCGCGCCCGGCTCGGCGGACGAGGTGATCGAGCTGATGAAGCAGATCGACTAGCACCCATGACCGGGCTCGCGATCAAGAGCCTCTGGGCGCGCAAGGCGCGGGCGCTGGCGACGATCGTCGCCGTCGTGATCGGCGTCGCCTTCGTCGCCGGCACCTACATCCTCACCGACACGACCTTCCAGGCCTTCGACGAAATCTTCGAAGACTCGCTGGCGAATACCGACGTCGTGATCACCGCGCGCGAGGAGGTGCGCCAGGAAACCGGCGAGGTGCCGAGCTTCAGCGCCGCCGTGCTGCCTCGGGTGAAGCGTGTTCCCGGCGTTCGCGTGGCGGGCGGAGATCATCAACTCGCCGGGCGGGTTCTTCGACGCCGACGGCGATCCGATCGGCTCCAAGTTCGCGCCCAAGTTCATCGGCTCGAAGCTGCCCGAGGCGCTCGAATCGATGACCTATGTCGAGGGCCACAGGCCGCGCGACGCCGCGCAGGTCTCGATCGACGAAGGGGCGGCTGACGAGGCCGGCCTCGAGCTCGGTGAAACGATCCGGCTGGCGGCGGTCGAGCGGGCGAAGAGCTTCCGCCTCGTCGGCATCGTCAAGCTGGGCGACGCCTCGTTCGGCGGCGCCAGCATCGCCGCGGTGACGCTGCCCGAGGCGCAGCGGCTCACCGGCAAGCGGGGCCAGTTCGATGAGATCTCGGTCGCCGCGCACGACGGCGTCTCCGAAGCGGAGCTGAAGCGGCGGATCGAGCGCGAGTCCCCGCCGGCGCGGGTCGAGACGGCGAAGGAAAACGTCGAACGCGACTCCGACCAGATCCGCGACGACCTCGGCTTCCTGCAGCATCGGCTGCTGGTCTTCGCCTTCGTCGCCCTCTTCGTCGGCGCCTTCCTGATCTTCAACACCTTCTCGATTACGGTCGCCCAGCGGGTCAGCCGAGTTCGGCATGCTGCGCACGCTCGGCGCCTGGCGCGGCCAGATCCTCGGCTCGGTCGTGGCCGAGGCGCTGGCGATCGGGTGATCGGCGCAATGCTCGGCTTGCTCGGCGGCTACGTGATGGCGGTCGCTGCTCAACGGCTTCTAAAGTCGCATTCGGAATCGACCTGCCGACCACGGCGCTGGTGAGGAAACGCGCACGATCGTCGTCTCGCTGGTGGTCGGGTCGGCGTCACGCCGATCTCCTCGATTATGCCGGCGCTGCGCTCGACCCGGGTGCCGCCGATCGCCGCGCTGCTGGCGCTGGAGCTACCGCAAAGCCGGCGCCGCGCGGCGTCTACGCGGTGCTCTCGGTCGTGCTCGGCCTGGTGGGGCTGGTGATGGTCCTGATTGGCCTCTTCGGCGACGCCGGCGGCGGCGCCGCGGCCGGGCTGATGGGCGCCGGCGCGGTCGCGATCGTGCTCGGCGTCTCGCTCTTCAGCCCGCGCCTGGTGCCGCCGCTGGCGACCGTCGCCGGCTGGCCGCTGGAACGGATCCGCCGCCTCACCGGGCGCCTCGCGCGAGAGAACTCGCAGCGCAACCCGAGCCGCACCGCGGTTACCGCAGCGGCGTTGATGATCGGCCTCGCCCTGGTCACCTTCGTCACCGTCTTCGCCGCCGGCCTGAAGAGCTCGGTCGCGCAGGTGATCGACGAAGACTTCACGGTGGCCTGGTGATCCAGAACACCGACGGTTTCTCGCCGATCCCGGCCGGGGCGGCGGCCACCGCGCGCGAGGTCCCGGGGGTGAAGCTGGTAGCGACGATCCGCGCGACCGAAGCAGGGCTCGGGCAGGGGGCGAAGGCAAAAGTCACGGCGCCCAGCTCCGACATCGGCGACGCGGTCGAGATCGAATGGGACGAGGGGGCCCGGCGACTCTTCGCGGGCTCGGCGATGGCGAAGCCGTCGTCTCCGACTCCTTCGCTTCCGACTACGGCCTCACTCCCGGCGACCGCTTCAAGCTGCTCAGCCAGACCGGGGCCGAACCGGCCTTCCGCGTCGCTGGCGAGTTCGACTCCAAGCTCGGGGTCTTCGGCGGCGTGCTGATCACTCAGGCGGTGATGACGCGCGCCTTCGATCAGACCCAGGACACGATCGATTTCGTGATCGTCAAGCCCGGGGCCGATGCGGAAAAGGTGCAGGCCGCGCTCACCGCCGGCGCCGAACGGGCCTTCCCGACCGCCGAAGTGCTCAACCAGCAGGAACTGAAGGAAACCCGCGAAGAACAGGTCGACCAGCTCGTCAACCTCTTCTACGCGCTGCTGATCCTGGCGATCGTGATCTCGCTCTTCGGCATCGCCAACACGCTCGCCCTCTCGATCCACGAACGAACGCGTGAGCTCGGCATGCTGCGGGCGATCGGCATGTCGCGCCGCCAGGTGCGGACGATGATCCGCTACGAGGCGGTGATCACGGCGCTGATCGGCGCGATCCTCGGCATGGCTCTCGGCGTGGTCTTCGCGGCGCTGATCTCACAGCCGCTGAAGGACGAAGGCTTCACCCTCTCCTACCCGATCGGCTCGCTCGTCGTGCTTCTCATCCTCGCCGGCTTCGCCGGAGTCCTGGCCGCGATCCCACCGGCGCGCCGGGCGTCGCGGCTTGATGTCTTGGACTCACTTCAATACGAGTGGCGGGTCTGACGCGCCTTGCTCGATCATCCGTCGCTCGCTTGCGGAGCCCGTCACGCTCCCTGCTTCCTTGCACTGCCGGTCAGCTCGGCGGCACAGGACGACGGAGTGCGAAGCGTATGGAGCGTAGGAGGGCGACCATGGAGTGCGGCGGGCCGCCTGCGTGCCGACCTCGATGCAAATGACGGCGTGGCCCTTGCCGCGGCCGATCAGCCAGCGGTTGACCGGCACGGCGAAGGCGAAGGCGACGACCAGCGAGAAGGCGAGGCTGCCCCAGAAGAGCAGCGAGCCCAGCCCGGCGCTCATCGCTCCGGGGATCGCGACGACGATCGCGTTGTCGACGACCTCCATCGTCGCGATGCTGACCGTGTCGGAGGTGAAGGCGATCGGGATCACGGCTGAGAGCGCCAGGCCCGCCTTCAGCAGCGGCAGACTGGTCAGGCTGTAGCCGAATAGGAAGGCGAGAGCGATCGCGAGAGCCACCGTGGCCGCATTCGAGAAGCCGAAGGCGGTGCCGATCGCCATCCCGGCAACCTCGCCGATCGCGCATCCGGTCAGGCAGTGGAGGGTGGCGCTGATCGCGACGGCGGTAAGCGCGGCCCCCTCGGCCGGCATCTGGTGGTCATGGTGGGGATGGGTCTGGGCGGCGGTTTCCATGCGTCTCTCGGGTGGATGAAGGAAGTCCGACGCAGCCTAGCAGATACCCCCTGGGGGTATATTGATTTCGATTTGAAAAGACCGGTGTCACACAACGGCTACGCCGGCGGGTGTACTGTCGCGAGCGGAGGCGCGATGGAGGCTGCGACGACAACGGTGCCGCGAACGGCCGCGAAGGCGGCCAAGGATGGCCTTCCGCCTGGGCCGCCGCTGCCGATGCCGCTACAGACCGCGATCTGGTCGCGGCAGGCGCGGCGCCTGCTCTACGCCTCCCAGGACCGCTACGGCGACATCTTCACGCTGAAGATCCTCGGCGAGACCTGGGTGGTGCTTGCCGACCCGGAGGCGGTCAAGCAGGTCTTCACCGGCGATCCGCGCGTCTTCCACGCCGGTGAGGGCAACGGCCAGCTGGCGCCGCTGCTCGGCGCCTACTCGCTGCTGGTGCTGGACGAGGGTGAGCACATGAGCCAGCGCAAGCTGCTGCTGCCGCCGTTCCACGGCAGGCGCATGCAGGCCTACGAGGCGACGATGTCGGAGATCGCCGAGCGCGAGATCGCCTCCTGGCCGAGTGGCGAGCCCTACGCGCTGCGCCCGCGGATGCAGGCGCTGACCCTGGAGATCATCCTGCGCACCGTCTTCGGCGCCCGCGAGGGCGAGGGGCTGGCTGAGCTGCGCGACGCCCTGCGCCGCTACCTCGACCTGCTCAGCGACCCGCGGCAACTGCTGCCGGTGGTCGCGATCGGGCCGCGGCGCGTCCGCCGGCTGCCCTGGGTCCGCCGCGCGATGGACCGGGTGGATGCGTTGATCCGGCGCGAGATCGCCGCCCGCAAGCGCGTCACCGACCTGGAGGAGCGCGACGACATCCTCTCGATGCTGGTCGGCGCCCGGCACGAGGACGGCAGCCCGATGAGCGACGCCGAGATGCGCGACGAGCTGCTCACCCTGCTGGCCGCCGGCCACGAGACCACGGCGACGTCCCTCGCCTGGGCGGTCGAGCGGTTGTCCCGCCATCCAGAGAAGCTCGAGCGGCTCCGCGCCGAGGCGGTTGCGGGCGAGGACGACGCCTACCTGACGGCGACGATCCAGGAGACGCTGCGCCTGCGGCCGGTGATCGCGATCGTCCTGCGCCGCCTCACCGAGCCGGTCGAGATCGGCGGTTACGAGCTGCCGGCGGGGATCTCCGTCGTGCCCTCGATCTACCTCGCCCACCGCAACCCGGACATCTACCCCGAACCGCAGGCCTTCCGTCCCGAGCGCTTCCTCGAGAACCCGCCCGGCACCTACACCTGGATCCCCTTCGGCGGCGGCGTGCGCCGCTGCCTCGGCGCCGCCTTCGCCCAGTTCGAGATGGCGGTGGTGTTGAGGGAGTTAGTGAAGCGGCGCGAGGTTCGTCCCGTCAATCAAAAGCCGGAACGAATTTTCCGCAGGGCAATTACCGAGACCCCGCGCCACAACGCCAAAGTCATCCTGACGCTGAGGTCGTAGGGCCAAGCTGGAGACGCACGGGCGGAGCGACTGCTCTGCCGCGACCGCGAGCGCCCGTGGTTCCCAGCGCCGGGTCCTGGGCTCTCAGATC
>CAVXSI010000015.1:0-344070 GCA_963764365.1 uncultured Solirubrobacterales bacterium
CGCCGGACGTCCGCACCTCGTAGCCCTCGTTGCGCAACGAGCGCCGCAGCACATCGGCGATCTCCTCGTCGTCCTCGACGACCAGCACCCGCCCTCCGACCAAGTCGCCCCCGTTCGAATTCGCAAGCATCGCAACGATGTTAGCCCGGTCAAGCCGCGATCCCCGCTGCTTTTAGGGCGAATTTATGCAAATGGCCGCCCAGGGCCCTCTCGCCCTCGCACATTGGTTGATCTTCCTAATTTGCTGGGTTTAGCGTGCGTGATGACACGAATTCGACGCTATGCTGCAGCGGCGATGGAGGGGCATCCGGCGGACGGCGCACTGAGCGCCTGGGGGGAGATTGCAGACAGGGGCTGGGACACCCTGTTGGTCGGCAATGGCCTCTCGATCAATATCTCCCCGAAGTTCGCCTACGACTCCCTCTATGGAGAGGCGGAAGGGAGCGGCGAGAGTGGACCGCTCGATCCCGAGGACCTGTCGGTCTTCGAGTGCTTCGAGACGGACAACTTTGAGGTTGCGCTGGCCAAGCTGCGAGACGCGATTTCGATGGCCGAGGCCCTCGGGCAGCCGGCAGCCCCTTACTGCGAGCGCTTCTCAAGCGTGCAGGCGGCACTTGGGGCGGCGGTGAGGAGCGTCCACCTCAGGCGGTCGCAGGTACCGGACGGGTCATTGGCTGCGATCAAGCGTGAGCTGCAGCGCTATGGCTCGATATTCAGCACCAGCTACGACCTGATCCTCTACTGGGCGACGGGGCACGAGGAGGACTTCGCCGCGTTTCGAGACTGCTTCTGGGGCCCTGACAACTCGTTCGACCCCCGCGATTGCGAGATTTGGAATGGCAACAGGGCGACCTACTTCATGCACGGGGCACTGCACCTGATCGTCGACGGTGCGGGCAAGACCCGGAAGCTCAGCGGCGCCGACCAGACGTTGCTCGATCAGTTCGGGAAGTCCATTCCGTCGGATCCAACGGCGAGGCCGTTGCTCGTCACCGAGGGCTCAGCCCACGACAAGCTGCGTGCGATCGAGAGCAACGACTATCTCTCGCATGTCTATGACTCGTTCAAGGAGCGCTCGGGTCCGCTGCTCGTGTTCGGGCACTCTCTTGGTGACCAGGACCGTCACCTGATCGACGCGATCAACGCCAATCCCGACAGACCCGTGGCGATCTCCATGATTCGAAGCGAGCAGGACCTTCGCGAGCGCAAGTCGGCCATCTGGGGCAAGCTCAAGACGAGATCGGAGGATGTCTGCTTCTTCGACGCCGCAACCCACCCGCTCGGGGCGCCGGAGCTAAGGCGCACCGTGCCGTGGAAAGGCTTCCGCCCGAGCGCCGCCCGCATCGGTCATCCGCCGATACACGAGCGCGCCTAGCCTAGGCCCGGCCGGGCGGAGTAGGCGCAATTCCGGGTGCATTTAGCGCGCAATGCGCGTGTTCTGGGGCAGTTGCCATCTGCCCCGCTTGCCATGATCGGCCGCACCTCGTGAGCGCATCAGCGGCAGTCCACCTTCACGCCCACAGCGAGTACTCGCTGCTCGACGGCGCCTGCAAGATCGACGCCATGGCGGCGCGGGCGGCGGAGCTCGGGCAGCCGGCTCTCGGGCTGACCGACCACGGCGTGATGAACGGCGCCGTCGACCTCTACAAGGCCTGCAAGAAGCACGGGATCAAGCCGATCGCCGGGCTCGAGGCCTACCTGGTCGACGACGTCGCGACGATCAAGGAGAAGCCGAAGTACGAGCGCAACCACATCACCCTGCTGGCCGAGAGCGACGCCGGCTTCGCCAACTTGGTCAAGCTCACCTCGGCCGGCTTCCTGCAGGGTTTCTCGCGCGGCAAGGCCAACGTCGACATGGAGATGCTCGCCGCCCACGCCGAGGGGGTGATCGTGCTCACCGGCTGCCTGCAGTCGCGCTTCTGCCGCCGCCTGGTCGAAGAGCGCGAGGGCGACGCGCGCGCCCACCTCGACGACCTGATCCAGGCCTTCGGCCCCGAGCAGGTCTATTTCGAGCTGCAGAAGAACGGCATCGAGGAGCAGGAGAAGGCCAACCGGGGGATCGTCCGCTTCGCCCGTGAGCTGAACCGGCCGCTGGTCGGCACCGCCGACGTCCACTACCTGCGGCGCGAGGACTTCGACAACCACGCAGCGCTGCTCTGCGTGCAGACCAAATCGACGCTCGAGGCGCCGAAGATGAGCTTCGACACCAACGAGTTCTATTTGAAGAGCAACGAAGAGATGGCGTCCTCCTTCGCCGAGTGGCCGGAGGCGATCCCGACGACGCTGGAGATCGAGGAACGCTGCAAGCTGAACATCGAGCTGGGCAAGCTGCTGCTGCCGCGCTACCCGACCGAGGACGGCTCCGAGCCGGAGGCGATGCTGCGGCGGCTCGCGGCCGAGGGATTGCGGGCGCGCTACGGCGACCCGCCGCCGGCCGAGGCGGTCGAGCGGATGGAGTTCGAGCTCGGGGTGATCGAGGAGATGGGGTTCTCCTCCTACTTCCTGATCGTCTGGGACTTCGTCCGCTACGCGAAGGAGAACGGCGTCGCGGTCGGGCCGGGGCGCGGCTCGGCGGCCGGCTCGATCGTCTCCTACGTGCTGCGGATCACCGACCTCGACCCGCTCGCCGAGGGATCTGCTCTTCGAGCGCTTCCTCAACCCGGGTCGCAAATCGATGCCCGACATCGACATCGACTTCTCGGTCCGAGGCCGCGAGCGGATGATCCGCTACGTCGGCGACAAGTATGGGCGCGAATCGGTCGCCCAGATCATCACCTTCGGCAAGATGGCGCCGCGCGCGGCGACCCGCGACGCCGCCCGCGTGCTCGGCTTCGACTACGGCAGCGGCGACCGGCTCGCGAAGCAGATCCCCGAGCCGATCATGGGGCGCAGCCCGTCCTTCGAGGAATGCCTGAAGCCGGGCCAGGAGCTGAAACGGACCTACGACGAGGAGCCGGACGCGAAGCGGATCGTCGACGTCGCCCGGGGCCTCGAGGGGATCATCCGCAACAACTCGATCCACGCCGCCGCGGTGGTGATCGCCGACCGGCCGCTGCAGGAGGTCGTGCCTCTGCAGCTGGCCGAGGACCGCAGCACTGCTGAAAAGGGGGAGAAGCAGTACAAGATCGTCACCCAGTACTCGATGGGGCCGATCGAGGAGATCGGGCTGCTGAAGATGGACTTCCTCGGCCTCCGCAACCTCGACGTGATCGAGGACGCGATCGAGATCATCGCCCGCTCGCGCGGCGAGGCGATCGAGATGGAGGCGATCCAGCTCGACGACGCGAAGACCTACGCGATGCTCGCCGCCGGCGACTCGACCGGCGTCTTCCAGTTCGAGTCGGAGGGGATGCGCGAGGCGCTGCGCAAGGTCGGCCCGACCGAGTTTGCCGACCTGGTCGCGCTCGGCGCCCTCTACCGGCCCGGCGCGATGGCCTACATCCCCGCCTACGCGAAGGGCAAGAAGGACCCGACGACGGTGCGCTACCCGGACCCGCGGCTGCGGGCGATCACCGAGGAGACCCACGGCTGCGTCGTCTACCAGGAGCAGCTGATGGCGATCGCCCGCTCGATGGCCGGCTTCTCCGGCGCCGAGGCGGACGACCTGCGCAAGGCGATCGGCAAGAAGAAGCGCGACCTGATGGCGACGATGAAGGACAAGTTCATGCAGGGCCTGGAGGAGTCGGGGACCGACCCGAAGGTCGCCCGGGACCTCTGGAAGCTGAACGAAGCGGCGGCCGACTACTCGTTCAACAAGTCCCACGCCGCCTGCTATGGCTTGATCTCCTACCGCACCGCCTACCTGAAGGCGAACTATCCGGCCGAGTACATGGCGGCGGTGATCTCCTCGGTGATGAACACCAAAGACAAGGTCCCGTTCTTCGTCAACCGCTGCGCCGAGATGGGGATCGACGTGCTGCCGCCCGACGTCAACTCCTCCGACCACAACTTCGTCGTCTCCGAGAACGCGATCCGCTTCGGCCTCGACGCGGTCAAGAACGTCGGCCACAGCGCCGTCGAGGCGATCCTGCGGGCGCGCGAGGAGGCGCCGATCGCCTCGATCTGGGACTTCTGCGAGCGGGTCGACTCGCGCGCGGTCAACAAACGGGCGATCGAATGCCTGGTCAAGTGCGGCGCGCTCGACTCGACCGGGGCGAGCCGCAAGGGGATGCTCGAGGCGCTGCCGGCGGCCCAGTCGGCTGGCCAGAAAGCGCAGGAGGATGCGCAGCTGGGCCAGGGCTCGATCTTCGACTTCGGCGACGGCGCCGAGGGGGGAGGGGGCGGTCAGGCTCAGCACCGGCCACCGATCGCCGCCGCCGAGCACGAGCGCCGCGAGCTGCTGGCGATGGAGAAGGAGACGCTCGGCACCTACCTCTCCTCGCACCCGCTGACGGAGGTGCGCGACGCCCTGCGCGCCCGCGTCGACTGCGACCTGGCGGCGCTGGCGGGCAAGCCCGACGGCTCCTGGGTGACGGTCGGCGGGATCGTCGCCGAGTGCAAGAAGATCCGCACCAAGAGCGGATCGCAGATGATGTTTGCGACGCTCGACGACGTCGAGGGCCAGGTCGAGATGCTGGTCTTCAAGGCCGATCAGGCCGAGAGCGCGACGGTGATCGAGCCCGACGCGGTGGTGCTCGTCCGCGGCCGGATCGACCACAAGGACCGGGGCGAGACGAAGCTGGTCGTGCAGGAGGCCGAGCGCTTCGAACCGGACAGCGAGGAGATCGCCCGCGCCGGGGCCGCGGCGCGGGCGCCGACGGAGCCGCTGCGGCTGACGATCGACGCGGCGAAGCTGCGCCTGCCGGGCGTCGTCGACCAGCTGAAGGAAGTCTTCGAGCACCACAAGGGCGAGGCTGACGTGCACCTGGCGGTTCGCGGCGAGGACGGCCGGCCGACGGAGATGAAGCTCGGCGACGACTTCCGGGTGCGGCCGTCGAGCGGACTGCGGGCGGAGCTCGACCAGATTCTCGGCGGCGCCGACGCCCTGGCCGCCTGAGCCGGCGCATCTCGGCGTCCTCGGTCGCTCGCGTGCAGAGCACGCCACGCTCCCTGCGTCCTTGATCTGCTTGGCTCAGGCGACCAGACCCCTCCCTAAACTCTCTCTGTGCCTACTACGAGGGCGAAATCGGGCGAGTGCCGGAGCTGTCGCTCCTTCTGCGACAAGATGGTCGAGCCGCGCAGCTGCGTCGAGATGGGGTGCCGCTTCGTCTACAGCTACGTCGATGCCCTGACCGGCGTCCAGTACGTCGGCTGCATGCAGCAGGTCTTCGGCGCCAAGGTCGAGCTCGACGCGGTGCTGCGGCCCGGCGGTTTCGGCGGCGTCAAGATGACCGGCGAGCCGCTGCCGCACTGCCCGTTCTCGGTCGAGCGCGCCTACGAGGGGGACGGCGGCGAGTACGGCTGCGTCAACCGGCGCTTCTTCGACTGCTCCGACGGCGGCCCCGAGGGCCTGCGCGCCTTCGACCTCCGCGATTTCGCCTAAACCGATCTCGCCGACCAAGGTGGATTCGGGCTGAAGACGACACCGTTCCGTGTAGGATTCGCCGCATGAGCGATCAAGCGGCAGTTGCAGAGGCGGAGCAGTTGGTGGAGGACGCGGTCGGTGGGGGCGAGGCCGAGGGGCCGAAGTTCACGCTGGAGCTGAACCAGGACCAGAAGGACATCCGCGAGTGGGTCCACGGCTTCGCCGAGGGCGTCGTGCGCCCGGCGGCCGCCGAGTGGGACGAGCGCGAGGAGACTCCCTGGCCGGTGATCCAGGAGGCGGCCAAGATCGGCCTGTACAGCTTCGAAGCGCTGGGCCAGTTCTTCGGCGACGAGACCGGCCTGACGCTGCCGATCGCAAACGAGGAGCTGTTCTGGGGCGACGCCGGGATCGGCATGGCGATCATGGGCACCTCGCTCGCCGTCGCCGCGATCTTCGGGCAGGGGACCCCGGAGCAGATGGGCGAGTGGATCCCGCAGTGCTTCGGCAGCGCCGACGACCCGAAGGTCGCCGCCTTCTGCTCCTCGGAGCCCGACGCCGGCTCCGACGTCTCGGCGATCCGCACCAGCGCCAAGTACGACGAGGCGGCCGACGAGTGGGTGCTGAACGGGCAGAAGGCCTGGGCGACCAACGGCGGCATCGCCGACGTCCACGTGGTGATCGCCACGGTGGACCGCGAGCTGCGCTCGCGCGGCCACGCCGCCTTCGTGATCCCGCCGGGGACGAAGGGCTGCGAGCAGGGCGCCAAGGTGAAGAAGCACGGCCTGCGCGCCTCCCACACCGCCGATGTCCACCTCGACGACTGCCGCGTCCCCGGTTCCTGCCTGCTCGGCGGCAAGGAGAAGCTCGACGAGCGCCTCGCCCGCGTCCGCGAGGGCAAGCGCTCGAAATCGCAGGCGGCGATGCAGACCTTCGAGGCAAGCCGCCCGACCGTCGGCGCGCAGGCGATCGGCATCGCCCGCGCGGCCTACGAGTACTCCCTCGACTACGCCAAAGAGCGCCAGCAGTTCGGCCGGCCGATCATCGAGAACCAGGCGATCGCCTTCACCCTGGCCGACATGAAGCTGGAGATCGACGCCGCCCGCCTGCTCGTCTGGCGCGCCGCCTGGATGGGGCGCAACGGCCAGAAATTCGAGAACGCCGAGGGCTCGATGTCGAAGCTGAAGGCCGGCGAGGTCGCCGTCTGGTCGACCGAGCGGGCGATCCAGATCCTCGGCGGCAACGGCTACACCCGCGAGTTCCCGGTCGAGCGGATGCACCGCGACGCGAAGATCTACACGATCTTCGAGGGCACCTCCGAGATCCAGCGCCTGGTAATCAGCCGCGCAATCTCCGGCATGCAGATCCGCTAGCTCGCCCGCTCGCCCTGACCGCGCCGAAGAATTCAGCGTATTGGACTTTGACCGTGCGATAGCACGGGAAAACTACGAACCGCGAGGTGAAGATTGCATATCGCCGCTTCGCGACATTCGTCCAGAGGACGACCGGGCTTCCTTGACCGCCGAGCGTGTTGCTGCATCCGCGCGGAGGGAGTACTCGGCTGATGCGGCCGCGCGGCTTCCGCTCGTCGTCCTTTGCGAGCCTCTCTGCTGACTACCGAGGCGATCGCAATCGGTCTCGACCCGAAAGCGCCGGGCGCGGTCGCGGGCGACGCGGGAGGCCTGCATGTAGGTGGCGCCGCCGCCGGCCGCAGCCAGCGCCTCGGCGATCCCGCGAGCGACGAAGTGGTAGTTACGGGGCGCCTTCGGAACCCTCCCGGCGCTCGAGGTGGTTCGCGAGCTCGCGTGGTCGGGTCGTGGGGCGCTTCGCCGTTTCCGCACTTGATCTCGGCACTCAACGAGTGCTTGTACCGAGGCCAGACGGCTAGCCCAACGCTATGCGAGAGGGAGGCTCGGGCTAGTTCACTGAACCCAATGGTATTGCAGCAAGCTTCGGGTAACTGAGAGTGGTGCCGGAGGGGCCGCTGCATTCGAGTTCGATTTCCGTTGTTCCGGTCGTGGTGATCAAAGCCATCAGCGAATCACCGGCGTAGTTGCTGGTGCCGGTTGAGCTACCGGCTCGGTCCTGGTAGCTACCATTGGCGATCAGACTACAGGCGATGTTCACATCGGCCCCGTTGTAGCCCTGCTCCTTGGCGAGCACCAGCCAGGTCCCAGCCGGAACCGTAATTGTTTTGACGAGTGGGCTTTCATAGCCGTTGGCAAAGTAATTGCCTTCGTAGTAGGCGTGGTCGAGCACGCACGACGGGGTGCCATCCTGCGCTACCGATTGCAGCACCTGGTCACTCGCGCAGCCGCCTCCGGTAATACGGCTCTGAAGCTTGGTCACGTCAACCCCAATGTTGATCGAGCCCGATGTGCCAGTGCCGGTCAGGCCGCCGGAGGTAGTGATGCCTGTGATCGTGCCGGTCGGCTGGCAGCTGACCGCACCGGCAGGTTCAATCGCTTTGATCGCACTGCTGCCGCTACAGGTGCCGGTGACCCGCTGCTGGAATTCAGCGGGCAAGAACCCACCGAACAGTTCGGCTTCGGGAGCGACGGCACCCGCCGCGAAGTTGGCTGTACCGACGCTGCCCGCGGCGAGGGTCGGGTCGGGGAAGCTGCCGCTGAGGGCACCCCCCGCCGGGCCGGCGGGGGGTCCGGCGATCGCGTTGGTGCCGTCCTTGCCGGGAGGGCCCTGCGCTCCTTCGCCACCCTGGGCCCCCTTCCCCGCGTACTTCCTGATCAGGGCGATGATCTGTTTCTTCGTCAGCGGCCCACCCTTCGACCGGGCATTTCTCCTCGACCTTGCCGAGGCCCGGTGGGTGATAGGGCTGGCTGCCGCCGAGCCGCTCAGTGGAAGGAGGGCGACAGTCGCGATCAGTGCCGCGCAGGCGAAACCGAAGCCGAGGCAACGCGAGTGGCGGGGAAAGGAACGTATGGCGACGCGCATGTGCCGGTCATCGAGTTGCATCTGAAGCAGGCCTCCTTAACCAGTGTGAACTCGAGTGGCCCCTGCCTCATATCAAATAGAAACTTAGGTTCCTGCGCCCCCGACCTCACATGTCAAATTAGTGAGGCAGGCTATCAGCCTCCCCCCGCGCGGTGCAAGTGGCACGAAGCCAGGAGAAGACGATCACGGCGTTCGCCGCGAGGCGATCTTGGGCCACGTCGAGGCGTAGCGCAACGATCCTCCTCGCTGCCTCCGCTGCCATCACCGCCCGCAATGGGAAAGACGTGGCTGCTGCCGCGTGGATGCGAGCGCGACTCACGCTCCCGCATCGGACGAAGAGCAGAAACTCGGTGATTGCTGCGGTGCGAGTGGAGAGGGAGGGACGGCGGGGCGCTGTTTCGGGAACCTGGCCGAAGGCCGCGATATGCAATCGGATGTTTGCGCGGCGGTAGCCGCGCTCGGACATCGGAGCTAAGGCCGAAGGCCGTGCGACATCAATTCCCGAAACAGCGCCCCGCCGTCCCTACTTGCCGCGGCGCTTGAGCCCCGCCCGCCGCAGGCGCCTCGCCGCCTGGATTTCTTTCTTGTCCGCGCCTTTCTTGTTCGGTCCCGGGGTCTCGAGGGTTGCCGGCAGGCCCTCGAAGCGGGGCTCGGAGAGGAATGCCTCCAGGCCTCGTTTGCCCATCTCGCCCTGGCCGACGTTGGCGTGGCGGTCGCGGCAGGAGCCAAGGGGGGCAGCGGCGTCGTTTACGTGAACGCAGCGGAGGCGCTCGAGGCCCACCTTGGCGTCGGCTTCGTCGAGGACGGCGCTGAGGTGGTCGGCGTCGGTGATGTCGTAGCCCTGGACGAAGAGGTGGCAGGAGTCGAGGCAGAGGCCGAGGCGCTTGCCGCCGCCGGCGCGGTCGATCAGCTCGGCGGTCTGGTCGAAGTCGCGGCCAAGCAGGCCCTTGTGGCCGGCGGTCTGCTCGAGCAGGAGGGGGCAGCGGTCGCTGTCTCTCAGGGCTGCGGCGATCGTCTTGGCGGCGCGTTTGATCGACGGGCCGAGCGGCTCGCCCTTCTGGGCGCCGGGGTGGAGGACGACGCCGGCGGCGCCGATCGCGTCGCCGATTCGCAGGGCGTGGGTCAGTGCGGCGAGCGACTTCTTGCGCAGCTCCCTGTCCTTGCTGGCGCAGTTGATCAGGTAGACGGCGTGGATCACGACCGCTTCGATCGGGGAGGCGTCCATCGCCTCGCGGAAGGCGGCGAAGTCGTCCTCGCCGTAGTCGGTCGGCCGCCACATCCGCGGGCTCTGGTTGAAGATCTGGATCGACTCGCAGCCGAGCTCGGCGCCGCGCCCGATAGCTTTCGCCAGGCCGCCTGCGGTGGAAACGTGGGCGCCGACCAACATCGTGTCCGAAGACTCTCCCATCCGACTGAGGTTCGCTCCCTCGCCGACCGGTGCCCTGCACATCGGCGGCGCGAGGACGGCACTCTACAACTGGCTCGCCGCCAGGCACACCGGCGGGGAGCTGGTGCTGCGGATCGAGGACACCGACCGAGAGCGATCGACCGCGGAGAACGTCGACCAGATCCTCGACGCGCTGCGCTGGCTGGAGCTGGACTGGGACGAGGGGCCGCTGTCGCAGGCCGAGCGGGCCGACCGGCACGCGGAGGCGCTTGCTCGGCTGCTCGAGTCTGGGGCCGCCTATCGGGACACCGCGACCGCCAAGGACGTCGAGGCGTGGAAGGCCGAGCACGGCGCCGACCGCGGCTACCGGGGCGAGCCGTCCGACGAGGAGGGCGCGGCGATCCGGCTGCGGGTGCCCGACGCGGGCGAGACGGTGGTCGAGGATCTGATCCGCGGCCCGGTCAGCTTCCCCAACCGCAGCTACGACGACTTCGTGATCGCCCGCGGCGACGGCTCGGTCCTCTACAACTTCGCGGTCGCCGTCGACGACGCCGAGATGGGGATCAGCGACGTGGTCCGCGGCGACGACCACCTCTCGAACACGCCGAAGCAGCTGCTGGTGCTGGAGGCGCTCGGCCATTCGCCACCGCGCTACGCCCATCTGCCGCTGCTGCACGGGCCCGATGGGCGCAAGCTCTCGAAGCGCCACGGCGCTGCCTCGGTGCAGGAGCTGCGCGAGGCCGGCTACCTGCCGGCGGCGGTCCGCAACTACCTGGCGCTGCTCGGCTGGGGCGCCGAGGACGACGCGACGATTCTCCCGACCGCCGAGCTGGTCCAGCGATTCCGGGTCGAGGACGTCGGCAGGGCGGCGGCGATCTTCGACGAGAAGAAGCTGCGCTGGCTGAACGGCCGCTACATGCGCGAGCTGCCGCTCGACGAGTACCTCGACGCGGTCGCCCGCCACCTCGGCCGCGAGCCGGACGAGCGGCTGCGGGCGGCGTGCGAGATCGTGCAGGAGAAAGCGCAGACGCTGGCGGAGGTGTGGCCGCTGATCGGCTTCCTCTTCGGGCCGCCGGCCGAGGATGAGAAGGCCTGGCGCAAGACGATGAAGGACGGGGCTCCCGAGGCGCTCGCGGCGGCGCGCGAGGCGCTCGCCGCAGCCGACGGCTTCGGGCCCGAGGCGGTCGAGACTGCGCTGGAGCCGCTGCCGGAGCAGCTCGGCACCAAGCCGGGCAAGGTCTACCAGCCGATCCGGGTGGCGATCAGCGGCGGCACCGTCTCGCCGGGGATCTTCGAGTCGCTGTCGGTGCTGGGCCGCGAGGAAGCGCTGCGACGCATCGACGCGGCTCTCGTGCGCCTCCACGCATAACGACACCAAGTATTCGGTAGGCCATGGCTAAACCGTGCGTCCTCTGCTGCCGATGAACAGGGCGTGACCTCTAACGGGAAGGTTAAGAAAGCCGATGCCATCCGAGGGAGATCGGGTGCCGCCGCGCCCGGCGCCCGCCTGGCGGGAGCCTTCGAGGCGGTGGAGAAGTTTCCGGCGCTGATCGAGTCGCGGGCGCGGGTGATGCAGGCGGCGACCGCCGAGACCTCGCGCGTCGCCGAGCTGGTCGAGGCGGTCGAGGCCGACGTGGCGCTGACGATCGCCGTCCTGCGCTTCGCCAACCGCGCCGGCAGCGGCAACGTCGCCAGCATCCCCGAGGCGGTCGACATGCTGAAGCCTTCCGGCGTGCTGGCGATCGCCGGGACCGCGCCGGTCTTCGACTTCTTCGAGCCGAACGGCAGCTGGGGGCTGCGGCCCGAGCAGTTCCGGGTCCACGCGCTGGCGACCCAGCAGGCGGCGGCGCGAATCGGCCGCGAGATCGGCTGGCAGGACCGAGACGAGCTGGTGGTCGCCTCCCTCCTGCACGACATCGGACGGCTGGTGATCTCCAAGCTCCATCCCGGCAAGCGCGCCTACTTCGACACCACCGCGCGGACGCCGGAGCAGCGGATCCGCGACGAACGCGAGCAGCTCGGGATCGACCACGCGCTGGTCGGCGGTGTGCTGGCACGGCGCTGGAACGTGCCGCAGCGGATCGCGGTGGCGATCGAGCGCCACCATGCCGAGGACGCCGACGACCTCGCCGCAGTCGTCGCCACCGCCGACATGGTCGCCCACTACTCGCAGGGCGAGGCGGTGACGCCGGAGCGGCTGCGGGCGATGGCGAAGCGCTGCGGGCTCGGGCCGGACGGGCTGCGCGAGCTGCTCTACGAGCTTCCCTACCCGCGCGAAGACGCGCCCCGGATCAACGAGCCGTGCCCGCTCTCCGCGCGCGAGCTCGACGTTCTCCGCTTCCTCTCCGAGGGGATGGTCTACAAGCAGATCGCCGGCGAAATGCGGCTCTCGGTCTCGACCATCCGCACCCATCTCCACAACGTCTACGGCAAGATCGGCGCCGTCGACCGGGCACAGGCTGTGCTGACGGCGCGCGACCGCGGTTGGATCTAGTCGATCAGTGACTCTCGTAGGGCGATTGCAACCGCGTGGGCGCGGTTGCGAGCGCCGAGGCGCGTGACCGCGTTCTTGGTGTGGGTCTTGACCGTTTCCTCGCTGAGGTCGAGCTTGCGGGCGGCGACCGAGGTCGATTCGCCGTCGGCGAGCAGCTGCAGGATCTCGCGCTGGCGTCGAGTCAGCTTGCCGCGGCTGCCCTTCGGCGGCACCGCCGGGTCGACGAACCGTTCCTGCTCGAGGGCGGCGCGGACCGCTTGCATCATCTCCTCGGCGCTCGCGGTGCGGGCGACGTAGGCGGTCGCGCCCGCCTGCAGGGCGGCCGTCGCGATGTGGCGCTCCGCCCGCTCGCCGTGGGCGACGATCCCCAGCGCCGGCGCCGTCTCGCGCAGGGCACGGATCGCCTCGCCGCCGCTCGGCACCCCGTCTTCGGGGTCGCAGCGCAGGTCGAGGACGGCGACGTCGAAGTTGCCGACGTCGCGGACCAGCTCGATCGCCTCGCTGCGGCTGGCGCTCTCCTCGACCTCGAAGTCGCCGGCCAAGGTCTGGCGCACGCCGACGCGGACCAGCGGGTGAGGGTCGATCACAAGGCAGTGTGGGCGCACGCTCAGGACCGCCCGATCCTAACCCAGCTCCGGCCCGGTGCGGTAGAAAGGACGCAGTGATCTCGATCACCTCGAAGTCGCGCTACGCGGTCGTCGCCATGGCCGAGCTCGCCCGCTCGGGCGAGCGACCGGTGCCGATCAAGGAGCTTGCCGAGCGCCGGGCGATACCCGAGCAGTTCCTCGAGCAGCTGTTCTCGACCCTGCGTCGGGCCGGCCTGCTGACCAGCCACCGGGGAATGAAGGGCGGCTACACGCTGTCCCGGCCGGCCGACGAGATCACCGTGCTCGAGGTCGTACAGACGCTCGACGGCAAGGTCGGGCAGGAGGCCGACGAGGCGGGCGGCATCTGGGCCGAGGGCGTCACCGCCCTGCGCAAGGTCTTCGGCCAGACGACGATCGCCGAAGTCGCGAGGCGCGAGCTCGAAGAGGCCGGCTGCGGCATGTACTTCATCTGATGAAGGTCAGGGCGGAGGCTTCGGCGACGGTCGGCGGTACGCCGCTGGTCGCGCTGCGGCGACTGGGGGAGGGGCTCGGCGGCGAGGTCTGCGCCAAGCTCGAGTACTTCAGCCCCGGCGGATCGGTCAAGGACCGGATCGGGGTGGCGATGATCGACGCCGCCGAGCGCGACGGGCTGATCGAGCGGGGCAGGTCGGTGATCGTCGAGCCGACCAGCGGCAACACCGGGATCGCGCTGGCGATGGTCTGCGCGGCGCGTGGCTACGAGCTGATCCTCACCCTGCCGGAGGGGATGAGCCGCGAGCGGGCGAAGCTGCTGCGCGCCTACGGCGCCGAGGTGCGGGAGACGCCCTCGCTGGGCGGGATGGGGGAGGCGGTCGAGCTGGCTGAGGAGATCCGTGAGCAGCGCAGGGGCTTCATGCCGCAGCAGTTCTCCAACCCGGCCAACCCCGAGGCTCACCGCCGCACCACCGCGGAGGAGATCTGGAGCGACTGCGACGGTGAGGTCGGCGCCTTCGTCGCCGGGGTCGGCACCGGCGGCACGATCAGCGGCGTCGGGGCGATGCTGCGCGAGCGCAGCCCGGAGACGCTGGTGGTCGCGGTCGAGCCGGCGAGCTCGCCGGTGCTCTCCGGCGGCGCCCCGGGCCCGCACAAGATCCAGGGGATCGGCGCCGGCTTCGTGCCGAGCGCGCTCGACCGCTCGGTGATCGACGAGACGATCGCTGTCTCCGACGAGGACGCGCTGGAGACCGCGCGGCTGGCGGCGCTGCGCGAGGGGGTGCTGGCCGGGATCTCGGCCGGCGCCAACATCAGGGCGGCGCTCGAGGTGGCGGGGCGGCCGGAGATGTCCGGCAAGCGCGTCGTGACCGTGGTCTGCGACTCGGGCGAGCGCTACATGTCCCTACCCTTCTTCGCACCGTGAATATTCCGCCACCTCCTCTGCTCCCGCGAATGCCTGATGAATCAGATATGGACAGGCATTCGCTCCCGCGTCCGGGGGTGGCGGGTGATTAAGCGAGCCCTTTGCGAGATCCGGGCGGATGTCGCCGCCGCGCGGGACCGCGATCCCGCCGCGCAGGGCGTCTCCACATTCGAGATCCTCAGCGGCTGGGCGGGGGTGCAGGCGCTGCTCGCGCACCGGCTGGCGCACGCGCTGCGGGCGGCCGGGATGCCGCTGCTGCCGCGGGCGATCGCCTATCTGACCCGGGCGATCACCGGGATCGAGATCCACCCCGCGGCGAGGATCGGGCGCGAGTTCTTCATCGACCACGGATCGGGGGTGGTGATCGGCGAGACCGCCGAGATCGGCCGCCGGGTGACGCTCTACCAGGGAGTGACCCTGGGCGGCACCGGCTTTCAGCGCGGCAAGCGCCACCCGACCCTGGGCGACAACGTCACCGTCGGCTCCGGCGCCAAGCTGCTCGGCCCGATCGCGGTCGGCGACGGGGCGAAGATCGGCGCCAACACCGTCGTCGTCGAGGACGTGCCGCCGGGCGCGACCGTGGTTGGCAACCCCGGCCACCCGGTCAGGGTCGAAGGCCGCCGGGTCGAGGGGCCCGACGCCGACTGGATCCACCTGCCGGATCCGATCGCCGAGGCGATCAAGACGCTCTCGGAGCGCATCTCCCAGCTCGAGCGGCGGCTCGCCGAGCTGGACGGCGGCGCCGGCCCGGACGGCAGCGACCGGGAGTTGCGTCCGCGGACTGGGCGATCATCCGCCGGTGGCTGAGACGGCGATGACGCAGGCGGCACCGACCGAGCCGGGCGCCGATCGCGCCGAGCGGCTGCTCGCCGACCTCAACCCGCCGCAGCGGGCGGCGGTCCGCCACGGCGAGGGGCCGCTGCTGGTCCTGGCCGGCGCCGGCTCGGGCAAGACCAGGGTGCTGACCCACCGGATCGCCTACCTGCTGGCGACCGGCGCCGCCCGGCCGGGCGAGATCCTCGCGATCACCTTCACCAACAAGGCGGCGAGCGAGATGCGCGAGCGGGTCGAGACGCTGGTCGGGCGGTCTGCCCGGGCGATGTGGGTGACGACCTTCCACTCCGCCTGCGCGCGGATGCTGCGCGCCGACGCCGAGCGGCTCGGCTACTCGCGCAGCTTCACGATCTACGACGAGCAGGACTCGCTGCGGATGCTGAAACGGACGATGGAGGAGCTGCACATCGACCCGAAGCGCTACCCGCCGCGCTCGATCCGCTCGCAGATCTCCGGCGCCAAGAATCAGCTGGTGGAGGTCACCGGAGAGGTCTACGCGGAGGTCGCCGCGCTCTACGAGAAGCGGATGCTCGAAGCCAACGCGATGGACTTCGACGACCTGCTGGTGCGCACGGTCAATGCGCTGGAGCTGTTCGAGGAGGCGCGTGAGCGCTGGCGCCGCACTTTCCGCCACGTCCTCGTCGACGAGTACCAGGACACCAACCACGCCCAGTACCGGCTGCTGCAGCTGCTCACCGCCGAGCACGGCAACCTGATGGTGGTCGGCGACGAGTCGCAGTCGATCTACGGCTTCAGGCACGCCGACATAAGCAACATCCTCGACTTCGAGCGGGACTTTCCCGAAGCCGAGACGGTCAAGCTCGAGCAGAACTACCGCTCGACGCAGACGATCCTCTCGGCCGCCAACGCGGTGATCGAGAACAACCGGGAACGACTGCCGAAGAAGCTCTGGACCGAGGCCGACCAGGGCGAGCCGCTGCGGCTCTCCGAGCTCGCCGACGAGCACGAGGAGGCGCGCTGGGTCGCCGGCGAGATCGAGCGGCTCGGCGACGAGGACGGTGTCCGGCGCGAGGACGTCGCGGTCTTCTACCGGACCAACGCGATGAGCCGCGTGCTGGAGGACACGCTGGTCCGCTTCGAGCTGCCCTACCAGGTGATCGGCGGCACCAAGTTCTACGAACGGGCGGAGATCAAGGACGCGGTCGCCTACCTCAGCCTGCTGGTCAACCCGTCCGATCAGGTCTGCTTCGCCCGGGTCGTCAACAGCCCGCGGCGCGGGATCGGCAAGACCAGCCAGGGGCGGCTCGCCTCGCATGCGAACACGACCGGGCTGCCGATCTGGGAGGTCGCCGGCCGCGCCGAGGAGGTGCCGGGACTGGGGGGCGCGGCGATCAAGGCGGTCGACCGCTTCCACGAGACGATGGAGGAGCTGCGCCGCCAGGCCGAGACCGCCTCGGTGGCCGGCCTGCTGCGGGCGGTGCTCGAGCAGACCGGATACCTCGAAGCGCTCGCCGCCGAGCGCACGGTCGAGGCCGAAGGCCGGGCCGAGAACCTCGAAGAGCTGGTCGGGGTCGCCGAGGAGTTCGACCTCAACCACGAGCTGGAGGGCGAGGGGGCCGAGCTGGCGCCGCTGGAGGAGTTCCTGCAGCAGATCTCCCTCTACACCGAGCAGGACGGGCTCGGCGACGAGTCGGTGATCACGCTGATGACCCTGCACAACGCGAAGGGGCTGGAGTACGGCACGGTCTTCGTCGTCGGCTGCGAGGACGGCGCCTTCCCCCACATGCGGGCGCTGGAAGAGGGCGGCGAGGAGGAGGAGCGGCGGCTCTGCTACGTCGGCATCACCCGTGCCCGCAAGCGCCTCTACATGACCTGGGCGCGCGAACGGCGACTGTTCGGGCGGGCCGAGCGCAACCTGCCCTCGCGCTTCGTCGACGAGCTGCCCGAGGAGCTGACCGAGCGCCACTCCAGCGCCGCCGGCGCCGGAGGCTCCTGGCGCTCGGCCGGGACCGGCGCCCCGGCGACGCCGGTCGAGCCCGGCGAGGCGCTGGAGCTGAGGACCGGCGACGACGTCGTCCACGCCGGCTTCGGCGACGGGGTGGTGACCGCGGTCGAGCCGGGCGGGATCGTCGTCGTCCGCTTCGCCGGCGACGGCAGCGAGCGCAAGCTGATGGCCGACTACGCCCCGATCCGGAGGAGGTAGCCGGATGGCGGCACGGATCATCGACGGCAAGGCGGTCGCGGCGCGGCTGCGCGAGCGGGTCAGGGCCGAAGTCGCGGCGATGCCCTCGCCTCCCGGGCTGGCGACGATCCTGGTCGGCGACGACCCCGCCTCCGCCGTCTACGTGCGGATGAAGCGCGAGGACTCGGCCGAGGTCGGGATCGAGTCGTTCCACCACGAGCCCGGCGGCGACGTCTCCCAGGAGGAGCTGGCGGCGCTGATCGAGTCGCTCAACGCCGACGAGCGAGTGCACGGCATTCTCCTGCAGCTGCCGCTTCCCGCGCACCTCGATCAGGACCCGTTGATCTCGCTGATCGACCCGGCCAAGGACGTCGACGGACTGACGCCGATCAACGCCGGGCGGCTCTTCCAGGGGCACCCGGGGGCGATCGCCTCCTGCACGCCGGCCGGGGTGATGGTCCTGCTGGAGGAGGCCGGGGTCGAGCTCGAGGGTGCGAGGGCGGTGGTGATCGGCCGTTCGATCCTCGTCGGCAAGCCGCTGGCGGCGCTGTTGCTGGCGGCGAACGCGACCGTCACCCACTGTCACTCGCGCACCCGCGACCTCGCCACCGTCTGCCGCGAGGCCGACGTGCTGGTGGCGGCCGCCGGGACTCCCGGCCTGATTGGCGCCGAGATGGTCAAACAGGGAGCGACGGTGATCGACGTCGGCACCAACCGGGTCGACGGCAAGCTGGTCGGCGACGTCGACTTCGAGGCGGTCCGCGAGCGCGCCGGCGCGATCACCCCGGTGCCGGGCGGGGTCGGGCCGATGACCCGGGCGATGCTGCTCGTCAACACGGTGGGCGCCGCGCGATGATCAAGCTCAGCCGGGGGGAGAAGATCGCCGCCGTCTCGGCGGTTCTGCTCTTCGCCTTCATGTTCCTCGACTGGTTCGGCGCCAAGGTCTCCGGGATCCCCGGCTTCACGGGCGCCACCCCCGGCGGCAGCGCCTGGCAGGTGCTCGACGTGATCCCGGTCTTCCTGATGCTGGCGATCGTCTCCGCGGTCGGGGTGGCGGTCGTCCGCCTCAGCGACGCCGATCTCGAGCCGACGGTCTCGCTGAACGCGATCGTCGCCGCGGCCGGCGCGCTGGCGGCGCTGCTGATCCTCTTCCGCATCGTCGACCCGCCCGGGGTCGGCACCCTCGCCGGCGTCGCGGTCGACGTCACCCTCGAGCCGGGGATCTTCCTCGGGCTCGCCGCCGCGGCGGGGATCGCCTACGGCGGCTACAGCGCGATGCGAGAGGAGGGCCTCACCTTCGCCGAGGTCGGCGACCGCCTATCCGAGCAGGCCGGCGGCGACTCGCCTGCTGAAGGCGACGATCGTCATCATCGGGTTGACGCCGACCGAGGTCGGGAACAGCGAGGCGTCCGCGACGTATAGGCCCTCGACGCCGTGGACCGAGCCGTCGGCGCCGCAGACGCCCTCGCCGGGCGCGGCGATACGGGCGGTGCCCATCGGGTGGAAGGCCTCGAGTCGCAGCTCGGACGGCTTGAAGGAGGTCGCTTCGAACGCCGCCACGTCGCCGGGTCGCAGCACCGGGGCGCGACCGATGTTCGGGTAGACCTCACTCGCCCCGGCGGCGAAGTGGATCTCGGCGGCGCGGGCGATGCCGAAGGCGAGGCGGCGGGCGTCCTCGTCGCTGAGCGCGTAGGTGGCGCGCAGCGAGCCGTCGCGGGCGAGGCCGACCCGCCCGGCCGACTCGTCGGAGAGGTGGACGCCGATCGAGCCGATCCGGTCGAATCCGAGGATCGCCTCCTGGTGCTCGCGGCCGGAGCCGAGCAGCCAGGCGCCGCCGAAGGCCAGCGGCGTGAAGGTCGCCTCGAGCAGGACTCGCTCGCGCTCCCACTCGTCGACGTAGTAGCTCTGCATCACCCCCTCCCAGCCGCGCACCTCCTCCTCATAGCGGGCGCCGACCCAGCAGGCGGGGTGGATGTGGAGGTTGCGCCCTGCCTGGCGCCCGCCGAGCCCGGAGCGCAGCAGCAGCTCGGGCGTCCCGAGCGCTCCACCGGCGGCGATCGTCGCCAGGCGGGCGCGCACCGTGTAGCCACCGCGGCAGCGGACACCGGCGGCGCGGCCGTCCTCGACGAGGATGCGGCGCGCCTCGACCCCGGTTCGCAGCCTCGCCCCGGCGGCGACCGCGCGCGGCAGGTAGCTGACGTGCATGCCGCGCTTGGCGTCGATCCGGCAGCCGAACGGGCAGGAGCTGCACTGCACGCAGCTGCCGGCGTTGCGCGAGATCGGCCCGCCGGAGGCCCCGAGCGCCGCCGCCCCCTCCATCGCCAGCTGGCCGTTGCGGCCCATTCGCTCGGGGTCGAGCGGCGTCACCCGCAGGAACTCCTCGGCCTCGGCGAAGTCCGCCGCCAGGTCCCCCGCCCAGTGGACGCCGTAGCGCTCGCGCCAGTGCTCCAGCACCGGCTCCGGGGCGCGGAAGCAGGTGCCGGAATTGACCACGGTGGTGCCGCCGACGGTGCGCCCGACCGGCACCGGGATCGGCGGCTTGCCCTCGGCGACGGTCAGCCCGGCGTCGCGGTAGAGCGAGGCGATCGCCTGCAGCGGGTCGCTCGGGTAGCTGTCGCGCTCGAAGCTCTCGCCCGCCTCGAGCACGATCACGTCGAGGCCGGCCTCGGCAAGGGTCGCGGCGGCGACGGCGCCGCCGGCACCGGAGCCGACGATGACGACGTCGCATTCCTCGCCGCCGGTGGGCGGGACGGTGTCGCCGAGCGGTCCGGCGGGCTCCGGCAGCGAGCCGTCGGCGAGGCGGCAGCTGGTCTCGAGGCCGAGCTTCGCTTCGACCCGCGGGTCGATCGCGTAGCCGAATGTGGTGAAGGTCTTCGCCATCAGCAGCAGCTCGTGGTGGAGGCCTAAGCGGGACGCCTCCATCCCCCGCAGCACGTCTTCGCGGGCGCCGACCTCGAGCCGGCTGAAGCGCCAGGGGAAGGAAAGCCACTCGAACGCCCGCAGGCCGAGGCGGACGCGGAGCAGCATCCGCGGCGAGAGCGAGCGCAGGAACTCGGCGACCGGGCCGGAGACGTCGACCTCGCGCTCGGCCGCGGGCAGCCCGCCGTGCGCCGGGGCCATCGCCTCGCAGATCGCGCTCAGGGTTCGCTGCTCGGCGGTCGACAGCCCCGGCGGGCGCTGTCAGCCGGGGGCGACGGGCCGTTCGACCCGGCCGGCCAGCGACCAGAGCCAGAGCGCGGCGACCGCGAGGAAGCCGTCGACGAGGAAGTTGAGCAGATAGATGAAGACGTCCTGGTCGAAGACGAAGAAGCCGAGTGAGCCGAGCGAGGAGGCGGTCTTGCCGACCGCGAGGACGAGGATCAGCGGCCGGTAGCGGACCACGTCGGCCTGGGCGACGACGCAGATGCCCGTTATGACGACCATGTAGGCGAAGGCGAGCGCCAGCCAGAGGTCCTCCTGGGTGTGCGGGGCGCGGGGGAAGCTGCCGATCGAGTTGCCGAGGTCGGAGATGACGTCGAGGACGCCGCTGGGGACGGCGATGAAGAGGATTCCCACCAGGGCGAAGCTGAGCGCCATCAGGCGCAGGCCGAGGACCGCGAACGCCTCTGCTTTCTTCCCGCGCATGCCGGCGGGCAGGATAACTGGCTGGGTGGCCAGTTGTGCTGAGGCGCGGGATGCGGGTAGGGGGTTCCGCTTAACTTTTTCGCCTGGCGCGGGGCGTCTCTCGCCGACGCGGTCGGGCGAAAGAGTACAAGACGCTCCACCCCCTACCCGCATCCCGCGCCGATTCGGAGTCGCACCTAGAATCCGCGGCGTGATCGATCGGGAGCAGGTTGTCCATGTCGCGAAGCTCGCCCGGCTGCGGCTTTCCGAGGAGGAGTTGGAGCGGATGGCTGGGGAGCTGTCCGGGATCCTCGGGCATGTCGATCGGATCGGGGAGCTGGATCTGGACGGGGTGGAGCCGACCTCGCATGTGGTCGAGCTGGAGAACGTGCTTCGGGCGGATGAGCCTCGGCCGAGCTGGCCTCGGGAGGCTGTGCTCGAGCAGGCGCCGGATTCGGCCGAGGGCGCCTTCCGGGTGCCGTCGCCGCAGGCGGAATGATGGGCGAGCTGTTGGAGCTGACCGTCGCCGCGGCGGCGGCGCGGATCGGCGCGGGGGAGGTCTCGCGGGAGGAGTACGTGGGTGCTTGGCGCCAGGCCGCGGAGGGCGACGAGCTGAACGCCTACCTGTGGCGGGGCGGGGAGGGGGTCGGGGGCGACGGGCCGCTGGGCGGGATTCCGGTCGCCGTCAAGGATCTGTTCTGCACCGAGGGGGTGCCGACGACCTCCGGCTCGCGCATCCTCGAGGGACATCGCCCGCTCTACACGGCGACCGCCGTGCGGCGGCTCGGCGAGGCGGGGGCGGCGCTGCTCGGCAAGACCAACATGGACGAGTTCGCGATGGGTTCCTCGAACGAGAACTCGGCCTACGGGCCGGTGCTCAACCCGCGCGACCGCGGCCGGGTGCCGGGGGGGTCCTCGGGCGGTTCCGCCGCCGCGGTCGCCGGCGGACTGGCGCCGTGCGCGATCGGGACCGACACCGGCGGCTCGATCCGCCAGCCTGCCGCGCTCTGCGGGATCGTCGGCCTGAAGCCGACCTACGGGGCGATCTCGCGCTACGGGATGATCGCCTTCGCCTCCTCGCTCGACCAGTGCGGGCCGCTGACCCGCACGGTCGCCGACGCGGCGCTGCTGCTGGAGGCGATGCAGGGCCGCGATCCCTGCGACTCGACCTCGGTCGGGATCGCGGGCGGGGTCGGCGTCCCTTCGCGCGAGGATCTGAAGGGGCTGCGCTTCGCCGTCCCGGCCGAGCTCGCCGCCGACTCGATCGAGCCCGGCGTACGCGCCGTCTTCGAGGCGACCCTGAAGCGGATCGAGGAGCTCGGCGGCGAGCTGACCGAGGTGCCGCTGCCGCACGCCGAGCACGGGATCTCCGCGTACTACGTGATCGCCCCGGCCGAGGCGTCCTCGAACCTCGCCCGCTACGACGGCGTCCGCTACGGGCTCCGCGCCGGCGGCGACGGCGACCTGGTCGAGATGTACGAGACGACCCGGGCCGAGGGCTTCGGCGCCGAGGTGAAGCGGCGGATCATGCTCGGCACCTACGCGCTCTCCTCCGGCTACTACGACGCCTACTACGGCCGCGCCCAGCGGGTGCGGACGAAGATCGCCGCGGACTTCGCGGCAGCCTTCGAGTCGGTCGACTTCGTCGTCACCCCGACCTCGCCCTCGGTCGCCTTCGGGCTCGGCGAGAAGACCGACGACCCGCTGGCGATGTACATGAACGACTTCTTCACCGTGCCGATGAGCCTCGCCGGGATCCCGGCGATCTCGATCCCCGCCGGGACCGCCGAGCCGGAGGGCGGCGGGCCGGAGCTGCCGGTCGGTTTCCAGATCGCCGCCCCGGCCTTCGCCGAGCGGCGGCTGCTCGACGCCGCCCATGCGCTGGAGGGCGCCATCGATGGCTGAGCTGGAGGCGGTGATCGGGCTGGAGATCCACGTCCAGCTGTCGACCGAGACGAAGATGTTCTGCGGCTGCGCGCTCTCCTTCGGCGACGAGCCGAACGTCCACACCTGCCCGGTCTGCCTCGCCCACCCCGGGGTGCTGCCGGTGCCGAACGAGGAGGCGATCCGCCACGCGCTGAAGATCGCCGCGGCGCTGGAGTGCGAGGTGGCGCCGCGCTCGATCTTCCACCGCAAGAACTACTTCTACCCGGACAACCCGAAGGCCTACCAGATCAGTCAGTACGACATCCCGCTTGCCTCGAACGGGGCCCTGGGGGGGATCCGCATCCACCGCGCCCACCTCGAGGAGGACGCGGCGAAGACGATCCACGTCGGCGAGTCCGGCCGTATCCACGGCTCCGACAGCTCGCTGATCGACTTCAACCGCGGCGGCACGCCGCTGGTCGAGATAGTCACCGAGCCCGACCTGCGCGGCGCCGCCGAGGCCGGCGCCTGGGCGCGCCTGCTCCGCACCACGGTCCGCCAGCTCGGCGTCTCCGACGTCAACATGGAGGAGGGCAGCCTGCGGGTCGACGCCAACGTCTCCGTGCGCCCGGCGGGCAGCGAGAAGCTGGGGACGAAGACCGAGCTGAAGAACATGAACAGCTTCCGCTTCCTCGAACGCGGGATCGAGGCCGAGTTGGCCCGCCAGCGCGAGCTGGTCGAGGCGGGGGGGGCGGTGGTCCAGGAGACCCTCCACTTCGACCCCGAGGACGGCTCGCTGACGCCGCTGCGCTCGAAGGAGGAGGCGCACGACTACCGCTACTTCCCCGAGCCCGACCTGGTGCCGCTGGCGCCGACCGAGGCGATGCTGCGCGAGGCCCGCGAGTCGCTGCCGGAGCTGCCGGAGGCGCGGATGCGCCGCTACGAAGAGGAGCTTGGCCTCTCGGCCGACCACGCCACGCAGTTGGCTGCCGACCCCGACGAAGCCGCCTACTTCGAAGCGGTCTGCGAAGCGGCCGGCGGAATCGAGCCGCGGGTCGTCGCCAACTGGGTGACGGGCGAGCTGGCGGCGGCCAATCGCCAGCGCGACGGCGACGTCTGCGAGGTCGGCCCGCAGGCGCTGGCGACGCTGGTCGGCATGGTCCAGGCGAAGAAGATCTCCCACGGCAGCGGCAAGCAGGTGCTGGCGGCGCTGGTCGCCGAGGGCGGCGACCCGGAGGCGATCGTCGAGCGCGAGGGCCTCGCCCAGATCTCCGACAGCGGCGAGCTGGAGGGGATCGTCGCGGCGGCGGTCGACGCCAACCCCGAGGCCGCCGAGCAGATCCGCGCCGGCAACGGCAAGGCGATCGGCGCGATCGTCGGCGCGGTGATGCAGGAGACCAGGGGCCGCGCCGACGGCGGCGAGGTCAATCGCCTGATCCGGGAGAAGTTGCAGATTTAGGAGCAGGGGGGCGAAATCGTCTCGCTGCGCCCTTACGGATATGTGTCAACACAGATGGCGGCGGTCTTGATCGCCAACGCCGGCGTGATGCGCTCGCTGATCGCGCTCGCATCGAAGCTCGCGGACCGCGACTGAGACCCGCCGCAAAAGAAACGGCCCCGGGGGAGGAACCCCGGGGCCGTTCAATTTTGTGCCAACGCAGATTGGAGAAACCTTAGCACTGCATCCAGAACGTGCCTCCCGTCACTGTGTAACACGTAGCCGAGCTCGGGTCGATCGGCCACCCGAGGCCGCTTGACGCCACAATGGCACCGTGGGATACGAGTACCTCCTCATAGCCTTCTCCTTCGGGCTGCCGACCGCGATCGTCGGCCGCGCCAAGGGCAGCTCGTTCTGGCTCTGGCTGCTGATCGGCACCGTCGTGCCGGTGCTCGGCCTGGTCGCCGCGATCCTCTACCGCCGCGATAGGGACGAACCCGAGCGCCAGTGCCCGACCTGCCGCAAGGCGGTCAAGCTCTACGTCCAGGTCTGCCCCCGCTGCGGCACCGACCTCTACCTGCCGGACCCGGCCGCCGTGCGGCACCCCGGCGTCAGGTAGCTACCGCAGCCAGGTCCTGACGATCGCGTTGGCGAAGCCGAGGCCGTAGCGCGCTACGGCCGGCTTCTTCGAGCTGCCGTGCAGGCGCTTGGCGACGGTCACCGGGACCTCCTTCGCCGGCACCCCGCGCTTGATCGCCTCGATCATGAACTCGGAGGTGTGGAACTGCTCCTGGCGCAGGACGAGCTGGGGGAGGACGGCGGTGCGGACGGCGCGGTAGCCGTTCGAGCAGTCGCTGACCTCGGTCCGGGTGATGAAGGAGACGAGCCGGTTGAAGAAGACGATCCCCAGCTCGCGCGCGAAGTGGTTGTCGTCCGCCTCGCCCAGTACCCGCGAGCCGTGGGCGACGTCGACCTCGCCGTCGAGCACCGGCTTGACCAGCCGCTCCATCTCCGACGGCAGGTGCTGGCCGTCGGCGTCCAGGGTCACCACGACCTCGGCGCCCGATTCGACCATCAGCCGGTAGCCGGTGCGCAGGGCCGCTCCGCCGCCGCGGTTGATCACGTGGCGGGCGACGACCGCGCCGTGCTCGGCGGCGACGTCGCCGGTGCCGTCGCGCGAGCCGTCGTCGACCACAAGCACCGCGGTCTCGACGCCGCAGACCTCGCGCGGCATCAGGTCGAGCACCTGGCCGACGTTCTCGGCCTCGTTGTAGGCGGGGACGAGGATCGCCACCCTGCCGCGGAAGCGCTCCGGCAGCTTCGCCTGGCGGAACTCCTCCCAGGCGAGCCCCTCGAGCACCGCCGAGAGCTGCCGTGCGTTGCGCGCCGCCTGTGAGACCGCGCGCAGGATCAGCGCGAAGAGAATGAAGATCGCGAACACGGCGAGGCCGAGGATGCGGCCGCCGTTGCCCTTTTCGAACGAGAAGGCGGAGAGCAGCTTGTCGGTGATTTCGGTGCCGGCGACCAGCGCCAGGCCGAGCCCGGCGAGCAGCAGGATCGCCACGTCGGCGTTACGCAGCGAGCGGCGGCGCAGGACCGCGTAGGCGACGATCGCCGCGGCCGCGATCAGGCCGGCGGCGCGGAGCGCCGTCAGCTCGGAGGGGAAGATGCCTGCCTGGGGGACTGCCATGGGCCGCCGGAGGATACGGCCGCAGCCGCCCTCGCCAGCGCCGCGGCGGCGAGCGGAAAGATCAGCGTCATCAGGATCTCGTTGCGCCGCGGCGCCGCCAGGGAGACCGCACCGACCGCGGTGACGAGGGCGATCGGGGTCGCCATCGCGACCAATGCCCACCAGCGACGGCGCCAGGCGAGGACGCCGAGCCCGGCCACCCCGAGCAGGACCAGCAGCACCTGCACGACCCGGCCGGCGCTCGATTCCATCGCTTCGCCGATCCCGGCGCTCCACATGCGCCAGGCCTTGCGCACGGTCATCGCCGCGTAGCCGACCGGGTCTTCGCCGAAGAAGCGGGAGAAGTTCTGCTTGCCGATCCTGCCCAGCGCCGAGTCGCGCGGCAGGTTGGGATAGCGGCCGGCGACCCGGTTGAACAGCGGCGTCGGGTTGACCCGATCGAGCGCTGCGGAGTGCGGCGGTAGGTCGACGTGGCGGTAGCGCTCCAGCAGGCGCGCCTTGACCCGGTCGTATTCGCCGTCGGCGGGGAGGAAGGTGCCGACGTAAAGCGCCTTGCCGCCGCCGGTCGAGATCGGCACCGTGCGGTGCAGGACGACCTGGTTGCGGATCGTCCAGGGAACGATCGGCAGCAGGAGGGCGAGCGCGAACAGGGCCAGCCCGGCGAGGCTCGCCCGCCAGCCCCGCTCGCGGCCGATTCGCAGCACGGCGAGGAGCGCGAAGGCGGCGCCGACCAGCAGGTACTCGGGGCGGATCAGGGCGGTGAGGCCGAAGAGGATGCCGGGGACGAGCCAGGCGCGCAGGCGCTCCTGCTCCGCCGCCCAGAGGAAGGCGAGGACGGCCGCGGGCAGGGTGAAGATCGCCGGCGGCTCGCTGTAGAGGGCGCCGGTCGAATGGATGAAGGGCGGGTAGATCGCGACTCCGAGGGCTGCCAGCAGCCCGGCCGGGGCGCAGTTGATCCGCCTCCCCAGCAGGAAGACGACGACGATCGCCGCCAGGCCGAGCAGCAGCTCGACGATCCGCGCCGTGCCTTCGCGGGGGCCGCCGGTCGCGTAGAAGGCGGCCGCGTAGAGCAGCGGCGCCCCCGGCGACCAGTCGCTTGGGTTTTCGAACCGCGGCCCGCCGTAGCTGCCTTCCTCGTAGAGCGACTTCGAGAGCGCGTAGTAGGCGTGGGCATCGTCGCCGGGCGTGCCGAGCGGCTCGACCACCCGGTAGGCGCGCAGGCCGAAGCCGAGCGCGAGGATCGCCGCCAGCAGGATCAGGGTCCTGCGCCCGTGCCGCGCCGGCAGACCGCGTATCCAGCTGCTCAGCGCGTCCATCGTCGCGCCAGGCTATCCCCGCAGGCAGTCGCGCCCACCCCGGCGAGGGCGGCCAGCAGCGGGATCGTCACCAGCGCCCGGCGCGGCGAGGCGACCAGGAGGAGGCCGATCGCCGTCGCCGAGAGCAGCACGGTCGCCAGCAGCAGCGCCTCCCAGCGACGATCCCGGGCAAGGAATCCGAAGCCGAGCAATCCGAACGCGAGCAGCGCCCAGTGCAGGGCCTCCCAGACGGGCTCCCGCATCACCTCGCGAGGGCCGTGCCACCAGACGTTCGCCAGCTTCGCTCCGAGGAAGCCGAGGTATTCGAGCGGCTCTTCGCTGACGTCGGACCAGAGCCGTTCGCGCCCCATGCGGGCGAGCGCGGCGTCCGTTTCCATCCGTGGGTAGCGCTGCGCGGCGAGCGCGGCGAGGATCTGCTCGAGGCGGGGTTCCGCCGGCAGCTTGGCGCGCAGCCCGGGATCTCGGGCCAGCACCTCTTCGCCGACCTTTTCGGGATCCCCGCCCGAGGGCATGTAGGAGCCGGAGAACAGCACCTGCCCGCCCCCCGTGGAGATCGGCACGAACCGCCCGAAGACGATCTCGTTGCGCACGGTCCACGGCGCGATGACCACCACCAACCCAACGAGCATGATCGCCGCCTGCTCCAAACCCGGCCTCCAGCTTTGGCGCCCCCGGCGAGCGAAGACCACCACGGCTATCGGCAGCGAAACAGCCAGGTACTCCGGTCGGGTGAGCGCCAACGCTCCGAGCAGCAGGCCTGGAGCCAGCCATCTCTTGCGCGCCGTGCTGTCGTCCGCCCAGAGCATCGCCAGAACCGCCGCCGACAGGAGGGCCGCCGCCAGCGGCTCGGACATCAGCATGCCCTGGTACTCGAGCAGCGCCGGGTAGATCGCGACCGCCGCCGCTCCGATCAGTCCCGCCCAGAACCCCGCCAGGCGCCGCCCGATCAGGAAGCAGAAGAGGACGGAGAGGCTGCCGACCAGCGCGAGGACCACCCGGGCGAGGCGTTCGTGGACGCCGCCGCTGAGCTCGTAGATGCCGGCCGCCAGCAGCGGCAGGCCGGGCGAGTAGTCGCTTGCCGGCTGTGTCGCGGCGGGGCCGAGCGTGAAGCCCTCGCCGCGGTCCAGGTTGGCGCCGATAGTGGCGTAGGCCGCCGCGTCGTAGACCGGGGCGCGACCCTCCCAGGCGCTGTCGACGCGAAGGCCGACGCCGAGCAGTAGCACGGCGACCAGGGCGATCGTTCGCTTCACCGGGCTGATGCTATGTCGCCTCAGTCCGTTACCCTGCCGCGACCTATGCGCGTTCTCATTCTCGGGGGCGACGGCTACCTGGGCTGGCCGACCGCACTGCGCTTCTCGGCCCGCGGGCACGAGGTGGCGGTCGTCGACAACTTCTCACGCCGCCGCTGGCACGACGAGCACGGCTCCGGGTCGCTGACCCCGATCCTGCCGCTGGACGGGCGGATCGCCGCCTGGCGCGAGGTCTCGGGGTCGGAGATCCGCAGCTACGTCGGCGCGGTCGAGGACGGCGACTTCCTCGAAGAGGTCGTCGCCGAGACCCGCCCCGAGGCGGTCGTCCACTACGGCCAGCAGCCCTCGGCGCCCTACTCGATGCTCTCGCGCGAGCGCGCGGTCGAGACCCAGCACACCAACGTGATCGGCAACCTCAACCTGCTGTTCGCGATCCGCGACCACGTCCCTGACTGCCACCTCGTCAAGCTCGGGACGATGGGCGAGTACGGCCAGCCCGAGATCGACATCGAGGAGGGCTACATCGAGATCTCCCACAAGGGCAGGACCGACACCCTGCCTTTCCCGAAGCTGCCGGGCTCGCTGTATCACTGCTCGAAGGTCCACAACTCGACCAACATCCACTTCGCCTGCCGCACCTGGGGTCTGCGCGCGACCGACCTCAACCAGGGGGTGGTCTACGGAGTCGAGACCGAAGAGACCGCCCGCGACGAGCGCCTGATCACCCGCTTCGACTACGACGAGCTGTTCGGCACCGTGCTCAACCGCTTCTGCGTGCAGGCGGTGATCGGCCACCCGCTGACCGTCTACGGCTCCGGCCACCAGACCCGCGGCTTCCTCAACATCCGCGACACCCTGGCGTGCGTCGAGCTGGCGGTCCGCAACCCCGCCGAGCGGGGCGACTTCCGCGTCTTCAACCAGTTCACCGAGCAGTTCTCGGTGCTCGAGCTGGCCCGGCTCGTCAAGCACGCCGCCGAGCACCTCGGCTACGGCGTCGAGGTCGACCACGTCGACAACCCCCGCGTGGAGAAGGAAGAGCACTACTACAACGCCGTGCACACCAAGCTGCTCGACCTCGGCCTCGAGCCGACCTTGCTGAAAGAGGAGCTGCTGGAGTCGATCGTGCACGCGATCGAGCGCTACAAGGGCAACGTGATCGAGGGCTCGATCGACCCGCGGACGCGCTGGGACCCGGCGAAATCCCCTGCTGGCCAGGCGTAGCCCCGCTGGTAGGATCGCGGGTCCGATGAGAGCCGCCGACGCATTGATGCAGAGCCTCGCGGCCGAGGGTGTCGAGAACATCTTCGGCATCCCCGGCGGGGCCAACCTGCCGACCTACGACGCGCTGGTCGACGCCGGCTTCCGCCATATCCAGGTTCGCCACGAGCAGGGCGGCGGCCACGCCGCCGAGGGCTACGCCCGCGCCTCTGGCCGGGTCGGCGTTGCCTTCGCCACCTCGGGCCCCGGCGCCACCAACCTCGTCACCGCGATCGCCGACGCGATGCTCGACTCGACCCCGACCGTGTTCGTCACCGGACAGGTGCGAACCGAGCTGATCGGCACCGACGGCTTCCAGGAGGCCGACATCCTCGGCGCGACCCTGCCGTTCGTCAAGCACTCCTTCCAGGTCACCGACCCGCGCCAGATCCCGGAGTACGTCCACGAGGCCTTCCACGTCGCCTCGACCGGGCGGCCGGGGCCGGTCCTGCTCGACATTCCGCAGGATCTCTCGCGGGCCGAGATCGACTACTCGCCGCGGACCGAGCCGGTCGAGCTGCCCGGCTACAAGCCGATCGGCAAGGGCAACATCAAGCAGGTGCGGATCGCCGCCAAAGCGCTCGCCGGCGCCCGCCGGCCGATCCTCTACACGGGCGGCGGCGTGATCAACGCCGACGCCTCCGAGGAGCTGCGCGAGTTGGCCGCCGCCGACCGCTTCCCGATCACCTCGACCCTGATGGGCCTCGGCGCCTACCCGGCCTCCGGTGAGCACTGGCTGGGGATGCTCGGCATGCATGGCACCGTCACCGCCAACTGGGCGATGGACAACGCCGACCTGATCGTCGCGATCGGCGCCCGCTTCGACGACCGGATCACCGGCAAGCTGTCCGAGTTCGCGCCACAGGCGAAGGTGATCCACATCGACATCGACCCGGCGGAGATCTCGAAGAACGTCGGCGCCCACATCCCGATCGTCGGCGACGCGAAGCTGGTGCTGCCGGAGCTGACCCGCGAGTACCGGGCGTTGCAGACCGACGGCTCGCGGCTCGACGCCTGGTGGAAGCAGCTGCGGGAGTGGCAGCAGCAGCACCCGCTGCGCTACGAGCCGGGGAGCGACGGTGAGATCAAGCCGCAGTTCATGATCGAGGCGATGTACCGGGCGACCGGGGGGAAGGCGATCGTCACCTCCGACGTCGGCCAGCACCAGATGTGGGCGGCCCAGTACTACGGCTTCGAGGAACCGCGCCAGTGGATCAACTCCGGCGGGCTGGGGACGATGGGCTTCGGCCTGCCGGCGGCGGTCGGCGCCAAGGTCGCCCGCCCCGACCGCGACGTCGTCTGCCTGGCCGGCGACGGCAGCCTGATCATGAACTGCCAGGAGCTGGCGACCTGTGTCACCGAGCAGATCCCGGTCAAGGTCTTCCTCATGAACAACGGCTACATGGGCATGGTCCGCCAGTGGCAGGAGCTGTTCTGGGATCGCCGCTACAGCTCGGTGCAGATGGGCGCCAGCCCCGACTGGGTGAAGCTGGCCGAGGCCTTCGGCGCGACCGGGATGCGCTGCGAGGACGCCGGCGAGCTCGAGGGCACGATGGCGAAGGCGCTCGAGGCCGACGGCCCGGTGCTGCTCGACGTGCGGGTCGCCGAGGAGGAGAACTGCTACCCGATGATCCCGCCGGGCGCTGCGGCCAGGGACATGGTCGAGGCGCCCGAGGCGGTGCGCTGATGGAGGCGGGAACCCCTCAGACCGTGAGGCTCGAGGACCTGCACGTCCCCGGCCAGCTGAGCGGGCGCAAGCACATCCTCTCGATCCTGGTCGAGAACAAGCCCGGCGTGCTGGCGCGGATCGCCGGCCTCTTCTCGCGCCGCGGCTTCAACATCGACACGCTCGCCGTCGGCCCGACCGACGACCCGAGCGTCTCCCGCATCACTCTGACTCTCGACGGCGCCGTCCACCCGATCGACCAGGTGACCAAGCAGCTGCACAAGCTGGTCAACGTGCTGAAGATCCGCGACATGGAGCCGGAGGAGACCGTCGCCCGCGAGATGGCGATGTTCAAGGTCTCCGCCGCGGTCGAGAACCGCTCCGAGATCATCCAGTTCGCGGAGATCTTCCGGGCGCAGATCATCGACGTGGCGCGGCGTACGGTGACGATCGAGGTGACCGGCTCGGCCGAGAAGATCGAGGCCTTCGAGCGGATGATCCGCCCGCACGGGCTGATCGAAATGGTCCGGACGGGTGAGATCGCGATCGCTCGGGGCTCAGACTGAAAATGACGGCCCCAGACGCCGGCAGGCGGTGTCCTCAGTCGCCCGAATAGCGATGCTATTCGGGCTCCCTGCGTCCTTGCCTGCCGACCTCTGGAACTCGTCATTTTCTAGCCTGAGGCCCGCGATCGAACGCGCTCTCACCCGTGGAGAAAAAACTCTCATAAGCATTACCAAACGGGTTGAGGTGATTGATCCCTCCGCTGTAGTTTTCGCCTCCCGCCTCGCGTCCGACCGTTGGTTCTGCTGGGAGCAGCCGGATCGCGGATTTGCGCTGGCTGCGCTGGGGGTCGCCCACGAGGCGCGCTCGCGTGGGGGCGAGCGGTTCGAGGATGTGGCTCGGGAGTGCCTGCGCCTGAACGAGGGAGCCGAGCTGGAGGAGCCCGCCGGCCTTCCGGCCGGCGCCGGGCCGGTGTGGGTGGGTGGATTCGCCTTCGACCCCGCCGGCGCCTCGTCCGCGCCGTGGTCCTCATTTCAGCCGGCGTCGATGGTCCTGCCCGAGCTGTCGCTATGCCGTCAGGGCTACAGGGCCTTCCTGACCATGAACGTGATCGTCTCGCCCGATGACGATGTCGACGTCGTCACGTCAAGGGTCGAGGGGCGGATCGCCGGCCTGCGCGCCGGCCCCCTGCCGCTGCTGGACCCGCACCTGACCGGCGAGCGGCCGCGAATTCGCAGCGTGCTGCCGCCGAGCGATTTCGAGCGCGCGGTCGAGGCCGCCACAGAGCGGATCGGGGCGAGCGAGACGAGCAAGGTCGTTCTCGCCCGCGAGGTCGTCGTCGAGGCCGCCTCGGCCCACGACCCCGCCGCCGTCTTCGGTGCCCTGCGCGAGCAGTTCCCGTCCTGCTTCTGCTTCTGCGCCGGCACGCCCGAGGCGGCCTTCCTCGGCGCCAGCCCGGAGCTGCTGGTGCGCCGTACCGGGGCGAGCGCGCAGACGGTCGCCCTGGCCGGCTCGACGCGCCGCAGCTCCGACCCGGCGGTCGACGACCACCTCGGCGAGCAGCTGTTGCGCAGCGACAAGGACCGCCGCGAGCAGCGAATTGTCGCCGAGAGGATCGTTCGCACGCTGCGCCCGCACTCGGTTTGGGTCGAGGCAGCGCCCGAGCCGGAGCTGATCAGGGTCGCCAACATCCAGCATCTGGCGACGCCGGTGATCGCCCAGCTGGCCGAACCGCGCTCGGCGATCGCCCTGGCGGGCCTGCTGCACCCGACCCCCGCGGTCGGCGGCGAGCCCTGGCCGGTCGCCGCCGCTGCGATCGCCGAGCTCGAGCGGATGGACCGCGGCTGGTATGCCGGCCCGGTCGGCTGGATGGACGCGACCGAGGACGGCGAGTTCTGCGTCGCCCTGCGCAGCGCCCTACTGCGCGACCGCGAAGCCCGCCTCTACGCCGGCGTCGGCGTCGTCGCCGGCTCCGGCCCGGCGGCCGAGCTGGCCGAGACCGAGGTCAAGCTGCAGGCACTGCTGCCGCTGCTGGCCGAGTAACGCCGCGCGGTAGACATTTGGTTCGCACAGCGGCTCAAATGTCTACCGCTCCGGAGACGAGGTCGGCAAGGCGCCGGTGCAGGGCGGCGTTGGCCCGGCGGTCGACCTTGACCTCGATCAGGCCAGTGCCTGCGGCGAGGGCGTCGGTGAGTTCGGCCAGATCGTCAATCCGGCTGTGGGGGACGCCGAAGAGCTCGGCGGCCCTGGCGACGTCGACGCTGCGGGGCGTGCCGAGCAGGGCCTCGAACTCGTCGCCGTCCAGAGCCTGCTCCTGGGGCAGGAAGTGGAAGATGCCGCCGCCGTCGTTATCGATGACGACGATCCGTACCGGGACGTTGACGTCGCGCAGCGCGGCGAGGCCGCCGAGGTCGTGGAGCAGGCCGAGGTCGCCGCTGACGATTGTCATCGGCCGGCCGCTCGCCTGGGCGGCGCCGATGCCGGAGGAGATCAGCCCGTCGATCCCGTTGGCGCCTCGGTTGCAGAGGAAGAGGATGTCCGCCGCGGTCGAGGGCAGGAACGCCTCCTGGTCGCGGATCGGCATGCTCGACGCGGTGTAGACGAGGTCGCCGTCGCGGTGGGCGGCGGCCAGCGCGAGCTGCAGGCCGGGCTCGCTCGGCTCGCCGGCTGAGCCAAGCTCGGCCTCGATCGCCTCCCGTGCCGCCTGCTCTGCCTGTAGCCACAGCGCCGGCCGAGGCCGCTCCTCGCCGAGCCGCGCCGCCCAGCCTGCCGCCAGCTCGGTCGGGTCGGCGCGCAGCAGGGCCGCCGCCCGGCGGGTCGGCTCGTGCCAGTCGCCGAGCGGGTCGACGACGATCTGCTCGGCCCCCGACTTCGCCAGCCAGGAGCGCAGCGGCTTGCTGGTCGGCAGCTCGCCGAAGCGCAGCACCAGGTCGGGTGAGGCGGTTCCGCGGAACCGCTCGTCGCGCAGCAGCAGGTCGTAGGTCGTGACGACGTGGGAGCGGTCGTGCGGGCCGCAGCGGATCTGCGAGGTCGGCTCGGCGAGGATCGGGTAGCCGGCGGCGGCGGCGAGGCGGGCCAGCGGCTCGCGCAGCTTGGGGTCGAGCTGCCGGCCGGCGACGATCACGCCGAGGGGCGCCCCGGCGATGTGCTTGGCGACCTCCTCGAGCAGGAAGTCGCTTGGCTCCAGGTCGACCGGCGTCACGGCGATCAGCGGCCGCTCGCCGCGGCCGTCCAGGGCGAGCGGGTCGGTCGCGGTCACCGCTCCCTCGACCGGCACAGGCGCCAACGGCTCGCGCCAGGGAAGGTTGAGGTGAACCGGGCCGGGCCGCGGCTCGCCGCGCGCCGCGGCGAAGGCCCGGCAGGCGGTCGTCCGGTAGTGCAACAGGCCGTCGTCGTCGGCCGCGTGGGTCCCCACCTCGCAGAACCAGCGCACCGATTCGCCGTAGAGCTTCAGCTGGTCGATCGCCTGGCCGGCGCCGATCCCGCGCAGCTCCGGCGGCCGGTCGGCGGTCAGCGCGATCAGCGGCAGCGCCGAGCGGTCGGCCTCGCAGATCGCCGGGTGGTAGTTGGCAGCGGCGGTGCCGGAGGTGCAGAGGATCGCCACCGGGACGCCCGACGCCTGCGCCGCCCCCAGCGCGAAGAACGCCGCCGAGCGCTCGTCGACGATCACCGTTACCTCGATCTCCGCCTGCCGCCACAGCGCCACCGCCAGCGGAGTCGAGCGCGAACCGGGGGAGATGACCGCTTGCCGAACCCCGCAGCGCGCCAACTCCTCGACGAAGGCCGAGGCGAGCGCTGTGTTGGCGTTGGTCGAGTCCATCTTCTCGGCTGTTGGCGACTTTGCTTCGGATAGCGAAACAAAGTCGCCAGGCAAGGCTAAAGGCGGTGGTGCGCCAGTGCCGTCTCGTCGATCTCGACGCCCAGACCCGCGCCGGGAGAGGGGGGGTGGAGCAGGTCGCCGTGCAGGTCACACTCAACCGAGGCGATAGTCGAGGCGAAGAGGCGCTGCGTTGCCAGGCCGTGGGCCAGGGGCGGACCATCACCCTGTCGCACCTCGCCCAGCGTCGCCGCCACCTGCGCTGCGGCGGCGATCCCGACCGGACCGTCGAGAGCGCTGGTGATGTAGGCGGGGAGGATCTCGGCGATCTCGATCGCCGCCTCCGGCCCGCCGACCTTGGAGAGCTTGATCCCGGTCAGCGCGAAGGCGCCGGCCGCGGCGGCTCGCTCGGCGTCGGCGCGGCTCTCGACGCTCTCGTCGGCGGCTAGCGGGATCGTGGTCGCGCCCGCCACCTCCGCGGCTTCCTCCATCGTGGCGACGGGCTGCTCGGCCAACTCGACCTCGTGAGGCTCCAGTTCGCCGAGCGTGCGCTTCGCCGTCTCCACGTCCCAAGCTCCGTTGGGGTCGACCCGGATCCGCGCCCGCGGCCCGAGCGCTTCGCGCACGGCCCGCACCATGGCTGCGTCATCCCCGGCCCCGAGCTTCAGCTTGAAGCTGGAGAAGCCGTCCGCGGCCCAGCGTTCGGCGTCGGCGACCACCGCGGCCGGCTCGCCGGCGACCAGGGTGGCGTTGCAGCCGATCGGCGTCGCCTGCTCTGTGGCGACTTGCCGTTCGGCCGAGGCCCGCCGGCCCCGTAGGTCAAGCAGTGCGGTCGTCGCGGCGCAGCGGGCCGGCGGCGACAGATCGATCCGCCTGCCGGTCAACGCCGTCTCGTCGAGCTCCTGCAACTCCCGGAGCATCTCCAGCTCCTCCACCACCTGCCGCAGTTTCGTCCCGCCCCGCAGCGATAGGGGCACGGCTTCGCCCAGTCCGACCAGTCCGTCCTCGTCCCGCAGCCGCAGCAGGACCATCTCCCGGCGCTCCAAGCGTCCGGCGGCGGTTACGTACGGCCTCTCGAACGGCAGGGCATACGGGACAACCTCAACATCGCGGATCTTCATCGCCGCAAAGCATGCCGCAACCGACTTTGACCCACCTCTGGTGTGGTGAATGTCGGATGCGCCTCAGGACGCCAGCAGCAACCCGGCCGAGACCAGCAGGCTGAAGGCGCCCAGCAGTGCGCCGGTCCCGGCCAGCGCCTCGTTCAGCGCCGGGCCGTCGGTGCGGTTGCTCATCGCCCGCAACGGCGGCACCGCCAGCGGCAGCGCCAGCAGGCCGATCAGAGGCAGCAGGCTGCCGCCACCGGCGACCAGGGCGATCGGCAGGACGACGAAGGCGCCGACGACGAGCGCCCGGTAGAGGCCGACCGCATTCTCGCGTCCCATCCGCACCGCCAGGGTCATCTTGCCGGCGCGGCGGTCGGTCTCCAGGTCGCGGACGTTGTTGACGACGAGGATCGCGGTCGCCAGGAAGCCGACCGCGATCGAAAGGCCGAGCGGCAGCGCGTCGAGCTGCCCGAGCTGCACGTAGTAGGAGCCGTTGACGGCGACCAGGCCGAAGAAGAGGAAGACGAAGACCTCGCCGAGCCCGGCGTAGCCGTAGGGCCGCGGCCCGCCCGTATACAGCACCCCGGCAGCGATCGAGAGGGCACCGATCAGCAGGATCGCGATCCCGGCGATCGCGGTCAGGTAGATCCCGCAGGCGATCGCGACGCCGAAGGCGATCCAGGTCGCGGTCAGCACCCGCTGCGGCGTCACCAGCCCGGCCGAGGTCACCCTTACCGGCCCGAGCCGGTCGGCGGAATCCGCGCCGCGCTTGGCGTCGGAGTAGTCGTTGGCGAGGTTGGTCCCGATCTGGATGAAGACCGAGCCGATAAGGGCGGCCGCAAATGCCCCGAAACGCGGCAGCCGCCCGGCCCATTCGACCGCCGCCGCGGTCCCGACCAGCACCGGCGCGATCGCCGCCGGCAGCGTCCGCGGGCGCGCGGCCATGATCCAGATCCTCATAACCCAGCGCCTCCTCCGCTTCGCGTCCGGGGGCGGTGGCATTCGCCAATCGGAAGCACCACGGTCAGGGCCTCCGCGGAAATTTCGAGAAGTCCGGGGAGCGCTTCTGCTTGAACGCCTCGCGGCCCTCGGCCGCCTCGTCACTGCCGTAGAAGAGCAGGTTGGTGTCGTGGGCGAGCTGCTGGATGCCGGCGTAGCCGTCCTCGTGGGCGTTGAAGCCGGCCTTGACCAGGCGCAGGGCGAAGGGGGAGAGGGCGAGCATCTCCCGGCACCACGCGACCGTCTCCCGCTCGAGCTCGTCGAGCGGGACGACCGCGTTGACCAGGCCCATCTCCAGCGCCTGCTCGGCGTCGTACTGGCGGCACAGCAGCCAGATCTCCTTCGCCTTCTTGGTCCCGACCAGATCGCGCAGCAGTGAGGCGCCGAAGCCGCCGTCCCACGATCCGACCCGCGGCCCGGTCTGCCCGAAGCGCGCGTTGTCGGCGGCGATCGTCAGGTCGCAGCAGACGTGCAGCACCTGGCCGCCGCCGACCGCGTACCCGGCGACCATCGCCACCACCGGCTTCGGCAGCCGCCGCATCTGCACCTGCAGGTCGGTGACGTGGAAGCGGCCGAGCGAGTCGCCCTCGGCGACGTAGCCGGTGTCACCGCGCACCCGCTGGTCGCCGCCCGAGCAGAACGCCTTCTCGCCCTCGCCGGTGAGGACGACCACGCCGACCTCGGTGTCCTCGCGGGCCAGCTCAAGCGCCGCCGAGATCTCGACCAGCGTCTGCGGGCGGAAGGCGTTTCGCACCTCGGGCCGGTCGATCGTGATCTTCGCGATCCCCTCGGCCTTCTCGTAGCGGATGTCGCCGTACTCGGCCGCGGCCTGCCACTCGATGGCGTCGTGTTTCGGCATGATGGGCACGATATCCCGCGCCCGATGAAACTCGACGACTGGCTCGCCCAGAGATCCCAGAGCTGCCCCGACCGCGTCGCGCTGATCGCCGACGGGGCCGAGGTGACCTACGCCGAGCTGGAGGCCGAGGCGACCTGGGTCGCGCGGCGACTGGAGGCGCACGGCGTCAGGCGCCGCTCGGTTGCGGCGCTGACGATGGAGCCGCGCCGCGAGCAGGTCGTCCTCGTCCACGCGCTGATGAAGGTCGGCGCGGTGCTGCTGCCGCTGAGCCCGCGCCTGACCGCCGCCGAGCGGGCGACGGTGATCGCCGCTGAGGAGCCGACCGTCGACCTCAGCGACCCCGGCGAGCTGACCCAGACCGAGGCCGACCTGCCGCTGCTGGGCGAGCACGACATGGATGCGCCCTGCTGCCGGGTCCTGACCAGCGGCAGCACCGGCGCTCCGGAGCCGGTCGAGCTGACCTACGGCAACTTCCTCTGGAACGCCGTCGGCTCGGCCTTCAACATCGGCATCGAGCCGCAGGACCGCTGGCTCTGCTGCCTGCCGCTCAGCCACATCTCCGGGCTCAGCATCGTCATGCGCTCGGTCATCTACGGGACCACCGCGGTGCTCCACGACGGCTTCGACGTCGACCGCGTAGCCGCTGCGCTGCAGGACGACGACATCTCCGTCGTCTCGCTGGTGACGACGATGCTGACCCGCCTGCTCGAGGCCGGCGCCGACCTCTCCGGCCCACGGGCGATCCTGATCGGCGGCGGCCCGGTGCCGAAGGAGCCGCTCGAGGAGGCGATCGGGCGCGGCGCCACCGTTGTCCAGACCTACGGCCTGACCGAGGCCTGCTCGCAGGTGACGACCCTCGCCCCGGCCGACGCCCGGCGCAAGCTCGGCTCCGCCGGGCGGCCGCTGCTGACCACCCACCTGCGGATCCGTGAAGGCGAGATCCTCGTCCAGGGCCCGACCGTCGCCCCGAGCTGCGTCGACGCCGACGGCTGGCTGCACACCGGCGACCTCGGCCGGATCGACGAGGAAGGCTTCCTCTACGTCGAGGACCGGATCGACGACATGATCGTCAGCGGCGGCGAGAACGTCGTCCCCTCCGAAGTCGAGCAGGTGCTGCTGCGCCACCCCGAGGTCGCCGACGCCGCCGTCGTCGGTCGCGAGGACCCCGAGTGGCAGCAGGCGGTGACCGCGGTGGTCGTCCTCGCCGACGGCTCCGAGGCGACCCCGGACGAGCTGCGGCGCCACTGCGCCGAGTCGCTCGCCGGCTTCAAGGTGCCGAAGCGCGTCGAGCTGGCAGCCGCGCTGCCGCGCACGCCGTCGGGCAAGCTGCTGCGTCGCGCCCTCCGCTAGCCTCAGCGGCCATGAAAACCGACGACATCTTCTACGACAAGGACGCCGACCTCTCGCAGCTTCAGGGGAAGACCGTCGCGATCCTCGGCTACGGCTCGCAGGGGCATGCCCACGCGCTCAACCTGAAGGACTCCGGGGTCGATGTCGTCGTCGGTCTGCGCCCCGACTCCTCCAGCCGCGCGAAGGCCGAAGCGGCGGGTATCGAGGTGCTGGACATCGCCGAAGCGGCCAGCCGCGGCGACGTCGTCATGGTCCTGCTGCCCGACGAGAAGCAGGCCGAAGTGTGGGAGAAGGAGATCTCAGACGGGATCGCCCCCGGCAACCTGCTCCTCTTCGCGCACGGCTTCGCGATCCACTTCGAGCAGATCCTGCCCCCGCCGGGCGTCGACGTCGGCATGGTCGCTCCGAAGGGCCCCGGCCACCTGGTCCGTCGCCAGTACGAGGAAGGCCACGGCGTGCCCTGTCTGATGGCCGTCCATCAGGACGCGACCGGTGGGGCCCATGACCTCGTCCTCGCCTACGCCGCCGGGATCGGCGGCGGCCGCGCGGCGATCATCGAGACGACCTTCAAGGACGAGTGCGAGACCGACCTGTTCGGCGAGCAGGCAGTCCTCTGCGGCGGCGCCTCGGAGCTTGTGCGCGCCGGATTCGAGACCCTGGTCGAGGCCGGCTACGACCCGCGCCTCGCCTACTTCGAGTGCCTGCACGAGCTGAAGCTGATCGCCGACCTGATGTACGAGAAGGGGATCCAGGGGATGCGCTACTCGATCTCCAACACCGCCGAGTACGGCGACATGACCCGCGGCAAGCGGGTCATCGGCGAGGAGTCCCGGGCGGCGATGAAGGAGATCCTCGGCGAGATCCAGTCCGGCGAGTTCGCCAAGGAGTGGATCGCCGAGAACCGCGCCGGCGGCGAGAGCCTCTCGCGGATGCGCGAGGAGGGCGCCAAGCACGAAGTCGAGCAGGTCGGCGGCGAGCTGCGCGAGATGATGCCCTGGATCGAGACGGAGTTTTAGCTCGACCTCCTTAGGGCCGCGAGGCGGGGTGCCTCTCCCGGAATTGATGTCGCACGCGCTTCGCGCTTAGCTCCGAACCTGCAGCGCGGCTGACGCCGCGCAATAGCCAGATTGCATATCGCCGCTTCGCGACATTCCGGGAGAGGCACCCCGCCTCGCGACTGGCGGCGCTTCAGACTTTGAAGCCGAAGCCACTCCGCAAGGTAGGCATGAGCTTGCGACGGAACGTTCCACGAATGTAGGCTCTCTCGCACATGCTCGGCCTGATCTTTCTTGCTATTGCTGTTGCTGCAGCTATCCGACTCGACGGGACGTTTCAAACGATCGCGATCGTGGTTGCGGCCCTGAACGGCTTGAGCTTCCTCGGCCAACTCGCCGAGCGAAATCGAGGAGAGACAGCTGGCGGTACGACGCTGCTCAACTTCCTTACCGCAATAGCCGGAGTCGGCTTGTTCATCTATTCCTTCGTGCAGTGAGTTCGACGACAATCTCACCACAAGAGCTTGCCGTCCAGATCTGGGGTCGCTCACAGGCGCACTCTCGCAGCCCCGGCCCGCGCCAAATCCGGCGTATTGCTCGCACGCTTTACCCAGACAAGGCCCCCGGTCATGGTGGCCGCTGGAAATTGCCGCCGGGCCAGGCCGATGCGATCAGGCGCCGTCTCTCTTCCTGATTCCACCTGGGAGCAGCCCCTTGAGCCACATTTCCAACACCGGACCTCGTCCAACGATGCGAGGGAGCCCGGTCGTCCTCCAGTCGAATGTGGCCGAAGGCCGCGATATGCAATCTGTCTATTGCGCGGCGGAGCCGCGCGGCAGGTTCGGAGCTAAGCGCGCGGAGCGCGCGTGCGACATCAATTCGACTGGAGGATGGCCGGGCTCTTGCCGGTTACGTGCCCGGGAGGTCGCTCAGCGGTGCGTCTCGCCCTCGGCGAGCTTGCCGTCGCGGCCTACGTAGCCGTCCTTGCCGCCGATGACTACGTAGACCGCCTCCTCGGTGTCGCTGAGGTTGCGGACCTTGCGGGTCGTGGAGGGGGCTACGCGGGCGAGACCGCCGGGCTCGAGGACGTGGGTCGAGCCGTCGCCGAACTCCATCTCGACCCGGCCGCTGTGGAGGAAGTAGAGCTCCTCCTGCTCGTCGTGGTAGTGGCGGCCGGTCTCGTAGGAGGGCGGCAGGACGATCGCGTTGACGCCGAAGGCCTTGACGCCCAGCTCCTTGCGGATCTTGCGGAAGCCGGGGCCCTCGCCGAGCTCGGAGAGGTTGGAAACGGAGTAGCCGTCCATCGCGCGGATCGTATGCGACGCGCCTCGGCGAGGTCCACCCGCGCCGGTCAATAACCTTGGCCGCCGATGGCCACCTCGACCGCGATCCAGATCCCCGCCGACCTGAAGCCCGCCGACGGCCGCTTCGGCTGCGGGCCGTCGAAGGTCCGCCCGGAGACGCTGGCGGCGCTGGCCGAGCGCGCCGACGTGATGGGCACCTCGCACCGGCAGGCGCCCGTGCGCGATCTGGTCGGCCGCATCCGCGACGGCCTCGGCGAGCTGTTCGCGCTTCCCGACGGCTGCGAGGTGGCACTCGGCAACGGGGGCACGACCGCCTTCTGGGACGCCGCCGCGGCCTGGCTGGTCCGCGAGCGCCCGCTTCACCTCGTCTACGGCGAGTTCTCACGCAAGTTCGCCAAGGCGACCGCGGCGGCGCCGTTCCTCGGCGAGCCGATCCTGGTCGAGGCCGAGCCCGGCGACGCCCCGGAGCCCCAGGGAGACCCCGCCGTCGACGCGATCGCCTGGGCCCACAACGAGACCTCGACCGGGGTGATGGTGGAGGTGCGGCGTCCGGAGGGCGCCGACGACGCCCTGGTGCTGGTCGACGGCACCTCGGGCGCCGGCGGCCTGCCGCTCGACGCCTCGCAAGCCGACGCCTACTACTTCGCCCCGCAGAAGGCCTTCGGCGCCGACGGCGGCCTCTGGCTGGCGCTGCTTTCGCCCGCGGCGATCGAGCGGATCGGCGAGCTCGACGGCGCCGCCGGCCGCTGGCAGCCCGAATTCCTCTCGCTCGCCACCGCGCTCGATAACTCGCGCAAGAACCAGACCTACAACACGCCTGCGATCGCGACCCTGCTGCTGCTCGCCGGCCAGCTCGAGTGGATGCTCGACGCCGGCGGCCTCGACTGGTGCGTGCGGCGCGCCGGCGCCTCCTCCAGCCACCTCTACGGCTGGGCCGAGGAGCGCGACTTCGCCCACCCCTTCGTCGCCGACGCGGCGAAGCGCTCACTGGTCGTCGGCACGGTCGACTTCGAGGACGACATCGACGCGGCGGCGATCGCCGCGACCCTGCGCGCCAACGGCGTCGTCGACGTCGAGCCCTACCGCAAGCTCGGGCGCAACCAGCTTCGCGTCGGGATGTTCCCCGCAATCGAGCCGGCCGACGTCGAAGCGCTGACGGCCTGTGTCGACTGGGTGGTCGAGAACGTCCCCGAGGCGCAGCGTTGAAAGTCCTGGTCAAGGAGAAGATCGCCGACTCCGGCGTCGAGCTGCTGCGCGAGAACTTCGATGTCGACCTCGGCCTCGAGATGTCCGAGGAGGAGCTGGGGGAGGCGATCGGCGGCTACGACGCGATCCTCGTCCGCTCGGCGACCAAGCTGACGCCGGAGCTGATCGGCCGGGCCGACAACCTGAAGGTGATCGGCCGGGCCGGCACCGGGGTCGACAACGTCGACATCGCCGCCGCGACCCGCCGCGGCATCGTCGTCGCCAACGCGCCCGAATCGAACTCGGTCGCCGCCGCCGAGCACACGATGGCGCTGATGCTGGCACTCTGCCGCAACGTCCCGCAGGCGCACGGGTCGCTGGTCGGCGGCGCCTGGGAGCGACCGAAGTTCAAGGGCACGGAGCTGTACGGGAAGACGCTCGGGGTGATCGGCTTCGGCCGCATCGGCCAGCTCGTCGCCGCCCGCGCCCGCGCCTTCGAGATGGAGGTGGTCGGCTTCGACAAGTTCGTCTCCGCCGAGCGCTTCCGCGAGCTCGGGGTCGAGGGCGCCGAGACGCTCGAGGAGCTGCTCGGGCGCGCCGACGTCGTCACCCTGCACGTCCCCAAGACCCCCGACACGATCGACCTGATCGACGCCGATTCGATCGCCGCGATGCGCGACGGCGCCCGCGTCGTCAACTGCGCCCGCGGCGAGCTGATCGACCTCGACGCGCTGCTTGACGCGCTCGAGTCGGGCAAGCTCGGCGGCGCCGCGCTCGACGTCTTCCCCTCCGAGCCGTTCACCGACCACCCGCTGTTCGGCCGCGAGGACGTCGTCGTCACCCCGCACCTCGGCGCCTCGACGGCCGAGGCCCAGGACCGCGCCGGCATCGTCACCGCCGAACAGGTGACCGCGGCGCTGACCGGCGGCGTCGTCACCAACGCGGTCAACATCGCCGCCGTCCGCCCCGAGGAGATGGAGGCGCTGGCGCCGTTCGTGCCGCTCTGCGAAAAGCTCGGCCGGCTCGCCCAGGGGCTCGGCGACGGCGGGATTGGCAAGGTCAACGCCGAGTTCCGCGGCCGGATCGCCGCTCACGACACCCGCCTGCTCGGGATCGCGGTCCTGGTCGGCATCCTCTCCGGCCACACCGAGGAGCCGGTCAGCCTGGTCAACGCGACCCAGATGGCCGAGGAGCGCGGGATCGAGCTGGCCGAGACCAACGACAGCGTCGCCGGCGACTTCACCGAGCTGGTCACCGTCAGGCTCGGCTCCGGCGATGACGAGGTCGAGGTCTCGGGCACCGGCGTCGGCCCCCGCAACGAGCCCTACCTGGTCTCGGTCTGGGGCGAGAGCTTCTACCTGCCGTTCGCCGACCACCTCGCCGTCTTCCGCTACGCCGACCGCCCCGGGATGATCGGCCGGGTCGGGACGATCTTCGGCGAAGAGGGCGTCAACATCATCTCCGCCGCGGTCGGGGCCGAGGCCGGCGAGCGAGCGGTGATGGCGCTGACCACCGACGCGCCGGTGCGGGCCGAGACGATCGCCAAGATTCTCGAGCTCGACGGCTTCTCGGTCGGCCGCTCGGTCGACCTGTGAAGGCGGTCGTCCTCACCGGCGCCGGCGGCCCGGAGGTGCTGAAGGTCGAGGAGCGCCCCGACCCGCCGGTCGGCCCGGGGGAGGTCCGGATCGCGGTCAAAGCCGCCGGGATCAACTTCGCCGACACGATGGCCCGGGTCGGGCTCTACCCGGACGCGCCGAAGCCGCCCTGCGTGCTCGGCTACGAGGTCGCCGGCACGGTCGAGTCGGTCGGCGACGGGGTCGATTCGCACGCGGTCGGCGACCGCGTCGTCGCCGGCACCCGCTTCGGCGGCCAGGCCGAGCTGGTCGTCGTCCCGCAGGAGCAGGCGCTGCCGCTGCCGGAGCGGCTCGGCTTCGAGCAGGGCGCCGCCTTCCCGGTCAACTACGGCACCGCCTACGCGGCGCTGATCGTGATGGGCGGCCTGCGCGAGGGCAGCAGGGTGCTGATCCACGCCGCCGCCGGCGGGGTCGGGATCGCCGCCACGCAGATCGCCCGCAACGCCGGGGCCGAGATCTTCGGCACCGCGTCGCCGTCCAAGCACGAGGCGATCCGCGCCCAGGGAGTCACGCACCCGATCGACTACCGCTCGCTCGACTTCGAGGCCGAGGTGAGGAGGATCACCGGCGGCGAGGGAATCGACCTGGCGATCGACGCGCTCGGGCCGACCTCCTTCCGCAAGGACTACCGGCTGCTGCGCCAGGGTGGGCGACTGGTGATGTTCGGCATCTCGGAGAACTCGAACCAGGGGCGGCGGGACATCCCGGCCACGCTGAGGGCGCTGCTGTCGATGCCGACCGCGACGATGCCCTGGTGGAAGAGCCTGATGATGATCAACGAGAACAAGGGCGTCTTCGGGCTCAACATGCTGCACTGGTGGGACCGCGAAGGCAGCCTCGACCGCCTGACCGAGCCGTTGATGGCCGACCTCGATGCGGGGCGCCTCGAGCCGGTCGTCGCCGAGTCGTTTCCCTTCGAGCAGGCCGGCGAGGCGCACGAATTCATCGGTGCCCGCCGCAACGTCGGCAAGGTCGTGTTGTTCCCCTCTTAGTGAAGAAGCTGCTCTCGACCGTGCTCGTCGTGCTGGCGGCGCAGGCCCTTATGCCCGCGCCCGGCGGAGCCCAGCCGAGCTTCACCGTGCTGGTGGCCGGCGGCGACGAAGCGAACACGATCCACATCTGGGTCGCCGCCGACGGCCGCGACTACGTGATCGACTCCGCGGTGCCGCTCGAAGTCGGCGGCGACATCTGCGCCAACCCGGTCGAGAACCCGAACGAGCTGGTCTGCGACGCGCCGGCGATCGCCGGCTTCGAAGTCAACGCGGGCGGGGGAGACGACAATGTCACCGTCGCCCGGGCGATCACGATTCCGGTGACGATGCGCGGCGGCGCCGGCAACGACCGCCTGGTCGGCGGCCGCGGCGACGACAAGCTGCTCGGCGGGGCCGGCGACGACCGCCTGGTCGGCGGCTGCGGCGACGACGCCCTCTACGGCGGGCCCGGCCGCGACGTGCTGGTCGGCGGGCCGGGAAACGACGTGCTGCACGGCGGCCCGGGCAAAGACGTCCTCCGGGGCGGGCGGGGCGAAAACGCCGTCAGGCAATACCGGCGACATCGCCGCTAGCCCACAGCAGCCGGCCGCCGACGAAGAACAGCGCGATCAGGAAGCCGACCAGCGAGAGGGCGGCGTCGAGCCTGAAGGCCGCCTCGATGCCGTCGACGAAGGTTTCCTGGGCGGAGAAGACGGTCGTCGTCAGGCCGAGGCCGATCGCGCCGCCGGCGATCTGGCACATGTAGAGGATGCCGCCGGCGAGGCTGCTCTGCGATTCGTCGACCGAGGTGACCCCGGCCGTGGTCGCCGTCGGGTAGAAGGCGCCGATCCCAACTCCGAGCACGAACATGCCGGGGACCAGCGCCGCGTAGCCAGGGCCGTCCGTCACCTGGGGATCGAGATCGCGGCGATCCCGGGGTAGTCGATCCGGTGCTCGACCGCCTCCGGCTCCTTCACCTTCGAGGCGAAGATCGCCGTGCCGAGGAAGAACGCGCGGCGGCGGCCGAACATGTCGGCGAGGCGGCCACCGGTGACGATCATCACGCCGAAGGTCAGCGCGTAGGCGTTGACCACCCACTGCATCGTGTTGACGTTGGTGTGGAAGTCCTTCTCCATCGTCGGGATCGCGACGTTGACGGCGGAGAAGTCGTTGGCGATCACCAGCACGCTGAGGCTCATCGCCAGCAGCGCGAGGATCGTCTTGCGATCGAGGCCCAAGCTGGCGGCAGCCTACGCTAAGCTGCGGGGACGAATGGACCACCGGCTCGACAGCCTGGCGCTTCTCCTTCTCCTCCCCCTGCGGGGGGAATAGCGCTGGGCGGCGCGATAGCCGCGAGAGACAAGGTCATTCGATTCAGCTGGAGAAGGAGGTAGGTCCCATGAACACCGGTTCCGACGCCAACCGCGTCCACATCTTCGACACGACGCTGCGCGACGGCGAGCAGTCGCCAGGCATCTCCCTCAACACGGCCGAGAAGGTCGAGATCGCGCAGCAGCTGGCGCGGCTCGGCGTCGACGTGATCGAGGCCGGCTTCCCGATCACCTCGCCGGGGGACTTCGAGGCGGTTGAGGCGATCTCGCGCCAGGTCGAGGGCCCGGCGGTCTGCGGCCTGGCCCGCACCCACAAGGCTGACATCGATGCCGCCTGGGGGGCGATCCGCGATGCCGATCGGCCCCGCATCCACACCTTCATCTCGACCTCCGACATCCACATCGAGCACCAGCTGCAGACCGACCGCGAGGACGTCAAGGGCCAGGCGCGGGCGGCGGTCTCGCTGGCCCGCTCCTACTGCGACGACGTCGAGTTCTCGCCGATGGACGCGACCAGGGCCGACGTCGAGTTCACGGCCGAGGTCTGCGCGATCGCGGTCGAGGAGGGCGCCACCGTGGTCAACATCCCCGACACGGTCGGATACACGACGCCGGAGGAGTACGCCGACTACTTCCGCCGCCTCTACGAGCTGGTCCCGGGTCTGCGCGAGGTGGAGACCTCGGTCCACTGCCACGACGACCTCGGCCTGGCGGTCGCCAACTCCTACGCGGGCGTGCTGGCCGGCGCCCGCCAGGTGGAGTGCGCGGTGAACGGGATCGGCGAGCGCGCCGGCAACTGCTCGCTGGAGGAGATCGTGATGCTGATCAAGACCCGCGCCGACGTGCACGGGCTGAGCACCGGCCTGCAGAGCCGCGAGCTGGCGCGGACCAGCCGCATGGTCTCGCGCCTGACCGGCTATCCGATCCAGCCGAACAAGGCGATCGTCGGCCGCAACGCATTCGCCCACGAGTCGGGCATCCACCAGGACGGGGTGCTGAAGGAGCGCACGACCTACGAGATCATGGACGCGACCGAGGTCGGCCTCGAGTCCAACTCGATCGTGCTCGGCAAGCATTCCGGCCGCCACGCCCTGCGCGACGCGCTGGAGCAGCTCGGCTTCCAGGTCGAAGGCAACGCTCTCAACGCCGCCTTCAAGCGCTTCAAGGAGATCGCCGACCGCAAGAAGCACGTCACCGCGCTCGACCTCGAGGCGATCGTCTCTGACGAGATGCGCGAGCGGGAGGACGCCCATGAGCTGGCCTGGTTCGAGGTCGAGGCCGGCTCGCGTCGCGAGCCGCTGGCCCGCGTCGCGGTGAAGCTGCCCTCCGGGGAGGAGGCCGTGGGCGAGTCAGGCGGCGACGGGCCGGTCGACGCGATCTTCCGCGCGATCCAGAAGGCCGCCGGCACCGAGTGCGAGCTGCGCCAGTACACGGTCGAGGCGGTGACCGGGGGGGAGGACGCGCTCGGCGAGGTCAGCGTGATGCTGCGCGCGGCCGGTCGTCTCGCCACCGGGCAGGGGGTCGCGACCGACATCCTCGAGGCCTCGGCGCGGGCCTACGTGCGGGCGCTGTCGAACGCGCTCGAGGGCGCGGCGATCCGCGAGGCCGAGGCGGCGACCGCCGAGGCCGCGGTCGAGCGAACGCCCGGCCCCTGACTGAACAAGACTTGCTCAGCTGTCAAGGCGGTGGGCGAGGTCGATCTCGAGGCTGGCGATGGTCAGGTAGAGGGTGGTGGCGACGAAGGCGCCGAGCAGCCAGGCGACGACGCCCGGGATCAGGCCGATCAGCACGGTCGCGCCGAAGGCAGCGCCGATCGCGAAGACGTGGATCGTGCCGGCGCGGATCATGTCGCTGCGCGAGGTCGGCAGCGGGCGCGGCGAGAAGCGGCCCGAGATCAGGGCCAGCGAGGCGAAGGCGGCGATCGCCCCGACCACGAACAGGAGGATGTCGAAGATCGTCGGCGCGCCGTGACTGTGGGAGAGGATGCTGTGGCTGGAGAGGACGGTCAGCGTGTAGCCGTAGGGCACCGCGCTGCCGCGCAGCACGGAGCCCAGCGCCTCGAGCGGCTGCTCGCTCAAGCGATCGCCCTTTGGCCGGCCGGTGGCCTACCTCCACCGCTGCCGCCCCGTCCCGCCTGTTCGCGCTTCATCCGCTGATCGTAGATGCGGAGGATGTCGCGATGGGAGAGCCAGCCGACGACCTGCTCGCCGGCCTCGTCGAGCACCGCCAACCCGGCGCTGTCGGAGCGGACCAGCATCCCGGTCGCTTCGGCCAGCGATTCCCGCGTCCCCAGGGTCGGCAGCTGGCGGACCAGCGATTCGGCAACGGGTTCCATCTCTTCGCCGATCGCCTGCTCCAGTTCGTCCGCCGGCAGCACGCCGACGAAGTGCCCCTCGGCGTCTACCACCGGCAGCGCCGGCTCGCCGCCGGTGCCGAAGCGCTCGACGACGGCGCTCAGCGGCGCGTCGGCGTGGATCGGTGCCGGCGTCGGCCGCATCGCCTCGCCGACCGTGATCGCTTCCATCGGGCTCGCCGGGCGGCGGCGCAGCAGGTCGATCCCGCGCCGGGCCAGCTTCAGGGTGTAGATCGAGTCCGGCGAGAGGCGACTCGCGAGCGCGGTGGCGATCACCACGGCGAGCATCAGCGGCAGCATGATCCGGTAGTCGCCGGTCAGCTCGAAGATGATCAGGATCGCCGTCATCGGCGCCCGCGCGGCGGCGGCGAAGACCGCGCCCATACCGATCAGCCCGTAGGCGCCGGCCGGGCCGGCGATGCCGGGCAGCAGCCCGTGCGCGGCGAGGCCGAAGGCGGTGCCGAGCATCGCGCCCATGAACAGCGAGGGCGCGAAGACGCCGCCGGAACCGCCGATCGACAGCGTCAGGCTGGTCGCCAGCACCTTCGAGGCGAGCAGGGCTAGCAGGAACAGCAGCGCGTACTTGCCGGCGATCGCCGCTTCGAGGACCTCGTACCCGACCCCGTACATCTGCGGGATCGCCAGCAGCAGCAGGCCGAGCAGCAGGCCGCCGGCCGCCGGCCGCCAGGCCTCCGAGATGCGCCAGATGCGGTCGGCGCGGTCCTCCAGCCCGTAGAGGAAGCGGATGAAGGCGACGCCGACCGCGGCGGCGAGCAGGCCGAGGACCAGGTAGAGCGGGTAGCCGCTGACCGGTCCGACGCCGAGCTTGGGAAGCTTGAGGAAGGCTTCGGAGCCGAAGGCGGCGCGGCCGATCACGTCGGCGACCACGGAGGCGACGACGACGGCGCCGAACGAGCGGGTCTCGAAGTCGCGCAGGATCACCTCGAGCGCGAAGAAGACGCCGGCGATCGGCGCGTTGAAGGTGGCGGAGATGCCGCCGGCGGCGCCGCAGGCGACCAGCAGCCGCATCCGCGCCTCCGGCGAGCGGGTGATCTGGCCCAGGGTCGAGCCGAGCGCCGAGCCGATCTGCACGATCGGCCCCTCGCGGCCGACGGAGCCGCCGGTGCCGATGCAGAGCGCCGAGGCGAGCGACTTGACGAGGGCGACCACGGGCCGGATCCGGCCGCCGCGCTGGGCGACCGCGAGCATCACCTCGGGCACCCCGTGGCCGCGCGCCTCGCGGGCGAAGCGCTCGACCAGGGGGCCGTAGAGGAGGCCGCCGACGATCGGCACCAGGACGAGGAACCAGATGCCGAGTCCCGGCAGCAGCGGGTTCGGCACGCGGCCGTCGACGCCGTAGGAGGTCTGGCCGGTGGAGAGGTAGGTAAAGCCCTCGATCAGATAGCGGAAAGCGACCGCGCCGAGGCCGGCGCCGACCCCGACCGCGAGCGCCAGCGCGAGCAGGCCGCTGGGCCCCGCCAGCCAAGCGCCGATCCGGCCCGACTCGGTGGTGGGGAGCCGGAATCCGTATCTGCGCGTCTCTGGCACCGCCGATATTTATAGCAAGCGGCCGCTTACAACCGTATGTGATAGCGTACGGCGCGATGACCTCCACGCTGCTCGCCCCGCCGGAGAAGGCGCCGCCGATCGGCCTGCGGGTCCACGCCCTGCGCGAGTCGATGGGCCTCTCCCTGCGCGAGCTCTCCGAGCGCAGCGGAGTGAGCGCGCCGATGCTCTCGCAGGTCGAGCGCGGCGAGACCAGCCCGACGATCGTCGTCGCCCGCAAGATCGCCGCCGGGCTCGAGCTGACCCTCTCACAGCTGCTGCGGCTCGACGAGGGCGAGCACGTGGCGATCGGCCGCGCCGGCTCGCGCCGCCGCAACGAGCGCGGCGGCCACCGCTTCGAGGAGCTGACCCCGCCGCTGCCGGGCCAGCGAGCCGACGTCTCGCTGCACACGCTGAAGGTCGGGGCGAGCACCGGGGGCCCGGGCGACCCGCCGATGCACGAGCCGGGCAGCCGCGAGACCGCGGTCGTCCTCGATGGCCTGCTCGCCCTGGTCGTCGATGGCAGCCGCCATCAGCTGCGCAGCGGCGACAGCGTCACCTTCGACGCCGACCTACCGCACCATTTCGAGAACGACGGCGAGGAGCCGGCCCGCTTCCTCGCCGTGATAGCCGCCGGCCTGAGGAGGAGCTGACGATGCCGCAGACGATGTTCGACAAGATCTGGCAGGCCCACGAGGTCTCCGACGGCCTGCTCTACATCGACCTGCACCTGGTCCACGAGGTGACCTCGCCGCAGGCGTTCGACGGGCTGCGGCTGGCCGGGCGCGAGGTGCGCCGGCCCGACCGGACGCTGGCCACCGCCGACCACAACGTGCCGACCGACGGCACGATGGCGGCGCGGCTGATCGCCGACAAGCTCTCGCGGGTCCAGGTCGAGACCCTGGAGCGCAACTGCGAGGAGTTCGGCATCCCCCTCTACTCGCTGGGCTCCGAGCGGCAGGGGATCGTCCACGTGATCGGGCCCGAGCTGGGCGTTACCCAGCCGGGGATGACGATCGTCTGCGGCGACAGCCACACCTCGACCCACGGCGCCTTCGGCGCGCTGGCCTTCGGCATCGGCACCTCCGAGGTCGAGCACGTGCTGGCGACCCAGTGCATGGTCCAGAAGCGGCCGAAGACGATGCGGATCCTCTACGCCGGCGAGCTGGGCGCGGGTGTCACCGCCAAGGACCTGATTCTGGCGACGATCGGCCGGCTCGGCACCGGCGGCATGGTCGGCCACGCGGTCGAGTACGCGGGCCCGGCGATCGAGGCGCTCTCGATGCCGGGGCGGATGACCGTCTGCAACATGACGATCGAGGGCGGCGGCCGGGCGGGGATGATCGCCCCCGACGAGACGACCTTCGAGTGGGTGCGCGGCAAAACCGCCGCCCCCGGGGACTTCGAGGCCGCGGTCGCGCGCTGGCGCAAGCTGCCGACCGACGCGGGCGCGAGCTTCGACAGTGAGATCGAGATCGACGCCGCGGCGATCTCGCCGATGGTCACCTGGGGAACCAATCCGGGGATGGTCGTCGAGGTCACGGGCTCGGTTCCGGACCCGGCTGGGATGGCTTCCCCGGCGGACCGCGAATCGGCGGAAAGGGCACTGGCCTACATGGGCCTGCAGCCGGGGACGCCGATGACCGAGGTGGCGCCGGAACGGGTCTTCATCGGCTCCTGCACCAACTCGCGGATCGAGGACCTGCGGGAGGCGGCAGCGACCGTCGACGGCCGCAGGGTCGCCGGCTCGGTGCGGGCGATGGTCGTTCCCGGCTCCCAGCAGGTCAAGGCCGCCGCCGAGGCAGAGGGCCTGCACGACGTCTTCCGTTCGGCCGGCTTCGAGTGGCGCGAGGCGGGCTGCTCGATGTGCCTGGGGATGAACCCGGACACGCTGATCGAGGGCGAGCGCTGCGCCTCGACCTCGAACCGCAACTTCGAGGGGCGCCAGGGCAAGGGCGGCAGGACCCACCTGGTCAGCCCGAGGATGGCCGCGGCGGCGGCGGTCGAGGGGCACTTCGTAGACATCCGCGAGTGGAATTGAGGAGGCGTCGATGCGACCGATAGACGTGATCGAGGGCAGGGTGTCGGTGCTCGACCGGCACGATGTCGACACCGACCAGATCATCCCCAAGCAGTTCCTCAAGCGGGTCGAGCGGAGCGGCTTCGGCGAGTTCCTCTTCTACGACTGGCTGCGCTCGGGCGAGATCGAGCTGGAGCCGAACCCGATCCTCATCGCCGGCCGCAACTTCGGTTGCGGCTCCTCGCGCGAGCACGCCCCCTGGGCGCTCGAGGACTTCGGCTTCGAGGCGATCGTCGCGCCGTCCTTCGCCGACATCTTCTACGTCAACTGCACCAAGGTCGGCCTGCTGCCGGTCGTGCTCGACGAGCAGCACAGCCGCGCCGTCGCCGAGGCGGGCGAGGCGCGGATCGACGTCGACGACCAGACGGTGACCTGCGCCGGCGGCGTCTTCGAGTTCGAGATCGAGCCCGACGTGAAGAACCGCCTCCTCAACGGCCTCGACGACATCGGCATCACCCTGGAGAACGCCGGGGCGATCGACGCTTTCGAGCGCGACGGCAGCGGCTACGGCCCGGCGACGACGGTGCTGTGAGCGACGATTCCGCGCCCCGCGACTGGGAGAGCGAGGCGCGCTTGCTTGCCGCCGGCTCCGGCCAGGCCCGCTGTTGGCTGCAACCGTGGACCGTGGAGCCTCCAGAGCCCGCCGAGTTCCTCCGCACCCCCTTCGTAAACGCGGTCCAGAGGCCGAGACTTCGCCTCTCCAACTCGACTACGTCCGCCTCAACATCGAAGCACGTCTCGCCTAAGCCCCGCCCGCGCCAGTAGCCCCGCCACCGCCAGCCCGCGGTCATATCGCTCCCCGCGCCCAAGCGAAACCAGCGAGCGAGGGGAGATCGGCAGCTTCGCGGTGCGGTTGCGCCGGCGCAGCTCTCGTGTGGAGCCGAGAGCGGGGGAGGGGACAGCCGGGAGCACCCTGCCGTCGGGCCGGCGAAACACAAGTCCCCCGTCGGCGCCCCGGGCAAGCCCAAACCCGCCCTCGTGTACGAGGCGGTGGTGGCGCGAACAGAGCAAGACCAAGTTGTCGAGCTTGGTCTCCCCGCCTCGAGCCCAGTGGACGATGTGGTGTGCGTCGACCCAGCGGCGGTTCTCACAGCCCGGGAAGCGGCAGCGCCCTTCGTCGCGGGCGTCCAGGGCCCTGCGCATCGCCGCCGGCACCACTCTGGACTTGCGGCCCACCGAGACGAGCGAGGCATCGCAGGCAAGCCGCCTTGCGCTCTCGGCGCAGATCGCCGGGCCGCCCTCGATCCGGCAGCCGGGGTCCTCGGGCCCTCCGGCGAGCGCCCCTGCCTCGGCGTGGACGACCACCTGGTGGCGCTCCCCGGCGGGCCTGGGGTCCGAGGTGGTGCCAAGGGAGCGCTCGGCGACCTCCATCAGCACATCGGCGTCGTTTACCCACACGGGCGGTCCCGGTTCCGCGGAACCGCCTTGGGAGGCGGTTCGGTGCTCCTCTTCGCGCTCGCGAATAGCATCGCGCCCGTGCTCGATCGCCTGCAAGAACAATGCTCCGTCCTCGGGTGCCAGCCTGCCCCTGACCCGCAGGCTGCCGTCCTCGTCCCATTCGCAAGACAGGAAGCGGTCGCGATGGGCCGCCTCGGCGCTCTCCAGGGGAGGCGCGCCTGTAACCCCTGACCAGGCGATCGAGCTGGGCGGCGGTGGCAAAGCGCGCCATCTCGACCAGCTCCGCCTCGATCTGTGGCGTGGCGATCCTGGTGATCGCCCTCACCTTGGAGTAGCTCAACTGTCCACGGCTAAATTCCTCATGGACCAGCGGCAGGTGGCCGCTGCGATGTGCGCCGCCAGCTCGCCGATCTCGCGCTCGATCCATTCGCTCGGAGCGGACGCGAGCTCAGCTCCGCTCCTCAGCCCCTCGCCCTTCTCCTTCGTCCCCGTCTCTACGAACATGTGTTCGATAGTACGGCTGGGCTCGGACGGAAGATCGCCGCTGTGTCGCTGCGTTCGCGACCCCGAATCCCGCAAATTGCGGATAGGCCAAGGCGGTTCCGCGGAGCCGGTTCCAAGGACCTGCCTCCCGCGCATGCATAGTTGGCGATCCGTAGAGTGCGCGCCGTGAATGAGGCGCCTCGCATAGTCGTGTTGCCCGGGGACGGGATCGGGCCGGAGATCGTCGCCGCTGCGCGGCGGCTGCTGGAGGCGCTGGGGAAGTTCGAGTTCGAGGAACTCCTGATGGGCGGCTGCTCCATTGACGCCCACGGGGTCGCCCTGACCGACGAGGTGCTGGACGCCTGCCGCGGCGCCGACGCGGTGTTGCTCGGCGCCGTCGGCGGGCCGAAGTGGGACACCACCGACCCCGACGCGCCGCGCCCGGAGCAGGGGCTGCTCGGCCTGCGCAAGGGGATGGGGCTGTACGCCAACCTGCGGCCGGTGCGGCCGAGCCCGGCGCTGGTCTCATCCAGCCCGCTGCGCGAGGAGCGGATCGCCGGCACCGACCTGCTGGTCGTGCGCGAGCTGACCGGCGGCATCTACTTCGGCGACAGCGGTCGCGACGGCGACTCCGCCCACGACACCTGCGAGTACTCCGCCGCCGAGGTCGAGCGGATCGCCCGCTCGGGCTTCGAGGCCGCCCGGCGCCGCGCCGCGAGCAGCGGCCGGGACCCCCGCGTGACCTCGGTCGACAAGGCGAACGTGCTCGAAGACCTCGCGCCTCTGGCGGGAGGTGGTCAGCGGCATCGCCGCCGACTACCCCGACGTCGCCCTCGACCACCTGCTGGTCGACAACGCGGCGATGCAGCTCGTCTCGCGCCCGGCTGAGTTCGACGTGATCGTCACCGAGAACCTGTTCGGCGACATCCTCAGCGACGAGTCGGCGATGCTGACCGGCTCGCTGGGGATGCTGCCCTCGGCCAGCCTCGGCGCCGCCGGCGACCCCGGCCTGTTCGAGCCGGTCCACGGCTCCGCCCCCGACATCGCCGGGCGCGGGATCGCCAACCCGCTCGCCACCTTCCTCAGCGCGGCGATGATGCTGCGGCACGGGTTGGAGCGGCCCGGCGAGGCGGCGCGGATCGAGGCGGCGGTCGACGCGGTGCTGGAGCGTGGGCTGCGTACCCCCGACCTGCTCTCCGGCACGGTCGGACCGGCGCCGCTGCCCGGCAACCCCTCGCCGGAGTCCGAGGTCGGCACCGCGGAGATGACCGACGCCGTCCTCGGCGAGCTGACTCGGGGTAAGCTTTCGTAGCCATTATGGAGACCGCGGAGTTGATCTGGCAGAACGGCGAGTTCGTTCCCTGGGACGAGGCGAAAACTCACGTGCTCAGCCACGGGCTGCACTACGGGACCGGGGTCTTCGAGGGGATCCGCTGCTACGAGACCGAGCGCGGCCCGGCCGTCTTTCGCCATCGCGAGCACCTGGCGCGGCTCGAGAAGTCGGCCGAGCTCTACTACCTCCAGCTTCCCTACTCGGCCGAGCAGATCCGCGAGGCGACCAACGAGCTGATCCGCCGCAACGGCCTCGGCTCCTGCTACATCCGGCCGCTCGCCTACCGCGGCTACGGCAACCTCGGCCTCTACGCGACCGATGCGCCGATCGACGTCATCGTCGCCGCCTTCCCCTGGGGCGTCTACCTCGGCGAGGAGGGCGCGCGCAATGGCATCCGCACCAAGGTCTCCTCCTGGCGGACGATCTCCGGCGACAGCCTGATCCCGCACGCCAAGGCCTCCGGCCAGTACCTCAACTCGGTCCTCGCCAAGACCGAGGCGACCAACTCCGGCTACGACGAGGCGATCCTGCTCGACCAGCACGGCTTCGTCTCCGAGGGCTCGGGCGAGAACGTCTTCGTCGTCCGCGACGGCATCATCTGCACGCCGCCCCACACCGCCGCGATCCTCGACGGGATCACCCGCAACTCCGTCGTGCAGATCGCCGAGGACCTCGGCTACACGGTCGAGGAGCGCGATGTCGCCCGCGCCGAGCTCTACCTGGCCGACGAGATGTTCCTCACCGGCACCGCGGCGGAGCTGGTCCCGGTGCGCGAGGTCGACGACCACCCGCTCGGCGAGCCGGGCGAGATCACCCGGGTGGTCCAGGCGAAGTTCCAGGACGCGCTGCACGGGCGCGCCGAGGAGTATCTCGAGTGGCTCGACTTCGTCGAGGTCGCGAGCGAGCGAATTACGCCGGCCGCCTAGCGGCCGGCGCGCCCCTGTGCGCAAGCGGGCCTCAGCGCCCTCCTCGACTCCTCGTATCGAAAGGCAGAAGATGGAACAGGTGAAGCTCTACGACACCACCTTGCGCGACGGCATGGGGACCCCCGGCATGTCGCTCTCGGTCGGCGAGAAGCTGAAGGTCGTCCGCGCCCTCGACGCGCTCGGCGTGCAGTTCATCGAGGCCGGCTTCCCCAGCTCGAACCCGAAGGAAGCGGAGCTGTTCGAGCTGCTCGCCGGCGAGCAGCTCGAGAACGCGACGATCGCTGCCTTCGGAATGACCCGCCACCGCGGCATCGCCGCCGCCGAGGACCAGGCGCTGGCCGTGGTCCTCGACTCCTTCGCCCCGGTCGTCTGCCTGGTCGGCAAGAGTTGGCGGCTGCACCTCGAGAAGGTGACCAAGGTCTCCGACGAGGAGAACCTGGCGATGATCGCCGAGTCGATCGCGCTCTGCCGCGAGCGCGGCAAGCGGCCGGTGTTCGACGCCGAGCACTTCTTCGACGGCTATCGCGACGACGCCGCCTACGCGCTGGAATGCGTGCGCGCGGCCGCCGCGGCGGGGGCCGAGAACGTCACCCTCTGCGACACCAACGGCGGCAGCCTGCCGGGCTTCGTCGGCGCCGCCACCGCGGCCGTTGTCGAGGCGCTCGGCGACGGGACCGAGGTCGGCATCCACTGCCACAACGACGCCGAGTGCGCCGTCGCCAACTCACTCGCCGCGGTCGAGGCCGGCGCCCGCCTCGTCCAGGGCACGGTCAACGGCTACGGCGAGCGCTGCGGCAACGCCGATCTCGCCTCGATCCTGCCGGCGCTGCAGCTGAAGATGGGCTTCGAGGTGGTAGCGCCGGAGCGGCTGGCGAGGCTGACGCAGACCAGCCACTACCTCGACGAGCTCTGCAACATGGCGCCGGACCCGAGCCACCCCTACGTCGGGCGCGACGCGTTCGCCCACAAGGCGGGCATGCACGCCGCCGGGGTCGCCGCCGACGCCAGCACCTTCGAGCACTTCGACCCGGCCCTAGTCGGCAACGCGCGTGAGATCCTCGCCTCGGAGCTGTCCGGCAAGGCGACGATCCGCAGCCAGGCCGAGCGGGCCGGGCTCGAGCTCGACGACGAGGCGGCGGCCCGCGCGGTCGAGCGGCTGAAGCAGCGTGAGCACCGCGGTTACCACTACGAGGCGGCGCCGGCCTCCTTCGAGCTGCTGCTGCGGCGCGAGGCCGGCAGCTACCAGTCGCTGTTCGAGCTGGAGAGCTTCCGCGTCGTGGTCGAGAAGCGCGCCGACGGGAAGGTCGAGACCGAGGCGACGATCAAGGTCAAGGTCGACGGCGAGCGCTACCTGCGGGTCGCCGAGGGCAACGGCCCGGTGAACGCGCTGGACACCGCCCTGCGCGGGGCGATCGCCGACCGCTACCCGCATCTAGCCGAGATCGAGCTGACCAACTACAAGGTCCGCATTCTCGACGAGAGCCACGGCACCGGCGCGGTCACCCGCGTCCTGCTCGACTCCGCCGACGACGAGCGCGAATGGGGCACGATCGGCGTCTCGGAGAACATCATCGAGGCTTCCTGGGAGGCCCTGGTCGACTCGCTCGAGTACGCCTTCCAGCCACGATGAGCGAGCACGTGCAGATACCGCTGGCGCGGCCGGAGATCGGCGCCCGCGAGGAGGAGCTGGTGCTCGAGGTGCTGCGCTCCGGCCGGCTCTCGCTCGGGCCGATCGGCGCGCGCTTCGAGCGCGAGCTCGCCGCCTGGCTCGGCGCCGGCGACGCGGTCGCCGTCTCCAGCGGCACGACCGCGCTGCACCTCGGCGTCCGCGCGCTCGGCTGGGGCCGCGGCGACGAGGTGCTGACCAGCCCGTTCAGCTTCGTCGCCTCGGCCAACTGCATGCTCTACGAGGGCGCGCGGCCGGTCTTCTGCGACATCGACCCGGTCACCCTGAACGTCGACCCGGCGGCGGTCGAGGCGGCTCTCGGCGAGCGCAGCGCCGGCATCCTGCCGGTCCACATCTTCGGCTACCCGGCGGCGATGCCCGAGCTGGAGGCGATCGCCGCCCGGCACGGCCTCGGGATCCTCGAGGACGCCTGCGAGGCGCTCGGCGCGGTCGACTCGGAGGGTGTGCGGGTCGGCGCCCGCGGCAACCTCGCCACCTTCGCCTTCTACGCCAACAAGCAGATGACGACCGGGGAGGGGGGGGCGATCGTGCCGCCCGACGCCGCGAACGCGGCGCGCCTGCGAGCCGAGCGCAACCAGGGCCGCGGCGCCGACATGGACTGGCTCGTGCACGGCGGGCTCGGCTTCAACTACCGCCTCTCCGACCTCGCGGCGGCGCTCGGCATCGCCCAGCTCGAGAAGCTCGACGCGATGCTGGCGCGGCGCGCGGCCGTCGCCGCGCTCTACCAGCAGGGCCTGGCCGCGATCGAGGGGCTCGCGACGCCGCTCGCCGGCCGCGGCGAGGAGCGCCGCAGCTGGTTCGTCTACACGGTCGCGCTGCCCGAGGGAGTGGATCGCGACGCGACGATCGCCCGGCTCGACGAGCGCGGGGTCGCCGCCAAGGCCTATCTGCCGTGCATCCACCTGTTCCCCCATCTGCGCGAGCAGGGCTGGCGCGAGGGCCAGTTCCCGGTCGCCGAAGCCGCCTCGGCCCGCTCGCTGGCGCTGCCCTTCTTCCCGCAGATGACGGAGTCTCAGGTCGATCGAGTCTGCATGGAGCTGGCATCCGCATTACGCTCCGGTTGATGAGTCGGGGGAGCGACAAACTCGCAAGCATCCATATCTGATTCTCTGCGCGGCGAGTTTGTCGCGACTGTTATGTCTTCCCGCTTCCGCAAAGAGCCCGACCCGCGCTTCTGGCGCCTCAATCGTTCTCTCGAGTTCGATTGGCGCCTCGCGCCCTACGACATCGACCAGTCGCAGGCCCACGCCCGTGCGCTGGCCCGGATCGGCGTCCTCTCCGAGGAGGAGCTGGCGAGCATCTGCGGCGGGCTCGACCGGGTCCGTGCGCGGATCGGCGAGCACGGCTTCGAGTTCGAGGATGCCGACGAGGACATCCACATGGCGGTCGAGCGCCTGCTCGGCGAGGAGATCGGCCCCCTGGCGGGCAAGCTGCACACCGGCCGCTCGCGCAACGACCAGGTCGCGACCGACGTGGCGATGCTCGTGCAGGCGCACTCGCTGCGAGCGATCGAGTTGGCCCGGGCGGCGATGGCGCGGCTGCTGGAGCTGGGTGAGCGCCATCGCGACTGGCCGATGCCCGGCTACACCCACCTGCAGCGCGCCCAGCCCGTCTACCTCGGCCATCACCTGCTCGCCTACTTCTGGATGCTGGCGCGCGACGTGCGGCGCTTCGAGTTCGCGTTTGACAGCGCCTCGGCGATGCCGCTCGGCTCCGGCGCCCTGGCCGGCGTCAACTGGGAAATCGACCGCCGGGCGGTCGCCGACGACCTCGGCTTCGCCGACGTCAGCGCCAACTCGATCGACGGCGCCTCGAACCGCGACTTCGTCCTCGACTACCTCTCCGCGGCGGCGACCTGCGCGATGCACCTCTCGCGGCTCGGCTCGGAGATCGTGATCTGGTCCAGCACCGAGTTCGGCTTCTGCGAGCTCGACGAGTCGTTCTCCTCCGGCTCGTCGATCATGCCGCAGAAGAAGAACCCCGACTCGGCCGAGCTGCTGCGCGCAAAGAGCCCGCGGGTCGCCGCCGACTACATCTCTCTGCTGGGGACGATGCACGCGCTGCCGCTGACCTACGGCAAGGACATGCAGGAGGACAAGGAGCCGCTGTTCGACGCGATCGAGACGGTCGAGTCGTGCCTCGACGCGACCGAGGGGATGCTCGACGGGATCGCCTTCGACCGTGAGCGCCTGGAGGCCGCCGCGGGAGACGAGATGCTCGCGGCGACCGAGGTCGCCGACCTGCTGGTGCGGCGCGGCGTGCCGTTCCGCGAGGCGCACGGGATCGTCGGCGGCCTGGTCCGCGACGCGATCGACCAGGGCAAGCCGCTCTCGGAACTGACGCCGGAGGAGCTGAAGCGGCGCTCCGAGCACCTCGACGACAGCTTCTACGAGGTGCTGCGGCGCGAGAGCTGGCTGGAGTCGAAGCGGATCGAGGGCGGCACCGGCTCCGAGGCCCTCGCGGCGCAGCTCGCGCTGGCCGCGAAGACCCTCGTCGCGGTCGAGGCCCGGGTGGTCGAAGAGCGGGCGTGAGCAGCGCCACCGCAGAGCGCCTCGACGCCGGCTTCTTCGAGCGCTCGGTCCATCTCGCCGCCCGTGAGCTGGTCGGCTGCGGGCTCTTCTACGAGGGTTGCGGCGGCATGATCGTCGAGACCGAGAGCTACGAGCGCGACGACCCCGCCTGCCATGCCTACGCCGGGCTCACCGCGCGGACCGGGGTGCTGTTCGGGCCACCCGGCCGCGCCTACGTCTACCTCTCCTACGGGATTCACAGCCTGCTCAACGCGGTCGCCGAACCGGAGGGCGAGGCGGCGGCGGTGCTGATCCGCGCGCTTCAGCCAAGCGCCGGGCTGGAGCGGATGCGGCGGCGGCGCGGCGCCCGCCCGGACGCCGACCTCTGCTCCGGCCCCGGCAAGCTGACCGAGGCGCTGGGGATCGGGCTCGAGGCCAATGGCGCCGACCTCGGCGCGGCGCCGTTCCTGCTGGCGCCGCGCGAGCCGGGCTGGGAGGGGGAGGTCGTCGCCGGACCGCGCGTCGGGATCACCAAGGCGGTCGAGCGGCCCTGGCGTTTCTGCCTCGCCGGCAGCCGCCACGTCTCACGGCCTCGTCCGGAAGCGGCTTAGGGTCCTAACCGGCCGTTATCCCGCCACCGGCTCCGCCGCCGCCGGGTTCCGGCGCCGGTTCGGCGGGTTCCGCCGGCGCTTCCGGTTCGGCTTCGGTTTCCGGCGCCGGTTCGGGTTCCGCTTCTTCGCTCGTGGATTCCGAGGGGACGTAGGATTCTTCTTCGGAGCCGCCGCCGGAGCCGTGCGAGCGGTTGCTCTTGTGCTTGCTTTCGCGTTCGGCGTCCTCTTCTTCCTTGATCTGTTCCCAGGCGTTGATCACGCTCGCCCAGATCAGCGCCGGGTAGGTGCCGCCCTGGACCGGGCCGCCGTTGTAGAGGGTGGTCATCGGCGTCGTCGTGTCCGCGTAGCCGACCCAGACGCAGGCGGTCACTTCCTCCGTCGCGCCGCAGAACCAGGCGTCGCCGCTTTCCTCGGTCGTCCCCGTCTTGCCCCACTGACCGGGCGCGCCGACGTTGGCGTTGGTGCCGGTTCCCTGCTGGACCACCGTTTCGAGGATGCTCTTCGCCTCCGTGGCGGTGCTTTCGGCGATCACCTGTTCGCGCAGCGGGTTGTTCTCGCCGCCCTTGATCGGGTGGCCTTCGTCGCCGGTGACTTCGGTGTAGGCGACCGGGCTGTCGCCCGGTTCGGAGGCCAGGGTGCCGCTGACCAGACTCCCGTCGTTGGCGATCGTCGAGTAGGCGTAGGCCCAGCCGAGCGGCGAGACGCCTTCGTGCAGGCCGCCGAGGACCATCGCCGGGTTGGTCGAGATCGCGCCCGAATAGCCCATCCTGTGGATCGTCGCGGCGATCGAGCGGGTGCGGTCCTCGATCGTCTTCCCCTTCAATCCCTCCAGCGCCAGCTGCGAGTAGATCGTGTTGTCGGAGTAGGTGGTGGCGCAGACGATGTCGCAGGAGCCGAGGTAGGAGCCTTCGTCGTTGTGGACGACGAAGGTTTCCCGGCCGTGCTTGCCGAAGTGGAATTCCTGCGGGGCGGAGGCGTAGGTCGTGTAGGGGGAGATCCCGTCTTCGAGCGCGGTCACCAGCTCGAACGGCTTGATCGACGAGCCCGGCTGCCGGCGCCCCTGCGTGGCGAGGTTGAACGGCTTGGTCTGGAAGTCGGGCCCGCCGACCATCGCCTTGACGCCGGCGGTCTTGTTGTCGAGCACGACCACCGAGGCGGTCGGCGGGATCCCGCCGAGGTAGCTCCTGACCGATTCCTCCGCCGCGCCCTGCAGCCGCAGGTCGAGCGTCGACTTCACCTTCAGCCCGCCGAAGAAGGTCTTCGCGGCGCCGTAGCGTTCGACCAGCTGCTGCCGCAGCCAGGCGGTGAAGTAGGGGGCTCGGGAGTCGAGGCGCGGCGGTTCGATGTCGGCCGGAGAGGGCAGCGCCTGCTTGGTCCCTTCCTCGTACTGGGTCTGCGTTATGTAGCCCTGTTCCTCCATCTTCAGCAGCACCACGTTGCGGCGGCCGAGGGCGTTTTCGGGGAAGTACTTGGGGTTGTAGGCGGTGGGCGAGTTGATGATCGCCGCCAGCAGCGCCGCCTCCCACGGCTCGAGCACCGCCGCGCAGGGTTCGGTCGGCGTGCCGCAACCGGGGTGCGCCTTGCCGAAATAGGTGCGGGCGGCGGCCTCGACCCCGTAGGCGCCTTCGCCGAAGTAGACGGTGTTCAGGTACTCGGTCAGGATCTTGTCCTTGCTCCAGTGCCGCTCCAGCCGGTAGGCGAGCGCCGCCTCACGGAACTTCTCGAAGACCGTGCGGCTTTCCTGGGCGGTGAGCGCCTCCTTGACGAACTGCTCGGTGATCGTCGAGGCGCCCTGTTCGGCGCTCTGGCTGAGCACGTCCTTGATCAGCGCCCGGGCGATCCCGCGCAGGTCGACCCCTTCGTGTTCGTAGAAGCGCGAGTCCTCGATCGCGACCACCGCGTTCTTCACGTTGGGCGAGATCTGCCCCGAGCCGAGCAGGATCTTGTTCTGGTTGCTGGTCAGGGTGCCGACCGGCTCGCCGGTGGCGTCGAACACCTCGCTGTTCTTCGCCGCTTTGAACTGGGCGAAGTTGTAGATCGCCGGCAGATCCTGGGAGACGGCGGTCATCATCCCGAAGACCGTCGAGACCAGTGCGAGGACGCCGAGGCCGAGCAGGACGAAGAGGATGCGCAGCTTCTTCAGGCGCGGCTTGGTGCGTTTGCCCGCCAAGAGGAGGGCGGCAGTCTAGCATTGCGTCGATGCCGGATCTGACGCGCAACGCGGTCGAGGTGCTGCCCGAGGGGATCCTCGCGGCGCAGCTTGCCGAGGGCCGTCCGCTGCGGGTCAAGCTCGGGATCGACCCGACCACGGCCGACATCCACCTCGGCCACACGGTGGTGCTGGAGAAGCTGCGCGAGTTCCAGCAGGCCGGGCACACGGTGGTGCTGATCGTCGGCGACTTCACCGCCCGGGTCGGCGATCCGAGCGGGCGCTCGGCGCAGCGTCCCGTTCCCACGCCGGAGCAGATCGAGGCCAACGCGGCGACCTACCAGGAGCAGGCCTTCAAGCTGCTCGACCGCGAGCGAACCGAGGTCCGCTTCAACAGCGAGTGGCTGCGGATGGCACCGGAGCAGCTGCTCGGCCTGCTTGCCCAGACGACCGTGGCGCGGCTGCTCGAGCGCGACGACTTCCGCAAGCGGATGGCGGCGGGCGCGCCGGTGGCCGGCGGTCGAGCTGCTCTACCCGCTGCTGCAGGGCTACGACTCGGTCGCGGTCGAGGCCGACCTCGAGCTGGGGGGGACCGACCAGAAGTTCAACCTGCTGTTCGGCCGCGACGTGCAGGCCGCCTACGGCCAGCAAGCCCCAGTCGATCCTGACGATGCCGATCCTGGTCGGCGTCGACGGCGACGCAGAAGATGAGCAAGTCGCTCGGCAACTACGTCGGGGTGACCGAGCCGCCGGAGGAGATGTTCGGCAAGCTGATGCGGCTGCCCGACGAGGCGATGCCCGAGTACTTCCGGCTGCTGCTCGGCGCAGAGCTGCCGGAGGCGCCGCCGAACGAGGCCAAGCGCGAGCTGGGGCGGCGGATCGTCGACCGCTTCCACGACAGCGCCGCGGCGACGGCGGCCGAGGCCGCACTTCGACCGCCTCTTCGTCCGCCACGAGGCGCCGGAGCAGATCGAGGAGGTCGCGCTCGAGCGCCTTCGGAGTGAGAACGGCGGCGCCGTCCACCTGCCGCGGCTGATGGCCGGACGCCTTCGAGATCAGCTCCAGCGAGGCCCGCCGCCTGCTCGAGCAGGGCGGCGTCAAGCTCGACGGGGAGCCGCTCGGCGGCGATCGGCTCGACCTCGATCCGGGCGACCTCGACGGCCGCGTCCTGCAGCTCGGCAAGCGCCGCTTCCGGCGCATCCGCGCCGGCGCCTGAGGGCCACTAGGCAAACCGCCGTCGCAGCGCTATACTCCCGCGTCCTTCTGGGATGGCCCTGTGCCCTCCCATGCGCGAAGGCGGCGAGTCCCGCCGCAGAGGCGCAGCGGTCTTTGAAAACTGAGCAGCGTGCACTCCGCAGGCCTACGGGTCTGTGGATTGTTTGAGCCCGATCCACTCGGCTCGTCAGCGTGCCGAGTGGTCTGATTTACCCGTCATGCCGGTCGTCGTACTTGTGTACCCGACGACCAGCCAGGCATGGCATCTCTCTGTAGAAGTACTTCACGGAGAGTTTGATCCTGGCTCAGGACGAACGCTGGCGGCGTGCTTAACACATGCAAGTGGTGCGACGAACCAGGGCTTGCCCTGGGGCCAAGCCGCGAACGGGTGAGTAACACGTGGGTAACCTGCCCCGATGACCGGGACAACCCGAGGAAACTCGGGCTAATACCGGATGTGGCGCACAGGCTTAAGCCTGTTCGCTAAAGGAAGCTTCGGCCTCCGCATTGGGAGGGGCCCGCGGCCCATTAGCTAGTTGGTGGGGTCAAGGCCTACCAAGGCGACGATGGGTAGCTGGTCTGAGAGGACGATCAGCCACACTGGGACTGAGACACGGCCCAGACTCCTACGGGAGGCAGCAGTGGGGAATCTTGCGCAATGCGCGAAAGCGTGACGCAGCAACGCCGCGTGGGGGAAGACGGCCTTCGGGTTGTAAACCCCTTTCAGGAGGGACGAAGGTTCGCCGGTGAATAGCCGTGCGGATTGACGGTACCTCCAGAAGAAGCTCCGGCTAACTACGTGCCAGCAGCCGCGGTAATACGTAGGGGGCAAGCGTTGTCCGGAATCATTGGGCGTAAAGCGCGCGTAGGCGGCCCTGTAAGTCCGTTGTGAAAGTCAAAGGCTCAACCTTTGAAAGCCGATGGATACTGCAGGGCTAGAGTCCGGAAGAGGCGAGTGGAATTCCTGGTGTAGCGGTGGAATGCGCAGATATCAGGAGGAACACCAATAGCGAAGGCAGCTCGCTGGGACGGTACTGACGCTAAGGCGCGAAAGCGTGGGGAGCAAACAGGATTAGATACCCTGGTAGTCCACGCCGTAAACGATGGGCACTAGGTGTGGGAGGTGTCGACTCCTCCCGTGCCGTCGCTAACGCACTAAGTGCCCCGCCTGGGGAGTACGGCCGCAAGGCTAAAACTCAAAGGAATTGACGGGGGCCCGCACAAGCAGCGGAGCATGTGGTTTAATTCGACGCAACGCGAAGAACCTTACCTGGGCTTGACATGTAGGTGACCGCCGTGGAAATACGGCTTTCCTTCGGGACACCTTCACAGGTGGTGCATGGCTGTCGTCAGCTCGTGTCGTGAGATGTTGGGTTAAGTCCCGCAACGAGCGCAACCCCCGTTCCATGTTGCCAGCATTAAGTTGGGGACTCATGGGAGACTGCCGGTGACAAACCGGAGGAAGGTGGGGATGACGTCAAGTCATCATGCCCCTTATGTCCAGGGCTACACACGTGCTACATTGGCGCATACAAAGGGCTGCAATACCGCGAGGTGGAGCGAATCCCATAAAGTGCGTCTCGGTTCGGATTGGAGGCTGAAACTCGCCTCCATGAAGCTGGAGTTGCTAGTAATCGCGGATCAGCAATGCCGCGGTGAATACGTTCCCGGGCCTTGTACACACCGCCCGTCACACCACGAAAGCAGGCAACACCCGAAGCCGGTGGCCTAACCTTTTGGAGGGAGCCGTCGAAGGTGGGGCTTGTGATTGGGGTGAAGTCGTAACAAGGTAGCCGTAGCGGAAGCTGCGGCTGGATCACCTCCTTTCTAGGGAGATTTCTCTAGAACGTCGACCGGGCTCCCCGGTGGCTCTATGCCGCTGGGAACGCTGCTCAGTTTTGAGAGACCGCCGGCGGAAGGCCTTCGCCGCGTGTGCCTCGGTGGAGCTTGAAAACTGTACAAGGCCAATAATTGAGCCTGTCGCGAGACAGGCTATGGGTATTTAATTGACGATCCTTGCACGCATGTGTGAGGATCGCTCACCGTCAAGATAGTAAGGGCTTACGGTGGATGCCTTGGCACCAGGAGTCGATGAAGGACGTGGACGGCTGCGAAAAGCCGCGGTTAGGCGCTGAACAGCCATTGACCCGCGGATCTCCGAATGGGAAAACCCGGCGCCGGTAATGCGGCGTCATCCGTCGGTGAATTCATAGCCGGCGGAAGGCAACCGGGGGAACTGAAACATCTAAGTACCCCGAGGAACGAAAATCAACCGAGACTCCCTCAGTAGTGGCGAGCGAAAGGGGATCAGCCCAAACCCGGCAGATGCAAGCGGGCACGCGTTGTCTGCCGGGGGTTGTAGGACGTCACGCCCGAGCCGTGCCTGGCTCGGCGGCAGTTACAAAATCAGGCGTTAGCCGAAGCGAGTGGAACCTCGCACCACAGAGGGCAATCGTCCCGTAGGTGAAAGCGCGCTGATCTGCCGATTGACGTTCCTGAGTAGGACCGCACCCGTGAAACGCGGTCTGAACCTGGGGGGACCACCCTCCAAGGCTAAGTACTACCTGGTGACCGATAGTGAACTAGTACCGTGAGGGAAAGGTGAAAAGCACCCCTGAAGGGGAGTGAAATAGTACCTGAAACCGCAAGCCTACAAGTGGTCGGAGCACCTTCGGGTGTGACGGCGTGCTTTTTGCATCACGAGCCGGCGAGTTACTCGTCAGTGGCAAGGTTAAGCGATGAGCGGAGCCGCAGCGAAAGCGAGTCTGAACAGGGCGACAGAGTCATTGGCGGTAGACCCGAAACTGGGCGAGCTATCCATGGGCAGGCTGAAGCGGGGGTAAGACCTCGTGGAGGGCCGAACCGACCTAGGTTGAAAACTGGGCGGATGACCTGTGGATTGGAGTGAAAGGCTAATCAAGCCCAGAGATATCTGGTTCTCTCCGAAATATATTTAGGTATAGCCTCGCGTATTTGCGTGATGGCCGTAGAGCACTGTTTGGACTAGGGGCCCTACCAGGTTACCGACTTCAGGCAAACTCCGAAGACCATCACGGTTAGCGCGGGAGTCAGTGTGCGGGGGATAAACTTCGTACGCAAAAGGGGAACAACCCAGACCATCAGCTAAGGACCCTAAGTACTAGCTAAGTGGTGAACGATGTCCGAGTGCAGAGACAACCAAGAGGTTGGCTTAGAAGCAGCCACCCTTAAAAGAGTGCGTAACAGCTCACTGGTCAAGTGTTCGGGCGCGGAGAATTCAACGGGGCTCAAGCTAGTCTCCGAAGCTATGGGTGTGCAGGCCTGCGGGCTCTGCACGCGGTAGGAGAGCGTTCCAGTTGCGTGAAGCGGGTGCGTAAGCCCCCGTGGAGTGGCTGGAAGTGAGAATGCCGGCATGAGTAACGAAAGAGGGGTGAGACTCCCCTCCACCGATTGTCCAAGGATTCCTGAGTAAAGTTCGTCTGCTCAGGGTTAGTCGGGACCTAAGGCGAGGCCGAAAGGCGTAGTCGATGGCCAACAGGTTGATATTCCTGTACCACGTCGATTCCGTTATGACCGATGGGGGGACGGGGAAGGGTAAGGGAACCCAGGCGATGGTCGTCCTGGGGCAAGCACGTAGCCAGTCGCTGTAGGAAAATCCGCAGCGGCGTTTTGACGCGAGGTGCGATGCCAGCTGGCTTGATCGCCGGCCAGTCCCCGATCCCATGCCTCCGAGAAAATCCTCTAGGCAGGATTCGCGTGCCCGTACCGATAACCGACACAGGTGGACAAGTAGAACATACTGAGGTGAGCGAGCTAACTCTCGTTAAGGAACTCGGCAAAATCGCCCCGTAACTTCGGGAGAAGGGGCGCCCCGGTAGGGTGAACTCCATACGGAGGAAGCCCGAGGGGGCCGCAGTGAATTGGTCCAACCGACTGTTTACCAAAAACACAGGCCTCTGCTAAGTCGCAAGACGACGTATAGGGGCTGACGCCTGCCCGGTGCCGGAAGGTTACGTGGACCTGTTAGCGCTTCGGCGCGAAGCAGTGAAGCTAAGCCCCGGTAAACGGCGGCCGTAACTATAACGGTCCTAAGGTAGCGAAATTCCTTGTCGGGTAAGTTCCGACCTGCACGAATGGCGCAACGAGTTGGACGCTGTCTCAACGAGAGGCTCGGTGAAATTAAAGTCTCGGTGAAGATGCCGAGTACCCGCGGCTAGACGGAAAGACCCCGTGAACCTTTACTGCAACTTGATATTGGAGTCTGGGGTATCTCGCTCAGGATAGGTGGGAGACTGTGAACCAGTGGCTTTGGCCACCGGGGAGTCATCCTTGAGATACCACCCTTGGTAGTCTGGGCTTCTAACACCATGCCGTGATCCGGGTGGTGAACAGTGTCAGGTGGGCAGTTTGACTGGGGCGGTCGCCTCCTAAAATGTAACGGAGGCGCCCAAAGGTTCCCTCAGCACGGTTGGAAATCGTGCGTAGAGTGTAAAGGCAATAAGGGAGCTTGACTGCGAGACCGACGGGTCGAGCAGGAACGAAAGTTGGGCTTAGTGATCCGGCGGTAGCAAGTGGAAGCGCCGTCGCTCAACGGATAAAAGGTACTCCGGGGATAACAGGCTTATCGGTTCCAAGAGTCCACATCGACGAACCGGTTTGGCACCTCGATGTCGGCTCGTCGCATCCTGGGGCTGGAGTAGGTCCCAAGGGTTGGGCTGTTCGCCCATTAAAGCGGTACGCGAGCTGGGTTCAGAACGTCGTGAGACAGTTCGGTCCCTATCTGCCGTGGGCGTTGGAGAGTTGAGAGGAGTCATCCCTAGTACGAGAGGACCGGGATGAACGTGCCGCTGGTGTATCTGTTGTCCTGCCAAGGGCATCGCAGGTTAGCTACGCACGGAACGGATAACCGCTGAAGGCATCTAAGCGGGAAGCCGTCCTCGAGATGAGCTCTCCCATCCCTTCGAGGGAGTAAGACCCCTGGTAGACCACCAGGTTGATAGGCCGGCGGTGCAAGCGCAGCGATGTGCTCAGCCGACCGGTACTAATGGGTCGAGGGCTTGACGGATATTTACTCTTTGGTCTTGTGCAGTTTTCAAGCTCCACCGGGGCGTTCTCGCAAAGTTTCCGGTGGTGGATAGCGAGGGGGAAACACCTCTTCCCATTCCGAACAGAGCAGTTAAGCTCCTCAGCGCCGATGGTACTTGGAGGGCAACCTCCTGGGAGAGTAGGTCGCCGCCGGTTTTTGAATTGCTGGAAGTGCATGGTTCCGATCCAGTCAGCCGCGGATGACACGCCTGGCGCGGCGCTGGGTCGGCACCCGCCCAGCTTCGCCAGTCGCGCCCCTGCGACTACCTGGACTCGAAACCAGTCGCTTCCAGCGATTCCCGAGACTATGACTGGACCGAAAAGCGCCTGATCGCAGAGTTCCAGGCACCGGTGCTGCGCGGAAATCCAGGGCGATGGCGAGCCTCGCAGGACGGGGAGGAGGTCTCCACCGGCTCGAGGCCGTACTCGCCGAGGGTGGCGAAGTCGATCGTCAGGTCCACTGCGTTGGCCAGCTGGCCGCTGAGGTTCTTTCTCGTATCGAACATGGGTTCGACTCTACGAATGCCCTCGGACGGGTTCCCGATTCTGCAGGCGTTTTTGCAGTTCGTGCCTGGAAGGCATGGCGAAGGCGAGCACAAGGCGGGCCGTCTCGGCCGGCTTCTCGACGTTGGGGGAGTGGCCGGCGCCCTGGATCAGCTTCGTCTTCGTGCCCGGGTAGATGCGCCGGTATTCGGCCAAGCGATCTGCCGGTTCATCGATGATCTGCTCCTCGGCGCCCATGATCACGAGGAGTGGCTTGCCGCTTTCGCGCATCCGATCTCCGAGGCCCTCTTCCTTGCTGTAGTCCTCCGAGTCGCGGGCCGACTTGTTGTAGGCGTCGTAGGTCATGCCGTTGACGTCTTCCACGAAGGCGTCTGGAACGTCGAAGCCGGGGGCGAAGGCGACCTCAAGGCCCTTGCGGGTGGCGAAGTCCGGCTTGATGCGCCAGAGCGCCTGGCCCACGACGGGGACGAAGACCGCCTTGGCCAGCAGGCCTAGATCGCCCTTTTCGTGCGTGGCTGCGGTGTCGATGATCACCACCCGGTTGACGAGCTTCGGCGAGCGTTCGGCGAGCGCGGTGGCCACGGTGCCGCCGAGCGAGTGGCCGACGACCTCGGCGTTGCTGACGCCCAGCCGTCCCAGCGCTTCGGCGACGAGGTCGGCCTGGTCGGGGATCGAGTAGCCGGAGGTCGGCTTTTCCGAGCCGCCGTGGCCGCGCAGATCGACGGCGATCACCCTGTGGTCGCCGTCGAGGCGCGGCATCATCCCGTCCCACCAGTCGATCGCGCAGGTGAAGCAATGGACGAGCACGATCGGCGGCGCGCTCCTCGGCCCGCGTTCGACCACCTCCATTTCGCCACCGCGGAGCTTGAGGATTCGCCCGCCCGGGACGTCGACGGTCGCCGGCTTCGTTTCGTCGCCGGTGACGACTGCGTTGACCGCGAGCAGGATCGCGATCGCCACGACGACGCCGATCAGGATCTGCCAGCCCCTCCTCACGGCAGGTACCCTAGCCGGACAGATGGAGAAATTCGTGATCGACGGAGGCGTGCCGCTCTCGGGCGAGCTGACGGCGGCCGGCAACAAGAACGCCGCGCTGCCGATCCTCGCCGCCTGCCTGCTGAGCGAGGAGGAGCTGCTGCTGCACCGGGTGCCGCGGATCCGCGACACGGAGGCGCAGATCGCGCTGCTCGAGCAGCTCGGGGTGGAGGCGGTCTGGACGGCCGACAACAGCCTGCGACTGTGTGCGAAGGGCGTTACCGAGGTGGCCGTCGACGAGGACCTCTCCGACAGGATCCGCGCTTCCTTCCTGCTCGCCGGGCCGCTGCTGGCGCGCTTCGGTGAGGCGCGGATGCCGCCGCCCGGCGGCGACTTCATCGGCCGCCGTCGCCTCGACGCCCACCTCGATGCCTTCGCCGACCTCGGCGCCCGCGTCGAGGGCGACCGCTGGATCGAGCTGACCGCGCCGCAGGGCGGGCTCCGGGCCTGCGAGATCTTCATGGACGAGCCCTCGGTTATGGGGACCGAGAACGCGCTGATGGCGGCGGCGCTGACGCCGGGGGAGACGACGATCTCCAACGCCGCCTGCGAGCCGCACGTCCAGGATCTCGCCCGGCTGCTGAGCGCGATGGGGGCCGAGGTCGGTGGGATCGGCTCCAACGTGATGACGGTCCACGGGCGCGACCGGCTCGGCGGCGCCGAGCACACGATTTCCGCCGACCACATCGAGGTCGGCAGCTTCATGGCGCTGGCTGCCGCGACCGGTGGCGAGCTGCGGGTCCGCGACGCCGAGCCGGCCGATTTGCTGATGGTGCGCCGCCAGCTGCGCCGGCTCGGCCTCGACTCGCGAATCGACGGCTGCGACGTGATCGTCCCGCCCGAGCAGCGGCTGCGGATCAAGGCCGACGTCGGCGACGCGATCCCGAAGATCGAGGACGGGCCCTGGCCCGCCTTCCCGGCCGACCTCACCTCGATCGCCCTGGCGCTCGCCACGCAGGCGGACGGCGAGGTGCTGATTTTCGAGAAGATGTTCGAGAACCGCCTCTTCTTCGTCGACAAGCTGGTCGCGATGGGCGCTCGGATCACGCTCTGCGACCCCCACCGGGCAATCGTCAGCGGTCCGAGCCGGCTTCATGGCGAACGCGTCGAGAGCCCCGACATCCGCGCCGGCATGGCGATGCTCATCGCCGCCCTGGCCGCGGACGGGGTCTCGGAGATCGGCAACATCCGCCAGATCGACCGCGGCTACGAGGCGATCGACGAGCGCCTTCGCGGCCTCGGTGCGCGGATTGAACGGGTCTCTGCGGAGATCCCCGCCTAGCAGGGCTTCTTCGCCCGCTCTCGTAAGGTCCGACCGATGATCCACCCGATCCCCCCAGGGACGCGCGACATCCTTCCCGACGAGATGCGGGAGCTGCGCCGCCTGCACCGGGACCTGGTCGAGGTGTTCGAGGCGCGCGGCTACGGCGAGGTCTCGACCCCCGCGATCGAGTACGACGAGGTGCTCGCCCGTGGCGACGGCCGCACCGCCGACTCCGCCTACCGCTTCTTCGACGAGCGCGGGGACCTGCTGGCGCTGCGCTCCGACATGACGATCCCGATCGCCCGCCTGGTCGCCTCGCGCTACGCCGGCGCGGAGCCACCGCTGCGCCTCTGCTACCTCGCCAACGCCTACCGGGCGGTGCGGCCGCAGCGCGGCCAGATGCGCGAGTTCGCGCAGGCCGGGGTGGAGCTGATCGGGGCGCCGGCGCCGCAGGGGACCGCCGAGGTGATCGAGGTGCTGGAGGCCGCGCTCGACGCGACCGGGCTCGAGCGGGCGGTGATCGGGCTCGGTGACGCCGACCTCTACCGGCAGCTGCTCAGTGACTTCGGCGTCGGGGAGGCGGCGCGCGACTCGATCCTCGAGCGGCTGGCGACGCACGACCTGGTCGGCGTCGAGCTGGAGCTCTCCCAAGCGGGGATCGGCGATGAGCAGGTCGCCACCTGCGTCGCCCTCTCGCAGCTGCGGGGCGGCCGCGAGGCGCTGGAGGAGGCGCGCTCGATCGGCGGCGCGGCGGTCGAGCGGTCGACCGCACGGCTCGACGCGACCCTGGAGGAGCTGGAGCGGCGCGGCGCGGCCGATCGGGTTCAGGTCGACCTCGGCCTGCTGCGCGACCTCGGCTACTACAGCGGCGCGATCCTCGAGGTCTATGACCCGGCGCTGGGCCACGTGCTCGGCGGCGGCGGCCGCTACGACGGCCTGATGAGGCGCTTCGGCGTCGACCTGCCGGCGGCCGGCTTCGCCCTCTACCTGGAGCGCGTCCACGTCGCTCAGATGGAGGAGGCACGAAGGGGTGGGAACGCGTGAACGTCGAGGTCGCAGGCCCCGTCCAGGCGAAGACCGACGGTCCGCTGAAGCTCGCCGTGCCGCGCGGTGCCCTGTTCGGGGAAACCCTCGACCTGCTCGACGCCGCCGGCGTCGACACGGCTGCCGTGCGGGGCGAGTCGCGGGCGCTGATCTTCCCGGGCGAGAAGCTGAGCCTGGTGACGATGCGGCCCTCCGACGTGCCGACCTACGTCGAGGCCGGCGCCGCCGACGTCGGCATCACCGGCAAGGACGTGCTGCTCGAGCAGGCCGACCGGATGGTCTACGAGCTGCTCGACCTCGGCTACGGGCGCTGCCGCATGGTGCTCGCCGGTCGCAGGGGCGACGCCAGCCTCGGCGAGTCGCAGCGCCGGCTCGGGATGATGCGGATCGCGACCAAGTACCCGCGGATCGCCGAACGCCACTTCGAGGCGAGTGGCCGCCAGATCGAGGCGATCGAGGTCAAGGGCTCGGTCGAGCTGGCTCCCCTGATCGGCCTCGCCGACGGCATCGTCGACCTGGTCGCGACCGGCCGCACGCTGGAGGAGAACGAGCTCGAGGTGCGCGAGGAGATCGTCGAGTGCACCGCCCGCTTCGTCGCCAACCGGGTTGCGCACAAGCTGCGGGCCGCGGAGGTGGACGAGCTGACCGGGCGGCTGCGGGAGGCGGCGGGGGGATGAGGGTCGAGCGGTTCGAGTGGGAGGGCCCGCGGTCGAGCGCGATCAGGATCCGCGGCTGGGCCTCGGAGCTCGCCGAGCCCGTCGACGTCGGCGAGATCTTCCACCAGGTGGTCGGCAGGGGCGACGCGGGTGTGCTCGACCTGACCAACCGCTTCGACGCGACCGTGCGCGGCCGGGACTCGCTGGGGGTCGACCCGGCGCTGGCGACCGCGGCGCTGGCCCGCCTCGAGCCGGGCCTGCGGAGCGCGCTCGACGCCGCCGCCGCGAACATCCAGGCCGTCGCCCAGGCTCAGGTCGGTGGCCCGCCGATCGACGTCGATCTTCCCCAAGGCCAAACCGTGACGCTTCGCGATCTGCCCGTCGGTTCCGCAGGCGTCTACGCGCCGGGCGGGCACGCCGCCTATCCGTCGAGCGTGCTGATGTGCGCGATCCCGGCTCGCCTCGCCGGTGTCGAGCGGATCGCCCTCGCCTCGCCGCCGCAGCCGGATGGCGAGCTGCACCCGCTCGTCCTCGCCGCCGCCGCCCTCTGCGAGGTCGACGAGATCTATGCCATGGGCGGTGCCCAGGCGATCTTCGCGCTGGCCTACGGCACCGACTCGGTCGCGTCGGTGAACGTCATCGCCGGGCCCGGCAACGCCTGGGTGCGCGAGGCGAAGCGGGCGGTCAGCGGAGTCGTCGGCATCGACTCCCTGGCCGGGCCCTCCGAGCTGATGATCGTCGCCGGCCACGACTCCGAGCTCGAGTGGGCTGCGCTCGACCTCTGCGCCCAGGCCGAGCACGGCGCCGGCGGCGCCCTCGTCGTCGCCGCGGTCGAGCAGGCCGTGCTCGACGGCATCGCCGCGGCGACCGAGCGTGCCGCCGGCGAGCGCCCCGGCGTGGGGAACGCGCCGCTGGCGCTGGTCCAGGTTCCCGATCTCGACGCGGCGGTCGAGCTCGCCAACGCCTTCGCCCCCGAGCACCTCGAGCTGCTCTGCGACGAGGCCGCCCTGCTCGCCGAGCGAGTCACGACCGCCGGCTGCGTCTTCGCCGGCCGCCACAGCGCGACCGCCTTCGGCGACTACGTCGCCGGCTCCAATCACGTGCTGCCGACCGGCGGCGCGGGGCGTTTTTCCGGGCCGCTCGGGCCCGACGTCTTCCGCCGCAAGATCGCCACCGTGGAGATTTCCGCCGACGCCGCCGCGAAGCTCGCTCCACACGTGAAGACGCTCGCCGAGGCCGAGGGCTTCCCCGTGCACGGCGAGTCGGCGATGATCAGGGCAGAGGAGAATCGATGAGATGAGCCGCACCGCGAACAGAGAGCGCAGCACCGCCGAGACGAAGGTCCAGCTGGCGCTGGACCTCGACGGCGGCGAGTCGAGCGCGGAGACCGGGGTCGGCTTCCTCGACCACATGCTCGACCTGCTCGCCCGCCACGGCAGGCTCGGCCTCGAGGTCGAGGCGAGCGGCGACCTCGAGACCGGGGCGCACCACACGGTGGAGGACGTCGGCATCGTCCTCGGACAGGCGCTCGACGAGGCGCTCGGCGACCGTGCCGGGATCCGCCGCTACGGCTCGGCTGTGGTGCCGATGGACGAGTCGCTGGCCGAGTGCGCGATCGACGTCAGCGGGCGGCCGCTGTGCGTGTTCGAGGCCGACCTGCCCGCGACCTCGATCGCCGGCTTCGACACCGAGCTCGCGGAGGAGCTCTTCCGCGCCGTCGCCAACAACGCCAAGCTCACCCTGCACATCTCCGTTCGCTACGGGACCAACGCGCACCACATGATCGAGGCCTGCTTCAAGGCCTTCGCACGGGCGCTGCGGATCGCCGTCTCGGTCGACCCCGAGGAGTCCGGCGTGCCCTCGACCAAGGGGACCTTGTCCGAATGACGGCGCGGATCGCGATCCTCGACTACGGCATGGGCAACCTGCGCTCGGTCGAGAAGGCGCTCGAGCACGTCGGCGCGACGGCGACGATCGGCAGCGATGCCGACGCGGTGCGCGGCGCCGACGGACTCGTCCTGCCCGGCGTCGGCGCCTTCCCGCGGGCGATGGAGCGGGTGCGGGAGCGCGGCCTCGACGAGCTGATCGCCGAGCGGCGCGAAGCCGGGGTGCCGATCCTCGGCATCTGCCTCGGCCTGCAGCTGCTGTTCGACTCGACCACCGAGCTCGGTGGCGCGGCCGGCCTCGGCCTGCTGCCGGGCCCCGTCGCCGAGCTCGATGCCGAGGGGCTCAAGGTCCCCCACATCGGCTGGTCGCCGGTCCGCTGGGAGCGCGAGTCGCGCCTGGTCGAGGGAATCGACAGCGAGACGCCGTTCTACTTCGTCCACAGCTTCGCGCCGTGCCCCGAGACGGCGGAGCTGCTCGGAAGCGCCGCCTACGGTGCCCGGTTCGCCTGCGCGGCGGAGCGCGGGAACGTCTTCGGCGTCCAGTTCCACCCCGAGAAGTCGAGCGCCGCCGGCCTGCGGCTGCTCGCCAACTTCGCCGGGATCTGCGCCTCCGTGCCGGTGTGATCCTCTATCCGGCGATCGACATCCGTGGCGGCCAGGCCGTGCGGTTGACGCAGGGCGACTACGGGCGCGAGACCGCCTACGACGCCGATCCCGTGGACGCAGCGAAACGCTGGGCCGGCGAAGGCGCGGAGTTCCTGCACGTGGTCGATCTGGACGGGGCGAAGGCGGGCGAGCCGCGGAACCTCGAAGCGGTTGAGCGGATCGCGGCAGCGGTGGAGTGTCCGATCCAAGTCGGGGGTGGGCTGCGGACTGACGATTCGGTAGCGGCTGTGCTCGACATCGCCGAGGACGTGCGCGCGGTCATCGGTACTGCCGCTTCGGCAGATCCTGATTTCCTGCAGACCATGGTCAACGGACATGGGGAGCGGATAGTCGTCTCCGTTGACGCCCGGAGGGGCAAGGCCGTGCTCGCCGGATGGACCGAGAGCAGCGAGAAGGCGTTGTCGAGGCGGTAGCTGAGTCTGAGTCGACCGCGGGGTCGCCAGCGCTTTCTCTGCACCGCGATCGAGGTCGACGGCACGATGCAGGGCCCGGCACTGGGCGAGCTGCAGCGAATCGCGGCAGCTACCGAAGCGAAGGTGATCGCCTCGGGCGGCGTCGGCAACCTGACGCACCTCGAATCCCTCGCCCGCGAGATGCCAGCCAACGTCGAGGGCGTGATCGTCGGCCGCGCCCTCTACGAGCACGCATTCACGGTTTCCCAGGCCATCGGGGCGCTTCGACAGAGGCCATCCCGGTAGGGGTGGAACGTCTTGTACTTTTTCTGCGGTGACCATCCCCTGCCGGGATGGCCTCTCTTCTCTAGCCTCTGTCCATGGTCCTGAAGCGCGTAATCCCCTGCCTCGACGTAGACGCCGGCCGCGTCGTAAAGGGAACGAACTTCGTCGGCCTGCGCGACGCCGGCGACCCGGTCGAGCTGGCAGAGCGCTACGACGCCGAGGGGGCCGACGAGCTGGTCTTCCTCGACATCACCGCCTCGCACGAGAAGCGGGACACGATCGTCGAGCTGGCGCGGCGAACCGCCGACAACGTCTTCATCCCGTTCACGATCGGCGGCGGCATCCGCTCGGTCGAGGACGCGCAGGCGGTGCTCGACGCCGGCGCCGACAAGGTCTCGGTCAACTCCTCGGCGCTCGCCAGGCCGGAGCTGCTGACCGAGCTGGCCGACCACTTCGGCGCCCAGTGCGTCGTGATCGCGATCGACGCGAAGCGCGAGGACGACGGCTGGGGCGTCTACGTCAACGGCGGCCGCAGGAAGATCGAGGGCTGTGACGCCGTCGGCTGGGCGCGGGAGGCAACCGAGCGCGGGGCGGGGGAGGTGCTGCTGACCAGCATGGACCGCGACGGGACCAACGACGGCTACGACATCGGGCTGACCCGGGCGGTCGCCGACGCGGTCGGGGTGCCGGTGATCGCCTCCGGTGGCGCCGGCACGCTCGAGCACCTGAACGAGGCGATCGCCGATGGCCACGCCGACGCGGTCCTCTGCGCCTCGATCTTCCACTACGGCAAGTACACGATCCACGAAGCTAAGGAGCGAATGACGGCCGCCGGCATCCCGGTGCGAGGTTAGGGCCCTCAACCAAGGTCCGCGACCATGCCGGCGACGCCGGCGGAGCCGAGGATCTCGAAGCGGGCCAGTTCGTAGGAGCGGTTGCGGCTTGCGTAGCCGGGGATCTCGGTGGTCGCGCCGACGTAGCCCGCAGCCTTGACCGCGGCGATCACGGTTTCGTCGAACCGCCCCGACGGATAGCAGAAGTTCCTCACCGGGACGCCGTATTCGCGGCGCAGGAGCCGTCGCGATCCGGCCACTTCTTCCTGCAGGTGCCCCGCGTCGAGCGTGGTCAGGTCGAGGTGGTGGATCGTGTGCGCGGCGAGCTCCCAGCCGGCGGCGATCATCGCCCTGACGTTGCTCTCGTAGAGATCGGAGCCTTCCGCCTTGAGGTTGAGCACGCCGGCCCAGCCGTGGCGCCGCAGCTCCGGCAGGGCATAGGTGAAGTCGGGCCGGTAGCCGTCGTCGAAGCTCAGCACGACCGGCTTCGGCGGCAGCGTGCCGCCGTGGTACCAGGCTTCCTCGACCTGTTCCAGGGTGACCGCCTGGTAGCCGTGCTCGTCGAGCCAGTCCATCTGACGGTGGAAGACGGGGCGGCTCACGTAGAGGTCCGGGTAGGGCGCGCCGGACGGCGCGGCGCCGACCACGTGGTACTCGAGGATCGGCACCGGCCCGGTGTGGGGCTCCCAGTCCGGCTGCGGGGTCGAGTTGCGGGCCTTGCCGCCGGGCGAGGGCGAGCGCGGGGGCGTGGTCGACTTTTGCGTCGCTATGCGGTGCAGATGACTACCGCGCTTGCTGTTGCCCGATGAGCCGGCGAAGAGAATGACGACGATCGCTGCGCCGACGACAAGGACCGCGCCGCCGGAGAGCAGGCGACGGCGGCGGATCTGCCGCCGTCGCTGCTCGCGCCTGTCGATCCGCCAGTCGGCCATCCGCAGAGGCGATCATGGTAAGCAGCGCGGATGGCGGCGATCCAGATCGACAATCTCGACGAGGCCCTGAGGCGCGCCTATCCGGAGCTGGCCGCGGTGCGCGCGGCGAGCGCGGAGCCGACCTATCTGGTCGGCGGCGCCGTCCGCGACCTGCTGCTCGGCCGCGGCCGCTCCGACATCGATCTGGTCGTGGTCGGCGATGCCGCGGCGCTCGGCGCGGCGCTCGGCGGCGAGGTGGTCGAACACGAGCGCTTCGCGACCGCCAAGGTCATCCGCGATGGGCACCAGGTCGACATCGCCGCCGCACGCTCGGAGGCCTACGAGAGGCCCGGCGCCCTGCCTGAAGTCGCCCCGGCGCCGGATATCGAGACCGACCTCGGCCGCCGCGACTTCACGGTCAACGCGATGGCCGTCCCGCTGGCCGGGGAGCCGCGGCTGATCGATCCCCAAGGCGGGCGGGCCGACCTTGAAGCCGGCCTGCTGCGGGCGCTGCATCCCGGCTCTTTCGTCGACGACCCGACCCGGGCGCTGCGTGCCGCGCGCTACGCCGCGAGATTCGGGTTTGCGCTGGAGGCGGAGACGGAAGCGCTGCTGCGGGCGACCGATCTCAACCGCGTCTCCTCCGACCGGCGACGGGCGGACCTGATGCGGTTGGCTGCCGAGCCGGAGGCGGCGCGCGGGTTCGAGCTGCTCGCGGACTGGGGGCTGGTCGAGCTGCGCGACGACGGGGTTGCCCTGGCGCGGCGGGTCGTCGACCTGCTCGACCTGCCGCCGTGGGAGGAGCTCGGCCCGCTCCCCGAGGCCGTGCTCGCGGCGGCGGTCGGGCCTGCCGGGGCCGAGGTCGCGCTGGCCGGCGCGGCGCCCGAGCGGCCGTCGGCGGCGGTTGCGCGGGTGGGCGGGCGCAGTCCGGCCGAGCTGGTCCTCGCTCGCGCCCTGGGCGCCGATTGGCTCGACCGCTACCTGCTGGAATGGCGGCACGTGAAGCTCGAGATCGACGGCGACGACCTGATCGCGGCCGGGGTGCCGCAGGGACCCGGCGTGGGCCGTGGCCTCGCCGCGGCCCTGCGGCGCAAGCTCGACGGGGAGATCGCCGGGCGCCGGGCCGAGCTGGACGTCGCGCTGGCGGCGGCGCGTGAGGAGGACGGCTGATGGAGTGGCGGCAGGCGGACGGCGTCGAATGGCTGGACGCCGAGCTGACCGGCGCCCGCGCCGCCTTCTCGACGCGCCGCGGCGGCGCCAGCCCGCCGCCATACGACAGCCTCAACCTCGGGAGCCTCACCGACGACGAGCCGAATCGCGTCGTCGACAATCGGAAACGGCTGGCCTCGGCGATCGGCCTCGACCCGGAGCGGGTCGCGGTCGGCCATCAGGCGCACGGCGCCGAGCTGGCCATCCACGACGCTCCACAGGAGCCATCGCCCTACGCGGGGCCCGGTGCCGCGATCCCGCAGGCGGACGGCCAGGTCGTCGCTGTACCGGGTCTTGCGGCACTTGTGTTCACCGCCGACTGCCTGCCGGTCGCGCTTGCCGGGCCGCGGGGCGCCGCGATTCTGCACTGCGGCTGGCGCGGGCTGGCGGCCGGGATCGTCGCCCGCGGAGCGATGGCGGTAGAAGCGACCGACGCGGCAATCGGGCCCGGGATCGGCGCCTGCTGCTACGAGGTCGGCGACGAGGTGCTCGCCGCCTTCGCGCCGCTCGGGGAGGGGACCGCCGCCGGCCGCATGCTCGACCTGGCCGAGGTCGCGCGGCGGCTGCTGCGCGAGGCCGGCGTCGAGCGGATCGAGAGCGCCGCGCTCTGCACGAGCTGCGAGGAGGAGCGCTTCTTCTCCCACCGCCGCGACGCCGGCCGCACCGGGCGCCAGGCCGGGCTGGTCTGGATCGAGGAGGGCTGAGGCGTGCCCGGGCTGATCCACGGCCTCGAGCCGGCGAAGATCGCCGCCAACCTGGAGGCGGCGCGCGAGCGGACCGGGGAGCGGGTCGAAATCCTCGCCGCGACCAAGTACGTGCCGCTGGAGGAGATGGGCGCGCTCGCCGAGGCCGGCGTCGCCCTCGTCGGCGAGAACCGCCAGCAGGATATGGAGGCGAAGCACGAGCGCTGGGGCGACGCCTTCGAGTGGGACTTCATCGGCAACCTGCAGAGCCGCAAGGTGAAGCGGCTGCTGCCGATCTGCCGCCTGATCCACTCGGTCGCCAGCGACTCGGCGCTGGAGCGGCTCGGTCGCCACGGCGACGCCGCCACCGAGGTACTGATCGAGGTCAATGTCGCCGCCGAGGAGGGCAAGGCGGGGTTTGCGCCGGAGCAGCTCGCGGAAGTCCTCGAGCGCTGCCCGGTCAGGGCGACCGGGCTGATGACGATGCCGCCGTTCAGCACCGATCCGGAGGACTCGCGGCCGCACTTCGCCCGGCTCGCCGAACTGGCCTCCGAGCACGGCTTGGGGCGGCTCTCGATGGGCACTTCGCAGGACTGGCGGGTGGCGGTCGAGGAGGGGGCGACGATGATCCGCCTCGGCACCGCCTTGTACGTGTGACCGTTTAAGGGATAATCGCTGGAGGAATCGGCTGCGAGGAGCCGAAACAGGCACGCATGGCACTACGTGACAACTGGCATAGAGCGTTGGTTTACTTCGGTTTGGCCGAAGAGCACGAGCACGGGCCCGAATACGAGGAAGACTTCGGGACCGACGAAGAGGAGATCGAAGCGCGCCGCGAGTCGAGCCAGGTACGGCGACTGCCGACCTCGCGCCGTGCCCGCCGCGACGAGATCGACGACATCTTCGCCGACGACGAGCCGATCTCGGCCTCGCGGACCCGCACCCTGCGGCCGGTCGGCGGCGACTCCGACGTCAAGGTCCACCTGGTCATCCCGCGCAACTTCAACGACGCCCAGCAGGTCGCCGACCAGTTCAAGCGCTCGGTGCCGGTGATCCTCAACCTGCAGACCACCGACCACGAGCTGTCGAAGCGGATGATCGACTTCTGCTCCGGCCTCACCTATTCGCTCGACGGGGGGATGCAGCGGATCGCCGAGAAGATCTTCCTGCTGACGCCCCGCAACGTCGAGGTCTCGGCCGAGGAGAAGGCTCGGCTGCTCGACAAAGGGTTCTTCAACCAGTCTTAGGCGGGCGTTGGGGGGAGGGTCGGGTGGCCCTCACGCTCAACTTTTTCCGAAGACAGTCGGAGGCTGTCCGCGGGCCGGATTTCGGAAAAAGTACAAGCCGCTTTGAGGGCCACCCGACCCTCCCTATCCGGCCGCTACTAGGCTGCGGATGATGATCGTTGGCTTTGTCGGGGCTGGGAGCATGGCTGGGGCCATGGCTCGTGGGCTGGCCGGTGAGGTGGACGGGATGCTGTTTACGGATTCCGGGTCCGGGCGGGCCTTGGGGCTCGCTGAGGAGGTTCGGGGTGAGGCCATGGGGTCGAATCGTGAGCTGGGGGAGCGGGCCGATGTGGTCGTGCTTGCTGTGAAGCCGGCGATGCTCGAAGAGGTGGGGGCGGAGCTTGGCGGGGTGAAGGCGGTCGTCTCGCTGCTGGGCGCCACCCCGTTGGCGCGCGTCGAAGCTGCCGTTCCCGGTGCCGAGGTGGCCCGGGTGATGCCGAACGTGGCTGTCGAGGTGCGGCGGGGGGTCCTCTGCGTTGCCGGTTCTGTCAGCGCCGAGGTTCGGGGGATGCTGGAGCTGCTGGGGCAGGTGGTCGAGCTGCCCGATTCCGAGTTCGACGCGGCGACGGCCGTGATGGGCTGTGCGCCGGCCTACCTGGCGCTGGCGGTGGAGGCGATCGCCGACGCCGGCGCGGAAGCCGGGCTGGAGCCCGAGCTGGCGCGAGAGCTGGTCGTGGAGACGACTGCGGGAACCGCGGAGCTGCTGCGGCTGCGGCATCCCGCCGACGTGCGTGAAGCCGTCGCCTCGCCCGGGGGGAGCACCGAGGCCGGTTTGGAGGCGCTCGACCGCGGTGGCGCCCGGGACGCGTTCGAAGCGGCCGTGCGGGCCTCGCTGGAGAGGATGCGCCGATGATCCTCGCGGCGCTCACCCGCAACGACGTCGCCAACTACGTCGAAGCGCTGTTCCTCGTCTACATCGCGCTGATCTTCCTCAACATCCTCGCCTCCTGGATCCCGCGCATGCCCTACAACCGCTGGCTGCGGGCGGTGCTCGACTTCGTCTCCGAGACGACCAACCCCTACCTCAACCTCTTCCGGCGGGTGATCCCGCCGCTCGGCGGCGGGGGCGGCTTCGCCCTCGACCTCAGCCCGATGATCGGGATCATCGTGCTCTTCGTCGTGCGCGGCCTGGTCGTCGCGCTGATCCGCGGGTGAGCACCGCCGACGGACGCGCCTGGGGCCTCGCCGGCGCCCTCTGCGTCGCCGTCCTCGCCGTCGACCAGATCGCCAAGGCGATCGTCGAGGACCACCTGGTCCCCGCCCAGCACGTCGACGTCGCCGGCCCGGTCGGGCTGACCCTGACCCACAACCGGGGAGTCGCCTTCGGCCTCGCCAGCGGCGGCGGCGCGGCGCTGGTCGCGCTCACCCTGGCCGCGCTGCTGTTCGTCGGCGTGCTCTTCGCCCGCAACCCGACCCGGCCCTGGATGTGGGTCGCCTTCGGCCTGCTGGCCGGCGGGGCGCTCGGCAACCTCGCCGACCGGGTCCGCGCCGACGCCGTCACCGACTTCGTCGAAATCGGCTCCTGGCCGCCATTCAACCTGGCCGATGTCGCGATCGTCCTCGGCGTCGCGATCCTCGCGCTGAGCTACCTGCGCGAAGGGCTGATGGCCGCCACGCTGCACGTCGTCCACCTCGACCGCTGGCTGGCGGTGGTCGACAAGCCGGCCGGGCTGGTCGTCCATCCCGCCCCCTCGCACCGTGGGCCGACCCTGGTCGACGAGCTGGGGGAGATCCTCGGCGGCGGCGCCGACCCGGAGCGGCCCGGGATCGTGCACCGGCTCGACAAGGAGACCAGCGGGCTGCTGGTGGTCGCCCGCGACGACGCCACCCACGCGGCCCTGCAGGAGGCCGTGCGGCGGCGCGACGTCGAGCGGGCCTATCTGGCGCTGGCGCAGGGGCGGCTCGCCTCGCGAACCGGGACGATCGACGCGCCGATCGGCCGCGCGACGAGGCAACGGCACCGGATGGCGGTCTCCGGAGCCGCCTCGCGACAGGCCCGCACCCATTTCGAGGTGCTCGAGCTGCTCGCCGCCGAGACCTACCTCGAGGCGCGGCTGGAGACCGGCCGCACGCACCAGATCCGCGCCCACTTCGGCGCGATCGGCCACCCGCTGCTCTGCGACCCGACCTATGGCGGCGAGCGGCGCCACGGCCTCGGGCGCCAGTTCCTGCACGCCCACCGGCTCGCCTTCGAACACCCGCAGACGGGGGAGGCGCTGAGCTTCGAGTCCGGCCTCCCGGCCGACCTGGCGGCGGCGCTGGCGGCTGCCCGCGGCGCCTGAAGGCTGTTTCCGCTCTACAATCGTACGGTTCAAACCGACCCCCGTCGATCCGCACCGGATCCTGACCCGGCCGACCCGGCCGCGTCCCCGGCAAGGCCGGCGGGACTTCACCGCAAGACCAAGGAGACTCACTGACGATGCCAGAGGCGGGCCTGAAAGAGCTGCTCGAGGCCGGGGTTCACTTCGGCCACCAAACCCGACGCTGGAACCCGAACATGCGCCGCTACATCTTCGGCGAGCTGGACGGGATCCACATCATCGACCTGCTGCAGACCGAGGCGCTGCTGGAGAACGCTCGCCGCTTCGCCGGCGAGCTGGCCAGCGGCGGCGGCACGGTGCTGTTTGTCGGCACCAAGAAGCAGGCGCGCGGCCCGGTCCAGGAATGGGCCGGACGCTGCAAGATGCCCTACGTCAGCCAGCGCTGGCTGGGCGGGCTGCTGACCAACTTCAACACCATCTCGGCCCGGATCTCGCGCCTGCACGAGCTGACCGCGTGGCGGGACGAGGGCAAACTCGAGCTGCTGCCGACCAAGGAGCGGATGGGGATGCAGGCCGAACTGGCCAAGCTCGAGTTCAACCTCGGCGGCGTCCGCGACATGGACCGGCTGCCGGACGCGGTCTTCGTCACCGACCTGAAAACCGAGGAGATCGCGGTGCGCGAGGCGGCCCGCCTGCGGATCCCGATCATCGGACTCGTCGACACCAACTGCGACCCGACGCCGATCGACTACGTGATCCCCGGCAACGACGACGCGATCCGCTCCTGCCAGCTGGTGATCGGCACGATCGGCGGCGCGATCGAGGAGGGCGCCGGCGCCTGGCGGGTGCAGGAGGAACGGCGCTTGGCCGAGGAGATGGAACGGCGCAAGAAGGAGGAAGAAGAGCGGAAGAAGCGCGAGGAGGAAGAGAAGGCTCGCGTGGAAGCCGAGGAGGCGGCGAAGAAAGCGGCCGAGGAGAGGCAGGCTGCCGAACAGAAAGCGGCTGCTGAGGCACAGGCCGCTAAAACGCCTGCTCAACCGAGCGAAAACGGCTCAGGCGTCGCCCCAATCCGCTCAGGGACAGACCGCTCCGGCTGCGGGTCCTGTCGCGGGGCAGGGCACCCCGCCCTCGTCGGGCGGGGAACCCAACCCCGCGCCTCCCGCAGGAGGAACGTCTAAAGCTGCAGGGTTCCGACCGCCATGACGAGGGGCGGTGAAGGCTCGACGCGGTGAAAAGAGGGCTGCGAAATGAGCGTCACCGCTGCCGATGTGAAGGCTCTGAGGGATCGGACCGGGGCCGCGATGATGGATTGCAAAGCGGCTCTCTCGGAGTCCGACGGGGATGTCGATCGGGCGATCGAGATCCTGCGGGTCAAGGGGCAGGCCTCCGCCGCGAAGCGGGAAGGGCGGGGGACCAGCGAGGGCGTCGTCTCCTCCTACGTCCACGCCAACGACAGGGTCGGGGCGATGGTCGAAGTGCAGTGCGAGACCGACTTCGTCGCCCGCAACGAGGACTTCAGGGCCTTCGCCTACGAGGTCGCCCTGCACGTCGCCGCGACCGCGCCGAAGTACGTCACCTCGGACGAGATCCCGGCCGACGAGCGCGAGGCCGAGCGGCGGGTGTTCGAGGAGAAGGCGCGCGAGGACGGCAAACCGGATGATGTCGTCGAGAAGATCATCGAGGGGCAGCTCGCCAAGTGGGCGAAGGAAGTGGCCCTGCTCGACCAGTCGCACGTCAACGCCGAGAAGCACGACTCAAAGACGATCGAGGAGATGCGCCAGGAGCTGGCGGCGAAGACCGGTGAGAACATCCGCGTCGCGCGCTTCGCCTACTTCCGCGTCGGCGCGTGAGGCTGGCCGCAACCGCGTCCCCCGGGTAGGCTGCGGGCCAGCGCCCGCCCGATGGACTCCGAGCCGAAATTCGCCCGCATCCTGCTGAAGCTCTCCGGCGAGGCGCTGATGGGCGAGCGCGAGCACGGCACCGACGCCGGCGAGGTGCAGCGGATCGCCCGCCAGGTCGCCGAGGTCCGCGCCCGCGGGGTCGAGGTGGCGATCGTCGTCGGCGCCGGCAACATCTACCGCGGCCTGGCGGGTGCGGCGGCGGGGATGGACCGCGCCACCGGCGACTACATGGGGATGCTGGCGACGGTGCTGAACGCGCTCACCCTGCAGGACGCGCTGGAGCACATCGGCGAGCACACGCGGGTGATGTCGGCGATCGACGTCAAGGAGGTCGCCGAGCCCTATATCCGCCGCCGCGCGATGCGCCACCTCGAGAAGGGCCGGGTGGTGATCTTCGCCGCCGGCACCGGCAACCCGTTCTTCACCACCGACACCGCGGCGGCGCTGCGCGCGCTGGAGATCCACGCGGAAGCGATCCTGATGGCGAAGAACGGCGTCGAGGGGGTCTTCGACTCCGACCCGGCGGTCAACCCGGACGCCAGGTTCATCGCCGCGATCAGCCACCGCGAGGCGATCGAGCGCGGGCTCAAGGTGATGGACTCGACCGCGCTCTCGCTCTGCATGGACAACGACCTGCCGATCTACGTCTTCAACATGGGGGACGAGGGCAACATAGATAGGATCGTCTGCGGCGAGCGGGTGGGGACGCTGGTCTCCAGCGCCACCGCCGGCTGACCGGAGAGGGGACCCAGTGGAGCTGATCGACGAGCTGCTCAAAGACGCCGAGGACCGGATGAAGAAGTCGGTCGAGTCGAGCCGCGGCGAGTTGGCGACGGTGCGCACCGGCCGCGCCTCGCCGCACCTGCTGGACCGGATCGTCGTCGACTACTACGGCTCGCCGACGCCGTTGAAGCAACTCGCCAACGTCGCCACCTCCGACGCCCGCCTGCTGACCGTGACGCCGTTCGACAAGGGCTCGATCGGCGCGATCGAGAAGGCGATCCAGGAGTCCGACGTCGGTTTGACGCCGAACAACGACGGCAACGTCGTCCGCCTGCAGATCCCCGAGCTGACCGAGGAGCGCCGCCGCGAGATGGTCAAGGTCGTCCACGGGGTAGCCGAGGAGGGCCGGGTCGCGGTGCGCAACATCCGCCGCGACACGATGAGCGACCTGCGCGAGCTGAAGAAGGAGGGCGAAGCGGGGGAGGACGACGAGCGCCGCGCCGAGAGCGAGCTGCAGAAGCAGACCGACGAGGCGATCGCCGGGATCGACGCCCTGCTGAAGGGAAAGGAAGAGGAGATCCTGGAGGTGTGAGCGCCTCCGCGCGGTACGTCGCGATCATCACCGACGGCAACGGCCGCTGGGCGCAGCGGCGCGGCCTGCCGGTCGCCGAGGGACACCGGGCCGGCGCCGATGTCGTCAAGGCGAGGCTGCGCGACGCGGTCGAGCTGGGGATCGAGGAGCTGACCGTGTTCTCCTTCTCGACCGAGAACTGGTCGCGCCCGGCCGACGAGGTCGAAGGGCTGATGCGGATGTTCGGGGAGCGGATCGAGGCCGAAACGCCCGAGCTCGACGCCGAAGGGGTGCGGATGCGCTTCGTCGGGCGGCGCGAGGGCGTACCCCGGGAACTGGTCGAGCGCATGCGATGGGCCGAGGAGACGACCGCCGGCAACCAGCGGATCGCCCTCTTCGTCGCCTTCAACTACGGTGGCCGGGCGGAGATCGTCGACGCGGCGCGAACCTTCGAGGGGGACTCCGAGGAGGAGTTCCGCAACCACCTCTACGCGCCCGAGATGCACGACCCGGACCTCCTGATACGAACCAGCGGCGAGCAGCGCCTCTCCAACTACCTGCTGTGGCAGTGCGCCTACTCGGAGCTGGTCTTCCGCGACGAGCTCTGGCCCGACTTCGACCGCGCCGCCTTCGAGGCGTCGCTGGCCGAGTTCGAGGCGCGGCAGCGGCGCTTCGGGCGGAGGGCCTAGTGGTCCAGGACCTGTTCGACGAGGAGCTGTTCGCCGACGAGCCGGAGCCCGAGCCGCCGCGCAAACGCGAGCCGCGGCGACGGCGCGGCAAGGGCGGAGCAGCGGGGGGCGAGACCGCGCGGCGGATCCTCTTCGCGCTGCCCTGGGTCGCCTTCGCGATCGCGATCGCCGTCGCCGGCGGGATCGTCTTCGCCCTGGCGATGATCGGCATCGGCCTGCTCTGCCTGCGCGAGTACTTCCTGATGACGACGCCGCTGCGGCCGCTCCAGCCCGCCGCCTACATCGCCGTCGCCGCGATGGTCCTCGCCGCCCACTTCGGCACCGCCTTCAACGTGCTGCTGGTCGCGACCGCCTCGTTCGCGCTGCTGTTCGTCTTCGGCGCCCGGCGCCGCGAACGCGACGGGATCGTCGTCTCGATGGGGATCACCGTGCTCGGCGCGGTCTGGATCGGCCTGCCGCTGGTCCACGCGGTCCTGCTGCGGGACCTGCCGAGCCACGGCGCGGCGCTGCTGGTGGACGTCCTCGTCGGCACCTTCGCCACCGACACCGGCGCCTACGCGACCGGGCGCATGTTCGGCGCCCACAGGATCGCCCCGAGCCTGTCGCCGAACAAGACCCTGGAGGGGCTGATCGGCGGCTTCCTGATCGGCACGATGGCCTTCTGGTTCGCCGGCCTGTACCAGAACTGGCTGTCGGGGGCCGATGCGCTGATCATCGGCGCGGCGGTGGCGGCGGTCGCCCCGATCGGCGACCTGTTCGCCTCGATGGTCAAGCGCGACCTCGGCGCCAAGGACACCGGCAGGCTGTTCGGCCCCCACGGCGGGATGCTCGACCGCCTCGACGCGGTCCTCTTCACGATCGTCGTCGGCTACTACCTCGCGGTCCAGCTGGTCTACTGACCGGCTCCGGGCCCTCCGTATCCTTCCTTTCGTGAAGAGGATCGTGATTCTCGGGTCGACCGGCTCGATCGGCACCCAGGCGCTGGAGATCGTCTCCGGCTCGGAAGAGATCGAGGTGGTGGGTCTGGCGGCCGGCACGAGCTGGGAGGCGCTGCTGGGGCAGGCGCAGCGCCACGGCGTGACGACGGTCGCGCTCAGCCATGCCGAGGCCGCCGAGCGGGCGGGCGCCGCCTGGGACGGGCGGGTGCTGGCGGGCGAGGCGGGCGTGCGGGAGCTGATCGCCGGCTCGGGAGCCGACCTTGTCCTCAACGGGATGGTCGGCGCCGCCGGCCTCGGGCCGACCGTGGTCGCGCTCGGCGAGGGGATCGACCTGGCCCTGGCCAACAAGGAGAGCCTGGTGATCGGCGGCGAGCTGACCACCGCGCTGGCCGAGGCGACAGGGGCGCGGCTGCTGCCGGTCGACTCCGAGCACTCGGCGCTGTTCCAGCTGATCGGCGGCGAGGCCCCCGGAACGGTAGAGCGGCTGGTGCTGACCGCGTCCGGAGGCCCCTTCCGCGGCCGCACCGACCTCGACGGGGTCAGCGTCGAGGATGCGCTCGCGCACCCGACCTGGCGGATGGGCGGGCGGATCACGATCGACTCGGCGACGCTGATGAACAAGGGCTTCGAGGCGATCGAGGCGCACCACCTGTTCGGGGTGCCCTACGGGCGGATCGAGGTCGTCGTCCACCCGCAGTCGATCGTCCATTCGCTGATCGACCTCAACGACGGTGCCACCCTGGCCCACCTCGGCCACCCCGACATGCGGGTGCCGATCTCCTACGCGCTGCACTACCCCGAGCGGGCCGACGTCGACGTGCCGCGGCTCGACCTGGCGACGGTCGGCGGGCTGACCTTCGAGCAGCCCGACCTCGGCACCTTCGCCTGCCTGCGGCTGGCGCTGGAGGCGGGCCGGGCGGGGGGGACGGCGCCCTGCGCACTGAACGCCGCCGACGAGGTCGCCGTCGCCGCCTTCCTCGACGGCCGCATCCCCTTCACCGCGATCGCCGCGGCGATCGAGCGGGTGCTGGAGGAGATGCCGGCGCAGCCGGTCACCCACTTCGAGGATCTGTTCGCCGTCGACGACGAGGCCCGTCGCCGCACCGAAGAGCAGGTCGGTGGGTTGAGCAGGGTATGAGCTGGCTCTTCGTATTCGCCGGGCTCTGCTTCCTGATCGTCATGCACGAGGCCGGGCACTTCGTCGCCGCCAAGGCGACGGGGATGCGGGTCGAGCGCTTCTTCCTCTTCTTCGGCCCGACGATCTGGTCGTTCAAGCGCGGCGAGACGGAGTACGGCGTCAAAGCGATCCCGCTCGGCGGCTACGTGAAGATCAGCGGCATGAATCCGGAGGAGGAGCTGCCGGCCGAAGTCGTGTCCCGTGCCTACTGCCGCCAACCGGTCTGGAAGCGGATCGTCGTGATCGGCGCCGGGCCGGCGGTCAACATCGCGCTCGGGCTGGCGATCCTGTTCACGCTGGCCCTGACGAACGGAGTCGAGAGCACCCAGACCGTTGGAGAAGTAGTCCCGAAATCACCCGCCGCGAGCGTCCTGCGCAAGGGCGACAGAGTGGTCGCGGTCGACGGGCACAGCTACCCCTCGCTGGGCCTCGAAGCGCGGCTCAAGCGCTTCGGCGAGCTGGTCTCCTCGCACAAGTGCGCTGGCAAACAGGTGGACGGCTGCCGGGCATCCACGCCGGCGAGGCTGGAAGTCGAACGCGGCGGGAGACCGCAAACGATCTCGGTGCGGCCCGAATACGAAGCCGCCCTGGGGCGGACGAGAATCGGCTTCTCCTACGGGACCAAACCGGCCGAATTGGGCGTTGGCGGCGCCGTCGATCGGGCGACCGGGTTCGCCTGGCTGATCACCCGCGAAACCGGAACCCGCGTCGCGAAGATCTTCGAGTCGAAGGAACGCAAGGAAATCCACGGGATCGTCGGGGTCAGCGACGTCGGCCATCAGGTCTACGGCCTCGGGGTCGTCGCGGCGTTGACCTTCCTCGCCGTGATCAGCCTCTCACTGGGCGTGATCAACCTGCTTCCGTTCCTCCCCCTGGACGGCGGCCATATCTTCTGGAGCCTGGTGGAGAAAATGCGCGGCGAACCGGTTTCCCTGCGGGTGATGGAGCGGGTCAGCTTCGTCGGCTTCGCGCTGGTCGCGATGCTGTTCTTCATCGGCCTCAGCAACGACATCGGTCAGCTGACCGGCGAAGGCTTCAACGTCCGCTGACCGATCGGGTCGCGAGCCGGCCCAGATAGCCTGTGGGCATGGCCTTTGAGAGTCCATCTCCAAACCCCCCGCGCACGCCTGGCGGCGGCGGACACTGCGCGGTGCGGCGTCCTCGGGTTTGCCTTTGGCACCACCAAAGGCTGCACCCTGAGTCCTTGCCCCGCTTGGTCCGGCGCTCGCCAGTCGCACACGCGGGGTTTCGAGATGGCCTCTAAGCGGCAGATATTCGTCGGCGGCGTGCCGATCGGCGGTGGGGCGCCGGTCGCCGTGCAGACGATGACCAAGACCGAGACCGCCAACCTGGCGGCGACGATGGAGCAGATCCGCAAGGTCGCCGACGCCGGAGCCGACATCGTGCGGGTCGCGGTGCCGCGCGAGGAGGACGCCGAGGCGCTGAGGACGATCGTCGAGCAGTCGCCGATCCCGGTGATCGCCGACATCCACTTCAACCACACCCTGGCGCTGAAGGCGATCGACGCCGGCGCCCACTGCATCCGCCTCAACCCGGGCAACATCGGCGGCCGCGAGAAAGTCGCCGAGGTCGCCGAGCGGGCGACCGCCGCCGGGGTGCCGATGCGGATCGGGGTCAACTCGGGATCGCTGCCCAAGCACCTGCACGAGCTCGAGCGCGAGCAGCCGGTCGAGGCGCTGGTCGCCGCCGCGGTCGAGTTCGTCGCGCTGATGGAGAGCCTCGAGTTCGAGGACTTCAAGGTCTCGATCAAGTCGACCAACGTCCCCAATACGATCGCCGCCAACCGCCTGCTCTCCGTGAAGATCCCCTACCCGCTGCACCTCGGGATCACCGAGGCCGGGACGAAATGGGGCGGCTCGCTCAAATCCGCGGTCGGGTTGGGGACGCTGCTCGCCGACGGGGTCGGCGACACGATCCGGGTCAGCCTCTCGACCTTCCACGCCGAGGAGGAGGTCAAGGTCGCCTGGGAGATCCTCAAGGCGCTGCAGCTGCGCGAGCGCGGTCCGGTGCTGATCGCCTGCCCGACCTGCGGCCGCCTGCAGTTCGACATGGACTCGGTCGTCGCCGAGATCGAGCGGCGGCTGGAGCGTTACGCCGAGCCGGTCGAGGTCGCGGTGCTGGGCTGCGCGGTGAACGGGATCGGCGAGGCGAGCCACGCCGACTTCGGGATCGCCGGGGCGAAGAACGAGGGGCTGATCTTCGCCGGCGGCAAGCCGCTGAGGAAGGTGCCGCAGGCGCAGCTCGTCGACACCCTGTTCGAGGAGATCGACAAGAGCCTGGGGCGCGAGGGCAGGGTCGAGTTCGACGAGGCCGAGTCGCGCGAGGGGGCCGAGTGGCTGGCGAGGATCGAGGAGGAGAACGCGGGGGACCTGACGCCGGAGAAGATCGCGCAGTTGGAGCATGAGGCGGCGGAAAAGGGGGAGTCGGATCGCGTGCTGCTGGACGAGGATGCGTCGCCCACTGCCGGGCGTAGGTTCACCAGGGCCTAGCGGCCAGGCGGGCGGGTCCTGCCCGAGTAGTGGATAGGTTTCCAGTGTGACTCGCCTTAGCCAAGCCTTTATCCCGACGCTCAAGGACGCCCCGGCCGATGCCGAGGCTCTCTCGCACAAGCTGATGGCGCGAGCCGGGCTGATCCGGCAGCTGGGGGCGGGGTTGTGGACCTATCTGCCTGCTGGATGGCGGGTGCAACGGAGGGTCGAGGCGATCCTGCGGGAGGAGATGGCGGGGATCGGGTGTCAGGAGATGCTGATGCCGGTGCTGCAGCCGGCCGAGCCGTGGAAGAAGACGGGGCGCTACGCGATCGACGAGCTGTTCAAGCTCGAGGACCGCAAGGGGGCGGAGATGGTCCTGGCGATGACGCACGAGGAGTGCGTGACCTTCCACGTCGGGCGGGAGGTGCGGTCGTATCGCGACCTGCCGCTGATGCTGTTCCAGATCCAGACCAAGGAGCGCGACGAGCCGCGGCCGCGGGCCGGGGTGCTGCGCACCCGCGAGTTCACGATGAAGGACGCCTACTCCTTCGACCGCGACGAGGAGGGGCTGGCGCGCTCCTACGAGCTGCAGAGCGAGGCCTACGGGCGGATCTTCGACCGCTGCGGGCTGCGCTGGTACCGGGTCGAGTCCGACGTCGGGATGATGGGCGGCTCCGGCGCCCACGAGTACATGGCGCCCTGCCCGGCCGGTGAGAACGAGGTCGCGCTGGCGCCCGGCTACGCGGCCAACGTCGAGATCGCCTCGGCCGAGCCGCGGGCGGTCGAGCTGCCGGCGCCGCTGCCGGCGCCCGAGCGGGTGGAGACGCCCGGCCTGACCACGGTCGAGCAGGTCTCCGGCTCGCTCGGCGTCGCGCCCGGCGCCCTGATCAAGGCGATGCCGGTGGTGGTCGAGGGCCGCGGGCTCGTGCTGGTCCTGCTGCGCGGGGACCACCGCCTCAACGAGATCAAGCTGCGCAACGGCATCGGAACCGACTTCCGGCAGGCGAGGCCGGAGGAGATCGAGGCCGAGCTGGGCCCGGTCGGCTACGTCGGCCCGGTCGGCGCCGGCCTGCCGATCGTCAAGGACGCGGCGATCGCCGGCGACTCCTACGTCTGCGGCGCGAACGAGGCGAACGCGCACCTGCGCGGCGTCTCGCCGGACAGGGACTTCGAATCCCACGAGATGGACGTGCGCACCGTCGAGGCCGGCGACACCGCGCCCGACGGCGGCGCGATCGAGATCGAGCCGGCGATCGAGGTCGGCAACATCTTCAAGCTCGGCACTCGCTACTCGGAGCCGCTCGGGGCGACCTTCCTCGACGAGGGTGGGACCGAACGGCCGATCGTGATGGGCAGCTACGGGATCGGCCCGGCGCGGATCGTCGCCGCGGCGATCGAGCAGAGGGCGGACGAGCGAGGGATCGTCTGGCCGGCGTCGCTGGCACCCTGGCAGGTCCACCTGGTCTCGCTGGCCAAGGCCGGCGAGCCGGAGCGCGAGGCCGCCGACGGCCTCTACGAGGAGCTGCGAGAGCGCGGCGCCGAGGTGCTCTACGACGACCGCGATGCCGGGCCCGGCGAGAAGCTGACCGACGCCGAGCTGCTCGGCTGCCCGCTGCGAGTCGTCGCCGGCCGGCGCGGGCTCGCCAACGGCGTGGTCGAGGCGAGCGAGCGCGACGGCGGCGCCGAGCACGAGCTGCCGCTCGCCGAGGCGGCCGAGCGGGCGCTGGGGCTGTTGCAGGGCCCCGATGGCTGAAACCGCCCCGTTCGGCCGTGGCCGCGTGCGCCGCCTGTTCGGGCTCGACCGCAGCGGCCCGCCGCCGCCGCAGACGCGGGCCGGCGAACCGCTCAACCCCTGGACGCTGCCGAACCTGGTCGGCTACCTGCGACTCGCCGGGCTGCCGGTCTTCCTCTGGCTCTCGTTCGAATCTGGGGACGGCCGCAGCGCCGCCGCCGCGACGCTCTTCTGGCTGATCGCCGCCGGCGACTACCTCGACGGCTTCCTCGCCCGGGTCACCGGCCAGTACAGCCGCCTGGGGACGATGCTCGACCCGCTGATCGACCGGCTGACGATCCTCTCCGGCGCGGCCGTCTGCTGGCACTTCGAATTGCTGCCGCGCTGGGCGCTGGCGCTGCTCGTCGCCCGCGAGGTCGCGATGCTGGCGATCGCCCAGTACGGCTTGCGCCACGGCGTGCAGATCGCGGTCAACTGGCCGGGGCGGATCTCGGTCTTCCCGATCATGGGCGGGATCTTCCTCGCCCTCGTCTTCGCCGGTTGGGTGCCGGCGGCGCTGCTGATCGTCGGCGTCGCCCTGGCGATCCTGGCGACCGCGCTCTACGCCCGGTCCGGGCTGCGGACGGTGCGCGAGCGCCGCTCGCAAGCCGCCGCCCAGTCTCGATAAACCTTCAACCTTCAGTTGAACCTTTGGCGCGGCGACCTATAATCCCCGCAGCGGCCAACGGAGGCGAGCCACGCCTCCCGATCTCAAGGAGCGAGATGGAGGACACCTTTCCCGATCTCGGTTCGCTCAGCGACAAAGAGCTGAAGGACCTGATCGACAAGCTCACCACCGAGGAGAACGAGATCTCCTACAAGCGCCGGGTCCTGCACGGCAAGATCGACATCCTGCGTGCCGAGCTGGTCAACCGGCTGCGGCAGAAGCGCGAAAGCGGCGACTCGCTGATCTCCGGCGACGACGTCGCCCAGCTGACCGAGATCCTCGCCGGCAAGGCGCAGCAGGCGCCGCCGGAGGACGAGCCGGCGGCCTGAGGCGGAACGGCGATGGCGGTCCACTGCCCGGAGTGCGGCTTCGTCAACCCCGAGGGGGCCAACTACTGCCAGAAGTGTGGCGCCTACCTCGGCGGTCCCAAAGACGGGGGGGACGAGCCGACGACGATGACCTACAGGGTCGGCGAGACCGGCGACATGGAGCCGATCGAGATCGACGAGATCCTCGAGGAGAGCGGCGCGGCGCTGGTGATCCGCGCCGGCGGCGGCCGCGCCGGCGAGAGCTTCACGGTGACCGACGACCGGATCAGCATCGGCCGCAGCCCCGACGCCGGCGTCTTCCTCGACGACGTCACCGTCTCCCGCAACCACGCGCTGCTGGTGCGGCGGCGCGACGGCTTCTACATCGACGACCTCGGCTCGCTCAACGGCACCTACGTCAACCGGCGGCGGATCGAGTCGCACCGGCTCGCCGACGGCGACGAGATCCAGGTCGGCAAGTACAAGCTCAGCTACCTGGAGAAGTAGGGGGAGAGGATGGCGGTCTCCGAGCAGCAGCCGCGCCAGCGCGATTCCCGGCCCCGCAAGGCGCTGACGATCGGCGCCGTCTGCAAGATCCTGCAGAACGAGTTCGACGACATCTCGATCTCCAAGATCCGCTACCTGGAGGACCAGAAGCTGCTGACGCCGCGGCGGACCCCGGGGGGCTACCGGCTCTACAGCCAGTCCGACGTCGAGCGCCTGCGGACGATCCTGCACCTGCAGCGCGACGAGTTCCTGCCGCTGCGGGTGATCCGCCAGGAGCTGGCGGCGGGCGGCGACATCGACCTCGGCGCCGGCAGCGACAAGCGCCCGGCGGCAGGCGCGGTGCGGCGGGCGATCCTCGTCAACACCTCGAGCGCCTACCTCACCCTCGACGAGGTGGTCGAGGAGACCGGGGCGCGCCACGAGCTGATCGCCGAGCTGGAGAACTTCGGCATCGTCCAGCCCGAGGAGCGCGACGGCACGACGGTCTACGACGAGACCGACCGGGAGATCGTCCGCGCGGCCAACGAGCTCTCGCGGGTCGGCGTCGGGGCGCGCAACCTGCGCGTCTTCCGCTCCTCGGCCGACCGCGAGGCGCAGCTGCTGGAAGCGCTGCTGGGGCCGTCGCTGCGCTCGCGCAACCCGGAGCGGCGCAAGGAGGCCCTGGAGAGCCTTGAGAGCCTGGCGGCGACGGTCAGCCACCTCAAGCACCTGCTCCTGGTCAGGGATCTGCGCCGCCTGGCCGGCGATTAGGAGCGCGAGAGGCGGCGTCTGGCGGTGTCCTCAGCCGCTCGCGTGCAGAGCACGCCACGCTTCCTGCGTCCTTGCCAGACTTGCCTCTCGCGCTCCTAATCCATGTCCCGAGTAACGCGACAAAGAAAAATTGCAGCGCCAGTCGCCGACGTCTGGGACCTGGTCTCCGACCCCTACAGCCTGCCGCGCTGGTGGCCGCGCACCGGCCGGGTCGAGAACGTCGAGCTGAAGCCGGAAGGGCGGCGCAGCCAGTGGACCAAGGTGCTGCAGACCGCCGAGGGACGGGGCGTGCGGGCCGACTTCCGCTGCGTCAGCTCGGCCGCCGGCGAGCGCTACGTATGGGAGCAGCAGCTCGAGGGCACGCCGTTCGAGCGCCACCTGAGGGCTTCGTCGGTCGAGGTGGCCCTGCGCGAGAGGGACGGTGGGACCGAGGTCAGCCTGACCTCGGCGCAGACGCTGCGCGGGATGTCTCGGCTCGGCTCGCCGATGATGCGCGGCGGCCAGGGCAAGATCCTCGACCAAGCGCTAGACGGCCTCGACCAAGCGCTGACCGGGGGCAAGGAATGAGTGCGCATGGCGACTTTGTTTCGCTATCCGAAACAAAGTCGCCATGCGCGCCGAGGAGAGACTCGAAGTGGTGGGGGTGGGGCGATCCGGCGATCGCGCCCGAGCTGGATTCCGCGGCACTGGCGACGCTGCGCGAGCGGGTCGGGGAGCTGGAGCCGTCGCCGCACCCGACCGACGTTCGGCGCGTCGATCTGCCGCCGGCCGAGCCGCTGCCGGCCGCCCTGGTCGAGGCGGTCGGCGAGGACGCGGTGTTCGACTCGACCGAGGACCGGGTCCGGCACGCGACCGGCTGCGGCTACAGGGACCTGGCGCTGCTGCGCGGCGGCCGGTTGGAGGCGGCGCCCGACGCGGTGCTGCTGCCCGCCGACGCCGAGGCGGTGCGGCGGGTGCTCGACGTCTGCGCCGCCGAAGGCATCGCCGTGGTTCCCTACGGCGGCGGCACCAGCGTGGTCGGCGGGATCGAGCCGCTGCGCGGCGATCACCCGCGCCTGGTCAGCCTCGACCTCGCCCGCCTGCGCGGCGTCGAGGTCGACCGCCGCTCGCTGACCGCCCGGCTCGGCGCCGGGCTGCGCGGCCCGGAGGCCGAAGCGGCGCTGAGCGCCGAGGGCGTCGTCCTCGGCCACTACCCGCAGTCGTTCGAGTACGCGACGATCGGCGGCTTCGCCGCGACCCGCTCCGCCGGTCAGGCCTCGAGCGGCTACGGCCGCTTCGACGAGTTGGTCGACGGCCTGCGGATGATCTGCCCGGCCGGCGACCTGCGCACGCTGGAGACGCCGCACACCGCCGCCGGTCCCTCGCTGCGCGAGGTCGCGCTCGGCTCCGAGGGTGCGTTCGGGGTGATCCCAGAGGTGACCGTGCGGGTCCGCCCGGCGCCACAGCAGCGCCGCTACGAGGCCTGGATCGCCGAGAGCTTCGAGGCCGGCGCCGGGATCGTCCGGGCGCTCGGCCAGGGCCCCGGCCTGCCCGACGTGATCCGCCTCTCCGACGAGGAGGAGACCGCGGTCTCGCTGGCGCTGTCGGGCCCGCGCGGCGCCGCCGGCTCGCTGTTCGGCGGCTACCTCGGACTGCGCGGAAAGCGCCGCGGCTGCCTGATCGTCGTCGGCATCGAGGGCGACCCGGAGTCGGTCGCCCGCCGGCGGGCCCTCTCAGTGCGGGCGCTGCGCCGCGGCGGCGCCGCCTTCCTCGGCCGGGCCGCCGGGCGCTCCTGGGAGCACGGCCGCTACCAGGGCCCGTACATGCGCGACACGCTGATGGAGATGGGCGCGCTCGTCGAGACGCTCGAGACCTCGCACACCTGGAGCCGACTGGGCGAGCTGCACGACGCCGTCGCGGCCGCAATCCGCGACTCCCTGGCCGCGCAGGGCACGCCGGGACTCGTCCTCTGCCACCTCTCGCACGCCTACGCCGACGGCGCCTCGCTCTACTTCACCTTCATCGCCCGCGCCCGCCACGGGGCCGAGGTCGAACAGTGGGCGCAGGTCAAGCGCGCCGCCTCCGAGGCGATCGTCGCCACCGGCGGCACGATCACCCACCACCACGGGGTCGGCCGCGACCACGCCCCCTACATGGAGGCCGAGGTGGGGCGGACCGGGATCGAGGTGCTGCGGGCGGTCAAGGAGCGACTTGACCCGACGGGCATCATGAACCCTGGCAAGCTCATTCCCGGCTGATGTGGCACGGCGCATGTCGGCGTCCTCGGTCGCTCGCGTGCAGAGCACGCCACGCTCCCTGCGTCCTTGACCTGCTTGGCCACATCAGCCGGATCACTTCTTCTTCAGCACCGGGCCGGTGACTTCGCCGCTGAGCACGGTTTCGCCCGTATACCGAGGCAGCTTGTTCTGCTTCTTCGCCTGCGCGACCTCGCGTTCGTAAACGGCGTCGCTGGTGCGCGAGATGTTGATCCGGTCGAAGACCCTGGCAAGCACCGCGCCGAAGATTTCCGAGTCCAGCTGCACCGGGACCCGGATCCCCCCCGACTTCGTCACCCTGACCGAGGTGACGCGGATCGCCAGCTTCGGCGACTTGTAGAGCCAGATCGTGTAGCTCTGGCCCTTGGCGCTGGGTTCGAGGCCCACCGCTTCGACCAGCAGGACGATCTTCTTCTTCAGGCGGCCGAATATCGCCTGGCCTTTGGCGCTGCTGCCGTCGACCGGCTTCAGTTCCGCCCGGGTCAGCTTCTTGTCGGCGCTTCCGCCGTTCGCCGCCGTCTGGGCGCCTTCGGCTTGGCCGCTCGACCCGGAGCTCCCGGAGCCGTCGATCAGCGCGATCGCGATCAGCGCGACGCCGACGACGGCGATCGCCGCGGCGGCCACGATCAGCAGGCGGCGGCGCTGTGGCGGAATCGGCGCTTTGGGCTTGCGCGGCGGTTTCGGCGCCGGCTTCGGCTTGGGCTGCGGCGGGGACGGGGGAGGCGGCGTCTCCTCCGCGGGCGGCGGCTGCTCGGGCGGGCCGGCCTCCTGCTCGGCCGCCGCGGCCGCCAGCGCCGCCTTCACTTCCGAGCGGACCTGCTCGACGCTGACGCCCTTCAGCGCGGCGATGTCCTCGTAGCTGTCGTCGTTCTGCGCAAGCAGGCGCAGCATCGCCCTCTGGTCGTCGGTCAGCGCCATCGAGCGGGAGAGACTATGCGATGCGCCTTAAGAGACTGCGCCGGCAGATAGGGTGCGGCGCCGATGGCTGAGGACCCGCGCGGCCCGCGCTCCCACTTCGACGCTCTGATCGGGACCGAGTGGCTCGACGACGATCCCGAGCACGCGCGGGCGCGGCTGCCGATGCGCGACGACCTACGTCAACCGGTTGGCCTGCTGCACGGCGGCGTCATCTTCGAGCCTGGTCGAGAGCGTCTGCTCGCGGGCGACGGCGCTGGCGGTTCTGAGCGAGGGCATGATGGCGATGGGCCAGGCGATCTCGGTCAGCTTCATCCGCCCGGTCACCGAGGGCCACGCCGAAGTCAAGGCCCGGGCCCGCCACCGCGGCCGCACCACCTGGGTCTGGGACGCCGAAGTCCTGGACGCCGACAACAAACTCTGTGCTCTAGCGCAAATGACAATCGCTGTTAGGCCGTTGCCAGACCAAGCCTGAGGAGGACGCAGGGAGCGTGGCGTGCTCTGCACGCGAGCGACCGAGGACGCCGTCAGGCGCCGGTATGGCGACGGCCTAACCGCCGAAGCGGTTGGTGATGGGGAGCCGTCGGTCGCGGCCGAAGGCCTTCGGGGTGATGCGGATCCCCGGGGCCGCCTGGCGGCGCTTGTACTCGGAGCGATCGACCATCCGCACCACCTCGTCGGCGACCTCCTCCGGCAGGCCGGCCTCGACCATCTCCTCGCGTCCCTGGTCGCGCTCCACGTAGGCCTCGAGGATCCGGTCGAGCAGGTCGTAGGGCGGCAGCGAGTCGCTGTCGCGCTGGTCGGGGCGCAGCTCGGCCGAGGGCGCCCGGTCGAGCACCGAGGCCGGCACCAGCTCGCGGCCGGCTGTCTCGTTGCGGTGGCGGACCAGCTCGTAGACCAGCGTCTTCGGCACGTCCTTGATCGCCGCGAAGCCGCCCGCCATGTCGCCGTAGAGGGTCGCGTAGCCGACCGACATCTCGCTCTTGTTGCCGGTGGTGAGGACCAGCCAGCCGTGCTTGTTGGAGAGCGCCATCATCACGTTGCCGCGGATCCGCGCCTGGATGTTCTCCGCGGCGAGGTCGGGCTCGGACGGGCGGGAAGGATCGTGCGGAAGGATCCGCGGGGCGGCTTCCTCGTCGCGCGCGAACGACGGAGCCAGCGCCGCCTCGTAGGCCTCCATCGTCGCCCCGATCGGGATCTCGATCGCCTCGACGCCGAGGTTGGCGGCGATAGTTCGGGCGTCGGCCTGGGTTTCATCGCTTGAATGCGGCGAGGGCATGATTACGCAGCTGACGTTGGCCGGGCCGACCGCGTCGGCGGCGAGCAGCGCCACCAGGGCCGAGTCGATCCCGCCGGAGAGGGCGAGGCCGACGTGGCGGAAGCCGTTCTTGGCGACGTAGTCGCGCAGGCCGAGGACCAGGGCGGCGTAGACCTCGGCCAGGTCGGAGAGCGGCTCGGCGACGCGCGCCGGCACGTCGCCTGCCGGAATCTCGCAGACCAGCAGCTCCTCCTCGAACTGGGCGGCGCGGGCGATCGTCCTCCCGGTCGGGTCGACGACGAAGCTCTGACCGTCGAAGACCAGCTCGTCCTGGCCGCCGACCAGGTTGCAGAAGGCGAGGTGCGTGCCGTAGGCGGCCGCCCGCTCGGCGAACATCCGCTCGCGCTCGCGGCCCTTGCCGCGGTGGTACGGCGAGCCCGACGGGTTGGCGATCAGCTCAGCGCCTTCGATCGCCTCGCTGGAGGCCGGCGGGCCCTCCGTCCAGAGGTCCTCGCAGATCGTCATCCCGACCCCGGTGCCGGCGATCGCCACGGTCAGCGGCTCGGCGCCGGGAACGAAGTAGCGCTGCTCGTCGAAGACCGCGTAGTTGGGAAGGCGGTTCTTGCGGTAGATCGTCCGCACGCGGCCGCCGGAGAGCACCGCCAGCGAGTTGTGGGCGTGGCGGTGGTCGCCGCCGCCGGGGACCGGCTCGGCGAAGCCGACGACGACGACCGTGTCGCCGACCCCGCGCGCCAGCTCCTCGACCGCGCGCCGGTTGGCCTCGACGAAGTGCCGCTTCAGGTAGAGGTCCTCGGCCGGGTAGCCGGGCACGCTGAGCTCGGGGAAGATCGTCAGGTCCGCCCCCTCGCCGGCGGCGCGGCCGATCCACTCGGCGATCTTCGCCGCGTTGCCGTCGACGTCGCCGACCGTCGGGTCGATCTGGGCGAGCGCTACCCGCACCAAACCCAATCTACAGGCGCCGAGCCTGCCTGTAGATTGCGCTCGATGCGGACATGGCGGCGACTGACCGGTGCCACGTTCGTCTCGATCGGACTGCTGGCCGCGGCGACGCCGATGCCGGCATCGGCGTCGGTGGGCGCGCAGCGGGCGTTCCACGCCCCCGCGGCGCGGCCGACCGACCATCCCGACCCGGCGCGCCACTCTTACAACGTGCCGGAGGCGCCGCGCTCGCCGGCGTGCGCCGGGCGCTTCTGCGTCCACTGGGTCTCCGAGGGCCTCGACGCGCCGCCGCTCGCCGACGAAAGCGGCGATGGTGTGCCCAACTATGTCGAGCTGGTCCTGCGGGTCGCCCAGCACGTCCACGCGGTCGAGAACGACCGGTTGGGCTGGCGCGAGCCGCTCTCCGACGGCCGCCGCGGCGGCCGCAACGGCAAGACCGACATCTACCTGAAAGACCTCGGCCGCCAGCTGTTCGGCTACGCGGCGCCGGACAACAGGCCGGAAGGCGGCCGGCTGCCGCGGCGGCTGCACGGCTACCTCGTGCTCGACAACGACTACGACCGCTTCGAGTACCCCGGGACGAAGCTGCCGCAGATCCTCGAGGTGACCTTCGCTCATGAGTACAACCACATCCTGCAGATGGGCTACGACGCCTACCAGGACCCCTGGTTCGCGGAGTCGACGGCGGTCTGGATGGAGAGCCAGGCGTACCCGGGGATCGACGACTACCTGCGCTACGTGCGCCGCTGGGTGAAGCTGTTCAACACGCCGCTGACCGCCAACTCGATCCGCGAGTACGGCACGGCTGTCTGGAACGCGTGGCTGGCGCACCACTACGGGCGCGGGACGATCCGCAACGCCTGGGCGCGGGCGATCCACGTCAAGCCCGGCGGCTTCTCGGTCGCCGTCTACGACTCGGCGATCCGCGCCGCCGGCGGGCCGGGCATCGACCTCGACCTGGCCCGCTTCGCCCGCGACGTCGCCGAGTGGCGGACCGCCACCGTCTTCCCGAAAGGGGCGAGCTACCCCGACATGCCGCGCCAGGCGAGCCTGCCCCACGACGGCCGCCCGCTCAAGCGCTATCTCAACCATGCCACCTTCCAGCTGCTCGGGGTGCACGCGCGCGGCGGACGCGCCGTGGTCGTAAACGCGGTGGCGCCGCGCGGCGTCGACGCCGGCCTGGCGGTGGTCGGGAGGACGGGCAGCGAACTGCACGGGCACGCGGTCAGCCGGCTGCGCTTCGAGCCGAACGGCGGCGCGCTGACCGTCCGCCTGCCGCGCCCAGGCCGCTTCCAACGGATCACCGCGGTCGTCGTCAACGCCGACACCAGCGCCCGCCGCTTCGACGCCGCCCGCCTCGACTGGAACTACTTGACCGACACGGCGCCGTTCCGGGTGCGCGCCGAAGTCGTGCGCTGACCGTCGCCGGCCGGAGCGGCGGTGGCAACCGCTTCCCGCATCGCGCCCTCGAGGTCGAGGCCGAAGCTGTCGAGGTCGGCCATCGCGTCGAGGTCGCCGACCAGGCCGAAGTCGATCTGGCCGTCGTAGGACATGATCCCGACGCAGAGCGCCTGGCGGCGCGCCAGCGGGACCAGCGGGAAGATCGATTCCATCCGCCGCCCGAGCACGTAGAGCGGGAACTGCGGCCCGGGCACGTTGGTGACGACGAGGTTGAAGAAGCGCTGCGCCGGCTGCAGCCTGGCCGCCTGCGAGGCGATCGTGGTCGGCGCGAAGTCGGTCAGGCGGGTGAGGATCTCGGCCCCGACCGCCTGCCCGGAGCCCTTCAAGTCGCCCATCGTCGCCGAAATCAGGCGCAGCCGCTCGACCGGGTCCTCGCACCAGACCGGCAGCGGCGCCATCATCGCCGAGATGCGGTTGCCGAGCGCGCCGCGCTCTTCGGTCGCGCGGACGCTGACCGGGACCATTGCCCGCAGCTCGAGCCCCTCGGTGTCGTGGCTGCGGGCCCGCAGGTAGTTGCCGAGCGCGCCGGTGACTACCGAGAGGACGACGTCATTGACGGTGCCGCCGTGCGTGTTCTTGATCCGCTTCAAATCCGCGAGCTCGCTGCGCACGAAGGCGATCCGCCGGTGCGGGCCGATCTCGACGTTGAGCGGCGTGTGCGGCGCCTTCGTCGCCACCTCGAGGAACCTGCCGGTGGCGCCGAGGCCGCGCAGCACCTGGCGCGGCCCGCGCAGGGCGGCGCGGACGCCGCGGACGAACTCGGACGGGCTGGTGGCGCGCTCGTGCAGCGCGTCGCGCAGCAGATCGATGTCCGAGGGCTCGGGGCGGGGAGCCCACTTCGGTGGGTGCGCGGGCGGGCTCTCCGGCTCGGCCTCGAGGTCGAAGAGGACGGTGGTTATGTCGACTCCGGAGATTCCGTCGACCAGCGCGTGGTGGCTCTTGCCGACGATCGCGAAGCGGTCGCCGTCGAGGCCCTCGACCAGCCACAGCTCCCACAACGGCTTGGTCCGATCGAGCTGCTGGGAGAAGATCCGCGCCGCCAGGTTGCGCAGCTGCTCCTCGGAGCCGGGGGCGGGGAGGGCGGTCTGCCGCACGTGGTAGTCGAGGTTGAGGAACGGGTCGTCGACCCAGACCGGGCGGCCCTGCCCGAAGGGAACGGTGCGCAGCTTCTGGCGGAAGCGGGGGACCAGGTGCAGCCGCGACTCGATGTGGTCGCGGAACTCCTCGTGGCTCGGCACCGAGCCCTCGAAGATGCTGACCGAGGCGACATGCATGTGGGCGCCGGCCCGCTCCATGTGAAGGAAGGAGGCGTCGAGCCCGGTCAGTCGGTCGCCATTCACAGGTGAATCTTCGCACACAAGCGGAGGGTGACTTTTCACGCATGGATTTGGCTCTGCAACGCGGTTTGAGGCACTGCTGAGCGATCTTGCAAGTGTGAGCGCGCGCACGTTCGCGGCCGCGATCGGCCCCTACGGTGCGCGACCCACCCAGGCAATCCATCTGCCGGCTCCTCCCACGCGAGGCCGCGCCGCGGCTCGCCGCAGGCAGAAGAGAAAGCGAGTGACCTGACGATGCGACGACTGCTGCCCTCGATGCTGCTTGCCGCTGCCCTGGCGGGCACCTCGGCCCAGGCCATGGCGAGGATGGCGCCGCACCATCCGTCTCGACGCGCCGGCGCCCATATCTCCCTGCACGTCTCCAGGCATGCCGTGCTCAGCGGCCGGCGGGTGGTGCTGAGGGGACGGGTGCGGCCGCGCGGCTCGCACCGGCTGAAGCTGGTCGTCCGTGGCGCCGGCGGCGCCGTGACCGGCACCCGCAGCCACCGCGACGGGACCTTCGCCGTGCGCTGGCGCCCGCGGCGCGTCGGCTCCTACCGGGTGCGGGCCTACGGCCTGCACGACAGGCGCGTGCGTGGCTCCGTCAGCGCCGCCCGCCGCGTCACCGCCTACAGGCCGGCCTCGGCCTCCTACTACGGGCCGGGCCTCTACGGCGGCGCGCTCGCCTGTGGCGGCACCCTGCAGCCGGGCACGCTCGGCGTCGCCAACAGGACGCTGCCGTGCGGCTCGAAGGTGAGCCTGCGCTACCGGGGCCATACGATCACGGTGCCGGTGGTCGACCGCGGCCCCTACGTCGCCGGCCGCGACTACGACCTGACCGCGGCGACGCGGGCGCGGCTGCGCTTCCCCTCGACCGGCGTGCTGCTCTCGAGCCGCTGAGCCTGAGGCTCAGCCTCAGGCGGCGACCCCGAGTTGCAGCTGTCCCGCCGGAGCGGTCGGCCCGGGCGCCTCGTCGGCCGCGAAGCCGGCGACGCGCACGCCGAGCAGCCGCACCGGACGGGGTGGGGCGTAGGCCCGCAGCAGCTCGAGCGCGACCGGCGTGACGACGCAAGGATCGTCGGTCGGCGCGCCGAGGGTCTGCGAGCGGCTGACGTTGGTCCAGTCGTCGAGCCGGACCTTGATCCCGATCGTCCGCCCGGCGAGGTCACGGGCGCGCAGGCGCCGGCAGAGCTGCTCGGAGAGCGAGCGGACGTGGGTCTCCATCTCGGCCCGGTCGGCGACGTCGACGTCGAAGGTGGTCTCGGCCGACTGCGACTTGGTCTCGCGGCTGACGGTGACCGGCGTCTCGTCTTCGAAGCGGGCGCGGGCGGACAGCCAGCGCCCCAGCCGCGGCCCGAAGGCGCTCTCCAGCGCCGCCGGGTCGTGCCCGCGCAGCTCTGCCAGGGTGCGGATGCCCATCCGCTGCAGCTTCAGCACGGTCTTCGGTCCGATCCCCGGGACCAGCCCGGGCGGGTCGCCGGCGAAGCGCTCGAGCGCCTCGGCACGCGAGAGGACGACCAGGCCGGCGGGCTTGCCGAGCTCGCTGGTGATCTTCGCCAGCAGCCGGTTCTCGGAGATCCCGATCGAGCAGGTGAGCCCGGTCTCGGACCGGATCTCGGTCGAGATCCGCCGCATCGTCGCCTTCGGCGAGAACAGGCCGCCGAGGTCGATGTAGGCCTCGTCGAGCCCGACCACCTCGACCGTCTCGGCGTTGCGCCGCAGCACCTCCATCACCCGCGCCGAGGCCTCGCGGTAGGCGGCGAAGTCGGGCTTCAGGTAGACCGCGTCGGGCAGCCGCCGCCGCGCCACCGCCGCCGGCATCGCCGAGTGGATCCCGGCCAGCCGCCGCGCCTCGTAGCTCGCCGTCGTCACCACCGCCCGCGGCCCCGACCCGCAGACGACGACCGGCTTCCCCCGCAGCTGCGGCCGCCGCCGCAGCTCAACCGACGCGTAGAAGGCGTCCATATCCACAATTGCGACCACGCGGGGCCAGTCTGCGATCGACACAGCCAGACGGTACGCGAGCGAGCGGCGGGACTCACCTCGCCCTGAAAGGCTGAACATCTGTACAGTGCCACGCTGAACATGCGTTCAGCTTCCATCGATATGTCGGCTCGCGAGAGGATCGTCGATTCCGCCTTGAGTCTCTTTGGCCAGCAGGGAATTGAGGCATGCTCGCTGCGGCAAGTCGCGAAGGTCTGCGGGGTGTCACCCGCGCTTGTCGTTCATCATTTCGGCGGCAAGGCGGGACTGGTGGAGGCCGTCGACGAGAGAGCCCTGCGCGAGTTCGCCGACGCCTACGGCTCCGAGGACCCAGCAGGGGACGCTTCGCCGCTGCATCTGCGAGCCAGACAGACGGCTCGCGTCATGCGTGAGCATCCAGCTGTCTGCGCTTACATCGGGCGGGCGCTGACTGAGCGAACGCCCGGCGCCGCTCAGCTTTTCCGAGCTATGGTCGAGGGTGGGCGAAACGAGATGGACAGCCTCGCCGCCGCCGGAGCTCTCCGCGGGGACACTGACCGTCTCTGGGCGACGTTGCAGCACTTCTTCCTGATCTGGGCGCCGCTCAGCTTCATGCCGTTGTTGGCCGACGTGCTCGACGGACCGCTGCTCGACGAGCGAAATCTCAACCGGTGGGTGAACGCCAATGTGGAACTGCTGGAGAAAGGGGTCTACCGATGAGTCGATGGGAAACGACGAGCACGCTCGAGACCGACGTCGAGCCGGGCACGATTTGGGAGCAGGCCTACGCCGATGCCGCTGCCTGGCCGGAGTGGAACGCCGAGATCAAGAGCGCCAGCCTCGATGGCCCACTCACGGCCGGCGCCACCGCTCGGATCGTCTTCCGAACGGGGCTACGCCTCAAGTTTCACGTCGTCGAATACCAGCAGGGCCTTCTATTCACCGACGAGGCGCGCCTTCCCGGAGCTCGGATGGGCCATCGCCACCTCGTAGAGCCGAGTGGGACGGGCAGCAGCCGACTGGTCAACACGATCTACATCGAGGGCGCACTTGCCCCGCTGTGGCGCCTGATCATGGGACCGAGGGCGGCGAAGTCCCTGCCCGCCGCACAGCGCGCCGCAGTGGCGATGGCAAGCTGACCCGTCCACGGGACATTCGCATGCGACGGCCCGACGGCGACCAAGGCGGTTCCGCGGAACCGCCTTGGAGGTAGCATCGGATCCGTGGCCGACGTCACCCACGCGAAGATCGGCGAGATCGAGGCGATCGACGGCGACCACACCGCCCGCGTCGTCCCCGAGGTCAAACGCAAGATCGTCCCCGGCCCCGAGGGCATGCGCCTGCTGGCGGTCGGCGCTACGCCAGGCGAGCCGTACGAGACCGGCGGCACGCTGTGACGCCGCCGCGCGCGACCTAGACTTCGACCGATGGCGTCACCCGAGGCGAAGAACCTGGAGGCAATCTCCAAGGCGATCGACCAGCACAACCGCAACTGCCCGTACCCGGCGGCGGAGGTGCGGATGAACCCGTTCGAGGTCGAGCGGCTCGGTTGGGAGGAGATCCGCGGCCTGCCCGTCGTTCCCGACGCCGAGATCGGCACCGGCCGCTTCCGCATCGTCTGCTCACGCGAGCTCGACGACTCCGGCCTCGAGGAGACCGAGGCCGTCGGACGAGAGCTGGAGACCGTCGCCCCGGCCAACAACTGACTCCTGAGCGCGCGCCTGTGCGTGACCCGAACCGACCGACCGAGGACGCAGAGATGCGCGCACAGGCGCGCGCTCAGACCTTCCAGAATTCCAGGCCTAGGCCACTCAGCCAGCTCTGGGCTTCGTTGTTGAGCCGGGTCAGTTCGTTGGTCCAGATGAGGATGCCCATGACGATCAGGACGACGCCGCCGACGGCGACGATCGCGGCGTAGTGGCGCTTCACCACGGCGAAGGCGGTGGTCATGCGGGAGAAGGCGACGGCGGTGAGGATGAAGGGGATCGCGAGGCCGGCCGAGTAGACGGCGAGGAGGAGGGCGCCGCGGCCGGCGGAGCCGGAGAGCGAGGCCGCGGAGAGGATCGCGCCGAGGGTGGGGCCGATGCAGGGCGTCCAGGCGATCGCGAAGGCGGCGCCGGCGACGATCGGGCCGCCGCGGCCGGCGCGCTCGAGCAGGGCGTCGACGTGCCACTCGCGGTTGAGGCGGGTGACGAACAGCGAGGCGACGAAGAGGACGCCCATCGCGACGATCAGCGCCGCGGCGATCTTGGTCAGCAGCTGCTTGTGGTCCTGCAGGGTCGAGCCGAGGCCGGTCGCGGTCAGCCCGAGCAGGATGAAGATCGCCGAGAAGCTGGCGACGAAGAGCAGGCTGGGGCCGAGCACGCGGCGCCAGCCGGCGCTGTCGAGCTCCGAGGCGGAGACGCCGCTGACCGCCGAGAGGTAGCCGGGAACGAGCGGCAGGACGCAGGGCGAGAGGAAGGAGACGATCCCCGCCACGAGCGCGGCGAGGATGCCGATCCCCGCGGTCGGGTCGCTGCTCAGGTCGGCCAGGATCACGACGCCCAAGGGTACTTGCGCGCCGCCGCGGGACCGGCGAGACTGCCGCGCATGGACATCCACGCGCTGGTCCTCAACTGCACCCTGAAGAAGTCGCCGGAGCCCTCCAACACGGAGGCCCTGGTCGACATCGTCACCGGCCACTTCGACGAGCTGGGGGTCACGCACGAGACCCTGCGCCCGGTCGACTTCGAGATCCCCTTCGGCGTCGTCTCCGACATGGGGAAGGGCGACGAGTGGCCGCAGATCCTCGAGAAGGTGCTGGCCGCCGACATCCTGATCATCGGCATGTCGATCTGGTTCGGCGTCCGCAACAGCGTCAGCCAGATGGTGATCGAGCGGCTCGACGGCACCTACAACACGACCAACGAGGTCGGCCAGTACCCCCTCTACAACACGGTCGGCGGGGTGGTGGTGACCGGTAACGAGGACGGCGCCCACGCCTGCGCCGAGACGACGCTGTTCAACCTCACCCACCTCGGCTGCGCGATCCCGCCCAACGCCGACACCTACTGGGTCGGCGACGCCGGCCCCGGCCCGTCGTTCATCGACGCCGGCGGCAAGGATCACGCCTACACGCAGAAGACCGCGAAGTGGATGGCGCACAACGTCACCCACCTGGCGCGGATTCTCAAGCAGCACCCGATCCCGCCGGAAGGCAACACCGTCCCCGGCTGGCAGCCCGACGACTGCGGCGGCCACGACGACCGGATGCCGGCCGGCCACGTCGGCTGAGGCCTCGCTCCGCTGTTCCTTTGCCGTGCATTCGCGGGGAAAGGAACACCGGAAGCTGTTCAACGCGGCGGGGACGGCGCGGCTGCTGCGCGCCTCGCCGCTGTTCGCCTTCGGCCCGGCCGAGCCGGGGCCGGCGCTGCGCCGCGGGTTCCTGGTCGCGGTCCCGGTCGGCGCGGCGCTGCTGGTCGAGCTCGGCCTGGGGGCGCCGACCAAGGGCGCGGTCGCGACCGGTGCTCTGCTGGCCGGCTTTCCGGGTCTCGACGCGCCCGCCCGCACCCGCGCCGCCTGGCAGGCGGCGGTGGCGCCGGCGCTCGGCCTTGCCGCGGCGCTGGGCGCGCTGACCGGCTCCTCGGCGCCGCTCGCGGTGGTCGCGATGGCGCTGCTCGGCGGCGCCGCGGGCTACTGCTTCGCGGTCTCGCTGCGGTTCTCGCTGGCCGGCCTCACGGTGGCGCTCGCCCTGTTGATCGCGCAGGGGCTGCCGCTGACCGCCTCCGACGCGCTCCCGGCGCTGCTCTACGCGACCGCCGGCGGCCTGCTCCAGGCGGCATTCTCGCTCTGCGTCTACGCAGCCGGCGACCGCACCGAGGAGGGGGAAGGGAGGGCCTGGAGCACCCCGGCTGCGCGCGCCGCGCTGCGCGCAAACCTGACCCTGCGCTCGGTCAGCTTCCGCCACGCGATCCGCTTCGGTTCGGCGCTGGCCGCCGGCGTCGCCGCCTACTGGCTGTTGGGGCTGGAAGAACACGGCTTCTGGGTGCCGCTGACGATCCTCTTCGTCCTCCGCCCCGAGCGCGAGGAGACCTTCCACCGGCTGGCCCTGCGCGCGGTCGGCACGGCGATCGGCCTGGTCCTCGCCACCGCTCTCTCGCAGTGGCTCCACGGCGACCCCGTCGCGATCGCCCTCCTGCTCACCGCCGCGGCCGGGTTCGCCTTCGGCATGCTGACCGTCCAGTACGCGCTGTTCACGGCCGCGATCACCGTCTACGTCGTGCTGCTCGCCGACACCCTGGGCGAGCCGGCGCTGCGTGTCGCCGGCCAGCGGGCGCTGGGCACCGCGATCGGGATCGCGATCGCCGGCGCCGCCTTCCTGCTCTGGTCGAATCCGGGGGAAGGGGGGAGGCCAGTGGCGTCGCCGGACCCGGCCCGCTAGATTTGCTGGCTACGCAGCCAAACGCCGCCGCGTCGCGGCGCGAACCACAGGAGAGACTTTGAGCAACCGCACGTACGTGATCGGGGTCGGGATGACCAAGTTCGAGAAGCCGGGCACGAAGGAGGGCGACTACCCCGACTGGGCCAAGGAGGCGGGGGAGAAGGCGCTCGCCGACGCCGGCATTCCCTACGAGGACGTCGAGCAGGCCTACGCCGGCTACTGCTACGGAGACTCGACCTACGGACAGCGGGCGCTCTACCAGCTCGGCCTCACCGGGATCCCGGTGGTCAACGTCAACAACAACTGCTCGACCGGCTCCTCGGCGCTCTTCCTCGCCCGCCAGGCGGTCAAGGGCGGCCTCGTCGAGTGCGCGCTCGCGGTCGGCTTCGAGAAGATGGAGCCGGGCTCGCTCGGCGTCAAGTACACCGACCGCACCAACGCGATCGACAAGCACGCGATGCGGATGTTCGAGATCCGCGACCCCGAGCAGTCGCCGCCGGCGCCGCAGATGTTCGGCAACGCCGGCCGCGACCACATGGAGAAGTACGGCTCCGAGCCCGACCACTTCGCCTGGATCGGCTTCAAGAACCACAAGCACTCGGTCAACAATCCCTACGCCCAGTTCCAGGACGAGTACACGCTCGAGGACATCAAGGCGGCAAAGATGATCCACGACCCGCTGACCAAGCTGCAGTGCTCGCCGACATCCGACGGCTCGGCCTGCGCGATCGTCGCCTCCGAGCGCTACGTCGAAGAGCACGGCCTCGGGGACAGGGCGATCGAGATCGCCGGCCAGTCGATGGTCACCGACCTCAGCTCGACCTTCGACGAGAGCGCCGACTGCATGACGATCGTCGGCTCCGACATGTCGAGGACCGCCGCCGACGCGGCCTACGAGGAGGCCGGCGTGGTGGCCGCCGAGGTCGACGTCTGCGAGCTGCACGACTGCTTCAGCGCCAACGAGCTGATCACCTACGAAGCGCTCGGCTTCGCGGCCGAGGGCGAGGCGCACAAGCTGGTCGAGGCGGAAGCCACGACCTATGGCGGCGACGTCGTCGTCAACCCCTCCGGCGGCCTGATCTCCAAGGGCCACCCGCTCGGCGCGACCGGGCTGGCGCAGTGCTCGGAGCTGACCTGGCAGCTGCGCGGGGACGCCGACAAGCGACAGGTGGAGGGCGCGAAGACCGCGCTGCAGCACAACATCGGCCTCGGCGGAGCCGCCGTGGTCACCGTCTACAAGCCGGCGGCCTAGGCGCCACCGGAGGAGGAGGTCCCGATGGCGAAGGAGCGACGCTCACTCAGCGGCAAGGTCGTGGCGATCACCGGCGGCGCCCGGGGGATCGGCAAGACCACGGCACAGGCACTCGTCCGCAAGGGCTGCCGGATCGCGATCGGGGACCTCGACCTCGGGGCGACCGAGCAAACCGCGGCCGAGCTGGGCGCCGGCACGGTCGCGCTCGAGCTCAACGTCACCGACCGCGACTCCTTCGCCGCCTTCCTCGACGAGGCCGAGCGGCAGCTCGGGCCGATCGACGTGCTGGTCAACAACGCCGGGATCATGCCGGTCACCCCGTTCGAGCGGGAGAGCGACGACTCGATCCGCCGCCAGCTCGACATCAACGTCTACGGCGTCATCGTCGGCACCCAGCTGGCGGTGCAGCGGATGAAACCGCGCCGGAGCGGCCACATCGTCAACCTCGCCTCCTCGGCCGGCAAAGCGGGCGTGCCGGGGATCGCGACCTACGCGGCGACCAAGCACGCGGTGGTCGGCTTGACCGAGGCGGTGCGGGCCGAGTGCCGCGGCAGCGGCGTCGAGCTCTCCTACGTGATGCCGATCACCGTCAACACGCAGCTGATCGAAGGCCTCGCCGACCAGCGCGGCGTCAAGCGGGTCGAGCCCGAGGACGTCGCCAAGGAGATCGTCGACGCGCTCGAGCTGCGCAAGGTCGACGTCTACGTGCCGCGCGAGCTGCGCGCCTCCGTCGTCATCGGCAACCTGCTGCCCCGCCGGGCGCGTGAGGCGATGGCCCGCTTCATGGGCGTGGAGACGGTGATGACCGAGGTCGACCCCGCCGCGCGCCGTTCCTACGAGGAGCGGATCTCGCACAACGACCCCGGCGTGCAGCCGGAGTCGGCGGCAAAGCCCGCCGAGAGCGAAGCCGCGAAGCAGGAGGCGGCTTGACCGATCGCGGCATTTTCCGGGTCATCGGCCGGAAAGCGCTTCACTGAGTCGATGGGGCGGATCTATGACGCGACCTGGGGGCGGCTGTTCGCGGCCGCCTACGACCGCGGGCTGAAGGGCACCGAGGACGCCGGCCTGCGGCAGATGCGGCGCGAGACGCTGGCCGAGGCGCGGGGGCGGACGATCGACCTCGGCGCCGGGACCGGCGCCAACCTGGGCCTCTTTCCGGAGGCCGTCACCGATCTGGTCCTTGCTGAGCCGGACGAGCACATGGCGGCGAAGCTGCGGCCGAAGCTGGGCGACGCAGGGTCGAGCGCCGAGTTGATCGAAGCACCCGCGGAACGGCTGCCGTTCGAGGACTCGAGCTTCGACACCGCGGTCTTCACGCTCGTCCTCTGCACGGTTCCAGACCCACAGGCCGCGCTCGCCGAGGCGACGCGCATCCTCAAGCCCGGCGGCAAGCTCCTGTTCATCGAGCACGTCCGCGCCGACGACCCGGGCCTGGCGCGCTGGCAGGACCGCCTTGAGCGGCCCTGGCGCTTCCTCGGCGACGGCTGCCACTGCAATCGCGACACCGTGGCGACGATAGAAGCCTCGCCGTTCGAGCTGCAGCGCGTCGAGCCGGGCCGCATCCCCAAGGCCCCGCCGATCGTCAGGCCGCTCGTGCGGGGCAGCGCCACATCACCTTGATTGCTGCTTTTCCCGGGCGATAGGTGGGAAAAGGCGACAATCGTCGCCGGTCGCCCAGCTTTTCAACGCACGATAATGGTGGTTGTCGTCCGCCGCTGGGTCTAGCTTCGCGCCCGTGATTGCAACCACTTGGCAGGGGCGCGATTTCCAGGGGTTTCTCGCGACGTCGTCAGCCCTTGCCTCGACTTCAGGAGGCTCCAATGCGTGCGTCTTTCCCCACCCAGTTCCTCGGCCGGCTCATCGGCAAAAGTAGGGAGGCCGGTTCTTTCAAGACTCCGGACGGCGAGGTCGCCTTCGGTGACGCCTACGACATCGCCTTCGAGGACTCCAATGGCCTCGTGCAGACGGCCCGGGTCTCGGTCAAGGCTCTCGCCGAGGCGGCGGACTTCGACGTGACGAAGACGCCCGCCTACACGGAGGTGCAGGTCGTCGGCGACGTTCAGGTCCGCGACGACGGCGGGTACTTCCGCCCGTCCTCCGTGCGCCTGGCCAAAGCACAGCGCGCCTAGTGGGGTTCCGCCATGCGTCGTCCCACCACGGGGCTTCTCGTCGCTCTGCTTGCGTTCTGCGCGGTCTGCTGCGCCTTCTCCCTGGGCGCGGCTTCCGCGCAGGCTGAAACCTACGAACCGCCTGAAATCGGTTCGGCCGAGCCGTCGATTCCGGCTGAACTGCAGGCCTGTCCCGTGTACCAGGCGGGTCCTTCGGAACCGGAAAATCAGGTGGTTGAAGGTGTCTGGGCGTTGATCCAGCGGGTGCGCCTGCAGTGTCTTGCGCTCGCGGCCCGTCAGGAACTTTTGTTTGAACGGGACTGGTGGATCGTCTCCGAGCTCCATCACCGCGGTGAAGTCGGCCCGACTCATGCGACCGATGTTGCTTCGGAAGAACTGCTCGCCGAAATCGAGGAACGTCTCAAATCGCTCGAAGGCTCTGCCGGCGAACCGCGGCACGTCGTCCTCGACGGGGAAGCCACCGTTCACAACGCCGCCTCAGCCGAGTACAACGAACACATCGTCAGCGCGGTTGACGCTTCCGGAGAAGCGACGAAGGGCGGTCTCTGGTTCATCGGCGGTGCCATCGTTGCCCTGATCGTCGGCTTTGCGATCTGGCGCGTGGGGTCTCTGCGTGGCTAAGGGCGAAGTGATGCACGTCCGCGAAGGCCGTCTCTGGGCGGCTGTGGTCGTCCTCGTGCCTTTCGCCGAGGGCGTCGGCGACGTGTTCGCTGTGTTCCGGCGCTGCCGCGACGGGCGCCGGCTGGTCCTCTGGTCCGATGGGACGCTCTCCGAGGGGTCGGCGTGAGGGAAAAAGGGCCGCAGGCCCGTTCGGCGCGGTGGTTCTTCACCCGCCCGTTGCTAGGGCGGGTGTCTGCCCGGCTGTTTGCCTCCCTCGCCACGCTCGCCCTGGTCCGCTTCCTGGTCGCCCTCCGCATCTTCGCTCGGCGCTCTCTCGTCCTACCTGCTTGTGTTTGTTCGCTCGCATCGCCTGTGGCGCTCGTTGCCGCCATCGACCCGAATCCCGACTACGGGGCCTTCCGAACCGGCCTCGAAGTCGTCACCTTCACCGCGCTGATCACCGTCTCCGTCTTCATGGTGGTTGGCTTCATCCGCAGAAAGCTGGGGGAGTAGCGCGTGCGCGCGGTGAGGACTCCCCCTCGACCTCTCCGAAAGGGGGTGACTCATGCACACGTTCAATTCCTTTCGGGCAAAGGTAGGTCTGACGCTCGCTCTCGCCGCGGTCGCGGCGTTCGCGATGGTCGGCTCGGCCTTCGCCGCGATCGAATTCAAACCGGAAACGCTCACGGAACCCGTCGAATCCCAGCTCGGGACCGCGCTCCCCATCGTCCTCGCGACGCTGGGGATCATCATCGGGATCTCCTGGGCGATCCGCTTCCTCGTCAGCAAGTTGCGGGCGGCGAAGTAGGGGGTTGGCGAACGCGGTGGCTGGCGGCTTCTCTGCTCCTGGTCGTAGCTGTCCTGGGGCTCGGGGTAGCCGCTAGCACCGCGTCTGCTGCTGAATACGGGCATTGGGAGGAAACGTCGCCCGGGTCGATGCAGTGGCGCGACGGTGCGGGCAACGTCACTGATCGGTACATGCCGTATGAATCGTGGCGGAAAATGACTGAACGGGCAGCTGCCGGCGCGGAGTCGGGTGGCGGCGCTGTGCCTAAAGGCTTCTCGGAAGCGGCGGTGGCCGAGGGTAAAGCGGCGTGGGAAGACTTGCAGGGTACGGCCGATACGGGGGTCAAGGCCAAAGCCTGGCGCGAACTGAAATCGGTGGGTGCGTATTTCACGCAGGATGTCAAAGCGATGCCCGCAATCTCGAAACTCGGGGCGATTACGCTTGGAGTTTCTGCGTTTGAAGTCGGCTGGGGTATCGGCTGCGAAATCAGTGAATGCGAAGGGTCGTTCTGGTCGTACCTGTTCGGCGGGCAGGAATCGGAAGCGGCGACGGGGGGGTCGGTTGACTGGTACGCCAAGAAGTACTATCCCTATGCGGGTGGGACTCCGGTTTGTGAAGTCGGTGGTTACGGTACCTGTAATCAGGGGTCGAAAGTGTTTCCGCAACCGATCTTTGAGATTCGTTGGGGGCAGCTCGGGGGAAAAGGCGAACAGTGGTACGCGCCCGACGTTCTGACGGCCAATGGCTGTGCCGTCGATTGGTTCTACGGCGAAGCGCCGCTGGGCCTGCAGGAAGCGGATTACGGTACCACGGGGTGTGTCGGCGCGCCTGGGGGCGTAGTCCCGACTAAGGTAGCGTTTGTGACGGACGTGGTTCAGTGCATGATGGGGCAGACGACGGAAGGCTGTGCTGTTGAACCGGAAACGATGCGTAAAGAATCGGCACCGGAAGCGCTCGAAGGGCCGGAAGCGACGGAAGTAGGGGAAGAATGTTTTCGGGGTGAAATTTACTGCGGAGGTCTCCCTGGTTGGTGGTACAACCACGACAAACAGGCGCAGGAAGTTTCGACGGGCGAAGCGTTGGTGGAAAATCCGCTGGGTCTTGCTATTCCGGAACCGGCGAAAACTGAACCGTATGAAGAATACGGTGAAGAGCTCGAAGAACTTGAACTTATCCCGGAATACGAAGAACTGCCGTTTGAAAAAGTCGATGATGAACGGGAACCGGGCACGGTTATCTTCGTCAAACCGACCTGGGGCACGGAAGTCGAACCGGAATCTACTGTCGAAGTGCAGTACAACCCGGACTTCCGCGTGATTCCACCGATCCGGGAAGGTGAGACGTTTAAAGAATATTCGGAACGGGTTGAATCGGAAACCGGACTGAAACCGCAGAAGGTGCCTCTACCCGAAAACGCCACGGACCCGAGTACGGGTCCGGAAGGCGCGTCCTACACCCTTCCGAAAGAGGGTACGGCGGTCGAACCGGGTACGGAATTCAAAGTCGAGACGAATCCGGAAACGGCTCCTTACCCGGCGGAAGGTGGGGGCTGGTCGCCTCCGTCGATACCGTCGGTTGACCTCTCGCCGCTTCTCGAAACGGGGCTCGGGTGCGACACCTTTCCTTTCGGGGTCTTCTGCTGGTTTGGCGAAGCGGTGGAAGCCTTCGCGGTGTCGCCTAGCTGCCCGCTCGAAGTGAATTTGCCGATTGACGCGTTTGGCGGCACCGAACACCTGGACGTCAACGGCTGTGAAGTCGGCGAAACGGTGATGGCGCCGCTGCGGATTCTGATCTTGGCGCTGGCGACGATTGGTCTGGTTCTGCTTTTCGCCAAGCAGGCGATGGGTACCGGGGGCGAGGACGCTTAGGTGTTCTCGCTCCTCGAACAGGTCGTGCACGGCGTCCTCGACGTGCCCTACCTGGTTGTCGGCCTGTTCGTTGACTCGCTGAACGGTTGGATCGCCGCGATAGCGGCGTTCGGCGATGCGCTGGCGGCGGTTCTTCCCTCCTTCCCGTCTCTGCCCTCGATCCCGGCCGAAATCGCCTCTGGGGTCGCCTGGTTCCTGCCGATGTCCGAACTGATCGTCGTCCTCGGCGTCATGGTCACGGCGTGGATCAGCTGGCTGGGTTTGCAGACCGCTCTGCGCTGGGCGAAGATGCGATGAGCGATAAGCGTGATCGCCTCGTGGTCTGGGTCTTCGCCCTCCGCCGGTCGCTGGTTGTTCGTCTGGTGTTTGGCTGTCTTGTCCTCGGGCTCGTGTTCCACGCGGTGGCGGTGGTGTCCTCGTGAGGTGGTGGCTCGGGCTCGCTGCCGCAACTGCGGTCACCGTCGCGGTGTACGCCGCCGGCGGCGGTTACGCCGTCGCCTACGTTCTTCGGCGGGTCGCTCTGCACCTGATAGGTGGGCACTGATGTTTGGCATTCGGATTGTGCATGCTCGAGCTTGGGTGTATGGCGACTCGGGCGGCGGCTACGTCGTCGTGTCGGTTGTGAGACGTGTAGACCCGGTTCTTCGTGTTGGGTCGGCTCATGGCGGGGTCCTCGCGAGAGTGTGGCAATGATTCGCCTGGTCACCGGGCCGCTCGGCACCGGCAAGAGCTATTACGGCGTCAAGAAGGCGGTCGAGGCGATGGAGCGCGGCAAGATCGTGATTACGAACTTCGGCATGGAGCCCGACTGGGTGGCGCAGGTCCTGCGCCGCGGCAAGGTCCGCAAGCACTCCGACCGCCTCGAAGAGCGGATTGAGCGTTTCGAGGCTCGCTATCACCGCGTCGATTCCCTCCCGGAGTTGATGCGGGTCCGCATTCGCCCGGTGCCCCCATTCGCCCAGGAGCGCAAGCGCGGGGTCTGGCAGCTGAGGGAGGGCAGCGCCGTGGTGATCCTTGACGAGTCGCATCGCTGGATGAACGCCCGGGGCTGGACTCAGTCCGGCCGCGAGGAAATCCTCGAGTTCTTCGCCCTCGCCCGCAAGCTCGGCTTTCACGTCTACCTCCTGGCCCAGCGGGCCGAGAATCTGGACGTCCAGGTCCGGGAGCTCTTCGAGGACCACATCTGCCTCAACAACCTCAAGAAATCTGTTCGCATTCTCGGCCTGCCGGTCGTTCCCTTCAATTTCTTCGTAGCCAGCTGGCGCAATCACGCCTACCCGAAAGAGGTCGTCAAGTACGAGCGCTATCGCCTGCGCTGGTTCAAGCGCCTGTACGACACGATGGACACGGCCAGCTTCGGGCTCCGTGACGACCGCGGCGATGATGAGCTGCTCCTTCCTCGCTCGCTGACGGACGTCGGAAGCACGGACGGACCGCCGGACGGCGGCTCCGCGTCAGCGGGGCCGCCCGCCGGCCCGCCCGCGCTCCCGCCGCCCGCCGGCGAACGGGAGGCGCGGCCACTGGCCGAGCCGGGCTTCGAGCGGGTCCCTCCCGACCCCGCTCTCGGGGCGTGAGGATGCGCACAAAGTCGGTCGATTTGCGGCGCGGCTCTTCTAACAGCCGATCTGCGGACATATATGGCCACCTGGGGATCGTCGGTGGTTGACTCGGCCGGGGTCGATACCTGGTCTCTCTGCTGGTACCTGGGGGAGGGGAGTCCTGCTCATCGGGCGGTGGAAGCGCTTGCGACCGATCCGGCTCCTCGCAGCCGCATGGTCCCGGAAGCGGTCGCGAATCATCGCGTGGGCTTCTTCGCTGGCTCGCGGCTTCTCTTCGCCGAGGGCCATCCGTGCGAGGACGGTTTGGCTGGTCCGCCCGAGATGCACGCCGCTTTCGATGCGGTGGTCACCGGGCTTGCTGATCGGGACGTGGGTGTACCTCTGCGCGACAGTCGTCTCGTCGGGGGGCCGGCGGCTGCTGATCGCGTCTCCGGCGAGGGTTTCGCCGGGGTGCGTCGTCTGGACTCGACGGTGGATCTTCGCTTCGATGATCCGCTCGACGGCCTTGCCGCGCTGGCCGGGGTGGCCTCGCTCCCGCTCGCGAGGATGAAAACGGAGACGATCCGCGAGGTCGGTGGCTCGCGCGTCGAGACCGTCTACTTCCTCGGGACCAGCGGCAAGCGTGTTCTCGGCCGCTGGTATGACAAGGGCGTCGAGTCTGGGTCCGCGGGCCGTGGCTTGCATATTCGGCCAGAGGACCAGCGGCGCTTCCCCAAGCAGGCTAGGCTTACGCTCGACGCTGTTACCTCCGGCAGCTACGCGCGGACGGCTTTTGTCAGAAGGTTTGAACCGTTGTGGAGGGCATCGAAAGGAGTCAGAGTGGGCGGAGTAGTTGAGGTTGCCCAGCGGATCGGCGAACTGGTTGACGAGGGTGTGATGAGCCCGGCTGAAGCTAAGGCTGCGGCGAGCTATCTTCTCCTGCAGAAGGTCGGGGGCTGTGGTCAGTCGCAGCGGCAGGAGCGTCGGGATCGAGCAGCTGCTCGGCGTCACGGCCTCGTGCTCGCCGACGGGGTCCTCGACCAGGTCGACGTCGACCTCGGCGAGGTCCTTGAGCGCGCGCTCGACTCGGAGGCCTGGGGAGCGCAGGGCTGATGCTTCATTGGACGCTCGTTCATCTGCCCGGGGTCGTCGGTCTGTTTCTTTTCGTGGTCGGGTTCCTCGGTTTTCGCCGGCGCCGCGCTTTGGCGGCTTCGGCTGGTCGGCCGTCGCTTCCGCCGGGGTTCTCTGGCGCGGGCGTTCCATCGTCGCCTTCTCCGTCTGTGCCCGGCGGGGGTCCGTGCGAGGCTGCGGCCGGTGTCGATCGACAGGTCTTCTCCTCGCGTTGACCCCGGAAATCGTTGCGGTTCGGTGGTCCTGCTTCGCCTGCGAGGCCACGGCGATCACCGCGCCTGAGGAGTTGCCCTTCGGCTGGTTTGAGTTGGAGGCTCCGTCGTGGCGTGCGAGCCATCCGCCGCGGCACTACTGTCCCGATCACGCGGCGGAGGGCCGTGGTCTCCGGCGCCGGCGCCGGTCTGCAGGTGCTCGTGTTGTCGGCGTCTCGGTCGATGAGTACGAGCGGACGCGTTCGGCGCTGCGCGATGCGACCTGGCTTCTCGACCGCTTGAAGTTCAGCGCTGAGCGAGCCGCCGGCCGGGAAGTGTGATTGCAACCGTGGCCGAACGGCTCGCTCAACGCTGTCTCCCAGTGTCGCGCCTGGTTCGGAGCGATTTCGTCCTGGTTAACCGTGGTAAACCTAGAATTGGGTACGGTAGGCGTAGACTTTTAGGCCGATTTTCCTTGAGAACGCACGATAATGGTGGTTATGTGAACTAGCTCGCTTCTTCGATCGATTCTTCGAGCGATTCGGCCGAGCCCGGGGTTCCCAGGGTTTCCTTGCCCGAGGTGCCGGGGCCTTCGACCGCGAACGACGGCGTGCCGGTGAAGCCGAGCTTCTGCGCTTCGGCGGTAGTCGCTTCGACTTCGGCGATCACCTTGGGGTCCTTGCGGTCCTTGTTCCACTTGGCGATGTCGGGCACGCCGGCGCCCTTGGCGATTTCGGTCATGAAGGCGTCGGTGACGTAGCCGGAGCGCTCTTCGCCCTGGTTGCGGTAGAAGAGCTCGAGGTAGTTCCAGCCGCGGCCCTGCTTGCCGGCGGCGATCATCGCCGCGCCGGCCGGGACCGATTCCTGGCTGATGATCGTGAAGTTGCGGAAGTCGATCTTCGCGGCGCCGCCGCGAACCTCGGAGTTGATCAGGCTCGGGATGACTTCTTCGGAAAAGTCTTTGCAGATCGGGCACTGGAGGTCGCCGTACTCGTAGAGCTTCACCTTTGCGTCCGATTGCCCCAGCACCGTCCCTTCCTGCGGGATGCCGCTGAGCTGCTTCTTGACCAGGCCGACGTCCTCGAGCTTGAGGTCGCCGCCGCTGCCGCCGCCGCTGCCGGCGACGACGATGACCACCGCGACCGCGATGACGACCAGGAAGACCGCGGCGCTGCCGATCTGCAGAAGTCGCTTGCGCCGGTCCTCACGGTCGCCCTGGCTTTCCTGCTGCAGCCGCTGCTGGCGGCGTTCCTCTCTGGCGCTCTTTCCGCTCATGCCTCTTTCCCCGCGTAGCCGACCATGCGCACTGCATTTAACCCGAAGAGGACGGTCATCAGCACTGCGCTCGACACGCACCACTGGCAGATCGCTTCGATCTTGAACAGCTCGAGGTAGGTCAGATAGACGCTGAAGCCGAAGCCGCCGAGCGAGATTGCGAACCCGGCCATCCGCGCCAGGTCGCCCCGCAGCAGCGCCGCCGCGACCAGCAGCACGTAGCCGACGATGCCGAAGACGGCGACGTTGACCCCCAGCAGGTGCGAGTAGGAGCTGCCGGCGACCGTCTCGCAACCGCCGCCGCCGGCCAGGCAGGTCGGCGCGCCGCCGCTCGAGTCGGCGATCGTGATGTAGGTGGCGACGCCGATGCCGAACGTCGCGACGAAAGCCGCGATCTTGCGCAGCGTTCCCTCCGCAGGTGCCCTCATTGCCATAAAAGTAGTAAACCGGTCTTAGGCGGAGCCTAAAGACTCCGCAACCGCCCCCTCCTCGCAGAAGGCAGCGATCTTACGCGAGAGCCTGCCCCCCTGCCAGGCGAGCGGCGACTCGCCGACCTCCTCGCCGATCAGCCGCGCCCGCGGCAGCGTCGCCGCGTAGGCCTCGGCCACCTCGCGCGGGTGCCCGGGGTCCGCCTCGTCGCGGCTGGCGACGACCAGCGCCGGCAGCTCCAGCGCCTCCAGCTCGGCGAGCGCTCCGAACGGCCGCGAGCGCGGCACCTGCCGCAGCGCCTCGGCGAGCGCATCCGGGTGGCGGTGCAGCAGCATCCGCTCGCGGGTGAAGCGCAGCACCGAGTCGCGCCAGGCGGGGTCGATCCCCTGCTCGCGGTCGATGTAGTCGACGAAGCCGTCGACCCCGCCCGCCGCCAGCGCCGCCGCGAGGCCGTCCCAGAAGGGCAGCGCGCTTTCCGGGATCTCGCCCGCGTAGACCGGGCCGATGACGACGATGCCGGCGAGCCGCTGCGGGTGGCGAAGCGCGTAGGCGACGGCGGTGTGGGCGCCCATCGAGTGGCCGGCGAGGACGAAGCGGCCGCCGCCGACCGTCGCCGCGACCACCGACTCGAGGTCGTCGACCAGCTCCGGGTATCCATAACCCCGGCCGGGGGGCGCCGGGTCGGACTCGCCGTGGGCGCGGGCGTCGTAGGAGACGACCGCGTGGCCGGCCCGCCGCAGTGCCCGCGAGCCGTGGACGACGTAGCGGCGGCTGGCGGTGATCCCGTGACAGAGGACGACCGGCGTCCCCTCCCCCGCGACCTCGCCGCGGATCGCCAGGCCCTCGCCGGCCTCGAACTGCCGCGGATCGTCGGACGTCACCCGACGGCGGCGACGGCCGCTTCGATGTCGCCGACGGTCTCGTAGCTGAGCCCGGCCAGCGTCACCTTGCGGTGGCGGATCGTCCCCTCCTCGTCGATCACGAAGATCGCCCGCCGCACCATCGGGCCGGCGACGACGCCGTAGGCGCGCGCCACCGACTTGTCGTCGTCGGCCAGCAGCGGCACGTTGAGGCTCTTCTCCTCGACGAAGCGCTCGTGCGAGTCGACCGACTGCGGCGAGACCCCGAGCACGTCGGCGCCGACCGCGTCGAGCCGGTCGCCTTCGTCCCGGTAGGAGCAGAACTGCTTCGTGCAGACGGCGGTGAAGTCGCCCGGGTAGAAGGCGAGGACCAGCTTGCGGCCGCGGTAGTCAGCGAGGCGGTAGGTCCTGCCGCCGGTCCCGGGAAGCTCGAAGTCCGGTGCCGGATCGCCCACGTCGACCTTCGCCATGCGACCAGAGTAGTGCAGCGACGGCGCTGTAGGTTGTGCCGATGGGCGCTCCACCCCATGTCGACGGCGTCGGCCATCGCACCGTCCGCGCCCGCGGGCTGGACTTCCACGTCGCCGAAGCCGGCTCGGGCGAGGACGTCGTCCTCTGCCTGCACGGCTGGCCGCAGCACTGGTACGAGTGGCGGCACCTGATGCCGGCGCTCGCCGACCGGCACCGGGTGCTGGCGATGGACCTGCGCGGCTTCGGCTGGTCCGACGCGCCGCGGGACGGCTACGAGAAGGAGAACCTCGCCGACGACGTGCTCGCCGTGCTCGACGCGCTGGGGATCGAGCGGGTGAAGCTGGTCGGCCACGACTGGGGCGGCTGGATCGGCTTCCTGCTCTGTCTGAGGGCGCCGCAGCGCTTCCAGCGCTACCTCGCGCTCAACATCCTGCATCCCTGGCTGAGCTGGCGCCGGGCCCTTCCGCACGCCTGGCGCTTCACCTACCAGCTGGTGATCCTGACGCCGGGGGTCGGCTACCGGCTGCACCGCGGCGGGCGCTTCGTGCCGCGGGTCCTGACCGGCGCCTCGACCGTCCGCGACGCCTGGGACGAGGCGACGCTGCGCAGCTTCGGCGACAACCTGGCCGAGCCCGAGCGGGCTCGGGCCGCGGTGCAGATGTACCGCGTCTTCAACCTGCATGAGGTGAGGCCGATCCTCGGCGGCCGCTACGCGGACGCCCGCCTCACGGTCCCGACCCGGATGCTGTTCGGCACCGACGACGCCGCGCTGCGACCCGAGCTGCTCGCCGGCTACGAGCGCCACGCCGACGAGATGTCGGTCGAGCTCGTCCCCGACTGCGGCCACTTCATCGCCGACGAGCGGCCGCAGCTGGTCGCCGAACGGGCGCGCGAGTTCTTCGCGGGCGGCTCGAAGGCCTGATATCCCAGCCGGGTGTCGACACCGCTGATAGCGCTCGCATCCGCGGTCCTGCGCGTCCCGGGGAAGCCGGAGCGGATCCTCGAGGTCGGCTGCGGCGACGGCGACGGCGTCCTCTTCCTCGCCCGCGAGTACCCCGCGGCGCGGGTGCGCGGCGTCGATCGCTCCGCGGAGGCGATCCAGGCGGCGTTCGCCCGGGTCGGGCTCGACCCCGAGGGCCGGGTCGCCTTCAAGCGCGCCGGCCGCCGCGCCCTCCCCTACCCCGACGGCTTCTTCGACCTCGTCGCCCAGGGGGACGGCCCGCTCCGCCCTGGCGAGCTGGCCCGGGTACTGGGACCCGGCGGCCACCTGCTGCTGATCGGCGAGTGGCGGCTGGCCGAGTGGCGGCTGGCGCAGCACGGACTCGACCCGGTCGAGAGCGGCGAGGCCGGCGGCGAGCCGTTCCTGCTCGCGCTCCGCGCCCGCGAGGCAAGGCCTAAATAAGCTGCCACCCGCGATGGACGTCGAGGGCATGCCGCTGGTGCTGCTGGTCAACCCGGCGTCGGCGCACGGCCGCACGCTGAAGCTGCTGCCACGGCTCGAGCAGGCGCTCGACGCGCGCCGGATCGCCTTCCGGGTCGAGCGCACCCGCGGCCTCGAGGACGGGGTCGAGCGGGCGCTGCGCGCGGCCGAAGCGGGCGAGCTGCCGGTGGTGGTCAGCGGCGACGGCCTGGTCGGCGCGGTCGGCGGCGCCCTGGCGGGGTCCGAGGTGCCGCTCGGCATCGTCCCCGGCGGCCGCGGCAACGATCTCGCCCGGGTCCTGGGCATTCCCGACGGCCCCGAGGCCGCGGCGGCGGTGCTGGCGGACGGGCAGACGCGGCAGATCGACGTCGGCGAGGTCAACGGCAAGCGCTTCCTCGGCGTCGTCAGCGTCGGCTTCGACTCGATCGCCAACCGGCGCGCCAATGAGACCAAGTGGCTGCGCGGCAACCTCGTCTACCTCTACGCCGGCGTGCGGACCCTGCTCGCCTGGAAGCCGGCGCGCTTCACGATCCGCGCCGGGGGCGAAAGCCTGCGCTTCAGTGGCTACTCGATCTCGGTCGCCAACAACCGCGCCTTCGGCGGCGGCATGTTCATCGCCCCGGCGGCCGAGTTGGACGACGGCGAGTTCGACGTGGTCACGATCGGCGAGGTCGGCAAGCTGAAATTCCTGGGTAACCTGCCGAAGGTGTTCAAGGGCACCCACGTCGAGGAGGACGAGGTCCGCGTCTTCCGGGCGTCGGGCCTCGAGCTGAACGCCAGCCGGCCCTTTCCTGTCTACGCCGACGGCGAGCACCTGACCGACCTGCCGGCCTCGCTGCGAGTGCTGCCGCGGGCGCTGAGCGTGATCGTGCCGGCGCAGCCCGACCCGTGAGCAGCGGGTCGACCGGGCCGCTGTTCGCGGCGAAGCGCCTTGCCGCCCGCGCGGTCGGCGCCGCCAGCCGGGCCAGTGGCCGCGGCGGCGGCACCACCCTGCCGGGTCGGCTGCTGCTGCGGATGGAGCCCGAGGCGATCGCCCGGCTGGGAACCGGCCTGAGCCGCGGCACGACGCTGATCAGCGCGACCAACGGCAAGACGACGACGGCCGGGATGCTGGCGGCGTTGCTCGCCGCCGGGGGGCGCCGGCCCGTCCACAACCGCGCCGGCTCGAACATGACCTGGGGAATCGCGACGGCGTTGCTCGAACAGCGCGGAGAGGAGGGCCTGTTCGAGGTCGACGAGGCCTGGTTGCCGCAGGTAGCAGACCAGCTCGACCCGAGCCTGATCGTCCTCGGCAACCTGTTTCGCGACCAGCTCGACCGCTACGGCGAGACCGAGGCGCTGGCCGACGAGTGGGCGCGGACGGTCGCCGCGCGCTCCGGGCGCAGCCGCTTCGTCCTCAACGCCGACGACCCGCTGGTCGCCGACCTCGGCCACGACGGCGGCGGCGAGCGGCGCGAGGGCATCGTCTACTTCGGCGTCGATGACGCCTCGCAGGCGCTGCCCGAGCTGCAGCACGCCTTCGACGCCAGGCACTGCCGCCGCTGCGGCCACCCCTATGCGTACGAGCGCGCCTTCGTCGGCCACCTCGGCCACTACTCCTGCCCCGGCTGCGGCGCCGAGCGACCGGCGCCCGACGTCGCGGCGACGCGGGTCGAGCTGCACGGGATGAGCGGCTCGACCGTCGCCGTGCGGATTCCCGGCGGCGAGCTCGAGCTGCGCCTCCCCCTCCCCGGCCTCTACAACGTCTACAACGCCCTCGCCGCGGTGGCGGCGGCGATCGAGCTGGGGATCGAGCCGGAGCGGATTTCCGGCTCGCTGGCAGCGATCCGCGGCGCCTTCGGCCGGGTTGAGACGATCGCGATCGGCCCCAGGTCGGTCTCGATCCTGCTGATCAAGAACCCGGCCGGGGCGAATGAGGTGCTGCGCACGCTGGGGCTCGAGGCGGACCGGTCGAAGCTCGACCTCTGGATCGCCCTCAACGACCGGATCGCCGACGGCCGCGACGTCTCCTGGGTCTGGGACGCCGACTTCGAGCTGCTGGCGGGCGCTGTGCGGCGGGTGACCTGCGCCGGCACGCGGGCGCCGGAGCTGGCGCTGCGGCTGAAGTACGCGGGGTGGCCGGTCGACGCGATCGTGGTCGACGGCGAGATCGAGCGGTCTCTGGACCGAGCGGTTGCCGAGGCTCCCGAGCGGCTCTTCGCCCTGCCCACGTACACGGCCCTTCTGGAACTGCACAAGGTTCTCTCCTCTCGGGGGCTCACCAAGGAGTTCTGGCGATGAGGGACGAGCCGCCCCCCGCCCGAGATGCGGAGGTCATCTGGCACGAGGTCGAGTGCGGGGGCTATGCGGCTGATCTGCCTTTGTGGGAGCAGCTGGCGGACGAAGTCGAGGGGGCAATCCTGGACCTCGGCTGCGGGACCGGCCGTGTGGCGCGGCACCTGGCGCGGCGGGGACATGAGGTCGTCGGGTTGGACGCCGAGCCGGCCTTTGTGGCTGAGCTGGTGAGGGATGGGGTCGAGGCGGCGGTCGCTGACGCTCGGGATTTTGTGCTGGGGCAGGAGTGCGGGTTGGTAATCGCGCCGATGCAGCTTGTGCAGCTGTTCGCGGGCTCGGAGGAGCGAATCGCTTGCCTGCGCTGCGTCGAGCGGCACCTGGCGGATGGCGGGGCTGCCGCGTTTGCCATCGTGGAGTCCGTGCCCGTGGCAGTCGACACCGCACCGCCGCTGCCCGATACGCGGGAGGTCGACGGGTGGGTCTACTCGAGCCTGCCGATCGAGACGGCCGTCGACGCGGAGGCGATCCGGGTTCGGCGGCTGCGGCAGACCGTCTCGCCCGCCGGCGCGCTGAGCGAGGAGGTCGACGACATTCTCCTCCGCACGCTCGACGCCGCGACCCTGGAGGCCGAGGCCGCCGCAGCGGGACTGCGACCGGCCGGGCGCCGCGCGACCCCCCCCACCGACGCCCACGTCGGCTCGACCGTCGTCGTGCTCGGGAAGGAAGCCTGATGGAGCTGCGGCTGCTCGCCCTCTACCCGGAGCAGATGAACATCTACGCCGACCGGGGAAACATCCTCTTCCTGCGGCGGCGGTGCGAGTGGCGCGGAATCGGCTTCTCCTACACGGCCGCCGGGCCCGGCGACGGCCTCGACCCCGGCGCCCACGACCTGCTCTACCTCGGCGGCGGCCAGGACCGCGACCAGAGGGCGGTCGCCGCCGACATGGTCGCCGGCAAGCGCGAGCCGATCGCCTCCGCCGTCGAGGACGGCGCCGTCCTGCTGGCGGTCTGCGGCGGCTACCAACTGCTCGGCCACAGCTACCAGCTCGGCGAGGAGAGGCTGCCGGGGCTCGGGCTGGTCGACCTCGAGACCGTCCGCGAGCCCGGGCCGCGGCTGATCGGCAACGTCGCGATCGAGGTCGACCTCGGCGACGGCCCCCGCACCGTCGCCGGCTTCGAGAACCACGGCGGCCGAACCTACCTCGGCGACGGCGCCGAACCGCTCGGCCGCGTCGTCTCCGGTTTCGGCAACAACGGCAAGGACGGCTTCGAGGGCGTCCGCCATGGCAACCTGATCGGCACCTACCTGCACGGGCCGCTGCTGCCGAAGAACGCCTGGCTCGCCGATCGCCTGATCTCCTGGGCGCTCGAGCGGCGCTACGGCTCGACGCCCGATCTGGCCCCGCTCGACGACGAGCTGGAGCTCGCCGCCGAGGCCTGCGCGCGGGACGTGGCGCTGGGCTAGGCGGTCAGCGCCCGCTCGAACCGAAGCCACCGGCGCCGCGGGCAGTTCCGCTGAGCCCCTCGGCCTCGACCGGCTCCGGCAGGGCGACCGGCGCGATCACCAGCTGTGCGATCCGCTCGCCGGGCGCCACCTTGAAGGTCTCGGCCGGATCCGTGTTCAGCAGCAGCACCCGCACTTCGCCCCGGTAGCCGGAATCGATCAGACCGGGCGCGTTGACCAGCGCGATCCCGTGCTCCCGCGCCAGCCCCGACCGCGGCAGCACCAGCCCGGCATGCCCCTCCGGCACCTCCACCGCGATCCCGGTCCCGACGCCCCACCGCTCCCCCGGCCCGATATGAGCCGCCTCACACGCATACAGATCCAACCCGGCATCCCCGGCATGCGCCCGGGTGGGGACAACCGCCTCGTCTCTCAGCTTCACCACCGGAAGTTGCACGGTCGAGCACCCTACAGCGCCTGCGCAGGGAGGGCGGGGGTGTCCCTCCGCGCAGCGGCGTCCTCTTTCTCGCCCCAGCCACGTCCGCGGACAGCCGCAGACGATCCTGGCGAGAAACCCAGCAAGCGGAGGGACACCCCCGCCCTCCCCCTCCTACGCCGCCGCAGTGCGCAGGTCGTCGAACCGGTGCATCTCGGACACCGGCACCCGCGCGTGCACGAGCACCCCATCCTCCCGCTCGGTCCGCTCCAGATCCCCGGCCACCTCGTGCAGCTCGTGCAGCCGCGCCCCCTCGGAATAGGGGACCAGCAACTCGACCTCGGCGAGGGTGTCGGCGAAGGCCTCCTCGACCCGCTCGCGCAGCTCGCCGATCCCCTCGCCGTCCAGCGCCGAGACCAGCACCGCGCCCGGGTGGCGCAGCAGCGCCTCGCGCCGCCCCTCGTCGTCGAGCAGGTCGGCCTTGTTCAGCACCAGCAGCCGCGGCTTGTCGCCGGCGCCGATCTCCCCCAGCACCGCGTCGACCGCCTCGAGGTCGGCGATCCGCCGCGCCTCCGGCGCCGCGGCGTCGACCACCTGCAGGATCAGGTCGGCCAGCACCGTCTCCTCCAGCGTCGCCTTGAAGGCCTCGACCAGCTGGTGCGGCAGCTTCTCGATAAAGCCGACCGTGTCGGTGACGAGGAAGTCGCGACCCGAGAGCTCGACGCTGCGGGTGGTCGGGTCGAGCGTGTGGAACAGTCGGTCGCCGACCCCGACCTCCTTGCCCCCGGTCAGCGCGTTCAGCAGCGTCGACTTGCCGGCGTTGGTGTAGCCGGCCAGGGCGACCCGGGGCAGCGAGGAGCGCTCCCGCCGCGCCCGCATCACACCGCGATTGCGCTCCAGTCGCTGCAGGCGGCGTCGCAGAGCGGCGATCCGGTCGCGGGCGAGGCGGCGGTCGGTCTCGATCTGACTCTCGCCCGGGCCCCTGGTGCCGATCCCGCCGCCGAGCCGCTCGAGGTGGGTCCACAGCCCCCGCATCCGCGCCAGGTTGTACTCGAGCTGGGCCAGCTCGACCTGCAGCTTGCCCTCGGCGGAGTGGGCGTGGTCGGCGAAGATGTCGAGGATCACCGCGGTGCGGTCGATCACCGGCACGCCGAGCGCGCTCTCGAGATTGCGCTCCTGGCGCGGCGCCAGCTCGTCGTCGCAGGCGACCAGGTTGGCGTCACATGCGGCGATCTGCTGCTTCAGCTCGGCCAGCTTGCCGCGGCCGACGTAGCGGTCGGGGTCGGGCGCGGCGCGCTGCTGCACCGCCTCGCCGGCGGTCGCCACCCCGGCGGTCCGCAGCAGCTCCTTCAGCTCGCCCAGCGGATCGCCCTGCTCGCGGCCGTCGACGACGCCGAGCGCCAGCGCCCGCTGGCGCGCCCGGGAGTTGCTGAGGCCGGCGCCGTTCGCGCTGTAGCGCGTCTGCGTGTTGCGGCCGTTTCTCGATCGATCCACTCGAACCGATTGTAGGCGGGCGGGCGGTGCGGATAGGCTTTGATCGATGAAGGTCTTCGTGACCGGGGGAACCGGGTTCATCGGCGGCGAGGTGGTGCGGCAGCTGCGCGAGCGCGGCGACGAGGCCGTCTGCCTCGTCCGCAGCCCCGAGAAGGCCGCGAAGCTGACCGAGCTCGGCTGCCGGCTGGTCGCCGGCGACCTCGGCGACGCGGAGGCGATCCGCAGCGGCATGGAGGGCTGCGACGCGGCGATCCACGCCGCGGCGATGTACGAGGTGGGCATCCCCGCATCCCAGCACCCGGCGATGTGGGAGGCGAACGTCGCCGGGACCGAGCGGGTGCTGGCCGCGGCGCGCGAGGTCGGCGTGCCCAAGGTCGTCTACGTCTCAACCGTCGGCGTCTTCGGCAACACCCACCGCCAGGTGGTCGACGAGTCCTACGAGCACCCCGGCAGGGAGTTCACCTCCTATTACGAGGAGACCAAGCTCGAGGCGCACCGGATCGCCAGGCGGATGATCGCCGACGGCCTGCCGGGCGTCATCGTCCAGCCCGGCGGCGTCTACGGCCCCGGCGACACCTCGCAGGTCGCCGACCTGCTCGAGCAGTTCCTCGCCGGCAAGCTCCCCCTGATGCCTTTCCCCGAGCTGGGCATCTGCCTCAGCCACGTCGAGGACGTCGCTGCCGGGATCCTGCTGGCGCTCGACAGGGGCGAGGTCGGCGAGGCCTACGTGCTGAGCGGTCCGGTGACGACGATGCGCGACGCGATCGAGACCGTCGCCGGGCTGACCGGCCGCAAGGCGCCGAAGCGGTCGATGCCGGTAACGCTGATGAAGGCGATGACGCCGATCGGGCCGCTGGTCGGCAGGCTGATGGGCCAGCCGCCGAACCTGCGCGAGCTGATCTCCTCCGCCGACGGCGTCACCTTCTGGGCGACGCACGAGAAGGCGACCCGCGAGCTCGGCTACGCACCGCGCGGGATGGAGGAGGGCATGCGGCAGACGCTCGAGGCCGACGACCGCTTTCCCGCCCCGACCGCCGCCTGAGCCGCACGCCCGCGATGCGCGCGATCGATGTCATGCACCTCGGGCGGCCGCACGTGATCGGCTGCTGGCAGGTCGGCGAGGCGCTGGTCGACCCGGGCCCGGAGTCGTCGCTGGCGACGCTGCTTGAGGCGCTCGGGGAGGAGCAGCCGCGGGCGCTGCTGCTGACCCACATCCATCTCGACCACGCCGCCGCGACCGGCGCGATGGTGCGGCGCTGGCCCGAGCTCGAGGTCTACGTGCACGAGCGCGGGGCCCCCCACCTGGTCGACCCCTCGCGGCTGCTGGCCAGCGCCGAGCGGCTCTACGGCGACGAGATGGAGCGGCTGTGGGGCGAGATCGTCCCCGTCCCCGAGGCCAACGTCACCGCCCTCGCCGGCGGTGAGACCGTGCTCGGCATGCGCGTCGCCTACACCCCCGGCCACGCCTCCCATCACGTCTGCTACCTGCACGAGGAGAGCGGCACCGCCTTCGTCGGCGACGTCGCCGGGGCACGCATCCCGGCCGTCGACCTGATCGTTCCCCCCACGCCGCCCCCCGACATCGACATCGAGGCCTGGGAGGACTCGCTCGCGACCGTCGAAGACTGGCGCCCCGAGCGCCTCGCCCTCACCCACTTCGGCGCGATCGACGATCCCCTCCCCCATCTCCAACACGTCCGCGAGCGCCTCCGCGAAGAGGCCCAGCTCGCCAAGGAGCTAGACGAGGACGCCTACGAGCAACACCACCGCTCCCGAGTCACCACAAGCTCCACGACCCCCGAGGCCGCAGAAGAGCTGATCCAGTCCGTCCCCCCGCAGTACCAGTGGCGCGGCCTGAACCGGTACTGGAACAAGCTGGAGGAGAGAAAGGCGGGGTCCGGGTAGGGCCGGAACGTCTTGTACTTTTTCGCCCGACCGCATCGGCGAGAGACGCCCCGCGCCCGGCGAAAAAGTTAAGTGGAGGCCCTACCCGGACCCCGCCCCCTCAAGCCAAGTGCTCCCGCATCCGCTCGACCGCCTGACCGATGCGGTCATCCGGCGCCGTCAGCGCGATGCGGAAGAACCCCTCGCCGCTCGGCCCGTACATAGACCCCGGCGAGACCACCACCGCCGCCTCCTCCAACACCAGCTCGGCGAAGGAGGTCGAGGTATGACCCTTGGGGACCGGCGCCCAGACGTAGATCGTCCCCTTCGGGGTGTCGACCTCGACCCCGATCTCACGCAGGGCGCCGACGACCAGGTCGCGGCGGCGGGCGTAGGTCGCGTTCATCTCCGCCAGCGGCTCCGGCGGGCCGCCGAGCGCGGCGGCGCCGGCCAGCTGCACCGCCTCGAACAGGCCGGAATCGACGTTGGTCTTCAGCCGCCAGTAGGTCTGCACCGCCTCGCGGTTGCCGAGAATCGCGGCGCAGCGCCAGCCGGTCATGTTGTAGCCCTTGGAGAGCGAGAAGACCTCGACCCCGACCTCCTTAGCGCCGGGGGTGGCGAGGAAGCTGGGCGCGACGTAGTCGTCGTAGGTCGTCTCCGAGTAGGCGTTGTCGTGGACGACGAGGATCTCGTGCTCGCGGGCGAACTCGACGACCAGCTCGAAGAAGCCCTCGGGGACGATCGCCCCGGTCGGGTTGTTCGGGTAGTTGAGGAACATCAGCCGCGCCTTCGCGGCGACGTCTGCGGGAACCGCGCCAAGATCGGGGGCGAATCCGCGCTCGGGCAGCAGCGGCAGCAGCTCCGGCGTGGCACCGGCGAGGATCGGGCCGCCGGTGTAGACCGGGTAGCCGGGGTCGGAGGCGAGCGCCACGCCGCCCGGGTCGAGGAAGGCGAAGCAGAGGTTGTAGATGCACTCCTTGGCGCCGATCGCCGGGATCACCTCGCCGTCGGGGTCGATCTCGACCCCGAAGCGGCGGTCGTAGAACTCGGCGAAAGCGCGGCGGAAGTCGTCGCGGCCGCGATTGCTCGGGTACCGGTGCGTGGCCGGGTCGGCGATCGCCTCCCGCATCGCCTCGACGATGTGGGGGTAGGTCGGCCGGTCGGGGTCGCCGATCCCGAGGCTGATCACGTCGATCCCGGCGGCCCGCTTGTCGGCGATCTGCTGCTCGAGTTCCTGGAACTTGTAGGGCGGCATCGCCTCCAACCGCTTCGAGGGCGCGGCGATGCCCGGCTTCGCGCTCGTCTCGGTCACGGGCCGGAACCCTAAACGTCAGCGAGCGCCCGCAGCAGCTCGGCCGAGAGCTCGCCGGAGCAGACCGGCTCCGCCCAGCCGGTCAGTCGCACATCGAGATCGTCGGAGATCTCGACCTCCAGCTCGCCGCCGTCGAGCTCGACGGCGATCGGGCTCGGCGCGCCGGCGAGGAAGGCGGCGATCGCGGCGCCGCTCGCCCCGGTGCCCGAGGAGAGCGTCTCCCCCACGCCGCGCTCGAAGATCCGCGCCCGCACGCGGCTGCCGTCGACCGCGTAGAAGGAGACGTTGGTGCGGTTGGGGAACAGCTCGTGGCCTTCGATTGCCGGCCCGACCGCCGCGACGTCGAGATCCTCGACCTCGTCGCCGACCTCGATCGCACACTGCGGGTTGCCGATCGAGACGTGCTGGAAGCGCCACTGGCGACCGCCGGCGCTCAACGCTCCCCTGCCGTCCGACGGGCCGGATGGAAAGTCCTTCGATGCGGTCGCGGCACGTCCCATCTCGACCGAGCAGGTCCGCTCCGAGGTGATCGTCGGCGTCACCGGCCCGGCGACGGTGCCGATCGTGAACGTGTCCTCCGCAGTCCAGCCGTGGCGTCGCAGGTAGAGGATCGCCTCCCGGGCCCCGTTCCCCGACAGCTCCGCCTCCGACCCGTCCGGGTTGAAGATCCGCAGCGAGGCGACCAGATCCGGATCCTCGCTGCGCGACAGCAGCAGCACCCCGTCCGACCCGACCCCGAAGTGCGGATCGCAGATCAACCTCACCCGGGCCGCACTCAACTCCCAGGGCAACCGATCCGCCTCGAAGATCACGTAGTCGTTCCCCAGCGCCTGCCACTTCTCGAATCTCACACCCAGACCCTACTCAGACGTGCCGTGAGTTAGCTGCCCATATAGGGGGTCTAAGTCACGGCACGTCCGAGGCGATTTGGGTTGCCACGGCGGCGTCGTCGAGGTCGGTGCGGTCGATCTGGTGGAGGTTGGGGATCTTGCGCATCCAGGTGAGCTGGCGGCGGGCGTAGTTGCGGGAGCGTTTCTTCATCCGCTCGATGTCGCCGGCCAGCAGCTCGTCGAAGCCGAGCGCCTTGCGGGCCGTTCGCGAGGGACCCAGCGCTTCGGCCCGCCGCACCTCCTCCTCCGCCCCGCCGGCGACGATCGCCTCCGTTCGCGCGTCGATCCGCTCGTAGAGCAGCGCCCGCTCCATCTCAAGACCGAAGATCGTCGTCGGCAACCGCGTCTGCGGCGACCAAAGCTCCGAGTCCGCCGCTTCCGGCGGCGCCTTGACAAGCGACAGCTCCGCCACCGCCGCCCGCAGGTAGAGCCCGGTCCCCCCCACCACGATCGGCATCCGCCCAGCTGCCAGCGCGCGATCGATCTCAGCATGGGCCAACCGCATGTAGTCCCCGACCGAGAACGGCCGGGTGACGGGCACAAACCCGACCAGCCGATGCTCCAGCTTCTCCTGCTCCCCGGCCGTAGCCACCCCCGTAAGCACGCTCAGCCCCTCGTACACCTGCAGCGCATCGCAGGAGATGGCAACGGGATCCTCCCCCCGCTCCCGCAGCTTTTCCGCCAGCGCGATGGCCACCCCGGTCTTCCCCACACCGGTCGGCCCGAATATCCCGAGGACGCTCACCGGGAGGGGTGGGGGTGCTGCCCCGAACGGCTTGTACTTTTCCGCCCGAGGACGTCCAAGAGAGTCGCCCCGCTGCCCGCGGAAAAGTTGAGAGAGGGGTTACACCCCCACCCCTCCCCCCGACACCATCGGGGCGGGAGTTGGGCACGCGGCAGTGGCGACACCCCTACACCACGCTACGAAGCTTCTCGGTCCCCGCCAGCGTCGTCGAAGTAGCGCTCTCTATCTCGACCGTCACGAATTGACCGGCATCCGCCGTCCCATCGAAGTTGACCGCCTTGTTGTGCCGCGTCCGCCCCCGCAGCCGGCTCGGATCGGTCCGGCTCGGCCCCTCGACCAGCACCTCCATCTCGCGCCCGACGAACCGCTGCGCCCTTTCGGTGGCTCGCGCCTGCACCAGCTCGACCAGCCGCCCCATCCGCTCCTTCTTCACCGCGTGCGCCACCTGCCCGCCCATCGTCATCGCCTCGGTCTCGCGCCGCGGCGAGAAGACGAAGGTGAAGGCGCTGTCGTAGCCGACCTCGTCGACCACCTCCAGGGTCTGCTCGAAGTCCGCCTCGCTCTCGCCCGGGAAGCCGACGATGACGTCGGTGGTGATCGCGCAGTCGGGAACGTGCTCGCGGATCAGCGCGACGCGGTCCATGTAGCGCTGCCGGTCGTAGGTGCGGCGCATCCGCTTCAACACGGCGCTGGAGCCCGACTGCAGCGGCAGGTGGATCTGCTCGCAGAGGGCGGGCAGCTCGGCGTGGGCGCGGATCACGTCCTCCCTCATGTCCTTCGGGTGCGGGCTGGTGTAGCGGATCCGCTCGATCCCCGCGACCGCGTCGATCCGGGCCAGCAGCCCGGAGAAGCCGACCCGCGAGTCCCGCGGCAGGTCGCGGCCGTAGCTGTTGACGTTCTGGCCCAGCAGCGTCAGCTCAAGCACCCCGTCGGCGGCCAGCGCCTCGGCCTCGGCGACCAGCTCTCCCGGGTCGCGGCTCTGCTCGCGGCCGCGGGTCGAGGGGACGATGCAGTAGGCGCACCGGCAGTTGCAGCCCTGGGAGATCTGCAGCCAGCCCTGGAACTCGCGCTCACGCCGGGCCGGCAGGTGGCCGGAGAAGTCCTCGAACTCGAAGTAGCCCTGGGCGGTCAGCGAGTCGGAGTTGAGGAACTCGGCGAGGCGGTGGATCTGCCCCGGCCCGAAGGCGACGTCGACGAACGGGAAGCGCGCGAAGACCTCGTCCTTGACCGACTGCGCCCAGCAGCCGCCGACGCCGACAACCCGCTCGGGGTCTTCGGACTTCAGCCGCTTCGCCTCGCCGAGGTGGGCGACGAAGCGGCTGTCGGCCGACTCGCGGATCGAGCAGGTGTTGAAGAGGATCAGGTCGGCGTCGGAGCGGCTCGGAGCCCGCTCGTACCCGAGCGACTCGAGCATCCCCTGCATCCGCTCGGAGTCGTGCACGTTCATCTGACAGCCGAACGTGGTGACGTGGTAGCTGGGCATGGCGCCCAACTCTAATGGGCTACTGGTTCTCCGCCGCTTCGGATTCCTGCGTCGCCTGCGGCAGGTCAACCGCCTTCTCCTTGGCGCTTTCCTCGTCCTTGGAGTGGAGGACCGCGAAGGTGGTCGTGCCGCCGACCAGGATCGCGAACCAGAGGAAGACCAGCGGCGCGGCCTTGCCGGGGAAGCTCTTCACCCGCAGGCCGACGAAGGCGACCACCACCGCTGAGACCGCGAGCAGCGGCCCGAGGATGTAGAAGATCGTTTCGTCGCTCATGCGCCGATGATCCTATTGGCTGCGCGCCTCAGGCCGCTTTTGCCTCGGCGACCGGCGGCTCCGGCGCCGCCTCGGCCGGCACCGACCCCTCCCCGCCGATCCCCAGCGCGGCGCGGATCTTCGCCTCCAGCTCGCTCGCGACCTCGGGGTTATCGGCCAGGAACTGCTTGGCGTTGTTGCGGCCCTGGCCGAGGCGGGTGTCGCCGTAGGAGAAGAACGCCCCCGATTTCCTCACCAGGTCGTGCTCGATCCCGAAGTCGATCAGGCCGCCCTCGCGGGAGATCCCGACCCCGTACTCGATGTCGAACTCGGCCTGCTTGAAGGGCGAGGCGACCTTGTTCTTGACGACTTTGACCCGCACCCGGTTGCCGACCGCCTCGGTCCCTTCCTTGAGGGTTTCGATACGGCGGATGTCGAGCCGCTGTGATGAGTAGAACTTCAGCGCCCGCCCGCCCGGCTGCGTCTCCGGCGAGCCGAACTGGACCCCGACTTTTTCGCGGATCTGGTTGGTGAACAGGCAGACGGTGTTGGTGCGGTTGAGGTTGCCGGCCAGTTTGCGCATCGCCTGCGACATCAGCCGCGCCTGCAGGCCGACCGTCGTGTCGCCGATCTGGCCGTCGAGCTCGGCTTTCGGGGTCAGCGCCGCGACCGAGTCGATCGCGACCACGTCGACCGCCGCCGAGGCGATCAGCCGGTCGGCGATCTGCAGCGCCTGCTCGCCGTAGTCGGGCTGGGAGACCAGCAGCTCGTCGGTGTCGACGCCGATCTTGCCCGCGTAGCCCGGGTCGATCGAGTGCTCGGTGTCGATGAAGGCGCAGATGCCGCCGCGGGCCTGGGCCTCGGCGATGACGTGGTAGATCAGCGTCGTCTTGCCCGAGGACTCGGGGCCGAAGATCTCGACGATCCGCCCCCGCGGCACGCCGCCGATCCCCAGCGCCAGGTCGAGCGAGAGCGCCCCGGTCGGGATCGCCTCGATCGGGATCGCGGCGTCGGCGCCGAGGCGCATCAGCGCGCCCTGGCCGAAGTCCCGCTCGATCTGGGTCACCGCCGCCTCGAGGGCCGCGTCCTTGGCCTTGGCTTCCTTCGCCGAGGCGTCCTTCAATGCCGTCTTCCTGTCTGCCATCTGATTTGCCTTCCTGCAGCTTGAACCGGGAACCGTAGAACTCCCAGCGGACGCTACGGGGGGCCGGCGCACGAGACAACGCGCGAATGTAAAAAGTGCGTGCCGCCTTCGCTACAGAGGCGGGTCGCCGCCGCCGAGCAGGGACCGCAGCAGGTGCATCCCGACCAGCGCCGAGCGCTCGCGGATGTCCTCGCGGCCGCCGGGGATGACCGGGTCGCGGGCGATGCTCACGCCATCCGCCAGCCGCGCGTCGAAGCAGACGTAGCCGACCGGTTTGCGATCGCCGCCGCCGTCGGGCCCGGCGATGCCGGTGATCGCGACCGCGACATCGGCGCCGAAACGCTCCAACGCGCCCGCCGACATCGCCGCCGCGACCTCCGGCGAGACCGCCCCGTGGGCCTCGATCAGCCCCGGGTCGACGCCCAGCAGGCTCGCCTTCGCCTCGTTCGAGTAGGCGACGACGCCGCCGGCGAAGTACCCCGAGGCTCCCGGCGGGTCGGTGATCCGCGCCGCCAGCAGGCCGCCCGAGCAGGACTCGGCGAGGCCGAGCCGGCGCCCCCGCAGGAGGCCGGCGACCTGACTGTCGATCGTCTCCCCGTCGAGGCTGAAGAGGTGGCGCCCGTGGCGCTCGGCGAACCCGGCGCGAACCGCCTCGGCGACCGCCGCCTGCTCATCCCGGTAGCGGATGTCGATCTCGATCTCGCCGCGCCGCAGGCAGGTGGTGACCTCGACCGCGCCGACGTCGACCCCATCGGACTCGATCTCGCGCAGGCTCTTGGCGATCTCCGACTCGGGGATGCCGAACATCCGCACCGTGCAGGCGAGCAGCGGCGTCGCCCGGGCGAGGATCGACCGCACCGGCGCCGACTCGACCGCCCGCGGCCACATCGGTCGCAGCTCGCGCGGCGGCCCCGGCAGGACGATCGCGACCCGCTCGCCGGCCGGGACGACCAGCCCCGGCGCGGTGCCGACCGGGTCGAGCGGCAGCGAGCCCTCGGGGACCATCGCCTGCTTGCGGTTCGCCTCGCGCACCGCCTCCTCGTCGAAGTCGAAGCTGCGGGCGAAGCCACGCAGGATCTCGGCGATCCTCTCCTCCATCGCCTCGTCGAGGACCATCTCGCGGCCGGCGAAGCGGCCGACCGCCTCGGCGGTCAGGTCGTCGGCGGTCGGCCCGAGCCCGCCCGAGGTGACGATCAGGTCCATATCCTCGGCGGCCATGAAGCGCAGCGCCGCCTCGAGGTCGCCGGGGCGGTCGGCGACGACCTCGATGTGCGCGACCTCGACCCCCAGCTCGGCCAGCCGTTCGGAGATCCAGGGGCCGTTGCGATCGGCGATCCGCCCCGTCAACACCTCCGTCCCGGTCACGACGATGCCGGCCCTGACCGGACCCGCCCCTATTCGCACGTCGGCCTTTCGCCTTCTTCCAGCGGCTCCAGCTTCCCCTTTTCGCTGATTTCGTAGGCGACCGGGCTGTTGCTTTCCGGAGTCTCCGCCGGCTTGCCGTCGATCCTCAATTCGACCGCGCCGTTGCCGAAGGCCATCGAGAACCCCTTGCTGCGGAAGGGGCCTGCCCCTTCGCCGGCTTCGAGGACCTGGCCCGCGACCACGGGTTCGCCGGAGCCGTCGAGCAGGCAGACCCAGACTTCTCCGGTGGCGATCAGGCTGAGCGCGACTCCCGGCTTCGCGACGACCGCTTCCCTCTGCTTCTTCTCGGTGCCCTTCTTCTTGCCGCGCGGCGCGTCGGAGGACGGCGAGGACCCGCCCCCGCCTCCGCTCGCCAGCCCGATCGCCACCACCGCGGCGATCAGGATCAGGGCGACCAGGGCGACGGCGACCCCACCGGGCAGCCGCGGCCGGCGCCGCCTGGCGCCGGTCGGCACCGGCTCGACCCGCTTCGGCACGCGTTCGACGCTGCCGGGGCCGGTCGCGCGCCTGTACTCGTCGGCGAGGCGCTCGCCGTCCAGGCCCAGAAATGCGGCGTAGGTGCGAATGAAGCCGCGCGTGTAGGCGCCGCCGGGCAGGACGTCCCACTCCTCGTTCTCCATCGCCCGCAGGAAGCGGGAGCGGATCTTGATCTCTCTCTCTACCTCGGAAAGGTCGAGTTTGCGACGATTTCTCGCCTCGCGCAGGGTTGCTCCAATGCCGGTGTCCACGCCGACATTGTGTCTGTTCCCGGCGCTCGGACGTGAACTGGCCGCTTCAGGCGCTCTCGCCGCCCTCGGCAGCGACCGGCTCGGGCGCCGGCTCGCCGCCACCCAGCACGCGCGGCAGGTCTGCCTCGGTGACCAGCACCTGGCGCGGTTTGGAGCCCTCGTAGCCGGAGATGACACCGCGCCGCTCGAGCATGTCGATCAGCCGCCCGGCACGGGTGTAGCCGACCCGCAGGCGGCGCTGGATCATCGACACCGAGGCAGTTTCGGTCTGCACCACGGTGCGGATCGCTTCCTCCAGCAGGTCGTCGCTGTCGGGATCGAAGTCGCCCTCCGCCTCGACGCCTTTCCCCTCGCGCACCTCGAGCAGCTCAGCCTCGAACTCGGGTTCGCCCTGCTTCGCCCAGTGGCCGGTGATGCGAGCGATCTCCTCCTCGGTCACGAACGCCCCCTGAACGCGCGACAGCTTCGAGGTGCCGGCGCCGCGGAACAGCATGTCGCCCTGGCCGAGCAGCGCCTCGGCGCCGCCCTGGTCGAGGATCACCCGCGAGTCGGTCTGCGAGGAGACGGCGAAGGCGATCCGGGCCGGGATGTTGACCTTGATCGTGCCGGTGATGATGTCGGTCGAGGGGCGCTGCGTCGCCAGCACCAGGTGGATGCCGGTCGCGCGCGACTTCTGCGCGAGGCGGATGATCGAGTCCTCGACCTCGGCCGGCGCGACCATCATCAGGTCGGCGAGCTCGTCGATCACGCAGAGGATGTGCGGCAGCGGCGCCTCGCCGGCCTTGGCGCGGGCGCGGTTCAGCTCGCCGAGGTTGCGGGCGCGGGCTTCGCCCATGATCCCGTAGCGGCTCTCCATCTCGCCGATCAGGTTGGCGAGCACGTTGGCGGCCAGGCGCGGCGAGGTGACGACCGGGGTCAGCAGGTGCGGGACGTGCTCGTAGTGGTTCAGCTCGACCTGCTTCGGGTCGACCAGGACCAGGCGCACCTCGTTCGGCGATGCCTGCATCAGGATCGAGGAGAGGATCGCGTTGACGCAGCCCGACTTGCCCGAGCCGGTGGTTCCGGCGACGAGCACGTGCGGCATCTTCGCCAGGTCGGTCCAGACCGCGTTGCCGTCGATCCCCTTGCCGAGCCAGGCGACCAGCGGCGAGGTCTTCTCCGGCCGGCCGGCGTAGATGTCGCCGAGCCGGACCAGGCGGCGGCGGGTGTTCGGGACCTCGACCCCGACCGCCTGCTTGCCGGGGATCGGAGCGAGGATGCGGATATCGGTCGAGGCGAGCGCGTAGGCGAGGTCGTTGGAGAGCTCGGTGACTTTCTTCACCTTGGTGCCGGGGGCGAGCCGCAGCTCGAAGCGCGAGACGTGGGGGCCGCTGACGATGCCGACGATCCGCGCCTCGACCCCGAAGTGGCCGAGCGTCTCGACCAGCTTGCGGCCGATCACCTCGTGGTCGCGCGGGTCCGGCCCCTTGTCGCCCTTGCCCTTTTCCAGGGCCTTGGCCGGCGGCGGCCGGTAGTCGATCTGCTCCGATTCGGTGACGCCGCGCTTGTTGCCCAGTGGAGTGAGGGCGGGTTGGGTGGCGGGCAGTTCGGCCGTGTCGACGGATCCGGGTGGCGACTCGGCGTGGTCGGCTCGGCCCTCATCGGGGCCTGGCGTGTCCTCCGCTTCGCGTTCGGGCATGCCGGGGTCGCGGTCATCCTGTTCAGCTGCCGCCACCTCATCGTCGAAACCGTCAGTGCCGGTCGCCACGGTGGGCTCGAAGTCGTCGCTCTCCGGATAGTCGCTCATCACGTCGGTTTGGTTGGCCTGGGTCTCGAAGGGGTAGGCCTTCTCGGCGTGCTTTTCCTCGCGGCGGGCGTCGCGGTGCTGGATCGCCGTCTGGGCAAGGTCGCGGCTGCCGCGGGCGGTCTGGCCGACGCCGCGGCCGAGGACGCGCAGGACGGTCGAGACCGAGGTGCCGGTGACCAGCATCGCCCCGACCGCCAGCATCAGCAGCGTGGCGATCTTGGCGCCGACCCGGCCGACCAGGTATTCAAGCCCGGTTTCGAGCCCGTAGCCGACCTTGCCGCCGTCCCAGCCGAAGAACAGCACGAAGGTCAGGTAGACGCCGGCGGCGATCAGGAAGAGGCCGATCAGGTCGAGGTGGCGCTGGTGGATGCCCTCGGGCAGCCGCAGGCGCGAGCGACGTTTCGCTTTGGCCTTCGCCCGGCCTTTGGGGCGCCGCGCCGACGACCCTCGCTTCTTGCGCACGAACACAGCAGACGCCTTCGACGCGACCTTTCCCTCCCCTGCCGCGAAGCTCACGCCTGCCTGCGATGCGTGTCAGCCGCCGCAGACCCAGGCGCCGGGGCCGGAGTCGGCCCAGATTTCGGCCGCGATCCGGTCCTGTTCTTCCTTCGAGGCGTCCTGCGGCGCTCCCTGGCCGCCGTAGAGCGACCAGGTGGACGGGAGGATCTGGTAGGCGCCGCCGGCGCCGCTGCCGGGGTTGACGGCGCCGTAGTTGCCGCCGGACTCGCACATCACGATGTAGGTGGGGATCGAGAAGGGGCCGCCGAGCCAGCGGCCGACGGTTTCTTCCGCCGCGGCGCGGCTCGCCGCTTCCGCCGCTTCGATGTCGCTCACCCAGTGGCCGATCTGCGATTTCAGCTTCGCCAGCGCCGCCGAGCGTTCGGCCTCGAGCGCGTGCAGCCGCGCCGCCGCTGCTTCGGCTTCGGCCCGCACCGCGGCGATTTCGCTGCGCGCCGCCGCCAGCCGTTCGTCGTAGGCGTCGACGCGGGCCTTCAGCGCGGCGACCAGCGCCAGCTCGTGGCGGACCTGGTTGCGCACCTGCTGCACCCGCGCCGCCAGCGCCGTGTCGGAATCCTGGACCCGCTGCAGGTACTCCGAGCGGGTGGCGAGCTCGTCGAAGCTGCTGGAGGCGAGGACGACGCTGGCCGTGCTCGGCGCGGCGCTCTCGTAGATCGCGACCAGCCGCCGCGCCAGGTCGCGGCGGGCGCGGCGCAGGCGGGCGCGCTCGGCTTCGAGTTGGCGCTCGGTGCGGGCGACCTTCGCGGCCAGGCGTTCGGCGTGTGCGCGGCCGTGCGCGAGCAGCACGCCGAGCCGCCGCTCGTGCCTGCGGGCCGCGACGGCTTCGCCTTCGGCGGCGAGGACGTGTTCCTGGGTGGCGCGGATCTGGCCGCCGAGCGCCGCCGCTTCGCTGCGCCCGGCTTCGACCTTGGAGCGCAGGGCGCCGATCCCGGCCGCGTGGGCCGAGGCGGCGACGAGCAGCACCGCCAGGAACGTCGCCATGGCCGGCTTGCGCCGCATGCCCCTATCCCTCGCGGACGTCTCGGTTCGCCAGGTAGACGGCGACGCCGACGCCGAGCACGGCGACGCCGACGCCGATCCGGATCTCGCGCCGGTAGCGCTTCCGCATGTAGGCGACGGCGAAGCGCAGCGCCGCCTTGCCGAGCTTGTCGTACATCAGCCCTCCCCCTCCCCCCGCTGCCTGATCCGGTGCGCCATCCGCGATTGCAGCGACCACAGCTCGATGAAGCCCGGTGAGGCGGCCTGCGAGAAGAGGCCGCCCGACTCGGCGAAGGAGGCGAGGTCGGCGTCGTAGACGGCGTTCGGCGAGGAGCGGGTGACGACCCGCGCGCCGCCTTTGTAGAGGCGCAGGCCGATCGTCCCGGTCACCTGCGCGTTGACCGCCTCCATGTAGGCGTCGAGGTCGGCCCGCAGCGGCTCCCACCAGAGCCCGGCGTAGACGAGGTAGGCCCACTTCCGGTCGAGCCCCGGCTTGAACTGGTTCTGGTGGATCGTCCCGACCAGCTTCTCCAGCTCCTGGTGGGCCGGCAGCAGGATCGCCGCCGCCGGGACCTCGTAGATGTCGCGCACCTTCAGGCCGACGATCCGGTCCTCGATGTGGTCGACGATCCCGACCCCGTGGCGGCAGCCGATCTCGGCCGCCCGTTCGAGCAGCTCGACCGGGCCGAGCCGCTCGCCGTCGAGCGCGACCGGGACGCCGCGCTCGAACTCGACCGTCACCGTCTGCGCCTCGTCGGGCGCCTCCTCGGGCCGGGTGACGAGCTGGAAGACGTCGTCCTCGGGCGCATGGCCGAGATCCTCGATCCAGCGCCCCTCCGAGGAGCGCCCCCAGAGGTTGTCGTCGATCGAGTAGGGGGCGACCTCGGTGCCGCCCTTGACCGGGATCCCGTGCTCGCGCGCGTAGGCGATCTCCTCCTCGCGCCCCATCTGCCAGGAGCGCACCGGGGCGATCGTCTTCAGCTCCGGGGCCAGCGTCGCCACCGTCGCCTCGATCCGCACCTGGTCGTTGCCCTTGCCGGTGCAGCCGTGGGCGATCGTGTCGCAGCCCGAACGGCGCGCCTGCTCGACCGCCAGCTCGGCGATCAGCGGCCGCCCCAGCGCCGTGAACAGCGGGTAGCCGCCGCCGTAGAGGGCGTTGGCCCTGATCGCCGGCAGGACGAAGTCCGCGGCGAAGCGCTCGCGGGCGTCGACCACGTGGCACTCCAGCGCCCCGAGCCGCTTCGCCTTGTCTTCGATCACGGCGTAGTCCTCGCCGGGCTGGCCGAGGTTGACGGTCAGGCAGACGACCTCGGCCCCGTAGCGGTCCTGGATCCACTTCAGCATCACGCTGGTGTCGAGGCCGCCGGAGTAGAGCAGCAGAACGCGCCGCACCTCGGCCGGGTCGGCCTCGTAGCCCGCGGTGCGGACCTGCTCGGGAGCCTGCTCGCTCATCTCGGCCTAGGGGGCGCCGATGCCGCCGCTGCCGGTTTCTTCTTCGGGCGCAGGTTTGGTCGGCGTCGCTTCTTCGGTCGTTTCGGTCGTCGTCGCTTCGGTCGATTCCGTCGTCGTCGGCGCCGGCCTGGTCGGTTCGGTCTTGGTCGAGGTCGATCCCGTCGTCGTCGCTTCGGTCGGCGGCGCTTCCGTCGTCGCCGGGGTCGGAGTCGAGCTCGATTCGCTGCTGCCGTTGTTGGCGATGACGACGATCGCGACGACCAGGCCGACGATCACCGCGATCAGGCCGGCGACCAGCAGGCGCATGTTGCCGCGCCGCGGCCCGCCGCCGGGCCCCTCGGGCGGTTCGGGCTGCCGCATCATCCGGGTCGGGTCGTCGTGCATCTCAGTCCTCCTCCTCCTCGGGGCCGAGGATCGCGTCGAGGATCTCGCCGGTGTCGTCGATCTCGAAGCCGCTGCGCAGCCGCGCTTCGATCTCCGCCCGCTCGGCTCCGGAGACCGCCATCTGGGTCGCCAGCAGGCGGGCGCCGGCGGAGCCCGAGCGCAGCGGGCGCGGCTCGTCCTCCTCCTCGGGGAGCGCGACGGGCTCCAGGTGGCGCACCGGCGGCGGCTCGCGATCCTCGCCGGGCGCGACGGGGTCGAGCCGGTCGGCCAGCTCGCGCAGCCGCTCGGCGACGATCCGGTCGGCGCGCTCGCCGGCCTCCTCGACCAGGCGGCGTGCCTCCAGCTCGGCGTCGTCGATCACCTTCGACGCGGCCCGCTCGGCCGCCTCGACGATCTCCGCCAGGCGAGCCGTCGCCTCGGCCGTCGAAGCGGGCGAACGCCGCTCGGGGCGCTGCTTCCGTGCGCTCATGATGTCGCGTAGGTTAGGAGCGATTCGGCGATAAGGCCAACCGCGCGCTCGACCTGGGCCGAATCGACCGTCAGCGGCGGCAGCAGCCGCAGCGTGCCCGGCTCGGGCGCGTTGACGATCAGGCCCCTGCGCAGCAGGTCGGCACCGACCGCGCCCGCGTCGATCCCCTCGGCCAGGCCGACGCCGAGCATCAGGCCGCGCCCGCGCACCTCGGCGACGCCCTCTGTCCTCAGCAGGCTCTCGCGCAGCGTCGCGCCGAGCTCGCGCACCCGCCGCAGCAGCCCCTGATCGTCGACCAGCTCGAGCACCGCCAGCGCCGCCGCCGAGGAGACGGCGCCGCCGGCGAAGGTCGACCCGTGGTCGCCCGGCTCCAGCACCGCGCCCGCCGCCGGCGTCGCGACGCAGGCGCCGACCGGCAGGCCGCCGCCGAGCGCCTTCGCGGTGGTGATCAGGTCCGGGCGCACCGGCGTCTGCTCGTAGGCCCATAGCGAGCCGGTCCTCCCCATCCCGGTCTGGATCTCGTCGAGGATCAGCAGCGCGCCGGCCTCGTCGCAGGCCTGCCGCGCCGCCAGCATCGCCTCGTCGCTGACCGGGTAGACGCCGGACTCGCCCTGGATCGGCTCGATCAGCACCGCGGCGGTGTTCTCGTAGACGGCGTCGCGCAGCGCCCCGGCGTCGTTCAGCGGCACCGAGCGGAAACCCGGCAGCATCGGCCCCAGCGCCTCGTTCTCGGCCAGCTTCGGCGTCGCCGAGAGCGCCCCGTAGGTGCGGCCGTGGAAGTCGCGCTCGAAGCTGACGATCTCCGCTTCGGCGACCCCGCGCAGGTGGGCGTGCTTGCGGGCGACCTTGATCGCGCACTCGGTCGCCTCGGCGCCGGAGTTGCAGAGGAAGACGGGGCCGCCGAGGGCCGACTCGGAGAGCCGCTCGGCCAGCCGCACCATCGGCTCGGTGTAGAAGAGGTTGGAGACGTGCATCAGCCGACCCGCCTGCTCGCGCACCGCGGCGACCACGTCGGGGTGGCAGTGGCCGACCGAGCAGACCGAGATCCCGGCCAGGAAGTCGAGGTACTCCCCGCCCTCGGAGTCCCAGAGCATGGCGCCGTCGCCGCGCACGAACTCGACCGGCGCGCGCCTGTAGGTCTGCATCACGTAGCGCCGCTCCAGGTCTTGTAGGTCCGAAAGTTTCATTTAGGAAGTACGAACGGCGTCGAAAACCAAGCCTGGCAAGGACGCAGGGAGGCCGGTGAGGGGAGCGCACTCTTTTGTGCGTGACTCGATCCGGCCGACCGAGGACACCGCCAGGCGCCGGTTTGCAGACGCCGCGCTCATGAAGTCACCATGGTTCCGATGCCGGCGTCGGTGAACAGCTCCAGCAGCAGGCTGTGCGGCTCGCGGCCGTCGATGATGTGGGCCGACTGGGCGCCGCCGCGGATCGCGTCGACACAGGCCGCCAGCTTCGGCCGCATCCCGCCGTCGACCCCCGCCAGCCTGGCGTCCACCTCGTCGACAGTGGCGCGCGAGATCAGCGAGCCGTCGTCGGCCGGGTCGGCGAGCCAGCCGTGCACGTCGGTGAGGAAGATCGCCTTGTAGGCGCCGAGCGCCGCCGCCACCTTGCCGGCCGCCTCGTCGGCGTTGACGTTGTAGGCGTTGCCATCGCGATCCGACGCCGAGGACGCGACGACCGGGATGTAGTCCGCGGCGATGTGGTTGAGCACGTCGACGTCGACCCGCTCGACCTTGCCGACGAAGCCGACCTGCTCGGCGTTCGGCGCCGGCGAGACCTCGAACAGGGTGCCGTCCTGGCCGGAGAGCCCGACCGCCGGCTGGCCGTGGCGGTTGAGCCGCCCGACGATGTCGGAGTTGACCTTGCCGAGCAGGACCATGCGGGCGACCTCGACCGTCTCCGGGTCGGAGACCCGCAGGCCCTCGTGGAAGCGGACCTCGAGCCCGAGCCGCTCCATGTAGCGGGTGATTTCGGGGCCGCCGCCGTGGACGATCACCGGATTGAGGCCGACGTACTTGAGCAGGACGACGTCGGTCGCGAACCCCTGGCGCAGCGCCTCCTCCTCCATCGCCGAGCCGCCGTACTTGATCACCACGGTGCGGCCGTGGAACTCCCGGATGTAGGGGAGCGCCTCGAGCAGGGTGTCGACGTTGGCTTTGCTGGGTGCGTTCATTGGAGATCCGATGCTCTCATGGCGCGAAAACCAAGCAGATCGGGGAAACCAACCGACTGAAGACCCCGATATGCGCAGGTTTGCAGCGTCATGAGGTGTACTCGGCGTTGATCCTGACGTACTCATAGCCGAGATCGGAGAAGTAGACGTGGGCGGAGTGCTCGCCGCGGTCGAGCCGCAGCCCGATCTCGGCCTCCGGCGCCTCCTCGGCCAGCTCGGCTGCGGCGATCGACTCGGCGCCGATCTCTTCCAGGTCCTCGCCGGCCAGCGCCATCCCGGCGGCCTGGGCGATCCGGCCCCAGTTCGGGTCGCGGCCGAACAGCGCCGTCTTGACCAGCGGCGAGTTGGCGATCGCGCGGGCGACCCGCTCGGCCTCCTCGTCCGTCGCGGCGCCGTCGACCTGCACCCGCCCGACCCGGACCGCGCCCTCGCCGTCGGCGACGATCTCGATCGCCAACTGCAGCAGGACGGCGTCGAGCAGGCCGGCGGGCAGCGGCGCGCCGGCCTCGCCGGTCGCCTGCAGCAGCACCGTGTCGTTGGTGCTCATCTGCCCGTCGACGGTGATTCGCTCGAAGGAAGAGGCGACGGCGCCGCGCAGCGCCGCGTCGGGGTCCTCGACGACGGCGTCGGTCTGGACGAAGCAGAGCATCGTCGCGAAATCGGGCTGCATCATCCCGGCGCCCTTCGCCTGGGCGGAGAGGGTGACGCCGCCGGCCCTCAGCGTGCAGCTCTTCGGCCAGCGGTCGGTGGTGAGGATCGCCGCGGCGAAGGCGTCGCCGCCCTCCGCGGAGAGCGAGCCGGCGGCATCCCCGATCCCGGTGAGGACGTCGGCGATCGGCAGCGGCACCCCGATCACGCCGGTCTCGGCGACGGCGATCGACTCCGGGGCGAGGCCGAGGCGCCGCCCTGCCTCCTCGCACATGGCCCAGGCGTCGGCCATGCCCTGCTCGCCGGTCTCGGCGTTGGCGTTGCCGGCGTTGACGACGGCGGCCCGCACGGCGCCGCCGTCTACCCGCCGGCGGCAGACCCTGACCGGGGCGGCGGCCGAGGCGTTGCGGGTCAGCAGCAGCGACGAGGACACCTCCGGTGCGTCGCAGACCAGCAGCCCGATGTCGGTCTTGCCGCCGTTCTTCAGCCCGCAATGGGCGCCGCCGGCGCGGAAGCCGGGCGCCAGCCGCGCCGGCTCGAGCTCCCCGACGCCGGCCGGCGGCGCCGCCCAGCGCGAGCGAAAGAAGCCGCTCACAACAACCCCTTCCGCTGTTCCTCATCAGCGCATGGCGGGGCAAAGGCACAGCGGAAGCTCATTTGAGGCCCTCCGTCTCATCGAAGCCGAGCATCAGGTTGAGGCACTGCACGGCCTGGCCGGAGGCGCCCTTCCAGATGTTGTCGATCGCCGAGAAGGCGAGCACCCGCCCGCGCTCCTCGACCGTCACGTAGACGTGGCACTCGTTCGTGTCGCGGACGTCGCGGACGCCGGGCGGGCGGTCGACCAGGTGGACGAACGGCTCCTCGGCGTAGCGCTCGGCGTAGAGCGCCAGCGCCTCCTGCTTCGAGATCGGCTCGGCCGTCTGCGCGAAGCAGGTCGTCAGCTCGCCCTGGTCCAACGGCAGCAGGTGCGGCACGAAGGTGACCGGCGCCGGGCTGCCGAGCGCCGCCAGCTCCTGCTCGATCTCGGGCCGGTGGCGATGCCCCTCGGTCTTGTAGGCGAAGGCGTTCTCGTCCATCGCCGAGAAGTGGACGGTGTCGTCGCTGCTGCGGCCGTAGCCGGAGGTGCCCTGCTTGGCGTCGATCACCACATCGCTCAGCAGGCCGCGTTCGGCCAGCGGCGCAAGCGCCAGCACGCCGGCGGTCGGATAGCAGCCGGGAATCGCGGCCAGCTCGGCCCCGCGCAGCCGCTCCCTGTACATCTCGACCAGGCCGTAGACGGCCCCGTCGAGCAGATCCGGGGCGCCGTGCTCGCCGTACCAGCGCTCGTAGGTCGCCATTTCGCGCAGGCGGAAATCGGCCGAGAGGTCGGCGACCACGACGCCGAGGCCGCGCAGGGCGGCGACGGTCGGCGCCGAGGCGCCGTGCGGGTAGGCGACGATCGCCGCGTCGACGTCCCCGACCGCGTCGAGGTCGAGCTCGGTCAGCTCGAGCGGCACCCGGTAGCGGGGGTAGAGCGATTCGAGCCGCTTGCCGGCGTCGCTGCGCGAGGTGGCCGCGACCAGCTCCATCCGCGGGTGGCGGTGGACTATGTGCGCCGCCAGGGCGCCGGTGAACCCGGAGGCGCCGGCGACCAGCACTTTCGCTTTCTCAGCCACGGAGAGACCCTCCCATCTCGTCGATCTTCGCCGCGATCCGTTCGCGCCGGGCGGCGACGTCCTCGTCGGTCAGGGTGCGGTCGGCGGCGCGGAACTCGAGCCGCAGGGCGAGGCTCTTGCGGCCCGCGCCGACCTGCTCGCCCTCGTAGAGGTCGAAGACCTCGGCCGAGCGCAGCAGCTCGCCGCCACCGGCGAGGACGGCGTCGCGCAGCTTCGCGGCGCTGACCTCGGCCGGGACGACGACGGCCAGGTCCTGCCGCACCGACGGGTAGGTCGTCACGTCCTCGAAGGTCTCCTCGCCGGCCGCCGCGGCGTCAAGCAGCGGCGCCAGGTCGACTTCGCAAGCGGCGGCGGCCTCGAGGTCCCACTCGCGGCAGACCAGCGGATGCAGCTCCCCGATCCAGCCGGCCGGCGCTCCGCCGGCGCTGACCGCGGCCGCCCGGCCGGGATGCAGGAAGGGCTCAGACGCGCGCTCGAAGCACAGCTCCACTCCCAGCCGTTCGGCGATCCCCACGAGCACGCCCTTGAGGGCGAAGAAGTCGACGGGCTCCCCCCCGCCCCGCCAAGACTTCGGGGCAAGCGACCCGGCGGCGAGCGCCCCAAGCCGCTGCGGCTCGACGAACGGCGCCTCCCGCCGGCCGACGAACCCCGCGGCCATGCGGCCAGCCGGCGAGCTGTTCAGGTAGACGCGGCCGGACTCGAAGAGGGCGACCCGGTCGGCGTCGCGGGCGCGGTTGCGCCGGGCGGCGTCGAGCAGCGAGCCGAGCAGGGTCGTGCGCATCACCGACTGGTCCTCGGAGAGCGGATTCGAGATCGCCACACCCGCGGCGCGCGGGTCGTCCGCGGGGATCCGCAGCCGGCCCGGCTCGCCAGGGTCGGTGAAGCTCCAGCCGACGACCTCGTCGAAGCCGAGGTCGCGGATCGCGTCCTCGGCCCGGCGGCGCAGCCGCTGCGGGCGGCTGAGCCCGCCGGCCCCGGCCGCCGCCGCGCCCGGCAGGGTCGAGGGCAGGTGCCGGTCGATCCCGTGCACCCGCGCCACTTCCTCGATCAGGTCGACCTCGCGGGTGACGTCGTAGTGGCGGTCCGGCGGCACCGCGGCGACCAGATCGTCGCCGTCGACCTCGACCCCGAAGCCGAGCCGCTCCAGGTAGGCGACCTGGTCGGCCTGCGGGATCGGCATCCCGAGCAGGCCCTCGACCCGCTCACCGCGCAGCCGCACTCGTGGCGGCGCCGGAATCTCAGCGGAGACGTCGATCGTCCCCGGGACCAGCTTCGCCCCGCACAGCTCGACCAGCAGCCGCGAGGCGATCCGCTGCGCCCGCAGGCAGAGCTCCGGGTGCAGCTGCTTCTCGAACCGCGAAGAGGCCTCCGAGCGCAGGCCGAGCAGGCGCGAGGTGCGGAGGATGTTGGTCCCGTTCCAGTTGGCGACCTCGAGCAGGACGCGGGTCGTGCCCTCGGAGACCTCGGAGACCTGGCCGCCCATGATCCCGGCGATGCCGGAGGGCCCGTCGCGGTCGCAGACCAGCACCGTCTCGGCGTCGAGCGTGCGCTCGACGCCGTCGAGAGTCGTCATCGTCTCCCCCTCGGCCGCGGCGCGCACGGTCAGAGCGCCGTCCGGCACCTTGTCGAGGTCGAAGGCGTGCAGCGGCTGCGCGGTCAGCAGCATCGCGTAGTTGGTGATGTCGACGACGTTGTTGATCGGCCGCTGCCCGGCCGCGCTCAGGCGCGCCTGCAGCCAGGACGGCGAGGGGCCGATCTCGACCTCGGTGAAGACCCGCGCGGTGAAGCGCGGGCAGAGCTCGGGCACCTCGATTGCGACCGAGGCGTAGTCGCCGGCCTCGCCCTCGCCCTCGGCGTCAGCGTCCTCCGCCCAGGGCTCGGGCGCGAGCGGCGCCGCGGTCACGGCATGCACCTCGCGCGCCACGCCGTAGACGCCGAAGCAGTCGACCCGGTTCGGGGTCACCTCCAGCTCCAGCACCGGCTCGGCAATCGGCAGCAGATCGGCGAGCGGCACGCCCGCGGCGGCTTCGTCGAGCACCATGATCCCGTCGGCCTCCGCGGCGAGCTCGAGCTCGGCGGCGGAGAGGATCATCCCCGAGGACTTCACGCCCCGCAGCTTCGCCTCGCCGAGCTTCGTCCCGCCCGGCATCGTCGCCCCCGGCAGCGCCACGGCAACGGTCTGGCCGGCGTCGACGTTGGCGGCCCCGCAGACGATCGTCCGCGGCTCGGCCTCGCCGACGTCGACCGCGCAGACGCTGAGGCGATCGGCGTCGGGGTGCTTCTCGCGGCTGAGGACCCTGCCGACGACGAAGCCCTCGGGCGAGGGCGGCCCGACCGTGCCGACCCGCTCGACCTCGGTCCCGGTCATCGCCAGCCGCTCGGCCAACTCCGTGGCGCCGATCCCCGGGTCGCAGTACTCGCGCAGCCAGCTGTACGGCACCCTCATGAGAACTGCTCCAGCATCCGCACGTCGTTGTCGAAGAAGCGCCGCAGGTCGGGCACCGCGTGGCGCAGCATCGCCACCCGCTCGACCCCGATCCCGAAGGCGAAGCCCTGCACCCGCTCGGGGTCGTAGCCGTGGGCCTCGACGAAGCCGAGCACGTTCGGGTCGACCATGCCGGCGCCGAGGATCTCGATCCAGCCCTGGCCCTTGCAGAGGTTGCAGCGCTCGCCGCCCGCCAGCTCGCCGCTGCCGCCGCACTGGAAGCAGGAGACGTCGACCTCGACGCTCGGCTCGGTGAACGGGAAGAAGTGAGGCCGCATGCGGATCTCGCGCTCCGGCCCGAACAGCTCTCGCAGCATCGCCAGCAGCGTCCCCTGCAGGTCGGCGAGCGTGATCCCCTCGCCGATCGCCAGCCCCTCCATCTGGTGGAACATCGGGCTGTGGGTGGCGTCGGAGTCGCGCCGGTAGACCTTGCCGGGGACGATCACGAAAATCGGCGGCGGCTGCGTCTCCATCGCCCGGATCTGCACCGGCGAGGTGTGCGTGCGCAGCAGCACCTCCGGGTGCGACTGGACGTAGAAGGTGTCCTGGAGCATTCGCGCCGGATGGCCGGGCGGGTGGTTGAGCGCGGTGAAGTTGTAGTAGTCGTGCTCGATCTCCGGCCCCTCGGCGACCCGGTAGCCGAGGCCGGCCATCACGTCCTCGATCCGCCGCGTCGTGCGGGTGATCAGGTGCAGGTGTCCGGCGGGGCGCGGCGGCGCTCCCGGCAGGGTGACGTCGACCAGGTCGCTCGACAGCCGTTGCTCAAGCTCGACCGCGTCGAGCGCCGCCGCGCGGCCCTCGAGCTGGGCTTCGAGCGCCTTGCGCGCCCGGTTGGCGCCGCCGCCGACGGCGCCCCGTTCGGCCTCGGGCAGCTCGGCGATGCCGCGCAGAATCGCCGTCAGCTCGGCCTTGCGGCCGAGGTGGCGGATCCGCAGCTCCTCGAGCTCGGCGGTCCCCTGCGCGGCCGCGATCGCCGCGGCCGCCTCGGCCTCGATCTTCTCGATCCGTTCGAGCGTCATTCGGCCGCCTCCCGCATGGCGGGCGACGATATCCGCTCGCAGGCTATGGCCGCCGCGGCGGCGACGTTGAGCGAGTCGGGGCCGCCGGGCCGCAGCGGGATCGTCACCCGCAGCTCGCACTCGCCGAGCACGGCGGCGGGCAGCCCCTCGCGCTCGGCGCCGAGGCAGAGGGTCGCCGCTGCGGCCAGGGCGTCGAGCCCCTCGCCCCCGTGGGCGACCAGCGCCGCCCGCGGCGCCGGCGCCTCCCCCAGCTCGGCCCGCAGCGGCGGCGCCGCGAAGATCGAGCCCATGCTCGCCCGAACGGCCTTCGGCCCGTAGGGGTCGGCGCAATCGGGCCCGAGCGCGACCGAGCCGCCGAGCAAAGCGTCGGCGCTGCGGACGATCGCGCCGACGTTGCCCGGATCGGCGACGCCGTGCAGGTAGACGCAGGGCGCCCGGGCCTGCGCCGTCCAGCGCTGCTCCCAGACCGCGATCGCCCGCGTGCCCGAGCCGAGCGCCGAGACCTCGGCCAGCAGCTCCGGCTCGACCTCCTCGCCGCCGAGCCCGCTGCCGGCGGCGGTCAGCAGGAAGCGCGGCTCGACGCCGGCGGCGAGGCCGGCCTCGACCAGGTCCTCGCCCTCGCTCGCGAACAGCCCCTCACGCTCGCGATGCCTGCGCTCGCGCAGCTTCCGGATCAGCTTCAGCTTCTCGTTGTGGGGGCTGGTGATCATCTGCGTTTGGTTCTTCTCGGTCGGATCTTCTCCTGGAGCGCCTGGACAACCCAGGACAAATAAAAAGCGGGCCGTGAAGACGGCCCGCCCGGGAAGTGGAGTGTGGGTCGCGACTAGGCGGCCGCGCCCTCCCGGGCAAGCTCGACGAATCGGCGGAACGCCTCGCGGTCGTTGACCGCGATGTCGGCGAGCATCTTGCGGTTCACCTCGACGCCGGCCCGGTCGAGGCCGTGGATCAGCTGCGAGTAGCTCATCCCCTCGAGCCGCGCCGCCGCGTTGATCCTGGTGATCCAGAGCCGGCGGAACTCGCGCTTGCGGTTGCGCCGGTCGCGATACGCGTACATCCCCGACCGCTGCACCTGCTCTTTGGCGAAGCGGTAGGAGGAGTGCTTGCGACCGAAGTAGCCCTTCGCTTCCTTCAGCACCTTGCGCCGCTTCTTGCGGGCGTGGACGGAGCGCTTGACGCGGCTCACTTTCCACCCCCCAGCAGGTTGCGGACGCGCTTCACGTCAGCCGGGGCTATCTCCACCGGCCGCGCCATCTGCCGCTTGCGCTTCGGCGACTTTTTCTCGAGGATGTGGCTCGAGTAGGCGCGCCGCCCGCGCAGCTTGCCCTTGGCGGTCTTGCGAAAGCGCTTCTTGGCGCCGGAATGGGTTTTCATCTTCGGCATCGGGACGGGTATTGAAGCAGACGGCGCCCCGCGCGGGCGCTGGGCGCGGGTACGCTGGCGCCGCAATGCGGATCGTCTACGTGGTCGGGACCCGGCCGAACTTCGTCAAGACGGCGCCGGTGATCGCGGCGCTGCGGCGGCGCCTGCCGGACAGCCGCCACGCGCTCGTCCACACCGGCCAGCACTACGACCGGGCGATGTCGCAGGTCTTCTTCGAGGAGCTGGGCGTGCCCGCCCCCGACCACATGCTCGAGGTCGGCTCGGGCAGCCACGCGGTGCAGACGGCGCGGACGATGGAGCGCCTGGAGCCGGTGCTGGAAGAGGAGCGGCCGGATCTGGTGATGGTCCCGGGCGACGTCAACTCGACCCTGGCGACGGCGCTGACCGCGGTGAAGATGGGGATCCCGGTCGCCCACATCGAGTCCGGGCTGCGCAGCTTCGACCGCACGATGCCGGAGGAGGTCAACCGGATCGTCGCCGACGAGTTCTCCGACTACCTGTTCCTGCACAGCGACGAGGCGATCGAGAACCTGCGCGCCGAGGGCATCCCCGACGAGCGCATGCACTTCGTCGGCAACACGATGATCGACACCCTGGTCGCGCTCGAAGACCGCTTCCGCGGCGCCGGCGCCGCGGCCGCCCACGGGGTCGAGCCGGGCGCCTACGCGCTCGTCACCCTGCACCGGCCGGCGCTGGTCGACGGCGAGCTGCTGCCGGAGACGGTGCGGGCGCTGGCCGGTCTGGCGCGGGAGATGCCGGTCGTCTTCCCGGTCCACCCGCGCACCCGCAAGGCGATGGAGTCGATCCAGTCCGAGCACCCGGGCCTGCTGCTCTGCGAGCCGCTCGGCTACGTCGACTTCCTCTCGCTGCTGGCCGGCGCCGGCGCGGTGCTGACCGACTCCGGCGGCATCCAGGAGGAGACGACCTACCTCGGCGTCCCCTGCTTCACCCTGCGCGACAACACCGAGCGCCCGGTGACGATCCGCGCCGGCACCAACACCCTGCTAGGCCTGGACCCCGCCGCAATCTCCACCATCCCGGCCGCCCTCGCCCAACTCCCCGAAGCTCCCCCAAAGCCGCCGCTCTGGGACGGCGAAGCTTCTCAGCGCATCGCCGACATAGTCGCCAAGGGCCTATCCCAGTAGGGGTGGGAACGTCTTGTACTAGAGACCATCGCGGTAGGGGTGGAGCGTCTTGTACTTTTTCGCCCGAAGCAGTCGGCGAGAGACGCCCGTTAACGGCGAAAAAGTTAAGCGGAACCCCTACCGCGATGGTCTCCTAGCCCTGCGCCGCACTCTCGTCCGGCTCGGCATCGTCCGGCTCGGCATCGTCCTTCTCCGCCTGCGCGGCCGCCTCTTTGCTCGGCGCCAGCATCATGCTCATGTTGCGCCCTTCCTGCAGCGGGTGGGACTCGATCGTCGCCAGCCCGTCGAGATCCTCGAACAGGCGCTGCAACAGGTCTCTGCCGCGCTCGGGGTGAGCCTGCTCGCGGCCGCGGAACATGATCGTGATCTTGACTTTGTTGCGGTCGCGCAGGAAGCGCTCGACGTGGCCCTTCTTGGTCTCGTAGTCGTGGTCGGCGATCTTCGGCCGCAGCTTGATCTCGCGCACGTTGACCTGGGTCTGGTGCTTGCGCGCCTGCTTCTGCTTCTGCTCCTGCTCGTACTTGTACTTCGAGTAGTCGAGCAGGCGGGTCACCGGCGGTTTCGAGCCGGGGGCCACCTCGACCAGGTCGAGGTCGGCCTCCTGGGCGCGCTTGAGCGCCTCCGGGGTCTCGACGATCCCGAGCTGCTCGCCGTCGGCGCCGATCAGGCGCACCTTCGGCACGCGGATCCGCTCGTTGATCCGAGTCGTGTCTCGCTCCGGCGGGCGCCGGTCGAACCTTCGCGGAACAGGCACTAGTGCTCGGGGGGGTGGAGCGTCAAGAGTTTGGCGTGCCCGCGAACAAGTGCGACGAGTATAGAGGTCAATTCGTCTCCGCGCGGTGGACCAGCGCCGCGAAGTCGGCCAGGCCCATCGCACCCAGCTCGCCGTCGGCGTGGGATCGGACCGCGACCTCGCCGGTCTCCTGCTCGCGGTCGCCGACCACCAGCATGTAGGGATAGCGGCCGATCTCGGCGTCGCGGACCTTCCTGCCGATCGACTCCGAGCGGCGGTCGACCTCAACCCGGACGCCCTCGTCGCCCAGCTTCGCGGCGACCTCGTCGCCGAAGCCGACGTGGCGGTCGGAGATCGGCAGCACCTTCGCCTGCACCGGCGCCAGCCAGACCGGGAAGCGGCCGGCGTAGTGCTCGATCAGGATCCCGGCGAAGCGCTCCATCGAGCCGAGCAGGGCGCGGTGGATCATCACCGGGCGGTGCGGCGCGTCGTCGTTGCCGGTGTAGGTGAGGTCGAAGCGTTCCGGCATCTGGAAGTCGAGCTGGCAGGTGCCGCACTGCCAGGAGCGGCCGAGCGCGTCGGTCACGTGGAAGTCGATCTTCGGCCCGTAGAAGGCGCCGTCGCCGGGGTTCAGCTCGTAGTCGCGGCCCTGCTGGGCGAGTGCGTCGATCAGCGCCGTCTCGGCCTTCTCCCACTGCTCCTCGGTGCCCATCGACTTCTGCGGCCGGGTCGAGAGCTCGACGTGGACGTCGTCGAAGCCGAAGCGGGCGTAGAGCTGGTCGATCGCTTCGCAGATGCCCGCCACCTCGGCGGTGATCTGGTCCTCGCTGCAGAACACGTGGGCGTCGTCCTGGGTGAAGGCGCGGACGCGCAGCAGCCCGTGCAGGACGCCCTCGCGCTCGTTGCGAGAGACGCGGCCGAACTCGGCCAGGCGCAGCGGCAGTTCGCGGTAGGAGTGGCGGTCGGCGGCGTAGACCAGGCAGGCGCCGGGGCAGTTCATCGGCCGCAGCGCGAAGCGGCGCTCGTCGACGTCCATGAAGTACATGTCGTCGCGGTAGTTCTCCCAGTGGCCGGAACGGTGCCAGAGCTCGACGTCGAGCACCTGCGGGGTGGCGATCTCCTCGTAGCCGCGCCTGCGCAGCTGCTCCTGCACCTCGCCCTCGATCAGGTGCAGCAGGGTGGTCCCGTGGGGCAGCCAGAACGGCATCCCGGGCGCCTCGTCGCGCAGCATGAAGATGCCCAGCTGGGGGCCGAGCCGGCGGTGGTCGCGCGCCTTCGCCTCCTCGATCCGCTCCAGGTGGGCGTCGAGGTCCTTCTTCGAGAAGAAGGCGGTGCCGTAGATCCGGGTCAGCATCTGGCGGCTCTCGTCGCCGCGCCAGTAGGCGCCGGCGAGGGAGCCGAGCTTGATCGCCTTGATGTGGGCCGTCGAGGGGCCGTGGGGGCCGCGGCAGAGGTCCTCGAAGGGGCCGTTGCGGTACAGGGAGACGGTCTCCACCCCTTCATCGGCGACCAGGTCCTCGATCAGCTCGACCTTGTAGTCCTGGCCCTGGGCACGGAAGATCTCGATCGCCTCCTCGGGCGGGACGTCGCGGCGCTCGAAGCGCTCGCCGGCGGCGATGTGCTCGCGCATCGCCGCCTCGATCCGCTCCAGGTCCTCCTCGCGGACCTTGACGTCGGGCGGGAACTCGAAGTCGTAGTAGAAGCCCTGCTCGATCGGCGGGCCGATCGTCACCTTGGTCCCCGGGTAGAGCTCCATCACCGCCTCGGCCATCACGTGGGCGGCGTCGTGGCGGATCAGCTGCAGCGCCTCGGGGTCGCGGTCGGTGAGGATCGCGATCTCCGCCCCGTCGGGCAGCGGCGCCCCGAGGTCGCGCAGCTCGCCGTCGACCCGGATCGCCAGCGCGGCCTTCGCCAGGCCCGGCCCGATCGCCGCGGCGGCCGCGGCGCCGGTCGCTCCGTCGGGCAGCTCCAGCGCCTTCCCGTCGGGCAGGGTGACAGTGATCATCGTCGTCGCCTCCATCGGCACCATGCTACGTGGGGTCGCCGTCACTCGCTCACTCTGCGCCGGCGCGGGCCTGACGCACGGCGACCAGCGGACACGGGCTGCGGCCGGCGGCCGGGGTGCGGCGCTCCCAGAGCAGGTAGGGGCCCGCGGCGCGGCGCAGGGCCAGGCCGCGGAACGGGGCCGCGGTGGAGTCGCCGAAGGTGACGAAGAAGCGGACGCCGGCGGGCGGGGCGCCTCCGGCCGCGCCGGCCGGCTCGACGCAGACGCGGGCGCCGCGCAGCTCCCAGGCGATGTAGCGGTCGCCGTGTTCGTCGGCGAGCAGCGTGTCCGGGGCGAGCACGAGCACCGAGCCGGATGCGACCAGCGGCCGCAGCCCGGTCAGCGCCGGCGAGTAGGAGGTCGGCCCGACCGGCGCATTGGCGAAGGCGAGCAGCGAGCAGCCGGCCGCGGCGAGACAGCGTAGGCGGCCATCAGGGCCAGGCGCGCCGCCGAGAGTGCCGCAGAAGGACGCGGCGGACAGCAGGATCGTGAGCGTGAGAATTGGGGCGGCGATCTCCAGGGCCTTGGCGGCGGTGTAGGGGGTGCCGCCGATCCGGGCGGCGGCGTAGAGCGTGGCGACGGCGATCGCCCCGGCGAGGATCGCCCGCTCGCGGCGGCGCACGCAGCGGGCGAGGCCGTAGAGCAGCAGCACGGTGGCGAAGGCGGCGCCCAGGTAGTAGACGACGGCCGGGACGGCGCCGTCGCCCGGGGCGAGCCGGAAGTCGCCCGAGGGCCAGATGCCGAGCGCCTCGAAGGGCGAGATCTGGCCGAACAGGTTGCCGAGGCCGGGGCCGTTGGGGTCGAAGGTCTCGAAGTGACGGAAGTCGATCATGCGGCCCAGCTCGGGGAGGGTGCCGACGGCGAAGACGAGGAGGGCTAGGGACGCGGCGCCCAGGCGCGCGGGTCCTGTCGTCGAGGGGGGGTCCGCCGCGTTGCTGGGTTTTCCGCCTGGAGAGTCGGGGGGCCGTCCGAGGTCGTGGTCGGGGCGGAAAAGAGGACGCCGCGCCGCGGCGGACCCCCCCTCGACGCCACCCGCGCGAGATGCGGAGTGTCTACCCCCCCACCATTCCAGTGCCGCCCAGATCGCTGCGACGGCCGCCAGCCAGATGAGGCCCGGGAAGCTGTAGACGTAGACGCTTCCTATTGGGATCAGAGCTGCTGGGACGTAGCGGAGCGGTAGGTCGCGCCAGGCGCGGGTGGACTCGCGCAGGGCGAGGACGAAGGCCAGGACGAGGAGTGCTTGGGCCAGCTCCTTGAAGGCACCCTGGGCGTAATAGGAGGCGACCAGATAGGGGAGGCCCACCAGGAGGGCCGCTGGGACGCGGCGGGTCGGAGGGTGGTCGGCGAAAGCCGCCAGCGCGGTCAGGGGGGCGATGACGGCTATCGCCACGGTGAGACCGGTGAAGCCCTGGACCAGGCCGATTCCAAAACCCCTGTTCAAGGCGACGACGATCGCGTGCGGGCCCAGCGGGTAGCCCTGGTGCTGGAGTTGAGAGCCGATGCCGTGGGACAGGTGGTTGGCGGCGAAGAGGTGCTGGGACATGTCCGGGTTGAAGCCGGTGCCGAGGATGCCGAAGTGGCCTTCCACCGCGAACGGCAGCGAGGCGACGAGGAGTGCGACCACCGCGACTGGGGCCCCCGACCGCAATGCGTCCCCCCCACCCTCGACCCGCCCCCGCAGATAGAGCGAGGCGGCGACGACCAGGATCGCCACGACGATCGCCGAGACGACCCCGTGCCCGGCCAGCCGGACCGTCGCCCAGCAGATCGCGGCGAGCAGGCCGAGGCCGACGGCGGGCGACAGCCATGACCACTCCCGCGCCCCGCAGAGAGCCAGCGCCGCCTGCCCGATGGCAAGCGAGGCGGCGCATACCGCCAGGACCGCTGCGTAGGTCGCGATCACGAGGCGGCGAGCCTAGAGGACCGGAGCAGCTCGGCTCGCGACTTGACTGAATCGATGGGCACAGCTGGGCTCGAACCAGCGACCTCCGCCTTGTCGAGGCGGCGCTCTCCCAACTGAGCTATGCGCCCTCGGGCCTGAATTTACCGATCCGCTCAGCCGAGGTGCTGGCTCGGCAGATGCCAGTGGTTCGGCGCGATCAGCTCGTCGATCGCGGCCGGCCCCCAGCTGTCGGTCGCGTAGGGCTGGATGGGCGGCGGGTCGTCGAGCAGCGGTTGAGAGATCTGCCACAGCCGCTCGATCCCCTGCGAGGTCGTGAACAGCGTGCGGTCGCCGAGCATCACGTCGTGGATCAGCCGCTCGTAGGCGTCGAGTGCCTGCTCGGCGCCGCCGAAGCTGTCGGCGTAGCTGAAGCGCATGTGCGCCTGGCCGAGGTGCAGGGTCGGGCCCGGCACCTTGGCGAGGAAGGAGGCGGAGATGCTGCCCGGATCGCCCAGCTCGAAGGTGAGATGGTCGTGCCCGAAGCCCTCCGCCATGTTGGTGGAGTCGAGCGGGAACATGTGGCGTGGCGGCTGCCTGAAGGCGACGGTCAGCAGGTGGCGGTTCTCGGCCATCCGCTTGCCCGAGCGCAGGTAGAACGGGACGCCGTCCCAGCGCCAGTTGTCGACGAGGGCGCGCAGGGCGATGAAGGTCTCGTTGTCGGAGTCGGCGGCGACGCCGTCCTCCTCGCGGTAGCCCTCGTACTGGCCGCGGACCACGGCGGCGGCGTCGAGCGGCGACATCGAGTCGAAGACCCTCTCCCGCTCGGCCGTCAGCGGCTTCGGGTCGAGCGAGGTGGGCGGCTCCATCGCGACGAAGCTGAGGACCTGGAACAGGTGGGTGACGATCATGTCGCGGAAGGCGCCGGTGTCCTCGTAGAAGTCGCCCCGCATCCCGATCGAGAGCGTCTCGGGAATGTCGATCTGCACATGGTCGATGTGGTTGCGGTTCCAGACCGGCTCGAACATGCCGTTGGCAAAGCGCATCGCCAGCAGGTTCTGCACCGCCTCGCGACCGATGTAGTGGTCGATACGGAAGATGTCCTGCTCGCCGAAGACCGAGAGCAGGCAGGAGTTCAGCTCGCGGGCCGAGGCGAGATCGACGCCAAACGGCTTCTCGGTGATCACCTTGGCGTCGGTGCCGAGGCCGAAGTCGCCGAGCGCGCGGACCGTCTCCACGGCCGCCCGCGGCGGCAGCGAGAGGTAATGCAGGACGCGGGCACCCTCGCCGAGCTCGTCGCGGGCCTCACCCACCGCCTCGGCCAGCGGTTCCAGCCCGTCGCCGATGCCGACGAAGCGCAGGTGCTCGGCGAACCGCTCCCAGGCCTCCCGCGAGGGCGAGCGACGGCCCGAGTCCTCGACCGCCTCGCGCGCCAGCTCGCGGAACTCCCCGTCGGAGAGCCCACGCCGGGCGGTGCCGAGGATGCGGAACCCGCGCGGCATCAGCCCGACCTGGGCGAGGTGGAAGATCCCTGGCAGCAGCTTGCGCTTCGCCAGGTCGCCGGTCGCCCCGAAGAGGACGATCACCTGGTCCTCGGGAATCTGGCCGGCCGTCGCGCTGGCGGGCTCGGTCGCGGCGCTCATCGATCCCAGCCTGACAGATGCCCTTGCCCACGCGCCCATCCTGCCTTTCGGCCTCGCGCATGATCTCCCTGAGTTCCTTCTTCACGAATGCCACGGTGAGACAGATCGACGTAACGTCTGTGACTGTGCCAACCGATCGCCTGAGCCTGGTTCTTGCAGCGATGGCAGCCGGTGGCTCGGCTCCGGTGATCGATCGGGTTTGCTCGGCCGCGGTGGAGTTGCTCTCCCTCGACGGCGCCGGGCTCTCTTTGATCGTCGAGGGAGATCTGCGCGGGACCGCCGGTGTCTCCGAGCCCGGCGTCGAGCTGGTGCAGGAGCTACAGCTCACTTTGGGCCAGGGACCATGCGTGGATGCCTGGACGAGTGGGGAGCCGGTGCTGGAGGTGAACCTGGCCGAACCGGCGGTGGTTCGCTGGCCGATGTTCGCAGAGGTCGCCGTGAAAGCGGGCGTGCGCGGCGTGTTCGCGCTGCCCCTGCAGATCGGTGCCATTCGGATCGGCGTCCTAGTGCTCTATCGCAACCGCCCAGGCTCTCTCTCGGCAGAGGAGTTGGCTCGGGGGTTGGTGCTCGCCGACGTCGCAGCCCACGCGATCCTGGAGGCCCAGGCGGGGGCTCCGACCGACGGCCTGGACACGGAGCTGGCGAAGGAGCCGCCGCATTGGGCCTCGGTCCACCAGGCGACAGGGATGGTCTCGGCCCAGCTTGGTGTCCCCTTGGACGACGCATTCGTGCTGCTGCGGGCCCATTCCTTTGCCAACGACCTGTCGCTGAGAGAGGTGGCCGGCGCCGTCGTCTCGCGGCGCCTGCGCCTGGACGTGTCAATATGAGCGGACGCGCACGAAGCCTCCTAAGATCGAGTCGATGACGCGAGAGCAGCGGATTGTCGAGACCTTCGTCGACCTCGCGGACACCATGGTCGAAGATTTCGATGTGGTTGAGTTCCAGCACCGGCTGGCCGAGCATTGCGTCGCTCTGCTCGACTGCGTCGAGGCGGGCCTCCTGCTGGTCGATGCCGCGGGCAGGCTACGGGTGATCGCCTCCTCGAGCGAGCGCACGGACGCGCTGGAGCTACTGCAGTCCCAGGCCGAAGAGGGGCCGTGTTTCGACTGCCATCACCGCGGCGAGGTCGTCTCCAGCGTCGACTTGGCGAAGGAAGAGGAGCGCTGGCCGCTGTTCGCCCCGACCGCGATAAGGATGGGGTTTCGCTCGGTGCACGCGGTGCCGATGCGCGTGCACGGTAAGACGATCGGTGGCCTGAACCTGTTCCGTGCCGAAGCCGGACTCCTTCCCGACGAGGATGTGCTTTTGGGACAGGGCATGGCCGACATCGCGGCGGTGGCCCTACTGCAGGAGCGCACAGTGCGCGCGGCACACGGGGTCGTGAAGCAGCTCCAGGGCGCGTTGAGCAGCCGCGTCTTGATCGAGCAAGCCAAGGGCGTGCTGGCGGAGCGCGCGGACATCAGTGTCAACGTCGCATTTGCTCGCATGCGTGTCTACGCGAGGAATCACAACCGTCGCCTCGGCGATGTCGCCCACGATCTCATCGACGGCAAGCTCGATGGGGCGGCGGTGACCCCCGGGCGCCCGTAGGGCCTCAGCGTGCCCCCCTCATAGGCTCAGCGGCAGCTCGGGTGTATGGTTGGGTTGCGCGTTGCTCCAGACCTTGGTGACGTCACTTGTTCGACGGAAGCCAATCGACTGGAGCGCCGATGTACCTGAGGGACGCAGAAGTGACGATCGAGCTGGGTGTTTCCTCACCCGCTGTTGATTCGTTTCCAGTCGACGTGGTTTTCGGCCAGGTCGCGGAACTGCAAGAACTGCGCGAAGCAAGGTGCGCGCGCATCGTCTCCGATGTTCTCGCCTCAAGTGGTAGTCAATTGAGCGGGTTACCTGGTCTGCGGCTCGCATGCCGACGCAGACTGAAATCGCATGGAGTTCGCCCAGAAACCAAATCTGCCCAAGCCGATTCAGGACGCGTCAATTCGGCCGCGTCCACATGTCAACGAAGGGAATCCCATGAAACAGGTTGAGAATCCAAGGCGAGGGCGGAGGCGACCGCTGCGCACGCTAATCACCGTTTTCGCCGCGCTGGGCATTCTGACCATCGGCCTCGGCGCCGCCGCGCTTGCTGGAACGGGGAAGCATCCAATCAAGCCGGTCTCGCGCTCCAATAAGGGTGCCACCAAGCTGGCCCGGTCCATCTTCGAAGGCAACGACAAGAAGCTTGTGCAGGCCAAGTTCGTCACCGTGCCGCCTGGGAACGACCCGGTGGCGACGACGACCAGGAGCATCGCCGGGTTCCCACGCAAGGGTGGGTCCTTCGCGATCCTCTCCACCGGTTGCGCCCATTTCGCGACCCGCAAGAACAACTCAGGGTCGACCGGGTGCATGGACGGCGGCACCAAGACCCGCGGCGCCAGGGACGTCACCATCTGGCGGATCCGGGTCAAGGTGCCCAACGGCGCCAACTGCCTCTCGTTTCGCTTCAAGTTCCTCTCCGACGAGTTCCCTGAGTTCGTCGGCACCGAATACAACGACGCCTTCATCGCTGAACTGGGCCACTCGCCGAGTTGGGATGCCTCTGGGAATCAGAGCCCGACGATTTCCGCGCCGAACGACTTCGCGACGACCCGCAACGGCAATGACATCATCAGCGTAAATGCCGCCGGCATCGCCAAGGTGTCTCGAGCCGCTGCGAAGGGCACGACCTATGACGCAGCGACCGGCAAGCTGCGAGCCTCGACCCCGGTCAAGCCGGGCCAGAGGCTGCTCTACCTGTCGCTGTTCGATCAGGGCGACCGCCAGTACGACTCGGCCGTCTTCATCGACCGCCTGCTGATTCGCCATTCGAATAGCTGCAAGTCGGGCCTGGTCCCCAGCAAGTAGCCACCAGCAGGTCGACAACTCGTATCGAACGGCCGGCCGCGAACCGTATCGCGGTCGGCACGAACAGGGAGAGGAGCAACCAGCTCTCGGCAAGGCCATCGCCTGCAGCGGCCTGATCGCGTTGCGGATCGTGGACGCGGGCTGTCCCTTGCCAAAGTTCCCGATCAGCCGATCTACAGGAAAGGCGCCTGCCGGAATCGAACCGGTGTAACGGCTTTGCAGGAGCGAAGGGTGTTCAGCGGCGAGGCATCAAGGGTCGCTGCTGTCGCCGAGAGCGACACGGGTCTCGCTGGTGCCGGTGCTTGCAACTGGTGCCCTGAGCGCACTCAGGGCACCGTCTCGGATTCGCGTCTGACCGATTCTCCCCGGCCGACGCACCGCTACGCCGGTACGTGCTCGCCGGTCTGGGTCTGATCCTCGGCTGCCTGCGCCACTGGCTCGATCTCAGCGCGCACAACGCGCGTGGGCTCAAGGCCAGACGTCGCCCCACCCTCGGCCCACACGACCTGGCCGAGCTTGAGGGCATGCTCCTGGCCACCCGCTTTCAGAGAGAACGTCACCGAAATCGTGTCGGCCGCGCGGTTCTGCGATACGACCGGGCCGGTCTCAGGGTGCTTCGCCAGGAAAGCCTCCAGCAGGGCGTCGGCGGCATCCTCGTCGGTGCCGTAGCCAGCCATCGTGATCGTGATCCGATACTCGGCGTGACCCAGGTCCCGGTGCCATGCCTCGTAGATGTCGTCCATTCCTCTGGTCACCGCCCTTTCCACTTGAAACCGTAGCGCCTCAGCCTCGCAACGAGGTTGTCAATCGACCGATGGTCGCTCGGCGTCCCGGATGCCGTGACGATGTTTTCGCCGTCCGGCACGAAGAATTGCGGGTGGCCTCTCTTGGTCTTGCCAACCCGCCATCCCTGGCGTTCGGCCTCGCGCATGATCTCCTTGAGTTCCTTCTTCGCGGATGCCACGGTCAGACAGGATGATGCGCCGGTCGGTCGTATCGAGAGTCAGCCGGTGCGCTGCTGCTGTGCCACCCTCGTGCCACCCGGACAACCGGATTCAGCCGGATTTCGACCGAGTAGCCGACCCCGCCCAAACCGCTCTGGCAAGCCGTAAGCCGCTTGCCAGAGCCGAAGGCGCCTACCGGAATCGAACCGGTGTAAACGGCTTTGCAGGCCGCTGCGTAGCCACTCCGCCAAGGCGCCGGGATTGCAAGCGTAGCTGGGGGAACCTTGCCCGGTGTCCCACCCCGGGCGTGTCCCGCTGATGGCCAAGGCGGAGACCGTCGACGAGAGATGGACCGAGGTCGACGACTTGATCGGCGGGCTGCTGGCCCCGCATGAAATCTAGGGGGTCCCGGCGCGGGCGGCTCCGACGATCCCGCGGACCTGCCCGATCACCAAGCGAGGCCTTTCCCCGGCGATGTAGTGGCCGCTGTTGGTGTCGGCGATGTGCCTGGCGCCCAGGTTGGTTGCGAGCCGGTTTTGGGCGACCCTCCAGGCTCGCCAGGTTCCCGGCCCGGCACCGAAGTCGAAGCGGTGGTCTGAGGTCAGGACCACGGACGGCACTCGAGGCACGGCAGGCGCAGCGAGAGCGGCGTCGACGCTGCGTTCGTAGTCGGCCGCCTCGAGCGTCCTCGGCTTGCCCAGCATTCGGCCACGGCGCACGAACCTGGCCCATTGGCCCGGCTTCAAAGCCGTCTTCAGATACACCGAGCCGGGGTCGAGGAGAACCAAACCCGCCGTCTCGCCCGGATATTCGCTCGCGTAGAGGTAGGCGATCATCCCTCCCAAGGAGTGGGCGACGAGGACGTAGGGTCCGGGCACGCTCGCGGCGTTCAGGAGCGCGTGCAGGTCGGCAACGTCATCCGCCGCCGTCGTCGGCTGTCGAACCGGAGTCGATGGGGTTATGACCCCGCTGAAGTCGACGGTCCCGGGACGGTCGTAGGCGCAGACTCGAGTGAACCTGCCCACCCGCGGAAAGACCGACGAACTGCTCGGCCGAGGTTCGTCGCCGGGACCGGGGACTACGTGCGTCCAGTCGTCGTAAGCGCCACGAAAGCCGGAAATCAGGATGACCGTCGGATGACCCCTGCCACGACATCTCAAGAGCAGCTTGCGACCGTCAGAGATCTTCACCAGTTTCGTGAAGCCACGCCCTGCGCCCGCGCGCTTTGATTCCCGAGACCGCTGCGATCGCTTCCCGAACGACACAACCTCGAGGCCGGTGAGCCCCTGAAGGCGCCGCATCGGGACCTTGGAACGGCGATACGACACAGGCGGCGCCGCGGGATCGGCGTCGGCGTCGATGAAAGCTTCGAGCGAAGGTACCCGCCCGTCGAGGCGGAAGCGGTCAAGGACGAACGGCAGGCCATCGGCGTCGACGAAGGACGGGCGTCCCATCAGCTGGAAGTGCAGATGCGGCCCTCCGGAGTTGCCGGAGTTGCCCAGCCTTCCGATCACCTGCCCCGCGCGCACCCGTTGACCCCGGTGCACCCGCACGCTGCCAGGCGCGAGGTGACCGTAGGCCGCGAAGACACCGTCGCGCAGCCGGATGATCACGTGGTTGCCATCCGCCTCGGAGACACTGACCGGCAGCTTGTGATTGGGGACTTGGTCTCGAAGGCGATCGACCGCGGCAACCACAACCCCCGCACCGACCGCCAGGACCGGCTGCCGGTAGTTGAAGTAGCTGGAGTTCAGGTTCGGATCGCCGACGTGGGTGCGACCCTGACGGTCAAGCCGAGCCGAGAAATCAACCGCGAAGCGCTGCCCGAGACGAAGGTGCCCGTTGACGGGGTAGATAGCACGGCGATGAGGACCGACGATCGTCACCCAACGCCCGCCAGGCAAAGGAGGTGCGAGCGCCGTGGGGTCCTGGCGGGCAACGAGGGCCGGCGCCCCCGTGTCGGCGATGAACTGTCCGACTCCAGGAAGTTCGGAGCCAAGGTCGACGGTTATGCGGTGCTTGATTCGCCTCGGGATCGCCTTCTTCGTCGGGAAGCTGAGGTCGATCCAGGCGATCCCGACGCTCGAGGGCGGAAGCGTCTTCGTCGGCACTTCCGGAGTTCCGAGAAGACTCATCGCCGCCTTTAGCCGCGCCCCTGAAAACCTCGCACGGCGCCTTCCGTCGGAGTCGACAACCTCCACGGAGCTGACCTCGATCGGCAGCAGGAGAGTGTTCGTCAACTCCAGCTCATACTCGAGGTGAAAGCGACCGTCGTCCCCCTTGTACCAGCGTGGTGTCGACAGGACCGACTCGATGACAGGCGTGAGCTTTGGCTGGGCGCGGTCGACCGTTGACGGCGATCTTGCTTCAGCCGAGCTGGGCGAAGAGGCGACGCTCGCGAGCAGCAACGCGGCGGCGAACAGCGTTGGGACGAGGCAACGGGGAATGAGCCCCGATTTCAGGTCAATCGCCGAGGCCCGGCTCACGGCGACGGCCCAACCGAGCAGCTGCCGTCGAAGCGCGCCCCCGGCACGACCGGAAAGTTCTCGAAGAAGGCCGGCGGTAGCGCCCAGCCGGGCACGCCGGGCTCCGGGGCCAGCGCAGCGTGGCCGGTTACCGCGAGGGCTGCGATCAGGCATCGCATTGGGAGAATGTCTCACGCCGTCTCCGTTTCTGCAAAGGAGATTTTGCCAGCGCATCTGCCGGCGCCCTCGACAACGAAGATGCGCGGTGATCGCCCCGCAGAAAGCCGTCCCTCTCGGCACGCACGAGCTGGCTCAGAAGATCCTGCTGATAGGCAGGGCAGACGGTCGGCGAGGCGTGGCGCGAGGTCGACAAGTTCGTCGGCGGGCTGCCGGCCCCACATGGCGACAAGCTCGAGGGCAGACGGTGCGGGCGCCCGAGATCCCGCTCCCCCCGCAAAACCAGGAGGCTGGCCGAAGGAGCCTCCGAACTACTTCGGCTTCCGCTCAATCGGCTCGCCGCGACGCGGCCACAGGTCTCGGCACCACTGCGCTCCCCGACAGACCAGGTGCCGAATGGGTGCCGAGGAATCGGGCCGCGCGACCGATCAGGAGCGGCGTGCCCACCGGCGTCAGGCTCCATAGCCGCCGGGCCGCAGCGTTGCGCAGGCGAATGCAGCCGTGGGAGGGCCGGCCGGGAACCAGGGACGGATCGTTGGTGCCGTGGATGCCGATCACCCCGCCTCCAGGCCAGTCGCTGAGGACGGAGTAGTCGCTGGTGCCGAAGGCCACTGGCCCGTAGAGGCCCGCGGGCGCGTGGGTCCTGAACTTCTCCCGAATCCAGAAGTGCCCGGCGGGGGTTGGGGTGCTCGGCTTGCCGATGCCGACCGGCGCGCTCCAGACCGGACGGCCGAGCCGGTAGAGGGTGGCTCGAAGGGCGCGGCGATCGACGATCAGCAGGGTCCGCACTCGATAGAGGGGACCGAGGGCGGAGCGGCGGACCCATCCGATCCGCCCGTTCGGCCGCATCGGGATGCGAACCTCGACCCAGCTGTGGCCTTCCCGATCTCTCCAACTCCGCAGCGCAAGGTAGACCTCGGGGAAGCCGTCCTCGGTGAGGAGATGGGTCGCCTCGATCTTCCCCGCGCCCTTTCTCGGCGCCCAGCGAATCGGCGCGCGGCCGACCGGGTGCGCCCAGCGGGCGAACGTCCGTTCATTGGATAGCAGCACGGTGCCCGAGGTGAGGTCGGGAAAAGCGGCGCCGGCCGTGACTCCCGGGCCGGCGCCGGCGTCCGCCGTTGTCGGCAGCATCAACCCGCCAAGCAGAACGAGGAGGGCCACCGACCGTCCGAGGCCATTCATCGCACCGACCGACCTCAGCCGGTGAACTGCGGGTGTCCCGTTGCGGCCCTTGCGCAGTGGCGGAAAGTCCGGCGCTCGACGTCGCGACGACCGTTTTTGTCCACGGCCACCACTCGGATCGTGGTTTTCCCCCTGCGCAGCCCCGCGACCCCGACTCTGACGGAGAACTGCTTGGCGGCGGTGCGCTTGATCAGCCTGCCGTCGAGGAAGACCTTGACCCGTCGTAGCCCGACCGAGTCGTGGACCCTGAAGGTCACCCTGAACGCGTGATCGACACAAGTGGAGCCCCCTCCACCACCACCGCTGCCGCCACCGCCGCCGCCCGGGACCCCGTTGATCTGCACAGTCGGGCCGCCGCTGCCCGTCTTACCACCGTTGCCCGTTTTGCCACCGCCGCCTTTTTTGCCACCGCCGCCACCGCCTTCACCGCCACCGCCTTCGGGGGAAGCGCTTGTGCAGGCGGCTCGCGTGACCGTGTCGTTGATCAGGGTGACCGCCCCGTTGCGAGCGAGGAGCCTTCCGTTGACGGAGACGCCGTTGTTCACGGAGATCGACTGCAGGGCGAGGATGTTGCCGACGAAGGCCGAGCTGGTGCCGAGGGTCGCCGAGGAGCCGACTTTCCAGGAGACGTTGCAGGGCTGGGCGCCGTTGATCAGGTTGACCCGTGAGGCCGAGGCGCTGATCAGGGTGCTGGCGGTCTTGAAGATGAAGACCGCGTTCGGGTTGCCCTCCGCGTTGAGCGTCAGCGCCCCGGTGATCCCGAAGGTTCCCGACTGAGATTTGTAGACGCCGGGAGTGACGCTCTGGCCACCCAGCTCGGTGGCCAGCGTGTTGGCCGGTCCCTGGCCGGCGGCGTTGTCATAGGCGGTCGTCAGGTCCGCCTGGGCCTGCGCCGCGGCAGCGTCGGCCTGATGGGTCGCCCCGTTCACGGTCCCGTTGGGCGCGCCGCCGAAGCCGGTGACGGACGCGGTCGGCCAGGTTCCGAGGTCGCCGTTGAGCACCGTGGGGCCGGTATTGGTGACACCCGAGCCGCCGAGGACCGCGTAGCTATCGGCGGTTCCGAGGCCGATCGCCGTGGCTGCCTGGGCGCCGACCGGGAGAGCTAACGCGATGCACAGCGCCAAGACGCTGCAGACGAGGATGGACGACGACCGGCTCAAGCGAGCTCCGTTCATGCTCATCTCCTTGCAAATCTCGATTCCCCGGCTGTCCAGGTCTTCATCCCGAGAACCTAAGTCCAAAAGGCGCCTCCGCCATCCGGGTTTTTGCGCACCTTCCGACCGGGATCAGTACGTAGCCGTGCCCAAAATCCCCATGGCAGAGGTGCAAAACATCCCTAACTTCTCCAAACATCCACGATTTCTTCAAACGTCCCCAACTTCCCCTACGGCGGGTAGCCCTGGAAAACGCGGTCGATATAGGGGCGGGAGGCCGAAAGGAAGCCATGAGGAGGATCCGCCTGCGCCAGCCTTCGCCGCTCCTGCAGACCAGAGCGCTGACGCCGATCGTCAGGCACGCCACAAGTGCCGTCCGACGCCGCGGCCTTCCAGCGCGGATCCGGGCCGATGACGTTGGCCCGCAGAAGGGCTTGAAGTACGGCCACTGCGCCGCTGGGGCCGGTGACGCCGGGGTCACCTACGGTCCCGCGGTATTGACCTTGACGACGTTTGAAGAGGTATAGGTGGTCTTGTTTCCGACGTTGTCGGAGGCGATGTAGCGGTACTGGTAGCAGCGGGCGTTGGCGACCGAGGTGTCGGCACCGCCGACCCGGGTCACAATCGTGGTGAATTTTCCCGGGAATTTCTTGCAGACGCCGGTCGTCGTATTCAGTTCGGTCTCGTCGCGCATAAGGATCCCGGCCGCGGCGTTGACCCCGGAGCCGGAGTCGGTCCCGTTGACGGTCGTCACCGGGACCGAGAGGACCGCCACCGTGCCGTTGAGATAGGCGACGCTGCCGCCGCTCGGCCCTGATTCGTCGTTGACGAAGGTGAGCGCGGTGTTGCTCACCGCGCCGAGGCTGTCCCTGCCGCTGACCGTATAGCTTCCCGGAGTGTTTGGCTGTTTTTTCCAGGAGAAGGCGCTCGAGGCGTAGGGGCCGCCGGACGGCGCGGTCACGGTCTCGGCGGCGTGCGTCCAGCCCGCCGATTCGACCGCCGGGTAGGTGACGGACGCCGGCCCAGCGCCGCCGGTGAGCGCGTCGACGAGGGCGAATGACCCCGATGACGTTCTGTTGAAGTAGATCTGGCCTGCGCTCAGATAGGCCCCGACCGGGCTGCTCATGGTGATCGAGTTGGTCAGCGCGACTTCCACCTTGAGGACGCTGGCGCTCCCGAAGATCGCCTGGTTGCCGACGTTGTCGGTGACCACGTAGCGGTACTGGTAGCAGTTGGGCGCGGTGACCGGGTTCGAGACCGGCGAGACGGGGCTCATGACGATCGTCGAGAAGGCGCCGAAGCTGCCGCAGGCCCCGGCCGAGAGCGGCGCCGAGGAGCGCTGGAGAATCGCGGCGCCGATGCCCGAACCGGAGTCGGTTGCGGCGACGAGGACGATGCTCGCCGTACTCGCGGTGCTTGAGCCGTTGGCGTATGAGACGCTGCCGCCTACCGGCGCTATGGAGTCGAGGGTCGCGGTGAAGCTGCTCGTCGCGACCGAGCCGGCGTTGTTGGTCGCGGTGACGATCTGGGCGCCGCTGGGCGCGGTCGGGTTGGCGGCGCTCCAGCTGTAGGCCTGGGTGACCACGCCAGCCGAGCTGCCGCTCCAACCGGCGGGCAGGACGGGGAACGCGTAACTCGTGCCGGCGGCGGGGTCGGGGGCGCCGGCGCTTACCTGGAAGCCGCCGCTGGCGGCGCCCGGCCGATAGAACACCGTCGTCCCGGTGCCGCTCCAGTAGGCGTTGATGAGGGCGGCGAAGCTGAGCACGGGCGCCGCCTGCGCGGTCGCGTCGACCTTGACTTCGCCGCTGGTGTAGATGGTCTGGTTGCCGACCCTGTCGTGGACGAGGTACTCGTAGCGATAACAGGTGCGGTCGGCCGGGACGAAGTCGCTCTTCGGCGTCAAGGGGTCGTTGGCGACCAGCACGTAGGGGCCGAAGGACCCGCAGGCGCCGTTGGCCGTCCCGTCCGAGGTGAGCGGCGCCGAGGCGCGGAGCAGCTGCGCCCCGCTCGCAGCGAGTCCCGACCCGGCGTCGGCGCCGGGCCCGAAGGCGACGCTGAGCGTGGTCGAGGTCGAGTAGCGGCCCCCCGTCCCGGTCAGCCCACCTACTTCCACCGACCCGCCGCTGGGACCCAGCGCATCCTTGACGACGGCGAAGGCGGTGTCGTTGGTCGCGACCTGCCCGAGGTTGTTGGTCGCGCTCAGCGCCTGGGCGCCGGGGGAGGCGCTGGAGCCGTTGGCCGCCCAGGTGTAGGCGCTGCTGAAGTTGTTGGCGCTGACCGGCGTGGTGCGGACGCCGCCGCCGTTGAAGCCGGCGATCGCCGGGAAGCTCATCTGGGCGATCCCGGCGTAGGGTGCGCTGGCCGTGGATTCGACGTTGAAGCTGCCCGCCTGTGCGGGGTTGTAGAAGACGGTCGAGCCCGAGACCGACTGCCAGGCGGGGTCGGTGACCGGCGTCAGCACCGCGTCGGTCGGCCTCAGCGTCGGCGCCGCGGTCGTCTGCACCTTGATGTCTTCGTCGGCGTAGGCGGCGATGTTGCCGACGTGGTCGGAGACGAGGTAGTGGTAGCGGTAGCAGGTGTTGTCGGTGGGAACCGTGTCGGTGAGGCTGGCGGGCGGTCTGTCGCCGCCCACCTGGGTGAAGGCCGAGTAGGCCCCGCAGCTCCCGTTGGCGACCCCGTCGGAGCTCAGCGGGGCCGAGGCGCGCAGCAGCCTCGCCGGGACGTCGCTGGGGCCGCTGCCGTCGGCCAGGCCCGAGCCGGTGTCGGTGCCCTTGGCGAGGTTGAGGCTGAGGGTCAGCGAGGTCGAGTAGCGCCCACCGGTCCCGACCAGGCCACCGGCTTCGACCGAGCCGCCCGCGGGCGAGGTGGAGTCGTCGACGAGCGACCCCGATCCGCCGATCGTGTTGCCGGCTTCGTCGGCGAGGCTGATCGTCCCCGACGCGGTGCTCGTCGTGCCGGCGACCCAGCTCAACGGGTTGGAGAGGAAGGGACCGCCCGTCGGCGTCGTCACCGAGGTCGGGTCAAGCGAGAAGCCGACCGCTTCAGCCGGCAGTTTGGAGAAGCCGGCCACCACCACCGGCGACCCTCCGAGCGGGAGCGGGGTGACGAGGAAGCGGATCGAGCCGGCATCCACCCCGCGGTAATAGCCGATCCCGGGTTCACCGGTTTCGGTGTTGCCGGACGCCTGGTAGGCGCCGCCTTCGACGTCGGCGATGCTGACGGTGAAATTCGGAGGGGTGGTGTCGATCTTGACCTCCTGGGTCTGCACCGCCGACTCGTTGCCGGCGTTGTCGACGATGACGAACTTGAAGGTCGTCGTGGTCGAGACGGAGACCTGGCCGACCGCGCCGGCCGTGAGGACTTTCGCCGTCGGCGAGCTCCTCGGATCGCTGCCGTCTTCGCTGTACTTGACGTTGGCCACGCCGGACCCATCGCCGTCGTCGAACGTGCCTTGGAGGTGGACGGGGGAGGTCGAGTTCCAGCCGGCGGCGTTGGGGACCGGGTCGAGGGTGACCGCGATCGTCGGTGGCGTGTTGTCGACGAGGATGCCGGCGTCGGCCACCGTGGTTTCAGCGACGGCGCTCAGCGAGTGTGGACCGTCGCTTATCCCGGCCGGCAACGTCACGGAGATCGCCGCTGTCCCGTCGGCTTCGACGCTGGGCGGCGTGCCTTCCAGCGGCACCGAGTCGTCGAGCAGGAAGCTGACTTCCGCGTTCGGCGCGAAGCCGGAGATCGTCCCGGTCACCAGCGCCGGCAGGGGAGCGACGGTGCCGCCAAACAGAACGGTGGCGAGAGTCATCAAGCCCGAGCCGGTGTTGACATGACCGCTCCTGACGCTTTCGGGCCCCCGCCAGTTCGAGCCGACCGTCGGGGTCACCGAATATTCCCAGTCGCCGACGGGCACTTCGGTCTCGGTGCAGGTCGTGGCGGCGACCGTGCCGCTGCAGCCTGCCCCGAGGGTCTCTTCGACGGCGGTCATCCTCTGGTATCGCTTGACGATGTAACCGCTCGCGGGCACGCCGTTGCTGAGGTAGCTGCCTCCCCATTTGAGGAGGACGGAGGTCGACGAGCCGACCTCGGTCGCGATCGGCGGGTCCCCCCGGAGGAGGGCCGCGGCCTCGGCGGTGCCGCTACCGGAGCCGGGGCTGTCTTCTCCGCTCCAGTAGCCGAGCGCAGCCTGGCACCCCAGTCCGCTCAGCACCGCGATCGCAAGCAGGCACGCGAGAAGCGCCCTCCGCATCATTTCTGCCCTTTCAGGTTCGCGGTCCGCGCTTCCAGGCTGACGGTGAAGGTCGCGCCCTGACAGGCGCCGGCGGCTTCGACACCCATGGACATCGCCGAGAGCAGGTTGATCGTCAGGGTGCCGTCGCTCGAGTCGATCCGAGGTGGGACCGACCAACCCGCGCCTTCGTTGTCCTGGGGGACGAAGCCGAGCACTGAGACGTCGCAGCCAGCGTGGGCGGCGTCCACCACGAAGGGCTCGGGGGTCCCCGCGTCGAGGATCAGCGAGCCGATATGGACGAAGTAGGCGTTGGGGTTGCTGGCCGTTATCGAGACGGTCGCTTTGTGACCCGGGTCTGGGTACATGGTGGCGGTGGGGGTGCCGGGTCCCAGGCTCAGTGGCTGGGTGTCGGCAAGCACGGTCGTCGCCGATCCGTTGCTCGGGCCGATCCAGTAGGCGAGGGCGCCTGCCGCGAGGCCGATCACGATCGCGATCGTGATCGCCGTGCCGACGCCGCGGCTAGAAAGGGAGCGCCTCACAGCGTCGCTTCCGTGGCGGAACCGGAGAAGGAGAGACTCAGCGAGGCCTGTTTGCAGCCGTCCTGGTTGGTCGACCGTTCGAGCATCGAGATCCGCGGCCATTCGGACGAGGCAAAGCCGAGTTCGCCGAGGCTCATCGTGGTCGACGCCGGCAACGTGAAGCCCGCCGGGCCGGAGAACCCGTCGACCGAGAAGTCGGCGACGCCGCAGGGGCGGCTCGGATCGGAACGCGGCGCGCTGACGCTCGCCACCGTCACCGTCAGGTCGGAGATCGCGAGGTCGAAGGGTTCCCGGTTGGTCAGCGAGAGATCAAGCGGCGCGCTTGTGCCGGGCGTCAGGAGCTCCGGCAGGTCGCCGGCGATCGTGAACGCGTCCGGCGCGACGGGCGGCGGCGCCGGAGGGGTAGGCGCCCGAGGGGTAGGTTCGGGCGGCGGAACGGACGGGGATCGGCTGACGACGTTCAGCCTGACCACGGTGCTGCCGCCGCGGTGGGGTCGGCGGGCCCGAACCCGAAGCGCGTAGGTGCCGGCGGGGGTGCCGGCGGCGACGCTGACCGACATGTTCGACGGTCGATGCGGTTCGGCTCGGGAGGCGACGGTGGGATGGGTGGTGAAGGAGATGGCGATCCCGGCCGGGTGCCTGCCGGTCACGCGCAGCACGGTGCGTCCGCTGAGCCGCACCCGCCCGTGCAGTCGGGGCCCGACCCTGACCGCGAAGTGGGTTGCCCCACCGGCGACGACGGTGCGGATGGCCGGTCGTGCCCTGACCGTGAGCCGCGGTCGGCTGGTCGACTGCCTGGTCGAGATCGAGGCGGCGACCGCATAGGCGGCGCCGAGGCAGACCGCGAGACCAGCCACGGCCAGGTAGACGGGACGGCGAGGCAGACGCCGTCCCGCACGCGTTGTCACGGCCAAGACTTTCGAGCCGCCTAGCTGCTGGAGAGGGTCAGAGTGAGGGTGGCGCCCTTGCAGGCGTCCTGGTTGACTGCGGTGTTGACGAAGACGAGGGAGCCTTCGGTCGGTAGGAGCTCGGCCGTCGCTTCTCCGGGCACTTCGTGGTTCTCGATCACGTCTTCCATCGTGAAGTCGGCCGTTGCGCAAGCCACGTGTTCACTGTCGGCGGTGATGCTGACCAGGTGCACCGTGGTGACTTGAACCGGCGATTCGCTGGGGTTGGCGGCCGTGAAGGCGACCGGCTCGGCGGTGCCGGGGGCGATGCCTACGGCGACCGTTCCGGTCAGGGTCACGGTGCCCGCGGCCCCGACTTCGGCAGATCCCGAACCCGAGCCTTCGCCGGTCCAGAACGCCACCGCGGCGATCACGGCGACAACCGCGACACCGGCGCCGAGCGCGAGCGCCACCCCCTTCCTGTGACTACGCATTGGACGGCACCGTCACGGAGGCGTCCTCGGCACAAGCGTGCTGGAGATGGATGCGGTTGGACATAGAGTCCTTCCCTATTTGGGCGAGCAGACTTTGGGACGCTCCGTGGCTGTCGCGACCGCAAACAGACTCAAGATGACGGAATGGCGACAACCCTTCCTCGGTGGCCCGGCTGACTCCGATGGAGTCCCTTGAGCCCTGCGGACCCGCCTTGCGACGGGGGTGCCCGAGTCGAAAAGATCCGCTCTGTGTTCGTCCTGCATCGACACTCCAACGCAGAACCTGAACGCCGGACGGGGTTTCGACGCTCGACGTGGGTTGGTCAAACCCGGTCCAGCTCGCACTCAAAGGTCTTGCCCGCGGTGTTACTGGTGTCCTCCGGCCAGTCCTCGATTGCCCGCCAGGTAGCCTGCATGGAAAATGCGGACATGTACCGAGCCAACGGAATAGTTGTGCACCCTGCGTCTCTGGAAGACGCCGAGTCGATCTGCGCGATCTACAACGTGGCGATCGCCGAGCGGGGATCGACCTTCGAGACCGAGCCGCGGTCAGCCGGGGATTTCGAGGGGCGGGTCGACGACGCGCGATTCCCGCTGCTGGTGGGCGATGAGCCAGGCCGGGTTTTTACGGAGACCCTGAATCGAGTTCAAGCAGGAAATTGCGCAGCAGTGGGTCGGGGACGCGCCAGCTTCGCGGCGCGTCCTGTTCGACGATGCCGGCATCGCGCAGGGCTCGCAGCGTGTCATTGGCGATCTTCGAGTTGAGCCCCGAATGCAGGGGGCTACCACTGGCAACCCGTATCGCAAGGCGCTGGGCATGCCGGCCTAGAGCGCGGATGCGATCGAGCGTCTGCTCGTGCTTTGGGAGATCGGCGAGCTGCGCGGCTCGGATACCAGCCCCCACGTGCGACTCGAGCAGAGTACGGGTGCCCTCGACGACGGCAGCCTCGTGCGTCCAGCGTGCGATCAGCATCGTCGTCCGGGGATGGCCCTCACCGGCGGTGACGAGTCGCTCCAGCGCCCCCGGCTCGATCGTGCACTCGTCTGCGGCGAGACGCTCCTCGATCCCCTCCCGCCATGCCTCAGCTGGAATCGCCGGCAGGGGATGGAAGGAGCCGAACTGGCTGAGCGCCCGCTCCTCAGCTGCGAAGAGGTCGCGGATCAGATGCTCGATCGAGCCGGCGAAGAGGAAGCTCACCGCGGGTGAGCGCTGAAAGATCGCCCGCATCCGTTTGGTCAGCCGTTCTGGCTCGCCAAAGGGTCGCCGAGGCGCTGCCACCTCCTGAAACTCATCGAAGAAGAGGACGAAGCGTCGCCCATCTGCGTTCGCGATCCGCTGCGGCAGCTCCAACGCGTAGTCCAGGTATCGATCGGGGTCGCGCTCGGCGAGCCCGGATCGGAAGGCGATCTCCAGCTCCTCACCGAGCTCGGCGCTCGCACGGGCAGTCGCCGTGAGGGCAGCCGTTTCACCCAGCGCCCGTCCAGCGCGCCGCGCTTTCAGCGCCAGCCGCTGCAACCCCGACTTGACCCGCGAGGGGCCGGTTCGATTTCCGCCAGGGGCCGTGCGTTACGGTGCCCGTCCTGTTCGGCTCCGGCGAGCGGCTGTTCGACGGAGACGAGTCCCTCGGGTTCGAGCCGGTCGAGGTGCTCCACTCTCCACTCGCCACGCACATCCGCTACCGGCAGGCGGGGTGAGGGGCCGATCTTCGGGCTGGGTTTTCTGGCAGAACGACGCGAGGACCTCACGCGTCGGCATCGAGCGGCTTCATGCGCTCGTCCAACGCCACTAGGAACTGCTCGTCGCTCTCGTAGCGGGTGTCTCGGCCAGCGGAGAGGTCTCCGTCGGCCTCGCGACTGACATGCCGCAGGAGCGGAAGGGCTCACTCGCCAGAAGTGCCTGAAATCAAGCAGGCCGGTTCCGGTCGACTCAGGAGCCTGTGGACGGCCGGAAACTCTCGAGATCCCAATTTCAACTCGATCGCGCCCGCTCCAGGTAGCGGCCGAAGTGTGGGACGGTGAACGCGATCTGCCCGCGCTCGGTGGGGTAGATCAGGCCCTTTCGAATCAACGCCGCGCGGGTCGGCGAGAGACTTCTCGGCTCTCGCCCCATCCTCTGCGCCACCTCGCGGATCGGCTGCGGGCCCTCTCCCAGGCTAGCCAAGGCGCGGCAGAGCTCAAGCTCCGCCGCGGTCGTCCGCCCCACCCTGAGCCCGAAGAACTCCTCGTCTAGCTCCTCGGCTACCTCGGCAGCCGCCACAGCGATCGCCGCCTCGTCGATCTGGTTGTCGGCGGCCGCGTTCCACGCCGCCTTCCCCCACTCCTGCAGGAAATAGGGGTAACCGCCGCTCTCGGCGAGGATCGCCTCGATCGCCTTGGCGGTGCAGTCGACGCCGAGCTCGGCGGCCGGCAGCCGTAGGGCGCGCTCGGCGGCCTCTGGCTCAAGCGGCCCGAGGCCCGGGAACCCGAATAGTCGCTCGGCGTAGGTCTTTGCCTCGAGGATCAGTCCGGGAAGGGTCGGCAGGCCGGCCCCGACGAGGCCCACCGGCAGCTGTTGCTGCGCCATCCGGTGCATCGCCGCGACCAGACTCTCGAGTTCGGGCTCCCCGAGGATCTGGAGCTCGTCCAGCAGGAGGAGCACCCCCGAGTCGGACTCGGCGGCAAGCGCCCCGACCTCGGCGAGGAGCTCGCCGAGGTCCTGCTCGAGTTCGCCGCTGTCAGCGAGGCCTCGCTCTGGCTCCCACTGAAATCCCAGGCTCACCTGGCCCTCGGAGCCGATCGTGGTCGTGAACGACCCCAGAGCCCCGCGGGCTCGGCGCAGTGCCCGGCGGACCGCACCTCCCCGTTCGTAGGCGGCGAGGGTGGCGCCTACAAGCCGCGCGATGACGATCCGGAAATCGCTCTCCCGACGCCACTCGTGGCGTAGCGCCTTCCAGCCCGCGGACTCGGCGCGCGATGCGAACTCGGTGAGGAGCACCGTCTTACCGACCCCGCGCAGCCCGTGGATGATCAGACTCTTCTCGCTGCGCCCGCGCGAGAGGCGGCCGAGCAGATACGAGAACCGCTCGACCTCACGCTCGCGCCCCACGAGAGCGGGCGGCAGCGTGCCGGCGCCTGGCGCGTATGGGTTCTCCAGCGGATCCACCTCGGGCAAGTCTAGCGATATCTAACGCTTTCTAGTGATTTCGATAGAGATACAAATAATCCAATAGAAAGCGGCACGGGAAGGAACTTGGCGAGGCACGGCCTTTTGATTCTGGATGGAAAGGGGCATTTCGCGCCTTTTTGTCCAAGGGCCGGGCCGACTCAGCCGTGGCCCGCCACCGCGGCGGACCATATTCAGCACTCGATCAGCTCGCCCTGCCGCAACTCCTCAACGCCCTCGCGAGCCCACTCCTGCCCCAGCAGGTCGCGGTCGTGAAGGAAGGCGGCAAGCGCCTCGCTCCAGCGCCTCGACGGATAGCTCTCGCGGATCGTGCCCAGAACCCGCTCAACCTCGATCACGCTGCGCTGGGTGTCAAGGCCGGTCGAAAACTGGGCCACTTCTGCCGGTTGAAAAGTGGGCCACCCGCTCCGAGTCCTGGCCCCGCTCCCGATGGCCTTGATCCCGCCTGCGGAGACGAGCCCGTAGGGCGAGGCGGAGCAGGCGGGATCGCTCAGTCCCTGGGAGGCGGGGAGCCCAGGTCCTTGTCCCTGAGCCGGTAGCTGTCGCCCTTCAGGCCGAGGATCTCGGCATGGTGGACGAGCCGGTCGATCATCGCCGCGGCGACGACTTCGTCGCCGAAGATCTCTCCCCAGGCGCTGAACGGCTTGTTCGAGGTGACGATCAGCGAGGCGCGCCCTCGCGGCGCGCCTTCGCCCAGCCGCGCTCGGCGAGCGCCCGCACAATCGGCCCCTCGTACTCGGCCAGCTCGACCGGTCGCGGAGGCGCGGCCTGGCGTGCGATCAGCCGCTCGCCCCGTACTAGCGCCTTCAGGCGCTCGCGGCCGGCGGGGTCGAGGCTCATCATGTGCGTGTACACGCGCAGGGTGAAGCTCGGGTCGGTGTGGCCGATCTGGCGCATCACCGAGACCGGGTCCTCGCCGCAGGCGACCAGGATCGAGGCGAAGGCGTGGCGCAGCTTGTGGCTGGTGAGCCCGCGCGGGAGCGGCACCAGGCCGCGGCGCTCCAGCAGCTCGTCGGCGCGCCCCAGGACGGCGGCGAGGACGCGCTCGCGCAGGTTGTCCGGGTCGCGGCGAGAGCCGGTGAGGGTCGGGAAGACGAGGTCGTCGGGATCGCCGCGGTAGGCGGTCGCCTTGTAGGCGGCGAGGACGTCGCGCAGGACCGGCAGCATCCTGATCTCCCGCAGCCCGGCCGGCGTCTTCGAGCGAGCAACTATCCCAGCTATCCTCGGGCCGGTCACTGGAGCCTTACGGCTTCTTATGGCTTTCTCGTGAGGTGCCGTAAGAAATGGTTCGGTCGCGTACGTGGCGCGCAACCCTTCCAGACAGGCGTCGGGACCACTCCGCCTATTGACCAGTACCGCCTAGTCGTACGGCCCGAGGAAACGCTCGCCGTTGAAGTGGATCAGGTGCGACGGATTATCGGCGCACCACACCTCAGTCTCCCAGGCGATCTCGCCGAGGTACTTGCGCATCTCGTCTCGCGAGGGGAAGCAAGAGACGAAGACCAGACCAGCCGACGCTCCTCCGAAAAGGCGCTCAAGCTCGCTACGGCGCTTGCCGTCGACGGGTCCGTGGCTCGCCGCCGCCTCGATCAACACGAGCCACTCTCGATCCGTGAGGTAGACGATGAGGTCGGGCAGCTTTCCGTGCTTATCAAGTGTGACGCCGAGGCTCCCGAGAATCTTCTCCTCGAAGATTGGGTCCTGTCGTCCGGCATCCCCGACGTAGAGCACTTTGGCGCCCGGCGTGAACCGCGGGCAAAACTCCTCGATCGCGTCCTTGAGCAGCTGGTTCTGACCGCCTGGAGTCAGCGAGACTGCGCCGCCATCGGGCAGTGTGACCGGGATCTGACGTTGCGTTCGAGCCCGCTCATATTGCGCTCGCAGACCAGGAGCCTCCCTGAGGTAGACGACGAGCTCTCGATCGAAGCTCTTTGTCCCAAAGGCTGACAGCAGTTCCAGGGCCCTTGGCGCGACCTGATAGCAGTTGTTCGGCGAGTTGACAGGCCGGTCCGGAGCATCGGGGTTGAGCAGGACCAAACCGGCCTCGATGAACTGGTGCAGGGTCTGGCGACGAATGGTCTCACGAGTATTCGGCTTGTAGTCGCGTCCGTAGCGGTCACGCAGCCAGGCCATGAGCTCGACAGTGCGCAGCCTCGGGTTGCCTGCCTTCGCCCAGGGCGTGCTGGGCCGGAGCTCCAGCAGGGCGAGCAGCACCAGCGCAGAGCGTTCGTTGGTCCGCTCCCGGTCGAAGTTGAGCAGCGCCAGCGCGCGTTGCGCTTCGGCGACGCGGCGCTCGCGCGCCGATTTCCTCACGCCGCCCTCGGAAGCGCAGCCACAGCCGTGTCGCCGACGACTGGGGCGACAAGGGCGTCCACCTCCTCTTGGAGGATCGGCCTGTCTCGCCTCACGACAGCGCCGAGGTCGGCCAGCCGCCCGGCGCTGGGATAGCGCAGGTGGCGCAAGTCGGTCGCGTTGACCTGCGTATGCCCGTTGAACTGGCGGACGTAGCGATCGACGAAGGACGAGTTGAGGTAGGCGGCGAGGCCATGCGCGAGGTTGTCGGGCAGGCTCCGGTTCTCTTGGTGGAAGACGTTGAGGTGGTTCTCGAAGGCGATCCACCTGCCGGGCGCCGAGGACGGATCGCAGACGGCCGCGCGGACGCGCCTGGCCTCCTCCTTGGCCGTCAGGCGCTTGACCACGACGTAGGTGCCGTTCGGAAGCAGCAGCTTTTCGGAGGCCGGATCGACGGCCAGCGCGCTGGGCTTCCCTCTGCCGTCGGCGTCTGGCCAGCGGACCCGGCTGTTCTTCAAGTGATTGGGTCGAACCAGTGGTGCGGCGCCCGGCTCCGGCCTCATCCGCAGATGCTCTCGCACTCGAAACTCCACCACCCTGCCGGTAGAGACGGCGATGCTCAGATCCTCAAGCGAGGATGGAAGCGCCGCCATCGCCGCGGCGACTTCGGTGTCTCGCTCCTCGCCGGGGATTCGCAAGAAGTAATGCGGGTCGTCGGGTTGGAGAATCTCCGCGGCGGGAACCTCGCGCACCCTCGGCGCATCATCGATCCCGTGACTGAACGACAAGCGCACTCTCTGCGGTTCCGCCTCGCGACGGGCCGAGAAGATCACGTTCTCCTGCAGCACGTCGGCGTCGGCGAAAACGTGGGCGCGGGATTCGAACAGATGCAGTTGCTCAATTCCGACCCGCTCGAAGAAGTAGCGTCGGAAGGGCTCCGCATAGCGACCGTTGGCAAAGGAGCGGGGCGTGATCGCCGCCAGCACGCCGTCCCGGTTGAGCTGGGCCGCAGCGAGCGCCAGGAACGCCGTGTAGAGGTTGGTGATCGGCAGACCCACTCGCTCCAGCGCGATCCGCTCGGGCGTGCCCCCGTTGACCTTGCGGTACGGGGGGTTCAGGACGATCGCCTCGAAGCGCTCCAGCTCCGTTCCCAGCTCTCCGGCAAGCGCGGCGGCAGTGGCCTCGATGTAGTCGCCGCCCCGCAGATCCCAGTGTAGGGTCAGCCCCTGCTCGGCCGCCCACTCGGCACAGTGTTCAAGCGTGCCGCGGAGTAGGGGATGCAACTGCGGATCGATCTCCCAGGCGACCACCCCTAGCTCTCGAACTCCGAGCCCGGCGAAGTGCTCGACCGCCGCCGCGGTGAGAGAACCCGTCCCTGCCCCGGGGTCGAGCAACCGGACGCGGTCGGTTTCGCATCCGGTCAGCATCGAAGCGATCAGGGCGGCGGCGGGCGCGGGCGTGAAGAACTGGCCGAGCGTAGCTCGCTGCAAGCGGTCGAGCGAGCGGCCCGCATCGATCCGTCGGCGCTCCGCAGCCTCGAGCGGATGATCCTTGATGACAACCTCCATGTCACGCAAGATTGCCAGGCTCCCCGGTCGTCGGCGGCGACGACACCGCGGCCCCAACGGGCAACGGGCGGCAGTGAGGCCAAACCGGCCGAAATCGCCGCGCATCTGGGCGTTTTCGGGAACTAGTTCCCCAAAATGCAGGCGATATGCGGGGGTGGTTCCAGTTGGTTCTGGGTTCCCCCGCGAGGGCCGACTGGCCCACGTGCAGGGCATTCCCGAAAAAGCGGCTGATCGGATTCGAACCGACGACCTTCTGCATGGCAAGCAGACGCTCTAGCCAGCTGAGCTACAGCCGCGCGATGGCGGATTCTACTTCTTCAGCCGCCGATGAGGGCGCAGGGCAGGGGAATGTTGCCCTGGTTCGGGCCTTCGCCCGGTGCCGCCGGGATCCACTTGTAGTGGATCTTGGTGAAGTGGCGCTTTTCGTCCTGGGGGCAGAGGCGCGGCTTCGAGAGGATCACTTTCATCGCCGCTCTGGCGACCTTGCCGGAGGCGCAGTTGGGCTTGCAGACCTTCTCTTCCCCCCGGCCGGCGCCGTGGGCCTTCTTCGTGCCCCACTGCGGCCACTGCAGCTTGGACACCACGAGGCCGGCGTCGCCGCAGGTGAGGACGATCGAGTGCGGCTTGAACGAGGCTCCCGAGCAGTCGTTGGTGACGTAGGTCCGGTTGGCCGACATGGCGGACATGGCGACCGCGGAGGAGGCGGCGAAAGCGCCGGCGACAATCGCGACGGCGACGAGAATCAGTCCTCTGTTCCGGGGGCGACTCATCGGCCGTGCACCATAGCGATCGCCGTCGGACGTCGACGAATCCCCGGTGGGGTGCGGCTCAGCCGTCTAGCGCCTCGTTGACGAGGCGGTCGGCCTCGGCGTTGTGCTCGCGGCGGACGTGGCGGATCGACCAGCTCTCGAACGGGCGCAAAGCGCGCTTCACCTCGGCGTGGAGCTCGCGCAGGGTCGCGTCCTTGACCTTGTACTCGCCCTTCACCTGGCGGACGATCAGCTCCGAGTCGCCGACCAGCTCGAGCTCGCTGGCGCCGAGCTCCGCCGCCCGCTCGATCCCCAGCAGCAGCGCCCGGTACTCGGCGACGTTGTTGGTCGCGGCGCCGATCCGCTCGCCGCGCTCCTCCAGCACGTCGCCCTCCGGGGCCTGGACGACGACGCCGACCGCCGCCGGCCCCGGGTTGCCGCGGGCGCCGCCGTCGACGTTGACCACCAGCTTCCGCATCGCCTCAGCCGACCGGTTCGCCGTTGCCGGCCCGCTCGGCGCCGGCCCCGAGCACGATCCGCCCGCCCTCGGCGGCGCTCGCGTTCCACTGCCGGGCCGAGCCGTCGAGCTGGTCGAGCTCGTTGCCCTTGTCGATCTCGAACACCGGGCGCATCTCGTCGCCGATGTCGACGCCCCACTGGTACCAGGTCAGCTCCCAGGCGACCGTCACCCGCACCTCGCTCGGCGAGCCGGCCAGCGAGCCGATCGAGACCCAGGGCTGCCCGAGGGTGCGGATCAGGCCCGTCACCGTGCGTGCCGCGTCGCTCGAGTTGAAGCGCAGCGCCGCGCGCTCCAGCCTCCCCAGCGGCGACTCCGAGACCGCCGGCTCCTCGGGCGGGCGCCGGCCGACGTTCGCTCCGGCCGCCGCCGGGTCGACCCAGCCGAGCCGCTCGGCGCGCCCGCGGCAGAGCTCGCAGACCAGGCGGGGGCCGTTCTTCGGGCTGGCGTAGGAACGGGTCCGCTCGCCGGCCAGGATGTTGCGGCCGCAGACCGCGCAGCTCTCGTCGGGGCTCACCCCGCCTCCTGCAGGGCGGATTTCAGCCGCATCACAGCCTTCGTGTGCAGCTGCGAGACGCGCGACTCCGTCACCCCCAGCACCTCGCCGATCTCGCGCAGGGTGAGGTTCTCGTAGTAGTAGAGGGCGACGACCAGCTGCTCGCGCTCCGGCAGGCCGGCGACCGCCTCGGTCAGGGCGTCCTTGATCTCGCTGGTGGCGAGCGACTCCTGGGGGTCGGCGGCGCGGGGGTCGGAGATCGTGTCGAGCAGCGAGACCTGGTCGCCCGAGGAGTCGGAGATCGACCAGAGCTCGTCCAGCGCGTAGACCGAGGAGTTGGCGATCTCCAGCAGCGAGTTCTCCAGTTCCTCTTCGCTGATCCCGACCTTGGCGGCCAGCTCGGCGTCGCTCGGCGACCGCTGCAGCTCGTGTTCGAGCTTCGACTGCGCGGCCTCGATCTCGCGCGCTCGCGAGCGGACCGAGCGCGGCACCCAGTCGAGCGAGCGCAGCTCGTCGATGATCGCGCCGCGGATCCGGGTCATCGCGAAGGTCTCGAACTTGATCCCGCGCTCGGGCTCGAAGCGCTCGATCGAGCCGATCAGGCCGATCAGCCCGTAGGAGATCAGGTCGGCGTCGTCGACGTGCGAGGGAAGGCCGGCGCCGAGCCGGCCGGCGACGAACTTGACCAGCGGCGAGTAGGCGACGACGAGGCGCTCCCGCGCGCTGGAGTCCCCCTCCCCCTTGTAGCGGCGCCATAGATCGCGCAGCTCCACCTCTTTGACGCCGGTTTCCATGGAATTGGCTCGATTCTACGGTTGCAGGGCGCTTATGCGAGGGTCAGGCCCGGGGGTGGGTCGCGGCGTACGCGTCCCGCAGGCGTGCCGCATCGACCCGAGTGTAGACCTGCGTGGTCGAGATCGAGGCGTGGCCGAGCAGCTCCTGGATCGTCCTCAGGTCGGCGCCGCCTTCGAGCAGATGAGTGGCGAAGCTGTGGCGCAGCGAGTGCGGCGAGACGCCGGCGGCGAGCGCCGCCTCGCGCACCCAGAGGGCGAGACGGCGGGTGACGTCGGAGTTGGAGAGGCGGCGGCCGCTCTTGGAGAGGAACAGGGCCTGCTCGCGCGGGTCGGCGGAGAGGGCGTGGCGGCCGCGCTCGACGTAGCGGCGCAGGGCGCGCTGGGCCGGCTCGCCGACCGGCAGCAGGCGCTCCTTCGAGCCCTTGCCGAGCACCCGCAGCTGCTCGGAATCGAAGTCGATCGAGCCGAGATCGAGGTTGACGATCTCCTCGCAGCGCAGCCCGCAGGAGTAGGCGAGCTCGAGCATCGCCCGGTCGCGCAGTTCCAGCGGCGTATGGGCCGGGATCCCCTCCAGCATCGACCGCAGCTGCTCGCCGCTCAGCACCTTCGGCAGCTTCTGCTCGCGTTTCGGGCTGGAGACCAGGTCGGCCGGGTTCTGGCCGACCCGCTCGGTGCGGACGAGGTAGTCGAAGAGGCCGCGGACCGCGGCCAGCTTGCGCGCCACCGTCGCCGGCGCGGCGCCGCCGGAAGAGAGCCCCGCCCCGTAGCGGCGCACGTCGCGATGGCGGACCTCGCCCGGCTCCTTGCCCCCGATCCAGGCGACGAACTGACCCAGATCCACCCCGTAGGCCCTGCGGGTCCGCTCGGCCAGGTTCCGGGCCCTCAGATCTCGGTCATATGCGGCCAGCGCTCTGCCCCAATCCACGGATACGGGATTCGGCCTTTTCCAAGTACGTCCTGCGAACGGGCGCGAAAACCAAGCAGGTCGTGGGACGCAGGGAGCGAGGTGAGGGGAGCGCACTTTTTGTGCGTGACCCGATCCGAGCGACTGAGGACCGCGAGATGCGCCGGTTTGCAGCGTCCGCTAGCCGATATAGATAGGGGTTCCCACTTCGACCTGGTCGTAGAGTTCTTCCACGTCGGGGATCGACATCCGCACGCAGCCGTGTGAGGCGGCGCTGCCGAGCGAGGACGTCTCTTCGGTGCCGTGGATGCCGGCGCCTTCGTAGATCCCCATCCAGCGCGCCTTGATCGGGTCCGCCGGGCCGGGCGGGATCACCTGGCCGGCGAGATCGCCGGCCCAGGCCGAGTTCGGCACGTGCCAGGAGGGGTTGACCTGCTTTTCCTGGATCGCGTACTGGCCTTCCGGGGTTTCCAGGCCTTCCTGGCCGACCGCGACGGTGTAGGTCTTGGCCAGCTTCAGATGCTTCCAGAGCCGCAGCGTGAAGGTGGCGCGGTCGAGGGTCAGGTAGCTCGGGTAGGCGTCCGCGACTTCGCTCGTCCTCAGCTTCGGCCGGACCGCGTGGGTGCGGGCGGCGATCGTGCGGTCGGCGCCGGCGTTGAGCACGGCGGCCCGCAGCTGCCGCGTCAGCAGCACGTCGCGCAGCTTGCGGCCGTTCTTCGCGGCGGCGACGTCGAGTGAGTCGCCGCTGGCTTCGATCGACGCGTCCTGAGCTTCGCGGTCGACTCCTGCAGCCACCCGGCGGACGAACCTGTTGATCGCCGGCCGCGAATAGCTGATGTCGGCCGGGACTCCCTCGTCGACGCTGCTGCCGGTCACGTAGCGCACCAGCCGGCCCGGCAGGCCGCCTTCGCGGCTCTGCGCCAGCGCGTCTTCGACCGCGCCGTCGAGGTCGGCATGGACGTCGAGCGTCTTGCCGTCGAGCTGCCAATGCCGGCCGTCGTAGCCGACCCGGATCGAGTGCCGCAGCGGCGCCAGCAGCCGGCGGCGGACCGCGCGCTTCGCTTCGACCGCGTCCATGCCGCCGACGTCGACGCCGCCGATCGTCACTCCGTCGGCGATCGTGTCGGTCTGGGAGCTGTCGTAGGCGTATCCGGTGACCCCACCGAGAACGAGCACGGCGAGCAGGGCGACCAGTGCGATTTTCGTCCTCCGACCCATCAATACGACCGTGAGCAGAGTTTAGGCATGCGGAACAATCGGCTGGACGGTTCGCATCCCTGCAATTCCACATGCCGCGGCGGACGGCCCGGAGGATATCTTTCGCCCGTGGTCGCCAAGGACAAGGTCCGCCGAGAAGTCTGGAAGGCGATGGATCGAGAGGGTGTCTCGCGCTTTCCCGGCGCCGAGGGCCGGATCCCGAACTTCGCCGGGGCCAAGCTGGCGGCCGAGAAGCTCGCCGGGCACCGGCTGTGGAAGCGGGCGCGGGCGATCAAGGCCAACCCCGACTCGCCGCAGACGCAGGCCCGCCGCATGGCCCTGGAGGAAGGCAAGACGCTGATCATGGCCGTGCCCCGCCTGCGCGACCCCCACCCTTTCCGGGTGCTGGAGCCGAAGCGGCTCTCGAAGGCCGCGATCAAGGAGGCCGCGACGATCAAGGGGGCGCTGAGGCACGGCAAGGTCGTCGCCCTCGACGACCTGCCGGAGATCGACTTCGTCCTCTGCGGGTCGGTGGCGGTCAACCTCAGCGGCGCCCGGATCGGCAAGGGCGGCGGCTACAACGACATCGAGTACGGGGTCCTGATCGACGCCGGCAAGATCGACGACCACACGACGATCGCGACCACCGTCCACCCGATCCAGATCCTCCGTCGCCACCTGCCGGTGATCTCCCACGACCTGCCGGTCGACCTGATCGCGACGCCGCGCGCGGTGATCGAGGTCGAACGGACCTACGAACGTCCCCGTGGCATCCTCTGGGACCACCTGCAACCGCCGCAGATCCGCGAAATCCCGCTACTGGAAAGGATGGGCTATGCCTGAGGCCGTGATGAGCGGATCGGTGAACTTCCCCGCCAGCGACTACGGGAACGCCGACCCCGACTGGCTGAAGATCGACTGGCGCCGGCACCTGCACCGGGTGCGGCTTCCGGGCGCCGAGGTCAACTACGCCGAGATCGGCGAGGGCGAGCCGATCCTCTTCGTCCACGGGCTCGCCGGCTGCTGGCGGAACTGGCTCGAGAACCTCCCCCACTTCGGCCGCACCCACCGGGCGATCGCGCTCGACCTGCCGGGCTTCGGCGAGAGCCCGATGCCCTCCTGGCCGATCGAGATGCCCGCCTACGGCCGGCTGATCCACGACTTCTGCGAGGAGCTGGGTATCGACCGGGTCGCGGCGCTGGTCGGCAACTCGATGGGCGGCTTCGTCTCGACCGAGGCGATCGTCGACGACCCCTCGCGGTTCGAGCGGCTGGTGCTCGTCTCCGCCGCCGGGATCAGCTTCGCCGAGGCCGAAGGGCGCGCGCTCGAAGCGCGGGTGCGGCTGTTCGAAGCCGTGGTCCCGTTCCTGGCCGCCCGCCGCGAGCGCTGGCTGGCCCGCGAGCGCGGCCGGCAGGTCGCCTTCGGCAACGTCTTCCGCTACCCGAACCGGGTCCGCCCCGAGCTGCTGGCCGAGCAGATGGAGCCGGGCATCCGCAGCCCCGGCTTCGCCGACGCGATCCGCGCGATCGGCGGCTACGACACCCGCCACCGGCTGACCGAGATCGAGATCCCGACCCTGGTCGTCTGGGGGATGCACGACCGGATCGTCCCGGTCGAGGCGGCGATCGGATACCACCGCCTGATCCCGAACTCGCGCCTGGAGCTGTTCGAGCGCACCGGCCACGTGCCGCAGATGGAGCGGCCGGCGCGTTTCAACGCCCTGCTCGACGATTTCCTGACCGACTGAGCGGCTCTACCCGGTCAGGAGGTGATCGCGCCCTCTTCGGCGGAGGAGACGATCGCCGCGTACTTCGCCATCACGCCGCGCTCGTACAGCGCCGGCGGCGGTTCGAATTCGGCGATCCGGCCGGCGATCTCCTCATCGGAGAGGACGAGGTCGAGCCGCCGGGCGCCGACGTCGAGGCGTATCTCGTCGCCCTCGCGGATCGCCGCGATCGGCCCGCCCTTGACGGACTCGGGGGCGACGTGGCCGACCATCAGGCCGCGGGTGGCGCCGGAGAAGCGCCCGTCGGTCAGCAGGGCGACGTGCTCACCGAGGCCCTCGCCGACCAGCGCCGCGGTCACCTGCAGCATCTCCCGCATTCCCGGCCCGCCGGCCGGTCCCTCGTTGCGGATCACGACGATGTCGCCGGGCTGGATCTGCCGCGCCTTGACGGCGCGGAAGCACTCCTCTTCGGACTCGAAGACCCGCGCCGGGCCGGTCTGCTCGCTCCGCTCGGTGCCGGCGAGCTTGACCACCGCGCCCTCCGGGGCGAGGTTGCCACGGAGGATCGCCAGGCCGCCTTCGGCCTTGAGCGGGTCGGAGAGCGGGCGGACCACCTCCTGACCCTCGGCCTCGCTCGCCGCCGCCGCCTCCTCGCCGATCGTGCGGCCGGTGACGGTGAGCGCGTCCTCGTGCAGGATGCCGGCCTCGGCCAGCCGCGAGAGGATCAGCGGCACGCCGCCGGCCCGGTAGAGGTCGGTGGCGACGAACCGCCCGCCCGGCTTCAGGTCGGCGAGCAGCGGCGTCGCCCGCGAGATCCGCTCGAAGTCGTCGATGCTCAGCTCGACCCCGGCCTCGTGGGCGAGCGCGAGCAGGTGCAGGACCACGTTGGTCGATCCGCCCGAGGCGCAGGCGCAGGCGATCGCGTTCTCCAGCGAGTCGCGGGTGATCACCCGGCTCGGCCGCAGATCCTCGGCCAGCACGTTCATCACCAGCTCGCCGACCTTCTCGGCGACCGTCCCCTTCTCGTCGTCTTCGGCCGGCACCATCGCCGCGCCGCCGGGGCTGATCCCCAGCGCCTCGAAGGCGCAGGCCATCGTGTTGGCGGTGAACTGGCCGCCGCAGGCGCCGGCGCCGGGGCTGGCGACGCCCTCCAGCTCGTTCAGTTCCTCGTCGCTGATGTCGCCCGCCGCGTGGGCGCCGATCGCCTCGAAGATGTCGAGGATGGTCACGTCGCGGTCGTGCCAGCGGCCGGGCGCGATCGAGCCGCCGTAGAGCAGGACCGAGGGAACGTCGAGCCGCGCCATCGCCATCGCGCCGCCGGGGATCGTCTTGTCGCAGGCGCAGAGGACGACGATGGCGTCGAACTGGTAGCCGCGGGCCATCAGCTCGATCGAGTCGGCGATCACCTCGCGGCTGACCAGCGAGGCCTTCATCCCCTGGGTGCCCATCGTGATCCCGTCGGAGATCGCCACCGTGTTGAACTCCATCGGCGTGCCGCCGGCCGCGCGGACGCCCTCTTTGACGTGCTCGGCGAGGCCGCGCAGGTGGAAGTTGCAGGGCATCGCCTCGGTCCAGGTGTTGGCGATGCCGATCGTCGGCCGGCTGAGCGCGTCGTCGTCGAAGCCGATGCCCTTCATGTAGGCGCGCGCGTGGGCGCGGTCGGGGCCGTCGAAGACGACGCTGGAGCGGGGGCGCGGGAGTGCCGTCTTGGTGCTCATACCGGAAATCTACTGACGAGCCTCGAGGGTCGGCAGGCAGAAACGCGGGGAGCCCCGCTATTCCAGCGACCGGGGACGCCGCATGGCGATCGCTGGGCCCGTCAAATCGAACACGTCGACGGGGCCGGGGCCTGCTCCGAGGTCGCGCAGCCCCGCGCCGACAGCCTCCGAGGCGACCTCACGCGCCTTGCGGGCCGCCTCCAGCGGCGGATCGCCGCGGGCGAGGAAAGCCGCCAGCGCCGAGGAGTGGGTGCAGCCGGAGCCGTGCGCCGCGCCCGCCGGATGGCGCTCCCCCTCGATCGCGGCGGCGTCGGCGCCGTCGTAGAAGACATCGACGACCCGCTCGCTGTGGCCGCCGGTGACGACGACCGCCCGCGGCCCCAGCGCCAGCACCTCGCGGGCGAGATCCTCCTGGGACTCGCGCTCGCCGGCGCCGGTCAAGGCCCGCGCCTCGGGGATGTTCGGGGTGACGACCGTGGCCAGCGGCAGCAGCCGCTCGACCAGCGCCCGCCGCGCCGGTTCGTCGAGCAGCACGGCGCCGCTCTCGGCGACCATCACCGGGTCGATCACGACCGGGGCGTCACCGACCGCGCCGAGCGCCTCGACGACCGCGTCGACCGTCCCCACCGTCCCGAGCATGCCGATCTTCACCGCGTCGACGCCGATGTCCTTGGCGACGGCGCGCACCTGGGCGACGATCGTCTCGGGCGAGACCGCTTCGACCGCTTCGACCGCGACCGTGTTCTGGGCGGTGATCGCGGTGATCGCGGTCATCCCGTGCACGCCGCAGCGGGCGAAGGCCTTGAGGTCGGCCTGGATGCCGGCGCCGCCGCCCGAGTCGGAGCCGGCGATTGAGAGTGCGGTCGGGATCGTCATCGGAGCAACCCTACGGGGCATGTGCGTGGCCAAGCGGATCGAGGACGCGGGGAGCGTGGCGACGGGCGACGCCGATATGCGCAGCGCCACGCACGTCACCCGGGTGGCTTCAGCGTGGTTCGCGAGTAGACCCCGACCATCGAGCAGTTGACGTAGCCGCCCGTCTCGAGGTCGGCGAGCGCCGCGGCGACCTCGGGCCCGCCGAGGCCGAGACCGGCGGCGATCGCGTCGCTCGTCTCGGCCCCCAGCTCGAGCGACTCCAGCACCGCCTGCTCGCGCGCCCCGAGCGGCGGGCCGGTGCGCTCGACCCGCCTCGCCCCCGCCCCGAGCATCGCGTCGAGCACGTCCTGGGCGCCGCGGACCACGCAGGCGCCGCCGGCCAGCAGGTTGTTCGGCCCGGCCGAGAGGCGCGAGCCGATCGGTCCGGGGACCGCGCCGAGGTCCCGCCCGAGGTCCACCGCCAGGTCGGCGGTGATCAGCGAGCCCGAGCGCTCGGCCGCCTCGACCACCACCGTCATCGCCCCCAGCGCCGCCATGATCCGGTTGCGGGCGGGGAAGGTCCAGCGCCAGGGCCCGGTTCGGGGCGGCAGCTCGGAGAGGATCAGGCCCTGCTCGCCGATCCGCCGCCAGAGCGAGCGGTGCGCCGCCGGGTAGGCGATGTCGGCGCCGCAGCCGAGCACGGCGAAGGTGAGGCCGGCCTCGACCGCGCCGCGGTGGGCGCAGGCGTCGATCCCGAAGGCGAGGCCGCTGACGACGACCAGCCCGGCCGCCGCCAACTCCCGGCCCAGCTCGCGGGCGACCTCGCGCCCGTAGGTGCTGGCGCGGCGGGCGCCGACCACGGTCACCGCCTCCGCCGGCTGCAGGCCGCGCAGCAGTGCCGGGTCGCCCCTGCCGATCAGCGCCCAGGGCGCGTCGGCGGCGTCGCTCAACGCAACCGGGTAGAGCGCGTCGTGACGGCAGACCGCCCAGCACTCGGCCGCCTCGAGCTCGGCGCCGAGCTGCGCCTCGGGCACCGCGGCTATCCGGCTCAGCACCTGCTCGGCAACCGCCGGCGCCGCGACCGCGGCGAGGTCCCGGTTGGAGAGCCGCAGTAGCTCGGGCGAGCGCGAGCCGGGCTCGCCGGTCGCCAGCTTCTCGATGTACGGCGCCAGGTGCCCCAGCAGCCGCGCCCGCCGCAGGCAGTCGCCACACGCGCTCGGTTCACTCATGGTCCCTCCTCCTCAGTTGCAGTGCCTGTGCCATCTGCTCGCGCGCGATCGTCTCGGCGCCCGCCAGGTCGGCGATCGTCCGCGCCAGCCGCAGCACCCGGTCGTGGGCGCGACCGCTGAGCCGGCGCCGCGAGTAGGCGTCGGCGAGCAGCGCCGCGGCGTCCTCGGCGAGCACGCACTCGCGCGCCTCGCTCGGGCTCATCTCGGCGTTGCAACGGCCCGCTCCGAGCCGGCTCTGCTGGCGTTCGCGCGCCGCCGCGACCCGCTCGCGGACGGCGGCCGAGGGCTCCCCCGGCGGGCCGCCGATCTCCTCCGCGCTCGGCTGGCGGATCGGCACCAGCAGGTCGATCCGGTCGGCGAGGGCGCCGCTCAGCCTGCCCTGGTAGCGGCGCACGTCGAGCGGCGCGCAGCTGCACTCGGAGTCGTTCTCGCCGCGTCCGCAGGGACAGGGGTTGGCGGCGGCGACCAGCATGAAGCGGCAGGGAAGGCGGCGGACGCTGCCGGCGCGGGCGATGATCACCGTGCCGGTCTCCAGCGGCGCCCGCAGCGCCTCCAGCGCGTCGCGATGGAACTCGCAGAGCTCGTCGAGGAAGAGGACGCCGCGATGGGCGAGTGTCGCCTCGCCGGGGCCGGGCGGGTTGCCGCCGCCGATCAGCCCCGCCGGGGTGACGGTGTGGTGCGGGGCCCGGAACGGGCGACCCCCGGGCCGGCCGTCGAGCCGGCCGCAGGCGCTGGCGATCCGCGCCACCTCGAGCGCCTCCGCCGGCGCCAGCGGCGGCAGGATCGAGGGCAGGCGGGCCGCCGCCAGCGACTTGCCCGCGCCGGGCGGGCCGATCATCAGCACGCTGTGGCCGCCGGCGGCGGCGACCTCGAGCGCGTAACGCAGGTGGGCCTGGCCGCGCAGGTCGGCGAGGTCCGGGCCGCCCGCGCCGGGCGTCAGCGGCAGCGCCAGCGGCTCCGGTCGCCGCGGTCGCCACTCCCCCGCCGCAAGCGACGGCACCTGCGAGAGGCTGTCGATCGGGAGCACCTCGATCTCCCCCGCCAGCGCCGCCTCGGGGCCGTTGGCCGCGGGGACGACGATCGCCTCGGCGCCCGTCTCACGCGCCGCCTCGGCGATCGCCAGCACCCCGGGCACCGGCCGCACCTCGCCGTCGAGCGCCAGCTCGCCGACCATCGCCAGCCGCGACATCGCCTCCCACTCGAGCTGGCCCGAGGCGGTCAGCAGGGCGACGGCGATCGGCAGGTCGAGCCCCGGCCCCGCCTTGCGCAGGCTGGCCGGCGCGAGGTTGGCGACGATCCGCTGCAGCGGGAAGTCGAAGCCGCAGTTGGAGAGCGCCGCCCGCACCCGCTCGCGCGCCTCGCGGACGGCCGCGTCGGGCAGGCCGACGAGCGAGAACGCGGGCAGGCCCCGGTGCACGTCGACCTCGACCCGGACCGGCCGGGCGGCGATGCCGTCGAGGGTGAATGTCCGCGCCGTGGCGAGCATGGCGGCAACGCTGCCGGGTGCCGGCGCGCGTGTGGCGCGCAGAATGGAAATTGTCCGAGCCGCAAATGTGAAAAGAGGCATGAGGGCCGGCGCTGCCCTACCGTCGGCTCCGATGACCGAGCGGCGACAGCGGCTGGGACGGCGGGCTGAGGAGCTGGCTGCAACCCGCCTCACGACCGCCGGCTGGGAGCTGGTCGAGCGCAACGCCCGCACCCGCTACGGCGAGCTCGACCTGGTCGCCCTCGACGGCCGCGCCCTGGTCTTCGTCGAGGTCAAGGCGGGCCGCGACGGCTCCGTTTTCGGCCCGGAGCGCCCGGTCCAGTCGGTGACGCCGGACAAGCAGCGTCGTGTCCGGCGGCTCGCGGCGGCCTGGATGCGTGAGCGCCGCGACCTTCCCCGCTACGAGCAGATCCGCTTCGACGCGATCGGCGTCACCTACGACGGCGCCGGCCGCGTCACGGACTTCGAGCACCTCGAGGGCGCGTTCTGACCGGCGCATCTCTGCGCCCTTGATCTGCTTGGTCAGACGATCTCGAGCTGCGAGTAGGCGACCGACTGAAAGGAGCGGCGGTGCAGCGGCGAGATGCCGATCTGTTCGATCGCGGCGCGGTGCTCGGGAGTCGAGTAGCCGACGTGCTCGTCGAAGCCCCAGCCGGGGTGCTCGCCGGCGGCACGGTGCATGTAGCGGTCGCGGCTGACCTTGGCGATCACCGAGGCGGCGGCGATCGCGGCGCTGGTGCCGTCGCCTTCGATCACGGCCCGGTGCGGGACCGTGCAGTCGCGCAGCGAGAAGCCGTCTACCAGGCAGGTCGCCTCGGGGTCGGGCGCCAGCCGCTCGAGGGCGCTGGAAAGCGCCTCGATGTTGGTCACGTGCAGGCCGCGGCCGTCGATCCCGCGCACGCAGCGGACGACGACGCTGACCCGCGCCGCCGCCCGCAGCACCAGCGGGTACAGCTCCTCGCGCCGCTCGGGCTTGATCTGCTTCGAGTCGTGCAGCCCGGCCAGCCCCCGCCGATCGGCATGCGACAGGGTCTCGTAGTCAATCAGGACGGCCGCGGCAACCAGCGGCCCCGCAAGACACCCCCGGCCGGCCTCATCCGCCCCCGCTACAAACCTGGATCCCAACCCCCGATCGAACGAAAACAGCTTCCTCGACCGGGCCAGGCGACGCCGATGCGCCTTGGAAGCTTCCCTAGAGGGTGCCGATGCGGTCGGGGGGCCAGTAGGTGGCGAAGGCCTTGCCGATGATCCAGGCGCGGGGGACGGGGCCCCAGAACCGGCTGTCGTCGCTCGCCCCACGGTTGTCGCCCATCATGAAGTAGTCGCCGGGTGGAACCGTGATCGGCTTCGGCAAATTGCAGGCTCCACCGGTCCCGCAGGGCCGCGTGTAGGGCTCTTCGACCTTCTCGACCCCGTTGACCACCGGGTGGCCGTCGCGGATGCTGACCGTGTCGCCCGGCCCGGCGACGATCCGCTTGATGAAGTTCTGGCTCGACTCTTCGGGGGTCGGCCGCGGGCAGGCCTGACGGGTCCCGTGCGGGACGCCGCATTCGGTCCCGTTGTCGGCCCCCTTCGGCGGGTGGAAGACGATGATGTCGCCGATCGAGGGGTCTTCGAAGTGGTAGATGAAGCGGTTGACGAGCACCCGCTGGCCGACGTCGAGGGTCGGTTCCATGGACTGCGAGGGGATCTGGTACGGCTTGATCAGCCAGGCCTGGATCGCCAGCGCCAGGCCCAGCGCCAGCGCCACGATCACGACGAGCTCGATCAGCCCGCCGGCGCGGCCCTTCGGCTTGGGGATGATCCGCCTCAGGCCGAGTCCTCGCCGGAGTCCTCGCCCTGCTCGGGCGGCGACTCGTCCTCGGCATCCTCAGCCGCGGCGTTCTCCTCGGTCTCCCCTGCCCCGGGCGCCTCAGCGTCCGTTGCCTCCTCTTCAGCTTCTGCGGTAGCGACGGTCTCCTCAGCGTCCGCCGCCGACGCCTCTCCCGCGGGAGGCGTGGAGGTGGGTTCCCCCTCCGACGAGGAGGGGGTGCCCTCCTCCGCGTCAGGACCCGCGGGCACGGCGCCCTCGTCCTGCTCGGGAACCGGCGCCGAGATCAGCTCGTCGTCGATCCCCCAGCGCCGCTCGGCAACCCGGGCGGCCTTGCCGACCCGCCCCCGCAGGTAGTAGAGCTTGGCCCGCCGCACGTCGCCCCGCGCCGCGATCTCCAGCTTCTCGATCTTCGGCGAGTGCAGCGGAAAGGTCCGCTCGACGCCGACGCCGAAGGACTGTTTGCGGACGGTGAAGGTCTCACGCGCCCCGGAGCCCTGGCGCCGCAGGACGATCCCCTCGAAGACCTGGGTGCGGCGGCGGCTGCCCTCGATCACCTGGAAGTGGACGCGCACGCGGTCGCCCGGCGAGAAGGACGGAAGTCCCTGCCTCTCCTGGCGCCGCTCGATGCTGTCGATAACGCTGCTCATGACCAGAAAAAACCGCCGGACCCGGAAGCGGGAACCGCGCGGCGCGAGGAATCGTACCTACTCGGAGTCTTTTTCGAAATGCTCGGCCCGCGCCCTGCTCTGCTCGACCCGCCAGGCGCGCACCTTCTCGTGGTCGCCGGAGACCAGCACGTCCGGCACCCCCCACCCCCGATACGACGGCGGCCGCGTGTAGTGCGGGTACTCGGGCATCCCCTCCAGCACCGGGCTGAACGACTCCTCGACCGCGCTGCGCTCGTGCCCCAGTGCCCCCGGCAGCTTCCGCATCACCACGTCGGCCAGGACCATCGCCGGCAGCTCCCCCCCGGCCAGCACGTAGCGCCCGATCGAGACCTCGTCGTCGGCAAAGTGATCGTGCACCCGCTCGTCGAACCCCTCGTACCGCCCACACAGGATCGCCAGATGATGCTCCCGCGTCAGCTCGTCGGCCAGCTCGTCGTCGAGCAACCGCCCCGTCGGCGTCAGCAGCACCCGCCGAGGACTCTCCCCGTGCGGATAGGCAGCCTGCAACGCCGCATCGACCACATCCACCCGCAGCACCATCCCGGCCCCGCCCCCGTAGGGAGCGTCATCCACCTGCCCCGCCCCCAGCGGCGTCGTATCCCGATAGTCGAACAACCGCAGCTCATGCCCCTTGCCCAACGCGTTCCGGACCGACCGCTGCGACTGAAACCAGTCGAACGCCCCGGGGAAAAGAGTGAAGATGTCGAGTTTCATGAGAGAAAGAGCTTGATGAGAGAAAGCGGGGTCCGGGTGGGGGTGGAGCGTCTTGTACTTTTTCGCACAGATCACGCAGCGAGAGCCGCCCGTTCCCGGCGAAAAAGTTAAGCGGAACCCCCACCCGGACCCCGCCCCACTGAGAAGTTAAGCGGAACCCCTTACCCGTAACCCGATCGCGGCATCAATCAAGGATGTCAACGATCACCCGTCGGTCCAGGCGCACGGCGGCAGCCTTGGCAATCGTCCGGATCGCGTTGGCAATCCTGCCCCCTTTGCCGATCACCCGCCCCAGATCCTCCTCGGCGACGCTGATCTCGTAGACCAGGTTGCCGTCCTCTTCCAGCTCCTCGACCTCGACCGCCTCCGGATCCTCGACCAGCGCCCTGACGAGGAACTCCAATAGCTCGGTCACTGCTCAGCTGCCCGAAGCGGCGATGCCCTTGGTACGGAGCAGCGTCGCCACCGTCTCCGAGGGCTGGGCTCCGTGCTCGAGCCAGTGGCGGGCGCGCTCCTCGTCGAGCACGATCGTCGAGGGCTCCGTCTGCGGGTTGTACTGGCCGATCGTCTCGATCGACCGCCCGTCGCGGGGCGAGCGTTTATCGGCGACCACGATCCGCCACACCGGGTTCTTCTTCGAGCCCACGCGTCTGAGTCTGATTCTGACTGCCATAGCGGCCCGGCAGGTTAGCGCCTGCGGTACTTCGGGCGCGGCGCGCCGCCGCTCATCTGCATCAATTGCTCCGGGCTCGGCTGCTCGCCCGACACCATCATCCGCATCATCTTGCGCATCTGGTCGAACTGCTTGATCAGCTGGTTGACGTTCTGCACTTTGGTCCCCGAGCCCGTCGCGATCCGCTTGCGGCGCGAGCCCTTGATGATCGCCGGGTTGGCCCGCTCCAGCGGCGTCATCGAGAGGATGATCGCCTCGACCCGGTCGAGCTCGCCCTCGTCGACCTCGGCGCCCTTCAGCTGCTTCATCGCTCCCATCCCCGGCAGCATCCCGATCAGGCCGCTGAGCGGCCCCATCTTGCGCACCTGGCGCATCTGCTGGAGGAAGTCCTCGAGCGTGAAGCGGTCGGCTTCGAGCTTCTTTTGCAGGTCCGCGGCCTGGTCCTCGTCGACCTGCTGCTCGGCTTTCTCGATCAGGCTGAGGACATCGCCCATGCCGAGGATCCGCGACGCCATCCGGTCCGGGTGGAAGCGCTCGAAGGCGTCGAGCTTCTCCCCGGTCGAGGCGAACAGGATCGGTTTGCCGGTGACCGCCTTGACCGAGAGCGCGGCGCCGCCGCGGGCATCGCCGTCGAGCTTGGTCATCACCACGCCGTCGAACTCGGCCGCCTCGGCGAACGATTCGGCGACCCCGACGGCATCCTGGCCGGTCATCGCGTCGACCACCAGCAGCACGTCGTGCGGGCGAGTCCGCTTGCGGATCTTCGCCAGCTCGTCCATCAGCTCGGCGTCGACGTGGAGGCGGCCGGCGGTGTCGACGATCAGCACGTCGCGCTCCTCCTCGCGGGCACGCTCCAGCGCCCAGGCGGCGATCTCGACCGGGTCCGCGTCCGTGCCCTGCTCGTAGACGTGGGCGCCGACGCGGCCGCCGACGGTGACCAGCTGGTCGACCGCGGCGGGGCGGTAGACGTCGCAGGCGGCGAGCGCCACGTTTTTGCCCGACCCGCCGAGGTGGCGGGCGAGCTTGGCGCAGGCGGTCGTCTTGCCCGAGCCCTGCAGGCCGGCCATCAGGATCACCGTCGGGCCGGTCGGCGCGAAGGCGAGGTCGCGGCCGGAGCCGCCCATCAGCGCGGTCAGCTCCTCGTCGACGATCTTCACCACCTGCTGGCCCGGGTCGAGGCTCTCCAGCACCTCGGCGCCCAGGCAGCGCTCCTTCAGCGTCTTCGTGAAGGCTTTGACGACCTTGAAGTTGACGTCGGCCTCGAGCAGGGCGAGCCGGATCTCGCGCATCGCGGCGTCGACGTCGCCCTCGTTCAACTTGCCGCGCGAGCGGACCTCGGAGAGCGTCGCCTGGAGGCGGTCTGAGAGCTGGTCGAACACGCCCTCAGGCTACTCGGACAGCAGCGCGCGGGCGAATTCCTCGGGGTCGAACGGCCGCAGGTCCTCGAGCTGCTCGCCGGTGCCGATCAGCTTCACCGGGATCCCCAGCTCATTGGCGATCGCCAGCACGATGCCGCCCTTGGCGGTGCCGTCGAGCTTGGTCAGGACGACGCCGTCGACCTCGGCCGCCGCGGAGAACACCTTCGCCTGCCGCAACCCGTTCTGGCCGGTCGTCGCGTCGATCGAGATCAGCGTCTCGTGCGGCGCCTCGGGCATCTGCTTGGCGATCACCCGCCGCACCTTCGCCAGCTCGTCCATCAGGTTGCCCTGGGTGTGCAGGCGCCCGGCGGTGTCGACGATCACCACGTCGGCGCCGCGGGCGCGGGCGGCGGCGACGGCGTCGAAGGCGACCGCGCCGGGATCGGCCCCCTCGGCCGAGCGAATCAGTTCGGCGCCGGAGCGCTCCGCCCACTCGGCGAGCTGCTCGGCGGCGGCGGCGCGGTAGGTGTCGCCGGCGGCCAGGATGACCGAGAGGCCGAGCTCCTGCGAGAGGTGCCAGGCGATCTTGCCGATCGTCGTCGTCTTGCCGGTGCCGTTGACGCCGACCATCAGCAGCACCGCCGGCTCGCCGCTGAGGTCGATCGGCGCGCGGCCGGCGGCGGCGACCTCGGCGAGGATCTCGATCAGCCGGTCGCGGACCGCCTCGCCGTCGGCGGAGACCTCGCCGGCCTCGACCTCGCGCTCCAGCCGCTCGACCACCTCGGCAGTGGTCGGGGCGCCGACGTCGGCGAGGATCAGCGCTTCCTCGAGCCGCTCCCAGGTCTCCTCGTCGATCCGGTCGAAGAGGCTGGCCGAGATCTCCTCGGTCAGCGCCTGGCGGCTCTTCGAGAGGCTCTCGCGGAGGCGGCGGAAGACGCCGCGGCGCCGCTCTTCGGGCTCGGGGCCGGCATCGGCGGCGGCCTCGCGCGCGCCGAGGTCGAGGATGTCCTGCCAGGAGGTGGCCATCCGCTACGCGGCGGCGACAGCGTCGTCGCCGGCGCCGGCGTCCGCGGCGGCGCGCTCGCCGAGCGCGGGACGGTCCCCGGGCTCCTCGCCGGCAGCGACGCCCGCAAACGGCGGCGGCGCCTCAACCTCGGCCCCGGCCTCGACTTCGCGCGGCAGGCGGCGGGAGACGACCTTGGTGACGCCGTCGCCGCCCATCGTCACCCCGTAGAGCACGTCGGCGGCGTCCATCGTCCGTTTCTGGTGGGTGACGACGATGAACTGGGCGCGGCCCGAGAAGCGGCGGATCAGCTGCAGGAAGCGGTCGATGTTGGCGTCGTCGAGCGCGGCCTCGACCTCGTCGAGGATGTAGAAGGGGCAGGGCCGCGCGAGGAAGACGGCGAAGACGAAGGCCAGCGCGACCAGCGACTTCTCGCCGCCGGAGAGCAGCGAGAGCTTGCGGGTCGACTTGCCGGCCGGGGTGACCTCGATCTCGACCCCGAGCTCCTCGCGCTCCTCTTCCTCCTCCTCGGGCTCCGGCTCGGGCTCCTCGCCCTCCGCCGGCGCCTGCTCGGCGTCGCGCACGGGCCGCAGCGCCACCCGGCGCAGGCGCCCGCGGCCGCCCGGGAAGAGGTGTTCGACCATCTCCTCGAAGTTCTTCGCGGTCGCCTCGAAGGTCTGCTCGAAGGCGCGCTCGATCTCGGCGTCGACCTCGCGGATCAGCGCCTCCAGCTCGCGCATCCCGCGCTCCGTGTCCTCGCGCTGGACCTGCAGGGTCTCGACGTGCTCGCGCGCCTCCTCGTATTCCTGCTCGGCCAGCGGGTTGACCGGGCCGATCTGGGAGCGGCGGCGGTCCAGTCGCTGCAGGCGGCGGTCGATCTCCTCGCGCTCCTCCTCGCTCAGCGCCTGCTCGGCCGGCTCGACCTCCTCGCCGAGCCGCTCGGCGATCGCGGCCAGCTCCCTCTCCGCCTCGGCGCGGCGGTCGCCGAGGTGCGCGGCCTCGACCTGGGCCTCGGTCAGCTTGTCGGAGGCGGCCTTCATCTCGACCTGCAGCTCGGACTCCTGCCGCGAGCAGGCCCGCATCTCCTCGGCGATCTCGTCGCCTCCCCCCTGCTCGCCGACCACCTTCGCTTCGATCCGCTCGACCCGGGCGAGGATCGCCGCTTCCGCCGCCGCCGCCGCCGCGGCGGCGGCGCGGACGTCGTCGAGCAGCTCCTCGCCGGCGGCGACCCGCTCGCGCAGCGCCTCGCGGTGGCGCTCGCCGAGCAGCCCCTCGGCGCGGCGGGCGTGGCGCGAGGCGCGCTCGGCGCCGGCCTGGATCGAGCCGAGCGCGGCCTCGCGCTCGGACTCGCCGGCATCGGCGGAACGGGCGATCGCGAAGCCCTCGGCCGCGGCGCCGAGCCCGGCGTCGATCTCACCCAGCTCCTCCTCCAGCTTGCGGGAGCGCTCGGCCGGGGCGCCCTCGGTCGCCCCCAGGTCCAGGGTCAGCGGCCCGAATTCGGCCCGCAGGCCCTCCAGCGCCGCCGCCAGCTCCGTCTCGCGGTCGCCCAGGGCGATCGCCCGCACCGCGATCCGCTGCTGCTCGCCCCGCAGCTTGGTCAGCAGGCCCCAGGCCTGGGTGCGCTCGCGGTCGCGGGCCGCGAAGCGCTCCTCGGCGGCGCCGCGGCGAGCGCTGACCTCGGCCAGCCGCTTCTCGATCGCCGCCCGCTCGGTCCGCGCCCGCTCGGCGGCCCCCTCGGCCGCCTTCGCCCGGTCGGCGCCAAAGCGCAGCTCCTCGGCGACGATCCTGCCGCGCAGCTCCAGTTCCTCGCGCTCGATCCGCGCCCCCAGCTCCGCCGCCTGCGCCTGGCGCTTCAGCGGCCGCAGCCGCGCCCGCGCCTCGCGCTCGACGTCGAGCGCGCGGTCGAGGTTGTCGCGAGCCGCACGCAGCTTCAACTCGGCCCGGCGGCGGCGTTTGCGGTGCTTGCCGAGGCCGGCGGCCTCCTCGACCAGTAGCCGCCGCTCGCGCGGCTTCGAGTGGACGATCGACTCGACCCGGCCCTGGCTGATCACCGAGTGCATCTCGCGCCCGAGGTTGGCGTCGGAGAGCACGTCGACCACGTCGACGAGGCGGCAGCGGGCGCCGTTGAGGCGGTAGACGCCGTCTCCCGAGCGGTCGAGGCTGCGCCGCACGGCGATCTCCGACAGCTCGGTCGCGGCCCGGCCGGCGGAGTTGTCGATCGTCACCTCGACCTCGGCGGCGCGGCGGCGGCCGACGCCCTCGCCCCCGGCCGAGATCACGTCCTGCATCGAGGCGCCGCGGATCGCCCCGGGGCTCTGCTCGCCGAGCGCCCACAGGACCGCGTCGGTGATGTTCGACTTGCCCGAGCCGTTGGGGCCGACGATCACGCTGACACCCGGCGAGAACTCCAGCCGGGTCCGCTCGGGGAACGACTTGAACCCCTTCATATCGATCGATCTCAGATACATCCTCGTCCTCGTCCCGAAGGCTCGCGTCTCGGTCGGACGCGACCGTCCCGCCTATCTCCCGAGGCGCCTCAGCGCCTCTTCGGCCGCCATCCGCTCGGCCGCCTTCTTGCTGCGCCCCGTTCCCGTGCCGACCCGCTCGGCGTCGACCAGGGCCTCGACTTCGAAGGTCCGCCGATGCGCCGGCCCGGATTCGGCTATCACCGCGTAGCTTACGCGCGCCCTGCGGCGGGCGAGCAGCTCCTGCAGGGCCGACTTCGCATCTACCGGGGCTTCGGCCGCGCGCTCCACCTGGGCGGCGAAGGCGGCGACGACCGCGGGCGCGGTGCGCTCGAAGCCGAAGGCGACGAAGCAGGCGCCGATCAGGGCCTCGGTCACCTCCGGCAGCGGCCGCGAACCTCCCAGCAGGACCTCCGCCGGGATCGCCTCCTCGGCCTGCGGCTCGGCCCCCTCGAGCATCTCCGGCACCCCCAGCTCGCGGCCGATCTCGGCGCAGGCGACGCCGCTGACGGCGTGGTTGTGGATCTTCGTCAGCTCGCCGGCGCCGAGCTCGCCGAAGCTCTCGAAGAGGCCGGCGGCGATCGCCAGCGCGAGGACGCTGTCGCCGAGATAGGCGAGCCGCTCGTAGGACTGCTCGACCCGGTCCTCGGCCCAGGAGGAGTGGGTGAGGGCGCGGCGGCGCAGGTCCTCGGGCAGCTCTGCGATCAGCGCCGAGAGGCCATCGACGCTCACGCCGAGGCGTGCTCGAGGACGAAGGAGACGGCGTCGCCGACCGTCGCGATCCGCGAGGCCTGCTCCTCGGAGACCGAGATCCCGTACTGGTCCTCGAGCTCCATCACCAGCTCGTAGAGGTCGAGCGAGTCGGCGTCGAGGTCCTGCTTGAAGCGCGTCCCCTCCTCGATCTTCGCCGGCTCGACCTCGAGCTCCTCGGCGAGGTGGTCGCGGACCAGGGTGAAGACCTCTTCTCTCTCCATGCCGACTTCCTATCACGCGCCCGACTCGGCCAGCGAGCCGCGGCCGGCGCCGCCCTCGGCCAGCAGCGCCGCCGTGCGGCCGACCGCGTCGACCTCGACGCAGCGCGCCGCCAGCCGCACCGCGTTGGCGATCCCCTCGGGGCCGGCGCTGCCGTGGCCGACCACGGCGATGCCGCGCAGGCCGAGCAGGATCGCGCCGCCGGTCGTGTCGGGGTGCAGCTCGCGCCGCAGCCCGCCGAGCGCCGGTCGCATCAGCAGCCCCCCGGCGGCGGCGAGCGGGTTGGAGCGGGCGGCGTCGCGGATCGCCGCGGTGACCGTGCGCGCCGTGCCCTCCATCAGCTTCAGGGCGACGTTGCCGGTGAAGCCGTCGGTGACGACGACGTCGGCGGCGCCGGCCGGCAGGTCGTCGCCCTCGACGTTGCCGGTGAACTCGATCCCGCTCGCCTCGCCCAGCAGGGCGTTGGCGGCGGCCACCTCGTCGGTGCCCTTGCCGGCCTCCTCGCCGACCGAGAGCAGGCCGACCCGTGGCCGCTCGACCCCGAGCACAGCGGCGCTGAAGGCGGCGCCGAGGAAGGCGAACTGGACCAGGTGCTGGGCGCGCACCTCGACGTTGGCGCCGACGTCGAGGAACAGGACCGGCTTGCCCGGCACCGGCAGCTGCACCGCCAGCGCCGGCCGCTGCACCCCCTTGAGGCGGCGCAGGCCGAAGGTCGCCGCCGCCATCGTCGCCCCGGTCGAGCCGTGGCTGACCATCGCCTCGGCGTCCCCGTCGGCGACGGCGCGGGCGGCGCGCACGACCGATGCCTCCTTCCGGGCGCGGACCGCGGGCACCGCGTCCTCGTCGTTGCCGATCGACTCCCGGGTCGGGACCAGCTCGACGCCGTCGACGCCGTCGAGGCCCAGACCGCGCTCAGGGCCGAACACACGCAGCTTGATCCCGTCCGCCGCGGCGATCCGCGCGCCCTCGGCGAGCGCCTCGAAGCCCTGCTCGGCGCCGTAGCCGTCGAGGGCGACGGTCACGCCGCCGGCCATCGCCTACTCCGCGTCGGAGGCGCCGGCGGTCGGATCGGCGATCGTGTGCCTGATCACCTCACGCCCGTCATAGGTGCCGCAGGTCGGGCAGACCCGGTGCGGCAGCCGCATGCTGTGGCAGCGCGGACAGCGGTTGAGACGTGCCTTCTCAGCTTTGTGCGTAGCACGGCGCTTGTCGCGCCGGGTGCGGGAAGTTCTCTTCTTAGGGACGGCCATCGGCGCGCAATGGTAGCGGGCGCCTGCCGGCGGGTCCTGCACGGGCGTGGAGGGAGGGCAGGGTGCCCCTCCCGCTTGCTGGGTTTCTCGCCAGCGGCGTCGGCGGCTGACCGCGAGCGTCGGTGGGGCGAGAAAGAGGACGCCGCTGCGCCGGAGGGGCACCCTGCCCTCCCTTACGACCGTTGCTGCGGGCGGCCCGGCGTCAGTCGTAGGTCGCGCTGACGACGGCGAGGTCGTCCGCCTGCCAGGTGAGCCGGCCGTCGCTCCACGCGATTAGATCCTTCAGCTGCTTCTCCTCGAAGGTGTCGGCGATCACCAGCGAGCGGGAGTGATCGCGAACTCGGCGGAAGAGGGCCTTCTTCTGGTCGTCGGTCAGGTCGTTCACCGAGAGGACCGAGATGACCAGGTCCCAGGGGCCGTCGGGGAGCGGGTCCTCCATGCGGGCCAGCTGGACGTCGTCGTAGGTCTGGCGGGCGCGGAAGACCATGTCGGGGCTCGAGTCGAGGCCGACGACCCAGGCGTCGGGATAGGCCTCGATCAGCCGGCGAGTGGTCTCGCCGGTGCCCATCCCCAGCTCCAGGACGCGCGCGGGCGCGAAGGGAATCGCGGCGATCGCCTGCTCCTGCAGCTCGTCGTAGCGCGGCAGCCTGGCGCGGATGCGCTCCAAGTACTCGTCGGGTGTCCAGTCGAATCGATCCATTCCGTAACCTCGTGTTGGAGGAGCCATCGTAAGCACCGGCCGAGCGGAGGATCAGTCAGTGGCCAATTTGCCCAGCACCACAATCGACCTGGCGCGCCTCTCGCTCGCCCACGGGGAGGGCGCGCGGCTCGACTTCGACGTCCCCCTCGACCCCTTGGAGCTGGGCGGCCAGACCTACCGGCCGAGCCGCCACGCGGTGAAGGCGCGGCTGGACGTCTCACGGCCGAGCAACGGCTACGCCTTCCGCCTCCGCTTCCCGCTTCGCGTCGAGGGGCCCTGCATGCGCTGCCTCGACCCCGCCGCCGTCGAGGCCGAGATCGACGCGCGCGAGGTCGACCAGTCCGACACCGACGACGAGGAGCTGCGCAGCCCCTACGTCATCGACGACGAGCTCGATCTCGGCCGCTGGGCCCACGACGCCGCCGTCCTCGCGATCCCCACCCAGGTCCTCTGCCGCCCCGACTGCGCCGGCCTCTGCCCAACCTGCGGCAAGTCCCTGAACGACGCCGACCCGGCCGACCACCACCACGACACCGGCGGCGACCCAAGGTGGGCCAAGCTAAAAGAGCTAAAGCTGGACCAGCAGTAAACGCCCCGTGAGGAGACGTAGGGGGTCCCTCCCGCGCAGCGGCGTCCTGGTTTTCGCACAGACCACTCGGCGAGAGCGGGCGCGCGCAAGGCGAAAACCCCAGCAAGCGGGAGGGACCCCCTACGTCTCCCCAGAGAACGCTAGGGCTGCTCGTCCAGCTCGGCGACCGGCTGCTCATCGTCGCGGCCGGCGAGCCGGTCGCGGCCGCGCTGCACGGCCGCGAGGAACTTCTGCAGGTTGACCTCGAGCGTGTTGAGGATCTCGTCGGCGTAGTCCTCGGCGCCGAGCCGGATCTCCCGCTCGCGGGTGCGGGCGTCCTCGACGATCTCGTCGGCGGCGCGCTCGGCCTGCTTGGTGACCTCCTCGTCGGAGATCAGGCGGGCCTGCTGCTCACGCGCCTCGCGGACGATCCGCTCCGCCTCGCGTTTGGCCTCGGCCAGCATCTCCTGGCGCTCCTTGACGATCCAGCGCGCCTGCTTGATCTCCTCGGGGATCGTCGCCCGCATCTGGTCGAGGAGGTCGTAGATCTCCTCGCGGTCCACGCGGACCTGATCCGTGAGGGGCACGGGTCGGGCGTTGTGGACGACATCGTCCAGCTTGTCTATGAGGACCAGAACGTCCATCGGCAGATCGTAAGCCTACGTGTCGGAGCGGTTTTCGGCGCGGAAGCCTTGATTTCCTCGGCTTTTTGCAAACTCTCGCCCACGGACGAGCGCAGCCGGGAGCCTATCTCTCACCGAGACGCTCCGCCATCGCGGCCGCCACCGGGCCCGGGACGAGGTCGCCGACATCGCCTCCGAAGGTCGCCATTTCCTTCACCCCGGTCGAGGAGAGGAAGCTGTACTCGGGCGAGGCGATCATGTAGATGCTCTCCATCTCGGGGGCCAGCTTGCGGTTCAGCTGAGCCATCTCGAACTCGTACTCGAAGTCGGAGATCGCCCGCAGTCCCTTGACGATCGCCGTGGCGCCGGTTTCGCGCGCGAACTCGACCAGCAGGTTGGAGAAGATCTGCACCTCGACGTTTGCCAGGCCGGCGGTCGCCTCCTCGATGAAGGCCCTCCGTTCCTCCGGATCGAACATGGTCCTGTCCTTGCGGATCGGGTTGTTGACAACCCCGACCACGACCCGCTCGAAGGTGTGCGAGCTGCGGGCGATGATGTCGAGGTGGCCGTTCGTCACCGGGTCGTAGCTGCCGGGACAGACGACGGTGCCGTCGCGCCCCGCCATCAGGCGGGCCCTCCGTAGAAGGCGACGTCGGCGGCGCCGTAGCGACGCTGCCGCAGCTGCTCCAGCGAGTCGATCCGCAACGGGCGACGGGCGCCGCTCTCGACGATCGCCCTTCCCCGCTCGGCGAGGACGGACGGCAGATGTGCGTTCAGTTCCTGCCCCACGCGGTCGGCGAGTCTATAGGGGGCATCGACGAAGACGAGATCGAATCGCAACGCCGAGGTGTCGGCGGAGCGGCTCGACAGCCAGCGGCCGGCGTCGCCGCGGACCAGCTCGGCGCGCTCTCCGAGCCCGAGCCGCTCGACATTGCCGACCGCCGGCCGGGTGTCGCGGTCGACCAGCACGGCGCTCGCGGCGCCGCGCGAGAGCGCCTCGATCGCCAGCGCCCCGGTCCCGCAATAGAGGTCGAGGACGCGGGCGCCCTCGATCTCGCCGAGCGCGGAGAAGATCGCCTCCCGCACCCGATCCGACGTAGGCCGCACCTTCCACCCCCTGGGCGCGACCAGGGTCCGCCCCCGCAGCTCCCCCGCGATCACCCTCACGCCAAGCCCCCGCCACGCAGGACGTGCCGTGAGTTATGTGCCCATATAGGGGGTCTAACTCCCGGCACGTCTTGAGAGTCTCACAGGGGGATCGGGTCGGCGGCGCCGGCGCCGAAGCGGCGCTGGGCGGCGTCGAGCAGGGGGCCGAGGTCGGGGGCGTCGAGGGAGCCGTGGCGGTGGAGGAGGGACAGCACCTCGTCGCGGGCGGCGATCAGGGTCGCGGTGTCGTCGGGCAGCTCCGCCACCGCGAAGCGCGGCAGGCCGTGCTGGCGCGTTCCCAGCACCTCGCCCTCGCCGCGCAGCGCCAGATCGACCTCGGCCAACTCGAAGCCGTCGCCCGAGCGGACGACCGCGCGCAGCCGCTGCCGCGCCGTCCCGCCCGCATCCTCGGCGAACAGCAGGCAGTGCGAGGCGTGCTCGCCGCGGCCAACCCGGCCGCGCAGCTGGTGAAGCTGGGAGACGCCGTAGCGCTCGGCGCTCTCGATCAGCATCACGGTCGCGTTGGGAACGTCGATCCCGACCTCGATCACCGTGGTCGCGACCAGCACGTCGAGCTCTCCGGAGGCGAAGGCCTCCATCGCCGCCGCCTTGCGGGCCGAGGGCATCTGGCCGTGGATGACGCCGAGCGAGAACTCGCGCAGCTCCTCCGCCGCCAGCCGCTCGGCCTCGCGCTCGGCCGCCCTGCCCTGCGCCTTCTCGGACTCCTCGACCAGCGGGCAGACGACGTAGGCCTGGCGGCCGGCGCGCAGCTGTTCGCGGACGAGCTCGTAGGCGGCGGAGCGGTCGTCGGGCTCGACCAGACGGGTCTCGACCGGCTGCCGGCCGACCGGCAGCACGCGCAGCGCGGTCGTGTCGAGGTCGCCATAGGCGGTCAGCGAAAGGGTGCGCGGGATCGGCGTAGCGGTCATGTGGAGGACGTGCGGCGCCGTCCCCTCGACCCCCTTCGAGTCGAGCGCGCGGCGCTGGGCGACGCCGAAGCGGTGCTGCTCGTCGATCACGCAGACGCCCAGCCGGGCGAAGCGGACGCCGGGCTCGATCAGCGCGTGGGTGCCGACGATCAACCCCAGCTCGCCGCTCGCCAACCGCTCCAGCGCCTCGCGGCGGCGAGCCGCCGGAGTCGCCCCGGTGAGCAGCGCGAACGGGGTCGCCTCGGCCGCCAGCAGCCGTCCCAGCGTCGCCGCATGCTGCTCGGCAAGCGTCTCCGTCGGCGCCATCAGCGCCGCCTGGAATCCCGCTTCCAGCGCTCGCAGCATCGAGTAGAGCGCGACCACGGTCTTCCCCGACCCGACCTCTCCCATCAGCAGCCGCTGCATCGGCTGCCCGGAATCCAGATCGGCGTCGATCTCGTCGAACGCCTTCAGCTGGTCCCGCGTCGGCTCAAACGGCAACGACTCCACCCACCTCCCCACGCTCTCCCCCGGCTTCCCCAACCGCGGCGCCGGCCGCGCCGCCCGACGTGACCGCTTCCGAGTAGCCAGGATCGCCTGATAGAGGAAGAGCTCCTCGAACGCCAGCCGCCCCCGAGCCTCCTCGACCTCCTCCTCGGAATCGGGGAAATGCACCGCAGTCAGCGCGTCCCCCACCCCCGCCAGCCCCCGCCGCGCCCGCAGCTCCGCCGGCAACCCCTCGATGAAGTTCCCGGCCCAAGGAATCGCCTGCTCGACCCACCCCCGTATCCGCTGCGCTTTGAGCTGCTCAGTCGCCGGATGCACGGGCATCAACCTCGCGGCCTCTCGCGCGGGGGGTGTCGGGTGGGGGGTCCTCCGCTGCCCGGAGTCTGCGGAGGGCGAGGCCTCATCCCCACTCCCGCTCTGTCCCTCCGCCCGGAGCAGATCGGAGGGCGAGGAGGACCCCCCACCCGGCGCCAGGACCCGCGCGCCAGGCGCAACGAACTCGTATTCCTGAACCCTGAACCCACGTTTGTCCCTGCTGCCAGTCAGCAGCAGATTGGTCCTCCGCGTCAGCTTCTGCGCCAACCAAGGCTGGTTGAACCAGGTCGCCCGAACCGACCCCGACTCGTCCCCCACCTTGACGGTCAGGATCGACAACCCGCGCCGCCGAAACGCCCGTCCGGGATCCGCCAGCACCTCGACCCGCACGGTCGCCTGCCGCCCCGGCTCCAGCGCGGCGACCGGCACCACCGTCCGGTCCCGGTGCCCGTGCGGCACCCGCAACAGCAGGTCGCCGACGGTTGCGATCCCGGTCTCCGCCGCCGCCTCGGCCAGCTTCTCCCCGACCCCGTCCAGCAGCTCGAGCGAGACCTCCAGGGCGCTCGGCCGCGGCCAGTGGACGGGGGCGTCGCGCAGCTGCGCCGGCGTCAGCTCCGAGGCGCCGCCGAACGACCGCACTACTGGGCCGCGAGCAGCCACCACCAGCTCGGCTGACCGCCCGAGTGTGTCTCGACCTCGACCCCCGTGGGGACGTGGGCGTCGATCCCCTCCAGCGGGATCGGCGCCTCCGCGCCGGCCAGCACGGTGACGATCTCGGCCCCCTCTGCGAGCTTCTCGATCGTCGCCGCCAGGGTCGAGCCGGCGCCGCCGTAGGCGACGATCTCCTCGCCCGCGAAGCCGACCGCGTCGCCCTTGCGGAAGCGCCCCTGGGCGTCGTCGCGGGCCGCCGGCGCGACCCCGCCGGAGACGATCGCCTCGAGCGCCGCCGCGAGCCGCTCGGCGTTCTCCGCGGCCGCCACGTCGGGATCGAATTCGACCAGCGCCAGCAGCGCTTCCTGCTGCGAGGTGGCAGCGACCACCCGGGCCCGCTTCTCCGACAGCTCGCAGGCCCGTTCAGCGGCCATGATCACGTTCGATGAGCTCGGCAGGACCAGCACTTCTTCGGCCGGCACCTCGTGGATCCCGGCCAGCAGCTCGTAGGTCGACGGGTTCAGCGTCTCGCCGCCGGGGACGACGTGCGCGCCGAGCTCGCCGAACAACCGTTCCAGCCCCTTGCCCGCGGCGACCGCGAGCACCCCGGTCCGGCCCGCCTCGAGCCGCGCCTCGCGGGCGGCGATCTGCTCGCGCATGTCGGCGACGTCGAGGTTGGTGACCTCGCCGGCGCCCTCGAACACGGCCACAGCGGTCTCCGGCTCATCGGTGTGGACGTGGACCTTGAGCGTGGCCTCGTCGCCGACCACCAGCACCGAATCGCCGAGCCCCTCCAGCCGCGGCAGGAACTCGCGCGGGTCGAGCCCGCTGCCGGAGACGATGAAGTTGGTGCAGTAGCTGAAGCGGCTGTCCTCGTGGTGGGGGCGGCTGAGGCGCGCCGGCTCGTGGTGGGTGATCTCCGGCAGCTCGGAGCCTTCGCCGCGCAGCCCGGCGACGACCCCGGCGAGAATCAGCACCAGGCCGTAGCCGCCGGCGTCGACGACGCCGGAGTCGCGCAGCACCTCGAGCTGCTCGGGGGTGCGCTCGACCGCCCGCTGGCCGTCGGCGATCGCCTGCTCCAGCACCTCGGCGAGGACGGCGTCCTGCTGCTCGTCGCTGACGCCGCTGTCGAGCCGCTGCTTGCCGGCCTCGAGGTGGGCGAGCTGGCGGGCGATCGAGTGGGCCATCTCGCGGAAGACGGTCAGCATCGTCCCCTCGGCCGGATCGCGGACCGAGGCGTAGGCGGCGTCGGCGGCGCTGGCGAAGGCGGAGGCGACCAGCACCGGGTCGACCAGCTCGCCGGGCCGGCTCGCCAGCTCCTCGGCGGCGCCGCGGACGATCTGGCTGAGGATCACGCCGGAGTTGCCGCGGGCGCCCATCAGCGCCGCCCGGGCCAGCGCCTGGACCAGCTCGGCGCGCCCGACCTCGTCGACCTCGAGCCCGTCGAGCCGGTCCAGCTCCTCCATCACCGCCCGCATCGTCATCGCCATGTTGTCGCCGGTGTCGCCGTCGGCGACCGGGAAGACGTTGAGGTCGTTGACCTCCTGCCGTCGCTGCTCGAGCGAGGCGTAGGCGGAGGTGACGACGCGCCGGAAGCGGGCGATCGAGGGGTCGGGCATCGCCCCAAATCTAGCCGCCGCGCGCGGATGCGATCTACGCGGACCCCCGTTCGCTACGGTGCGGCGCGATGCGGCGCTTCGCGAACTGGACGACCACCCATCGCAAGACGGTGCTGCTGAGCTGGATCGCCGCGCTGATCCTGGTCGGCTTCGCCGCCGGCTCGGCCGGCTCTGCCTTCTCGGAAAACTTCTCGCTGCCCTCCTCGGACTCCCAGCGGGCGGTCGACCTGCTCGAAAACCGCTTCCCGGCGCAGTCGGGCGAAACGGCGACGATCGCCTTCCGCGCCGAGGGCGGGGTCGAATCGCCGCCGGTCGAACGGACGATGAGCGCGGCCTTCGCGAAGATCGAACGGGTCCCGCACGTCAGCGAAGTGGCCAGCCCCTACGCCGGCGGGGGAGCCGGGGCGGTGTCCGAGGACGGCGAAATCGCCTACGCGACGGTGCAGTTCAACGAGCACGGCGACCAGATCGGCAAGGACAACGTCGAACGGGTGATCGACGTCGCCCAGGGCGCGGCGCGTCCGGGCCTCGAGGTCGAGCTCGGCGGCCAGCCGATCGAGGAAACGCAACAGGAAGAAGGCGACGCCTCGTTCGCGATCGGGCTGCTGGCGGCGATCGTGATCCTTCTCTTCACCTTCGGCTCGGTCGTCGCGATGGGCCTGCCGATCCTGACGGCGCTGTTCGCGCTCGGCGTCGGGCTCAGCCTGGTCACGCTCGGCACCCACGTCTTCGACACCGCCGACTTCGCCACCCAGCTGGCGGCGATGATCGGGCTCGGGGTCGGCATCGACTACGCGCTGTTCATCCTCACCCGCTTCCGCAACGGGCTCGACGAAGGGCTGCAGCCGCAGCCGGCGGCGGTGAAGGCGATCGACACCGCCGGCCGCGCCGTCCTCTTCGCGGGCCTGACGGTGATCATCTCGCTGCTGGGGATGCTGCTGCTCGGCGTCACCTTCCTCTACGGCGTCGCGATCGCCGCCGCGCTGGCGGTGGCGATGACGATGATCGCCGCCCTGACGCTGCTGCCGGCGCTGCTGGCGATGGCCGGGCACCGGGTCGACCGGCTGCGCATCCCCGGCCTCGGCAAGCGCCGCCCGCTGGCCGAACTTCACTCCAGCCGCTGGTACCGCTGGAGCGCGACGATCCAGCGCCACCCGGTCGTCGCGATGCTGCTCTCGGGCGGCCTGCTGATCGTCCTCTGCATCCCGGTCCTGTCGCTGCGGCTCGGCTCCAGCGACGCTGGCTCCGACCCCGCAGGCACCACCACCCGCAAGGCCTACGACCTGCTCGCCGAGGGCTTCGGGCCCGGCTTCAACGGGCCTCTCGCGGTGGTGGCGAAGCTGCCGCAGAAGGGCGAAGACGCGGTGCTCGTCACCCTGCGCCGCAGCTTCGAAACCGACCCCGACGTCGCCGGCGTCGCCCCGCCGGTCCTCAACCCGGCCAGGGATGTCGGCGTGATCCAGGTCTACCCGAAGACCTCGCCGCAGAGCGAGGCGACGACCGAACTGCTGCGCCGGATCCGCGACGAGACGATCCCGCCGGTCGCCCGCAGCACCGGCGCCGCCGTCTACGTCGGCGGCATCACCGCGATCTTCGAGGACTTCGGCAACGTGCTGGCGGAAAAGCTGCCGCTGTTCATCGGCGTCGTCGTGCTGCTCTCGGCGCTGCTGCTGATGGCCGTCTTCCGCTCGATCCTGGTGCCGCTGAAGGCGATGCTGATGAACGTGCTCAGCATCGGTGCCGCCTTCGGGATCGTCGTCGCGGTCTTCCAGTGGGGCTGGCTCGGCGGCCTGATCGGGCTCGAAGGGACCGGCCCGATCGAGTCCTTCCTGCCGGTCTTCCTGTTCGCGATCGTCTTCGGGCTCTCGATGGACTACGAGGTCTTCCTGATGTCGCGCATCCACGAGGAATGGGAGGCGAGCCACGACGAGCGACGCGCCGTCACCCGCGGCCTCGCCCTGACCGGGCGGGTGATCACCGCCGCGGCGCTGATCATGGTCACCGTCTTCGCCTCCTTCATGCTCGGCCCGGACCGGATCATCAAGCTGTTCGGCCTCGGCCTCTCCGCCGCGGTGCTGATCGACGCGATCGTGATCCGCTCGGTCCTGGTGCCGGCGATCATGCAGCTGTTCGGCCCCCGAGCCTGGTGGCTCCCCGACTGGCTCGGCAAGCGCCTACCGCGAATCGCAGTGGAGCCGGCGGGACCCGAGCCGCTGCCCGAGACCGACTGACAAGCCCAGCCGGGAGCGGCCGTCGGCGTCCCTCTCCGGGAATTGACGTCGCACGCGCTTCGCGCTTGGCGACGAAGCTCGAGCGCGGCTTCGCCGCGCAGGAAACAGATTGCACATCGCCGCTTCGCGACATTCCCGGCGAGGGCCACCGACGGCCTCTTTCATGCACCCTGGCCACTGCTGCCTTGACGCGGAGGAGTGCACCGACTGACGCGCCCCGCGCCGCTTCCGCTTCTCGTCCGTTGCGGGCGCTGACGACGATTCTGAAACGGCGCTCGCAAATCGCGCGGAGCGGGCCCGAGGGCGTTGGCCGCTACTGTCTGGCCATGTCCGTTCCGCGCCGATCCCCCCGCACGTTCGTGTCACCGGGCGAGGTCATCCGCGACGTTGTCGGTGTCGCGCGGCGGGCTCGTCCCCTCGCCACCGCCTATTCTGGCGGCGGCCTCGATCCAGCCCTGCGGGAGCGGGTCATGGTTGCCGTCAGCCGCGTCAACTCCTGTCGCGGCTGCACCTTCGTGCACGAGCGCTGGGCGGGCCGCGCGGGTGTCACTGCTGACGACCTGCGGGCAATCGACTTGGGTGATCTGGAGGACCTCGACAAACGCAGCCGCGCGGCCGTGGCCTATGCGGCGGCGCTCGCCGAAGCACGCTTTCGTGAGCCGATTGCCGCCGACCTAGCTGCCTGCGCAGGCGATCAGCTGTCGCCGGACGAACTGGTCGCCGTCGATGCCGTGGCGCGCGCGATGGCCTTCGCCAATCTTTCCGCGAACACCCTTGAGGAGCTACTTGGCCGCCTGGGTTTCTCCGCGTCGGCCAAGGCAGCACGCGCCGAAGCACGGCCCCCGAAGAAAAGTGTGAGCTGACACCCCCGTATCTCGCTGAGCGGGAGCGTCGCGAACGCACTCGACCCGCCAGCCTCCCGGCGAATTCCTAGTCTTCGGTGTCTGAAGCGGTAATGACGCGATAGCTGAGCCCAAGGGCGGCGAGCAAGACGACAACCAGCACGATTAGTCCGAACCAACCGATGAAGATGAACGCCGCCAAGATGGCGAGAACTGCCAGGGCCACGCCCACAACCAGGGGAATGCCGGTCAGGTCCGAATCGGACGGAGGCTGCCACCGGGACTTGCGCTGACCTCGTTCGGGGGGGCTCCCCATGGCGGACCAGGTTACAGGCCGCCGGCACGCCCGTCGTAGCGCGCCCCTTTTCGGCTGGTTGCAGGCGCATCGACAGACCCCACCCGCGCTCCCGCAGAGGACGAAAAGCGGAAGCGATCCCGGCGGCTGTCGCGAGGTCCTAACCGGGGTCCTTGAGAGCGTCGTGGGAGAGGCGGCGTGGTGGCCCTCAAGTCGAATGTGGCCGAAGGCCGCGATATGCAATCTGGTGTTTGCGCGGCGAAGCCGCGCGGCAGGTTCGGAGCGAGCGCGAAGCGCGAGCGACATCAATTCGACTTGAGGGCCACCACGCCGCCTCCCGGCCGAGCTGAAGAACTACGCGGCCTTGGTGACCTTGTTGGCCTTGAGGCAGCGCGTGCAGACGTAGGTGCGCAGCTTGCGCCCGCTCTCTTCGATCCGCACCTTCTGCAGGTTCGGATCGAAGCGCCGCTTGGTGGCGACCATCGAGTGGCTGCGGGACTGGCCGAACGCCGGTCCCTTGCCGCAGCTGTGGCATACCTTGGCCATCGGGTCGTGGATGCTACCGTGAAGCGAAGTTAGCTAAGTCGCCTAAGCGCGGCCGACCCGGGCGATTCGCCGAGAGGGGGGAGAGAAATGGGTGCTGAGGACTTGGAGCAGGTGAACATGCACGAGGCCAAGACGCATCTGTCGAAGCTCGTCGAGCGGGTCGAAGGGGGCGAGGAGATCGTGATCAGCCGGGCGGGAAAGCCGGCGGCGAAGCTGGTGCCGATGCCGCAGGTCAAGTCCGGGAAGCGCAAGCTCGGCGGCTGGGAGGGCATCGAGGTGCCTTCGGACGAGGAATGGCGGGAGTTCAAGGAAGAGCTCGCCAAAGACTTCGAGGAAGCCGGGCTCATCCCAAGTGAGGACGAGCAGTGGAGAGGCGATTGAGGCTGCTGCTCGACACCCATACGCTGCTTTGGACGTTGAAAGAACCGGAGCGCCTCGCGGCACGCTCGGCAACGGCGATCGCAGCGGAAGACTCCCGAGTCTTCGTCAGCGTCGTCAGCCCGTGGGAGCTGGCGATCGCCGAGGCGCGTGGCAGGCTCAGCACCCCCGGTGACCTCGAGGCTCACCTCGAGCGCAACCGGTTCGAGTTGCTCCCTGTGAACCTGCGTCACGTCGACCTGATCAGGTCGATGGCCCACCACCACAGGGACCCTTTCGATCGCATGCTGATCGCTCAGGCGCAGGTCGAGGGCCTGACTCTCGTCACCTCAGACAGGGAAATGCGGCGCTACCCCGTCTCAATCTTCCCGGCGACCTGACCTCAGGCCAGCCGCCGCTGCAGCAGCGCCATCCGGGCCACCGTGAGGGCGGCGTTGCGGCCCTGGTCGCGCTTGCCGCCGCCGGCCCGCTCCAGCGCCTGCTCCATCGTGTCGCAGGTGATCACGCCGAAGGAGCAGGGGACGCCGGATGCGAGCTGCACGTCCTGGATGCCGCGGGCGGCCTCGGCGCAGACGAAGTCGTAGTGGTCGGTCTCGCCGCGGATCACGACGCCGAGGCAGGCGACGCCGGCGAACTCGCCGCTCTCGGCGTGCAGCTTCGCCGCGAACGGCAGCTCGTAGGCGCCCGGCACGGAAACGTGGCTGACCGCGGGGGCGGGCACGCCGGCCAGCTCGAAGCCGTCGTCGGCGCCGCGCAGCAGCCGCTGCGCGAGATCCTCGTAGAAGCGGCCGACGCAGACCGCGAAGCGCAGCGAGGAGAGGATCTCCCGCTCGCTGTCGTCGAAGCTCTCGAGGAACTCCCCCGGCTCAGCCATCCGCCGGCTCGCTTCCGCCCCCGGCATCGCGCTCCTCCTCGTCGTGGATCATCTCTTCGTCGAGGGCGAGCCCCTGGTGGTGCAGCGAGTGGCCCATCTTGTCGCGCTTCGCCCGCAGGTAGGTCTCGTTGTGGGCGTTGGGCGGCGCCTCGATCGGCACCTGCTCGGTGACCGAGAGGCCGTAGCCCTCGAGCCCGACGATCTTTTTCGGGTTGTTGGTGAGGATGCGGATGCTGGTCAGGCCGAGGTCGCCGAGGATCTGGGCGCCGATCCCGTAGTCGCGCAGATCGGCCGGCAGCCCGAGCTTGAGGTTGGCCTCTACCGTGTCGGCCCCCTCCTCCTGCAGCTTGTAGGCGCGCAGCTTGTTCAGCAGGCCGATCCCGCGGCCCTCCTGGGAGAGGTAGAGGAGTACGCCGCGGCCCTCACGCTCGATCATCGACAGCGCCGCTTCGAGCTGCTCGCCGCAGTCGCAGCGCATGCTGTGGAAGACGTCGCCGGTGAGGCACTCGCTGTGGACGCGGACCAGCACGTCCTCGGCCCCGTCGACCTCGCCCTTGACCATCGCCACATGATGTTTGTCGTCGACCAGCGAGCGGTAGCCGACCGCCTTGAAGTCGCCGAAGGCGGTCGGCAGGCCGGTGGCGACGACCCGTTCGACCAGCTTCTCGGTGCGGCGGCGGTAGGCGATCAGGTCGGCGACGGTGACCATCTTCAGGCCGTGCTTGCGGCTGTAGGGAACCAGGTCGGGGACGCGGGCCATCGTGCCGTCGTCGTTCATCACCTCGCAGATCACCCCGGCCGGGGTGAGGCCGGCGAGGCGGGCGAGGTCGACGCTGGCCTCGGTGTGGCCGGTGCGCTCCAGCACGCCGCCGTCTTTGGCCCGCAGCGGAAACATGTGGCCGGGGACGACGATGTCGCGCGCGCTCGAGTCGGAGTCGATCGCGACCTGGATCGTGTGCGCGCGGTCGTGGGCGGAGATCCCCGTGGTCACGCCGCCCGCCGCCTCGATCGTCACCGTGAAGGCGGTCTGCAGCGGCGCCTCGTTCTTCGCCGCCATCAGGTTGAGGCCGAGCCGCTCGCAGCGCTCGGCGGTCAGCGCCAGGCAGATCAGGCCGCGCGCCTCCTTGGCCATGAAGTTGACGGCCTCGGGGGTGGCGAACTGCGCCGCCATCACCAGGTCGCCCTCGTTCTCGCGATCCTCGCCGTCGCAGACGACGACCATGCGGCCGCGGCGGATCTCCTCGATCGCCTCCTCGATCGTCGCGAACGGGCTCTCGCCCTCCGCGCCTTCGTGCTGCTCGGCTTTCTGCGCTCCGGACATCTGGCTCATACATCCCTTTCGCACTTCGCTCGCGGCGCGAAGCGCCAGATATGCACGCTTGCTCGCTCCGCGCTCATGGCTCCGCTCCGACGAATGGTTGCAGCAACCGCTCCACGTACTTGGCGACGACGTCCGACTCGACGTTGAGCTTGCGCCCCGGCGCGGATTCTCCCAGCGTCGTCCGCTCCAGCGTCTCCGGGATCAGCGAGACCTCGATCCACTTCTCCCCCAGCCCGGCGATCGTCAGGCTGACCCCGTCGAGCGTCACCGAGCCCTTGTCGATCGCGTAGCGCAGCAGCTCGGGGCCGAGCCCGACCCGCAGGCGGCGGGCGAACCCGTCGCCCTCGATCGAGACGACCTCGCCGACGCCGTCGACGTGCCCCTGGACGATGTGCCCGCCGAGCCGGTCGGAAGCCTGCATCGCCAACTCTAGGTTGACCTTGGCGCCGGTCTCCAGCCTCCCGAGCGCCGTGACCTCCAAGGTCTGGTTCATCGCCTCGGTTTCGAAGCCGTCTCCGTCCACACTCGTGGCGGTCAGGCAGGCACCGTTGACGGCAACCGAATCGCCCGGCTCGACCTCGGACGCCAGTGAGGTTGCGATTCGCATGCGCGCTCCGCCAGCTCCCGAATCGACCAACTCGACCGCGCCCACGTCCTGAATCAGCCCGGTGAACACGTTCACCACTCCTTGAGCCGGGCCGTGATCAAAACGTCATCGCCGACCGCCTCAACCTCGCTACGCAGGGCCACTGCTCGCGCGGGAGGCGTCGGGGTGGGGGGTCTTCCGCTGCCCGAAGGCTGCGGAGGGGAAGGCTCCGACCCACGGGGCGCTGTGTCCCGTCCCCCGGAGCAGCGCGTAGGGCGAGGAAGACCCCCCACCCCGACGACAGGACCCGCGCGCCCGGCGCCCCCGAGCAGAATGGGCGCGACGAACGTCCGCGCCTCGTCAAGCGCGTCGGCAGCGAGAAAGGACGCTGCGAGAGTCCGGCCGCCCTCGAGGAAGAGGCTGGTGACGTTGCGCCGGCCCAGCTCCGACAGTGCTGCGTCGATGCTGTCGGCGACGAGGATCTCAGCGCCGGCATCGCGCAGCGCGGCACTGCGGTCGGGGTCGGCAACCTGTGACGCGACAACGATCACGGGCGACTCGTCGAGCGTCTTCAGCAGCCGCGAGTCGAGCGGCAGCCTCGCCTGGCGGTCGAAGACGACGCGAATCGGCTGCCGCGATTTCGTTCCGCTGTGCCTTTTGCTCACCTGGTGAGCAAAAGGCACAGCGGAAGCGTCGATCCGGGCGGTGAGCAGGGGGTCGTCGGCGAGGACGGTGCCGATGCCGACCGCGATCGCGTCCGCTTCGGCGCGCCAGCGGTGGACGAGCTCGCGGCTCTCGGGGCCGGAGATCCAGGCGGAGTCGCCGGGGGGCGTGGTCGTCTCGCCGTCGAGCGACATCGCCAGCTTCAGGCTGACCAGCGGCAGGCCGGTGCGGGCGTGCTTGCGGAACGGCTGGTTGAGCAGCCGCGCCGCGGTCGCCTCCTCGCCCGTCGCGAGCTCGACCTCGACGCCGCCGTCGCGGAGGATGCCCGGCCCGCGCCCGGACGCCTTCTCACTGGGATCGTCCGACGCGATCACGACGCGCCCGATCGCCGCCTCCAGAATCGCCTCGACGCAGGGCGGCTGCCGCCCCTGATGCGCACAGGGCTCCAGGGTCACGTACATCGTCGCCCCCGCCGGCTCCTCCCCCCGCTTCCGACAGTCCTCCAAAGCCGCCCGCTCCGCATGCAGCCCCCCCAACTCGGCATGAAACCCCTCGCCGATCGTCTCGCCATCCCGCGCGATCACCGCTCCGACCAGCGGATTTGGACTGACACGCCCACGCCCCCCTTCGGCAAGCTCAAGAGCCCGCTTCAGATGGGTCCGATCCGCGGCTGTCAGCTGCATCTCCATGCGACCGATTGACTGGTCAATCAACACCAGCTTACTCCTCCCCCACCCCGACGCCAGGACCCGCGCCGCCCGAGCGCCCGGTTTCTGGCGTCGGATCGTGCGCGCCCCGCGCCGCCCCCACGGATACCCTGACCGCGCCCCATGAAGCTGATCGTCCAGATCCCCTGCCTGAACGAGGAGGCGACGCTGCCCGCGACCCTCGCCGACCTCCCGCGCCGGGTCGAGGGCGTCGACGAGGTCGAGCTGCTGGTCGTCGACGACGGCTCGACCGACCGCACGGTCGAGGTCGCGCGCCAGAACGGGGTGCAGCACGTCGTCCGCCTGACCAACAACAAGGGCCTCGCGGCCGGCTTCCAGGCGGGGCTCGACGCCTGCCTCAAGCTCGGCGCCGACGTGATCGTCAACACCGACGCCGACAACCAGTACAGCGGCGCCGACGTCCCGAAGCTGCTGGCGCCGATCCTGGCGGGCGAAGCCGACATGGTCGTCGGCGACCGCCGGGTGTCGACGATCGAGCACTTCTCGCCCGCCAAGAAGCGCCTGCAGCGACTCGGCAGCTGGGTCGTGCGGCGGATCTCCGGCACCGAGATCGCCGACACCACCTCCGGCTTCCGCGCCTACAACCGCGAGGCGGCGCTGGGGCTGCTCGTCACCGACGACTTCACCTACACGCTGGAGAGCCTGATCCAGGCCGGCAAGATGCTGGTCGCCGTCGACCAGGTCGAGGTCGCGACCAACCCGCAGACGCGCGAGTCGCGGCTGTTCGGCTCGACCAGCGCCTACGTCCGCCGCAACGCCCTCTCGATCCTCCGCGTCTACGCCCGCTACGAGCCGCTGCGATTGTTCGCCGGCGCCAGCCTCGTCGCCGCGCTGCTGGCGCTGGCCGCCTGGATGCCGTTCCTGGTCGACTGGATCCTCAACGGCGACTCGGGCGGCCACATCCAGTCGCTGATCCTCGGCGCGGTTCTGTTCATCGCCGCGGTGCAGCTGCTGGCCCTGGGGGTGATCGGCGACCTGCTCGCCGGCCAGCGGGTGATGACCCAGCGGGTCTTCGAGCGGGTGCGGCGGGTCGAGCTCGCGCTCGACGTCGAGCCCTCGCATTACGAGCGCGGCGCCGAGCCCCGGCCGGCCGGGGAGCGATGAGCGGGGAGGACGGCCGCGGCGCGGCGGCGGGCGGGGCCGTCAGCTCGACCGACTACGGCAAGACGGCCAGCTTCCTGGCGGTCGGCGTCGGCCTCACCGGCGTCATCACCTACGCCTACTTCCTGATCGCCTCACACGTCCTCTCGAAGCCGGACTACGGGCAGATCACCGTGCTCTGGTCGGCGGTCTTCATCACGATCTCGACCCTCTACCGGCCGATCGAACAGCTGCTCTCCCGCCACATCTCCGAACGCCAGGTCAAGCGGCAGTCGATCTCCGAGCCGATGCGTGTCGCCGCGACGATCCAGCTCGGCCTCTCGCTGTTCTTCGCGGTCGTCGCGCTGGCCCTGCGGGGCCCGATCCAGAACGGCCTACTGGAGGGCAACGAAACCCTCTACTGGGTCTTCTTCTCGGCCGTCCTCTTCTACGCGGCGAGCTACTTCGCCCGCGGCTTCCTCGCCGGCCAGCAGCGGTTCGGCCTGTTCGTCGCCCTGATCCTCTCCGAATCGTGCTTCCGCACGGTCTTCGCGGTGCTGGTCGCGGTCAGCCTGCTGAGCGGCCAGTCGGCGGTCGCGATCGGCATCGTCGCCGCTCCCGCGCTCTCCCTGATGGTCGTGCCGTTCGCCTTCGCCCGCAGGGCGAAACGCGAACAGGGCAGCCACCAGCCCGGCATGCCGGGACGCGACGCGGAGGACATGCCGGGCAGTGATGAGAATCCTGGCAACCACCCTGAGGCAGCTTTCTCGTTTCGTCACGGTGGCGGCTTCGCCGCCGCCGTGCTGCTGATCATGTTCAGCGAACAGGCATTCCTCAACGCCGGGCCGCTGATCGTCCGCGGGTTGCAGGGCGCGGCCGCGGCCGGCTTCATCTTCAATGTGCTGATGATCGCCCGCGCGCCGCTGCAGCTCTTTCAGTCCGTGTCCACCAGCATCCTCCCCCACCTGACCAGCCTGCACGCGAACGGCAGCGAGGAAGCCGAGCGCCAGTTCCGGAGCACGGTGCGGATGGTCCTGCTCGGCCTCGCCGCCTTCACCGCGCTGGCCCTCGTCTTCATGGCGGCCGCCGGGCCGAAGGCGATGCAGATCGCCTTCAGCAACAAGTTCAGCTACGACCGCGAGGGCCTGCTGCTGGTGACGCTCGGCATGGGCCTCTACCTGAGCTCGGTGACCGTCAACCAGGCCTGCATCGCCCAGGGGCAGGTGCGGCGCGCCGCCGCCCGCTGGATCGCCTGCGCGGCGCTGTTCATCGGCTGGAACTTCATCCCGCTCGTCAGCGACGAGTTCCGCCGGGTCGAGTTCGGCTTCCTGCTCGCCGCCGCGGTCCTCTTCCTGCTCCTCTACTTCGTCTACCGCCGCCCGCACGAGCGCGCCGAGGACGTGCCTCGGCCCGGCTCGCCGACCGAGCTCGAGGCCCGCCTGGCGAGCGTCGACGAGCCGCTGTAGCGGTGGCCCGTTAGGAGCCGTCGATGGGCGGAAACGACGCCGAGCTGATCCTGGTAGCCGGCGCCCTGCTCGCGATCGCGATCGCCGCGGCGCTGTTAGCCGATCGCATTCGCATGCCCGGCCTGCTGCTCTTCCTCGCGCTGGGGATCCTGGTCGGCTCCGAAGGCATCGGCGGGGTCAAGTTCGACGACGCCGAGGTGGCCCGCACCCTGGGCACGATCGGCCTTGTGCTGATCCTCTTCGAGGGCGGCCTGACGGCCGGCTGGGGGGAGATTCGGCCGGTCTTCGGCACCGCCGCCGCGCTCGCCACCGCCGGCACCTTCCTCACCGCGATGCTGACCGGGCTGGCGGCGATCTGGATCTTCGACCTCAGCACCCTGCAGGGGCTGATCCTCGGCTCGGCGGTCGCCGCGACCGACTCGGCGGCGATCTTCGCGGTCCTGCGCGGCTCGCGGCTGCAGCGGCGGCTGGCGCGGACGCTCGAGGGCGAGTCGGGGATGAACGACCCGGTCGCGCTGCTGCTCGTCGTCGGCTTCGGCGAATGGATCGCCGACCCCTCCTACGGCGCCGCCGACATGCTGACGCTGTTCGCCGTCAAGATCGCGCTCGGCGCCGCCTTCGGCCTCGGCCTCGGCTGGCTGGCGCGGCGCGTGATCGAGCGGGTCACGCTGCCGACCCAGGGCCTCTACCCGGTGGCCACGGTCGCCGCGGCGGCACTCTCATACGGCCTCGCCGAGACGCTCGGCGGCTCCGGCTTCCTCGCCGTCTACGCGACCGCGCTGGTGCTCGGCACCGGCGCCATCCCGGCCCGCAGCACCGTCGTCGCCTTCCACCAGGGCCTCGGCTGGCTGGCCCAGATCGGCCTCTTCTTCGTGCTCGGCCTGCTCGTCTTCCCGAGCCAGCTGTGGGGCGTCGCCGGAAAGGGCCTGCTGCTCTCGGCGGTGCTGATCGTCGTCGCCCGGCCGCTGGCGACCTTCCTGGTCACCCTGCCCAGCCGGCTGCGCCCGGCCGAGCAGGCGATGCTCGGCTGGGCCGGCCTGCGCGGCGCGATCCCGATCTGGCTGGCGACCTTCCCGGTGGTCGCCGGGGTCGCCGAAGCGAACCTGATCTTCGACGTGGTCTTCTTCGTCGTCCTCACCTCGACCCTGGTCCAGGGGGCGACGATCGAGCCGCTGGCCCGCCTGCTCGGCGTGACCAGCACCGAGCCGGCGCTGCCGCAGCCGGTAGCCGACGTCGGCGTCGTGCGCGAGCTGGGCGCCGAGCTGATCGCCTGGCGGGTGCGGGAGGGGGACGCCGCCGCCGGGCTGCTGGTGCGCGAGCTGGGCCTGCCCCGCGAGGCGCTGGTCCACCTGATCGTCCGCGACGGGCGGGCGATCGCGCCGCGCGGCTCGACCCGGGTCGAGCCCGGAGACGAGCTGCACCTGCTCGTCCAGGAGCACCGCCGCGACGAGGCCGAGCGGCTGACCCGGCTGTGGCGCGAGGGGCCGCTGGGGGAGCCCGCGCCGCTGCTGCTGCCGCCGCGCAGCGCCCCGCAGATCTTCTCGGTGCGGCCCAGCCACAGCCTCGACGACGACCCCGCGGCGCCGCGGGAGATCGACGGGATCGCGGTGCGGGCGCGGCTGCGCAGCCGCCGCGACGAGCCGGGGGCGCTGGTCGCCCTGGCCGACGGCCGCTTCGCGATCACCGGCACGCGGTACCTGGCGATCGGCGGCCGCCGCGCCCTCGCCGACTGGTGCGGCAGGCGGGCGCTGCGGCGTGGGATCGACGCGACCGAGCGCGCCTGGTGGCAGGAGGCCGCCGGGGCGCTGGTCGTGCCGATCGTGCGTCCCGAGGACGCCTGAACCGCGGCGGAGCGGCCGTCTCGACCTCCGCGATCAACCGCCGAGCGCGTCGACCGCCAGCCGGACCATCTCCGAGCCGGACTCCTTGTAGGGGGAGACGACCCGATCGGCGCCGGCGTGGTGCAGCTTGCGCTCGGTGTCCTCGACTGCGGCGCGGGCGACGATCGGCAGGTCCGGGCGCATCTCGCGCACGGTCAGGGTGATGAACACGTTCTCGGCGTCGGAGTCGACGCAGGCGATGACGCCGGCGGCCCGCATGATCCCGGCCCGGCGCAGGACGGAGTCGTCGGAGGCGGCCCCGTGGACGATCGGCGCTTCCAGTGCCGCCGCGTGACCCGCGGTCTCGTCGACGTTGGTGTCGATGACGACGAAGTCGCGCCCCTCCGCGCGCAGGTCGCGGGCCGCCTGGCGACCGACCCGGCCGAAGCCGCAGATCAGGATGTGGTCATTGAGCGAGTCGATCTCCTTCAACAGCCTTCTCTCCTCCAGCAGTCCCGAGAGGTGGCCGGCGACGAAGAACTCGGCCACCGTCACCAGCGCGTAGAAGAGAGTACCGACGCCGAGCACGATCAGGCCGACCTTGAGGACCTGCCCGCCGCTGCTCTGCGGCTCCGGGATCGAGCCGACCGTCGCCACCGTGTCGAGCGCCCAGACGAAGCCGAAGCCGACCGAGGCCCCCTCGGTCAACATGTAGCCGACCGTGCCGACCGCGAGCAGAACGCAGATCGCCGCGACGAGGACTGCCAGCCGCTCGATGAACTGAAGGGCCTGGCGGCGCAGCATCGCGCGACCCCCGCCGAGGCCGGGATGCTCGGCAATCCGCCGCAGGTGGGACCGCCTCAGGGGCAGCCCCGGAAGCCGGCCCTGGTCGCTCATCGCCGTGGCGCCTCAGCCCGCTTCGGCGGCGCGGGCGATCTCCGCGTAGGCGGCGGCCGGGTCGGCGGCGCCGAAGACGGCCGAGCCGGCGACGAAGAGGCCGGCGCCGGCCGCGGCAATCGAGCCGGCAGTCGTGCGGTCGATGCCGCCGTCGACCTCGATCGTCGCCTCGCCGGCCAGTCCCGCCAGCCGCGCGACCTTGTCGTCCGAGCCGGCGATGAAGGCCTGCCCGCCCCAGCCGGGGTTGACGGTCATGCAGAGGAAGAGGTCGGCGTCGCCGCGCAGCTCACGCACCGACTCGGCCGGGGTGCCGGGGTTGAGCGCGATCCCGGCCAGACAGCCGAGCTCGCGGATCGCCGCCAGGGTGCGGTTGGCGTGCGCCGTCGCCTCGAAGTGGAAGCTGATCGAGTCGGCGCCGGCCGCGGCGAAGGCCTCGACGTGGCGCTCGGGCGCCTCGATCATCAGGTGGACGTCGACCACGCCGCCGGCGGCGTGGACCCGGTCGGCGATCGAGCCGGCGACCAGCGGCCCGATCGTGATCGGCGGCACGAAGTGCCCGTCCATCACGTCGACGTGGATCACCCGCGCCCCGGCCGCGAGCACCTCGTCGACCTGCTCACCGAGCCGCGCGAAGTCGGCCGAGAGGATCGACGGGGCGACCCGCCTCTCGCCCAGCAACTCGCTCATTCGCTCACTCACCGCAGGCAACCTAGCCGAAGCCCGTCCAGTCTCGCATCCATATCTGATTCCTCTGCGGGACTGGACGGGCGGCACGGCAGTCCTCGCAACCCGCATAGGGCGACCGGAGGGAGCCCTGGGCGGAACTAAATTGGACGGAGCATTGAGTGTCCACACGTCTGGCAGGTCATGTCCTCGCTGCTGCTCATCCGGACGATCGTCTGGTGCTGGCCGCAGTCGGGGCATTGCGAGACCAACTCGAAGCGGCGCAGACAGTACACGCAGCGCATCCGCCCCGGAAGCTGGCTGGGCCGCAGCCACGGCTCGCCGCAGCCCGGGCACTCGGCCCGCTTCAGCACCGCCGGCTCTCCGCCGATCCGCTCATCGCCTTCCATCATCCCCGATCAATCGGCAGATTCCCTGCTCAGCCGCGCGACGAAGAAGCCGGTCGTGCCGTCGCGGTCGGGGCGCAGCTGCAGGCAGCGGCCGTCGTGGCGCGAGGCGAGGCCGGGCGCGAGGGCGCCGAGGTCGTCGACGACGAGCGGCGGCGCCTCCCCCGCCGCGGACCTGTCCAGCAGCGCGGCGACGCGGTCCTCGCACTCGCGGCGTGAGATCGTGCAGGTCGCGTAGACGAGAGTGCCGCCCGGCCGCAGCGCCTCGGCGGCACGCAGCAGCAGGGCGTCCTGCACCCCGGCCAGGCGCTCGATCGTGCGCGGCGACTTGCGCCAGCGGGCGTCGGGGCGCGAGGCGAGCGCGCCGAGGTCCGAGCAGGGCGCGTCGACGAGGACGCGGTCGAAGCCCGGCGCCATGCCCGGCGCGGTCGCGTCGGCCTCAACCACGGTGACGCTGCGCAGTCCCAGGCGCTCGGCCTGGGCGGCGACTTCCGCCGCCCGCTCCGGGTGGAGCTCGACAGAGATGACCTCGCCGCGGTCGCCCATCCGGGCGGCGATCTGGCCGCTCTTGATCCCGGGGCCGGCGCAGAGATCGAGCAGGTGCTCGCCGGGCTGCGGGTCGAGCACCTCGACCACCGCGGCAGAGCCGCGGCTCTGCGGGGTCAGCCTGCCGGCATCGACGAGCCGCGGGACGAGATCGCCGCTGCGGCCCTCGACCACGATCGACTCCGGCGCCGCCAGCGGCCAGTCGGCCTGCGGAGCTCGCGCCTCGACTCCGACCTCGAGCAGCTCCCGAATCACGGCGTCACGATCGGAAAGAGTGGGAGACGCGACTGTTGTGTTGACGCGGAACGCCACCTCGGCCGGCCGGTTGACGGCGGCGAGCAGGGCGCGGGCCGTCCCGGCTCCCAGCTCCCGCCACCACATCTGCGCCAGCCAGAGTGGCGCCGAGTGGGCGACCGCGGCACGCTCGGGGGTCGAGTCGTCGCCGAGCAGCGACCCGGCCAGCGCCTCGCGCTCGCGCGCGGCGCGGCGCAGAACCGCGTTGACGAGGCCGGCGGCGTGGGCGGCGCCGCCGCGTTTGGCCAGCTCGACTGCCTGGTCGACCGCGGCGTGGTCGGGGGTCGCGTCGGCGAACAGCAGCTCGTAGAGGCCGAGGCGCAGGGCGGCGAGCACCGGCGGGTCGAGCAGCCGGGTCGAGCGCCCGGCCAGCAGTTCGATCGCCGCGTCGGCGGTGCCGCGGCGCTGCACCGCGCCGTAGGTGAGTCGCTGCGCCTGGGCGCGCTCGCGCCCCTCGAGCCCTCGCTCCTCGACCGCCGCGCGGAAGGCACGCTCGGTGTGAGCCTCCTCCTCGAAGGTCGCCCGCAGGACCGCGAAGGCGAGGGCCCGCGCGGGCGCGATCTCCGCGCTCAAAGCGCCGGCACGGCGTGGCCGCGCAGGTAGGCGTCGGCCGCCATCGGCCTGCCGCCGGCCGGCTGCACCACCTCCAGTCGCAACGCCCCGCGGCCGCAGCCGAGCAGCAGCGCCCCCCACTCCGCCTTCAGCTCGCCCTTCCTGACGCCGACCTCGACCGGGCGGGCCCGGCGCACGCCGAGCCGCTCGCCGTCGCCGAGCTCGAGGTAGGCGCCGACCTGCGGGGTCAGCGCCCGCACGGCGCAGGCCAGCTCGGCCGCGGGCCGGCAGGGGTCGAGCCGCCGCTCGGCCGGATCGATCTTCTCGGCGTAGGTCGCCGCGGCCTCGTCCTGCTCGGCGAACTCGAGCGATTCCGCCGCCTGCAGGTCGAAGGCCCGCACCAGCAGCTCGCCCCCCAGCGCGGCCAGCCGCGCGGAGAGCGCGGCGAAGTCGTCCTCGGGGCCGATCCTCTCCTCCTCGCAGAGGGCGACCGGGCCGGAGTCGAGCCCCGCGGTCACCCGCATCACGCAGACGCCGGTGCGCTCGTCGCCGGCCATGATCGCCCGCTCGATCGGCGCCGCCCCGCGCCAGCGCGGCAGCAGCGACGGGTGGACGTTGAGCAGCGGCCACTCGGAGAGCAGCGGCTCGCGGATCAGCTGGCCGAAGGCGCAGACGCCGATCGCCTCGGGACGGGCGGCACGGATCTGCTCCAGCGCCGCCTCGTCGTTGACGCTCTCGGTCTGCAGCAGCTCGATCCCCAGCTCGGCGGCGGTCTCGGCCGTCGGCGGGGCGCCGCTGCGGCGGCCGCGGCCGCGCGGTCGGTCGGGCGGCGCCACCACCAGCGCCGGGCGGTGCGGCGAGCCGGCGAGCCGCTCGAGCACGGTTGCGGCAAAACGCGAGGTGCCGAGGTAGACGGTCCTCACGCGTTGCAATGTGAGTGCGTCAATCGACGCGGTGACAACCGGTCATTTGAGTCCGTGTCGATTGAGGCGCTCACGCTGTGTGCTTTGGCTCGCGGTGGTGCTCCTCGCCCGCTTCGGGCTCCGCCTCCTCTGCCGAGGGCGCGTAGCTGCCGCCTTCGCGCAGCGCCCGCAGCGCCGCCTTGCGCTGGTCGCGCGGCGCCCGGTCGAGGATCAGCACCCCGTCGAGGTGGTCGATCTCGTGCTGCAGCACCCGCGCCTCGAGCCCGGAGGCCTCGATCGTCACCGGCTCGGCCTCGACGTCGAGACCGACGATCCGCGCGTGCAGCGGCCGCTCGACCTCCATCGCCACCCGTGGCAGGCTGAGGCAGCCCTCCTCGGCGACGACCGCGTCGCCGGAAAACCACTCGACGGTCGGGTTGACCAGGGCACTCGGCGGGCTGTCGGAGCCGGCCTGGAAGACGAGCACGCGGCGCAGCACGCCGACCTGGGTCGCCGCCAGCCCGACCCCCATCCCGTCGCGCATGATCGCGATCATCCGCTCGACCTCGGCCCGCAGCCCGAGCCCGAAGTCGGTGACCGGCGAGGCGCGGCTCTTCAGCACCGGGTCGCCGAACTTGACGACCTGCGCGAGCGCCTTCTCGCGCCGTTCGCGCAGCTGCGCTTCCAGCTCCTCGCGCTCCGCGCCGGCCTCGATCGCGCCTTCGTCGCTCATCGTTTCGATTGTATGGATCGCAGCGCCGCTACTGGGGATCGACGTCGACGCCGATCGCGACGTCCTTGAGCGAGCGATCGGCGGCGAGGCGCTCGACCGCGTCGCCGATCGCGGCGACGGCGCCGTCGCGATCGTCGGACTTGGTGAGCAGGCGGCGGCGGTGGCGGTTGCGGACGCGGAACATCGGCGCCGGGCCGAGCAGGTCGGCATCGCCGGGCAGCGTCTCGCGCAGCTGCGCCGCCAGCTTCGCGGCCGCCTCGTCGAGCCGCTGCTCGGACTCCGCCCGCAGAACCACCCGGACCAGGTGCGAGAACGGCGGGTAGCGCAGCGTCCGCCGCCGCTCGATCTCACCGCCGAGAAAGCCGGCCGAGTCATGGCGGGCGGCGTGAGCGATGCTCGCCGCCTGCGGCGCCAGCGTCTGGACGATCACCTCTCCCCCGGCCTCGCCGCGGCCGCTGCGCCCGGCGAGCTGGGCGACCATCGCGAAGGTGCGCTCGCCGGCGCGGAAGTCGGGGAAGCGCAGGGTCGCGTCGGCGTCGACGATCGCGCTCAGCGTCACCTGCGGGAAGTCGTGGCCCTTGGCGACCATCTGGGTGCCGACGAGGACGCCGCTCGCGGCCCTGTCGAAGGCGGCGAGGATGCGGGCGTGGGCGCCGCGGCCGGACGCGACGTCGGAGTCGAGCCGGAAGACCGGCATCGGCGCCAGCCGCTCGGCCAGCAGCGACTCGAGCTGCTCGGTGCCGACGCCGGCGCGCGAGAGGGTGGTCGAGTCGCAGTCGGGGCAGGCGCGGGGCAGCGGCCCGGCGTGGGCGCAGTGGTGGCAGACGAGGCGGCCGGCCTGGCGGTGGACGATCAGCGAGACGTCGCAGTTGGGGCACTCCCAGTGGCGCCCGCAGGAGCGGCAGGTCAGCCAGGGGGCGAAGCCGCGCCGGTTGACCATCACGATCGCCTTGGCGCCGGCCCGTCGCACCCCCTCCAGCGCCGTCCAGGTGTCGGCGTGCAGCGGCCCCGAGCGGGGGTCGACGCCGCGCATGTCGAGCACCTCGACCGGCGGCATCGGGCGGCCGTCGACGCGGCGCGGCAGCTCGGCCCGCGGCAGCTCCAGCCAGGTCTCCGGCCGCGGCGTCGCGGTCCCGGCGAGCAGCGTCGCCCCGCACCCGGCGGCGCGGTGGCGGGCGACGGTGCGGGCGTCGTAGCAGGGGTCGCCCTCCTGCTTGTAGGCGGGGTCGTGCTCCTCGTCGATCGCGATCAGGCCGAGGTCGGCGACCGGAGCGAAGACGGCGGAGCGCGGGCCGACGCAGACGCTCGCCTCGCCGTCGCGCAGGCGTTTCCACTCGTCGTAGCGCTGGCCTTTGGTGAGGGCCGAGTGCAGGACCGCGATCCGGTCGCCGAGCCGGGCCTGGAAGCGCGCCACCGCCTGCGGCGCCAGGCCGATCTCCGGAACAAGCACGATCGCGCCGCGGCCGCGCGCCAGCGCCGCCTCGACCGCGGCCAGGTAGACCTCGGTCTTGCCGGAGCCGGTGACCCCGTGCAGCAACAGCTGCCGCGGCGCCCCCGCCTCACCGTCGAGCGAGGCGACGACCTGCTCGACCGCGCGCTCCTGCTCGGGCAGCAGCGCCGGGCGATCGGCGGCCGAGGCGCCGACCTCGGGGTGCTCGACCCGCGGCCGGGAGCGCCGTTTGCGGACGCCGGGGTCGGCGGGCAGGACGAGCCGCAGGCCGCGCGAGGGAGTCGAGCAGTACTCGCGGGCGACCCAGAGGGCCAGCCGCACCAGCTCGGGCGGGGCGCCGGCCTCGAGCGCCTCGATCGGCTCGGCGAGGCGCTCGGGCGGCAGCTCGGAGGTCTCGGCGAGGGCGACGACGACACCCAGCGTGCGCTGCCGCCCGAACGGCACCCGGACGACGCTGCCGACGCCGACCCCGGACATCTCCGCCGGCAGCCGGTAGTCGAACGGGCCGCGCAGGGCGCGCGCGGTGGTCAGCGGCTCGACCTTGGCGATCACCGTCTCAGGCTATGGAGAGAGACGGACGACCGGGATATCCTGCTCGCCGATGGCCGCTCTCAACCTCAGCCCCGGCGAGCGGGTGATCTTCCAGGGGCACCCCTCCTGGCGCGCGATCCTCGGCTTCTACCTGAAGGGCATCGTCGCCGCCGCGGTCGCCGGAGCGATCGCGAAGCTGGTCGGGGCGAGCGCGTTCGACGTCTTCCTGATCGTCCTCGCGGTGATCGCGGTGACCGTCCTCGCGGGCTTCCTCAAACGGGTCGCCACCGTCTACACGATCACCGACCGCCGCCTCAACATCAAGCGCGGGATCGCCTCGCGCGAGGTCCAGGAGACGCGCCTGGAGCGCGTGCAGAACGTCAACTTCCGCCAGTCGGTCTACCAGCGGATCATGCAGATCGGCGACGTCGACTTCGACACCGCCGCGACCGACGACTACAACTTCGTCTTCGTCGGAGTCGCCGACCCGGCCGAAGTCGTTCACGCCGTCGATCAAGCGACGGGAGCCCAGGCCGCCGGATCGCATGGCCTCGGCGAAGCGCAACCGCCGGATCAGGCCTCATCCCGGTAGGGGTTCCGCTTAACTTTTTGTACAAGACGCTCCACCCCTACCGGGATGGGCCCTACGCAGGAGTCGCCGCCGTCGAGCCCGCGGCGGCGCGCAGAGCGTCGGCGCGGTCCGTGCGCTCCCAGGTGAAATCGTCGTCTTCCCTGCCGAAGTGGCCGTACGCCGCCGTCTTCTGGAAGATCGGGCGGTGCAGGTCGAGGTAGCGGCGGAAGGCGCCGGGGCGGAGGTCGAACTCGGCCTCGACCAGGCGTGAGATCTCCATGTCCGGCAGGGTGCCGGTGCCGAAGGTCTCGACCATCAGCGAGACCGGGTGGGCGACGCCGATCGCGTAGGCGACCTGGACCTCGCAGCGCTGCGCCAGGCCGGCGGCGACGACGTTCTTGGCCACGTGCCGGGCGGCGTAGGCAGCCGAGCGGTCGACCTTGGACGGATCCTTGCCGGAGAAGGCGCCGCCGCCGTGGCGAGCCATGCCGCCGTAGGTGTCGACGATGATCTTGCGGCCGGTCAGGCCGGCGTCGCCGACCGGGCCGCCAATCACGAACTTGCCGGTCGGGTTGACGAGGAAGCCGTCGCGCAGCGCGGCCTCGTCGAACATCCCCGCGGCTTCGACGGAGAGCACCGGCATCACCACGTGCTGCCAGAGGTCGGGCCTGATCGTCTCCTGCGAGTCGACCCCCTCGGCGTGCTGGGTGGAGATCAGCAGCTTCTCGACCCGGACCGGGCGGCCGTCGGCGTAGCGCACGGTGACCTGGGTCTTGCCGTCGGGGCCGAGGTAGTCGAGGGTGCCGTCCTTGCGCACCGCGGCGAGCCGTTCGGCCAGCCGGTGGGCGAGCTGGACCGGCATCGGCATCAGCGCCTCGGTCTCGTCGGTCGCGTAGCCGAACATCATCCCCTGGTCGCCGGCGCCGGCCTTGAGCAGTTCGTCGTCCGCAGCCGAGCCGGTGCGGGTCTCGTGCGAGGCGTCGACTCCCTGGGCGATGTCGGGCGACTGCTTGTCGAGCGAGACGAGGACCGAGATGTGGTCGCAGTTGTAGCCGTAGTCGCCGTGGTCGTAGCCGATCCCGCGGATCGTCTCGCGGACCAGCTCGGGAACGTCGAGATGGACGTCGGTCGAGATCTCGCCCGAGACGACCGCCATCCCGGTGTTGACGAGGGTCTCGCAGGCGACGCGCCCCTCGGGGTCGCCGGCCATCACGGCGTCGAGGACCGCGTCGGAGATCTGGTCGCAGACCTTGTCCGGGTGACCCTCGGTGACGGACTCTGAAGTGAACAGGTACTCGCCCTCGGCGAGCGGTTCGATAGTTGACATGGCGGAAGCGTACCGGTGCGCCGGTCAGCCGCGTCGCCGGCCGCTGTGGGGCACGTAGTCGATCACCAGCGGGATCCCCTCGAGCCCGTAGGCCTCGCGCATCCGGTTCTCCAGGTGGTAGGCCCAGTCGCGGACGATCAGCTTGCGGTCGTTGACCTGGATCGCGAAGCGCGGCGGCCGCTCGCCGACCTGCGCCGCGTAGTAGAGGCGCAGCCGCCGGCCGCGCCGCGAGGGGGGCGGCGTCGTCGCCACGACCTCGGCGACGAAGCGGTTCAGCTCCGGGGTCGGGATCCGCTCGGCGGCGCGGTCGGCCAGCTCCAGCGCCTTCGGCAGCAGCTTCTCGACGTTGCGCCCGCGCAGGGCCGAGCAGGTGACGACCGGCGGCCGCAGCCGCAGCTTGCGCTCGACCCGGGCGCGGGCGTCGTCGACGTCGGTCTCGCCGATGTCCCACTTGTTGAGGACGAGCAGCGTCGCGCAGCCTGCCCGCATCGCCAGCTCGGCGACCCGCAGGTCCTCGGCGGTGACCCCGTCGGTGGCGTCGCAGACGACGATCGCCACGTCGGCCCGCTCGACCGCCAGCTCGGAGCGCAGCTGGGCGTAGTAGTCGACGCTGCCGGCGAGCTTCGAGCGGCGCCGCAGGCCGGCGGTGTCGACCAGCAGGACCGGGCGGCCGTCGACCTCCAGCTCGGTGTCGATCGCGTCGCGGGTGGTGCCGGCGCGGGCGGAGACGATCACCCGCTCGGCGCCGAGGAAGGCGTTGACCAGCGAGGACTTGCCGGCGTTGGGGCGGCCGACCACGGCGACCTGGACCGGGTCCTCGCCCGGCGGCGGCTCCGGCAGCTCGGCGAGCAGCGCGGCGATCCGGTCGAGCAGGTCGCCGCTGCCGAGCCCGTGGCTGGCCGAGACGCCGATCGGGTCGCCGAGCCCGAGCTTGTGGAACTCGGCGGTCAGGTGCTCGTCCTCGGGCCGGTCGACTTTGTTGACGACGACCAGCACCGGCGCCCCGCCGCCGCGCAGCGTCTTCGCCAGCTCGGCGTCTCCGCCGCGGACCCCGGCGCGGCCGTCGACGACCAGCAGGATCGCGTCCGCCTCGGCGATCCCGATCCGCGCCTGGCGCTGCACGTCGGCGGCCAGCTCGGTCTCGTCCTCGATGTCGATGCCGCCGGTGTCGAGCAGCTCGAAGGCGCGCCCGTTCCACTCGCAGCGCACCCGCTTGCGGTCGCGGGTGACCCCCGCCTCGGCGTGCGTGACCGCCTCGCGGCCGCCGGCGAGCCGGTTGACCAGCGTGCTCTTGCCGACGTTGGGAAACCCGACGACGGCGACGGTGGGTGCCCGGCTCACGCTCGCCCCGACCCCGACAGGCCAGACGTGCCGGGAGTTGACCACCATATTGGGCGGTCAAACGACGGCACGTCCGCGATGAGAGTCGTCACGACAGACTCCGCTCGCGAGCGAGGGCGACGACTCGGGCGACAACCTCGTCGAGGGAGAGGCCGGTGGTGTCGATCTCGACCGCGTCGGCGGCGGCGCGAAGGGCGCCGTGCTCGCGGGTCGCGTCGCGCTCGTCGCGCTCGCGCTGAGCGGCGAGGACGGCCGCTTCGTCCTCGCCGCACTGGGCGGCGCGGCGGCGGGCGCGCTCCTCGGAACTTGCGGTGAGGAAGACCTTGAGCGGGGCGTCGGGGCTGACGACGGTGCCGATGTCGCGACCCTCGGCGACGTAGCGACCGGCGGCGACCAGCGCCCGCTGGCGCGCGACCAGCGCCGCCCGCACCGCCGGGTGGACGGAGACGCGCGACGCGGCCTCGGTCACCCGCGGCTCGCGGATCGCCTCGGTCACGTCCTCACCGTTCAGTCCGACCCCCCCGTCGCGCAGCTCGATCGTCAGGCCGGCGGCCAACCGCCCCAGCGCGGCGCCGTCGTCGAGGCCGGCGCCCGCCGCGAGCGCGGCCAGCGCCACGCAGCGGTACATCGCCCCGGAGTCGAGGAAGGTGAAGCCGAGCGCGTCGGCGACCGCGCGGGCGACGCTCGACTTGCCGGCCCCGGCGGGACCGTCGATGGCGATGACCATAGGGCGGCAGTTTCGCCGCTTCGCCCGCGCGACGAAGCGCCGCCACCCTCGCAGGCGCCCGCCTTCGAGCAGACGTGCCGGGAGTTGTGTGCCCATATACGGGGTCTAACTCACGGCACGTCAGTGGGCGAGCGCGGCCAGGTCGGCCTCGAAGCCGGGGTAGCTGACCGCGGCGGCGTCCATCCCCGCCACCTCGACGCCCTCGCGCGACGCGAGGCCGGCGATCGCGCCGAGCATCGCGATCCGGTGGTCGCCGTGGGAATCGATCGCGCCGCCGCGCAGACCGCCGGCGCCCTCGATCCGCATCCCGTCCGCGCTCGTCTCGACCGCGGCGCCGAGCGCGGTCAGCGCCGCGGCAACCGTCTCGATCCGGTCGCTCTCCTTGCGCCGCAGCTCGTCCGCGTCGCGGATCGTCGTCTCGCCCGCGGCGAAGCAGGCGGCGAGCGCGACCAGCGGCAGCTCGTCGATCGCCAGCGGGATCTCGGCGCCGCCGACCTCGACGCCGGTCAGCACCGAGGCGCGTGCGACGACGGTGCCGATCGGCTCGCCGCCCTCCTCGCCCTCGGGGATCGCTTCGATCCGCGCCCCCATCCGCTCGAGGATCGTCAGCAGGCCGGTCCGGGTCGGGTTGAGGCCGACCCCCGTCAGCGTCACCTGGCTGTCCGGGACGAGCAGGCCGGCGACGACGAAGAACGCCGCCGAGGAGAAGTCCGACGGAACCGTGATCAGCCCGGGCGTCAGCTGCGCGGCCGGATGGACGACGATCGCGTCGCCCTCGCGCTCGATCTCGGCGCCCGCCGCGCGCAGCATCCGCTCGCTGTGGTCGCGGGTCGGCTGCGGCTCGACGATCCGCGTCTCGCCCTCCGCCAGCAGCCCGGCGAAGATCAGGCAGGACTTGACCTGAGCGCTGGCGACCGGCAGCTCATAGGAGACGCCGCGAAGCGGCGCTCCCCTGACGGTGAGCGGCGGCAGCCTGTTCTCGCGACAGGAGAGAGAGGCGCCCATCGAGCGCAGCGGCTCGACGATCCGGTCGACCGGCCGGCGGCGGATCGAGTCGTCGCCGTCGAGCGTCCACTCCCCCGCTCCCTGTCCGGCCAGCCAGCCCGGCAGCAGTCGCAGCAGGGTGCCGGCGTTGCCGACGTCGATCGGGGTCGGACGGGCGCCGCGCAGGCCGACGCCCCGGATGAGCAGAGCCGGACCCGCCCCTGCCGCCGCCTCTGCGGCAGTCGGTTCACCGCCCTCGGAAACGGCCGCCGCGCGAACCTCGTTCCCGACCTCCGCGCCAAGCGCCTTCACGGCGTCGAGGGTGGAGCGGGTGTCGGCGGCGTCGAGATAGCCCTTGATCCGCGTCCCCCCCTCCCCCATCGCGGCGATCAGCGCCGCCCGGTGGGAGATCGACTTGTCGGCCGGGGGGCGCAGCTCGCCGCGCAGCGGGCCGGACGGCTCGAAGCGGCGGCTCCCTTCCACCGCCCTACTCCTCGTCGGGACGCGTGCGGGCGCCGGCGGCGATCGCGTCCAGCAGGCCAGCGGCGGCGGCGTGCCAGGCGGCGATCGCGTCTTCGTCGCCGGCGCGGATCAGTGCCCTCGCCTCGTCGAGGCGGACGATCACGTCGTCGATCGCCGCCGCCACCGCCTCCCGGTTGGCGGCGAAGATGTCGCCCCAGATCGCCGGGTTGGAGCCGGCGACCCGGGTCGCGTCGCGGAAGCTCGGGCCGGCGTCGGGCAGCAGCTCCGAGTCGCGCGCCAGCTCCGCCGCCGCCAGGCCGACCAGGACGTCGGCGAGCACGTGCGGCAGGTGGCTGACCCTCGCCATCAGGCGGTCGTGGGCGGCGGCGTCGATCTCCCGCGGGCGGGCGCCGAGGCCGGCGATCGCCTCCCGCAGCCGCTCGTGCACGGATCCACTGGTGCTCTCGGTCGGCGTCAGGTACCAGCGCGCGCCCTCGAACAGGTCGGCGCGGGCGTTGGCGACCCCGGCCGTCTCGGCGCCGGCCAGCGGGTGGCCGCCGAGGAAGCGCTCGTCGCCGCCGAGCTCGCCGACTATCCCCCGCTTGGTCGAGCCGGCGTCGGTGACGGCGGTTCCCGGCCCGCTCGCGGCCAGTGCCTGCCGCGCCAGCTCCGGCAGCGCCGAGACCGGCGCCGCGCAGAAGACGATCTCGGCGCCCTCGCAGGCCGCGGCGACCGAGTCCGCCGTGTGGTCGACCGCGCCAAGCTCCTCGGCCCGCTCCAGGGTCGGCCGGTTCGGACCCCAGCCGACCACCTCGCAGCCCAGCCGCTCCCGCGCGGCGAGCCCGATCGAGCCTCCGATCAGGCCCACCCCGAGAACGGCGACCTTCATGAAGACAACCCCTCCCGCTTCGCTCCCGGCGCTAACACGCTTGGTCGCTCCGCGCTCATCGGCGCCGTGCCCGCACAGCCGCGGCCAGCCGCTCCAGCACGGCGCCCGTCTCCTCCCAGTCGATGCAGGGGTCGGTGATCGACTGGCCGTAGACGAGCGAGCCGGCGTCGCCGAGGTCCTGGCGACCCTCGACCAGGAACGACTCCAGCATCACCCCGACGATCGCCCCGTTGCCGGCGGCGACCTGGTCGCCGATCTCGGCCGCCGCGGCGACCTGCTTGGCGGGGACCTTGGCGCTGTTGTCGTGGGAGGCGTCGATCACGAGCCGCTCGGCGAGGCCGGCGGCGCGCAGCTTCTCCAGCGCCGCCGCGATGCCGCGCTCGTCGTGGTTCGGGGCGCCGCGGCCGCCGCGCAGGATCACGTGGCCGTCGGGGTTGCCGGTCGTGTGCAGGATCGCCGGCCGGCCGGCGTCGTCGATGCCGGCGAAGGCGTGCGGCGCCGCCGCGGCGCGGACCGCGTCGACCGCGACCTGGACGTCGCCGTCGGTGCGATTCTTGAAGCCGATCGGCATCGAGAGGCCGGAGCCGAGCTGGCGGTGGATCTGGCTCTCGGTCGTGCGGGCGCCGATCGCCCCCCAGGCGACCGTGTCGGAGATGTACTGCGGCGTGATCGGGTCGAGGAACTCGCAGCCGACCGGCAGGCCGACGTCGACCACCTGCAGCAGCAGGGTGCGGGCGATCCGCAGGCCGGCGTTGACGTCGCAGGACCCGTCCAGGTAGGGGTCGTTGATCAGCCCCTTCCAGCCGGTCGTCGTCCGCGGCTTCTCGAAGTAGACGCGCATCGCGATCAGCAGGTCGTCGCGCAGCTCCGCCGCGGCCCCGGCGAGGCGGCCGGCATAGTCGAGCGCGGCGTCGACGTCGTGGACGCTGCACGGCCCGACCACGACCAGCAGCCGGTCGTCGATCCCGTCGACAACCGCAGCGACCTCATCGCGCCCGGCGACCACCGCCCGCTCGCGCTCCTCACCCAGCGGCAGGTCGTCGAGCAGCGCCAGCGGCGGCACCAGCTCGACCACCCGCTCGATCCTGCGGTCGCGAACCCCGTCGCCGGTGCCCGCCTGCATTCCCACGATCATCTTGCCGCCGCCTTTCTCCACTCTCTGGACTCTACTTTCCATGCGGGCCTCGCAATGCGTGCGCGGGCATCGCGGAGCGCGCGAACCGTTCGAACCGGCGCCCGGCCAGACGCTCTTCGGAGGCGGCGCGCTGCCGCCGGAGCCGGACGCCTAGCTAAATCGCCAGTAGCGGCAATAGGAGAGGCGGGCAGAGGCGACCGCGGCGCCGGCGGCGCGTGCTGCGAATGCGGTCTCGTCTGTTCGCTTCTTCACCACCCGACTTTGTAGCAGGCGGGGGGCGTTCAGTCGAGCAGCTCGCCGATCGCGGCAAGAAACCGGTCGTTCTCGGCCGGCGTCCCGTAGCTGACCCGGATGTGGCCTGAATCGCCGAGGGGCGTGCCGGGGCGGACCGCGATCTGGCGCTCGGCGAGGCCGGCGACGACCTCGCGCTCGTCGGCGTCGCCGAGGTCGATCCAGGAGAAGTTGGCCTGGGTCTTCGCCGTCGAGAGGCCGAGCTCGTGCAGCGCCTCCTCGACCCGCAGCCGCTCGGCGACGGTCCGCTCGACCCGGCGGGCGACGTCGTCCTGGTGCAGGACCGCCTCGGCCGCCGCCGCCTGGGCGAGCGCGTTGACGCTGAACGGCTGCCGCACCGCGTCGATCGCGGCCCGGAACCTGGCCGAGCCGAGCGCGAAGCCGACCCGCATCCCGGCCAGGCCGTAGGCCTTGCTGAAGGTGCGGAGGATGACGAGGTTGGGAAACTCGGCCAGCAGGTCGAGCGTCGCGTCCGGGTCGTCGTCGGTCTGGAACTCGACATAGGCCTCGTCGAGGGCGATCGTGACGTGGCCGGGGACGCGCTCGCAGAAGGCGGCGACCTCGCTCGCGGGCAGGTGGGTGCCGGTCGGGTTGTTGGGGTTGCAGACGATCGCCAGCTGGGTCGCGGCGGTGATCTCAGCCGCGATCGCGTCGAGGTCGTGGACCTCGCCCGCGGCCAGCGGCACGCGGACCTCGCGCGCCCCGCTCAGCGCCGCCAGGTACGGGTACATCGAGAACGAGGGCCAGGCGTAGACGATCTCCGAGCCGGGCTCGCAGAGAGCCTCGGCGGCGGCGAGCAGGATCTCGCAGGAGCCGTTGCCGACGGCGACCCGGCCGGGCTCGGTCTCGTAGCGCTCGGCGAGCCGGCGGCGCAGCAGGGTCGCGTCGGGGTCCGGGTAGCGGTTCATCGCCCCGGCGGCGGCCTGGATCGCCTCGATCACTTTCGGGTGGGGCGGGAAGCTCGACTCGTTCGAGGCGAGCTGGGCGATCTCGCCGGCGGCGATCGCCTCGGGCGCCTGCCCGGTCGGCACGCCGGCCTGGTAGCCCGGGATCCGGGCGAGCTTCTCCGCGAAGGTCACGGTCATGGTGGAGAGTTTGCCGTAAAGGGTGCGGGCTGGCGAGCGCCGGACCAAGCGGGGCAAGGACGCAGGGAGCGTGGCGTGCTCCGCACGCGAGCGACCGAGGACGCCGCACCGCGCCGGTTCGTCGCCGCCAGCGGCTACTGCGCCGCGTGCAGGTCGGAGCGCAGGTCCCTGGTCGCGCCGAGGTAGGCGTGCGCCGGAACGTGGCCGACCGGCGCGTGGTAATGGACCATCGCCCGGATCACCCGCGGCATCGAGCCGGGCACGGGGATCTCGCGGCAGCAGAGCAGCGGCACCGAGTCGAGGCCGAGCTCGCGCGCCGCGGCGGCCGGAAAGCCGGCGTCAAGATCCTCGGTTGTGGTGAAGATGCAGCTGACCAGGGCGTCGGGCTCGAGCTCGTTGCGCTCGAGCAGCTCCTGCATCAGGTCCGTCGTCGCCGCGGCGATCTCCCCCGCCTCATTGGCGGCGGCCTGCACCGCCCCCCGCACCGCGAAAAGTCTCCGCTCCTCCATCCCCCGCATCATCCCAGAGGACGTGCCGTGAGTTACGTGCCCATATAGGGGGTCTAACTCCCGGCACGTCCACGAAGGGCGGTGATTTCGGGGGCGGTGAGGGGGCGGGCGGCGCCCTCGGGGAGGTCGCCGAGGGAGATCGGGCCGAAGCGGACCCGGCGCAGGGAGCGGACATCGTTGCCGATCGCCTCGGCCATGCGGCGGAGCTGGCGATTGCGGCCCTCGCGCAGGACGACCTCGATCCGCCGCTCGCCGAGCCGGCGCACCTCGGCCGGCGCGGTCGGCCCGTCGTCCAGCTCGACCCCGCTCGCGAGCCGCCGCAGGTCCGCCTCCGAAGGCGGCCGCCGCAGCTCGACCGCATAGACCTTCGGGACTTCGTAGCGCGGATGCGTCAGCCGGTTCGCCAGCTCGCCGTCGTTGGTCAGCAGCAGCAGCCCGGTCGAATCGACGTCGAGCCGCCCGACCGGATACAGCCGCGCCGGCGAGTCGACCAGCTCCACGACCGCAGGCCGACCTCCCGGCTCGCGCGCCGTCGACACCACCCCCGCCGGCTTGTTCACGGCCCAAACCTCCCGCGCCTCCATTCCCACCAGGCCCCCATCCACCCGCACCTCATCAAGCTCCCCGACATCCCGAGCCGGATCCCGCACCACCTCTCCCCCAACCGTGACCCTCCCGGCAGCAATGATCACCTCAGCTTTCCGCCTAGAAGCGACTCCCCCATGTGCCAGGAACTTGGCGAGCCGCACTAGGAGCCGGTCCCGGTGGGGGTGGAGCGTCTTGTACTTTTTCCGAAAAGCGGCCCGCGGACAGCCGCCGACGGTGTTCGGAAAAAGTTAAGCGGAACCCCCACCGGGACCGGCTCCCCGCTCACTCAGCCCGCTGTTCCCCAGCCTTGAGGAGCCGCTCCCGCAGCTCCCGCTCGTCCTCCGGCGTAGGATCGAACTGCGCCACGTCGGGCAGCTGATCCAGCCCGGACAGCCCGAAGAGGCGCTCGAACAGCTCGGTCGTCTTGAACAGCGCCGCCCCGAACTGCGACCGCCCCGACTCCTCGATCAACCCCCGCTCGGCCAGCGTCTGCACCGCCGACTCCGAGGAGACGCCGCGGATCCGCGCCACCTCGGGCCGCGAGACCGGCTGCAGGTAGGCGACGATCGCCAGCGTCTCCGCCTGCGCCTGGGTCAGCGGCGGCGTCCGCGGCTTCGCCAGCAACCGCCGAGCGGCCTCCTCGCTGCCCGGGTCGCTGGCCAGCGAGAAGCCCCCCGCGACCTCGCGCAGGACAACACCGCGCCTGCCCTCGCCGAGGTCTTCGCGCAGCAGGTCGAGCGCCTCCTCGACCTGTCCGGCGGTCGACTCGGTCGCCTCGGCCAGGTCGGCGACCGGGACCGGCTGCGGCGAGAGGAACAGCAGCGCCTCGATCGTGCGCGGCAGGTCGGTCATGCCTCCACCCCGCTCCTGCGGATCTCGATCGGCCCCAGCGGCTGCGACTGGCGCCAGGTCACCTCGCCCTTGCGGTACAGCTCCAGCAGCGCGAACAGGGTCACCGCCTGGGTCAGCCGGTCCTCGCCGCCGAACTGCTCGTCGAAGTCGATGCTGGTGCGGCCGGAGAGCGCCTCGCGCAGGGCGCGCAGCCGCCGCTCCAGCGAGACGGTCGGGCGGATGTGGCCGATCTCGAGCGGCGGCGGCTCCTCCAGCAGGTCGCCGAGCGCGGCGCCGAGCCGCTCCGGGTCGTAGACCGCGACGGCCGCCTCGACCGCGACCCGGCGCAGGCCCGGCGGCAGCGGCGCCGCCCGGTAGAGGTAGCCGCGGGCGGCCTCGAAGCGCTCGACCAGCGCCGCCGAGGCGTCGCGGTAGCGCCGGTACTCGAGCAGCCGCGCCAGCAGCTCCTCGACCGCCTCCTCGGGCCCCAGCTCCTCGATCTCCTCCTCGGCGCCGGGCAGCAGCAACCGCGACTTCAGCTCCAGCAGCGCCGCGATCAGGACCAGGAACTCGGTCGCCACCTCCAGCTCCAGCTCGCCCTCGCGCTCGAGGTGGGCGACGTAGGCGACCACGACCTCGCCCAGTTCGACCTCCAGCAGGTCGACCTCCTCGCGCAGCAGCACCGCCAGCAGCAGGTCGAACGGCCCGGCGAAGACGTCGAGCTCGAGGTCGAGGTCGGCGACAGGCATCGCCACAGACTAGGTCGCCCGGCCGATGCCCATGCGCTCGCGCACCTCGGCCAGCGTCTTCGAGGCGATCGCGCGCGCCTTTTCGGCGCCGGCGGCGAGCGCCGTCTCCAGCGCCGCCTCGTCCGGGCGCAGCTCGGCGTAGCGCTCGCGCAGCGGCGCCAGCAGCTCGACCACGCCCTCGGCGGTCGCCTGCTTCAGGTCGCCGTACCCGCTGCCCGCGAATTCGGCCTCGATCGCCGCCGGCTCGACCCCGCGGGCGACGGCCAGCACTTCGATCAGGTTGCCGACACCGGGCTTGTCCGGCGCGCGGACGATCTCGCGGCCGGAGTCGGTGACCGCGCTGCCGAGCTTCTTGCGGATCGCGCCCGGCTCGTCGAGCACGTAGATCGTCCCCGCCTCGGTCGAGTCGCTGGTCGACATCTTCCTCTCCGGCTGCTGCAGGTCCATGATCCGCGCGCCGATCGCGGCGATGCGGTGCTCGGGGACGACCAGCGTCTCGCCGAAGCGCTCGTTGAAGCGGCGGGCGATCTCCCGCATCAGCTCGACGTGCTGGCGCTGGTCGTCGCCGACCGGCACCTCGGTCGCCCGGTAGGCGAGCACGTCGGCGGCCATCAGCACCGGGTAGAAGAACAGGGCCGCCGAGACCAGCTCGCGCTGCTTCGCCGACTTGTCCTTGAACTGGTGCATGCGGTTGAGGTCGCCGTGCGAGGTGACCGCCGAGAGCAGCCAGGTCAGCTCGGCGTGCTCGAGCACGTCGGACTGGCGGAAGAGGACGCAGCGCTCGGGGTCGAGGCCGGCGGCGAGCAGGATCGCCGTGGTGTCGTAGAGCCGCTCGCGCAGCTCGGCAGGGTCGAAGGCGACCGAGAGCGCGTGCAGGTCGACGATGCAGAAGATCGCCGGCTCGCCCCGCTCCTGGCCCTCGACGTACTGGCGGATCGCGCCGATGTAGTTGCCGAGGTGCTTGCGGCCGGTCGGCTGGATGCCACTGAAGATGACGGGGGCGGTCATGGGCGGAGACTATTCGGGGCGCAGGGACGGGGTGCCCCTCGTTCGGACAATCTCCGGCCTAATTAGGCCGGAGATTTGAGTATCCGCCCGCTCGAGGGGCACCCCGTCCCTGCTATTCGAGCCGTGCCGGGTGTGAGCGCCAGTCGGGGCGGCACCCCGCCGCCGTTGTTTAGACAGCTTCCGGTGCTGGTGCTGCTTCGGACTGGGAGTCGCACTCGGCGCTGTGGCCGCACTCGCCCGCCGCCGCCGAGCCGCGGCTCGGCACGCGCCTCGACCCTGCGCTTCGGGTTCTCGATCCCGACGCCGGCGAAGACGCCGCCGGCGATCATCAGCAGGCCGGCGATCGACACGCCGAGGTGGAAGGCCGAGGTCGAGGCGTCGGCGGCGGCGCTGCGCACCCGGGTCGCTTCGCGCGGCGCCAGCTGCTTCGCCGCCGGCACCGCCAGCGGCTGACGCTTGGCTTCGGAGACCGCGGACGCGGCTTTCGGGCTGAGCGGCCGGGCGCCGAGGTTGGAGTCGATGCTGGAGCCGAAGCCGGCCGAGATCGCCGCTCCGAGGACGGCGATCGCAAACAGGCCGGCGATGCGGGCGATGCCGTTGTTGACCCCGGAGGCGATGCCGACGTGGCGCTCCTCGACCGAGTCGAGCACGGTTGCGGTCAGCGGCGCCACCGTCGCCGAGAGGCCGAGGCCGAAGACGAGGATCGCCGGCAGCACGTCGGCGGCGTAGTCGGCGTCGGAGCCGACCCGCGTCAGCAGGATCAGGCCGATCCCGCCGACGATCGGCCCGAGGCTCATCGGCAGCCGCGGCCCGGTGCCGGAGGCGAGCCTGCCCCAGCGCGGCGAGAGGAAGAAGAGGATCAGCGAGACCGGGGTCGTCGCCAACCCCGCCTCGACCGGCGAGTAGCCGGCTACCTGCTGGAGAAAGAGACCGACGAAGAAGAGGCCGCCGATCAGCCCCGCGTAGGCGGCCAGCGTGGTCAGGTTGGCGACGCGGAAGTTGCGGATCCGGAACAGCGACAGCTCCAGCATCGGGTGGCGGGCGCGCGCCTCGTGCAGGACGAACAGAGCGAAGCAGGCAACCCCGGCGACCATCGGCGCCCAGACGACCGGGCTGCCCCAGCCGTGGCTCGGCTGCTCGATAAGCGCGAAGACGGGTCCCCCGAGGCCGGCCGCCGAGAGGGCGATGCCGAGCCAGTCGACGCCGCGGAAGGCCTCCATGTCGCGCGTCTCCCTGACCGCGTGCAGGGTCAGCGCCACCGTCGCCGCGATCAGCGGGACGTTGACCCAGAAGATCGCCCGCCAGGAGAGCGCCTCGACCAGGGCGCCGCCGCCGGCCGGGCCGAGCACGGTGGCGATCCCGGTCCAGGCGGTCCAGGTGCCGACCGCCTGGCCGCGGGCCGGCCCCTCGAAGGTCGCGGCGACGATCGCCAGCGAGCCCGGCACCAGCAGCGCCCCGGCGACCCCCTGCAGGGCGCGGGCGACGACGAGGAACTCGACCGAGGGGGCGAGCGCGCAGAGGATCGAACAGGCGCCGAAGGCGACCAGGCCGAGGACGAACATCCGCCGCCGTCCGAACTGGTCGCCGAGCGAGCCACCGACCAGCAGCAGCGAGACCAGGGTCAGCATGTATGCCTCGACCACCCACTGCTGCCCGGCCAGCCGGGCGTGAAGGCTGCCGGCGATCGCCGGCAGCGCCACATTGACAACGGTCGAGTCGAGGAAGACGACCGTCGAGCCGAGGATCGTCGCGACCAGCGTCAGTCGCTGCCGGCGGGACACCTGGCGAGTGTAAGCCGCCGGGTCAGGCGCGCGGCTCGCGCAGCTGCTGGGCCGGGGTGAAGAAGTTGCGGTAGGCGAGCCCGGTGGCGACCAGGGCAGAGATCGCGACGCTGCCGAGCAGCGTGTAGAGGAGGATCAGCTGCAACCGCACCGCGTCGGTCGGTTCGGCGCCGGCGAGCAGCATTCCGACCATCGTTCCCGGGAAGAAGATCAGCCCGGTCGTCTTGGTCGAGTCGACCAGGGCGATCGTGCCCGAGCGCAGGGCGCGGCGGACGAACGGCGCCGCCGCCTCGCGCGCGGTCGCGCCGAGGGCCAGCGTCGCCTCGATCGCCGCCCGCGAGCCGGTCACCTCGTCGCCGAGCCGGTTCAGCGCCACCGCCGAGGCGGTCATCGCGTTGCCGATCACCATCCCGCCGACCGGGACCAGGTAGCGCGGCGTCGGTTCGAAGATGCCGAGGGCGACGACCAGGCCGAGCGTCGCCGCGCCGGCCGCCGCCAGCGCGACCAGCAGCGGCCAGAAGGCGTCGGGAACGTTCTTCGCGCGGCTGCGCGCGGTCAGCGCCCCGAACAGGACCATCACCGAGAGCAGCGCCAGGACCAGCCAGAAGGTGTCGGCTTCGAAGATCAACTTGATCGCGTAGCCGATCGCGGTCAGCTGGACGAAGGACCGGACGGTGGCGATGCCGATGTCCCGCTCGAGGTCGGTGCGGCGCCAGAAGGAGACCGCGGCGGCCAGCGCGACCAGGGCCAGCGAGGCGGCGACCTGGCCGAGCGAGACGTGGATCGAGGTGTTCATCGCAAGGGCTCCCGTTCCACGCTCACAGCGCCAGCGCCTCGTCGAGCGAGCCGGTCGCGGTCACGCGCCCGGCCTCCAGCCGCAGCGCCCAGTCGGCGAGGCGCCGGGCCTGGTCGGGGTCGTGGCTGACCAGGACCAGGGAGATGTCGAGCTCGCGCCGCAGCTCCAGCAGCGTCGCCTCGACCGCGTCGCGGGTCGCCCGGTCGAGCGCCGAGGTCGGCTCGTCGAGCAGCAGCACCTTCGGCTCCTGGGAGAGAGCCCTGGCCAGCATCGCCCGCTGCTGCTCGCCGACCGAGAGCTTCGAGACGTCGCGCCCGGCGAAGCCCGGGTCGAGGCCGGCGAGCCGCAGGCAGCGCCCGGCATCGAGCTCCGCGCCCGCGAGCTCGGCGGCGAAGGCGAGGTTCGACCCGACCGTGCCCTCGAGCAGCGCCGGCAGCTGCGGAACCAGCGAGACCTCGCGCCGCAGCGCCAGCGGGTCGTAGGAATCGAGCGGCGCGCCGCGGTAGAAGATCGTCCCCGCGTCGGGGTCGGCGAGCCGGTCGAGCAGCCGCAGCAGGGTCGACTTGCCGGCTCCGGAGGGGCCGACGATCGCCGCCGAGCCGGCCGGGATCGCGGCATCGACCGAGTCGAGGACGCGACGCTCGCCGCGGTTCAGGCTGACTTCGCGAAGCTCGAACAGCACCGGGGCATGATCCCGCACCCCCGCGCAAGAGGCCTGCCGCAGCTGCTTGGCGGTGGCGCCGCGCGGCGATCGGCTGGCAGAATCCCGGCAGGTGATTCCCTGATGGCGAGAGTGACCTGGAGCGGCGCGATCGGCTTCGGGCCGTTGAACGCGCCCGTCAAGCAGCCGGCCGGCCCCGACCCGATGAGCGCGCTGGAGGAGAGCATCGCCGCGGTGAAAGGCAGACATGCCAAGGCGGCAAAGGGGCGAGCGCCGTCGACCGCAATCAAGCGCCCCGATTCGCGCACCAAGGCCTCAAAGAGGTAGCCCGTGACCTCGAACCGCGTGCTCGAGGTCGACGGCCGCGAGCTGACCCTGACCAACCTCGACAAGGTCCTCTACCCGCAGGCCGGCTTCACCAAGGGCGAGGTGGTCGACTACTACGCCAGGGTGGCGCCGGCGATGATTCCCCACCTGGCGGGCCGCGCGGTCACCCTGCGCCGCTTCCCCGAAGGGGTCGACGACCTCGACGCCGCCTTCTTCGAGAAGCGCTGCCCGAAGCACCGGCCGCAGTGGGTGAGGACCGCCCGGGTCGAGGCCGGTCCGCGCGCCGGCAAGATCGACTTCTGCGTCTGCGACTCGCCGCCGACGCTGATCTGGATGGCGCAGCTGGCGGCGATCGAGCTGCACCCCTCGCTGTCGCTCTCGCGGGCACCGAAACGGCCGACCGTGCTCGCCTTCGACCTCGACCCGGGGGCGCCGGCAGACATCGTCGACTGCTGCCGGGTCGGCCTGCGCCTGCGCGAGCTCTTCGACCATTTCGGCCTGCGCTGCTTCCCCAAGACCTCCGGCTCGAAGGGCCTACAGGTCTACGTGCCGCTGAACGCCAGGACCTCCTACGAGGTCACCAAACCGTTCGCCAAGGCGATCGCCCAGCTGCTGGAGAAGCAGACCCCCGACAGGGTTGTCTCGAAGATGAAGAAGGTCGAACGCGAGGGCAAGGTCTTCGTCGACTGGTCGCAGAACCACCAGCGCAAGACGACCATCGCCGTCTACAGCCTCCGCGCCCGCGAACGCCCCAGCGTCTCCACCCCGGTCACCTGGGACGAGGTCGAACAGGCGGTCGAGACAGAGGACGCCAACTCACTTGCCTTCGAGGCCGGCGACGTGCTGAAGCGCATCGAGCAACACGGCGACCTCTTCGCCCCGGTCCTAGAGCTGGAACAGGAGCTGCCGCAGTTATGAGGGCCCATCCCGGTAGGGGTGGAATGTCTTGTACCTTTTTTGCGGGACCGTCCGCGGACGCCGAAAGCTGTCTTCAGAAAAAGTCAAGTGGAACCCCCGCCGGGATGGGCTCTCGACCGCTAAAGCGCCTGGCGGACGACCGGCTTGCGGGTCGCCTTGACCTCGTCCAGGCGGCGGACCGGGGTCGTGTAGGGGGCGCTCCTCGCCTTCTCGGGGTCGGATTCGGCCTCGGTGAGGATCTTCTCTATGGCCTCCGCGAAGGCGTCTAGGGACTCTTTGGTCTCGGTCTCGGTCGGCTCGACCATCAGCGCCTCCTCGACGAGGAGGGGGAAGTAGACGGTCGGCGGGTGGAAGCCGAAGTCGAGCAGGCGCTTGGCGAGGTCGAGGGTCGCGACTCCCAGTTCCCTCTTCATCGGCTTGCCGGAGAGGACGAACTCGTGCATGCAGTGGCGGTCGAAGGCGACGGGCAGGTGCTTGCCGGCGCGGCCCTCGGCGAGCCGCGCCTTCAGGTAGTTGGCGTTCAGCACAGCGGTCTCCGAGGCCTCGGCGAGGCCGTCAGCGCCCAAGCTGAGGATGTAGGCGTAAGAGCGGACGAAGACGCCGAAGTTGCCCTGGAAGCCGCGCAGCCTGCCGATCGACCTCGGTCGCTCGAAGTCGAGGTCGAAGGAATAGTCGGCTTCGCCTTGCCGCGGTCGCGAATTGATCAGATCGTGAGGCTCCCGCCACGACGGCTCGCCCTCCTGCTTGAGCCTTCGCACGATCTGGGGCCGCGGCAGGAAGGGCTCGATCCGCTCCGAGACCGCTATCGGCCCCGCTCCCGGCCCCCCTCCCCCGTGCGGCTGGCTGAACGACTTGTGGAGGTTGACGTGGACGATGTCGAAGCCCATGTCGCCCGGCCGCGAGTGGCCCATCACCGCGTTGAGGTTGGCGCCGTCGTAGTAGAGGGTGCCGCCGGCCTCGTGGATCGTCGCCGCGATCTCGGCGATGTTTTCGTCGAACAGGCCGAGCGTGTTCGGGTTGGTCAGCATCAGGCAGGCGACCTCGCCGTCGACCTTCGCGCGCAGGTCGTCCATCTCGACCCCGCCGCGCTCGTCGGTCGCGACCTTGACGATCTCGTAGCCGGCCATCGTCACCGAGGCCGGGTTGGTGCCGTGCGAGGTGTCGGGCGCCAGCACCTTGGTCCGCCGTTCGCCGCGGTCGGCGTGGAAGGCGCGGGTCAGCAGCAGGCCGGCGAGCTCGCCGTGCGAGCCGGCCGAGGGCTGCAGGCTGACGTGCGGCAGGCCGCAGATCTCCGCCAGCGACTGCTGCAGCAGCCAGATCAGCTCCAGCGCGCCCTGGGCCCGCCTCGGGTCCTGCGCCGGGTGCAGGCGGGCGTTGCCGGGCAGCGCCGCGACCCGCTCGTTGAGGCGCGGGTTGTGCTTCATCGTGCAGGAGCCGAGCGGGTAGAAGCCGGTGTCGAGGTCGAAGTTGCGGCGCGAGAGCCGGTTGTAGTGGCGGACGATCTCCGGCTCGGCGATCTCCGGCAGGCGCGGCGGCTCGTCGCGCAGCAGCTGCGCCGGGATCAGCTCCGCCAGCGGCGGCTCGGGCACGCCGGCGTCGGGCAGGACCGCCGCGCGCCGCCCCGGCTTCGACTTCTCGAAGATCGTCAGCGCCCGTTCGCGCTGCATCGGCGTCTCAGACATCGTCATCGGCCGACCGCCCCCGCCCCTGACGAGTTCTTCTCGCTATCCGAGAACAAGTCGTCACGCTCGGCCTGGATCGCGGCGCCGAGGGCCTCGGCGAGGTCGTCGATCTGCTCGCGCGTGCGCCGCTCGGTGATCGCGACCAGCAGGCCGTCCTCGTGCTCGGGGTAGTCGCGGGCGAGCGGGTAGCCGGCGGCGATGCCGCGCTCGGCGCAGCGGTCGAGCACACGGTCGACGGGGGCATCCAGGCGGACGGCGAACTCGCGCGCCACCGGCGCCTCGTGCAGCGGCTCGACCCCGTCCACCGCGACGAGCCGCTCGCGCGCGTAGGCGGTGCGGCGGACCAGCAGCTCGCCCAGCTCGCGGAATCCCTCGCGGCCGAGCCAGGCGAGGTGGATCGTCGCCGCCAGCGCGTTCAGCGCCTGCGCGGTGCAGATGTTGTGGGTCGCCTTCTCGCGGCGGATGTGCTGCTCGCGCGTCTGCAGGGCGAGGACGAAGCCGCGGCGGCCGTCGACGTCGTCGGTCTCGCCGGCGATCCTGCCCGGCAGCTTGCGGATCAGCTCCTCGGCGCCGCAGAAGAAGCCGAACGAGGGGCCGCCGAAGTCGAGCCGGTTGCCGAGCGGCTGGCCCTCGCCGAGGGCGACGTCGGCGCCGCACTCACCGGGCGGCTTCAGCACCCCGAGCGTCATCGGGTCGACCGCGACGACGAGCAGCGCGCCGCGCTCCTTCGCCGCCGCGCCGAGGGCCTCGACGTCCTCGATCGCGCCGAGGAAGTTCGGGCTCTGCAGGAAGACCGCGGCCGTCTCCTCGTCGACCGCCGCCGCCAGCGCCGCGGCTTCGGTGACCCCGTCCTCGAGCCCGACCTCGGCGATCTCGGCACCGAAGCCGGCCGAGTAGGTGGCGAGCGTCTCGCGGCTGTGCGGGTGGACGCCGCGAGAGACGACGAAGCGCCGGCGCCCCCTGCGTGCGCCCAGCGCCAGGTAGCCGGCCGAGGCGACCGAGGACGGCCCCTCGTAGAGGCCGGCGGTCGAGACGGGCAGGCCGGTCAGCTCCGACATCGCCGTCTGGAACTCGAACATCACCTGCAGGCCGCCCTGGGAGATCTCCGGCTGGTAGGGGGTGTAGGGGGTGAGGAACTCGCTGCGCTGGACGATCGCGTCGACGATCGCCGGCACGTAGTGGTCGTACATCCCGGCCCCCAGGAAGCAGACCTGCTCTTCGGCGTCGGCGTTGCGGGCCGCCAGCGCCGCCAGCCGCTCGTGCACCTCGGCCTCGCTCATCCCGGCGGGGAGATCCAGCGGCCGGCCGAGTCGCAGCGGCCCCGGGACCTGCTCGAACAGCTCGTCGACCGACGAGACCCCGATCGCCGCCAGCATCTCATCGCGGTCGGCGGGGGTGGCGGAGGTGTAGCGCGTCACCGTGGTAAGGCTACGGAAGCGGGTGGCAAGGGCGGCTCAGTCGCTCGCCAGCAGTTTGCGATATTCAGCGGCATCCAGCAGGGCGGTGGCCTCCTCCGGCGCGGTCAACCGCACCTTGACCAGCCAGCCCTCGCCATAGGGATCCTCGTTGATCCGCTCGGGCACGTCGGACAATGCTTGGTTGACCTCGACGATCTCACCCGACAGCGGGGCGATCACGTCGGAGACCGCCTTCACCGACTCGACCTCGGCGTAGGTGGAGTCTTTGTCGACCGCGACGCCCACCTCGGGCGGGTCGTAGAAAACGACCTCGCCGAGGCTGTCCTGGGCGTACCAGGTGATCCCGAAGACGGCGTGGTCGTCTCCGTCCAGTCGGGCCCAGTCGTGCTGGTCGTGGTACAGCAGATCCTCGGGGTAGCTCGCCTCGGCCAACTCAGTTCTCCTTTCGATACAGGGGCTTGGAAGCTATACGCGCCGATCGCCGCTTGCCTCTCACGTCGATCTCCACCTCGGTCCCGGGCTCGGCCAGGTCGGAGCGCACGTAGGCCATCCCGATCCCGACCTCGAGCGAGGGCGAGAAGGTGCCGCTGGTGACGGTGCCGACGCGCTCGGAGCCGAACACCACCGGGTTGCCCTGACGGGGAATGCCGGCACCCGCGATCTTAAACGGGGCGAGCTTCTCCGCGGTGCCCTCGGCGCGCGCCCGGGCGACCGCCTCGGCGCCGACGAACCCGGTCGCCTCGGCGCAGCACCAGCCGAGCCCAGCCTCGATCGGGTTGCGGTCCGGCCCGATGTCGTTGCCGTGCAGGTGGAAGCAGGCCTCGAGCCGCAGGGTGTCGCGGGCGCCGAGCCCGCAGGGGACGACGCCGGCGTCGAGCAGCTCGGCCCAGACCGGCGCCGCGACCTCGGGGTCGAGCAGCAGCTCGACGCCGTCCTCGCCGGTGTAGCCGGTGCCGCAGACGAGCGCCGGGCGATTGCCGATCCGCGCCGCGGCGGCCCGCATCCGCGCCGGCAGCTCAATCCCCAGAGTGCGGCCGGTGATCGCCCGGGCGTGCGGGCCCTGCACGGCGAGCATCGCGTAGCGGACGGCGACATCGCGGACGGCGACGTCGAAGCCGCGGCTCCAGCGCCCGAGCCAGGCGAGGTCGGCGTCGTGGTTGGCCGAGTTGGTGACGATCAGATAGCGGTCGCCGCCGAGCCGGTAGGCGAAGAGGTCGTCGAGCACGCCGCCGTCCTCGGCGCAGAGGCAGGAGTACTGGGCGCCGCCGACGGCGATCGCGGCGACATCGTTGGACAGCGCCCGCTGCAGGAAGGCGAGCGACCCCGGCCCTTCCACTTCGACCTCGCCCATGTGCGAGACGTCGAACACGCCGGCATGCGTCCGCACCGCCGAATGCTCCTCCCGCACCCCCTCGTACAACACGGGCATCTCCCACCCAGCGAAATCCACCAGCTTTCCCCCAAGCTCAACATGCAGCTCAAACAAGGGGGTCCGCCGAAGCTCCGCGCCGTTCACGCGCGGCAGCGTATTGCAGCCACCGCCCGCAGCGGGAGAGGGCCGGGTAGGCCCCCGAACGTTTTGCGCGGGAGGAGCCGGAACCTTGCGGCGCCAGCCCCCAAACTCCCCATCGACGAGTTGCGAGTGAGGGGGCCTACCCGGCCCTCTCCCGCCCGTCCCTATTCCTTCAGGAACCCGGGAACGTCAATATCGTCATCCGACACCCGCAATTTGCGAATGTCCGTGTCCTCGGCCGAGATCCGCGGCCCGCGACTCTCGTAGCGCCGCCGCACCCGCTGCGGCGAGCGGGCGAGCAGCTCGAAGCCCTCGAAGCCGGTGGCGATCACCGTGACGCGGACCTCGTCGCGCATCGACTGGTCGACCACCGAGCCGAAGATGATGTTGGCGTTGTCGTCGGCCTCGGCCTGGACGAGCTGGGCCGCCTCGTTGACCTCGAACAGGCCGAGGTCCTCGGGCCCGGTGATGTTGAGCAGCATCCCGGTAGCGCCCTTGATCGACTCCTCGATCAGCGGCGAGGTGACAGCGGCCTTGGCGGCGTCGACCGCGCGCGACTCGCCCGCGGCGGCGCCGACGCCCATCAGGGCCGAGCCGGCGTCGCGCATGATCGTCCGCACGTCGGCGAAGTCGAGGTTGATCAGGCCGGGGATCGTGATCAGGTCGGTGATCCCCTGCACGCCCTGGCGCAGGATGTCGTCGGCCTGGCGGAAGGCCTCGAGCACGCTGGTCCGCCGCTCGACCGCCTGCAGCAGTTTCTCGTTCGGGACGATGATCAGGGTGTCGACGTTGTTGCGCAGCTTCTCGATCCCCTCGAGCGCCTGCTGCATCCGCCGTTTGCCCTCGAACTCGAACGGCTTGGTGACCGCGCCGACAGTCAGCGCGCCGATCTCCTCCTTGGCGATCTCGGCGATGATCGGCGCCGAGCCGGTGCCGGTGCCGCCGCCCTCGCCTGCGGTGACGAAGACCATGTCGGCGCCCTTCAGCGCCTCCTTGATCTCGTCGCGGCTCTCCGCCGCCGCGCCCGCTCCGACCTCGGGGTTGCCGCCGGCGCCGAGGCCGCGGGTCAACTCCTGGCCGATCGAGAGCTTGATGTCGGCGTCGCAGGCTTGCAGCGCCTGCGCGTCGGTGTTGACCGCGACGAACTCGACGCCGCGAATTCCGGCGTCGACCATCCGGCTGACGGCATTGGTGCCGCCGCCGCCGGCACCGACGACCTTGATCACGGCCAGGTAAGTGGATTCCATCTCCCGATATCTCCAAGCCCAGCCCGCTCGGGCTGGATATTTTCCGTTCCCACCGTCTTCGGCAGGGTCTGGATTTGAGTTGAGCCTTCGTTCCGTCCGATCCTATGGCGACGCTTGAGAGTTCAAGGGTACGCCTGAACCGCGGAAATTGCGCTCAACGTAGGGCATTGAGCGGGCTCTGTCAAACCGCCGAAAGGCATCCTGCAAGGCGCGAGTCTCGATGATCGCTTGAGGGTTTAACGTAGCTAACCCTTTGGTTGAGGGTTCAGGGCGAGGGCGGAAGCGTATGCCCAGAGCCACCGACGGCGGGCCGCCCGGGCGCGTGCAGGTCTACATAATCGAGCGCCGTCACCGACGGGTCGGCGAGGACCGCGGCTGCCGCCCGCCACTTCTCCACAGCGTGGCTTGCATCGCCGAAGCGCAGTTCGATCCCGGAACGCGTTTCCACGTCTACCCCGCTTTCGCCGTAGGAGCTGCCCGCCAGGTAGGGCCGCAGGGTCGCCGGGGCGGCGCCGAGGACCCGTGCCTGCTCCAGCGCCGGGCCGGCGAGCCGGCCGCCCTTCGGCACTGCGGAGAGCGGCAGCTGCGGCAACCTCGCTTCCGCCGGCAACGGCAGCCAGGCGAGCACCTGGCCGTCGGGGCCGACCGCAACGGCTTCGCTGCCGCTGCCGATCGTCGCCGTCGCCCGCGGCGCCAGCAGGTGGGGCTCAGCCGTGCTGCCGCGGAGGACGAACCAGTAGACCGACCCCACCGCCAGCAGCGCGAGCAGGCCGGCCGCCACCCACCTGCCCCAGGGCCGGCGCTTTGCCCGGAACACCCGCCTCTTCCGCTTCGGGCTCACAGCTCCCAGCCCTGCGGCCGGCGCACCTCGCCCAGCGTCTGCACCTCGGGCTCGAGCTCGACGCCGAAGCGCTCGTGCACGCGGCGGCGGCCCGCGGCCATCAGCTCGAGCACGTCGGCGGTGGTCGCGTCGCCGGCGTTCTCGACGAAGTTGGCGTGCTTGGGCGAGAAGCGGGCGCCGCCCACCCGCAGGCCCTGGCAGCCGGCCGCCTCGAGCAGCTGGCCGGCGGTGCGGCCGCCGGCGCGCTCGTCCTCGGGGTTCTTGAAGGTTGAGCCGAAGGTCTTGACCCCCGAGGGCTGCGCCTCGTGGCGGCGCTCGCGCATCGAGGCCATCGTCGCCTTCACCTCGTCGGGATCGGCGGCGCCGAGGGCGAAGCCGGCGCGGGCGACGACCTCGTGCGGGCCGAGGTTGGAGCTGCGGTAGGCGAAGCCGAGCGAGCCGGGATCGCGGCGATCGTTGCCCTGCGGCGTGCAGACCTCGACCCACTCGAGCACCGTCGCGAGCTGGCCGCCGTAGGCGTTGGCGTTCATCTTCACCGCGCCGCCGACCGTGCCGGGGATGTTGACGCCGAACTCGAGCCCCGATAGCCCCCAGCCGGCGGCTTTGGCGGCAGCCGAGGGCAGGCGGGCGCCGCCGCCGCAGAGCAGACGCTCGCCGTCACGGGCGACCGCGGCGAGCTCGCCGTCGAGCTTCAGGGCGAGACCGCGAAAGCCCTCGTCGGCGACCAGCAGATTGGAGCCGGAGCCGATCACGCCGATCTCCAGGCCCTCTGCCCCGGCCCAGGCGAGCAGGGCGCCGAGCCGCGCCCGGTCGGTCGGCCGCGCGAACCAGTCGGCGCCGCCGCCGGTGCGGACGGTGGTCAGGCGGGCGAGCGGATAGTCGCGCCGCACTCCGTCCGGCGCCGCGCTCACGTCAACTCCCTCCACTGTGACCTATCGACGCATGGCGAGGAAAAGGAACAGCGGCGGCTCATGATTCGGGCTCCGCGATCAAGCGCTCCCCCACCTTGAAGACGTCGCCGGCGCCGATCGTCACCAGCACGTCGCCGGCGCAGAGCCGGTCGGCAACCGCCGCCGACGCCGACTCGACCGTCGGCGCCCAGACGACGCGCTTTCCCCCGATTCGATCGGCAGTTGCCCGAACCACGTCGAGGCCACTGACACCGGACAACTCGCCCACCGGCTCCTCGCGAGCGGGGTAGACGTCGAGCACGATCACCTCGTCCGCGATAGCAAGCGCAGCGCCGAACTGGGGCGCAAGGGCCTTGGTCCGCGAGTAGAGATGGGGCTGAAAGACGGCGATCAGCCACGCCGGCTCCTGCTCACGGAGCGCTTCGAGCGCAGCGCGCACCTCGGTTGGGTGATGTGCGTAGTCGTCGTAGATTCGCGCCCCCGATCGCTCACCCTTGCACTCGAGCCTTCGCCCCACCCCGGGAAACTGGCCTAGGGCCTTCGCGGCCGCGTGGACATCGAAGCCCGCAAGCTCGACCGCGCTCAACGCCGCTCGGGCATTGAGCAGGTTATGCCGCCCCGAGACTCCCAGCTCGAGCCGATCGGGACCGGGCGTGCCGGCGTCGAAGCGGATGACCCGCCTGGCCTTGACGGCCTCTCCGTAGAGAATCTCTGCGGGGCCTTCGAAGTCGCGATGCCGGACGCCGGGAATATCCGCCGAGCCGGGGAGCGCCAGTCCGTCTGACTTGGCGACAAACTGGCGAAACGCATCTGTCAGCTCGGCGATCGATCCCCAGCGCGAGTGGTGGTCCATCTCGACGTTGGTCACCACCGCGATCTCCGGGTCGAGGCGGAGGAAGCTGCCGTCGCTCTCGTCGGCCTCGGCGACGACCCACTCGCCCGTGCCCCAGCCCGCGTTCGCGGTCGCCCCGCCGGGCCCGAGGCCCGGCACCTCGCCGCCGACGAAGAAGGCCGGGTCGGCGCCGAGCGCGCGCAGGGCCCAGACCAGCATCGCCGTCGTCGTCGTCTTGCCGTGGGTGCCGGCGATCGCGATCAAGCGCTTCTCAGCGCAGAGCTGGGCGAGCAGCTCGCCGCGGTGAATCTCACCCTGCCCGCGCTCCCGGGCCAGCGCCAGCTCCGGGTTGTCCTCGCCGATCGCCGTCGAGAGGACGACCTCGGCGCCCTCGGGAAGATTCGCCGCGTCGTGGCCGACGGCGGGGTCGAGCCCGGCGGCGCGCAGGCGCTCCATATAGGAGGAGTCGGCCCGGTCGCTGCCGGTCACCGCCGCGCCCAGCTCGTGACAGACCAGCGCCAGGCCGCTCATCCCAGCGCCGCCGATGCCGACGAAGTGCAGCCGCCGCGAAGACCACTCGCCGCTCATCCCGGCCCCTTCCGGTGCGCCTTTTCCTCGTACGGGGCGGATGATCCGCACCGGAAGCTCACCGGGCGGCCTCGAGGACGGTGTCGGCGATGCGCCGCGCCGCGTCGGGCATCGCCAGGACCGCCGAGGCGCTCGCCATCGCTCCCAGCCGATCAGGGTCGCCGAACAGCGCCCCGACCTCCGCGGCAAGCCGCTCGGCGCCGAGGTCGGCGTCGCGGATCACGGTCGCCGCCCCGGCTGCCGCCATCCATTCCGCGTTCTTCTCCTGATGGCCGGCCGCGGCGTGCGGGTACGGCACCAGCACCGCCGGCCGGCCGGCCGCGGTCAACTCGAATATCGAGCCGCCGGAGCGGCCGACCACCAGGTCGCAGGCGGCGAGGCCGTCGCCGAGGTCGGGCTCGTAGGCGAGCAGGGTGTAGCGCTCGCGGTGCGGCGCCACTGCGAGCCGCTCCTCCAATGCCTCGAAGTCGCGGCGGCCACAGAGGTGGACGACGTGGAAGTCGCGGCCGGGCCGCTCGGCGAACGCCGCCAGCGCGCACTCGTTGATCGAGCGGGCGCCCTGGCTGCCTCCCATCGCCAGCAGGCAGCGTCCGCCCGCGGCGACGCCGAAGCGGGCGCGGGCCGCGTCGCGGTCGGCAGTCAACACGGCCGCCGGGACCGGTCGCCCGGTCACCTCGTAGCGCGGCCCCTCGAGGCCGGCGATCGGGAAGGCGAGGCAGACGCGGCGGGCGCGGCCGGCGAGCAGGCGGTTGGCGAGGCCGAGGTGGCTGTCGGCCTCGGTCAGGACCAGCGGCGTGCGCCGCAGCGCCGCGGCGAGCCCGGCCGGTCCGGCGACGAAGCCGCCGCCGCCGATCACCACGTCGGCCCGGCGGCGCCGGATCGCCCCCAGCGCCGTACCGACCGCGGCCGCCGCCTCGGCCGCGGCGAGCGCCGCCCGCAGCGGCCTGCCGCGGTCGATCCCGCGCACCTTGAGGAAGTCGATCTCGTAGCCGGCGGCCGGCACCAGCTCGGCCTCGATCCGCTCGCGGGTGCCGAGGAAGGAGACCTCGGCACCGCTAGCCCGAAGCTCGGCGGCGACCGCCATGGCCGGCACCACGTGACCGGCCGTTCCCCCGGCCGCCACCACCACTCTTGCGACGTTTGGCACTGCTCGATCGGCTCCTTCCGCGCGCCGGCGTTCGACCGCCCTGGACGACGCGCAGTTTGCCAGCGCGGGCGGTCCCCCCGCGGGCGACGTTGAGAATCAGGCCGACGGCGAACAGCGTCGCCAGCAGGCTGCTGTTGCCGTAGGAGACGAAGGGCAGCGGCACGCCGGTCAGCGGCGCCAGGCCCATCACCGCGAACAGGTTGATCGTCGCCTGCACGAGGACCAGCGAGGTGAGGCCGGCGACCAGCAGCTTGCCGTAGCTGTCCTTCGCTTTCTTCGCCACCTGCAGGCCGGCGTAGCCGAACAGTCCGAACAGGCCGATGACGCCGAAGATTCCGACCATCCCCAGCTCCTCGCCGATCACGGCGGAGATCATGTCGGTGTGCGCCTCCGGCAGGTAGTAGGCCTTCTGCACCCCGTTGCCGATCCCGACCCCGAAGATGCCGCCGGAGCCGAGCGCGATCTTCGCCTGCGCCGCCTGGAAGCCGGCGCCGCCGGCGTCGGCGCCGGGGTTGAGGAAACCGGTCAGGCGAGCCATCCGGTAGGGCTCGATCACGGTCATCAGCAGCCCGAAGAAGGCCAGCCCGGCGGCGATCAGCGCCAGGTCGCGGATCCGCATCCCGGCGGCGACCAGGGTGGCGGCGATCGCGAAGGCGATCGTCATCGCCGTGCCGAGGTCGGGCTCGGCGACGATCAGCAGCGTCGCGGCACCGACCACGATCAGGAACGGCATCAGCCCCTCCAGCGTGCGCGCCCGCTTCGGCTTGCGGGCCAGCAGGTCGGCCCCGTAGAGGACCAGCGCCACCTTCGCCAGCTCGGAGGGTTGGAGCTGGATGAAGCTGGGGCCGATCCAGCGGCTGGCGCCGTTGACCGTGCTGCCGCCGAACAGCACCGCGAACAGGAGGAAGAAGGAGATGCCGAGGATCGCCGGGGTGAGCCGGCGCACCGCCTCCAGCCCGTGCCGCGCGGTCAGGTGCATGATCAGCAGCCCGATGGCGCCGAAGACCAGCGTCCGCTTCAGGTAGAAGGCGCTGTCGGAGAGGCCGCCGTTGCTGAGGATGCGGGTGGTCGAGCTGGCCGAGAAGACCATCACCGCGCCGAGCGCCAGCAGGCAGAGCGTCGCGGTCAGCAGCATGTTGTACTCGGCCGGCAGCCTGGCGGCGCGGGCTCGGCTCCTGCCGCCGCCCCGCTTCCTTCCTTTCGTCTTCGCCCGACCCCGGATCCTCATCGCAGCGACCCGACGATCTGGTGGAAGCGCTCGCCGCGCGCCTCGAAGTTCTCGAAGGCGTCGAAGCTGGCGCAGGCGGGCGAGAGCAGGACGACCTCGCCCCGGCGCGCCGCCGCGGCGGCGCGCCGCACGGCGTCCTCGAGATCGGCGCAGCGGTGCAGTTCGACGCCCCGCCCCAGCACCGGGGCCAGCTCGGCGGCGAGACGGTCGGCGGAGTCGCCGATCAGGTAGCAGGCGGTGCAGGACTCGGCCACCGGCTCGACCAGCGGCGCGAACGGCTCGTCCTTCTCGCTGCCGCCGAGGATCGCGTGGACGCCGCCCCCGAAGGCGCGCAGGCCGGCGCTCGCCGAGGCGACGTTGGTCGCCTTCGAGTCGTCGACGAAGCGGACGCCGCCGATCTCGGCGATCCCCTCGAGCCGATGCGGGACGCCGGCGAAGCTGCGCAGGCCCGTGCGGACGGCGTCGCGGTCGAGGCCCATCGAGAGCGCCGCCGCGGCCGCCGCCATCGCGTTGGCGACGTTGTGCTCGCCGAACAGGCCGAGCTCGCCGGCCGCGAGCAGCGGCTCACCGTCGGAGAAGATCGTCCCTCCATGAAGCGATACGACCAGCTCAGGTCGAATTCCGAGCCCGGACGCGGGAGTATCGCGATCCGATTCTCTGCCGGCGCGGGAGGGCGAGGGCGTTGTCCTGGTGAAGGCGACGCGGCGGGCGCAACCGCCGAGGTCGACCCCGGCCAGGGCCGGCTCGTCGGCGTTGTAAACGGCGACGTCGTCGTTGCCCTGGTTGGCGAAGATCCGCAGCTTCGCCGCCAGGTAGGCGTCGAGGTCGGCGTGGCGGTCGAGGTGGTCGGGGGCGAGGTTGAGGAAGACGGCGCACTCGGGCGCGAAGCGGGAGCTGTCTTCGAGCTGGAAGCTGGAGGCCTCGCAGACGACGGTCGCGGCGGGATCCAGCCCTGTTGCCAGCGAGGAGAGCGGCGTGCCGACGTTGCCGGCGACCGCGACCGGCTCGGCCGCGGTGTGGAAGAGGTGGCCGAGCAGCTCGACCGTGGTCGTCTTGCCGTTGGTCCCGGTCACCGCGAGGAAGCGGTTGGGGATCGCCCGCCAGGCGAGCTCGAGCTCGCCGACCAGGTCGAGGCCGCGCTCCAGCGCGGCTGCGATCACCGGCGCCTCCCGGGGCACGCCCGGGCTCTTGACGACGGTCCGGATCCCATCGAGCTGAGCAAGTCCATCCGTATCCAGGGCAACTTCGACGCCGACCCCCTCCAGCCCTGCCGCCCCCTCGGGATGCGAGGAATCGACCCCCCGCACGCTCTCGCCGCGCACGGCGAGCATCCGCGCCACGGCCTGCCCCGAACGAGCCAGCCCGACGACCAGGAACGGCCCCTCGGGCAGCTCGGGGCGAAGCTTCCTGGGCGGCGGCGCACTCATCAGGCATAGGTTCGCGGTTTGGCCAGTCGACCCTGTCCGAAGCGCTCCTCCGCGGGTGGCGTCGGGTGGGGGTGTCCTCCGCCCGCGCGGAGTCTGCGGAGGGCAAGGCTCCATCCCTACAGTCGGTTTCGTCCCTCCGCCCGGAGCAGATCGCAGCGCCAGGAGGGCACCCCCACCCGGCGACAGGACCCGCGGCCGAGCGCTACCGCCCGATCGACTGCTGGTACAGGGTGAAGCCGATCCCCGAGCAGACCGCGGCGATGATCCAGAAGCGGAGCATGATCTTCGTCTCCGACCAGGCCATCATCTCGAAGTGGTGGTGAAGCGGGGCCATCAGGAGGACACGACGGCGGAAGGTCTTGAAGGCGAAGACCTGGACTGCGACCGAGAGGGCCTCGATCACGAAGATGCCGCCGATGATGATCAGCAGCACCTCGGTCTGGGTCATCACCGCAAGGGCGCCGATCGCGCCGCCGAGGCCGAGCGAGCCGGTGTCGCCCATGAAGATCGAGGCCGGGAAGGAGTTGAACCAGAGGAAGCCGATGCAGCCGCCGACCAGGCAGGCCGAGAGCAACGCCAGGTTCTGCTGCTCGTTGGTGACGAAGGCGATCGCCGTGTAGGCGAGCAGGACGATCGCGCAGGAGCCGGCGGCGAGGCCGTCGAGGCCGTCGGTCAGGTTGACCCCGTTCGAGGTGCCGGCGATGACCAGGAAGACGAGGACGAAGTAGAGCACCGGCCCGAGGTCGAGACTGGCGTCGCCGATGCGGAAGTAGAGGATCGGTTCGAGCCCGACCTCGTGCCGCGCCACCCACCAGAGGCCGAGCGCGAGGACGAGCTGGCCGGCCAGCTTCCAGCGGGCCGAGAGACCGAGCGAGCGGCGTTTGACGATCTTGATGTAGTCGTCGGCGAAGCCGAGCGCGGCGCAGCCGAGCGCCACCCCGAAGACCGCGAGGCTCTGGGCGTCGCGGTCGGAGAGGACGAGATAGGGAACGCAGATCGCGACGAAGACGATCAGCCCGCCCATCGTCGGCGTGCCGGCCTTGGCGTGGTGCTCCTGCGGGCCCTCCTCGCGGATGTGCTGCCCGAACTCGCGCACCCGCAGGTACTCGATGAACTTCGGGCCGAGGAAGATGCAGATCAGCATCGCCGCCATCCCCGCTATCAGCACCTCACCCATCAGAGCAGCTCCGTGAGCACCTCGGCGACCGCCTCAAGGCCGGCCGAGCGCGATCCCTTGACGAGCACCGCGTCGCCCGGTTCGAGCTGGGCGGCGAGCAGCTCGGCCGCCTCCTCGGGGGCGCCGACCAGCTCGTCGGGGTCGTAGTCGCGGGCCGGCTCGCCGACCCCGACCAGCACGTCGATTCCCTCGGCGCGGGCGTGGGCGCCGACCTCGCGGTGGTAGCCGGCGGCGCCGGGGCCGAGCTCGGCCATCTCGCCGAGCACGGCGATGCGCCGCTCGCCCGCCAGCGAGGCGAGGTGGTCCAGCGCCGCGCGCATCGACACCGGGTTGGCGTTGTAGCAGTCGTTGACCAGAACGATTCCGTCTCCTAGCTCGAGGCGCTCGCCCCGAAAGCGGGAGAAGCCTATGCTCGCAGCGCGGTCGGCCATCTCCTCGGGCGAGGCGCCGAGCGCGATCCCGGCGCCGATCGCAGCCAGCGCGTTGGCCAGGTTGTGGCGCTCGGCGAACGGGAAGTGGAAGCGGACGCGACCGCCGGACGAGGCGATCAGCGCCTCGGTCACCCCGTCCTCGACCTTCGACTCGACCGCGTCGACGTCGCCGCCGGGGCCGAAGCGGAGCAGGCGCGGCGCCGCGCCCAGGTGCGGCTCCAGCTCGCCGGCCTCGACCGGGACGACAGCCGTGCCGCCGGCCGGCAGCGCCGCCAGCACCTCGGCCTTCGCCGCCGCGATCGCCGCGACCGAGCCGAGCAGCTCGACGTGGACCGGGCCGACGTTGGTGATCACCGCGACTTCGGGCTCGGCGATCGCCGCCAGCTCGGCGATCTGGCCGGGCCCGCGCATCGCCATCTCCAGCACCAGCGTCTCGGTGCCGGGCGGGGCTTCGAGCACGGTCAACGGCAGGCCGATCTCGGTGTTGAGGTTCTCGCGATTGGCGTGGACGCGGCCGGGCAGCAGGGCGCGGGCGATGTCCTTGACCGAGGTCTTGCCGACCGAGCCGGTGACGCCGACGACGCGGGCGCCGAGCGCATGCCGCCAGGCCCGGGCGAGCGCCTGCAATGCGGCGAGCGGATCCTCGACTGCGAACACCCATCCATCCACCCCGCGTTCGTCTTTTGTCGCGCCCGGCGACACAAAAGACGAACGCGCGAGCGAGGAACTGAGAACGGCGCCCCAGGCGCCGTTCTGGAGCGCGGCGGGTGCGAACTCGCCGCCGTCGACCGACTCGCCCCGCAGGCCGAAGAAGAGATCTCCCGAACGGATCTCGTTCGAGGTGATCGCTGCGCGCTCCGGTGTGCTTGGTCGGCCCTCGGCGACGATCTCGGCCCCCGTCGCCGCCGCGATCTCCTCCGGGCCGAGGTTCATCGCGCGTCCGCCGCGGCCGGGTCTGCATCGACCGGCTTCCGCAACTCCTCGCGGGCGACCTCGCGGTCGTCGAAGGGGACCGTCCTGCCGTCCTCGAACTCCTGGCCCTGCTCGTGCCCCTTGCCGGCGATCACGACCGTGTCGCCGGCGTCGGCGTGCGACAGAGCGAGCGCGATCGCCGCGCGCCGGTCGACCTCCAGCACGACCTCGCCCCTGCCGCCGGCGCCTGCCGCCAATTCGGCGACGATCGCCTCCGGGTCCTCCGAGCGGGGATTGTCGGAGGTGATCACGGCCAGGTCCGACAGCTCGGCCCCGGCCCTCCCCATCTTCGGCCGCTTGTCCCGATCGCGATCGCCGCCGGCCCCGAACACCACGATCAGTCGCCCCGAGGTCAAGTCCCGTGCCGCCCGCAAGACGTTCTCCAGCGAATCGGGCGTGTGCGCATAGTCGACCAGGACGGCGAACGGCTGCCCCTCGTCGACCGGCTCGAACCGTCCGGGCGGCGCGGCGGCTCGCCCCAGCGCTGCGGCCGCCCCTTCGGCGTCGGCGCCGAGCATGAGAGCCGCAGCCAGGGCACCGAGCGCGTTCGCGACGTTGAATCCGCCGGGCAGCGGCGTGCGGATCCGCACGCCGCCTCTCGGCCAGGGCCCAGGGAAAAGGGAGGCCGCCTGGCCGCCCGCCCCCCGCATCGCGGTGAATCCGGAGCCCTGGGCATCGAAGGAGACGTCGTCGGCAAAGAGATCGGCGCCCCGTCGGCCCTGCACGGAGAACCTCACGCACCCGAATTCCCCGGCTAACCGCTGCCCGTACTCGTCATCGACATTGACGATCGCCACCCGGGGCCCGATCTCGAACAGCAGCCGCTTGACGGCGAAGTAGTCCTCCATGTCCGAGTGGAAGTCGAGGTGGTCCTGGGTCAGGTTCGTGAACAACGCGATGTCGAAATGAATCGCGTCGGCTCGATGCAGAGCAAGCGCATGCGAGGAAACCTCCATGACACAGGCCGTATCTCCGCCATCCACCATCCGCCTGAAGGCCGCCTGGAGATCGACCGCCTCGGGAGTGGTCCGCTCGACCTCCTCCTCGACCCCACCGACAACCTGCTTGACCGTCCCCAGCAGCCCGCATCGCATCCCAGCCGCCTCGAGAATCTCCCGCACCAGAAACGCCGTCGTCGTCTTCCCATTGGTCCCGGTGATCCCGACGACCTTCAGCTCCGCGTCGGATCGCCCCAGAACCGAGCGGCCAGAGGGGCCATGGCTGCGCGGGCGTCGTCGACCACCATCTGAGCCACGCCCAGATCCAGCTCCCGCTCGACCACCAGCGCCACGGCGCCGGCCTCGACCGCCCCCGCAGCAAACCCATGCCCATCGACCTTCTCCCCCACCACACAGACGAACAAGCTCCCCGCCCCGACCCGGCGACTGTCATAAGCCAAGGACCCGATCTCGACCGACCCGTCCCCGACAACCCGAGCACCCCCAACCGCCGCGGCAAGCTGATCCAATCTCACGTGGCGATTCTAGGCGGGCACCCGGGGGTCGCTTGGCCGGGGATAGGGGGTCTCTCCCGGGCAGCGGCGTCCTGCTTTTCGCACAGACCACTTGGCGAGAGTCGCTCCGCGCCCGGCGAAAAGCCCAGCAACCGGGAGAGACCCCCTATCCCCGGCCCAACGACCACGCCCCGTCCCTATTCGTTGGGAACCCCGAGATAGGGAAGCGCGAACGAGGCGATCTTGCCGAACGCCGGCGCCGCCACGGACCCGCCGTAGATGTCCCCCTGCGGCTGATCGACGATCACCGCCACGAGCAACCGCGGATTCCTCGCCGGCGCGAACCCGATGAACGAAGCCACGTATTTGGTTTCCGAGTACCCCCCGTTTTCGGCCACCTGCGCCGTCCCGGTCTTGCCGGCCAGGGTGTACCCCGGAACGCTGACCGAGGAGGCCGTCCCGCCCGCTTCCAGCACCCCCTCGAGCATCGTCCGCACCTGTTCGGCGACCTGCGGAGAGATCACCCGGCGCCCGCGCGGCTCGGGCACCGATTCTTCGCCGATCTTCTCGATCAGCCGCGGGCGCCGCAGGACGCCGCCGTCGGCGATCGCCGCGTAGCCGGCCATCATCTGCATCGGCGTCACGGCAAGGCCCTGGCCCATCGGCAGGTTGCCCATCGTCGAGCCGGAGTATTCGTCGAGCTTCGGCACGATCCCCCGCTCCTCGGCCGGGAACTGGACGCCGGTCGGGCGGCCGAAGCCGAAGCGGTCGATCCACCTGCTGAACTTTTCCGAACCGAGGCCCAGCCCGATCGTCACCGCGCCGATGTTGGAGGACTCGGCGAGGATCTGGGCGACGGTCAGGGTCACGGTCCCCCGTTCCTCGGCGTCGGTGATCGTGCGGTCGGCGACGTGCAGTTCCGGCGGCAGCGTGAACGCGGTTTCCGGCGTCACCTCGCCTTCCTCGAGCGCCGCGGAGACGGTGAACGCCTTGAAGGTCGAGCCGGGCTCGTAGGTGAAGCCGGTCGCTCGTTCCATCAGGTCTTCGGGCTTGACCCCTTCGAGGTCGGTCGGGTTGGCCGGCGGCCAGTTGGCGGTCGCCAGGATCTGCGAGTTGCGCGGGTCCATGACGATCGCCGTCGCCCCCTTCGGCGCGTAGGTTTCGCCGACCTCGCCCAGCACCTGTTCGGCCTTCTTCTGGATCGCCGGGTCGAGCGTCAGTCGCAGGTCTTCGCCGTCGACGGCTTCCTTCGCCGTTTCCAGCCGGATCGGTTCGCCGAGCGCGTCGGTGACGACATGGCGTTCGCCGTCTTCGCCGTGCAGGACCGATTCCTCGCTCTGCTCGAGCCCGGTCAGCCCCTGGTTTTCGGAGCCGACCGCGCCGATCGTCTGCGCCGCCATCGCCCCCTGCGGGTAGGTCCGCCGGCTGTCGGGCAACTCGCCGATCCCGGCCAGTTCGAGCCGCGTCACCCGCGCCGCCGTCGGCAGATCGACCTTGCGGGCGACATAGGAGAAGCCGCCTTCCGCGGTCAGGCTCTTCAGCACTTCGTCGGTCTTCAGCTTGAGGATCGGCGCCAGCTCGGCGGCGTCCTTTTCCGCGTGCTTGACCTGGTATGGCGTCGCGTAGATCGTCTTCGCGTCTTCGGAGACCGCAAGCGGGTTGCCGTAGCGGTCGAGGACGCTGCCGCGCAGGCCCGGCACCGTGATCGACTCGGTCTGCTGGGACGCCGCCTCGCCGGCCAGCGTCGCCCCCTGCACCCCCTGCAGCCAGAAGGCGCGGGCGCCGATCATCGCGAAGCAGAGCAGGAACCCGGCGAAGAGCAGCCCGATGCGCCGCTCGATCGTGCGCATCGGCGTCAGCGGCCCGCTTCGGCGGCGGCGAGGCGGCTGACGGCGGTCGCGAGGTCGCCGGGCTCGGTCCTGACGTAGCCGACCTCGCCGGCCGGGGCCGCGGTCAGGCCGAGCGAGGCGGCGTCGTGGCGGACGCGGGCCGCGCCGGAGCGCTCGGCGTCGCGGCTGCGCAGCAGCGAGTTCTCCTGGTCGAGCGCCTGGATGTTCTGGTCGACGCGTCCGGCGTCGGCGGCGAAGCTGAGGGTGATCACGTTGAGGGTGACGATCCCGACCAGCAGCACGCCGAGCACCCCGATCCAGGCCCGGCCGCGGGTCAGCCGCACGATCAAGCCCGAGTCGGGCAGATTGCGGACCGCTGTGGCCGTGCCGACCGCGATCGGGATCAGCTGGCCACCCGGGCGCCGGACCGGCGCCCTGCGCGGCCGCGCCGGTGCCTTGCGGCGCGGCGCCCGGGCCGGGGCGGCGCCGCGGGCGGTCGCCGCCGCGGCCATCAGGCGGCGCTCCCGGCGGTCTGGGCGGCGGCGATCTTGACCGCGCCGCGCAGGTGAGCGGACTTGGAGCGGGGGTTGGCAGCAACCTCGTCGGGCCCCGGCGCGATCGCCCGCCGCGCCAGCAGCTCGGCTTCGGGCTCGCGGCCGCAGACGCAGACCGGCAGCTCGGGCGGGCAGACGCAGCCGCGGGCGCGCTCGGCGAGGAAGCGCTTGACGCGCCGGTCCTCGAGCGAGTGGAAGGAGATCGCGGCGAGGCGGCCGCCGGTCGGCAGCAGCCCCCAGGCCGTCGGCAGCGCGTCGTCGAGCGAGTCGAGCTCGCCGTTGACGGCGATGCGGATCGCCTGGAAGGTGCGCTTCGCCGGGTGGCCGCCGCCGAACCGCGCCGAGGCGGGAATCCCGGCCTTGACCGCGGCGACCAGCTCGGAGGTCGTCGCCAGCGGCCGCCGGCGGGCGATCTCGCGGGCGATCCCGCCCGCGTAGCGCTCCTCGCCGAAGCGGCGCAGCGCCTGCGCGATCCGCGACTCCGGCCACTCGTTCAGCAGGTCGGCAGCGGTCAGCTGCTGGCGCGTATCCATCCGCATGTCGAGCGGCGCGTCGTAGGAGTAGGAGAAGCCCCGCTCCCGGGCGTCGACCTGCATCGATGACATTCCGAGGTCCATGTAGACCATGTCTGGGTGGACGCCTTCGCCGCGCAGGGTGCGAAGCCCTGCCGCGAAGTCGCAGCCGAGGAAGCGGGTGCGACAGGGCGCCTCGGCGGCGAAGCGCTCGAAGCGGGCCGCGGCGGCGGGGTCGCGGTCGATGCAGATCACGGTCCCCTCGGGGCCGAGCTCGGCGGCGATCCGGCGCGCGTGTCCGCCGCCGCCGAAGGTGCAGTCGACCGCGGTCTGCCCCGGCTGCGGCGCCAGCAGGTCGGTCAGCTCGGGGGCGAGGACGGGTGCGTGCTCGGTGGGCATGAAGAGAATGGTGCCGCTCATCGGTTGCGGCCTGGCCGCGGCTCGGGATTGCTCGGCGCGGGCTCGCATCTCACACAGCCGCTCCGCTTCCGGCCAGGCCCTCGGCGATTTCGGGCGCCGAGGCATCGAGCTCCTCCTCCTGCTTGGCCCAGGCCTCGGCGTTCCAGATCTCCAGGTACTCGCCGGCGCCGATCACGACGCAGGGGCCGGCGAGGCCGGCGTGCTCGATCAGCGGCCTGGGGACCCGGATGCGGCCGGCGGAGTCGAGCTTCTCGTCGAAGGAGCCGCCGTGGAAGCGGCGGCGCAGGCGCCGCGCGTCGCTGCCGAACGGGCTGTGCGGCGAGAGGAAGCGGTCGGAGAGCTGCTCGAACTCCGTGGTCGTGTGCACCCAGACGCAGGGGTCGAAGCCCTTGGAGAGAACAACGCCGTCGGAGAGCGGAGCGCGGAACCGAGAGGGAACCGTGAGGCGGTCCTTGGAGTCGAGACTGTGCTCGTAGAGGCCCCGGAATGCCATCGCCCGTCGGTGTCCTTTCTGCGGCCTGGAAGAGAGTTGGGACCGGAGTGATGAGGTGGGAGGAGCCTCACCACCCCGGTCCTGGGCTTCAACTCGATCGCCACACTAGCCCACTTCCCCCCACTTTGCAACACAAACGCCGAAATTGGTCCCACCGCAATTTCGCTTGCAGGCAGTCGACCTCAGCTCCGCTGTTCGTTTGCGTCGCCAGGCACGGCTAGGGAACAGCGGGAGGGTCGGGCTCAGAAGCCGCTGAGCAGGACGTCGGCGTTGGCGATCAGGCCGGCGGCGATCAGCAGCAGGACCGAGGGGACGAGGATCAGCGCGACGACGAGCTGGATCTTCGGCGCGGCGCGGGCGGCGCGCTCCTCGATCGCCCGGCGCCGGTCGCGGCGCAGGGCGGCCGACTGGCGGCGCAGCTGGTCGGCGAGCGGCGAGCCGAGCCGCCGCGAGCGCTCGATCGAGGCGCAGAGGGTCGCGACCTCGCCGCCCGGCACGCGCTCGCGCAGTCCCCGCAGCGCCTCCGGCAGCGGCCGGCCGCAGGACAGCTCGGCGACTGTCATCTGCAGCTCCTCGGCCAGCGGGCCGTCGCCGCCGCGGGCGATCTCGGCGAAGCCGGCGGCAGGGCTGCGGCCGGAGGCGGAGGCGACGGCGAGCAGGTCGAGCGCGTCCGGCAGCGCGGCGATCAGGCGCCGGCGGCGGCGACGCGCCTCGCGCTCCAGCAGCGCATCGGGAAGCACGAACCCCGCTGCCGGCATCCCGACCGCGACCAGGATCCCGATCCGCCCCGGCGCGGCGGGCGCGGCCGGCATCGCCGCGATCCCGCCCGCTGCGGCGCAGGCCAGCTTCGCGAGCAGGACCGCGCCAAGCGAGAGACGCGCCTCGAGCCCGGCGCGGGAGATCCGCCGCGGCAGCCCCAGCCGCAGCGCCGCCCGTGCCGAGCGCCCACCGGTGAGGACGGCGAACGGGGACGTGCCGCCGGGCGGGCGGGCCGGCCGCAGCTCGCGCAGCGCGGCGAAGCCGAGCAGCACCGCGACCGCGGCCAGCAGGCCGGCCCCAGCCCACTACTCCACCACCCGGGAGAGGCGGCGGATCGCGACGAAGCCGGCGAGTTGGAGCGCCGCGGCGAGCGCGACGAGCACGGCCGAGGCCGGCGCCCCGATCACCTTGGCGACGAACCCCGGCTGAATCAGCTCGGCGAACAGGGCGCCGCCGCTCGGCATCGCGACGACGAGCAGGCCGGTGAAGCGGGCCTGGGCGGTCGCCGAGCGGGCGTCGTCGGCGACCCGGTCGCGCTCGGCGGCGCCCTCGGCGAAGCGGCGCAGCAGGCCGGCGAGGTCGCCGCCGGCCAGCCGCTGGCTGAGCAGCGCCGCGGCGAAAGCGTCGATCCGCGGCGAGCGCATCCGCCGCCGCCAGCCGTCGATCGCGGCGCCGGTCGCGGCGCCGAGGTCGAGCTCGGCCCCGAGCCGCGCCAGCTCGACGGCGGCGGGGCCGTCGAGCGAGGTCGCCGCCGCCGGCAGCGAGGCGCGCAGCGAGCGCCCGGCGGAGAGCGAGTCGGCGACCGCGGCGGCGACTTCGGGCAGCGCCCGCTCGACGGCCCGCCGGTAGCGACGGCGACGGCTGCCGACCGCCCAGGCGGCGAGGCCCGGGCCGGCGATTCCCAGCGGCACCGCGACCGACGGCCCGGCGAGGAACCAGCCACCGAGCAGAGCCGCGCCGGCTCCGAGCGCGGCGAGCCGGCGGCGCTCCAGGCTCGAGGGCGCGTAGCCCTCGCGGCCGGCCCGGCGCAGCGGCTCCAGCGCCAGCCGCACCCAGGCCCCGGCCGCCGGGCTCGCCAGCACCGCCTCGCGGGCAGCCAGGGCGGCGAGCCCGCCGGCCAGCGCTCCGGCCAGGATCAGCACGAGTGGTCCACCGGGTGGATCACTGAACCTCGACGATCTCGACGACCCGGCGCGAGCCGTCGGCGCGGCGCTCGAGCTGGACGACCAGGTCGATCCCCCGCCGCACCTGGACGGCGATCGCCTCGTGCGGCAGCCCCAGGCCCGCCATCAGCGCCAGCGTCTCCAGCCGGCCGAGCGCGTCGGCAGGCGAGTTGGCATGCACGGTCGAGAGGGCGCCGTCGTGGCCGGTATTCAGCGCGGTCAGCAGGTCGAGCGCCTCGGCCCCGCGCACCTCGCCGATCACGATCCGGTCCGGCCGCATCCGCAGCGCGTTGCGCAGCAGATCGCGGATCGTCACCTCCCCCCTTCCCTCGACGCTGGCCGGGCGGCTCTCGAGGCGGACGACGTGGCGCCGGCGCAGCCGCAGCTCGGCCGCGTCCTCGATCGTCACCACCCGCTCCTCCTCGCCGATGAAGCCGGAGAGGGCGTTGAGCAGGGTCGTCTTGCCGGAGCCGGTGCCGCCGCTGACGAGGACGCTGCGCCGCCCGGCGACCGCCCGGCGGAGCCGGTCGAGCTCGGCCTCGTCGAGGGTGCCGAGCTCGACCAGCTCGGCCGGCCCGGGCCGGTGGGCGCCGAAGCGGCGGATCGAGAGCGCCGGCCCGTCGATCGCCAGCGGCGGGATCACCGCGTTGACCCGCGAGCCGTCTGCCAGCCGCGCGTCGACCATCGGGCTGAGCTCGTCGATCCGCCGCCCCAGCGGGGCGAGGATCCGCTCGATCGCGTTGCGCAGCTCCTCCTCGCCGGCGAAGGCGACCGCGGTCGGCTCGATCCGACCGGCCCGCTCTACATATATGCGCTCAGGACCGTTGACCATCACCTCCTCGACGGCCGGGTCGGCGAGCAGATCCTCGAGCGGGCCGAGGCCGACGGTGTCGCGGACGATCCGGGCGGCGAGGGCGGCGCGGTCGTCGCCACCGAGCAGCGCCGCCTCGACGTCGACCAACTGCCGCACCTCGTCGTCGAATCCCACCGCCGGCGCTCCCCCCGCGGTGGCGCCGGCCCGGCGGCGCTCGATCAATTTCTCGCGCAGCGAGGCCGCCAGTTCCTCCAGATGCCGCTGCCGCGCCTCCATCTCAGTCCCGGGGCAGCAGGGTGATCTTGCGGGCGAAGCTCTCGGCGGCGATCAGCCGCAGCGCCTGCGGCCTGGTCAGCGCCAGCGTCGCCTCCGCCGCCGCCCCGGCTTCGGAGCCTTCCGGCCCCGGCTGCAGGCCGAGCAGCGGCGCCGAGGCGGCGGCGACGTAGGTGCGGCCCGGACCCGGGCCGCTCGGTTCGCCGGTGACCACCACGTCGACCTTCTCGCGGGCCGGCAGCGCCCCGGTCGCGAGCAGGGCGCCGGCGCCGCTGACCGCGATTTCGACCGGGCGTCGCCCGCCGCCGAGGCCGGGGGCGCGGGCATGCCGGCGGCGCGACGTCGCCAGCTGCGCCGCCAGCAGGTAGGAGCCCGGCGGCAGCGCCGCCCGCGGCACCAACCCGAGCGCATCCGCCGGCGAGGCGAGCGCGCCGGGCGGGACGAACCGCGCCGGCACCCGCCGCAGCGCCAGCGCCGATTCGACCTGGCGCGGCCCGATCCGTTTGCCGGCCGGCAGCGAGTCCGCGAGCACGACGACCGGCCGCAGCGGCCCGTAGCCGCGGGCGACGCGAGATCCGTAGCCGTCGGCGATCGCCGCCGCCGCGCCGGCGGCGAGCAGGGCGGCAAGCAGGAAGGCGAGTGCGCGCCCGCGGCGGCTCATCGAGTCCCCTTCCCCCGCGCCCTGGCCGTCGATGGCGAGGAAGAGGAACAGCGGAAGCTCATGCGACGAGCGATTGCGGGGTCGCGTCACGGATCAGCGGCAGCTCGAGCACCGCCAGCGAGCCGCTGGCCGAGCGCTGCAGCGCGAAGCGGCCGCGGTGAGCCGCCGCCACCCGCCGCACCACCGCCAGCCCGTGGCCGTGGCGGCGGCGGCCGGAGATCCGGGCGATCGTCTCTGCCGGGGTGCCGCGCCGCGACGGCGGCCGCGAGGCGGTGCCGGAGTCGGCGATGACGATCCGCAGCCGCCCGCCGCCGCGCCGCGCCTCGACCGTGACCGCCGGGCCGCCGTGCTCGATCGCGTTGACGATCAGGTTGTCGACCGCCTGGGCGAGCGCGGCGGCGTCGCCGGCGACCAGCGCCTCGCCCGCCCACCAGCCGAGCCGCAGCGAGCCGCCGCCGAGCTGCGCCCGTCCCCGCCAGCGGGCGACCGCCGCCTCGACCAGTGGCCGCACCGACACCTCCTCGCGCGGCGCGCCGAGCGCGCCGCCGCCGTTGACCTCGCGCTCGAGCCGCTCCAGCGCAACCGTCGCCAGCCGCACCGAGCTTTCGACCACCGCCGGCGGCGGCGCCCCGCCGCCGGCGGCCAGGGCCAGCGCCTGCAGCGGCCGGCGCAGCTCGTGCAGCGCCTCGTTCATCGCGCTGCGGCGGCGCGCCCGCAGCCCCTGCACCCCGACCGCCGCGGCGAACGAGGCGGCGAGCGGCCAGCCGGCGACGATCTCGGCCAGCGCGATCATCCGTCAAGGAGGCGGTAGCCGACGCCCCAGCAGTTGATCACGAAGCGGCCGTCGTCGGGGTCGAGTTTGCGCCGCAGCCGGCTCGCGTGCGAGTCCAAGGTGCGGGTCTTGGCCGGCGTCCGGTAGCCCCAGACCTGGCCCAGCAGCTCGCGCTTGGTGAAGACCCGGTGCGGGTCGGCGGCGAGCACGCGCAGCAGCGAGAACTCTTTCGCCGAGAGCTCGATCGGCCGCTGCCCGAGCCAGGTCCGCCGCCGCGCCGGGTCGACGACCAGCTCCCCGACCCGCAGCGGCCCGTCGCGCCGCTCGTCGCGGCGCCGCAGAACCGCCCCGATCCGCGCCCGCAGCTCCGGGTAGTGGAACGGCTTGACGACGTATTCTTTGTCGCTGTTCCCGGCTTTCGCGGCCGCCGGGGCGGGCAAATAGAGGCAGTCCCGGCGGGCGCTGGGAGCTGCCGCCGGGACCGCGCAGGACGATTTAACCATCTTTCGCCCCGCTCCCCGCCCCGGCCGCCGGGCGCTCGGATGCCGCCGTCTGTGGTCGAGCCGGGACGCCCCAACTACTTTGAGCACCTAGAGCGTTTCCTAACCATGCGAGAGGAGTACCCGAATGGATAAGACAGACTGCCGCGAGCGCGGCTGGAATGACCATCCGATCCGCGACCGGATGCTGGAGCTACAGGCCGCCGGGGAGGATGTCGGCGGCATGCCCGTTGAAGCCCTCGCGGCGGCGCTCGGCATTGACCCGGCCCGCGCGCTCTACCATCGCCAAGTTTTGGAGGCGCGTGGGATGATCTGACTGCTGGCAAATGGCCGCCGTTTATGGTACGAATGAGATATGCTCACGAAACGTAACGGGGTTGCAGTGCAATTCGGGCGAAAGCTGGCGGCCGCCAGACGCCGAGCCGGGGAATCACAGGAAGCCATCGCCATCGGCGCTGGCCTACACCGAACCGAGATTGGGTTACTGGAGCGCGGCGAACGCGTTCCCCGGATCGACACGCTGCTAAAGCTCGCCGGGGCGCTCGGCGTGAAGCCGGGCGAACTGCTCGATGACCTACCGGGCTGGAATCCGGGCGAACTGTCGCTGGGCGGATTCGACTAGCTACTGGCGTCCGTCGCCGCGCTCGGGAGTACCCGCCTCCAGCGCCCGCCGGAAATCCTGCGCCGGGAGTAGGTGCGTTTTACCGCCGCCGGGCGGGGCGGCCAAGAGGGCGCGAGCGACCGCCTGTATCTGCGGCCAATTCTGCGCGACGAAATCGACGGCCGCGCCCCACAGAGAGACAATCTCGGCGTCGCCGCAATCGGGAGTGTCGCTATCTGCGTAGTACCGGATTTCGTCGGCGTCGGTTGCATCCTCTAGTGACTCGCCGTCAAGCTGCATATCGGCCGCCGGGCCTGCCAGCATCGAAATCCCGATGTCGCGCGGGTCGGCGTCGGGGATGACGGCCGAATGCACACGCCCATCGAAGCCATCGCGCCCGGGAGCGTCAGGCGAGCCTTCCAGTGCAAGGTAGATCGGCTGCGCCGTACCTAGCCGCTCATGCGCGACGGCGTGCGCCGCCTCATGATGCGCGACCTTGGACTGGTAGTCAGTCCACAGCGCCGGGTCAATAGTTGTCATCGGTCCCCTTTCTGTAGAAGTCAGGGGAGCGATGTCCTCTCCCCTTACCATGATCGCAACGGCGTCAAGCGCCACCATCGACAAGCACGCCCCGGCACCGTGAGGCTGCCGGGGTTTTCTTTATCCCACATTCTTAGGTCGCCCTAATGTGGGGTTTTGGGCATGGCGCTGCCGCTTACACACTATTAGCTTTACGTTAGTGTGTTCCTCAGGAGGTTTCGAGCGGTTCTGGTACACTGACGACATGTCAAGAACCGCAGATTCACCACAACTTACGCCCGGACGCGTTCGCACACTAATGCGGGCGCGCGGGTACTCGCAGGCCGATGTCGCGCGCGCGGCCGCAATCACTGAAGCCGACATGTCGAGAATCTGCGCACGGAACATGCTGCCGACTGACGCGCAGGCGGCGCGCATCCTAGAGGTGTTGGTACCGGGCGATGACGCCACCCGGACGCACGGAACCGTACAGGTGACGGTCGATGACGAGTAAGAAAACTTCACAGTCCGCGCTCTCCCAGCGCCTTGACGAATTGCAGGTCGAGCCGCGCGAGTTGGCGACCATCGTGCGGCGGCCACTGGAGGAAGTGGAAAGGTGGATCGCGGCCGATGATCTTGGCGGCGAAGCTGCGGTGTTGTGTAGGTTTCTTGCCGACGCCGACGATGCCGCGCGCCGCGTTGAGCAACTGCGCAAGACCTACACCCGCACGCTTGAGGGCGAGGGCGCGGAACATGCCGGAGTCACGCCGCCGTATGGCGGTGGCTATGAGGGCGGCGACGGGAATCCCGTGCCCACAATAGGACCGCTCCCGCAGCCGGGACCCCGGCGCGAACTTGAGGACATGCAGGACGGCCGCAGGTACGGGCAATGAAAGACGGCCAGCCGACCGGCGCAGAAGGCGTAATCCGCGCCGAGGATATTCAGCGCGAGCTTCACGGCGAGGCGGGCGGCTCGATTCCCCGAACGCCGCGTCAGGCTGCGCGCTGGCCCGCGATAAGTGGCCTGAGGAGGATGCCGCGCCGCCGGGATACACCGCAGGCGTTGCCGTTGTGCGGACGACCGGGAACTCGCGACGCGCCGCCGGGACGATCCGGCGGAAGCGTGGGAGCGTGTCGATGATGCGAAGGCGACGGCGAAGAAGCGTGAGAACGTGGCAAGCCTGTACAAAGAAATTGCCGCCCGCGCGAAGAAGCTCGTAGCGAAGGAAGAAAAGCTGGATGCGCCGAGCGAAGCGCAACGCATCCAGGCGGAAATTGACGATGCCCGCCAGGCACTCAACGCCGAGCGGGCGCGTCTGGGCATATGACACTCGCGGAGCGCCAGAAGGTGACCGCGCGCCATGAGGGTTCACACGCGGTCGCGGACGAGCGGCTTAGCGTCGGGCGCGTGATTCACGTCCGTATTCTCGGCACGACCACAGAGCCGGACGGCTCCCGCACCGGCGTTTGCCGCACTCGCCCCAACCCGGCCGCGACCGCCGAGGCTAAAGCGATTGCTGCGCTGGCTGGTCCCGCCGCCGACCCTCGCCACGATCTCGACGCCTCCCGTACTGCGAGCACGGAAGTTGTCCGCCAGTTCGCGGGCGGCGACGTGCCGCCGGGACTTGACGACGTGGCTTTGCGTCGCTATTGGCTGGCCGCCGTGGAGTTCGTCAGCGAAGAACTGGCGACCATCGAAGCCGTCGCGGCGGCGCTACTGAACTCGCCAGTAGAGGCGACCGAGGAGTACGGAATTATCAGCCACGAACTTACGGGCGACGCTTTGCGCGCCGTGTTGGAGGCGACTTGAGATGTCTGCCGAGTCCGTATTTGTGAATCGTCTCTTCGCGCTATGGCGGATGCCGGGCGGCCATTGGGGATATGACCGCGATCGGTTCCGCGCCCTGCTCGCAGGTGCCGAGCCGCAGCGCATCGCCCGTGGGCGCGGCTGACTTGGCACGTCTGGCGCTGCTGGCACCTGCTGCGCGAGGCGAAGGCGCGGCTTGACGCAGGCGAGACGATAGGCGTGACCTTCGACAGCCCAGGCGTAGCCGGAAGGGCTGCGCCGTGACATGAAAAGAGCGCCCGACCGGCGCTCTTTCCGAGGAGATGCACTATGAACAACACCAGTATACCAAGTGAGGCAAGCGGATGACCGCCGACGGGCAGGACATCGACTTCGAGAAATCAGCCGCGCTCTACTTCGCCGGACTGTCCAGGCGCGAGAGGCGCAAAGCTTTTGAGCGGGTCAATACCAACGTGAAGTTGAAGCTATCGCCCGAGGAAGCGGAGAAGACCGACCTGCCCGAACCCGAACTCTTCCGCCCGGACCTGTCGAAGCCAGCACCCCCGCCCCGCTTCGCCATCGACGATACCTTCGAGTACGAAACCGTAAACCTCATTGCGGGCGATGGCGGCAGCTCAAAGTCAACGCAAGCCAAGCGGATGGCGGTCGCGGCGGTCAACGGGGAGGATTGGATCGGCCGCAAGGTCAACGCCGAGCGCGTGATGTATCTCGATGAGGAGAATCCGAAGCGGGTACCGCATGCGCGGCTGCGCGCTCTGGGGCTGAAGGAGTGGGACAACCTCCACTACTACTCGCGGCAGGGCATCGTGCTGGGCGATAAGGAGGGATTGTGGGAGCGTTGGCTTGAGTACGAGCTTGAAACCTTCCGGCTCGGGCTTGTCTTTCTCGACGGCGCCCAGGCTTGCACGACGGTCGAAGTCAACGACAACGATTCTGTAGTCGCCCTCTACCGCGTCCTGCGCCGCCTCGCCTCCACCTATAACTGCGCCATCATCCTGATACACCACGCCCGCAAGCCGCCGGTAGGCGCCAGCGATGACGCCGAGGGGATGTCCACGATGGGCGCCCGGCAATTCCACAATCAGGCTGACCGGCACGTCAGCTTCAAGAAGGCCGGACCTTTGAAACCGAACCGACCAAAACCGGCGACACCACCCGCCGGGAGTTCATCATGACCGGCAACAAGGACCGGATGGATGATGAGGGCGGCGCCGAGCTGGTCATCCTGACGAGCGGGCGGTCGAAGTCCAAGGCGCTGAACTGGATGCGGATTGAGTCCGGCGGTCCCGTTGCCAACCGGCGCGACGAGTTGGAGGTCGAGATTACCGAGTTCATCTGCGGGGAGGGCCGCACCGTCAGCACAGCGGAAATCGCGGGCGCCGTTGACGAGAAGGTCGAATCGCGGACCTTCCAACGCGCCCTGACCGCCGCGCATACCGGCAAGGCGCCGCGTGTCGAAAAGGAGAAGCGGGGGCACTACGCGCCGCGCGAGGTCAAGCCGCCGTCCGAGCTGGCGGGGGCGATGTAATGGTGCTTTCGCCGCCGGATCGTGGGGTTGTTCCGCCCGCCCGCCCCTATATAGGGTTGACGGGTGGCGGGTTCTCCGACCTTTCGCCCGCTTCCGCCACTTCACCCGTCAGCGTCCGCCGCCCCCTCCATGCGGTCCGCGTGGGCGCGGACCCGCACGGGAGCGGGGCTTACGGACCGGACAACCGGCTCCCGGCCGCCGAGAACCCGCCACGACCCGTCAAGTTCCCGCCATTTACCCCGTGGCGGGTCGCATGGCGGGAAAGGGCGGCTGATGACCCCCACAACCCCGCCCGACCTGCTGGCTGCCAGCCGCTCGCTGGGCGCCACGCGAGCATCTGCTCGACGGTCGCCCTGCCTTCGATGGCTTGGAGGTTTTCTCGATGCTCGCCGAGGCTGCCGAGCGGGTCGAAGATGCCGGGCTGCCAGAGCGCGGCTCTGACGCCGTCAGCGTCGCCGGACTGGCTCGCATTCTTCGCGGCGGCGACTTGGCGCCAGCGCGCAAGCGCCCTCACCAGCGCAAGGTTGAGCCAGCGCCTGTCGAGGCCGCCGAGCTAGAGCCTGCCGAGGTCGAGCCTGTCGAGTCCGAGCCTGCTCGAAGACAACCGCTTCGCCTACTCGGATTCGGACCTGCTGGGCGTCCTCACCACCGAGCCACAGCGCGCTACTGCAATAGCCCGCCGGTTGGGCGTCACAGATAGCGGCTCGGTGGTGCGGCGCTGCAAAGCAGTAGACGGCGCGGACGTGCTGCCGACTCGCGCCGGACGCCCAACGATGGTCCGCCTCACTCCCGACGAACCGGACGATCCGGTCCCTACAGGGCATCGGCGCTGTATCGGCTGCGCCCGCATCCTGCCGCTGACCGCGGCGCACTTTCAGCCAAAGGCGCGCTGCGTCGCCGGGCTAACGCCGAACTGCCGCGAATGCCTCGCCGCCCAACGGCGCGAGAAGTATCGCCAGCGCACCAACCCCGACGCGCTAAAATCCTCTTAGTAATGGCATCCCTACTTGACCATCTAGATACCGTCCACGGCGGCGGCCGCGATTTCCTCGCGGAGCAAATCGTCGCGGGGATGGAGAACCGTCAGATTGCCGACGCCATCGCGGCGAAGTTCGGCATCGACCCGCCGACCGTTCGCTCTGTCTCCCATTGGCGCAACCACGACCGCAAGCTGCTGGACGCCGTGGTGAAGCTGCGCGAGTCCGGCGCGTCCCCCGCCCGCGCTCACGCGACCGTCATCGCCGCGCTGGAAAAACGCCTTGAGGACGCAGACGATTTGCCCACTGACGCGCTGCTGGAAATCGAGAAGGCCATCCGCCGCCAGTCCGGGCGCCCCGCCCCGGCCGCTGATTCCGAGGGCGGCGCAGTCATCCCTCGCGCTGCGATGGTCGCCTTCTATTGGAGACTTGCCGACGATGGCGTTTTCGACACCCTGCCCGACGATCCGACCGGCGAGGAAATCCTAGATGCGATTCCCGATGATCGTTGGCCGGAACTGGAGGAACTGATCCCGGTCTGGGACGGTTCCCGCGTGACCTTCTAAACCGCGCTTGCGGGACCCGCGCTCTGTTCGTAGCCCTAGAACCCCACGGCCCGAACGATCCCACGTCTTTCTCGACTTTTTCGGTCAAGAATGCCGAAATCCGGCCGAATCTCCCGGCCGCCTGAGCGCTTCCAGGGCGCGCTGATCCGCTTCCAGGGCAGTAGGACGCCAGGCAGTGCCTCGAACGCCCGCGAGACGGCCGCTCCGCAGCGCCTGTCAGGGCATGAAAAAGCCCGGCGCTATGGCCGGGCCGGGTACTGCCGGGATTGTGGGGTCGCGCTAGACGCGCTTCAAGATGGCCGTGTACCGACGACGGCCGCCACTGGCTGCCGCCGCGTGGGGTCGGCACGCGCGTCCGCATTCAGTTTGTCGGCGATCTTCTGGAGGCTCCAGCCCGCCGAGCGCTGGCGCCTGATTCGCTGGTAGAGCGCATCGCTCTTGCCCAGCGGCGGGCGCCCGAGCCGGATGCCTTCGCTGCGCTTGACCGCAAGCCCTTCGCGGGTGCGCTCGCCGATCCGCTTGCGCTCGGCCTGCGCGAAGGCGGCGACGACGAACGCGGCCGCCTCGCCCATGCTGGTCGAAGTGTCGATGTCGAGGTCGAGCAGTCGCAGCGCCCAGCCCTGCTTGGCCGAGAGCTTGAGCAGGTCGGCGAAGTCCCCCACGTCGCGGCCGAGCCGGTCGAGCTTGGCGACGATCATCCCGTCCGCCTCGCCCCCGGCCAGCATCGCGAGCGCGCGCTGGATGCCCGGCCGCTTCAGGTTCTTCCCGCTCGCCACGTCTTCGATGACTTCGACCAGCGTCCAACCGCGCCGCTCCGCCTCAGCTTCAATCGCTCGGCGCTGAGCCTCCAGCCCCACGCCGTTGTCGCCCTGCTCATCGGTGCTGACGCGCAGGTAGCCGATGATCGTCTTCACGTTGGGGTTATGCATCGTTCCTCCTAGCTTGGCTCATCAGCGCGGCGGGCGCTACCCGCTCGCGGACCCGGCCACGTCGCCGGGGTTTCGCCTATCGATCCTTGGCGCGAAAACGAACCCGCGCTCGAAGGATAAAAAAAGGAAAGCGCAGAAGGCTTGCGGCTGGCATCGCTGACTGCGACCGCGAACGCTGCCGTCCTCATAGACGCGGACGATCTTGGCGCAGGGTCGCTTGCCCTGGTCGGCGTCCCACTTGCCACTTGGCGGCGGGAAGCAGGCGCGCGGCGACTGCCGGGTACGGCGCTGGCGATCCCGGCGGCCAGGGCGAGGGCGACGATTGCGGCGGCGATGGCTGACTTGAACATGGAGATTCCTTTCGCTTGGGTTTGTGCTGTCCCCACCCTACCACGAAAATGACCGTTTTTGTGTATGGGATTCCGGCGCGCTACAGCATCCAAACCCTTTTGTCAAGCCAGAAATGGGAAAATGTCGGTCGATGGGTTGTAGGGGCGGGGGCGTGTAATATGCGACTTCCAGGGTGGCCACGAACCCACAATCCAGCCCTGCCGGGGCGTGGGATTGTGAGCCTCTTGACGCTCCCAGGTTGATTACGTCGCGGGCGGTCCCTACCCTGTTCGCCGTGAGCAAGCTGCGAGCCGCTGGCTACGTCCGCGTCTCTACTGCCCGCCAGGCGGCCGAGGGACTGTCGATGCCCGAGCAAACGGGCGCGATCCGCGACCTAGCCGACCGCGAAGGTTGGGAGCTGGTCGAGCTGTTCACGGATGCCGGAGTCAGCGGGCGCAAGGCCGACCGCCCCGAGCTAGGCCGGATGCTGGAATCGCTCGACTCTCTCGACCGCGTAGTCGTTACGTCGCTAGACCGGCTCGGCCGCAATGCCGCCGGGATGCTGGAGCTATTCGACCGGCTGCGCCGTGAGGGCGTGGAGCTGGTCGCCATCCGACAAAACATCGATACGTCAACCGCGATGGGGCGGCTGATTCCAAACCTTATGGCGGTACTGGCGCAGTGGGAGGCCGAGCAATTGGGCGAGCGAGTCGCAGCCACGGCCGCCGAGCGAGCCAGCGAAGGGCGACATCATGGCCGCGCCCCATTCGGCTACGAAAGCAAGGGCGGCGAGCTGGTCCCAGACGATGCACGCGCTCCCACGATCCGGCGCATCTTCGCGCTGGCGGCCGCCGGGACCTCGCAGCGCCAGATTGGCCGCATTCTCAACAGCGAGGGAATCAAGCCGCTGCGCGGCCGCCAATGGTCGCAGCCGAGCGTCGCCGCGCTGCTTCGCAATCCCACCTTTAAAGGTTTTCTGCCCTACAACGGCGACGTGATCCCGGGGACGCATAAACCGCTTGTGGACGTGGCGACGTGGGATCGGGTCGCGGCGCTGCGCGAGGCCGGTACGCGCTCGCGCAAGGGCGGACCCGGCCGCTCGCCCGCCGGTCGCCATCTGTTCACTCGCGGGCTGCTGCGCTGCGCGCACTGCGGGAGCGCGATGCTCCCACGGACCTACAAGGCGGAAGGGCGGGAATCCTACGTCTGCAAGGGTCGCTCGGACTTTGGGATCGACCATTGCCCGCAAGCGCCGCTACCGCGCGACAAAATCGACGTGGCCGCGCTCGACTACTTTCGCGAGGTCGGGCTAGACGTGGAGGCGATGCGGGCCGAGCTGGACGCCGCCGTCAAGAGCCGCCGGGAGCTGGTCGCCGCGCGGCTGCGCGAAGCTGAAACCGACGAGACTACGGCCGCCGACCGGCTCGCGCGGGTCCGGCGGGACTATCAGGATGGCGAGCTGGAGGCCGCCGACTGGAAGTCGATGTCGGCCGAGCTAAGCGCCGAGCTGGAGGCCGCCCGCGCCGAGCTGCGCCAAGCCCAAGAGCGCGACGCCGCGCTGGTCGAGGCGGAAGCCAACGCCGACGATCCCGAGGCCGAGGCGCTGGCGCGGCTGGAGTCGATCCGCCAGTCGGTCGCCGGGAAGATTGAGGACGCCGAGGGCATCAACGCAGTGCGGGCGGCGCTGGTCGATATGTTCGACGCGTTCTACGTGCGCGTTCTCGCGGCCGCCGACCCGCTCGACCCGGCCGACGCCCTGCCGGGCGAGCTGGATGCCGCCGAGCGGGTCCGGGCGCAGGCGCGCGAGGCGCTGCGTCGGGCCGGGTCAGAGGCATTCGAGGCGGCCGACTGGAGCATCATCCCGATGCCGCGCCCAGAGCTGGTCAGCGGCATTGACGACGCCTTTCAGCCGATCTTGCGCAGGCGTGGTCTAGGCGTACCTGACAAAGATAACGACGGCTTGACCAGGTAGTCGTCGGCCCCGAACTCGAGCCCGCGGACGCGGTCGTCGTCGGCGCCGCGGCCGGTGAGGACGATCACCGGCAGCGCCGGGTCGAAGCGCGAGGCGATCCCGTCGGCCTCGCGGATCTCCTGCAGGACGTCGAGACCCGAGGCGTCCGGAAGGGTCAGGTCGAGCAGCATCAGGTCCGGCTGCTTGTAGCGGCAGAGCCGCAGCGCGTCGGAGGCGCTCGGCGCCGGCAGGACGCCGAAGCGGTCGGCCACCAGGTGGTCGCAGAGCAACTCCAGCGTCGTCGTGTCGTCCTCGCAGACGACGACGCTGGCGATCTCGCGGCGGTGCGGAAGCATGCCCTACCAAGGGCACAGCGACCGAAACTCTCCCCCCTCCCGGGCGCGACTAATTCGCAGCTACCGCGGCTTGCGCCGCGGCGACCCTGGCGATCGGAACCCGGAACGGCGAGCAGCTGACGTAGTCGAGGCCGGCGGCGTCGAAGAAGGCGATGCTGTCGGGGTCGCCGCCGTGCTCGCCGCAGATCCCGAGGCCGAGGTCGGGCCGCGCGGCGCGGCCGCGCTCGACCGCGGTCCGCACCAGCTCCCCCACGCCCTCGACGTCGATCGACTCGAACGGGCTGCGGCTGACGATCTTGCGTCGCAGGTACTCGCTGAGGAAGCGCCCCTCGGAGTCGTCGCGGGAGAAGCCCAGCGTCGTCTGGGTGAGGTCGTTGGTGCCGAAGCTGAAGAACTCGGCTTGCTCGGCTAGCCGGCCGGCGACCAGGCAGGCGCGCGGCAGCTCGATCATCGTCCCGACCCGAAACGGGACCGGCTGCGCCCCGGCCGCCTCCGCCGCGGTCCGCTCGACCAGCTCGCGCATCGCCGCCAGCTCGCCCTCGTAGTCGACCAGCGGGATCATGATCTCCAGCTCCGGCGCGGCGCCGTCGCGCTCGCGCAGCGCCGCCGCGGCGGCGACGATCGCCCGCACCTGCATCTCGTAGACCTCGGGGTACTCGAGCCCGAGCCGGCAGCCGCGGGTGCCGAGCATCGGGTTCGTCTCCTCCAGCTGGCGCACCCGGTGCAGTTCGGCGTCCAGCGCCGCGACCGCCGCGCCGCCCTCGTCCCTCGCCCCGGCCCGCTCGATCTCCAGCGCCAGATCCTCGGCCCGCGGCAGGAACTCGTGCAACGGCGGGTCGAGCAGGCGGATCGTCACCGGCAGCCCGGCCATCTCCGCGAACAGGCCTTCGAAGTCAGCCCGCTGCAGCGGCTCCAGCTCGGCAAGCGCGGCGCGGCGCTCGGCCTCGTCCTCGGCCATGATCATCCGCTGCATCGCCGGCTGGCGCTCGCCGAGGAACATGTGCTCGGTGCGGCAGAGGCCGATCCCCTCGGCGCCGAAGCGGTGCGCCTCGAGCGCGTCCTCGGGCCGGTCGGCGTTGGCGCGGACGCCGAGCCGACGCAGCTCGTCGGCCCACTCGAGCACGGTGCGGAAGCACTCGTCCATCTCCGCCTCGACCAGCGGCACGTCCTGGGTGGTGACGATGCCGCTGCTGCCGTCGATCGCGATCGGATCTCCCTCGCCCAGCAGCTGCCCGTCGACCCGCATCTCGCCGGCCTCGAGGTCGATCTCCAGCGCCGAGGCGCCGCAGACGCAGGGCCGTCCCATGCCGCGGGCGACCAGCGCCGCGTGCGAGGCCTTGCCGCCCTCGGAGGTGAGGATGCCGCGGGCGGCGTCGAAGCCGGCGACGTCGTCGGCCTCGGTGAACGGCCGCACCAGGATCACCGCCGCCCCCTCCTCGGCCCGCTCGACCGCGCGCTCGGCGGTGAAGGCGACCTCGCCCTTGGCCGCCCCGGGCGAGGCCGACACGCCGGTGGCGAGCGGCCGCAGCTCGAATTCCGGGTCGAAGGCGGGGTGCAGCAGCGCTTCCAGCTTCGAGGCGTCGATCTTGGCGATCGCCTCGGCGCGGCTGAGGACCCCCTCGCCGACCATGTCGACGGCGACCCGCACCGCGGCCTGCGGCGGCCGCTTCGCGTTGCGCGTCTGCAACATGTAGAGCGTCCCCTCCTCGACCGTGAACTCGACGTCCTGCATGTCGCGGAAGTGGCGCTCCAGCGCCTCGATGATCTCGACCAGCTGCCGGTGCGCCTCGGGCAGGATCCGTGCCATCTCGTCGAGGTCGGCGGTGTCGCGGGTGCCGGAGACGACGTCCTCGCCCTGCGCGTCGAGCAGGAAGTCGCCGGACGGCGAGGGCGCACCGGTGATCTCGTCGCGGCTGAAGGCGACGCCGGAGCCCGAGCGGCCGCCCCTGTTGCCGAAGACCATCTGCTGGACGTTGACCGCGGTGCCCCAGTCGCCGGGGATGCCGTTTTGGCGGCGGTACTCGATCGCCCGCGCCCCGTTCCAGGAGCGGAAGACGGCGGCGACCGCCTCGCTCAGCTGCGCCCGCGGCGCCTGCGGGAACTCGCGCCCGGTGCGCGCGGCGAAGATCCGCTTGAAGTCGCCGACCAGGCGGCGCAGGTCGGCCGCCCCCAGCTCGGTGTCGAGGGCGACCCCGCGCTCCGACTTGACCGCCCGGATCGCCTCCTCGAAGAGGATCCCGTCGATCCCGGAGACGACGTTGCCGAACATCTGCACGAAGCGGCGGTAGGAGTCCCAGGCGAAGCGCTCGTTGCCGGTCCGCTCGGCGAGGCCGGCGACCGCCTCGTCGCCGAGCCCGAGGTTGAGGACCGTGTCCATCATCCCCGGCATCGATTCGCGCGCGCCCGAGCGGACCGAGACCAGCAGCGGGTCGGAGCGGTCGCCGAGCAGCCTGCCGGCCTCGGCCTCCAGCCCGGCCAGCGCCGTGTCGAGCTGCTCCTCCAGCCCGGCCGGGAACTCCTCGCCGGCGGCGAGGAAGGCGACGCAGGCCTCGGTGGTGACGGTGAAGCCGCCCGGGACCGTGATCGGCGGCCCGAGCCGGGCCATCTCGGCGATATTGGCGCCCTTGCCGCCGAGCAGGTTGCGCATCTCCTTCGACCCCTCGTCGAACCGGTAGACGTACTTCGCTTCAGCAGCCGCCACCGGGCGGAGGCTCTGAGCGCCCTCGGATCGCGGAGTCGGTGGTTCCGCGGCGCTCAGCGAAGCACCCTTTCGAGCAGGTCCACGTATTGCAGCGTGTGGCGATTCTCGAGGTACGTCTTGCGCACCCGCTCGTGCGCGGCCAGGCCGATCTGCTGCGCGAGCTGCGGGGTGTCGAGCAGTTCCCGAATCGCCGTGCCGAAGGCCTTCAAGTCGAGTGGGTTCTTCAGCAGCACGCCGTTGACGCCATCCTGGATCTGGTCGAGGATCCCGCCGGTCGCGCTCGCCACGACCGGCCTGCCCTTCCACATCGCCTCGGTGACGGTCAGCCCGAAACCCTCCTTGAGGCTCTTCTGCACGATCACGGTCGCCTGGCGCTGCAGGGCGTTGACGATCGCCGCGTTCTCGTCGAGATCCTCCATCGGCAGGCAGGCAAGGTGCACCCGTGCCCGCAGCTCCGGGGCCAGCCGGCGCCATTCGTCTTCGACTTCGGCGAGGACGACGGCGCCGTCCGGATCGTCGGAAACCGAGCCGACGCTGGGCCCGGCGAGGATCAGGTGCGCCCCGCTGTCGCCGACCGCCATCTCGGTGAAGCCGCGCAGCACCCCGACCGGGTCCTTGAGCCGGTCCCAGCGCGACACCTGCACGACGAGCTGTGTACTCGTGTCGGGGAGCCCTCCCGAGCTGACCACCTCGCACACCCGCTCCACCGGTTGCAGGGTCCCGTCGGGCTGCTTGAAAAAGGGCTCCCCCCTCTCCTCCTCGCCGCCACCGTCGGCGAGCAGGCCGACGTGCCGCAGGATCGCTCGCACCTGAGCCGGCTGCATCTCCTGGTTCTTGGGCGACATCGCGTCGATCGACGGTGGGACGATCGCCGTCACCATCCCCCGGCAGTAATCGGGGACGTAGGCGTCGCGCGAGAACACGCAGGCGTCGGCGCGGGTCACGTAGGGCTCGAGGAAGTCCCAGGCGGCGGTGCTGTAACCGTTGCCGTCATCGGCGCCGATGTGGCAGCGCCAGATCACGGTGCGGCCCGTCGCGACGATCGCGGGGATCAGACCGGCGGTCTGCGGATCGTGCAGGAAGACCACGTCGCGCGGGCCGAGGCGCTCGATCACGGCATCTGCGTTGGCGCGACTGACCTCCTCGTAGACGGCCCGCTCCTCCTCCCCCAGCTCGCCGGCGTCTCCCAGCTCGCCGTGCAGGAGGTTGTGGAGCCGCTTGGTCAGGGTGAAGAAGTCGGGCGTTCCGTTGATCGTCAGCCAGCGCATCCCGACACCCAGCCCACGCGCCAGCCCGACCCAGGACCAGAGCATCTCGGCGACCCCGCCCCCGGCCGCGGTGGAGTTGACGTTCCAGAGCTCGCGGCCATCCAGCATCTGCTGCGCCTTCCCCAACCCCTCTTCGAGCCGGCTCCAGTCATCGGCGTCGATCAAGCTGCGCATTCGCTCGAGCGAAAGCGGCGGGACATCTACCTCTCTGGCGGCGGTCATCGTGATCTGCTCGGCTCCCTCACTGCTCCAGGTAACCCACCTCTCCCTTCGGCAGGGTAGCTCAAGGACGGCGGCTGCCCGGCGGTCGGAGGCGAGACGGCAGGGCGGAACGGCACGGCGGGTCGCGAGGACCCGGCCGTCCTCGTCGAGGAAGGCGAGATCGAGCGCGAAGCGCATGCCGAAGGTGTGGACGCTGCGGCAGCGCGGGATCAGCAGGCCGGCGCCCGCCCGCTCGCGGTCGAGGCCGGCGAGGCCGAGCAGGCGGGCGCGGGGGCCGCTCGCCACCGGCACCCGCCGGCCGAGCACGGTCGCCGAGGCGAGACGGCGGAGACGACGTGGGGTCATGATGTGCCAAGTGCACAGCGAGCCCGTCTCTCCCCCCCGCGGCGGCAAGGTCGCGGTCTTCGGCCCCAACCCGATGCTCTCGGTGACGATCGAGGCGCTGACCTCCGAGGGCGGCGACGACATCCACGTCCACGCCGCCGGCCAGGGCGTCTGGGTGGCGCGGATGGCGGCCGAGCTGGGCGCCGACGCGGTGCTCTGCGGCTTCCTCGGCGGTGAGATCGGCGATCTCCTGCGGCCGCTGCTGGAGGAGTTCCCGTTCGATCTGCGGCCGACCGCCACCGCCGAGGCGAGCGGCGCCTACATCCACGACCGCCGCAGCGGCGAGCGGGCGCAGATCGCCCAGAGCGCCGGCCCGCCACCCTCGCGCCACGAGATCGACGACCTCTTCTCCACCACCCTGGCGGCGGCGCTCGACGCCGACGTGCTCGCCCTCTGCAACTCCTACCCGGGCGAGGCGCTGCCGCTGGAGATCTACGGCAACCTGGTCGCCGACGCGCGCGGCAACGGCACCCCGGTCCTCGTCGACCTCTCACCGCCGCGGCTCGACAGCGCTTTGGAGGGCAGGCCGGACCTGGTCAAGATCAACGACTGGGAGGTCGCCGGGTTCGTGGCGGGCCCGGTCGACACCGAAGCGCGGATGCGGGCGGCGATCGAGCGGCTGCTGGAGGCCGGCGCCGGGGCGGCGATCGTCACTCGCGCCGAGGCGCCGGCGATGGTCGCGCGTGGAGACGAGGCCTGGGAGCTGATTCCGCCGCGCTTCGAGCGCGGCGCCCGCGAGGGTTGCGGCGACTCGATGATGGGCGCACTGGCCGCCTGCATGGCGGCCGGGCGCGAGTGGGAGGAGACGCTGCGGATCGGCGCCGCCGCCGGCGCCGCCAACTTCCTCCGCGCCGGCCTCGGCAGCGCCTCGCGCACGGTGGTCGAAGAGCTGGCTCCGCGAGTCGAGCTGCGGCCGCTCGACTGAGGGACTGTCCCGGTAGGGGTTCCACTTAACTTTTTTTGAACATCGGATTGGGCCGTCCGAGATTCGGGTCGCAAAAAAAGTACAAGACGTTCCACCCCTACCGGGACAGTCCCAAAGACGGGACGTAGGGGACGCGCAGCTCGTCGCCTTTTGCAATAGCTGTGGGGGCGGTGTGGGAGATCCAGGCGATGTGGGGGGCGAGCTGGGGGATCGCGCGCAGGCGCGCGAAGGCCTCGCTGAGGTGGAGGGGGCGACCGCCGTGCGAGGAATGGGCGTCGCTGCTCAGCACATGGACGAGGCGCCGTTCGGCGAGGGCGGCCATGCCGGCGGCGGTGCGCTCGCGGAGGAAGAAGTCGGCGGTCGCCTGGATCAGCGCACCGGACTCGACCAGGCGTGCCATCCGCTCGAACATGTCGGCGGAGAGGTGGCGCTCGGGGTGGGCGATCAGGGTGCGGTGGCCGCGCTCGGCGAGATGGGCGACGCGGCGCTCGAGGCTGTCGCTCAGCGGCCCCGGCGCCGGCTCGAGCAGGACCCAGCGGCCCGCCCCGAGGGAGACCCGGGCCAGCTCCTCCTCGCCGAGGGCCTCGACGGCCGTCTCCGCGACCTCGCCGCCGCTCAGCACCTCGACCGGGACGCCCTCGTCCCTCAGGTGGGAGTTGAGCGCGGCGACCCGCTCCTCGACCTCCTCGATCCGCACGTCGTGGTCGTGGCGGATGTGCGGCGTCGCGCAGACCTTCACGATCCCGTCGTTCGCCGCCTGGCGCGCCATGCCGGCGCTGTCGCGGCGGTCGAGCGCCCCGTCGTCGAGTTCGGGGAGGATGTGGCAGTGGAGGTCGATCAAGAGTGGGCTCTTAGCGCAACACCTGTTTCAGCGGCCACCGCTCCATTGCACGCAACCAAGATGACAGGCATGATCCAGCACCTGCTCCCGCCGGGCTTGCGAGGGCAGATTGGGCTTCAACGTGAATAAGAAGACGACCCGCAGAGGCAATTACGAGTCGGGCTCCGACTACGTGCTCAAGTACGGCGAGCTCCGCTTCGCCTTCAACGAGAACGACTTCGGCCAGCGCGTGGAGCAGGCCGCGGTCAAGCTCGGCTTCGTCCAGCAGGGACTGAGCCGCGACGAGCTCGAAGACCTGCTCGACCTCGCCGTCAACGGCGAGATCGTCGAGCCCTGCTCGCGCCTCGGCGTCCACATCAACGGGAACTGGGAAGACCTGGTCGGCCCCTCCAACCGCAGCCTCGTCCACTGGCTGCGGCGCCTCGTCTTCCGCGGCGCCTGGCTCGACCAGCGGGTCAAGGAGGGCGAGCTGGACGTCGTCTTCGACGGGCGCAGCCAGACCTTCGGCTACGTCCAGCCCGAGCGCAGCAACGAGCCGATCGAGCTCTCGCGCGAGCCGTCCTGGCGCCGCATCGCCTATAGAGGCTGAGTCCCTCGGACCGGCGCATCTCTGCGTCCTCGGCCGCTCGCGTGCAGAGCACGCCACGCGGCCTGCGTCCTTGACCTGCTTGGTCCGAGGGACTCAGTTCCGCTCGAGGGCACCGACGACCGTGAGAGTCCCGCCGCTCACGCCCTGGCCGGCGTCGAACAGGTCGCGGGCCTCCTCGGGGCCGGCGAAGTCCTCGGCGAAGCGGGTCAGGGAGTCGATCAGGACGATCACGTCCTCGCCGCCGGCGGCGCGGCGGACGGCCTGGGCGAGGGCGTCGTCGGCGTGGCGGGCCTGGCCGGCGGAGACGATCTCCGCCTGCGGGGCCTCGCGCTTCCAGTCGGCCAACTCCTCCGGGCTGGGGTCGATCAGCAGGGCGATCGGGTCGGGCCCCTTCGACTCGCCGGCCAGCTCGGAGGCGAGCTCGCGCAGCAGCGCGGTGCAGGCGGCGCGGCTCTCCGCGTAGACGATCGCGCGGTGGCCGGCAGCGGGCGGCAGCAGCAGGTCGTGGGCGCGGACGCCGCCCTTGCGGCGGCGGCCCCAGCGACGGCGGCGGCGTTTGCGTTTCGGGCGCTCGGCGCCGGCGGCGGGGGGCCCGGCAGGCTGCGGCTTCTCCTCGGGCCGCGGCCGCTCCTCGCGCGGCTCGCCTTTCGGCTCCTGGCGCGGTTCGCGCTCCTCGCGCTCCTGCCGCGGTTTGCGCTCGCGGCGCTCGCCGCGCGGGCGATCTCCACCTCCGCGCTGGCGCTCGCCGCCGCGGGAGCGATCTCCACCGCCGTCGCGTTTGCGGCGGCCGGGCTCGCGCCCGCCGCGCTCGCCTCTCGGCTTGGCGGACCCGCCGCCACCGCCGCCGGCGAGCTTCTCGATCAGCTCGGCGCGAGGCAGCATCCGGTAGCGCTCGACGCCGGCCTCGGCGGCCAGCGCGTGCAGCTCCCCCAGGTGCTTGGATTCCAGTTCGGTCTTGTTCATAAGGTCCTCTCGCGTTCACGCGCAAATCGCCCCGGATTCGAACACCCGGAGATCACCGTGTCGATTTGCGCGTTCAGGGGGCGGCAGGTTATTGGAGCGGCTCGACGGCCGGTCAGACGGCCGCCGTCGCGGCGGGGTCCACCCCGGCCTCCGCCACGGCCGCCGGCCAGGCGTCCGCCTCCCGCTTGACCCGGCGGCGCGACCAGCCCAGCTCGGCGCCGATCGCCTCGGCGACCGGCCGAACCGCGGCCGCGTCGCGCAGCTGCGGCGCCGCCAGCAGCCCGAGCCTGGTCCGCCGCAGCAGCACGTCGGCGACGCTGCGCGCCTGCTCGTGGCGGGCGGCGATCGTCGCCTCGGCGAGCAGGTCGGGGCGGCCGGGGACGATCGGCGCCGCCAGCTTCGGCTGCTCCGCCGCCAGCGCCAGCACGTTGCGCGCCGCGTGGCCGTAGCGGAAGGCGAGCTGGGCGACCGCTTCCTCGCCGACGCCCGGCGGCGCCTCGAGGTCGCCGGGGCGCGCCTCCATCCCCAGCGGGATCTCGGCGGTGTGGCAAGGTGCCTCGCGGGAGCCGCGCTCGACCAGCCGATCGACCGTCTGCTTCGCCATCCGCCGCCAGGTGGTCAGCTTGCCGCCGGTGATCGTCAGCATCCCCGACGAGGTCTCGTACAGCTCCGCTTTGCGCGAGATGTCGACCGACTTCTTCGGATCGCCGGTCGAGATCAGCGGCCGCACGCCGGCGTAGGCGCCGACCAGGTCGGCGGCGCCCAGGCTCACCCCGAAGAAGGCGTTGACCGCGTCCAGCAGGTACTCGACGTCGTCGTCGGCCGGGAGGGGATGGTCGATGTCGCCGTCGAAGTCGTTGTCGGTGGTGCCGATCAGGGTGCGCCCGTACCAGGGCAGGGCGAAGATCGCCCGCCCCTCGCCGGCCGGAACGATGCAGGCCGCCGACCCGGTCGATAGATCCTCCCTGTCGAGGAGGATGTGCGTGCCGCGGCTCGGCGCGATCCGCGGCACGTCCTCCTCCTCGACGACCTCGGAGCGGATCCGGTCGGCCCAGACGCCGGTCGCGTTGACGACGTTGTCCGCCTCGACCTCGAAGCGCTCGCCCGAGTCCGCCTCGACGCAGGCCACCGCCGACGCGCGGCCGCCGCGGGTCAGCACCTCCGTCACCTCGGCGCCGTTCAGCATCGCCGCCCCGTAGCGCTCGGCCTCGCCGAGGATCGTCAGCACCAGCCGCACGTCGTCGGTTTGGCAGTCGTAGAAGAGGTAGGCGTCCTCAGGCTCGCGCCGCTCCAGCGCCGGCACCAGCTCCAGCAGCTCCTCGCGGTCGATCGTGCGGTGGCGGTCGGGCGACCAGTAGAGGTCCTCGTCCTCCTCCCTGGCGGCGCGGATGTCGCGGCGGCTGCGGCCGATCCGCGTGGTCGCCATCACGTCGTACATGTTGAGCCCGATCCCGAGCCCCCGCTGGCGGCGCTCGTCGGCGAAGCTGGGGACCACGAACGGGGTCGGGTAGACCAGGTGCGGCGCGAGCTGGACCATCAGCTGGCGCTCGATCAGCGCCTCGCGGACCAGGCCGAGGTCGAAGTTCTGCAGGTAGCGGAGGCCGCCGTGGACCATCTTCGAGGAGCGGCTGGAGGTGCCCGAGGCGTAATCGCCGCGCTCCAGCAGGGCGACCGAGTAGCCGCGCGAGGCGGCGTCGAGGGCGACCCCGGCGCCGGTGATGCCGCCGCCGATCACGACCACCTCGAAGCGCCGGCCGGCGATCGACTCGAGGGCTGCGGCGCGGGCCAGCATCAGTCGAGGAAGACGGCGGCCCGCTCGACCGGCGGGCGCTCGGGGGGCGGCTTCTCCTGCCGCGGCGCGCCGAGGTGCAGGAGGCCGACGAAGCGCTCGCCCGGCGGCAGCCCGACCGCGGCCCTCCCCTCCTCGGTTCGCAGGACGGCGGGGGTGCGCCAGTAGCCGGCGAGGCCGCGGCCGTGGGCGGCGAGCAGGACGATGTAGGCGGCGACGGCGGTCGCGTGCAGGTCCTCCTCGTCGCGCAGGAGATCGCCGCCGAGCACGCAGGAGACGACGATCATGGTCGGGGCGCGGTCGAGCTTGGCGCCGGCCTCGCGGCCGGCCGCCCGCTTCAGCCCCTCCAGCGCCCGCGGGCCGACGACGCGGAAGCGCCAGGGCGCGGTCAGGTGGTGGTTGGGCGCCCAGCGGGCGAGCTCGAGCAGCTCCTCGACCTGCTCCCGCGGCAGCGGCTCGGGGCCGAACGCCTTGTGCGTGCGGCGCGTGCGGATCGCCGTCTCAAGGTCCATCCTTCGAGGGTATAGCCCCGGCTACCAGCCGAAGCGACGGCCCAGCAGGAGGACGGCGGCCAGCGCGATGCCGGCGCTGCCGAAGCCGGCGGCGAGCGGCGCCCAGGGCTTCGGGCCGGACTTCGCGGTCGCCCTGAAGGGCGGGGCCACCGGGGGCGGGGCCGTGGTCGGTTCCGCTTCGCCCGGCGGCGAGGTCCCTTCGGGGAGCGGGGTCGAGGGAACGCCCTGGCTCGGCGGTGGCGCCGTGCCGGTCGAGCCGGCGCCGCTGGAGAGGTGCGGTCGAGCCGGCGCCCCCCTGGTCGAGCGATTCGGAAGTGCCGGGCGGGATCGTCGGCAGCCCCGGCAGCGGGGCCGATCCGGCGTGGGTCGACCCGCCGCTCGATTGCGGTGGGGCGCTCTGCGGCGTCAACTGCGGCAGCCGCGGCGCCGTCGCGACCGGGAAGGCGTCGCCGGCGGCGGCGACCAGCACCTGACCGGTCACCCAGACCGGAGTCTGGTCGCTCGAGGCCGAGTAGCGGTAGTGGCCGTCGGGCTGCTGCTGCGTGGCGAGGTATTCGAGCGGGCTCTTGCCGCCGGTCGCGACCGACGCCGGGTCGGTCCCGACCGCGATCATCCCCTGCACCGCCCAGGCGGTCGACTGCGAGTTGACGCCGCCGGAGCCGCCGAGGGCGAAGCCGCCGTTGGGCCGCTGGGCGCCCTTCAGGTAGGCGAGCCCGTGGCGGGCGGCGTCGCTGCCGGGGATCGCCTGCATCGCGGCGCCGGTGCCGTCGGCGGTGCTCGGCGAGCCGGGATCGTCCCCCCAGCCGCCGTCGCCGTTCTGCGCCCCGGCCAGCCAGGAGACCGAGCTTTCGACGCCGCCGCCGGTGGAGCGCAGGGCGATGATCGCGAACGCGGTCGAGCCGGGCCAGCCTTCGAACGAGCCGTTCCCGCGGCGGCGCTTGGCGAGCGCCGAGACGAGGTTGCGGCCGCCGAATTCGCGCGGGTCGACCCCGGCGCCCTTGAGGGCGAGGATCGTGCGGGCGAAGTCGCCGGGGCTGCTGAGGCTGCCGACCTTGGCGCGCAGGTAGTCGACGCCGGTCTTGCCGCCGCTGGAGACGTCGAGCGGGTTGCGGCCGGCGGCCTCGAGGCCCAGCATCGCCCAGGCGGTGACCGACGGGCTCGAGGCGCTGTCCGGCGAGGACCCCCAGCCGCCGTTGGAGTTCTCGACCGAGGCGAGCCAGGCGGCGGCGCTCGCCGTGCCCGCCTGGGCGCGGCCGGGCAGGGCGCCGACCAGCGCCAGCGCCAGCAGCAGGACCGAGGCGGTCGCCGCGGCGCGCCACTCGAAGCGCTCGCGGAAGCGGATCAGGGCGCGGACCATCGCCGGGCCGGCGACCAGCGCCAGGGTCGCGTTGCCGATCGCGTGGGCCGCGTCGAACGGCACCGCGCGCGCCTCCAGCGCGAGGAATCGCTGCAGCGAGAGGTCCCCTCCGTAGGTTGCCATCAGGGAGAAGTTCAGCAGAGCGCCGTATCCGACGCCCGCCAGGGCGCAGACGACGGCCAGGGTGACGCGGTTCGGCCGCGGCCTGAGGACCGCCAGCGCGGCGCCGAGGATCCCGCACAGCCCCCAGCCGGCCATCTGCCAGGGAGTCCAGGGGCCCTGGCCGAGCCAGAAGTTGGAGACGAGCCCGGCGAGGGCGCCGACCGCGAATCCGGGCGCCGGCCCGAGCGCGAAGCCGGCGAAGACGACGACGTCGGTGGTGGCGACGACATTGGGCAGCGCCGCGAAGGCGACGCGGCCGGCGACCGCGAGCGCGGCCAGCGCCGCGACCAGCGCCACCACCTGCGAGGTCGGGCGCGAGCGCTCGTACCAGGCGAGGCCGCCGAGGAGGACCGCGGCGAGGATCAGGTAGGTGGCGAGCTCCCAGCTCATCGGCGGCCGCCTTCGACGAGCACGGCGGCGCCCTGCTCGGGGGTGATCGTCCCCGGCAGGTCGAGGATCCGCGCGACCTCGGTGGCGAAGTACCAGCCGCCGGAGAGAACCTCGGCGGCGCTGCCGTCGGCGATCACGGCGCCGTCACCGAGCAGCACCACCCGCTCGGCGAAGCCGGCGGCGAACTCGACGTCGTGGGTGGCGACGACCACGCCGGCGCCGCGGGACGCGAGCCCCTCGATCAGCTCGTCGAGCTCCTGCTTGCGGGCACGGTCCATGCCGCGGGTCGGCTCGTCGAGGGCGACAAGGCCCGGCAGCTTGTCGCCTTCCATGCGGCCGGCGAGGGCTATCGCCAGCGCCAGGCGCTGCCGCTCTCCGCCCGAGAGGTCTCTCGGGTCCGCGTCCACAGCGGCCTCGAGCCCAACCGTGCGCAGCGCCGCCATCCCCGGCTCGCCGGGAAGCTCGTCCCCGACCCGCTCCCGCACCAGGTAGTCGCTCGGGCTCTGGGTCAGCAGGGCGATTCCGGCGGGCACGTCGATCTTCCCCCTCACCGGCTTCTCCAACCCCGCGATCGTCCGCAGCAAGGTGCTCTTGCCGGCGCCGTTGCGGCCCATCAGCGCCACTCGCTCGCCAGGATGGATCTCCAGGTCGATTCCGCGCAGGACGTCGCGGCCGGTGTCGCCATTCGACAGCTCGACCCATAGCCTGCGGACCGAGAGCGCCGGGGCGGGCGGGTCCTGTCGCCGCGGTGGGGGGTGCCCTCCTGGCGCTGCGATCTGCTCCGGGCGAAGGGATGGAATCGAGGACAGGGACGCGGCCTTGCCCTCCGCAGACTCCGCGCTGGCGGAGGACACCCCCCACCACGCCGCCACCCGCCCGAGCTGCCGCTCCGAGTTGGACGTGCCAAGCGTTCGGCGGGCATCGCGGACGCCCGTTGGCAGAGGGTCGATGCCGCAGAGGCTGAAGAGACGGGCCGCCGGGGTCTCCAAAGCTGCGTCGTTGCTCTGGGCCCAGCTGAGGAAGTTCCGGGGGGTGCCGTCGTAGGCGATGGAGCCGGAGTCCATCGCGATGACGCGATCGGCTGCGGCCAGGCAGCGCTCCAGGCGGTGCTCGGCGAGGAGGATGGTCACTCCCCACTCCTCGTTCAGGCGCCTCAAGAGCCAGATCAGCTCGTCGCCGGCTACGGGGTCGAGCTGGGAGGTCGGCTCGTCGAGGAGGACCAGCTTTGGGCGGGTTACCAGAGCTGCCGCTAGAGCTACTCGCTGCAGCTCCCCACCCGAGAGGGTGTCTACTGTTCTGGTGAGGAGGTGGGGGATCGCCAGGGCCAGGGCCACCTCCTCGACTGCTCTCGCTCGGGAAGCTGCCGGTTCTCCGCGCATCTCCAGGGGCAGCTCTATCTCCGCCGCCACGGTGGTCGAGACGATCTGCGTCTCGGGGTCCTGGGCCACGTAGCCGACCGCGCCGGCCAGCTCGCCGGGGCCGGTGGCGATCGCGTCGATGCCCGCCACCGTGACGGCGCCCTCCACCTCGCCGCCGTGGAAGTGCGGGACGAGGCCGCAGGCCGCTCGCAGCAGGGTCGACTTGCCGCAGGCGGAGCGGCCGGCGAGCAGAGCCAGCTCGCCCGGCTCGAGGGAGAGGGAGATCTCGCGCAGGGCCTGTCCCGCGCCCGGCATGTCAGAGGGGGCGGCGGTGGGACGCGCCGCGGCGCCGGCGTTCGGGTAGACGTAGGAAAGACGCTCGATCGCCAGCGGCAGGACGGCGCGGGTCGGGGTCGCGAGGTCAGGCATCGCGCCTCCACGGGGCGAGGCCGGCGAAGACGAGCGAAAGCGAGAGGATCAGGGTCGAGGCCGAGAGGCCCGGCTGGATCGTCGGGTAGGCGTTGAAGCCGTCGGCGCCCGCGACCTTGCCGGCAATCGCGGCGAGCAGGACCGCGGCGCCAACCGCGTAGAAGCGGGTGTCGTAGCGCGACCGCGAGCGCCGATCGAGCCCCCGCGCCTGCCGCTCCCGCGATCGTGGTCGCCGGGGCGACCCGACAACCGGGACGTGCCGGGGACGGGAGCGCTCAAGGGAGGAGCGGCGCGCCGTTCGGCGCATGACCCGACCCAGCCGACCGCGGACACCGCCCCGCGCCGCGTCCGGCGCCGGCAGGGAGTAGCCGCGCAGCTCCAGGGTCGCCGCGACGTCGACGGCGCGGTCCAGGGAGCCGGCGAGGAGGCGGCGCGCGATCGTGGCGCGGCCGAGCGGGGCGGCGGCCGGGCCGCGCAGGCGGCCGGCGTCGCGGAGCCGGCTCGCGTCGGCCGCCGCGACCGGGACCAGGCGCGAGATCAGCGCCGCGGTCAGGGCCGAGCGGCCGGCGATCGGGACGCAGCGAGCGCAGCACCCGGTCGGGGTCGACGCAGGCCGAGTAGACGGCGAAGGCGATCATCGTCACCGCCGCGCGCAGACCGATCACCGCGCCGGACGCCAGCGCCTCGGCGGTGACGTCGACCTGGCCGAACAGCGGCCAGTCGCCGAGCCGCAGCAGGACGGTCTCGCCGCGGTCGACGACGAGGGCGTTGACGACGACGATCAGCAGCGCCAGGGCGATGCTCATCCGCAGCGCCGCGCGGACCGCGCCGCGGGCGCCGGCGAGGCGGCCGGCGAGGTAGGCGCCGAGGCCGGCGGCGGCCAGGACCAGGGGGCTCGAGTAGAGGAAGGCGACGGCGGCCAGCGAGCCGACGTAGGCGATCGCCGCGGCGGGCGAGGCCGACTGCAGCGGCCCCGGCCGCGGCACGTAGGCAAACGGCGACGTCACGAAAGAGCCCTCCCCTGTTCGTTAGCGGCGCATGCCGGGGCAAAGGCACAGGGGAAGCTCATTGTTCCCCCACCGCTACCGGCAGCGGCGTCTCCTGTCCGTCTTCCACCGCCACCGCGTAGCGGTCGCGCAGGTCGGGCGCGTCGAGCAGCCGGGCCGCGGCGTCGACGCCGCGCGGCCCAACGCCGGTGACCAGCCAGACCGGCGGCGCGCCGTCGCGGCGGGTCGCGGCGACGAGCCCGGCGGCGGGACCGAACGCCCGCGCATCCCCCCCGCCTTCGTCGAGACCCTCCAAGCGATAGCCGCCGCCCCCGCCTGCGGCGAACTCGGCGAACACCCCGCTCACCTGCGGTCCCTCCCCGAGCTGAGCGGCGGCGGGGTCGTCCCGCACTCGCGCCCAGGGGCCGACCAGCACCCGGATCGCGCCGCCCGGCGCAGCTCCGGCTCCCGCGCCCGCCGTGGAGAGCCCTCCGCCCGCGCCGCCGGCGCGCCGCTGAGAGGCGCTCACCCGCCGCAGCCGCGCCATCGCCTCCCCGCAGGCGGCGCCTCCGCCGAGGCATTCGACCGCCACCGGGCGGCGCTTCCCTTCGTAGCCGTCGCGGAACGGCTGCGGCCAGGAGCCGACCACGGCCGGGACCGACTCCGCCGCCGACCAGTCGCGGTAGTCCCACCAGATCGCGTCGCCGCCGTGCAGCGGGTAGTCGGCGGCGCCGACCGGCGACTCGACCCCGTTGACGTAGAAGAACCAGGCGAAGCGACGGCCGCCGCGGGTCGCTTCGGAGAGGCCGTCGATCGCGGCGACGAAGCCGCCGCCGTAGCGGGTCGAGATTGCGGTCTCGCGGTCGAGCAGGCGCATCGCCGTGTCCGATTCGCTCGCCGCCTCGCCGTGCGGCGCCAGCAGCCGCCGGGCCCCGAAGTCGCGGGTCACCGTGAGGGTGACGTCGCCGACGCCCTTGCCCGCGCCGAAGCCGCAGCCGGCGGCCGCGAGCGCCGCTCCGAGCAGCGCGATCACGACCGCCGTGCGGCGTCCGGCGGCTGCAAGCCGTCGCCCGGCGGCGTCCTCGCCCGCGCGGGTGCTCGCGCGCGCCACGCCCAGCGCGTCCCCGCCAGGCTCGACTTTCGCTCGCCGGCGCGTGATCAGCCCTCCGGGCAGGCCCCGTTCAGGCAGACCCCGACCCGGTTGGACGGGATGTCCTTGCCGTGACGCGCGACCAGCTCGGTCGGCTGGGCGAGCACCACCGTCGCGACGCCGTCGCCGCCGGTCGGCGCGAGCGCGCCGCTGACGGAGACGCCGGCGGCCGGCCTGCGCTTCCCCCGGTCGTTGTAGGAGAACACGCGCACCCGGAACGGCACGCCGGCCGTCGCCTGTTCGGGAGCGACGAGCGAGAGCTCGCTCGGGTAGGGGTATCCGGTCAGCGCCCAGAGCACTTCGTCGCCGGCCCTCAGCTTCACCGAGTCGCCGCCGCGTTCCGGGTTCCTGTGGTTCACCTTCAGGTACCAGGAGTGGGCGCCGTGGCTGGCGAAGCCGCCGATCCCGCAGAGCCCGAGGCCGAATTCGCCGCGGAAGTGGTCGGTCACCGAAAGCGGCCGCAGCGACGGGGTCGACCTCGCGGCCTGGGCGAGCGCGCCGAGCGCCGTCGCGCCCCGGACGGTCACCGCCCTGCCGCTGCCGCCGGTCCCCTTGCCGAGGCAGGTCGCCCGCGGGCTGGTGGGGACCTTCGTCGTGTGCGCCCGCAGCGGCCCTTCGGCGAGCGTCCTGCCGGCCGAATTCACCACCCGCAGGTCGGTGGGGACTCCCTTCGCCGCCGCGACGGCGGCGACGGAGAGCAGTAGGGCGATCGCCAGCGTGCACGCGGCCGCCGGCCGGAATGGAACGAGTCTTGGCATCTCAGCCACCCTTTCCTCGAGGGTTGTCTTGGCGGGCCGGGGACAGGTCTCCTGGCTTCCGGGATGGTCGGCCGCACCTTCCCGAGGGCTCCGTGTCCCCCTCAGTGGCTGACGCGCAAAGCGCCCGCGGCTTCCTTGGCCCGGTCACAGTGGCGGGACCGCGCCGGCTTCGCACCGGACTTCCCTTGACCACCGACCGTATTTACGCGGGCGAGTCTACATCGATCCACCGCGGAGGAACCTTCGTCCAGATGGCTTGAAATTTACCTAGTTTATAGGCTTATACTTCGGCGTATCGGAAAACCGAATTGTTTATGGGAGAAGAAATGAAGCAGGGGATGCGGCGCAACGCGCCGGCTCTGGCGGTGGCTGGAATCGCTCTGTTCGTCGCGCTCGGGGGGAGCGTGTACGCGGCGAGGCGGGGGCACCGGATCAACGGCGAGGCGGTGAGGGCGAAGTCCCTGCCGGGCAACCGGCTGAAGGTGAAGTCGGTCCCGGGCAACCGGCTGAAGCCGCACTCGATCGCCGCCGGCGCTTTGCGGCCGGGTGCGATCGCCGCCGCCGTGCAGCCTTCGGCGTCGGCGCCGCTGACCGGGGCCGCGATCGACGAGTCGACGCTGGGCAAGGTGCCGGAGGCGGTGCACGCCGACAGCGCCGACACCGCCCAGAGCGCGATCGACGCGCAGACCGCGCTCAACGCCGTCAACGCGATCGACGCGCAGAAGGTCAACGGCTACGGCGCCGGCTGCGGACCGGGCACCGTCCTCTTCACCGGCTCCTGCTGGCAGGCCTCGTCGAGCGGCGCCGCCGTGAGCGCGCCGCAGGCGGCGCTCGAATGCGCCAAACAGGGCGGCGCCCTGCCGGAGGCGCTGCAACTCGCCGCCTTCGCCCAGCAGCCAAGCGTCAGCCTGAACAAAGGGGACGAGTGGTCGAGTGACGTTACGAACGTGTCAGGACTCGATGTCTATGGGGTCGCAACTGTCTCTGAGTACGGGTGGCGTCAGCTTCATTAACGTCGACCGAATCCCTGCACTACCGCTGCGTAATCCCCCTTCTCAGCTGACCTCCGCGCCCGCCGACCCGTCCGGCCCGCCCGCGCCGCGCTCTATCCTGACCGGCGATGCGAATCGGCCCGCTCGGAACCTGTTTCGAAAACCCGCCCGTGCGGCCGGCGAGCGCCGGTCCGCCGCCGCCAGGCGCGCCCGAGGGACCTTGAAACAGGTTCTCTGCGCCAGCCGTCGCGTCATCGGCTCGCTCGCGGCGCTGCTCTGCCTCGCCGCCGCCTGCGCCGGCCCCGCCGCCGCGGCGCCGGCCCGCCTCCACCCCGCCTCCACCCCGCGCGGCGAGGCCGCCCGGGTCGCCCGCTTCTGGACGCCGGCGCGGATGCGCGGCGCACCCCCGCTCGACGCGGCCCGCCGCGCGCCGGTGCCGGCGCACGTCAGCTTCGCCCCGGTACCGGAACCGACCCTCCCTCCCCACACGGTGAACGGGCGGCTGTTCGTCCGCCAGGGCAGGAACGCCGGCTACTGCTCGGCGACCGCGATCAACAGCGCCAGCCGCCGGCTCGTCCTCACCGCCGCGCACTGCGTCAACTCCGGGCCCTCGGAACGGCCCGGCGACGGCGTCTGGTCGAGCTTCCTCGAGTTCGTCCCCGCCTACTCGGGCGGGGCGGCTCCGTTCGGCGCCTTCATCGCCCACCGCAAGCAGATCTTCGCGCCGCGGCAGTGGGTCCGGCTCGGCAACCCGAACTTCGACGTCGGCGCGGTCCTCGTCGACCCCAACGCCGAAGGCGTCAACGTCGCCGACGCGGTCGGCGGCGGCGCCGCGATCGCGCTCAACCGCAGCCGTCACGAGGAATTCCAGACCTTCGGCTACCCCGGCACCAGCCGCTGGATGGAGGGCTGCGACTCGCCCTACGTCGGCGACGACGCGCTCACCTACCGGGTGCCAGGCCCACCGACGATCGCGATCCGCTGCCACTGGGCGCCGGGCGCCAGCGGCGGCGGCTGGCTGATCGAAGGCGGCGCCGCGATCAACGGCCTCACCAGCTACGGCAAGCCCCGCGACAAGCGCCACACCTTCGGCCCCTACTTCAGCAGCCGCAACGTCGGCCAACTCGTCGCCGGCTTCTGACATACACCACCGCCCCCTCCCAGGGAGCGAAGCGACCGGTGATCCGGCGTAGCCGGATTCGTCCGGGGGCGGTGGCAATCGCCGGAATCAACGCTGCCTCCTCCGCTCCCAGTCATGGCTGAAGGATCAGAGATGGACAGCATGGCCTTCGCGCCCGCGGGCAGCCGGCGCCGCTCGCGGAGAATCGGATCGTGAGGTTCGCCGATCGGTTGTTCAGGGGGCGGCGAGGAGGTCGCGGTAGAAGCGGTAGTCGCGCCGCTCCGGGCGCAGGTTGGCGGCCAGCGCCAGGTGGTGGCGGGCGCGCTCGCGCTCGCCGGTCTTGGCCAGCGCCCGGCCGAGGCAGAAGTGGGCGAAGTCGTTGACCTGGTGGGTGTCGACGACCGCCTCGAACTCCTCGACCGCGGCGGCGAAGCGGCCGCAGCGGAAGTAGGCGCGGCCGAGCGCCTCGCGCACCGATGACTTCTCCGGCGCCCGGCTCGCCGCCTCCTCCAGGGGCCGGGTCGCCTGCTCGAAGTCGGCCTCCTCGAGCAACTCGATTCCACGCCTGTACAGGGTCAGGGTCGAAACGCTGCTCGAGGCGGAGCTCACCCGAACCAGTTTAAGCCGGGCGCCGACGGACCTGACGAACGGTTATCGCGGTCGCAACCGGCTGGGGTCTACCGCTACGGCCGCGGCGGCTCGATTCTCCCTCCGTGCAACCGAAGGAGAAAGCGATGCCAGCCAAGAAGCAAAGATCGAACAGTTCAGGAATCACCCAGCTAGCCGCGGGCTTCGCGGTGCTGATCTCGATGGCGGCCCTGCTCGGAGTGGCGTTTCGGGTCGAAGACCAGAACAAGGCGGAAACCGCGAACGCGGCCGTCTCGACCGCGCCGGCCGAAAGCCTCGCCCTGGTCGTCAAGTCCGACGAGGAGAAGGGCAAGAAGGGGTCCGACGGCAACTGGCACGACGCCTTCCTGCCCGCCGACCTCTCGGTCAAGGCCGGAGCGACCGTGCGTGTCACCGTCAAGAACTACGACGACATGCCCCACACGTTCACCGCCGCCGAGCTGGGCGTGAACGCGAAGATCCCGGCCGGGTCCGAAGACAAGCCCAGCACGGTCACCTTCAGCTTCCAGGCGCCGCCGGAAGCGGGAAGCTACGAATGGTTCTGCGCCCTGCCCTGCGACCCGTGGGCGATGACCCACGACGGGTTCATGAAGGGTCGCATCAGGGTCGCCTGATCGGCTGGCAACGCACACCGGCACCGACGGCCGCCGTGGCGGCCGTCGGTGCGTCCGGACGGCGACGCCGCCGCGGCGGTCACAATGCGACCCGATGGGAAAGCTCGTACGGATGCCCGAGCTGGCCGAGTTGCGGGCCTTCTGCGCGGCGGTCGACCTCGGCAGCCTCGGCAAGGCGGCGCGCCTGCTGCAGGTCAGCCAGCCCGCGCTCTCCAAGCGGCTGCGCAACCTGGAGGGACTGAGCGGCTCGACCCTGCTGGAGCGGTCCCCGCGCGGCGTCACGCCGACCCCCGCAGGCAGGCAGCTGTACGCCGCCACGCAGTCTCTGCTGGCGGAGGCGGAGGCCGTCGAAGCGCTGATGGAGGGGCTCGACACGAGCCGGGCGCCGGTGCGGCTGGCGGCGAGCCCGACGATGGCCGAGTTCGTCCTGCCGTCGCTGCTGGTCGAGCTCGAGGGCAGGCACGAGAGCCACCTCTCGGTCGAGCTGTCGATCGCCAACTCGAGCGCGGCCCGGGCGCTGGTGCTGGAGGGGCGGGCGGAGCTCGGCGTCGTCGCCGCCGGCGGGTCGCCGGCGGCGAACGGGAGGGACCTCTGCGAATCGCCGTTCCGTGAGGACGAGATCGTGCTCGCCGTCCCGCAGGGCCATTCCTGGGCGGCCGCGGAGGAAGTCGACCCGGCCGAGCTGGTCTCGACGCGGCTGGTCATGCGCGACCCCGGGGCCAGCAGCCGCGGCGTCGTCGCCGAAGAGCTGGAGGCGCTGGGCCTCTCGCTGGCGCCGCCGCTGGCGGAGATCGGCAGCACCGCCGCGGCGATCGCCGCGGCGAGATCCGAGGGCGCCCCGGTCCTCCTCTCCACCCTGGCGCTGAGCGAGCCCGCGCCCGCCGGCCTGGTGCTGCGCCGGGTGGCCGGCCTGCGCTTCGAGCGGCACTTCGTCCTGATCCACAGCGGCGAGGAGGGCCTGCCGGCGCCCGCCCGGGTGCTCGTCCGCCACCTGCTCGAGTCGGTCTCTCCCCGGCTCTCGCCGTCCGTTGCGGCGGCACCCCCCGGGGAACCGCGCTCCGCGGCGACCTCCCGCCGCTCGCGATAGTCGTCGGGCGAGCGCGGCGCCGCTCGCTGCTCCGCCACAGCCCATAACCAGGGGTTATGGGCTGCCGTACCAGGCGGGGTCTACCGGCGCGGCCTGCGCGGCCATAGCTTGACCACAACCGAAATCCACAAGCCCTCCGGTGTTGGGACGGGCAGTAATGAGGAGGCAGCAATGAGAACAGCAACCGACAGGACCTCAGCCAGGCGTCGGAGACCCCTGGGGCTGGGGTTGCTTGAGCTGGGCGTGCTCGGAGCGCTGGCCCTGATGGCGCTGGCGCTGGGCGCATGCGGGGGCAGCTCGTCGTCGGCGAACACCGCGGCGCAGTCCCAGGAAGGCGCCGAAAACGTCAAGCTGGTCGTCAAATCGGACGAGCAGAAGGCGAAGAAGGGGCCCGACGGCAACTGGCACGATGCATTCCTGCCGGCGAACTTCTCGGTCGAGGCCGGGGACACCGTACACGTCACCGTCTACAACTACGACGACATGCCCCACACCTTCACCTCGGCCGACATGGGCGTCAACGAAAAGATCGCCGCCGGCTCCGAGGAGAAGCCGAGCGAGACGACGTTCACCTTCACCGCGCCACAGAAGTCCGGCAGCTACGAATGGTTCTGCGCGCTGCCCTGCGACCCGTGGGCGATGAACCACATCGGCTACATGAGGGGCCGCGTCACGGTCGCCTGAGCGGCCGCAGACCCCCCGGCGCCACCGGCCGCCGCAACGGCGGCCGGTGGCGTTTCCGCGACGCCCGCCTTGCGCCCGCGGCGAGCCGAGCGGACGTCTGAGGCCGCTCGACACCGCGCCGTCGCGGTGCTACGGTCGCCCTCACCCCAACGACCTCTCGACTGGAGGGTGAACGTGAAACGCACCTTGCCCCTGTGGCTCCTGACCGGCCTCTTCGCCCTGCTCGCCGTGGGCCTGATCGCCGCCCCGACCGCCGGCGCGAAGTCGTGCAAGAGGGCCACGAACATCGAGGCGATCATCGACGACTCGGGCTCGATGGCGGGAACCGACCCGAACCGCCTGCGCGTGCAGGGGCTCGACCTGCTGATCAACACCCTCAGCTCGTCGACCTACCTCGGCGCGGTCGAGTTCGGATCCGGGTCCGAATTCATCGGCATCCCGCCCGCCAACACCGTCTTCCCGCCGGAGCCGGTCGGCCCCAACGCAGCCGCCATGCAGGCCTCCCTCAACCAGATGATCAACGCCGACAACGGCGCCACCGACTACAACGGCGCCTTTGCCAAGGCCGACGCCGACAACCCCACCGCCGACGCGCGGATCTTCCTCACCGACGGCGGCCACAACGCCGGTCCCTACACCGAAGCCCACCTCGGCCATCCGGTGCCGACCTACGTGATCGGCCTCGGGATCGTCGCGCCCGAAGACCTGGCGCGGCTGCAAAAAATAGCCGCCGACACGGGCGGCAGGTACTTCCCGCTGGAAGACTCGGGGCAGCTGCAGGCGGTGATGACCAGTGTCGGCGCGGCGCTCACCTGTCAGACGCCGCCACGGCAGTTCAGCGACCTGCTCAGCCAGGGCGAAAGCGCGGGCCACAACGTCGGGGTCACCGGGCAGACCCGCGCGATCCAGATAACGCTCACCTGGGCGAACCCCGTCGACCGGTTCAAGCTCTATGGCTTGAAGGTCATCGCCGGAGGCCAGACGGTCGCCAAGGCCTCGGCCTCCTCGGCCTCCGCCTCGCGGCGCCGCCATCACCGCAAGCCGCGCAAGCTGAAGGTCGAACAGACGACGAGCTCGACCTACACGGTGCTGACGATCAGGCACCTGCGGAAGGGACGGCTGCGCTTCAAGGTTCGTGCCGCGAAGCTCCGCTCGGCCTCCGAAGCGACGCTGATCACGCAGGTCAGCCAGAGCCGTCGCAAGCACAAATAGTCTCGAAGCTCAGCACCGGATCGCCGGCCCGGGCCGGCGATCCGGTGGCGCGCGGTTTGGCCACGCGTTAAGGGCCCCAAGAACGGCGAAGCGGCCCGCCGGCGCCGCCCAGTGCGCCATGATTAAGGTGAAGATGATTAGATCGTGTAGCTAGATTCTTCACACTCAAGATCGAGAGGGGACAACGAGGTGGACTTCGTAGAGGCAAGGATCATCTGGCACAAGCTGCGACTGCGCATCCTCGCTTCGGTGAGGGCAAGGCCATCGCGGGCGACCGACCTGACGCGCGAGCTCGGCCCGCCTCTGAACAAAGTCGTCCATCACCTCACCGTGCTCGAGCGCAGCGACTTCATCCAACCGGTCGAGGGCCAGGACCCCGACTGCGCCGACCCGATCTTCGAAGCCGTCCCGCGCTAGCCGAAACGCCCCTTCCGGGCCGCTCCGGGGCGCCCACCGTTCCCGAGTGGACAGTCGCTTGACCGCGCTGTTACACTCAACCAAAATTTATCAATAGAGCGTCGCTCGCGGCGCTCGTGGGATCAACGGGCACCAGTACCTCAATCGGTTAGAGGATCGGGTTTGTAAGCCGAGGATCCGGGTTCGAGCCCCGGCTGGTGCATGGTGAGGCGAGGGACGGCGACCATGGACATCAATCTCTTCGACCATTTCGACGACGCCGCGGGCGGGGACCGGGCCCACTGGGCGCTGCGGGCGCCCTACCGGCCGCACGACCGCTTCGACCTGATGCTGGTCCCCCGGGTCGGCGACTGGGAGCGGCACGCCGACTCGCTGCGGGCGCTGGAGGAGATCGAGCGGGAGCCGTGGGTCGCGGCGGTCGACCGCGACGGCGGCCGGGTCTGGGCGCGGGTCGTCGATGAGATGGTCGAGCGCCGCGGCGCCGCCCTGGAGGAGCGCGAGGGCGCCGAGGACTACGGCGAGATCGCCGCGGGGCGCCGCTTCGCGCTCAACTTCTGGGACGCCAATTCGACCAAGGCGCTGCACATCGGCCACCTGCGCAACCTCGGGCTCGGCAACGCGCTCGGCGCCGCCCTGACCCAGGCCGGCGGCCGGGTCGAGCGGCGCAGCATCATCTGCGACATCGGCCGCAGCATGGGCGAGGCGATGGCCGGGGTCGTGCGCAGCGGCCGCTACCCACAGGCCTCCGCCGAGGGCAACGGCGTCAAGAGCGACCACTTCGTCGGCTACTGCTACGCCGACTACGTCAAGAACGGCTCCTCGCTGGGACTCGGCTCCGACCACCCGGCCGACTCGCTGACCCGCGAGGTCGACGTCCGGAACGACAGCGCCGACGAGCTGCTGCAGCGGGTGCTGGACGGCGACCGGACGGCGCTCGAGCTGTGGTCGCGGACGCGGGCCTGGGCGATCTCCGGGCAGCGCAAGACGCTGGCCCGGCTCGGCATCTCCTTCGACCGCGTCTTCTTCGAGTCCGACTTCCTGCCCGAGGTCGGCGAGCTGACCGAGCTCGGGCTGCAGGAGGGGACGCTTGAGAAGCGGGTCGACGGCACCGTCGTCTACATGACCGGTCGCGAGGAGCTGGAGGAAATGCCGCTGGTCCGCTCCGACGGCGTCCCGACCCAGCACATGCGGGCGCTGGCCTACTGGCTGGCCGACACCGGCCTCGACGGCACGACCTCGGTCCAGGTCTGCGGCCAGGAGTGGTTCGCCCACGTCGCCTGCCGCCGCCGGCTGATGGCCGAGCTGGTCCGCACCGACGGCGGCAACGGCTTCCACCCCTACCACGACATCTTCCACGGGATGGTCGCCAAGGAGAGCGAGAAGATCGCCTCGAGCAAGCAGGATGCGCTGCTGATCGACCACCTGATCGAGTGGATCGACGAGCAGATCGAGGCCGACCCGCGCCGCGCGGCGGTCCGCGACGCCCACCCGGCGCCGGAGCGGATCGCCCCCCAGGTCGCGCTCGGCTACTTCCTCCTGCACCCGGCGACCAGGAAGGTCAGCTTCGAGCCGGAGAAGCTGCTGGCCGGCGGCAGGAGCCTCGGCTGGGACGCCGCGCGGGCGCGGGCGCGTCGCAGCCCCGAGGACACCGCGCCGATCGGTGGCCGGGCCGCGGACCCCGACTACCGCTTCGCCGTCCTGCAGGCCGAGATGTACCGGCGCCACCTCGCCCTCGCCGTGGAGCGGCTCGACCCGATCCCGCTCGCCCGCCACAGCTCGCACCTGGCCCGCTGGCACCTCAAGCGCGGGCGCGGCGCCCACGTCGACCGGGTGGTCGGGGCGGTCCTCGACGACAGCGCCCGCGGGCTCGGCCTGGAGGGACAGCCGTGAAGCGAGAGGACTTGCGATGAGGACGCTGCTGGTCGACAACCACGACTCCTACACCTACAACGTCTTCCACCTGCTGGCCGGGGTCAGCGGCGAGGAGCCGATCGTGGTCGACAACGACGCGGTCTCCTGGCGGGCGCTGGAACGCTGGGACTTCGACGCGATCGTCCTCTCCCCCGGCCCCGGCACCCCGCAGCGCTGGCACGACTTCTGCGTCTGCAACGACATCCTCCGCCACAGCGAGATCCCGGTGCTCGGCATCTGCCTCGGCCACCAGGGGCTCGGCCGCCTGCTCGACGGCCGGGTCTGCAGCGCGCCGGAGGCGATGCACGGCCGGCTCAGCCACATCCACCACGAGCAGAGCGGCCTGTTCGACGGGATTCCCCAGGGCTTCCCGGTGGTCCGCTACCACTCGCTGCAGATCACCGACCTGGGGCCCGACGGCCGGATCACCGCCCGCGCCGACGACGGCGTGGTGATGGGGATCGAACACCTGCGGCGGCCGCTGTGGGGGGTCCAGTTCCACCCCGAGTCGATCGCGACCGAGCACGGGGCGAAGCTGGTCGAGAACTTCTACGCGCTGGCGAAGCGTCGCAAGTCGGCTTGCCGGCGCGGGGCCAGACGGCCGCTGGAGGCGCCGCGGCAGCGCTCGCAGGTGCGCCGGGCGCCGGCCACCGGGGTGACGATGCGCAGCCGCACCGTGCCCGGCGAGCCCTCGACCGAGCTGCTTTTCGAAAGCCTCTTCGGCGACGCCGAGCACGCCTTCTGGCTCGACAGCGCCGACGCGCCGACCCGGCTGGCGCAGCGCTCCTACCTCGGCACCAGCGCCGGCGCCGCACGCTGCGTGCTCGAATACGACGTCGAGACCGGCCTCACCCAGGCCCACCGCGCCGCCGGCGCCGGGAGCGAGCGCGGCTCGATCTTCGACCTGCTCGACCGCGAAGTCGCCGCCCACGCGATCGACCCCCCGGCCAACCTCCCCCCCGGCCTGCTCGGCGGCTTCGTCGGCTACCTCGGCTACGAGCTGAAGGCCGACTGCGACTCGCCGAACGCGCACCGATCGGATCTTCCCGACGCAGTGATGATGCTCGCCAACCGCCTCGTCGCCGTCGACCACGTGAGTCACCGGACCCACCTGGTCACGCTCTGCCGCGGCGACGACGCGGATGCCGAGCGCTGGCTGGACGGCGCCGAGGCGGCGGTCGCAGAGGCTCTCTCCGCGCCGCCCCCCTCGGCGTCGCCTCCCGCTCCCCCCAGCGAGCAGCCGCACGCCGATCACGTCGGCTTCCGCGTCGGCCGCGGGCGCGAGCAGTACCTCGCGGACATCGGCCGCTGTCAGTCCGAACTGGCGGCCGGCGAGTCCTACGAGATCTGCCTGACCGACCAGATCTCGACCGACGCCGCCCCCGACCCCTTCCACCTCTACAGGACCCTGCGCCGGGCCAACCCGGCGCCGTTCGCCGCCTACCTGAAGCTGGGCGAGACGGCGATCGTCAGCTCCTCGCCGGAGCGCTTCCTCTCGGTCGACCGCGAGCGCCGGGTCGAGGCGCGGCCGATCAAGGGGACGACCCCGCGCTCCGCCGACCCCGAGCGCGACGCGGCGCTGAAGGCCGAGCTGACCGACGACGAAAAGACCTACGCCGAGCACCTGATGATCGTCGACCTGCTGCGCAACGACCTCGGCCGGGTCTGCGAGGTCGGCAGCGTCGGCGTCCCCGAGCTGATGGTGGTCGAGGACTACGCCACCGTCCACCAGCTGATCTCGACCGTCAGCGGCGTGCTGGCCGAGGCGCGCAGCGCCCCGGAATGCGCCCGCGCGTGCTTCCCGGGCGGTTCGATGACCGGGGCGCCGAAGCAGCGCACGATGGAGATCATCGACGACATCGAGGCCGAGGCACGCGGCGTCTACTCGGGCGCTATCGGCTGGTTCGGGGTCGACGGCAGCATGGACCTCAGCATCGTCATCCGCACGATCGTGATCCGGCCCGGGCGGACGACGATCGGCGCCGGCGGGGCGATCGTGATGCAGTCCGACCCGGTCGACGAGTTCGACGAGATCCTCCTCAAGGCGCGGGCGCCGATGGCGGCGATCGCCCGGGCGGCGACCGGAAGCGGCTCGCCGGATGCCTGGTCGGTGCAGCTGGAGCCGCGGGCGGGGGCGCTCGAGGCGGCATGACGGATCGGTGCGCGAGCGTGCCCGGCGCGCCATCCCGGCCGCAGCGGGCCGCGGGCCCGGAGGTCCGCCCGGCGACCTGCGAGGACGCCACCGCCGTCGCGGCGGGGATCGAGCAGCTGCTGGCCGAGCTGGGCGGCGAGGGGCCGTCGAAGCTCGAGCTGGCCGGCGCGGTGCGCGAGCTGATCGCGGACCCCGCCGCGGGGGTGCTGCTGATCGCCGAAGCCGGCGGCGAGCTCGTCGGCGTGCTGGCGGCAAGCTGGGCCTTCGCGGTCCACGTGCCCGGCCGCTACGCGACGATCCAGGACCTCTGGGTGCCGCCCGCCTGGCGCAGCAGGGCGATCGGCAGCGGCCTGATCATGGCCCTCGCGCGCGCCGCCGGCGAGCGCGGCGTCCGCCGGCTCGAGGTCGGCCTGCCGAAGGAGACCTTCGCCCAAATCGGCGCGACCGAGGCCTTCTACCGGGCGAACGGATTCCAGCGCCTCGGCCCACGGATGCGGAGGCTGCTGTGAGCGCCGTGGCGACCGGGCGCAGCGAGCTGCTGCTGATCGAGCAGCGGCGCGGCCGCCGCGACGCCGCGCACTGGATCGTCGAAGGCGGCCGGCGGCGGCCCGGGATGGACGACAACCGCCGCGTCGCCGAGCTGCGCAGCGGCCTCACCTGCCACTCCGGCGTGCGGGTCGCCGGCGCCGACGCCGGCGACGAGGAGCTCGAGCGGGCGCTGCGACGGCTGCACGCGCCCGCCTATCTGGACGAGCTCGACGCGGTCGAGTCGGAGGAGCCGGTGGTGATCCCGCACCTCGCCGCCCCCGGCCTCGAGCCCGACGTCCCGGTCTGCGCCGGCCTCGTCGCCGCCGCCCGCGAGGGGGTGCGGACGGCGATCGCCGCGGCGAACCGGCTGCTCGCCGGCGACCGCTTCGCCTACGCGCTCAGCCGCCCGCCCGGCCACCACGCCGGGCCCGACTGGCTCGCCGGCTACTGCTACCTGAACACGGCCGCGGCGGCGGCGCTGACGCTCGGCGAGGGCGGGCTCGGCCCGGTCGGGATCGTCGACCTCGACCTGCACTACCCGAATGGCACCGCGGCGATCGCCGCGGCGATGGACGAGTCGCCGCGACTGCACTCGCTGCACGCCCACCCGGTGACCAACGTCGCCGCCGGCACGGTGACGCCCGAGAGCGAGCGCGAACGGGCGATCGAGTTCCGCGGCAGCCCCGACCCGGCCGAGTACCTGCGCGCGGTCGCCGCCTCGATCGACGCCCTCGCCGCGGCCTCCGGCTCGCTGGTCGTCTCGCTCGGCTACGACACGGTGCGCGGCGACCCGCACGGCAGCTGGGGCTTCGCGCCGACGATCTTCGCCCAGATCGGCCGCCTGCTCGCCGCCTGCGACCGTCCCGTCTGCGTTATCCAGGAGGGCGGCTACGCGCTGCACACGCTGGCCGCCTGCGGCTACGCCTTCGCGGCGGGCCTGCTCGAAGCGGGCCCTCCAATGAGCTTCCGCTGTTCCTTTCCCCCGATATATGCGGACAGCGCACAGCGGAGCGGGAGTGCCTGCCTGTGAGTGGGCTGGAGCCATATCGGCGCCGGCTCGACGGGATCGACGACGAGGTCGCCCGCCTGCTCGGCGAGCGCTTCGAAGTCTGCCGCGAGATCGCCCGCCACAAGCTCGCCGAGGGGATCCCGATGATGCAGCCGGCGCGGGTCGACGAGGTGCGGATGCGCTACCTCGCCCGCGGCGCCGAGGCCGGGCTGCCGGCCGAGTTCAGCGGCGACCTGTTCGAGCTGCTGATCGCCGCCACCTGCAAGGAGGAGGACAAGCTGATGGCGGCGCCGGCCGCCGAGGCCGGCGATGCCGGGGGCGGGCCGTGAAGACCTCGCTGCCACCGGGGCCGCGGATGCCGAGCGCGCTGCAGGCGATCGGCTGGGCGCGGCGCCCCTTCCCCTTCATGCAGCGCTGCCGCGAGCGCTACGGGGAGATCTTCCGGATGCGGATCCTGCACTCCGGAAGCTGGGTCTTCCTCTGCGACCCGGCCGACGTCAAACGGGTCTTCACGGCGCCGCCGGCGGGCATGGGCGTCGCCCTCGCCAACCCGCTGCTGCTGCCGGTGCTGGGGGCGCGCTCGCTGATGCTGCTGGAGGAGCCCGACCACATGACGCGGCGGCGGCTGATGCTGCCGCCGTTCCACCGCGAGCGGATGGACGGCGACGTCGAGATGATGGCCGAGGTGACGCGCGGCGAGGTGCGGCGCTGGCCGGTCGGCGAGCCGTTCGAGCTGTGGCCGCGGATGCAGGCGATCACCCAGGAGGTGATCGTGCGCACCGTCTTCGGCCCCGAGGACCCCGCGCGGCTGCAGCCGGTCCGCGCCGCGCTGACCCGGCTCACCGAGGCGCTGAACAACCCGCGGCGGCTGAGCAGGATGGCGGCCCTGGGGCCGGGCTGGATCGCCCGCAGCGCCGGCTTCCGCCGGGCGATGGCGCCGGTCGAGGAGGCGCTGATGGCGGCGGTCGGCAGGCGCCGGCGCGAAGGCGACGGCGGTCGCCGCGACATCGTCACGATGCTGCTCGACACGCGCCACGAGGACGGCTCGCCGCTGAGCGAGAAGGAGCTGCGCGACGAACTGCTGACCCTGCTGACCGACGGCCCGACCTCCTCCTCGCTGGCCTGGGTGTTCGAGCGACTGCTGCGCCACCCGGAGAAGCTGGCCCGCCTGCAGGCCGAGATCGACGCCGGCGCGGGCGGCGAGTACATGGACGCGGTCGTGCGGGAGACGCTGCGGCTCTGCCCGCCGGTGCCGGTCGTCGCCCGGCGGCTGCTGGAGCCGATGGAGCTGGGCGGCTACCGCCTGCCCGCCGGCACCACCGTAGCCCCCTGCGTCTACCTGATCCACCGCGACGAGCGCTTCTACCCGCAGCCGCGCAGCTTCCTCCCCGAGCGCTTCCTCGAGCGACCGCCGGGCACCTACACCTGGATCCCGTTCGGCGGCGGCGTGCGCCGCTGCCTGGCGGCGAGCTACGCCGAACTGGAGATGAAGCGGGTGGTGCGCACGGTCCTCGCGGAGGTCGAGCTGCACCCGGTCGGCGGCGGCGGCGAGCGGGCGACGCGGAGCGCAATTTCCTTCAGTCCCGACAAGCGGACGCGCGTGGTCTCCGAGCCGCGGGCGCGCGTCGAGGAGGAGCGATGGACTCGCGAACCGATCTGCTCGTAGTCGGCGCCGGCGCCAAGGCGGCCGGAATCGCCGCCAAGGTACACGCGATCAACCGGCTCGGGCTCGGCCCGGTCGCGCTGACGATCGTCGAGGGAACCGAGGTCGCCGCCTCCTGGATGGGCCGCAACGGGATGACCTCGGGGGAGGAGCCGCTCGCGGTGACGCCGATCAAGGACATCGGCTTCCCGTACCGGAGCTTCGACGTTTTCGGCGAGCACGGCGAGGCAATCGACGACCTGGCGATGGGCTTCTCCTGGCAGCGCTACATGGTCGGCAGGCGGCGCTACGCCCGCTGGATCGACGCCGGCTCGCCCTCGGTCCGCCACCGCGACTACGGCGAGTACCTCAGCTGGGTGCTGTCGCGGGCGACCGCCGGGGTGACGCACGTGCACGGGCGCGTCGCCCAGGTCTCGCTCGGCGCCGGCGGCGACCGCTGGGAGGTCGAGGTCGAGGGGCCGGAGCGAAGCTCGCGCCAGAACGCCGGGGCGCTGGTCCTGACCGGTCCCGGCATCCACCGCGCCTTCCCGCACGAGCCCGGGATCGCGCCGCGGGTCTTCCACTGCGACAGCAGGCGCAGCGAGTTCGACCGGCTGCCGGAGGGCCGCCCCTGCGACGTCGCCGTCGTCGGCGGCGGCGAGAGCGCGCTCAGCTGCGTGATGTTCCTGCGCGGCTTCCGGCCGCGGGCGCGGTTCACGATCTACACGCCGATGCTGCCGCTGAGCCGCGGCGAGAGCTTCCTCGAGAACCGCGTCTTCTCCGACCCCGACACGGTCGGATGGACGGCGCTCGACCAGCAGGCGAGGCGCGACTTCGTCAAGCACTCCGACCGCGGCGTCTTCGATCCGCCGAGCCTGGCGAAGATCGCCTACGACGACCGCGCCCGCTTCGTCACCGGCCGCGTCACCGACGTCGGCTCGGCCCGCGGCGGCGACGGCGTGCGGCTGGTCCACCACTCGCCCGAGGGTGTCCGCCACCCCGAGCACGACTACGTCGTCAACTGCACGGGCTTCGATCTGCTGGCGCAACTGCGGGCGCTGTTCCCGGACCGGCTGCGGACCGAGATCGAGAGGCGGGTCGGGCAGCTCTGGGACGCGCCGGCCGGAAGCGAGGTCCCGATCGGCCGCAACCTCGAGCTGCGGGGGCTGGAGCCGCGGCTGCAGATACCCGGCCTTGCCGGGCTCAGCCAGGGGCCGGGCTTCACCAACCTCGGCGCGCTCGGCCTGCTCTCGAACCGGGTCCTGCAGCCGCTGCTCGTCGACCGGGAACGTTCTTCACGACTAGTAAGTTCCAGTAATAGCTAATTCTCATTTATTCCAGAGACAGGATGGACAAGATGGCAGGGAGAACCGGCTGGATGGCCGCAGCGTCGATCGCATCGCTCGTCGCGGTGGGCGGCGTTCTGCTGAGCGCCTGCGGGTCGTCGTCCCCGTCGAGCAACGTCAGCTTCAGGGGCGACGCCTACCCCAACGTCGATCCTGTCAACAGCCGCCACAGCGGCGGCCCGATCGACAGCAAGAGCGTCTCGCAGCTGAAAGTCGCCTGGACGCTGCCGCTGGAAGCGAAAAGCACCTACGGCAGCTACTCCTCCTCCCCCGCGGTCGCCAACGGCGTCATCTACTCCCAGGACCTGGAATCCAACGTGCAGGCGATCGACCTCGAAAGCGGCAAGGTGCTGTGGGAAAAAACCTACGGAGAAGCCGACCAGGGGCCGAACGGCGTCGTCGTCGCGGAAGGGCGGGTCTACGGCGCCACCTCGAAGGCCGCCTTCGCGCTGAACCAGGAAGACGGCGAAGAGCTGTGGTCGGTGCCGCTGTCGAAGAACGAACACGAAGGCATCGACATGGCGCCCGGCGTCCACGAAGGGATCGTCTACGTCTCGACGGTTCCCGGCAACGCGACCGAGTTCTACGAAGGCCAGGGCGTCGGCGTGCTCTGGGCGCTGGACGCGAAGACCGGCGGGAAGATGTGGCACTTCGACACGGTGCCGCCGGACCTCTGGGAGAAGAAGAACTTCAACATCAACTCGGGCGGCGGCCTCTGGTACGCGCCGTCGTTCGACGGCAAGGGCTCGATGTACTTCGGGGTCGGCAACCCGGCGCCGTTCCCGGGCACCGGCAAATACCCGTGGGGCTCGAGCCGCCCGGGCCCGAACCTCTACACCGACTCGGTCGTCAAGCTGAACGCGAAGACCGGCAAGCTGGAGTGGTACTACCAGCTGACCCCGCACGACCTCTACGACTGGGACCTGCAGGGGCCGACGATCCTGACCGAGGTCGGCGGCAGGCAGCTGCTGCTGGCGGCGGGCAAGTCGGGGATCGTGATCGCGCTCGACCCCGAAAGCGGCAAGCTGGTCTGGAAGCGGCCGGTGGGGACGCACAACGGCCACGACGGAGACGGCCCGATCGCGATGCGTCACGAATACTCGAAGCTGAAGACGCCGTTCACCCTCTACCCGGGGAACCTCGGCGGCGTGATCGCGCCGCTCTCGACCGACGGCAAGGGCGTCTTCGCGCCGGTCGTCAACCACCCGGTGACGATCGCCTCGCCGTCGGAAATCTCCGAAGAAAGCGCCGAGAACGCGGGCGAGCTGGTGGCGCTCGAAGCCAGCACCGGGGCCGTCAGGTGGAAGCACGAATTCCCGACGGCGCCGGCCTTCGGAGCGACGACGTCGGTCAACGACGTCGTCTTCGCGACCACCTACGACGGCAACGTCTATGCCTTCGACGCGAACAGCGGCCAGATCCTCTGGCAGGAAACGCTGCCGGCCGGCACCAACACCGGCGTCGCCGTCTCCGGCAACACGGTGATCGCGCCGGCCGGGGTGGCGTCGGTCGAAGGACAGACCCCGCAGATCGTCGCCTACCGCCTCGGCGGCTGACGCCGGCGCGCGTCAGGCGGCGACGGGCAAATCGCGCGCCTTCTCGGCGACCATCGCCACGTAGTAGAGCGGCTCGCCGCTGGACGAGAGGCGATGGCGGTAGCGGCGTTCGGCCCTCACCTTGAGCGCGCCGTCGCCGATCGCGCCGTCGATCAGCCGCGAGAAGCCGGAGGAGTCCTCGCCGGTCAGCATTTCCTCCTTGATCGAGAAGCCGATCGGGCCTCCGTCCTCGACCAGGTTGTAGGCCTCGGCGAAGGCGGCCGGCGGGATGTCGCCGAAGCCGAGCGCGGCGACCGAGGTGAGGCAGTTGATCTCGCGCGAGCGCAGCTGCTCGCGCTCGCGCTCGGGGATGTCGGTCAGGTCGAGGACGAAGTAGTCGTCGTAGACGCCGGGGCGGTCGCGCTCGGCCGCGGCGGCAGCCTCGGCGAGGATGTCGACGCCGACAATCTGCTCGGCGCCCATCTCGGCCAGCTGCTCGCCGACCATGCCGTTGCCGGCGCCGACGTCGAGCACGCGCAACTCCGACGGGTCGCGGCCCTCGCCCTCGATGTGCTCCCCGAGCAGGCCACAGACGGTGCTCGGAGAGACGCATTTCAGCTCGTCGTAGAAGAGGCGCTCGTAGACGCCCGGCACCGCGTAGGTCTGGGCGTAGTCGTGGAACAGGACCCGCCGCGTCTCGCCGTCGACCGTCAGGTCGTACCACTCCTCGTCCTGGGCGACCCCCGCCGCGACGTCCGGCAGGCCGATTTCCACATCGGCGACGTTGACGTCGGCACCAGCACTCTCTTCTCCCGCCAAAATCACGCTGCAAGCACCTCCGGTTCGTGACACACGCGCTTCCGCCCATGTGCGGCGCTCTGCGAGCTGCCGCTGGGACGCCATTGCCTGCCCGGCCGGGCACGATGCACAGGTACCTCGGGGGCGCCCGCACATTAACGAACAGCGGGTGGAGCGTGTCTTCACGACAATCTCAACCTGGATGATTTCGCTCCGTGGTCGATCCTGGATTTACCGGCGCCTGGTACGGTGCTTGTGTCGGGCATCGGCGTAATCCGCCACCCGAGAGGTTCCGTTTCCTCCGTGCGCAGCTGAGCGTCTTGGGGCCGCTGGATCTCCCCCCGAGTCGCTCACAAAGGAGCAGACAAGATCGCTTCCCTCGCCGATCCAGGCGCCGGCCGCAAGACGATGACGCAGTGGAGGTGCGACCAGTGCGGCATGTCGACCGGTCGGATCGATGGCGGGCCCATCCCGCTTCCAAACACCTGGGCAATCTCGCCTGAGGGCCGGTTTTGCCTGACGTGCAGGCGCGAGCGGGCGACGAGCGCGGCGGTGGAGTCGGCGCCGAGCGACACCCCTCTGGCAGCGCGGGCCAAGCTCGGCCGCGCCGCTCTGATCGAGTTCGAGGTCAGCCGCAGGCCCGATCGCACCGACGGCGCGATCGCCAAGGCCTGCCGCACCTCGGTGTCGGCGGTCGCCAAGGCGCGCAGCCGCCTGCGGCTGCCCGACCCTCCATCGCTGCCCCAACGCAAGCGGGCAGGCCGTTCGTCGCGGCGACCATGACCAGGCGCCACGGCAGAGTCGGAGCGCTCAAGTTGTGTGCTCGAGTGGTCGATGGATCAAGACGTTGGGAGACGTGCCGTGACATCCATGCCGCCACCCGGCCGTCATCAGTCCGGCGACGGCAGCTGGGGCTGGTCGGCTGAGGGCGGGCCGCAAAGGCGCCGGCCCGCGGAGAAGCCTCCCGGCTTGGAGCCGCTCTCCCGCCGCCTGTTGCAGGTGGTCGGAGTGCTCTCGGCGCTGCTGATCGCCTCGGTCGTCTACGCCTGGAACCAGGGCGGCGAGAACTCGCTCAACCCGATCGCCGAGGCGGCGACGCGGACCCAGAGCGCGCCAGGCGCGCGGCTGGCGATCCGCGCCGTGTACACGTCCCCGCTCCTGCCGCAGCCGCTGACGGCGCACGGCGCCGGCGTCTACAACGGCCGCTCCGGCCGCAGCCGCGACTGGCTGGAGATGCAGGTCCCGGGAACGGCGGCCTCGATCAGGTTCGAAGGAGTCGGCGACAGCAGACGAGTCTTCGTCCGCTCCCCCGTGCTCTCACCCAGCCTGCCGCCCGGCGACCGCTGGATGAAGGTCGAACCCGGCGTCGGTCACTCGCCCGAGACGACCGTGGCGGGGAACTCGGACGCGCGCGGGCAGCTGGAATTGCTGCGCGCGGTCGGCGCGGACGTGCAGACGGTCGGCAGGCAGGAAGTCCGTGGAGTGGAGACGACGCGCTACCGAGGCCACTTCGACCTGCGCGGCTACGCGTCGAAGCTGAGCGGCGAAGGCAGGCGCGGGGAGGCGCGGCAATACGAACGGCTGGCGAAGGCGATGCCGTCCGCCACCCTGGTGGAAGTGTGGGTGGACGGGAAGGGCCTGGTCCGGCAGGCGAGGATGAAGAACCGGACGCCGGTGATCGACGGCGGCCCGGCGGTGACGATGGACATGACCATCGCCTACTACGACTTCGGCGCCTCGCCTCGGATCGCGCTGCCCGGCGCCGGCGAATCGTTCGACGCGACCCTGATCGGCCGGGCTGCGCTGGGCCTCCTGAACGCCGACTCCGTCGAGGTGCCGCACCCGCCGGTGGGCGCCCGGCCCCTGTCCGGCGGCGCCCTCCATGCCAGGGCGGAGAAGGTCTGCCAGGGCCTGAACGCGCGCATCTCGGCGATCAGCCGGACGGCCAGGCCCCTGCGGGACGAGATGCAGCAATCGATCCGCGCCGGCGGCCTCGAGTCCCCCGCGACGCTGAACGCCTTCCGCCGCGCCTCGTTCGGCTTCTACGAGCCGGCGATCCGGATCCTCCGCCGCGGCATCCGCCGCCTCGGCCGGCTCGCGCCACCGGCGGCGATCGCGGCGCCGTACCGGCGCCTGGTGCGCCTCTCCATGCTCGAGCTGGACATCAACCTGGCGGCGACCCGCGCCGCCGAGATCGGCGAATTCAAGCTCGGCCACCAGCTGAACCAGCGCCTGCGGCCGCTCGGACGCCGCAGCAGGCGGATCGCCAAGAGCCTCGGGCTCGGCTCCTGCGGCGAGAAGAGCGGCGCCGGGGCCGGGGCCGCCACGTAGGATGGACGCGCCCCGAGCGCTTCGGGAATCGGCACGAAGCGCGATACGATCGCGCCCATCCAGGGGGACCTCAAGATCCGCGGATACGTGGTCGGCCAGTTCCCGAATCCACCGCTCTGGATTGCCCTCGCAGCGCTCCTCGCCACGGGACTGGCCAACGACGGCAGCACGATCGATGACCTCGCCCGTGCGATCTTCTACGTCGCGTTTACCGTGTGGGCCTACGAGGAGGCCGCGCACGGCGTCAACGGCTTTCGCAAGGCACTGGGGGCGGCTGCGCTCGGGTTTGTCGTGGTCGCGGTCGCGGGCGGTCGGGTGGGCCCCTGACCAGCTCGGCGCCGAACAGCGCCACCAGGGCGGTGCCCCCCGCACACCGGCGAGCATCGCGATCGGCACGACCGTCAACGAGGGACGCTTCGTGCCTGCTGAGCCCAAGCGGTTCAATCCTGTTCGGTGGGGTCGATCGGCCTGCTCCTCGAGGACCAGGCCGAGGCGAACGGAAGCGAGGTGGCCGCCCTGGAGCGATGAGCGAAGTGTCGGCGAGTCCCGGTACACCACAACTCGCGACTTGACTCATGTCGTTAATCGAGTCAGGAAGCAGACCCATCCGAGGGATGTGGCGGCTCCCTCAGCAAGAGCACCACAGAACCGAGCACGACCAGGGCGGCAGTGGCTACATGGGCCTCCTCCTTCCGCTGGGTGGCCGTCTTGGCCGTTCGTCCTGTCTACGGCGACCGCCCCGGCTGGATTCAAGCACCGCCGCCGACGTTGACCGGCGCGCTGAAGGTCCGACTGCCGACGCTGACGACGATCGAGCGGGTGCTCGAGAGGTCGAGCGCCGAGCTGAGTACGGCCTCCTCGTCGGTGCCGTAGCGGTAGCGGAAGGTGCCGGCCGGTAGGCGAGCTCCGCGGAGGCCGCGCAGGGTCACACGGCAGAGAGTTCCCGAGCGGACACCCGTCACGTACATGTGGACCTCGGTGCCGAAGGCGCGGGGCTCCAGGGTCGCGGTGATCTTCATGCCGGCCGGTAGCGATCCGAAGGCCACGCGCTGCTCGGCTTCCGGCCCCGAGCCCCCGCTCAGCACGAAGATGGCCAGCACGGCTGCTGCAGTGGCCACCGCGGTGGCCCCGCCGAAGGCGACACCGAGGCGTCGCCGCCTGCGCCGCAGCGACCGCCGCTCATCCCTGATCGAGGCGGCTACCCGGTCGCCGAGCTCCGGCGGGGGGACCGGCGAGGTGCCGAAATGCTCCGGGTCGGCCAGCGGCATCATCCGCGCCACCGACTCGAGGGACTCGAGCTCGGCGCGGCACTCGGGACAGCCCTCCAGGTGGGCCTCCAGGCCGGCCCGCTCTTCGTCGGGCAGCTGGTCGAGCGCGTAAGCGCCCAGCGACTCGCGCCATTCGCGGCAGCCGTCAGTCTTCATAGCCGATCTCCTCGAGGGCGACCCGCAGCGCCCGCAGCCCGTAGTAGACCCGGCTCTTGACGGTTCCCTCGGGCACGCCCAATTCATCGGCCACCTCCGCGTAGGGCCGACCGCGGTAGTAGGTCTCCCGCAGGACGTGCCGATGCTGGTCGCCGATCCGCCGCATCGCCTCCTCGATCTGCCAGGCGAGGAGCGCCTCCTCCAGCGGCTCGACCGAGGGCTCGACCCCGCCCTCGGCGACGCTGGGGCGCACCGCTCGCGCCCGTCCCAGGTCGATTACCACGTTGCGCAGGATCGCAAACAGCCAGGTGCGCAGCGAGCCGACCTGGGGGTCGAATCGCTCCCCGGCCCGCCAGGCCCGCAGGAAGGTCTCCTGGACGGCCTCCTCAGCGATGCCGCGATCGCCCAGCGACCGGACCGCGAACCCGTACAGCTCGCCGGCGTGCGCGGCGTAGGCTTCGCGAACGTCGCGCTCGCGACTCAGGGCGCCCGGCGGCATTGACCCGATCCCGAGGCAGGCCGAGGGCTCATCGCACGACGATCTTGCCGTGCATGAAGGGGTGGATGGTGCAGAAGTACGTGTAGACCCCGCGATGCGTGAAGCGCACCGCGGCCGAACGCCCCGGGCGGATGCGGCCCGTGTCGAAACGGCCTCTCCGGGTCGCCGTGTGCCGCACGCGGTCGCGGTTGGCGAAGACGACCTTCGTCCCTCGCCTGATCCGCACGGTGGGGGGGCGGTAGGCGAAGTCGTCGATCTCGATGCGGACCGACTCGGCGCGCCGCGGCTGGCGCCGGTTGGCCGCGGCGGGGACGATCGAGACGGCGAGCAGGGCGGCGGCGAGCGCCAGGGTGAGGGCAGCGCTGGCGTGCGCCCGCCAGCGTGAGCTCGGAATCGGTTGCATCGCCTAGCCCTACGGAGCGGAGCTGGCGGAAGTTCAATCGGTTTTGAACTCTGCTCACCTCCCAACCGTACCCCGGTCGATGGACTGGCGCCGCATCCTTTTTGCCACCACCACCGCGCTGGTCGGCGCCGGGCTGCTCGCACCAGCCGCGCCCGCCTCCTTCCACCTGATCTCGATCCGCGAGGTCTACCCGGGATCGACGGCGAGCCCCGACTCCGGATACGTCGAGCTGCAGATGTACTCGTCGGGGCAGCAGTTCGTCGGGGGGCACGCGGTGATCGTCTACAACGCGGGAGGCACAGCGGTCGGCACCTTCACCTTCCCCTCCACCCTCTCCAACGGCGACAACCAGCGGACGATCCTGGTCGGCGACAGCGGCGTGCAGAGCGCCTTCGGGGTCCTCCCAGACCTGATCGACTCCGGCTTCGCCCTCGCGGTCGCCGGGGGCGCCGCCTGCTGGAACGGCACGCCCGATTGCGTCTCCTGGGGCGCCTTCACCGGCTCCACCCCATCGGCCTCCGGATCGCCCGCCGATCCAACCGGCATCCCCGACGGGATGGCACTGGGGCGCACGATCGAACCCAACTGCCCGACGCTGCTCGAGGCCGCCGATGACACGAACGACAGCGCCGCGGACTTCTTCGATGCGGCCCCGAACCCTCGCAACAACTCCAGCGCGGTCGCCGAGACGCCCTGCACCGGACCGGCGGCGGCGATCGACACGAAACCTGCCAATCCGACGAACAGCACCACCGCGTCCTTTACCTACCACGCAACCCCGGCGAGCGACAGCTTCGAATGCAAGCTGGACGGAGCTTCGTTCGCGACGTGCCCAGCGATCGGGATCGAATACGCGGGACCGCTCGCGGAGGGGATGCACACGTTCCGGGTGCGCGCCAAGGATCTGAGCGAAAACGTCGGCACGCCGGCGATCTACAGCTGGCGGGTCGACACCACCGCGCCCCTGGCGACGATCGACACCCACCCAGCCGACCCGAGCCCCGGCGCCGGCGCCTCCTTCACCTACCACTCGAGCGAGGTGGGGTCGAATTTCGAATGCAGCCTCGCCGCCGGAGCCGCCGCCGACAGCTTCTCCGGCTGCCTCCAGTCGGGGAAGAGCTACACGAGCCTCGCCGACGGCACCTACACGTTCAAGATCCGCGCCACGGACACCGCCGGCAACCCGGGCGCCGCGGTCGCATTCGAATGGGAAGTCGACAACTCGCTGTCGGACATGACGCCGCCGCAGACGACGATCCTCTCCAAGCCGCCCGACCCAAGCGACAGCTCGACCGCATCGTTCACCTACGAATCGGACGAGCTGGGGTCGAGCTTCCAATGCAGCCTCGACGAAGCCGCGTTTGCCGGCTGCCCGGTCGCCGGGAAGACCTACATCGGACTCGCGAACGGGGCCCATACGTTCCTCGTGCGGGCGATCGACGCCAGTGAAAACGTCGATCTCACCCCGGCCGGCTACAGCTTCGCGGTGGAGGTGCCTGCGCCGCTGCCCCCGGTTTCGATCGCCCCGGAGCCGATGCCGGCCGTGCCCGTTCCCCCGACGCCCGAGACGAGGATCACCGCGAAGCCACGTGGCCGCACCAGAGACCGCACGCCGACCGTCCGCTTCCGCTCGAACGTCGGAGGCGCCGGATTCCAGTGCAGCGTCGACCGACAGCGGTTCCGCACCTGCCGCTCGCCCTTCACCGCGAAGCGGCTGCGGCCCGGGCGGCATCGGATTCGCGTGCGGGCGATCTCGGGCGGGGCCGTGGATCCGACGCCCGCGGCAAGCGTCTTCAGGGTGGTTGGCGGCCGGCGGCTCCGCCGTGCCAGCTCCAGGAAGCGCCACCATCGGGCCCGAGCCGACCGCCGGCGTGGCCACGGGAGGCATCGAGCATGAGCCGCGCCCTGCTCGCGCTGGCGCTGACTGCGTCGGTGCTGGGGATGGCCCCGGCCGGCGCCGAGGCGACCTTCCACCTGATCTCAATCCGCGAGGTCTATCCCGGTTCGGCTTCGAGCCCGGGAGCCGAGTACGTCGAGCTGCAGATGCACGCGTCGGGACAGCAGTTCGTGGCGGGCCACTCGATCGACCTGCTCGATGCCGGCGGGACAAAGGTGGGCACTGCCACCTTCGGCGCCAACGTGTCGAGCGGCGGCAACCAGAGCACGCTCCTCGCGGCGACCCCGGCGGCCGAGTCGCAGTTCGGGATCACCGCCGACACGGGAATGCCGGACGGCCTCCTCGACCCTGCCGGGGGCGCCGTCTGCTGGGAGTCGTTCGACTGCGTAGCCTGGGGCGGCTTCCACGGCGCGGCGCTCTCGTCGACCGGATCGCCGGCCGACCCACTCGGCATCCCCGACGGGATGGCCCTGCGGCGCACGATCGCCCGCGCCTGCCCGACGCTGCTCGAGGCCGCCGACGACACGAACGACAGCGCCGCCGACTTCCCAGACGCGTTCCCGGCGCCGCGCCCGAACTCCCTCGCACCGAGCGAGCATGCGTGCTCCTCTCAAAGCGCTGCCAGTGGCGGCAACCCAACCGGGGGCACGGTCGGCCATGGTGGGCAAATCGACAGCCGCCCGCAGACCAGGCTTCGGCATCGGCCGGGCAGGGTCACGCGCGACCGCACGCCGACGTTTCGCTTCACCTCGAACCGCACCGGATCGCGCTTCCTGTGCAAACTTGACCGCCACCGCTTCAGGCGTTGCCGCTCGCCCTTCACGGCGGGGCGCCTGCGTCTCGGCCGGCACGTCTTCCGGGTCAAGGCCCGAGCCCCGGGCGGGGCGGCCGACCCCTCGCCGGCCACATGGCGGTTCAAGGTGGTGCGGCGGCCGAAAGAGAGTTGAGGTCGATCGGATCCGGCAGCAGCACTCCGGTGACCCCGTCGACGATCTGCCCGCAAACGGCTTAGACAAGCCAGATCCGCCATCTCCCCCACCGCGGCTCAATCTGGTGGCGCTCGGAACCGCCGCCGGACGGGCGCTGGCAGCGCGGCGCCGCGGTCGCCGCCCGCCATCCAGCGAAATCCGCCAACCCGACCTGCCGCCTGACAGGCTGCTCCTCTTCGACGTGGTTCGGCCACCGTCATGGGACCATGCCTGAGTACCGCTACGGGGATTCGAACCCCGGTTTCCGGACTGAGAATTGGCTCCGGAAAGCCATTTGCGGCCAATCTGTGCCTGCTGAGTCCAAGGAGTTCAGCGGAGATTCGAGGAGTTCGGTGGAGTCGGGGACAAATTCCGGGACAAAGTTCCCCTACCAGATCACCCGCTCGCCGATCGCTCCCCGGATGTCTTCGTCGGCGCTGACGAGTGGCAGGTCAAGTGTCAGCGCAGTCGCCGCGATGATCCGGTCGAAGGGATCGGGCACCTTCTCCCTAGGGATCTCCCCCATCTTGTCGAGCACCCGCAGGTCGAGTGGCACAACGACGAAGGCATCCCCATCGACAATCGAGCGGGCGTCGTCGAACGCTTGGTCCGCGAGGCGACCTGAGTCAACCAGGTAGCGCAGGTCGAGGAAGGAGCCGATTGAGACGTGGAGCGCCTTGGCCATCAGCGCCTGGTCGATAGCGTCCGCGCCGCTCGGCGAGCGCTCGCGCAGAGTGCCCCGGAGCATCCACAGCAGAGCGTGGGTGTCGGCAACGACGCCGGCCACAGGCGGGTTCTACTCGGTCTTGCCGAGCAGCGCCTCGTGGCGGGCCGCCTTGATATCGGCGATCTCGATCGGCGGTAGCTCGTCGGCGAGCACCCCGACCGGCCAGGGCTGACCCTGGCCGTTGCCGGCGGGCTTGGCCAAGACATCAACCGCGGCCCCAACCTCTAGCCCTGAGGCATCGGCTGCCGGCACGACGACGACGGTGGTCCCGTCCGGACGCTTCTCGATCACCTTGGCCATTAGCAAAGGGTACCGCGTGTCGCGACGCCCTCATCCAGCCAAGGTTGCCGCAGACAATGAAGCTCGATGTGCAAGGCTTGGGGCGATGGCCCACCACAAGCGCAAACGCCCGAAGCATCGACGCAACGGCTGTCTGCTGTGCAAGCCGCACAAGCTGACCGCCAATGTCAAGGCGAAGCGTCAACGGGATCGGAGCCGATGGACCAGCCACGAGAAAGCCGCCTGGTAGCGACGACGCGCTGAAGCACCCGCCGCGTTAGGTTGCGGCCGATGGCGCTGCCCGCTGAGGTATTGGACCCCGCGATATCCCTCGTTGCGACCTACTGCGCGACGAAGGTGCCCGCCGCACACGACGACAAGTTGAGAATCGAGTACAGGGTCCGTGGAAACACGATCACGATCTACGAATGCCGCCCGCCCTGGCGCGAGGAGGTTGGCCCAGACTGGACCAGGAGGCGGATCTGCACTTTCGAGTGGGACCCGACGACCCGCCTTTGGACGCTCTACGCGCGCGACCGAAACGACCGTCGACTCGAATACCCGTTCATCGAACCCGTGCGCGACCTGGCGCCACTGCTCCACGAACTCGACAACGATCCCACCTGCATCTTCTGGGGTTAGCATCAAATTGGACCGAGACCAAGAGGGGCTGCGGCATTTTTCCGGCATCCTGAACCAGATGGAGCCGCTGCTGGAGCAGCTCCTGAACTGCGATCCGCACCAGCGGGGCGTCCGTCCCGCCGCACCGGAGCAGCCCGGCGTGTACCTGTTCACGGAGGATGGAAAGCCCATCTACGTAGGACAAACGCGCAGCTTCCGGCGGCGATGGGGAGAGCACACTCGTCCGTCCAGTCCAGAGAACAGCGCCCCATTCGCGTTCAACATCGCCCGTCAGGAAGCCATCCGGCAGAACATCGACGCGACCGGCCCTCGGAAGGCAGTCAGCAAGCTGCCGGACTTCGCCGGGCTATTCGACGCAGCGAAGAGTCGCGTCCGCGCGATGGAGTTTCGCTTCGTGGAGATCGAGGATCCGCCACTGCGGACAATCTTCGAGGTTTACGCAAGCCTTGCCCTCGGAACGCACGGGGATTTCAACGTGTTCGAGACGCACTAATCTGGATCCACATGCAGTGGAACGACATGGATGGGCAGCCACGAACGTCGATCTGAGCGATCGCGATCTCCGTCTCGGTGCTCACGCGGCAATCCTATGGATCACTGGCGCACGAACTGGCTTACGGCGCCCCGGGAACGACCGAACCCGGCTCTGTGGGCCGGTTCGTGGGATACCCCTAGCGGAACACAAGTCGAACCACGTTGCGCGGGTTGACACGGAGCCGATCTCGCTGGTGAGGTAGCGCCGCTTTGGCGCAATCGGAGCTCAGGCAGCGACCGAGCCCCGATCCTTCTCGACCAGGCCAAGCGGCACGATGTCGTCGTCGAAGACGGCGTTGACCTCGATGTGGCCGCCCAGGGCGCCCACGTAGTCGGCCAGGGTGCGCAGGTAGAGGTTCTCGGAGTGCTCGATCCGAGAGACGTTGGCCTGGGTCATCTCCAGCACCTGGGCAAGCTCGGTCTGCGTCTTGCCGATCTGCTGCCGCAACTCGGCAAGACGAACCGCGGAGACGATCGCGCGCTTGCGCGCGTCGATCTCAGCGGCGGCGCCGGGGCGCTTTCTGACTTCCTTGCTCAGCTCGCTGAACGGCTTTCTTTGTTTTGGCATCTTGGGGCTCCTTGCCACCCTCGTGCTCGGCGAGCCCCCGAAGGTGACGATCGTAGATCCGGTCGGCGACCGGAATCATTTTCTTGTAGAAGCGCTTCGTCTTCCCCGCCTTGTCGCCGCCGATCAAGAGGATCGCCGTCCGCTCGGGGTCGAAGGCGAAGAAGACACGCATCGTCTGGGTTATCCGCAACTCTTCATGTTTGGGTGCTTCGAGCCCTCGACGGTGTCGGCGAGCGGCCGGCCCGCGCTCGGGCCAAGCTCCTTGGCCTCCAGCGTCCTTGCCGGTTCGACCACCGTCAAGAGGCCGCGCCTGAGTACCGCTACGGGGATTCGAACCCCGGTTCCCGGACTGCGAATTGGCTCTAGCAAGCCGTTTGCGGTCGATTTGTGCCTGCTGAGTCCAAGGAGTTCGGCGGAGATTCGCGGAGTTCGGTGGAGTCGGGGACAAATCTCGGGACAAAGTTCGAAGAGGCATCCGTCCAACGTCCCCATCCCCTATTCGCGCTTGACAGTCAAGGCCCCCGGATCGTCGTAACGACTCGGGGGCCAGTCGTCGGCGCGCAGGTCCTCCTCGTCGCGCTCTTGCAGCGGCAGCTCTTTGGGATCGACGGCAACCCTTCCCCAGTAAGCCGCGAGCTTGACCTTGAGGTGACGACGCGCCTCTGGCTGGAGTTGGGCGACGCGGCGTGGTGGCTCGGTGAGCATCTCGTCGGACACGAGGCTGGGGCGAAAGAGGCAGGCCACCGACTCCCCATCGAGGAACCCCGGCAGCGGCGGCAGGTACATGTAGGGGTGGAGCGTGTCGCGACTGCGGAGCAGGTTCACGCTGTCCATGACGGCGCCGGCCTGCTCGGCGACGGCGGCCAGCGGAAGCACCGGGACGAGCACACGAAAGGGATGGGCGGTCACGCTCTCCTCTCGCTGCTCGGCCATGTCGCAGGTCGGCGTGGTCAGGAGCCCGTAGGCGAAGCCGACCTCGCCAACGAAGTGCTTGCCGTCGTCTGCACGGAAGAGCGTCGTCGGCTGGTCGCCGAACGGGATCGCCTCGAAGAGGTCGCCGGCGAACAGCGCCGTTGACCAGGGTGGCGTCCAGTACTGCTCGTCGTGTGGTCGATGCTCTCCAGGCCCCATCGCTCGCTGCCCTTCACGGGCCTCGAACCCTACGACCGGGGGACGACGACTCTCAGTCGATCGAGCGGACGCGGGTCACGGGGACAACGTCGTCGTCCTCGCGCAGCGGCGCGAAGCCGCTGAACATCTGCGTGTGCATCGCCTCCACGTCCTCCGCCCGGAAGCGCCGGACTCCGCTTGGAAGCCGGACGGCTCGCAGAAGGCCTCGCTCCTCCCAGCGGCGGATCGTGTTCTCGTGGACCCCCAATACGCGGGCGGCCTGTCGGACCTGCATCAGCTGCGCCATGCGGCCAAGGGTAGGCGAAAAGAGCGAGAATGTCAATGTAAGTGAGATGGTGGACTTTATCCCCGATCGTTGCGTCGGCGGTCCTAGCCAGCAGCGAATTCCTCTCGCTGGCGCTCGAACTCCTCCCGGAACTCAAGGTCGTCCTTGAGCCGCCGCGCGAGCCGCCGGTCGTAGTAGGACTCGACCATCGCTGGGAAATCGGGGTTGCGAGCGGTCCGCTCGTCAACCAGCTCATCGAGAAAATCACGATCAGGCATTGCGGCCAACGGTACCGCGTGCCGCAGCGTTGTCTAACGAGACCTGGAGTCGAAGTGCTAGACAAACTTGGCGTCGAGCCTCCCCGCGAACGCGGAGGCAAAACGTCGGCAAGTTCGACCAAACTGGCGCGTCATGGTTTCCGCGACGCTGGACACCTCATGCGCCCAAAATTTCCTTAGCGTCGACGAGGAGCCAGACGAGAGCCTGATGGAGTTGATCAGCCTGGCGCTCGCCGGGCGAGTCGTGGTCAACGTCTCCGCGGAGACGTTCAACGAGGTGGAGCGCACGAACGACGTCGAGGCCCGTCAACGAAGGCTCGCGCGGCTCAAGACCTTCGGTCGCCTTGAGATCCCGCCATACCGAGCAGATGAGAGGGACCAGCTCGCGGGCAATCTTCACGAGATGCTCTTCCCGAACGCAATTTCTGGAAGCCGCCAGGACGATCACAACATCCGGGATTGCCGGCAACTGGCCACCCACCAGTGATCGTGCGTGAGGGGCGGTGCTGTTGGCGGTTGGAGGTGGCTCAGGCAGCCGGAGTCCGGTGCAACTCGACGAGGGCGGCTCGGCAGAACTCGCCACGAAAAGGCGAGGCAAACCGCTCTCCCCTTGGACATACGGGGGAGAGCGAATGCCGGACGACCGCCTACTGACAGAGCCGCTGCTTGACGCCCGCGAGGCGGCCAAGCTGCTCCACGTGCCGCGGAGCACGCTCTACGAGCTGGTCCGATCGCGGGGGCTGCCGCACGTGCGCATCGGACAGCGGGGGGTCCGGTTCACCCGCACCGACCTCGAGCGGTGGGTGGACGAGAACAACGCCCGCCGTTAGACGCGGAGGAACGCCGGCTCAGCTGGAGAAGTCCTACGCCACCCAGCGGGCGTTCGCCAGCTCGTGGCGATACTGGCCGGTCGCCAGATAGGCGCGTAGGCGACGATCGGGGGCCAGCGGCCTGACCTTGAGTCAAGTAGGCGGGAGTGGTGTAACCGCTCGTCAGTCTCTTCACGCGGCTTGTAGTGCCGGCACCTCCTCTCGTCCCTCATCGCCCTGGTCCTGCAGGACCAGGGCGAGCGACTCCTCGGAGAGGTAGCGGCGGGCGACCAGCCACTCGTCGTTCTGCTCGATCAGCAGCGCTCCGACCAAGCGGATCACCGACGCGTCGTCGGGGAAGATCCCGACCACGTCGGAGCGCCGCCCGACCTCGCGGTTGACCCGCTCCAGGGGGTTGGTGCTCCGCAGCTTGGACCAGTGCGGCGCGGGGAAGCGGTAGAAGGCGAGCAGATCCTCCTCGGCGTCCTCCAGGAGGTCGGCGACCTTGGGCACCGTCGGGGCGAGGCGCTCGATCACCGCCGTGGCGCGCTCGCGGGCCTGCTCATGGCCCTCGGCGTTGAAGACCTCGCGCAGGGCCGCTGAGACCATGCCGCGCTGGGTCGGGCGGCAGTGCTGGTGCATGTCCCTGACGAAGTGGACTGTGCAGCGCTGCCAGGGGCAGCCCAGCACCCGCGCGATCGCGCCCTTCAGCCCCTCGTGGGCGTCGGAGGCGCAGAGGCGGACGCCGGCGAGGCCGCGGGCTCGCAGCGAGCGCAGGAACTCGACCCAGAAGGCGCCCGACTCGACCTCGCCGACGTCGAGGTCGATCACCTCGCGGCGCCCCGACTCATGCACCCCGTAGGCGATCACCACCGCCTTGGAGCGCACGTGGCCGTCGGATCGGACCTTGACCTGCTTGGCGTCGAGCCAGAGGTATGGGTACTCCCCTTCCAGTGGGCGCTCGCGGAAGGCCGACACCCGCTCGTCCAGGCCGCGGCAGATCGCCGAGACCCGGTCCTTGCTCATCCCCGAGATCCCCAGCTGGGAGACGAGGCGGTCGACCTTGCGGGTGGAGACGCCGTTGACGTAGGCCTCCATGACCACCGCCAGCAGGGCCTGCTCGGCGGGTCGGCGCGGCTCCAGAAAGGAGGGGAAGTAGGCGGCGCCTTCGCGCTTTTTCGGGATCGCCAGCTCGATCTCCCCGACCCTGGTCTCCCAGGCCCGGTCCCGGTAGCCGTTTCGGTGCGTCGAGCGCTCTGGGGAGACCTCGCCGCGGGCGGCGCCGATCTCGCCCGAGATCTCGGCCTCCATCAGCTCGCGGGCGACCAGCGCGACGGCGTCGCGCAGGAAGTCGGCGTGCTCGGTGATCAGGGTCTTGGCGACGACCTCGGCGGTCGTCATGCTCTGGCTCTCGGCCATCGTGGTGTTCCTTTCGTCGATTGGGTTGGACTTCAACCGACGAGTCTGGGGCCCGCGGTGGCCGGAACTTCGTTCCGGCCCCTACGTGCCAGTTACACCACTTCTACCGACGTGACCTGACCTTGCGGATGGCTCGCGCCGGAGTCTTCTCCTCGGTCGCGTAGACGCGCCGGTAGTCCGGCGAGTCGGGCCCGGCCTCAGGATCAGTGGCGAAGACGAGGAAGCCGCGCCGTTCGGAACGGGCGCGGTTCGCCGTGGCGATACGACTCTGCTCGCGCTCCAGCTCTTCAGCCCAGGCGAAGAGATCTATCTGCGTTGCCGGTTGGGCCATTAGGAATCTTGTACCAGGTAGATCGGGCTCCCCCGCCTTGCTGCCGCCCGGACCGACCGGGGTGCCGACGGGAAACGCGTTGGCGGGTGCCTCCCCTACCAGCTCTCGGCAGGGGCGCGCCGCGCGGTCGGGAATACTGGGCGGATGCCCGTACGCGTGCACATCGAGCCTTCGATGCTGGAGTGGGCCAGCGAGCGCTCGGGCAGGAGCCCCGATGATCTGAGTCGACGGGTTCCGCGACTGGCCGCGTGGACCCGGGGCGAGGCCGAGCCGACGCTGAAGCAGCTTGAGGCCTTTTCGCGGGCGACGAGCACGCCGGTGGGACTCCTGATGCTCCCCGAGCCGCCGGACATGCCGCTTCCAGTTCCAGATTTCAGGACGCTGCCGAATGCAGTCGCCGCTCCGGCAAGCCCGGACCTGCTCGACACGATCTACCTGTGCGAGGAGCGCCAGGAGTGGTATCGGAGCTATGCCTTGGTCAACGACGCGGATCCGCTGGATTTCGTCGGCTCCGTGACGGCCGAGGACGATGTCGTCTCCACCGCGGATCGCATGAGGACCAGGCTCGCTTTCGACCTCGCGTCCCGGCGCGAGTATTCGAGCTGGACCGAGGCGCTCGGCAAGCTCAGCGAACTAGCCGAGGAAATCGGCGTTCTCGTGATGATCAGCGGGGTTGTCGGCAGCAACACGCACCGAAAGCTCAATCCCGATGAGTTTCGCGGCTTTGCCCTGGTCGACGACCTCGCTCCGATCGTGTTCATCAACGGCGCCGACACCAAGGCGGCTCAGATCTTCACCCTGGCGCATGAGCTCGTGCATATATGGCTCGGACAGCCGGCAGTGTCCAACCCGCGTCTTGACGTCCGGCGTGAGGACCAGCACGTAGAGCGCTTCTGCAATGCCGTCGCGGCGGAGCTGCTCGTTCCGCTGGCGCACCTGAAGGACGAGTTCGACCCGAGCAGATCGCTCGCTGACGAGCTGGACCGTCTCGCCCGGCTCTATCGCGTCAGCACCCTTGTCATTCTGCGACAGATCTTCGACGCCGGCCGGCTGTCGTGGAACGAGTACAACGGCGCATATTCCGAGCAAATATCCCGGCTCGCGCGAGTGACCGGGTCTAGCGGGGGGAACTTCTACAACACGCAGCCCGTGCGGACGAGCAAGCGCTTCGCTCACGCCGTGATCGCCGACGCCCTCGAAGGTCGGACGCTACACCGGGACGCGTTCCGGCTCCTCGGCGTTCGCCGATACAACACGTTCCGCGAACTCGGACACAGGCTCGGACTTCCGTGATGTACCTCCTCGACGCCAACGTGTTCATCCAGGCCAAGAACCTCCAGTACGGGTTCGACTTCTGCCCGGCATTCTGGGACTGGCTCGACGAGCAGTCCGAGGCTGGTCACGTCGGCAGCATCGAGAAAGTCTTCGACGAGCTGAAGGCCGGCGGAGACGATCTCTCCACCTGGGCGATCGCCCGGCCAGGCTTGTTCGCGCAGCCAGACATTCCCGTCGTAGAGAGCCTTCAGGCAGTCAGCCGGTGGGCGGCATCCGCCCACTACGACCCCGCCGCGGTCAGCACCTTCCTCCAGGACGTCGACTACTACCTCGTCGCGCACGCGCACGCACATGAACTCACCGTCATCACGCATGAGGTGCCTGCCAACTCGGTGAAGAAGATCAAGATTCCGAACGCGTGCATCGATCTCCAGATCAAGTGCATGAGCCCCTACGAGATGCTACGGGTGGAGCGTGCGCGGTTCGTGCTAGGGCGAGCGTGAACTGGGCAATCAGTTGAATCGCTACCGTCGACCGTTGTCGCTGCGATCGCCCCTGTCCGCCATAACTCGCGTGAGCAGTTCCTCGCCAGACTCGAAGTCGCGTTCCTCTTCGGAGGCAAGTACGGCCTCAGTGGTTACGAGCTCGCCGCGGAACGCTTTGACGAGCGACGCTCGGGAAATATTATCGAGCGTTTCTTGAGCCTGTTCAATCTGGGCAGTGAGGCGATCTGCCCCTTCGAGCGCCACATCTGCGCGTCGGACGATCTCATCCTGCTCCTCGCGCGGGGGCAACGGGAGCAATGTGTCCTTGATCATTCCAAGGTTGAGATTGGGCTGGACTCCGCCAACCGACAATGCGCGCATTCGCCGGTAGCTGTCCTCGAAGAACAGTCGGATGAAGGGCCTGAGGGGCCCGGATATCTCGGTGAACAGCACCGCAGCGACGGCCTGGTTGGTACTGGCCTCGATCGCCAACTCTGCGACCCGTCCGCGAGTCTGTCCCTCGCCGTACATAGCGATGAGCAGCGTTCCCGGGGGAAACAGCTTAACGTTCGTTTCTTTGAGCGCAAGTGGCGTAATCAGTTCAGTTGGCGACGTAATGGTTCCGGCGCTGACGGCTCCGCTCGTGACCCACGGAATCGTGCCGTCGTCGTAGAACGCCCGGTTCTTGCGCAAGGGAGTTGCGCCCGTGCCGACTTTGAGTATGTCGCCGAGCCGGACCAGGCTCCACGACGAAGGGAGGAACTCCAGCTGAACCTCGGAGGTGAGGCCGTACTCATCGAACGTAGCCGCTGGCCGAACTTTGGCGGTCTGTCCTGCCTTGATCAACTCGGCATGGAGTTGATCGGATGTCGTGTCGGGATGATCCTCGCGCCAGTCCTCGGTTAGACGCCCTGAGCAGGCCGCTGCAAGCACGCCGCCCCGGAGCTGCTCCAGACCGGTACGAGCAGTCTGGAGATTGGTTTCAGCGGACGTACGATGGCGCTCGATTTCGTCGAGACGCTTAGCGATGCACCGCTGAACTGGTCGCGGCGGAAGCAAGATAGGAAGCCCACGAACCGCACGCTGTGAGAGGTGTCGGATCGTGTTGCCACGCGAGCGCTCCGCGAGAATCCCAACCGCATCCAGGAACCTGAATTGGTGATAGAGCCATGCAGTGTCGACAGCATCAGCTCGCGGGCGCACACGGTGGAGCGCATTTTGGAAGTAAAGAATCCGGGAATCGTCCCCCGACCAGACCGCAGCTCGACCCGCCTCACCCCCCTCACACACCAAAAGATCCCCAGTCTCGATAGCCAGTGACTCGCGCTCGGCATCGGAGAAGTACATCTCCGAAATGTCAGACCGATCGATACGCCCCCATTGAACGTTTGCACTACGAAGATAGGGAAGTTGCGGGTCTTTGCCTTTCTCCGCAGGGTTGATGGTCTTCCCTAGTTGCGTTTCGGCGACATCACCGAGGGTTACGCTTGTCCATCCCTGCGGCAGCGCTCGTTTTCCGTCGCGGCGATTCACGTCACGACCTCTGTATCGTCGAGCAGCTTCTGCAGCTTGTGCAACTCTGCGGTAGCGGCTTGGAGCCCAGCGATGGCGCCGGTGGCAAGCTCGGCTGGGTCGAGCATCTCGTCGGGGTTGTCAAGCTCATCGTCGCGCAGCCACTTGAAGCTGTCGATCTTGTAGCCGCGCTCGATGATCTCGTCGAGACTGAACTTGCGCCAGCGGCTGTCGGGTGAATCGCTTTCTGAGCGCTTCGTCCTGCCGTTTGGGTCTTCGCCATAGCAGCGTTCAAACTCTGCGAAGTGCGCCGGCGTGAGCGGCCGGGCCTTCTTGGTGATGCTGGGAACGTTGGCGCGAGCGTCGTAGAGCCAGAGCGTCTTGGTCGGCTCCCCCTTGGTGAAAAACAGGACGTTGGTCTTCGTGCCAGCGGTGTAGGGGGCGAAGGTGCCGCGCGGGCAGCGCAGCACGGTGTGGACGTTGCAGTCCTCCATCAGGACTTTGAAGACCTCGCCGGCCTGATCGGCAAACAGAACGTTGTCTGGCACCACGATGGCGGCGCGACCGCCAGGTTTGAGCAGCGTCAGGACGTGCTGGACAAAGTTGAGCTGCTTGTTGGAGGTCTCGACGACGAAGTCGTCGCGGACCGGCGCTTGGTTGGCGCCCTTGGTCCCGAATGGCGGGTTCGTGAGGATGACGTCGAAGCGCTGACTGGTCAGGTGCCTCGTAGATCGAGTCACCATAGCGTGATGTGCGGCTCGACCTGGTGGAGGTAGAGATTCATCAGTGCCAGCCGGCGCGGCCGGGCGACGAGCTCTTGCCCGTAGTAGGTCTTGGTGCGGATGCGCTTGGCGATGTCGCGGTGGAAGGCGCCCCCGGTTTCCTCATTGAGCCACTCATACGCGGCGACAAGGAATCCGCCGGTGCCGCAGGCCGGGTCGCCGATGGCGAAGGTCTTTGCAACACGGGGGTCGGGCTGCATAAGTCGAACGATCGACTGGATCAGCAGGCGCGGCGTGAAGTACTGGCCGGCGCCCTTCTTGCCCTCGGCGGCGGCTTTCTCCAGCAGCCCCTCGAACGCGGCGGCCTTCACGTCGACCTCCAGGCTCGTCCACTCGGTCTCATCGACGGACTGATGAGTTGGGCTAGGGTCGCAGGGTTGGTCAGCCGGTTCTGGCTTCCGGCGAAGATGTCACCGAGCATGCCGGGCTGCTTTCCGAGCGTGCGCAGAGCGTCCTCATAGTGCTCGACGAGCCCGACCCCACTCTGAGAGCGTAGGTGGGGCCAGTCGGTCTGTTTGGGCAACTCGACGCCCCTGCTCATCGGCCATCTTAAGGAACAGCAGATAAGTGATCTGCTCGATGTAGTCGCCGTAGTCGATGCCATCGTGGCGCAGGTTTTGGCAAATCCCCAGAGGCGTGAAACGACGTCCGTCATGCGGCGGCAAGCTCCCTGTTCACGTCGGTCAGCAGCTCAGCGAGCTGCCCATCAAAGGCTCTGTTGGCATCTCCCCAACCACCGTAGTCGGAGAGCACCGGGACAGCGAGAAGTCCTCGCGATCGATGGAGAGGTTCTCGATCAGGTGCAGCCTGATCCGCTCCAGCCAGGCCGCCTGCTCATCGTTTAGGTCGCGGCCTTCGGTGATCTGCCGCATGGCCGTGTCGACGCGCTCCTGGGCGGTCAGCAGCGGCGCGGTTTCGAGTGCGGCGTGCTTGACCATCGAGATGATGTCGACCAGGGCCTTGTGGTAGGCGGCCTGGTGGGCGCGCTCGAGATTCTCCTCGGTGAAGTGCTCGGGCGCGGTCTTGAGCGCTTCGCAAAGCGCGATCAGCGCCTCAGGCTTCCAGTCGCTGGGCCGCGAGAGAAGGACGGAGAGCGCGTCGATCTTCTCGGCTTCCTCACGGACAAACGCAGCGAAGGCTTTGAGGTAGTCCTCGGGCTTGTACTGGCGGCCATCGCCGCCCCTGATCAACCAATCCGATGACACGGCATCGGTGACTTGCGAAGCGACGATGAACGTACGCTGCGGGCGGGGGTAGTTCACCAGCAGGCGCTGGAAGTCCGGGTCACGCAGCGTCTTCATCGTCGGCATGAAGACGCTCGCGCAGCAGGCCCGGAAGCCGCTCGGCGAAAGCCGCCAAGATCGCCGTCGTCGACGAAGCGGCGCGAACAGCTCGCGGGCCTCGCCGGTCATGTCCTTGTCGATGCGCTGCAGGCGCTTGAACGAGCCGCTTGGATGTTGTAGTCGCGGTCGCGGTTCTGCCAGATGTCCTCGATGATCTGCGTCGATGCGCTTGCCATCGCCCTCCGGCGGCTCGGCGGTGATGCCGGTGGTGCCTTGCGGAAGTACTCGATCAGCGTGCCGTCGAAACAGTCGAAGACGGTGAAGTGCGATCCTTGTCCGGGTGCCTTCTCGCCCTTGCGGGTGCCACGACCGAGCATCTGCTCGAACAGGATGCGCGACTTGACCGGGCGCAGGAAGACGATGAACTCCAGGTCCGGGATGTCGACGCCGGTGGTGAGCAGGTCGACCGTGACGACGATGCCGGGCTTGGGGCGGTTGCGGAACTCGCGGATGCGCTGCAAGGGGCGGTCGACGCGGCCGGTGATCTTGGCGACGAAGGCGTCGCCCTGGCCGAAGACTCGCTGGCCTGTCGACGAGCTGGTCGGCGTGGGAGGTGTGCGGCAGGTCGTTGGCGGCGAAGATCAGCGTCTTCGGGAATCGGCCGTGCTCGGCCTCGTGCTCGTCGGCGTAGCTGCTTGAGCTCGGTGAGGATCTTGCGGTTGGAGTCGGGCGCGGTGATCGTCGCGCTCGACGGCCGAGGCGTCGAATGCCCGCTCGTCTTCGAGCAAGTCGAGCTGTTTCGGCGCCGGTCTCGGGATCGACGAGGTCGACCTGCTCGCCCTCTTGGAGGAAGACGCCGTTGATGCGAACGTCGGAACTCGACGCGCGACGACGTCGTAGTCGACAAGGTAGCCGTCACGGACGGCGTCGCTCGTAGTCGTAGCGGTAGACGAGGTTCTCGAAGTAGGCCATCGTGTGGGCGGCCGGCGTGGCGGTCAGCCCGATCTTGATGGCGTCGAAGTGGTCGAGCGTGTCGCGCCAGACCGACACTGGTCCTCGCCGGTGTAGCCGCGGTGGCACTCGTCGGCAACGATCAGGTCGAAGGCGTGGATCGGGATGTCGAGCCGGTCGGCGTCGTCGTCGATGGCCTCGTCGTCGACGCCGAAGGCGCGTTCTCGCCGCCGAACAGGTTCATCGCCATCCGCTGGATCGTGCAGACGTAGACGAAGGCGTCGCCGAGCTTCGGCGCGGTCAGGTAGCGAGTTCGGGCAGCACCTTGGGGTCGAACTGGCTCGTCGTCGCCGAGGTCCGCCTGCTGAAAGCGCTGGCTGAATAGACCTGGTAGATCTTGTCGAACTTCAGTCCGGGCTCTGCCTCGAAGGAAGCGAACGCACGCACCGTCTGGGCGGCGAGCGCCCGGCGATCGACCAGGAACAGAACGCGTCGCGCGACCCCGGACTTCATCAGCCGGTAGACCTGGTTGACCGTCGTGAAGGTCTTGCCAGTGCCGGTCGCCATCGCCACCAGCAACTTGCGCTTGCCTTCGCGGATCCCCTGCTCGATCGCAGCGTTGGCCTCTGCTTGGTAGGGCCGAAGTCGCGGGTTCTGCGCCCGATCGTCGAGATTTGCCAGCTCTGCGTCGAAGTCGCGCTTCAGCATCTCGTTCAGTGCCTGAGGAGTGTGAAAGCCAGCCACCCAGCGTGATCGGTTCTGCTCACGGCGAACGTCGTGGAAGCGAATCTGCTCGCCATTGGTCGAGTACAGAAATGGCACGCCGTATTCGCCCTGCCAGCGCGGCTGTTGCTGAATCCCTCGCGAATAGCGTTCCGCTTGAGTGAGAGCGCCTTGCGGGCCGACCGTCAACTTTTTGGCCTCGACTACAGCTTGAACCCGCTGCGCTACACATAGCGCGTAGTCCGCGGGGCCTTCAAGCGTCGGCAGCTCAGGGATCGCCGCTGGCCAAAGCGATGTCTCCGGCGTCGCCTTCCGGGAAGCCATAACAGGCCATTCCGCTGCCCCCAGGCGCGGATCGATCAGATGCTCCCGCGTCTCCCTCTCGCTCGCCACGCCGCCCCCGATCCTATGCGCGCTGCGGCTCCTCTGACGCTGTCCCTTCGCTGAACGCAGCGGAGATCCGTCGCGCGG